>NZ_CP012479.1:1343439-2686878 GCF_001281315.1 Arthrobacter sp. ERGS1:01 | reverse complement strand
CTGGGTGACTGCGACGACCAACGCATTGCCCGGATTTACGAATACCTGGACGGGGCCTTGTCCAAGGCGGACCTGACGGACATCAAGGCCCACCTCGATGGCTGCCCCGACTGCGCCCACGAGTACGATCTTGAATGCGTGATCCGCACCGTGGTGAAGCGCTCCTGCAAGGAAGCCGCACCCGAGACGCTCAAGGCCGCCATTTTGGCCCGGCTGCACGAAGGCAAGCCCGCCGGCGTCTAATGCCGGCGCCGCCGTTGTTCGGGAACCCGCTATTTGGGCGGGTCCGGGCGCACGGCGATGGTCCCGTATTCGCTGGCCCGCCGGCCCGTTACGCGGCGGTGGATGGATCCGGCGATTCGCTGGGCCTGCACCTTGGCGAGCTCGGCCTTTTCGCCACTGAACAAATCATCGACCGTTGCGCTCCACAGGTGGAGCCAACGGTCGAAGTGTTTGGCAGTCAGTGGTTGCCTGGCATCAAGGTCAAAGTGCACCTGCAGCGCATTGCGCTTGTACAGTCCGGCGCGGAACAGCACCGTCTGCCAAAAGTCGGCCATGATCGGCAGGTGCCCGGCCAGGTCCATGTGCGCCACCTCGGTGAAAATGGGGCCGATCAGATCATCGGCGAAAGCCCTTGCGTAGAAGGCCTCCACCAGCCGCAGGACGTCGTCCCGGCTCGAAATATCCGCTCTGCCGGAGGTGTTCGCGTTAACGCTCATGCCGCTACGGCCAGGATGATCAGCAGGACACGGGCGGGCATGGGCGGACTTCTCGCTTTTCGGAGTGGGAGTGGTTCCGTTCCATCCTAGCGCCGTCCGCCGCGACCCATTGGTGGGAGGGGCATGCCTGCGCAGGCATGAAAAAGCCCGCCTCCTCGCAAGCGAGGGGGCGGGCTTTTATGTTCATAAGTCAAGACTTACGTGTTGGGGCGCTTACCGTGGTTTGCGCCGCCACTCTTACGGTCCCGACGCTTGCGTGAACGCTTTGACATAGCTGCCTCCAATCATTGAAAAGATCCGAATAAGATCTGCCCTCTAGTCTCCCATAAGTGGCACTTGCTCGCCTAACCGGCACGCCACGGACGCCGCCGGTTCAGCCCTTCATGGTGGTGCGAACGGCGACGGCGGCCTGGTCCAGGATGGTGCGCAGGGTCTCGACGGTCAGCTCGCTCAGTTCCGCGGCGGCCGCCTGCAGGCGCAGGTCGACGCGCAGATCGTCGCGGAACTTTTGCAGCAACAGCTCCGATTCGCGCAGCCTGCGCTGTGTGGCGCCGGGGCCCGGGCGCGCCGGCGGCTCCTTGGCGCGGCTCTTGGCGGCTTCGGCCCCCGCGGCAAGGTCGGCCCGAAGGCTGCGCATGTTTTCGCGGATGTCATGGCGGAGATCGTCGGCCAGGCGCCGGACGGAGGCGGCAATCTCCACCTCCAGCCCCGCGAGTTCCTCGCGCCGGTCCGCAATTTCGGCCCGGCCCGCATCGGTCAGGGTGTAGATGGTGCGGCGGCCGTCAAGGGCCGTCTCCACCAGGCCCTCCTCCTGCAGCTTGGCCAGCCGCGGATACACGGTGCCGGCACTGGGGGAGTAGGTGCCGCCAAAGCGGTCGCTGAGTGCCTTGATGACCTCGTAACCATGCTTGGGGCCCTCCTCCAGCAGTGCCAGGAGGTACAGGCGCAGGGCGCCGTGGGCAAAGACGGCGGCCATCAGCTTCCCTCCCCGGATTCGTTGAAGCCGCCGTCGCCGGGCTCGCCGTCGCCGGGCCCGACGTCGGCAGGCCCGTTCTCGGCGGAACCGGCCGCCATTCCGTCGTCGGCCGGTTCGGCAAAGAGGACCGAAAGGTTTCCGGAGATCGTGGAGGTGCGCACTTCCAGGCGCGGCGCCTTGGCGCCGGCCGAGGTGTGCGTGGTCTGGCCGGGGTTGCTGAAGCGGTCTTCGCCCACCACCACGACTCCCGAGGCGCTGGACGCCGTGACGGCCACGCCCACGGTCTGTGGCAGCCGCACGGTGATGTCGCCGGAGACGGACTTGGCAACCAGGCTGGAAGGCGTGCCGAACACATCGAAGGTGGCGTTGGCCGAGACGGTGCTGGCGCGGATTGAATCCAGCCATCCCGACGCCGTTACTTCGCCCGAAACGCTCTTGGCCGCCAGGTGGCCGGTGTGGTTGCGGGCAATGATCTCCCCGCTGACGGTGTCCAGGCTCAGCATCCCGTGCGTGGCGTCGGACATCAATGACCCGCTCACGGTGCGCAGCGTGGTCTTGTGGCTCCCGCTGACCATGCCGTCGCCGTTCACCGTGGCGGCGTTGACAGTGGTCCCCGGCGGCACGGCGATGCTCATGACGGCCCGCGCGGTGGATTGGAAGTTGATCAGGCGGGTCAGCCAGTTGGCGGCGTTGAAGTGCTCCACCTTCAGCACGCCGTCGGCAAAGGTGACATCCAGCGGCTGGCCCTCCACCTCGCTGATCTCAAGCGTGGCCACCGGGCTTTCCGTCACGACAATGTCGAAGCGCCCCTTGACCAGGGCCAGGCGCACCTCCGACAAGCCGTCAAATTCAATGGTCAGGGGTTCGTCGACCGACCATGTCCGTTCATTCATTGCAACACCCCGTTCACGTTATATCGCGTTGTAGGAACACGATATAACGCGTTCTGGGGGATTTCAAGATATATCGCGAAACTTAAAAAGCTGACCCGCAGCAAAGATCGAAAACCACGTGGATTCTCGATCCCTGCTGCGGGTCGGCTGGGTGGGGCCTAGCCGGCCTCGGGGAGGTCCAGCCATTGGTGCCAGCCGCGGTGCAGCACCAGCCAGGCCATGAGGCCGTAGCCGGCCTGCCCGGGGGCGCCGCCGTTCACGGCGACGTCGTTTCGCCACTGTTCGTGGTTTTGCAGGGGGGAGAACGTGTCCACGTAGTGGTGCTTGCGCCGCGTGGTGACGTCGGCAAACGCCGTGTTCAGCTCCGCCAGTTTTCTGTTCAGGGCAGGGTCCAGCGACGGCGGCGGGCCCACCACGAACACCGGGATGTTCAGCTGGGTGGCGCCGTCGAGGATGTTCGCCAGGTTCAGCCGGCTGCGCGCCGTGGACAGGCCGTACTCGATGTCGCGACCGGAGAGGCCGATGACGAGCCGGTTTTCGTGGAAGTCGTCGAAACGCTTCCCCGCCTCCAGCAGCCAGCGGCCCGCCAGCGCCTCGGTGCCTTCCCGCGGGCTGGCCAGAATGTAAGGTTCAACGCTTACGCTCTCCTGCGGCGTCCTGGCAAGAACCCGGCCAAGCCAGCCCAGTGCTCGGGGATCGCCCACTCCGGCTACCAGCTCGTCTCCCACTGCCACAATTCGCAGTTCCCGCTTTTCCACGGCATCCCTTTCCTGGTCCATCAAATGAAAGATGCCCGGCCTGTCGAGCAGACCGGGCATCGTCACCGCTTTAGTTGCGTTCGAATGCTTGCTTGACGAGCAGCGTCTGCTCCACGGCGTGGTTCTTCGCCGAACCCGTTGCGGTGGATGCGGAGGCCGGACGGGAAACCCGCGTCAGCTTCTTGTCCAGCTCCGGGGCCAGATTCAGGCCCATGAACGGCCACGGGCCCTGGTTGGCGGGCTCATCCTGGGCCCAGACAACCTCGGCGTTCGGGTACTTCGCCAGTTCGGCCTTGATCTCCGCCAACGGCAGCGGGTAGAGCTGCTCGACGCGGATGATCACGGCCTTGGTGTCGTTGGCCTTCTCGCGGGCGGCGAGGAGGTCGTAGTATAGGCGTCCGGAGACCAGCACCACGCGGTCCACGGCGTTGGCGTCAACCTTGGCATGGTCGCCGATCACGGGACGGAAGCCGCCCGTGGTGAAGTCCTCCACGCTGGACGCGGCGGCCTTCAGGCGCAGCAGCTGCTTGGGCGTGAAGATGATCAACGGCTTGCGCGGCTTGCTGTAGGCCTGGCGGCGCAGCAGGTGGAAGTGCGACGCCGGCGTGGTCGGGTTGGCAACGATCATGTTGTCCTCCGCGCACATCTGCAGGTAGCGCTCAATGCGGGCCGAGGAGTGGTCCGGGCCCTGGCCCTCGTAGCCGTGCGGCAGCATGAGCACCAGCGAGGACCGCTGGCCCCACTTCTGCTCGGCTGAGGAGATGAACTCGTCCATGATGGTCTGGGCGCCGTTGGCGAAGTCGCCGAACTGGGCCTCCCACAGCACCAGCGCATCCGGGCGTTCCACCGAGTAGCCGTATTCGAAGCCCATGGCCGCGTATTCGCTCAGCAGGGAGTCGTAGATCCACAGCTTGGCCTGGTCCTCGCTGAGGCCGCCAATGGGGGTCCAGACACGGCCGTTGGCACGGTCGTGGAACACGGCGTGGCGCTGCACGAACGTGCCGCGGCGCGAGTCCTGGCCGGCGAGGCGGACGGGGACGCCTTCAAGGAGCAGCGAACCAAAGGCGGCGAGTTCGCCAAAGCCCCAGTCGATGCCGCCTTCGCGGGACATGGTCTCGCGCTTTTCCAGCAGGGCCTTGAGCTTCGGGTGGACCGTGAAGCCCTCCGGAATGGCCGTGTGGGCGGCGCCGATGCGTCCGAGCACCTGGGCCGAGATGGCGGTGACCTTGGGGTCGTTGACCCCGGAGTCCGCCTGCTGGGCGATGGGCCGCTCCAGGTCGGAGACGGCAGCGGCGTCCTTGGTGATGACCGGGATCGGGGACGTCTGGGCCGCGTGTGTTTCGGCAAAGACGCGCTCCAGGCGTTCCTGGTAGTCACGGAGCAGCTGGGTGGCTTCCTCTTCCGTGATGTCGCCGCGGCCGATCAGGGCCTCGGTGTACAGGCGGCGGACGGAGCGCTTGGCCTCGATCAGGTTGTACATCAGCGGCTGCGTCATGGAGGGGTCGTCACCCTCGTTGTGGCCGCGACGGCGGTAGCAGACCATGTCGATGACAACGTCCTTGCGGAAGCGCTGCTGGAACTGGTACGCCAGCTGGGCCACGCGCACCACGGCTTCGGGGTCGTCGCCGTTGACGTGGAACACGGGCGCCTGGATCATCTTGGCGATGTCCGTGGAGTACACGGAGGAACGCGAGGACGACGGCGACGTCGTGAAGCCCACCTGGTTGTTGACCACCACGTGGATGGTTCCGCCCACGCGGTAGCCGCGCAGCTGGGACAGGTTCAGGGTCTCGGACACAACGCCCTGGCCGGCAAAGGCCGCGTCGCCGTGCACCATGATGGGCAGCACGGGGAAGTTCTCGCCCTGGTCCAGGCGGTCCTGCTTGGCGCGGACGATGCCCTCAAGCACGGCGTCGACGGCTTCCAGGTGCGACGGGTTCGCGGCCAGGTAGACCTTGGTCTCGTTGCCGGCGTCGGAGGTGAACGTACCCTCCGTGCCGAGGTGGTACTTGACGTCGCCGGAGCCCTGGATGCTGCGAACGTCCTGGGTGCCCTCAAATTCGCGGAACACCTGAGCGTAGGTCTTGCCGGCAATGTTGGTGAGCACGTTCAGCCGGCCACGGTGGGCCATGCCGATCGCAACCTCGTCCAGGCCGTCGTCGGCGGCGTCGGAGATGATGGAGTCAAGCAGCGGAATCAGGGACTCGCCGCCTTCCAGGGAGAAGCGCTTCTGGCCGACGAACTTCGTCTGCAGGAACGTCTCAAAGGCCTCGGCCGAGTTCAGCTTCGAGACAATGCGCAGCTGCTCTTCGCGGCTGGGCTTGGAGTACGGGTGCTCAAGCTCGTCCTGGAACCACTGGCGCTGCTCGGGCTCCTGGATGTGCATGTATTCCACGCCCGTGGTGCGGCAGTACGCGTCACGCAGCACGCCGAGGATGTCGCGCAGGAGCAGCTTCTGTGCGCCGCCGAATCCGCCGGTGGGCCATTCGCGGTCCAGGTCCCACAGGGTCAGCCCGTAGGTGAGCACGTCAAGGTCGGGGTGGCGGCGCTGGACGTATTCCAGCGGGTCGGTGTCGGCCATCAGGTGGCCGCGCACGCGGTAGGAGTGGATCAGCTGCTGGATCCGGGCAACCTTGTTGATCTCGTCGGCCGGGTCCACCTGCAGGTCAAGGCTCCAGCGCACGGGCTCGTACGGGATGCGCAGCGACTCGAAGATTTCGTCGTAGAAGTTCTCGGCCCCGAGCAGGAGCTGGTGGATCTTCTTCAGGAATTCGCCGGATCCGGCACCCTGGATGACGCGGTGGTCGTAGGTGGAGGTCAGCGTTAGGATCTTCGAGACCGCGTTCTGGGCGATGATCTTGGGGCTGGCACCCTGGTACTCGGCCGGGTAGTCCAGTGCGCCGACGCCGATGATCGCGGCCTGGCCCTTGGACAGCCGCGGCACGGAGTGGACGGTGCCGATGCCGCCGGGGTTGGTCAGCGAAACCGTGGTGCCGGCGTGGTCGTCGGCCGTGAGCTTGCCGTTGCGGGCACGCTTGATCAGGTCCTCGTAGGTGTGCCAGAACTCGGCGAAGTTCAGGGTCTCCGCCTTCTTGATGTTCGGCACCATGAGCAGGCGGGTGCCGTCCGGCTTGGGCATGTCGATCGCGATGCCGAAGTTTACGTGGGGCGGCTGGACGGCCACGGGCTTGCCGTCGATGACGTCGTAGGAGACGTTCATGGAGGGGAAGGCGGCCAGTGCCTTGATGACGGCGTAACCGATCAAGTGCGTGAAGGAGACCTTGCCGCCACGGGCGCGGGCCAGGTTGGAGTTGATGACAAGGCGGTTGTCAATCAGCAGCTTCGCCGGGATGGCGCGCACGCTTGTGGCGGTGGGCACCTCCAGGCTGGAGATCATGTTCGCGGCAATGGCCTTGGCCGGTCCCTTGAGCACGGTTTCGACGGCCTTGTCGGGGACGGAGTTGTCCTTGGCGGTCTTGGGGAGCTGGGCCGGGATGGGGGTGGTGCCCGTGCGGGCGGCATCCTTGGCGGGGGCCGGCGGACGGGGTGCCGCGGGTGCCTTGGGGGCTGTTGCCGGAGCAGCGGGCGCCGCAGCAGCCGGTGCCGCGGCAGCTGCCGGGGCGGTGGCGGCCGGCGTCGTCGGTGCCACCGGGGCGGGCGTTGCCGCAGCGGGGGCCGGAACTACCGGGATCGGGGCCGTGACAGGGGCGGAATTGGCTGCAGTGTGGCGTCCGTTGCCGGCGGCCTCGTCGGCGTCGAAGGATGCAAAAAGTGGCCACCACTTTGTATCCACGGAGTTCTTGTCGGCCTGGTAGCGCTCGTACAGTTCATCGACGAGCCACTCGTTTCCGCCAAATTCCTCGGGTAGACGGTGGATGGATTGCTCTGGCACGTGTAATACGCCTCTTCCATGAGTTCTTGTTGCCCGCTATGCATAGGCCGTGCGGCGCAAAAACACCCGCAGAGGGATGCCTTCAGCCCCAAAGCCGCAGGACCTATTCGATCGATGGCAAAGGATCCTTCAAACCCTTACCGCCTGTAAGTCTAGTGAGCTTCGCAGGCTGCATGCCAATCTGGGCTTCGGCGCGTCCGCGGCGGGATCAAAATTCCGCATTTCCCCGTCACCGAACCGCCTTGGGCGCGCGTCTTGGCTAGACTCGGGAAGTGCCGCCACCTTGGCCCGACTGGCCGCTGCGGCAACCATCGACCCACTAGTTGGAGTGCACATGCGTTTTCTTACCCCGCCCGCCACGGACCTCACCTATTCGGACGTGTTCCTGGTCCCCTCCCGCTCCACCATCACCTCCCGGCTCGACGTCGACCTCTCCAGCGGTGACGGCACCGGAACCACCATCCCGCTGGTCGTGGCCAACATGACGGCGGTCTCGGGCAAGCGGATGGCCGAAACGGTGGCCCGGCGCGGCGGCCTTGCGATCCTGCCCCAGGACATTCCGTTGAAGGTGCTTGGCGCCGTCACCGAATGGGTGAAGATGCGGGACACCTTGTTTGAGACCCCGTTGACCATGTCCCCGGCCGACATCGTTGTCGACGCCGTCCACCTGATGACCAAGCGGGCCCACAACGCAGTGGTGGTGGTCGAGGACGGCGTATTTGTCGGCCTGGTGCGCGGTGCCGACTGTGAAGGCGTCGATAGGTTCTCCTCCCTGGCGTCCGTGATGCGCAGCAAGGCGCTGACGATTGACGCGACCCCGTTTGACGCCATCCGCGCCCGGGCGGATGCCGGCACCATGACCGCCGCCGAGGCCAAGGCCGAAACGGACCTGGCCCTGCGCGGAGCCTTTGCCATACTGGACTCGGCCGGCACCGACTTTGCCCCCGTGGTGCGGGACGGGCACGTGCTTGGCGCGCTGACCCGCACCGGTGCGCTGCGATCCACCATCTACCAGCCTGCCGTGGATGCCACGGGCCGCCTGCGGATTGGGGTCGCCGTGGGCATCAACGGCGACGTCTCGGCCAAGGCCGCGGCCCTCCTGGAGTATGGCGTCGACGCGCTCGTGGTGGACACGGCCCACGGGCACCAAAACAAGATGCTTGACGCACTGCGGGCCGTCCGCGGCCTGAACCCGGCCGTTCCCGTCGCTGCGGGCAACGTGGTCAGCGCGGCCGGCGTCCGCGACCTGGTGGAGGCCGGCGCGGACATCCTCAAGGTGGGTGTGGGACCGGGCGCCATGTGCACCACCCGCATGATGACGGCCGTGGGACGGCCCCAGTTCTCCGCCGTGCTGGAATGTTCGACGGCGGCCGCGGAGCTGGGCGCGCACGTGTGGGCCGACGGGGGAGTGCGCTACCCGCGCGACGTCGCCCTCGCCCTGGCCGCCGGTGCCAGCCAGGTCATGATCGGCTCCTGGTTTGCCGGCACCTTCGAGAGCCCCGGGGACCTGCAGGTCGACGCCGACGGGCGACGCTACAAGGAGAGCTTCGGCATGGCCTCCGCCCGGGCCGTGCAAAACCGGACCTCGGGAGACCAGGCCTTTGAGCGGGCCCGCAAGGGATTGTTCGAGGAGGGCATCTCCACCTCCAAGATGTACCTTGACCCGGCCCGCCCCGGCGTCGAGGACCTGCTGGACATGATCACCGCGGGGCTGCGCAGCTCGTTCACCTATGCGGGGGCGTCATCGCTGGAGGCGTTCCGCTCCAACGCGATCGTCGGCGTGCAGTCGGCTGCCGGCTACGAGGAGGGCCGGCCGCTGCCGCAGAGCTGGTAACCGTTGTGCGGAGCTAGTGCACGGGTGCCGGCCCGGTGGAGCCCCTGATGGTCAGGTGGGTCGGCAGCACGGCGTGGGTGCGCGGCGTCGTGCCGTAGCCGGGATTGAGCTGGCTCAACAGCATGGTCACCGCATCCCGGCCGGCCCGTTCCACCGGAGCCGTCACCGTGGTCAGCGGCGGGCTGCAGAAGTCGGCTCCAAAGATGTCGTCGCAACCCACGATGCTCATGTCCTCGGGTACGCGGACTTTCCGTTCGCGCAGCCGTTGCAACATGCCGATTGCAATCAGGTCATTGAAGGCGATGCCGGCGGTGGCCCCCGAATGCACCAGGGCGTCCGCCGCCGCGGCGCCCGAGTGCGTGCGCGGGGCGAAGGGACCCAACCGCACCACCTTGACCTGGCGTTCCTCGGCGGCCGCCGACAACGCCTCCCACCGGCGACGGCTGGAACTGGAGGTTTCGGGGCCGGCCAGGTACGCAATATGCGTATGGCCCAGCGAGATCAGGTGGTCCAGTGCCTGGTTGGTGGCGGTGGGCGTGTCGAGCATGACCGAGGGGACTCCCGGAACGTCGCGGTTGATGGTCACGATCGGCATCTTGGCGGCCATTTCCATCAGCGCCTCGTTGCTCAGCCGTGATGCCGTCAAAATGAGGCCGTCCGCTGTTTGCCGCAGTTGCTCGGCCGTGTTGACCTCCACCTCGGTGGATTCCTCTGTATCCACCAGCAACTGCCGGTAGCCGGCGGCCTTGAGCTGCAGCTGGGTGCCGCGGATGATGTCGAAGTAGAACGGGTTGGTGATGTCCGCGACCAGGACGGCAACGGCGCGGGTTTGGCCAAGGCTGAGGGCCTTCGCCTGCGCGTTGGGTACATAGTGCAGCTGCGCCGCGGCCGCTTCGATCCGGGCCCGGGTGCGGAAGTTGACGCGGCCCGGGGTGGACAGGGCACGGGAGACGGTGGACGCGGCAACACCGGAGAGGGCTGCAACGTCATGGATGGTGGCGGGACGGTCCGGCGAAACGTCGAGAGGCAAAGTCATGGAGGCACGTCCTAGGAGGGATTCTGGCAGAAGGCGCAGGGCCAGCCGAAACTGCCATTGTGATGGACGCCACTGTCCTGCAAGGCAACCATAAGGCTTGTTGCACCATTTTGGCAATCGGTTGTCAAAAGGTTTTCCATGCCTTAGGCTCACCATTACGCAATAAAGTGTGCAGTGCGGCACCCAGGCCGGATGTTTGGGCGCGTTTGCACCGTGTAAACCGAACCCCCTGGAGGCCCGCATGCCCAACGCCAACACCGCTACCTGGACCCTTTCCGGCTTCGGCGATGAAATCGATCCCGACCCCGCAGTGCAGGCGGCCGTCATGCTGGCACTCGGCGCCAAGCACATTGAAGTCCGCAGCGCCTGGGGCACCAACGTGGTCGAGCTCGAGCCTGGGCAGGTTGCCAAGCTCAAGGAAATCCTCGACGGCGCCGGCCTGACGGTTTCGGCCGTGGCCAGCCCCATCGGCAAGGTGGACATCAGCCTGCCGGCCGATCACGAGGTGGAGCGCCTGCGCCGCATCATCGGGGTCGCCAAGGCCCTGGACACGCGCTATATCCGCATCTTCTCCTACTTCCGTGCAGCGGAGCAGACGCCCGAAGAGATCCGCGACGCCGTCATGGAGCGCATGGCGCTGCTGGCCGCCGAAGCCGAGAAGGCCGGCGTCGTACTTCTGCACGAAAACGAAAAAGACATCTACGGCGACACCCCGGAGCGCGTCCTGGATCTGATGGAGACCGTCGGCTCGCCGGCCCTGCGCGCCGCCTGGGACAACGCCAACTTTGTCCAGGTGGGGGTCAAGCCCTACACCGACGCCTACGCCATGCTGCGCCCCTACCTGGAATACCTGCAGGTCAAGGATGCCGTTGCCGGCACCGGCGAAGTGGTGCCCACCGGCCACGGTGACGGCGAACTCGAGGAAACCCTTGCCGCCCTGCTGGCCGACGGGTACACCGGCTTCGCGTCGCTTGAACCGCACCTGGCCGCCCAGCACGAACTCGGCGGATTCTCCGGCCCGCAGGCTTTTGGCGAGGCCGCCCGCGCCTTCCGGGCCGTCACCGACAAGCTCGGCGTTGCCCTGGCCTGATCCCGGGACCGGGCGGCCAGGGTTCTAGCAGTGCCCGCGGACGGCATCGGCCATTTCAGCACTTTCCAGCAGCGAACTGTTCAACAGATTGAGGGAGTCCACATGACCCGGGTAGCCATCATTGGATGCGGCGACGTCGCCACCGTCCACTTCGACGCCATTGGCGCCATTGAGGGCGCGGAGCTGGTGGCCGTGTGCGACACCGACCCCGGCCGGCTGGCGGCCGCCGTCGCCGCCCGGGGTGTGCCCGGGTTCGATGACCACGTGGCCATGCTGGAACAGCTGCGCCCCGACGTCGTCCACGTCACCACGCCCCACAACCAGCACGTCCAGCCGGCCGTCGACGCACTGGAGCGTGGCGTCAATGTGATTGCCGAGAAGCCGCTGGCCAACACGCTGGCCGAGGGGCAACGGCTCGCCGATGCCGCCGCAGGCAGCTCCGCCCGGATCGGCATCTGCTTCCAGAACCGTTACAACGCCACCGCGCAAGCCATGCACAAGCTGCTGTCCACAGGGGAATTGGGCCGGGTTCTGGGCGCCTCCGGCACTGTCATGTGGCAGCGCAGCGCCGACTACTACCTCAACCGGCCCTGGCGCGGCACCTGGGAAGGCGGTGGCGGCGGGCTGCTCATGAACCAGGCCATCCACACGCTGGACCTGCTGCAGTGGCTCGTGGGTGAGGTCAGCGGCGTTCGCGGCCACACCGCCACCCACGCACTGGGCGACACGATCGAGGTGGAGGACACCGCCGAGATGGTCCTGGACCACGCCAACGGCGCCCGTTCCGTGTTTTACGCAACCCTGGCCAATCCCGTCAACGCCCCGGTCACGGTGGACGTGGTGACCGAAAAGGCCGTGCTGAGCCTGCGCGGGGACCTCACCGTGACCTACGACGACGGCCGGGTCGAGGTGGTGCCGGAACGTCGCGTGGAAAGCGGCGGCCGTGACTACTGGGGTGTTTCACACCGGCTCCTGATTGAGGACTTCTACTCCCAGCTGGGCCAGGACGGGCCGTTCTGGATCGACCCCGCCGAAGCACAGAAGACGCTGCGGATCATCAAGGACGTCTATGCCCAGAGCTATTCGGACGCGGTGGCGCAGATTTCCTGACCATTTCATCGACTTAGCCTTTCCCCTCCCAAAATGGGCCCCGTTCGGGGCCCATTTTGGCTTGTGGGCTGCCGCCGATGTGACGCTTTGTAAGGCATCCAAACAAGCGGTTGTCATCCACAGAGACCAAGTTTGAAGAGAATTTTTCTGATCCTCCGACACAAAATGCAAACTTTCCCGGAATCTTTTGACAATCGGTTGCCAAAAACTGCCAACCCCCGTAATGTGATCTTCACACGGGGGAAATGTGGCACACGCCACACATAAGTTTTCCGCTTATTCCGACATCCGTCCCTTATAGGAACCGAGGAGCCAACAATGAAGTTTGGTCCAAAATACGCTGCAGTGGCCGCCATTGCAGCGGCAACGATTGCCCTGACCGCCTGTGGCGGTGGCGGCACGGCCGGCGGTGGCGCCGCGGGCGCTCCGGCAACGACGCTCACTCTCGCAAGTGTTCAGGATTTGAAGACGTTCGACCCGACGGATGCGCACATCGGGCACACCATGCCGTTCTATCAGGCAGCCTATGACACGCTCATCCGCCGGGCACCCGATGGCAAGCTCGATCCGATGCTTGCCACGTCGTGGGAGTACAACAAGGACCAGACCGTCCTGACGCTCAAGCTGCGCACAGACGTCACCTTTAGCGACGGCACGAAGTTCGACGCCACGGCCGCCAAGGCCAACCTGGACCACTTCAAGACGGCCAACGGCCAGGACTCCTACCAGGGTGCCTCCATCAAGAGCGTCGCCGTGGTGGACGCGGCCACCGTGGCCATCACCTTGAACGCCCCCGACCCGGCGTTCACCTACTACCTGACCCAGGCCCTGGGCCTGCAGGCAAGCCCCAAGGCCATCGGGACCCCCGGCATCAAGACGGCCCCCGACGGCTCCGGTCCCTACGTCTTCGACGCCAAGGATTCCGTCAAGGGTTCGCAGTACGTCTTCACCAAGCGTGCCGGCTACTGGGACAAGGATCTGCAGAAGTTCGACAAGATCACCATCAAGTACCTGGTTGACCTGACTGCACGTACCAACGCCCTTGTCTCCGGCCAGGTTGACGCCGGGCTGCTGGACCCCAAGACGGGCAAGCAGGCCGAAGCCGCCGGCATGGTGGCCCACAAGTACCAGACGGACTGGCAGGGCCTGCTGCTCTTCGACCGTGACGGCAAGATGAACCCGGCTTTGGCTAACGTCAAGGTTCGCCAGGCCATCAACTACGCCTTTGACCGCAAGACCATCCTGGCCCAGCAGTACCTCGGCGAGGGAACGGTGACGAACCAGGTGTTTGGCCCCGCCAGCGGCGCGTTCGTCCAGGATCTGGACAACACCTACCCGTATGACCCCGCCAAGGCCAAGTCACTGCTGGCCGAGGCCGGATACGCCAATGGCTTCACCCTGACGATTCCGGTGTTCTCCGGCTACGAGAGCATCGTTGCGGTCATTACCCAGCAGCTCGGTGACATCGGCATCAAGGTGCAGGCGGAAACTGTCCCGCCGGCCAATATTGTCCCGGACATGGCGGGCGGCAAGTTCGCGGCGGCGCCGTTCCAGCTCTACCAGGGCGAGCCGTGGGTTGCCATCAACCAGATGATCTCCACCACTGCCTTGTACAACCCGTTCAAGACCCAGACCCCTGAGCTGACAACCCTGATCGATGCCGTCCAAAATGCCGGCGAGCAGAGCGGGGAGAAGGCCAAGGCCGTCAACGACTACATCACCAAGAACGCCTGGTTTGCCCCGCTGTTCCGCATCAACCAGATGTACTTCAGCAACAAGAAGATCGACGTCACGCCGCAGCTGCAGCAGGCCGTCCCGTCCATCTACAACTACGCGCCCGCAAAGTAGCAGCGCACGTGCCGGGGGCGGCCACCGCCCCCGGCACACCCTTCCATCCTTGACCCCCTCCACCGGGAGCACCCCATGGTTACCTTCATCCTCAAACGAATTGTCTCGGGCATCTCGGTGCTTGTCGCAATATCCTTTGTCACTTTTTGCCTCCTGTATTTCTCCAGCGCCAACATCGCCCGCAACATCCTGGGCGAATCCGCCAGCCCGGAACAGGTGGCGGCCAAGGAAGTTGAGCTGGGACTGCACCGGCCACTGCTGACCCGTTACTTCGAATGGGCCTCAAACGCCCTCCACGGTGACTTTGGTGCCTCGTGGTTTACGTCCGAACCGGTGATCAGCGCCATCACCACCCGCCTGCCCATCACCCTGACGCTCGTCAGTGTCTCCATTGTCTGTATCGCCATCGTGGCGACCCTCCTGGGAGTCGCAGCCGCCGTCAAGCGCGGCTGGATCGACCGCATGGTCCAGGGTGCCGCAGTGGTGGGCGACGCGATCCCCGACTTTGTTCTGGCCATCGTGCTGGTCTCGGTCTTTGCCATCAGCCTGAAGTGGTTCCCGGCCACCAGCAGTATCGCCCCGGATGCCGGTGCGTCCGCCTGGGTGGCTTCGATGACACTGCCCGTCATTGCCCTGCTCATCAACGGCATCGCCAGCATCGCCCAGCAGATCCGCAGCGCCGTCATTAAGCAGCTGGAAAAGGACTATGTCCGCACACTTCGCAGCCGCGGCATCTCCGAACGGGAAATCATTCTCAAGCATGTGCTGCGCAGTGCCGCGCCCGCAGGGCTGACTGTACTCAGCCTGAAATTCGTGGGCATGCTCGGCGGCGTCGTCATCATCGAACAAATCTTTGCGCTGCCCGGCATGGGCGCGCTGGCCGTACAGTCCACCAGCACCGGCGACATCCCGCTCGTCATGGGCGTGGTGCTGTACACGGTCATCATCGTCATCATCGTCAACCTGTTGGTGGACCTCATCAACGGCTGGCTGAACCCCAAGGTGCGTGTGTCATGAGCCTGACCCAACCCGCCGAGCTCGTCGGCCAAACCGGGACGGTCGTCCGGTCCCACGTCATTGTGAAGATCCTCAAGAACCCGCTGGGCCTGTCCGCCATCGTCGTGATCTTGTTCATGATCGTCCTGGCAGTTTTCGCCAACCTGCTGGCCCCCTTCGACCCGAACTTCGCCAACATCGGCAAGACGCTGGCCTCCGGCGACGCCGTCAACCTCCTCGGCACCGACAGCGTCGGACGGGACGTGTGGAGCCGCCTCGTGTTCGGCGCCCGCACCACGTTGCTGTCGGCCCTGTTGTGCGCCGCGGTCGCCATCGCCATCGGCCTGCCCTCCGGCCTCATCGCTGGATACTACGGCGGCAAGTTCGACGCCGTTGCGAACTGGGTGGTCAACGTCCTCATGAGCCTGCCCGGCATCATCGTGCTCCTGACCGTCCGCGCGGCCCTCGGCCCGTCCGTCTGGATCTCCATGGTCGCGTTTGGCATCCTGATCAGCCCCGGCTACTTCCGCCTGACGCGCACCGCCGTGCAGTCGGTCCGCAACGAGCTCTATGTTGATGCCGCCCGAGTGGCCGGCCTCAGCGACGCCACCATCATTTCCCGCCACATCTTCTCGGTGGTACGCGCACCGATCATCATCCAAACCGCTGTTATCTGCGGCGTCGCCATCGCCATCCAGTCCGGTTTGGAGTTCCTGGGCCTGGGTGACCCCGCCGTGGCCACCTGGGGCGTCATGCTCAATGAGGGCTTCAAGAACATCTACCTCAGCCCGCTCCTGCTGGTCTGGCCCGCCCTGGCAATTGGCCTGACCATCGGCGCCCTTGTATTGTTGGGCAACGCCATCCGTGATGCGCTCGAAGATGCCGAAAAGATCAAGGCACCCAAGCGGGGAAGCAATTCCGCACAGGCCGCCCTGGCCGCGAGCCGGAAGCGCCCCGACCGCACTAATGCGGCCACCGTCGAGACCGGCACTGAGCACCACCTGGTCAGGGTGTCCCACCTGGGCGTGGGCTACCCGCAGGCGGACGGTTCCATTAAGAAGGTCGTCGACGATGTCTCCTTCCATGTGGACCGCGGTGAAGTGCTGGGCATTGTTGGTGAATCCGGTTCCGGCAAATCCCAGACCGCCTTCTCGATCCTTGGATTGCTTCCCGACAACGCCCGGATCGTGGCGGGCAGCATCCAGTTTGACGGCCAGTACACGGTTGCGCCGACGGACGATCGCGTGAGCCAGGCACGGCTCAGCGACTTCCGGGGCAAACGGATTTCCTATATCCCCCAGGAACCCATGAGCAACCTGGACCCTGCCTTTACCATCGGCTACCAGTTGGTCACGCCCATGGTGCGTGTGCTGAAGATTTCCAAGGGCGAGGCCAGAAAGCGCGCCCTCCAACTGCTCGACGACGTCGGCATTCGGTTCCCGCAAAAGACCTTTGATGCGTACCCGCACGAGGTCTCCGGCGGAATGGCGCAGCGCGTGCTGATCGCCGGGGCCATCAGCTGCGAACCGGACCTGATCATCGCCGATGAGCCCACCACGGCCCTTGACGTCACGGTCCAAGCCGACGTTTTGGACTTGATTCGGGACTTGCAAATGCGCCTCGGCGTGGGCGTGATCCTGGTGACTCACAACTTCGGCGTGGTGGCCGATCTGTGCGACCGGGTGGCTGTCATGCAAAATGGCCGGATGGTTGAAGAAGGGGATGTCCGCGACATTCTGCGCAACCCGAAGGACCCCTACACACAAAAGCTCCTGGGCTCCATGCTTGAAGGCAAGGAACCCATGACCATGCTGGTGTCCGCCGGCATCACCGCCGCGCAGGCAGCAGCACGTGGCGACAATCCCGATGAGAAGGAGATGGCACTGTGAACACCACTGAAGTTCCGGGCACCGGTTCAGAGCTGCTCACAGTAACCGGTCTCGATGTTGAATACCCGTTGAAGGGTTTTCGGCGCAAGCCATTCAGGGCTCTGACCGACATCAACATTTCCATCAAGCCGGGCGAGACCCTGGGCCTGGTGGGGGAGTCCGGCTCGGGCAAGACCACCCTGGGCAGGGCCGTCTTGGGCCTTGCGCCAGTCACCCGGGGCACCATCACTTTTGAGGGCAACGACATCAGTCATGCCAGCCGAACCGAGCGCCGCCGGCTTGGCAAGGACCTGCAGGTGGTTTTTCAGGACCCTTACACCTCCTTGAACCCGGCCCTGCAGATTGGCGACATCCTGGCGGAGCCGCTGAAGGTCCAGGGCCAGGAACCGGCTGCGGCACGCAAACGGGTCAAGGAGCTGCTGGACCAGGTGGGCCTGCCATCCGACGCCGTCGAGAGGCTGCCGCGCGAATTCAGCGGCGGCCAGCGCCAGCGCGTGGCCATCGCCCGGGCCCTGGCCCTGTCCCCGAAGCTGATCGTGTGCGACGAGCCCGTCAGCGCACTGGACCTCTCCACCCAGGCCGTGGTCCTGGATTTGTTCCTGCAGATCCAGCGCGACACCGGAGTCTCCTACCTGTTCGTCTCCCACGACCTGGACGTGGTCCGGCACATCAGCCACCGCGTCGCCGTCATGTACCACGGGGAAATCGTCGAACAAGGCGGCGCCCGGCAGGTCACGACGGATCCGGAGCACCCCTACACCCAGCGCCTGTTGCTCGCTTCCCCCGTGCCCGACCCGGACCGGCAGGAAAAGCGGCGGGCGGACAGGCACCGGTTGCTGGAAATCCAGCGCCAACAAGATGTTCAGGCTGGCCTGCCGGTCTGACCGGCGGGACACTTGAAGGAATTACCCACAAGGAACAACGGCTTCCACCCGGAAGCCACCATCAATGGAGGAATGACGTGGCCGTAATAGGCGTACAAGCAATGATGCTCAAGGACAGCTTTGCCGAGGCGGGTGCGTTCGACACCCTCCGCAAGGTCAGCGAGATCGGCTACAACGCCGTCGAGATTTCACAAATCCCGATGACACCGGAAAATGTTGCGGAACTGGACCGCGCCCAAAGCGAACTGGGAATGGACGTGGCCTCGTTGTCCGTCATGATGGAAAAGCCGGTGGGACGGCCGGGGGAATCCCTCAAGGACGACTTCGAGAAGATCGTGGACGATGCCAAGCGCCTGGACACGAACTTGCTGCGCATCGGCATGTTGCCGTTCCCGGCCATGAAGTCGATCGACGCCGTGGTGGACTTCGCCAAGGAGACCAACAGCTACGCCGAACGGCTCGCCGAGCACGGCATCAGCCTCTATTACCACAACCACCACATCGAGTTCGCGAAGTTCAACGGCAAATACATGCTGGACATCATCAACGAAAACTCCCCGGCCATGGGCCTGGAAATCGATGTGCACTGGGTCCAGCGCGGCGGCCTCGACCCGGTCCGCACCCTGGAGAAGTACGCCGGCCGCACCGCGATGGTGCACCTGAAGGACTACCGGATCGGCGCCCTTGCCGAGGAGGCGTTCGGGATGCTCGACACCGGCGACTTCGCCGGCTTCATGACCGAATTCAAGAACGTGGTCCAGTTCGCCGAGGTGGGCGAGGGCAACCTCGATTTCGCCTCGATCGTGCCCGCCGCGGAGGCCGCCGGCGCACAGTACCTGCTCGTTGAGCAGGACGAGCTCTACGGGCGCACGGTGTGGGAAGCACTGCAAACCTCCCACGACAACCTGGTCGCAATGGGCTTCAAAGACCGCTTCTGACCGCTGGTCGAGCCTGGGCCCACGGCCGCGAGGGGCCCGCTGCGAGCTTGCGAGCAGTGGGAGCGGCTGGGGAGCGAGACCTGTGATTTCGACAAGCTCAATCACCGCACAAAGAACTTCAGCAACGAAAAGGAAACGATACAAGTGAGCAAGAAACTACGCCTCGGCATTATCGGACTCGGCCAGCAGGGCGGCATGTACGCCAAGTTGATCGCGGAAGGCAAAGTCCCGAACACGGTGATCGGCGCCATCGCCGACACCGATTCCGCCAAGCGTGACCTCGCCGGCGAGAACTACCCCGATGTGCACGTCTACGACGACTATGTGACCATGCTGGACAGCGGCGACGTCGACGCCGTCGTCACCTGCGTCCCGCACTACCTGCACCCGGAAATCGGCATCGCCGCGCTCAAGCGCGACATCCACGCCCTCGTGGAGAAGCCGGCCGGCGTCTACACCAAGCAGGTCAAGGAACTGAACGAGTTCGCCGCGAGCAAGCCGGAACTGTCCTTCGGGATCATGTTCAACCAGCGCAACAACCCGCTGTACAAGCGCCTGAAGGAGATCGTCGACAACGGCGAGATCGGCAACATCCTGCGCACCAACTGGATCATCACCACCTGGTGGCGTCCGCAGGGATACTACGACTCCAGCGCCTGGCGCGCCACCTGGGGCGGCGAGGGCGGCGGCGTCCTGGTCAACCAGGCTCCGCACCAGCTGGACCTGTGGCAGTGGATCTGCGGCGTGCCGAAGTCCGTCTTCTCCAAGGTCTCCTACGGCTTCCGCCGGGACATCGCGGTGGAGGACGAGGTCACGGCCATTGTCGACTACGGCAACGGCGCCACGGGCACCTTCGTCACGGCCACGCACGACATGGCCGGCACCGACCGCTTCGAGATCCTCGGAGACCAGGGCAAGATCGTGGTGGAGGGCTCCAAGACCGCCACCGTGACCCGGTTGAAGAAGCCCGAGCGCGAGCTCAGCAAGGGTATGGACATGTCCGACGTCATGCGCCTGTTCACGGGCCAGCTGAACATGGACGACTACCTGACCACCGAGGTCATCGAGTTCGATTCGCAGTGGGGTGCCCAGCATGCCGGCGTCCTGGAGAACTTTGCGGCGAACGTCCTGGACGGGACGCCGTTGCTGGCACCGGGCTCCGACGGCATCAACGGGGTCCGTTTGGCCAACGCCATCCACCTTTCCAGCTGGAAGGGCGAAGAAGTGGGCCTGGACTTCGACGAGGACGAATTCCTGTCCCTGCTCAACAAGCGCATCCGCGAAGAGGGCAAGTACCCCGAACGCGCCTAGTGGGCGGCGAATAGTTCAACAGAGGGGCCGGATATGCCGATATCCGGCCCCTCTGCCGGGTTACGATGGCAGTTGCAGCTACCGCCGGAGGACCTTCTTGAGCGACACACCCACTTCACCCCTCGACGCCGCAAAACACCGCGGCGGCAAATCCGCACCCACGATCTACGACATCGCCGCGCTTGCCGAAGTGAACCCCTCCACGGTGTCCCGGGCGCTGAGCAAACCCGGCAGGGTTTCGGCAAAGACCCAGAAGAAGATCGAGGATGCCGCGGCGCAACTGAACTACCGGGTCAACGTCTTTGCCCGGGCCCTGCCCACGGGGCGCACCAACACGATCGGGCTGATCGTTTCCGACATCACCAACCCCGCCTACTTTGACGTGATCCGCGGCGCCGAGGCCGCCGCCAGTGAGCGCGACTACACGTTGGTCCTTGCCGAGTCCGCCGAGTCAGCCGAGCTTGAAATGCGGGCCGCCCAACGCATGCTGGCCACTGCGGATGGCATCATCCTGGCCAGTCCGCGCCTCTCCGACGACGAAATCCGACTCCTGGCCGCAGACAAACCGATTGCGGTCATCAACCGCTCCGTGGATGGCGTCCATTCCCTCGTTGCCGACACGGACGCCGGCGTCACCGACGCCGTCCGCCATCTGGCCGCCCTGGGCCACACCTCGCTGGCTTATGTGGCCGGCCCGGAACGGTCCTGGATGTCCGCGCGGCGCTGGGAAAGCATCAAGGCCCGGTGCGACTGGTCCTCGATCGAGGTCACCGTGGTGGCCTCGGGCGTGCCCACGGTCGACGGCGGACGGCGCTCCGCCGCGGCGGTGCGGGCCAGCGGCGCCACGGGTGTGTTTTGCTACAACGACCTCATGGCAATTGGCCTCATGCAGGAGCTGCAACTGGCCGGCGTGCGGATTCCCGACGAGCTGAGCATCCTGGGCTTTGACAACATCTTCGGCTCCGATTTCACTACGCCGCCGCTGTCCACCATTAAATCCCCGCTGCGCCAGTCGGGCGACTCCGCGGTACGCCGCATCCTGGCCGATCTGGACGGCGTCGGCGACAGCGCACCATTGCCGCCGCTGAGCACGGAGCTGGTGCTGCGCGGCTCCACGGGACGGGCCGAACGCGAGGGAAACTGACTTCCGGCAACTTTTGGCAACCGGTTGACAAAATGGCGCGGCTGTCTCACGATTGATCTATGTCACAATCAATCGAGCAGTCCACGTCCCTAGCCGCCGATCCGGACCGCCTGCTTCCGGCCGACCCGGGAATGCGCAGCATCGCCCGCTCACTGTTGAGCGAGGTCGAGGCGCTTCCGATCATTTCCCCCCACGGCCACGTCGACGCGGCCATGCTGGAACTCGACACCCCCTTCCCGGACCCCGCAACGCTGCTGGTGAGCCCGGACCACTACGTCACCCGACTGATCCACGCCAGCGGCGTCCCCTTGGAGAAGCTGCGCATGGGCGGCACCACGGCCGTGGAACCGCGCGAGACCTGGCGTGAATTCGCCAAGGCCTGGCCCTTGTTTGACGGCACGGCCTCCGGCTATTGGATGCGCGATTCCTTCGAGCACGTCTTTGGCCTGAGCCGGGAGGTCAGCGCCGAGAACGCCGACGTACTCTTCGATGAGCTGGACGCCAAGCTCAAGAGCCCGGCGTTCCGTCCCCGCCAGCTGTTCAAGGACTTTAACATCGAGGTCCTGGCCACCACGGACGATCCCCTGGACGACCTGGCGCCGCACGCCGCCATCGCCAAGGACCCCACGTTCACCGGCCGGGTGCTCCCCACCTTCCGTCCGGACGCCTACATCAAGTTTGCCGCGGCCGGCTGGGCCGAACGCGTGCAGAAACTGATCGACGCGGCCGGTGACGGCGTGGGCGGCTACGCCGGCTACATCCGCGCATTGGAAAACCGCCGTCAGTACTTCGTGGAGCACGGCGCCGTCTCCGCCGACCACGGCGCCCGCACCGCACAGACCCTGCGGCTGGGCCAGGCCGAGGCGCAGGCGTTGTTCGAGAAGGCCCTGCGTGGGGAGGCCACGGCCGTCGACGCCGATGTCTTCGAGGCGCACATGATGTACCAGATGGCACGCATGTCCGTCAGCGACGGCCTGGTCATGACCATTCACCCGGGCGTCTTCCGCAACCACCACACGGCGTCCTTCAAGGGTTTCGGCGCCGACACCGGCCACGACATCCCGTTCGCCGTCAGCTACACCGAGGCGCTGCGGCCCATGCTGGAGGACTTCGGCACCGCACCCGGCTTCCACTTCATTCCGTTCACGATCGACGAGACCGTCTTCTCCCGGGAGATCGCCCCGCTGGCCGGCTTCTACCCGTCGGTGTTCATCGGCGCCCCGTGGTGGTTCCTGGACGCCCCGGACGCCATGCTGCGCTTCCGCTCCGCCGTGACCGAGACGGCCGGCTTCTCCCGGTCCTCCGGCTTCATCGACGACACCCGCGCCTTCTGCTCCATCCCGGCCCGGCACAACACGTCCCGGCGGATCGAGGCGAGCTTCCTGTCCCGCCTCGCGGCCGAGCGTCGCATCAGCGAGGCCCGCGCCCACGAAATCATCGTCGACATCGTCGACGCCGCACCCCGAAGGGCCTTCAAACTGTGAGCACCACCGAATCCGTCCAACCGCTGACCCGCGCCGCCGCCAACGTGGGGCCCGCCGCCCCCGTGCGGATCGTCCACCTGGGCCTTGGCGCCTTCCACCGCGCCCACCAGGCCTGGTACACCCAACACGCCTCGGACGCCGCAGAGTGGGGCATTGCCGCCTTCACGGGCCGCCGCCCCGACGCCGCCGTGGCACTCGCCGCCCAGGATGGCCTGTTCACGCTCATCGAACGGGCCGAGGGCGGCGACAGCTTTGAGCTGATGACCAGCATTGTCGAGGCCCACGACGGCGCAGACGTGGCCACCCTGGCCCGCCTGGTCGCCGCCCCGGCCACCGCAATCGTGACGCTGACCATCACCGAGGCCGCCTACAACCTGGCCTCCAATGGTGCGCTGGACACCGCGAACCCTGCCGTCGCCGCCGACATCGAAACCCTCAAGGCAGCCGTCAGCAACGACGGCGCCAACGACGGCGGCGAGCCCGGCTGGGCGGTGACCGCGGCGGGGCGCCTGGTCCAGGCACTTGACGCCCGCCGCCGCTCCGGCGCCGGTCCCATCGCCGTGGTCTCCTGCGACAACCTGGCCCACAACGGTGCAGCGGCCCGTGCCGCGATCGTCCCGCTGGCCGAGGCGGCCGACGCGGAGCTGGGTGCCTGGATCGCGGAAAACGTCAGCTTTGTCGGCACTTCCGTGGACCGAATCACCCCGCGCACCACCGACGCCGAGATTGCGCTTGTGGCCGCCGGGACAGGCTTTGCCGACTCCAGCCCCGTGGTGACCGAACCGTTTCGGGACTGGGTGCTCAGCGGCGACTTCCCGGCCGGGCGCCCGGACTGGGAAAGCGCCGGAGCCGTGTTTGTCGAGAACATCGAGGCCTTTGAGAACCGCAAGCTGTGGCTGCTCAACGGCGCCCACTCGCTCATGGCCTACGCCGGGCAGCTGCGCGGCCACACCACCGTGGCGCAGGCCCTGGCCGACCCCGTCTGCGAGGCCATGATCGAAGACTTCTGGGACGAGGCCGAGCGCAACCTGCCCGCCGAAGGCCTGGGCATCCCGGCCTACCGTGCGGCGCTGCGCGATCGCTTCAGCAACAGCCGCATTGCCCACTACCTGGCCCAGATCGCCATGGACGGCTCCAGCAAGCTCCGAATGCGCGCTGTCCCCGTGCTGAAGGCCGAACGTGCCGCCGGCAGGACCGGTGAGGCCGCCGCGCGCATGATCGCCGCCTGGGTGGCGTTCCTGCGCCAGGGCCGGCTCAACGGCGCGGAGATTGCCGACGCCGCCGCTGCGGAACTCGGTGCCGCCCTTGCCTTGCCGGCAGGGGAGGACCTGCGTGCGCTCGTGGCCATCCTGGACGCCGACCTTGCGGCCGAGCCGGAGGTTGTTGCCTTCCTGGCATCCCTCGCCTCGGACCGCTCGATGGTCCGCGCCGCCTAGCTACAACCGGTGATTTCGCGGGCCAAAGTGGCAAGCGATTGACAGTTGACCCCGGCCGCCGGTGCCTTCGGATTGTCCTCTGAAGGCGCCGGCGGCCTACTTGCGCCCGGGTTCGTGGGAAACATGTTAAGAAAATGTTGGCAAACGGTTGCCAAAAGTTGTCTGAGCTGATTTACTAATAGTAATTCAGCTCACAAACGGACGATGATGTTGCGACAAAGGTTCCTGGAAAAGGACCCGGGCGCTTGGGGTACATCTCACCACGGCCGTGGTGGCGCATAGTGCACACGGCCAACATATTGCCGGTGATTGGGTAAAGGAGCCCGTGATGACCATGACACAAGAAAAGACCAGTACCACCGCTGCAGACGGCGCCTCCGCGCGGCCGCTACGCAAGCTCAGCATTGTCGGCTATGGCGCCGGCGATGCCGCCAACAACCTGGCCTTCACAACGGCCACCATGTTCTTGCTGCTCTACTACACGGACGTCGCCGGCATCAGTGCCGCGGCCGCCGGGACGCTGCTGCTCGTGGTCCGCATTTTTGACGCATTCTCCGACATCGTTGCCGGGCGCTTCGTGGACAAGACATACCACAAGAAGCTCGGCAAGTTCCGGCCGTTCATTATGTTCGGCTCCGTGCCGTTGCTGCTGCTCAGCGTTGCAGCCTTCTCGATCCCGCAGATCGGTCAGTCCGGCATGCTGCTCTGGGCTTACGTCAGCTACGCGCTGCTGGGCCTCGCCTACAGCTTCGTGAACATTCCCTACGGCTCCCTAGCCGGGGCCATGACCCAGGTGGTGGGCGAGCGGGCCAAGCTGGCCAGCGCCCGCACCATCGGCGCCGTGGCCGTCGGTTCCTTCCTGGGCATCTTCATTGCGCCGCTGATGAAGGACGGGGCCAAGCTGCAGCCGCTCTTCACCACCATGACGCTCATCTTCGCCGTGGTCGGGACCGCGCTGTACATGTTCACCGTCTTCAGCACCCGCGAACGCGTGGTCCGTGAGGTCGCCAAGGTGTCGATGAAGCAGAGCCTTGCCACCTTGAAGGGCAATAAGCCGTTGCTGCTGCTGTGCGTGAGTTCCTTCCTTTTCCTCACCGGCCAGTTGGCCGTCGGCACGGTCCAGATCTACTACTTCCGCGATGTGCTGCACTCGCTGCCGCTTTACGCAGTCATGTCCATCGTGAACATTTTCCTGACATTCGGGATGGCCGGCTTCCTGCCCCGCTTGGTTCGTGCATTCGGGAAGAAGAACATCTACCTGGTTGCCGGAGTCCTGATGGGCCTTGGCGGGTTGATCGTGTTCTTCGCGCCCTCCAGCATGGTGTGGCTTGCATTCGCGGGCGTTCTTATCACCCAGGTGGGAATCCTGCTGGTCAGCATGCTGGTATGGGCACTCGAAGCCGACACCGTGGAATACGGTGAATGGAAGACCGGCGTCCGCACCGAGGGCATCACCTACGCACTGTTCTCCTTCACCCGGAAGACCGGCCAGGCCGTGGGCGGCGCGCTTGCCGCCTTCGCACTTGCCTGGGGTGGCTACACCGCAGGCGCAGCACAGCAAAGCGAGCATGCCATCTTGGGCATCCGTGCCGGCGCCGGGCTCCTGCCCATGGTGTTCGCCATTCTCGCAATAGTCGTCATGTTCATCTACCCGCTCACCGACGCCAAGCACAAGCAGATCGTCGCCGAGATCACCGAACGCCGCGAAGTACGCCTCGAGGCCTCACGCCAGGCAGTCGCCGGCAACGAACCCGGTGCATCGGCCCAGGCCGGTGACGACGACGGCCCGGCCGCGCCGGCAGCCCCCGCCAACTAGAACTCCACTCAGCAACCACCACCCTGGAAGGACCTCCTCGTGAAAATCGTTTCCGCAGAAGTATTTGTCACCAGCCCCAGCCGCAACTTCGTCACCCTGAAGGTGACCACGGATGAAGGCGTCGTGGGCATTGGTGACGCCACGCTCAACGGCCGGGAACTCGCCGTCGCCGCGTACCTGAAGGAGCACGTGGCACAGCTGCTCATCGGCAAGGACCCGCACCGGATCGAAGACACCTGGCAGTTCCTGTACCGCAGCTCGTACTGGCGCCGCGGCCCTGTCACGATGGCAGCGATCGCCGCCGTCGACATGGCCCTGTGGGACATCAAGGGCAAGATTGCCGGCATGCCGGTCTACCAGCTCTTGGGCGGCGCCTCCCGCAACGGCCTGCGGGCCTACGGCCACGCCTCCGGTGCGGACATTCCCCAGCTTTTCGACTCCGTCCGTGAACACCTGGAACTGGGTTACAAGTCCGTCCGCATCCAGACCGCCATCCCCGGCATCAAGGCCGTCTACGGTGTTGCCGCCCAGGCCCAGGCCTCGGGTGAGCGCTACGACTACGAGCCCGCCGGCCGCGGCGCGTTCCCGCAGGAAGAGGACTGGGACACCCGCGCCTACCTGCGCCACCTGCCCACCGTGTTCGAGGCGGTCCGCAACGAGTTTGGCCCCGAGCTTCCCCTGCTCCACGACGGCCACCACCGCATGACGCCCATCCAGGCCGCCAAGCTGGGCAAGTCGCTGGAACCGTATGACCTCTTCTGGCTCGAGGACTGCACCCCGGCCGAAAATCAGGAAGCCCTGCGCTGGGTCCGCCACCACACCACCACGCCGCTGGCCATCGGTGAAATCTTCAACACGGTCTACGACTACCAGACCATCATCAAGGAACAGCTCATTGACTATGTGCGGGCCGCCTCGACCCACTTCGGCGGCATCTCGCCGCTGAAGAAGGTCATGGACTTCGCCGCCCAGTACCAGATCAAGTCCGGCTTCCACGGCCCCACGGACATTTCCCCGATCGGTTTCGCCGCCCAGCTCCACGTGGGCCTGGCCATCCACAACTACGGCATCCAGGAGTACATGCAGCACTCCGACAAGACCAATGAAGTGTTCCAGCAGTCCATGACGTTCAAGGACGGCTACCTGCATCCGGGCGAGACCCCGGGCATCGGCGTCGAATTCAACGAGGAGGCCGCCAAGGCATTCCCGTACCAGCAGGCCTACCTGCCGTACAACCGCCTCGTTGACGGAACGGTCCACGACTGGTGACCCACGCACCGTCGCCTGCCCGGCACATTGTGGTCATGGGAGTCTCCGGCTGCGGCAAGACGACGATCGGCGCCCTCGTGGCGAACGATCTGGGCCTGCCGTTCACGGACGGGGACTCCCTGCACCCCATGGATAACATCGCCAAGATGGCCGCCGGCACGCCCTTGGACGACGACGACCGCGCACCATGGCTGCAAACGGTGGGCCGTGAGCTGGCCGGCTCCGCCAACGGCCTGGTGGTAGCCTGCTCCGCCCTGAAGCGGAGCTACCGGGACGCCATCCGGGAGCAGGCACCCGAGACGGTCTTCCTGCACCTGGACGGCAGCCGCGAGGTCCTCGGCTCCCGGCTCGAGGGGCGGTCCGGACATTTCATGCCGGCCACGCTGCTCGATTCGCAACTGGCAACGCTCGAACCGCTGGGCGCCGACGAGGCCGCCGTGGTGATGGACATTTCGGCGCCCGTTGAGGCCCTCGTGGCCGGCGCCGTCGTCCGGCTCCGCGGCACCGTGCCCGCCACCAACCTATAGACCCCAAAGCAAGAGGAGTAGCAGTGCCCTACGAAGTGGATTTGCGCGCAGCCCCGTTCAAGCTCGACGACGCCGGCGTGGCCTGGGTGGAGTCGACCATCGGGTCGATGACGCTGGAAGAGAAGATCGGCCAGCTGTTCATCAACCACAACAACGATTACTCCCCGGAGTACCTGGACGGGGTGCTGGAGAACTTCCACGTGGGCGGCATGCGGTACCGGCCCGGTCCCTCGGGGGCGGTGCAGGAACACATCCGCTACGCACAGTCCAAGACCAGGATCCCGCTGCTGGTGGCATCCAACCCGGAAATGGGCGGCGCCGGCAGCTGCGACGACGGCACCTTCGTCTCCACCCACCTGCAGGCCGGCTCCCACCCGGACAAATCCATTGCCCGGAAGATGGGGCAGGTGGCCGGTGTCGAGACCGCGGCGCTGGGCTGCAACTGGGCGTTCGCGCCCATCGTGGACATCCACTACAACTGGCGCAACACCGTCATCTCCACCCGTTCCTTCGGCAACACGCCCGAGGTGGTGGTGGAGCGGGCCAAGGAATACTTCGACGGCATCAGCGAATCCCCCACCGCCTGCGCCATGAAGCACTTCCCCGGTGACGGCATCGACGAGCGCGACCAGCACGTGGTCACCTCCTACAACACCCTTGGCTACGAGGAATGGAACCGCACTTACGGGCATGTGTACCGGGAAATGATCGGCCACGGCGTGCAGTCGATCATGGCCGGACACATCGGCGCCCCCGAGCTTTCCCGCCGCTTCCGGCCCGGACTTGCCGATTCGGACGTGCTCCCGACAACCCTGGCCCCGGAACTGTTGGGGGAGCTGCTGCGCGGCGAGCTCGGCTTCAACGGCCTGATCCTGACCGACGCGTCCCAAATGATCGGCATGACCCAGGCCATGAAGCGCAAGGACCTGGTGCCTGCGGCCATCGCGGCCGGCTGCGACATGTTCCTGTTCTTCCGCAACCCCGCGGAGGACTTCGGCTTCATGCTGGAGGGCTACCGCAACGGCGTGATCTCCGACGAGCGGTTGACGGACGCCCTGCGCCGGATCCTGGCATTGAAGGCATCGCTGGGGCTCCACACGGCGGACCGTGACACCCTGGTGCCGCCCGTCGCGGCGCTGGCCGCGATCGGTTCCCCGGACCACCTGGCCATTGCCGCGGAAATTGCCGACAAGACGGTCACCCTGGTCAAGGACACCGCCGCCAACCTGCCCATCACCCCGGCCACGCACAAGCGCATCCGGCTGTACGGGATCTCCGGCGGCTCCGACTTCACCCGCGCGGACCCCCTGGGCTATTTGGATGTGGTGGCGGAGGAATTGGAGCGGGCCGGCTTTGAGGTGCACACCTTCAAGACCGCGGACCAGCGCACCGAGGCGGGGGAGGAGGGCGTGAACTTCATGTCCGTCATCTCCGAGGAGGCCACGGCCGATTACGCGGACAAGTACGATGCCGCGTTCGTCTTCGCGAATGTGAAGGGTTTCGCCCAGGAGGCCGCCATCAGGATCAAGTGGTCCACCCCCATGGCGGCGGAAATCCCCTGGTACACCACCGAGGTACCCACCGTATTCGTTTCGCTGAACCAGCCCAACCACCTCATCGACATGCCCATGGTCAAGACCGCGATCCACGCCCACGCCGGCACCCGCGAGGCGATCCGGGCCACGGTGGAGAAGATCCAGGGGCTCTCCGAATTCCAGGGCACGTTCAACGAGAACGTCTTCTGCGATTCCTTCGACACCCGGCTCTAGCCCGATCTGCAACAAAGGCTGGCGCGAGCGGCCCGATGCGGCCGCCCGCGCCAGCCTTTGGTATACAAGAGAGTATGGATACGCCAGTGAACATCCCCGAAACGCCCAACGCCGAACGCGCCGCCACCCGAGTCATCGTCATGGGCGTGTCGGGGTCGGGCAAGAGCACCATCGGCGCGCTGGTGGCGGACGCCATGGACATCCCGTTCCTGGACGGCGATTCCCTGCACCCCATGTCGAACATCAGCAAGATGGCCGCCGGCACGCCCCTGACGGACGAGGACCGCTGGCCGTGGCTGGAAATCGTCGGCGACGAGCTCGCCGGAACCACCGCGGCAGGGATCGTCATCGCCTGCTCGGCACTCAAGCACAGCTACCGCGACGTGATCCGCGCCAAGGCGCCGGACACCATCTTCCTGCACCTTGACGGTTCCCTCGAGGTGCTCAGCTCCCGGCTCCAGGGCCGCTCCGGGCACTTCATGCCGCCGGCGCTCCTTGAATCCCAGCTGGCCGCCCTGGAACCGCTGGGTGCCGACGAACGCGCCGTCGTCATCGACATTTCGCACAGCATCTCCGAGATCCTCGCCCAGTCCGTCGCCGGCATTCGCCACACCGCGGGCAACTAGGCCGGAGCCAAGCCATGGAGCTCCCGGCCGTCCCCGCACCGGAGCCCGACGACGCCGGGCAGCCCCTCAATGCCGAACAGCCCCGTGCCGCCGAACTGCTCAGTGTGGGCCAGGTGGCCGAGCGCGGCGGCGTCAGCGTCTCCGCCCTGCACTTCTATGAACGCCAGGGGCTCATTTCGAGCGCCCGAACCGCGGGCAACCAGCGCCGCTACCCGAGGTCGGTGCTGCGCCGGGTTGCCGTGATCCGGGCCGCCCAGCGGGCCGGGATCCCGCTGGCACTGGTGTCCGAGGTCTTTGCCGAGCTGCCCACTGACGGGCTGCCCACGCAGGCGGACTGGCAGCGGCTCTCCGAACGCTGGCGCGAGGAACTCGACGCCCGCATTGCCGCGCTGGAAAAGCTGCGGGGGAGCCTTGGCGGTTGCATCGGCTGCGGCTGCCTGTCGCTGGCCGAATGCGGCTTTGTGAACCCGGATGACGAAGTGGCCGGCAAGGGTCCGGGCGCCCGCGCGTTCGACGGCGGCTGAGGTTGCCGCGATTTGACCTCAACTAATGTTGAGGTTCTAGAGTCGTAACTGGCCCGGGCATCCGCCACGGCCATGTTGAGAGGACTCCGAAGCACATGACGGCGCAGCCATTGGCCACCACGGCCCCCCAGGTCACCCGCGACTTCAAGGACGCCTTTGGCGGGCATCCGGCCGGCGTCTCCATCATCACCGCCGACATTGGCACGGGGCCCGTGGGCATCACCGCCTCCTCCGTGGCGTCGGTTTCCGCCGAGCCGCCCATCCTCGCCTTCTCCCTGGCCTCACAATCGGGCTCCGCGGCCGCCATCGCCGTGGCCGACACCCTCGTGGTGCACCTGCTCACAGCCGACGACCTGGCGCTTGCCCAGGCATTTGCCAGCCCCGTCGCCGAGCGATTCACCGGAGCCATGGACTGGAGCCGCCTCGAGACGGGCGAGCCCTTACTGGGACACGGCGGCTACGCACTGCGCTGCGAGGTGCTCAGCCGCACCCGGGCCGGCGGCTCCCTGCTGGTGGCGGCCGCCGTCGTTGGCATCATCGCCCCGGACACCCCCGGACACCCCATGGTCTACCACCGGCGCGGCTATCACGCCCTGGCCGGCCACCCGGCGCCAAACGCCCTCATGTAGACTGAAAAACCTATGGAAAGTAAATCTAGGGGCCGGCACAACGGTTCGCGGAGCGTCCAGTCACGCTCAAGCGCCACCGTTGCCCATGCCGGCAAATCCCGTACACGCGACCACCATACTTCTACGCCCGCACCGGTCGGCCCCAGCGCCGACCACCCCCCGCCGGCGCCCAACCCCCGGCGTTCAACCGCTGAAACGGGGGTCCTGTAAATGGAGTGGCTCCTTCTGGGCGCAGGCCTCCTGCTCATCCTCGGCACCGGGTTCTTCGTTGCCGTTGAATTTTCCCTCGTGGCCCTTGACCAATCAAGTGTCCAACGCGCCGTGGACGACGGCGACAAGGCCGCCGTGCCGCTGCTGCGCTGCCTGAAATCCCTTTCCACCCAGCTCTCCAGCTGCCAGCTCGGCATCACCTTGACGACACTGCTGACCGGTTTCCTCATTGAACCGTCGCTGGGCTCGCTCCTTGCCGTGCCGCTGGCCGGACTCGGGGTTCCCGAGGCGGCCGTGGCGCCGATCTCGCTGGCCACCGCAATGGTGGTTGCCACCTTGCTGTCCATGCTTATTGGCGAACTGGTCCCGAAGAACATGGCCATTGCGCGGTCCTTTGAAATCGGCAAGGCCGTGGCCCGCCCGCAGTTGGTCTTCACCGCCGTGTTCAAGCCGGCCATCGTGGTGCTCAACGGCTTCTCCAACAAGGTGCTGCACCTCTTCGGCATGGAGGCCAAGGAGGAAATCTCCGGGGCCCGGTCCCCGGCCGAGCTGGCCTCCCTGGTGCGCCGCTCGGCCGCCATGGGCACGCTCGATGAGGGCACGGCCCGTTTCGTGGCGCGTACGCTCAGCTTTGGCGAGCGCACCGCCGCAGACGTCATGACGCCGCGCATGCGCGTGGAAACCATCGAATCCGAACAATCCGTGGCCGACATCATCGAGGCCGCCCGGCGCACCGGATACTCCCGCTTTCCCGTCATCGGGGATTCCGCCGACAACATCCTGGGCGTGGTCCACCTGAAGAAGGCCGTCTCCATTCCGTTCCGCAAGCGGGCCACGATCGAGGCCGGCGCCATCATGACCGATGTGCTGCGCGTGCCCGAAACGGTCCACCTGGACGCCCTGATCCTGGAACTGCGCGAAGGCAACCTGCAAATGGCCGTGGTTCAGGACGAATACGGCGGAACCGCCGGCGTCACCACCCTGGAGGACCTCGTGGAGGAAATCGTCGGGGAAGTCTCCGACGAACACGACCGGACCAAGCCGGGCATCCTGCAAAGCGCCGACGGCAACTGGTTCTTCCCGGGCCTGCTCCGCCCGGACGAGGTCTCCGAGCGCATCGGGCCGCTGAACGTGCCCGACGAGGCCGGCTACGAAACCGTGGGCGGCTTCATGATGGCCGAACTTGGCCGCATCGCCGTGGTGGGCGACACCGTCCCCGTGGAAGGCGGCACCCTGGTGGTGGACCGGCTGGAACGGCACCGCATCGACCGGATCTGCTTCATTCCCGCACCGCAGCCGGACACGGGGGAGACCCCCATCGTGCCCGAAGCCGGCACCGAGGATTCCAAGGGCGGTGATTCGCTGTGAGCGCCGGAGCCGGAATTGCCTGGCTGGTGGTGCTGCTGTTGGGAAACGCGTTCTTCGTGGCCGCCGAATTCGCCATCATGTCCGCCCGCCGAAGCCAGATTGAACCGCTGGCCGACGCCGGGTCCAAACGCGCCAAGATCACCCTGGGCGCCATGGAAAACGTCTCGCTCATGCTGGCATGTTCGCAGCTGGGCATCACCGTATGTTCCCTGCTGATCCTGAACGTGGCCGAACCGGCCATCCACCACTTGCTCGCCGCACCCTTGCACGCGCTGGGCATCGCGGACAACATCTCCGGCCCGCTCGCCTTCGTGGTGACGCTGCTCATCGTGACGTTCCTGCACGTGACGTTCGGCGAGATGGTGCCCAAGAACATGAGCGTTTCCGCCGCGGACAAGGCGGCGCTGCTGCTGGCCCCGCCCCTGGTGGTCATCGGCAAGGTGGTGCGCCCCGTGATCGTGGCATTGAACTGGACCGCCAACCACATTGTGCGGTGGTTCCGGATCGAACCCCAGGACGAGGTCTCCTCCACCTTCACGCTCGAGGAGGTGCAGTCAATCGTGGCCGAGTCCACCCGCAGCGGACTCGTCGATGACCAGACGGGCCTCATCAACGGCGCCCTGGAGTTCTCCCGCCAAACGGCGCAGGGCATCATGGTGCCGCTGGAGCAGGTGGTGACCTTGCCGGCGTCGGCCACGCCCGTGGACTTTGAACACAAGGTGGGCAAGACCGGATTCTCCCGCTTTGTCTTCGCCGACGACTCCGGCGCCTTGCTGGGCTACCTGCACCTGAAGGACGTGCTGCCCATTCCGGTGGAGCGGTACGAGATGCCCATCGGGGAGGGGCGCGTGCGTTCCATGGTCAACCTGGCCGTGGACGAGGAAATCGAGGATGCGCTGGCCATCATGCAGCGCACGGGATCGCACGTGGCACGCGTCATTTCCGCCGAAGGGCGGACCGTGGGCGTGCTGTTCCTGGAGGACGTGATCGAGCAGCTGGTGGGCGAGATCCGCGACGCCACCCAGACGCACATCCACGAACGCCGAAAGGCTTGATGCGAATCATTCCCAATTAGGTTATGCTGATGAGAGTCTTATTGGTAATTATTCTCATTAGCAACCCTTGAAGGAATCACATGCGCCTCCGCCGCCCCCACCGAAGTGCCCTCATCGTGGCCCTTGCCGCGTCAGCTTCGTTGCTGTTGGGCGCCTGTGGGGGCGGCGCCTCCGCAGGTGGAGGCAACGACGGCAAGATCTCCGTGGTTGCCTCCACCAATGTGTACGGCAGCATCATCTCCGCGATTGGCGGGGACAAGGTCTCGGTGTACTCCATCATCGACCGGCCCGACGCCGACCCGCACTCCTACGAGGCAACGCCGCAGGACAAGCTGGCCATGTCCAAGGCGGCGTTCGGCGTGGAGAACGGCGGCGGCTACGACGACTTCTTCGGCCAGCTGGCCTCCGGCGTGCTCGCCGACGACAAGATCGTCAACGTGGCCTCGCTGTCCGGCATGGATACCGGCGCCGCGGACTTCAACGAGCACCTCTGGTACTCCTTCCCCGTCATGGACACGCTCGCCGACCAGCTGGTGGCCCGGCTGAGCGCGGCCGACCCCGCCGGCGCCGCGGCGTTCAAGGACAACGCCGCCACGTTCAAGAAGCAGCTTGGCGCCCTCGAGGGCCAGCTGGCAACGGTGAAGAAGAGCTACGACGGCACCCCCGCCGCGATCACCGAACCCGTGCCGCTGTACATGCTCACGGCGGCCGGGCTCGTGAACAAGACGCCCGAGGCCTACAGCAAGGCCGTCGAGGATGGCAATGACGTGCCGGCCGCCGTGTTGCTGAAAACCACTGCGCTGTTCAGCAGCCACGAGGTCAAGCTCCTGGCCTACAACACCCAAACCGAAGGCCCGCAGACGAAGGCCGTGCTCGACGCCGCCCAGGGCGCCGGGATCCCCGTGCTGGACGTTTCAGAAACCCTGCCGGCCAACACCAGCTACCTGCAATGGATGACCGCGAATGTCGGGAACCTGTTGAAGGCGCTGGCCGGATAACCTTGGACTACGGCAGTAAAACCCGCACCAGCACGAGCCCAAGGATAGTCATGCCCCCACCCGTGGTCAGTCTTCGTGACGCACGCCTGCGTTACGGCCAGCGAACCCTCTGGGACGGGCTGGACCTCGACATTGCCCCCGGCGAGTTCCTGGCCGTCCTGGGCGCCAACGGCAGCGGCAAGACCAGTTTTCTGAAGGTGTTGCTCGGCCTTTCCCCGCTCAGCTCGGGCACCGTTTCCATTGGTGGCGAGCCCGCCAGGCGCGGCAGCCGACGCATCGGCTACGTGCCCCAGCAAAAACACTTTTCCCCCGATACGCCCCTGCGGGCCCGCGACCTGGTGGGCCTGGGCCTTGACGGCCACCGCTGGGGCGTGCGCCTGCACGGGCGCGGCTACCGCGAACGCGTCGACACACTGCTGGCCAAGGTCGGTGCGAGCGACTACGCGAAAATGCCCGTCGGCATGCTCTCCGGCGGTGAACAGCAGCGGCTGCGCGTGGCGCAGGCGCTGGCCAGCGACCCTGAGGTCCTGCTGTGCGACGAGCCGCTGCTCTCCCTCGACCTGAACCACCAAAAGGCCGTCAGCGCCCTGGTGGGCCGGCAGGCCAAGGACCACCAAACCGCCGTCGTCTTTGTCACGCACGAGATCAACCCCATCCTGGACCACGTGGACCGGGTGCTGTACCTGGCCGGCGGCAAGTTCCGGATCGGCACACCCGAGGAAGTCATGACCACCGAAGTGCTCTCCGAGCTTTACGGCACGCACGTCGAAGTGCTCAACACCAGCGGCGGGATCGTGGTGGTGGGCCGGCCCGACTCCGTACTGGACGGCCACCTCGTGGACGACCGGCCGGAGGAGGCGCTGTGAACTGGCAGGACTATCTGAACTCGGTGTTCGACTTCACCAACTACGGGGAGCTGCTGCCCCTGTTCCGCGACTCGATCCTGGCCGGCGCCGTGCTGGGCCTGGTGGGCGGGCTGATCGGCACGTTCGTGATGATGCGGGACCTCGCCTTCGCCGTCCACGGCATCGCCGAGCTCTCCTTCGCCGGGGCGTCCTTTGCCCTCCTGATCGGCGCCGACGTCATTGCCGGGTCGCTCGTGGGGTCGGTCCTGGCCGCACTGCTGCTCGGGGTCATGGGGGTCCGCGCCCGCGGCAAGAACTCCGTGATCGGGGTGATCATGCCGTTCGGCCTGGGCCTGGGCATCTTGTTCCTGTCCCTGTACCAGGGCCGGGCCGCGAACAAATTTGGCCTGTTGACGGGCCAGATCGTCTCGGTGGACTCCAACCAACTGACCGTCCTGGCGTCGACTGCCCTGGTGGTCATCCTGGGGCTCGTGGCCATCTGGCGCCCGCTCACCTTCGCCAGCGCCGACCCCGACATTGCGGTGGCGCGCGGCGTGCCGGTCCGGGCACTGTCCCTGGCCTTCATGTTCCTGCTCGGAATTTCCGTGGCCCTGTCCATCCAGGTGGTGGGCGCCCTGCTGGTGCTTGCCCTGCTCATCACACCGGCGGCGGCCGCCCTGCAGGTCACGGCCGCGCCGAAGATGGTGGTGCTGCTCAGTGTCGCGTTCGCCATGATCTCCACCGTGGGCGGGATCATGCTGGCGCTGGGCGGGAGCATCCCGATCAGCCCCTACGTGACCACGTTGTCGTTCCTGATCTACGTCATTGCCCGCGTGGTGGGTGCGGTGCGGCGCCGCCGCGGCTGGTCCGCCCGGACTTCCGCGGCCACCGCCTGACAGGGACCAACTCGCCCTAACGCCGCAAGGAACTATGGGTTTAGCGTTGAGCCATGGACTGGTTCGGCGCCTCCGGCTACGACCTTGCCCGCTGGGTGCTCCAACGCGGCATCGCCACCGTCTACGTGATCGCGTTCGTCTCCAGCGCCCGGCAATTCCCGGCACTGCTGGGCACGCACGGGCTGCTGCCGGTGCCGCGCTACCTGGCCCGTGCGGGGCGGCCGCCCGGCCCCACGCTTTTCCGGTGGCGGTATTCGGACACCCTGTTCCGCTGGCTTGCCTGGTCGGGGGCGGCGCTGGCACTCGCCGTGGTGCTGGGGCTTCCGCAACGCGGCCCCGCCTGGGTACCCATGGCCGTCTTCGCCCTCTTGTGGCTGGGGTACATGTCCATCGTGAACGTGGGCCAGGTGTTCTACGGTTTCGGCTGGGAGATCCTGCTGCTGGAGGCCGGCTTCCTGGCCGCCTTCCTGGGCTCGGATGAAACCACGACGCCGGTCATCACCCTTTTCGCCTTCCGCTGGCTGGTGTTCCGGCTGGAGTTTGGCGCCGGCATGATCAAGATGCGCGGCGACCCGGCCTGGCGGGACCTGACCGCGCTGTACTACCACCATGAAACCCAGCCCATGCCGAACCCGCTCAGCTGGTGGTTCCACCACCTACCCAAACCGCTGCACAAGGTGGAGGTCCTGGGCAACCATGTGGCCCAACTCGTGGTGCCGTTCTTCCTCTTTGCACCGCAGCCGGTCGCCACCGTGGCGGCCGGCATCGTCATTGCGACCCAATGCTGGCTGGTGCTGTCGGGCAACTTTGCCTGGTTGAACGTCATCACGATCGTGCTGGCGTTCTCCGCGGTGGCCACCCCCACCGGGGCGGGCACGGCGGCCGGCGGGCCGGGCAGCCCGGCCTGGTTCGTCGCCGTCGTGCTGGGCATGGGCGCCCTGATGCTGGTGCTGTCCTGGTGGCCGCTGAGGAACCTGTTCTCCCGGAACCAGATCATGAACGGCAGCTTCAACAGGTGGCGGCTCGCCAACGCCTACGGCGCCTTTGGCACCATCACCAGGGAGCGGTACGAGGTGGTGGTGGAGGGTACCAACGGGGATCCGGACACCGGCGACTGGCTCGAGTACGGCTTCCACGGCAAACCGGGCGAGCCCGGGAGGATGCCGCGGCAATTTGCGCCCTACCACCTGCGCCTTGATTGGCTCCTGTGGTTCCTGGCGCTTGGCTCGCCCGGGCTGAACTGGTTTGTGCCGTTGTTGAACAAACTGCTCGACGCCGATCCGGCCACCCTGCGGCTGCTGCGCCACGACCCCTTTGCCGGGACACCTCCGGCCTGGGTTCGGGCGCGCATTTTCAGCTACCGCTACTCCACCTGGGCGCAGTGGCGGGCCACGGGGGACTGGTGGGTGCGGGAACCGCTGGGCGACTTCGTGCCGCCGTTCAGTGCCAGCGGCTAAGTGGCCGGAACTACTGAGCTTTCGGAACTACTGGGCGGCCGTGCACTCCGGGCACAGGCCGTAAATTTCCACGGTGTGCTGGACCTGGGTGAAGCCGTTTTCCTGGGCGACCCGCACGGCCCAGCTTTCCACGGCGGGCGCCTCGATCTCCACGGTCTTGCCACAGTTGCGGCACAGCAGGTGGTGGTGGTGGCTTGTGGCCGAGCAGCGCCGGTACACGGCCTCGCCCTCGCCGTTGCGCAGCGTGTCAACGAGGCCTTCATCGGCCATGGACGCCAGGATCCGATAGGTGGTGGCGAGGGAAACCCGGGTGCCGTCCTCGTGGAGCATGCGGTGCAACTCCTGCGTGCTGACAAAATCCACCAGGGTGTCCAAGGCGGCGCTGATGGCCAGGCGCTGCTTGGTGACGCGCTGTTCCTTCACCGGCACTTCCGACATGCTTGCCAACCCGCTTCCCATCTTTTAGTCCAATTATCCAGCCTAGCGCACGCGGCCGGGCATATGCTGGCTCCATGTTGCTGACGAAATTCACCCATGCCTGTGTCCGCCTCGAACAGGAAGGCCGGGTGCTGGTGCTGGACCCCGGTGTCTTCTCCGAAACCGCACAGGCGCTGGCCGGAGCGCACGCCGTGCTGATCACCCACGAACACCCCGACCACATCGACCAGGGCGCCGTCGTCGCAGCGCTCGAAGCCAACCCGGAGCTGCCGCTGTACGCCCCGGCCGTGGTGGCCGCCGCACTGCGCGGTGCAGCGCCCGCCGCAGCCGGCCAGATCCACGACGCCGCCGCGGGGGACACCTTCACGGTGGCCGGATTCGCGATTCGCTGCTTTGGCGGCCAGCACGCGCTGATCCACTCCTCGATCCCTGTGGTGGCCAACGTCGGCTACCTGGTGGACGGCTCCGTCTACCACCCGGGCGACTCCCTGACGGTTCCGGCGGGGGTTGAGGTAGGCACGCTGCTGGTCCCGGTCCACGCCCCGTGGTCCAAGGTGGCCGAAGTGATCGACTTCGTGGTGTCGGTGCGCGCGCTGCGGGCCTTCCAGATCCATGACGGGCTGCTGAACGAGACAGGCCTCTCGTTCACCGAATCCCACATTGGCCGGATCGGCGCCCAATACGGCACCGAGTACCGCCACCTTGCCCCCCTGGAGTCCGTGGAGGTCTAACCCCGCCAGATCCCCGTTTCAAAGAACGCGCCGATCGTGGCCAGGTGCGGGGCGGGGTCCAGGCCCTTCTCCGCCAGCCATTCGGGGTTGTTGTAGCTGCCCGCGTACCGTTCGCCGCCGTCGCACATGAGCGTGACGATGCTGCCGCGCTCCCCGTTGGCCACCATGTCGGCCACGAGCTGCCACACGCCCCACAGGTTGGTGCCCGTGGAGGGCCCGGCGGACATACCGGCCAGCTGGGCAAAGTGCATCATGGCGGCCACCGAGGCGGCGTCCGGGATCTCGATCATGTGGTCGATGACGCCCGGCACAAAGCTGGGTTCCATGCGCGGGCGGCCGATGCCCTCGATCCGGGAGGAGCGGCCCGTCACGACCGAGGGGTTGGCGTCCCGCCAGGCCGGGTAGAACGCCGAGCCCTCCGGGTCAACGACGGCCAGCCGGGTGGAGTGCCCGTGGTAGCGGATGTAGCGGCCAATCGTGGCGGAGGTGCCGCCGGTTCCGGCGCCCACCACCACCCAAGCAGGTTCGGGGAAGCGTTCGTGGGAGATCTGGGTGAAGATCGATTCGGCGATGTTGTTGTTGCCGCGCCAGTCGGTGGCCCGTTCCGCATACGTGAACTGGTCCATGTAGTGGCCGTTGGTCTCGGCGGCGATGGCGGCGGCCGCGGAATACACCTCGTCGGCGGCGTCCACGAAGTGGCAGCGCCCGCCGAAGCTTTCAATGAGCGCAACCTTTTCCGGGCTGGTGGAGCGGGTCATGACCGCCACGAAGTCCAGGCCCAGGAGCTGGGCGAAGTAGGCCTCGGAGACGGCGGTGCTGCCGGAACTGGCCTCCACCACGGTGGTTCCCTCGCTGATCCAGCCGTTGACCAGGGCAAAGAGGAACAGGGACCGGGCCAGGCGGTGCTTGAGGCTGCCGGTGCGGTGGCAGGACTCGTCCTTCACGTAGAGGTCCACGCCCCAGTGCGCGGGCAGCTCGATCTTGTACAAGTGGGTGTCGGCGCTGCGGTTGTTCTCGGCCTGGACCTTTTGCATGGCCTGGTGTGTCCAAGCCCAATCGGGCGCGTGCTGTGTGCTCATAACGCACAGCTTAACGTGACTTGCCGCGATAGCTTTAAGCAACATCTTTGTGAAGGAGCCCCCATGCCTGTTTTGACCACCGCCGACGAGCTGGCCGCCCGCCTGTCCGCCGGGACGCGCACCGTGCTGTTGGATGTGCGTTGGGTGCTCGGTGACCCGCACGGCCGTGAAGATTACCTGGCGGGGCACCTGCCCGGCGCCGTGTTTGTCGACATGGACACCGAACTTGCCCGGCACGGTGAGCCCCGCGACGGCCGGCATCCGCTGCCCGCCGAGGCCGACTTCCAGGCCACCGTGCGCCGCTGGGGCATCAACGCCGGGGACACCGTGGTGGTGTACGACGACGCCGGATCGGCCGCCGCCGCCCGTGCCTGGTGGCTGCTGGGTTACGCCGGGATCGAGGACGTGCGCCTGCTCGACGGCGGATTGGCGGCCTGGCGCGCCGCCGGCCAACCGCTCACCCAGGGTGAGGTCAAGGCCGAGCCGGGCGACGCCGTCGTCCGCTTTGGTGCAAAGGCCACGGTGGACACGCAGGGTGCCGGTGAGTGGCCGGGGCACGGGATCCTGCTCGATGCGCGGGCGGGGGAGCGGTACCGGGGCGAAAGCGAGCCCATGGACCCGCGCGCCGGCCACATCCCCGGAGCCGTCAGCGCACCCACCATGGAGAACCTGGCGGCGGGGAAGACTTTCCTGCCGGCGGCGCAGCTGCGTGAGCGGTTCGCGGCACTCGGCGTCCGGGACGGGGCCGAGGTGGCCGTGTACTGCGGCTCCGGCGTGACCGCGGCGCACCAGATCGCGGCCCTGGAAATTGCCGGGTTCACGGCGACACTGTACCCGGGATCGTGGTCCGCCTGGTCCAACCGGCCGGAGCTGCCGGTGGCGACGGGTGCCAACGGCGATAGTGTTGAACCATGACGCAAGCAAAAGCATATGCAGCAACCTCCGCCACGTCCGGGCTCAAGCCCAGCACCATCGAGCGCCGCGAACCCGCCCCCCACGACGTGGAGATCGCGATCGACTTCTGCGGGCTCTGCCACTCCGATGTGCACACGATCCGCTCCGAGTGGGGACCGGCCAGCTACCCGCTGGTTCCGGGGCACGAAATCGTGGGACGCATCAGCCGGCTTGGCACCGATGTCCTGGGCTTTGCCGTAGGGGATACCGTGGGCGTTGGCTGCATGGTGGACTCCTGCCGGGAATGCGACTCCTGCCTGGAGGGCTTTGAGCAGTACTGCGAAAACGGCAACACCGGCACGTACGGCGTGGCCGACAAGCGCAACGGCGGCGAGCTCACCCAGGGAGGCTACGCCTCCTCGATCGTGGTCGATGAGAACTATGTCCTGAACGTCCCGGCGGGCCTGGACCCGGCCGCCGTCGCACCCCTGCTGTGTGCCGGCATCACCACGTACTCGCCGCTGCGCTACCTGGACGTCCAGGACGGCGACAAGGTGGGCGTGATCGGCCTGGGCGGCCTGGGACACATGGCCGTGAAGATCGCCAAGGCCCTCGGCGCCACCGTCACCGTCTTCACCACCTCCCCGGCCAAGGCCGACGCCGCCCGCGAGTTGGGTGCCGACGCCGTGGTGGTCTCCAGCGACCCCGCACAGATGGATGCCGCCAAGCGCTCGCTGAACGCCATCATCGACACCGTGGCCGCCGTCCACGACCTGAACCCGTACCTGCGCACCCTTGACCGCGACGGCGCCCTGATCCAGCTGGGCCTGCCGTCCGAGGCCATGCCCGCCGTCGATCCCGGCCTGCTGATCCGCAAACGCCTGGCCTACGGTGGTTCCCTGATCGGCGGCATCGCCGAGACCCAGGAAATGCTGGATTTCTGCGCCGAACACGGCATTGTCTCCGACATTGAAATGGTGGACGCCTCGGGGCTCGATGAGGCATACGACCGCATGGTGGCCGGCGACGTGAAATACCGCTTCGTACTGGACAACTCAACCCTCTAGGAGCTTTTGTGAGCACGCTTTTTAGCAAGATCATCAACGGTGAGATCCCCGGCCGCTTCCTGTGGCGGGACGAGGACTGCGTGTCCTTTTTGACGATCGGCCCGCTGACCGACGGGCACGCCCTGGTGGTGCCGCGCCTGGAAGTGGACAAGTGGACCGACGCCGAGCCGGAGCTGGTCACGAAGCTGATGGCCGTGGCGCAGACCATCGGCCAGGCCCAGGTGGCGGCATTCGGGGCACCGCGGGCCGGGCTGACCATTGCCGGCTTCGAGGTGGAGCACCTGCACGTGCACGTGTTCCCCGCCTACACGCTGGAGAACTTCGACTTCGGCACGGTGGACAACCACCCGGACCCCGCTGTACTGGATGCCAACGCCGAGAAGATCCGCACGGCGTTGCGCGCGGCCGGCCACGGGGAGTTTGTCCCCGAGGCATGACGCCGGTGGCCGGACCTGGATCGGTGGTCGAGCTTGGACCGGTGGTCGAGCTTGTCGAGACCCTTGCGGCCGAGACGCCCCACGGCCACCGGGGGTTCACCCTGGTGGCCGTGGACGGCGTGGATGGCAGTGGGAAGACCACCTTCGCGGGCACCTATGCTGCCGCACTCCGGGCACACGGGCGCCCCGTCGTCGTCGTCCACGCCGATGACTTCCTGAACCTCCGGGAGGTGCGCCACCGCCGCGGGCGTGCCTCGCCGGAGGGGTTTTGGCTTGATACCTACGATTACGCGGCGCTGGAACGGTGCGTCCTTGCGCCGTTTGGCCCGCAGGGCAACGGCGTCTACCGGGCAGCGTCCTCGGACCACCGCCTGGACGTGGCCGTGGATTCGCCGCCCGTGCGGGCCCGCCGCGGAACCGTCTGCGTGGTGGAAGGCATGTTCCTGCACCGGGGCGAGCTGGCCGGCCGGTGGGACTACTCGGTGTTCCTGCACGTGCCGTTCACCGAGACGGCCCGTCGGATGGCCCTGCGCGACGGCTCACCGGGCGATCCAGAGCATCCTGCCATGCGCCGCTACGTCCGGGGACAGCGCCTGTACTTCGCCGACTCCAGCCCATGGCTGCGCGCCACCCGGGTCGTGGACAACACCGACCCCGCAGCCCCCTTTTTTGCTTCCTCCGCCAGCGCCGGGCCCACGCTGAAAACTCGTTCCTGAAATCTCCTGTGCGCCATTCCGCTTTCGGCTAGCATGCTGGCAACGTACTTTGTCGTCAGGGGGACCGGACCGTGAACATGCTGTGGCCGCGTAATGGTTGGTGCCGCGACGCCAAGTGGGTCCGATGAAGGACGACGCCCCCGACCATTACGCGGGCCTGCCCCGGTCGCCGTCGGGCCGGGTTCCGCAGTGGGTCCTCGACGAGGAGGCCGCCCGGCTCGTCGCCGAGGCCGGCCTCACGCCGGGCAGCGGGCCCGGCGAAGGGCCGGGGCCGGGACGGCCAAAGAAGTCCAGAAGCCCGCACCGTGGCCGTGCCCGTGGCCGGTCCCGCCGCCTGCTGCCGGCAGTCGCCTTGGCCCTGGCGGCCTCGTTTATTGTTAGCTATTTCGTCATGCCCACCCTCCTGCGCCAGGTGGGATCGGCCGTTGGCGGAGAGCAGTTCGACGCGCCACGGTCCGGTTTCAGCCTTACTTCCCAATGGGCTGCCGGATACCCGCCGCGCGGCGTCGAGGCGCAAAAACAGCCGTTGGGCAAGCCCGCCCCCGTGGCACATCCCAGTGAGTCCTACGACTTCATCGACGGCGATTCAAAGGAGAACTTTGTTGCCTATGACCCCTGCCGTCCCATCCACTATGTGACGCGTCCCGACAACGCACCCGCCGGCGGACGCGCCCTGATCACGCAGGCTGTGGCCGCGGCGTCGAAGGCAAGCGGGCTGGTGTTCATCGACGACGGCGACACCACCGAGGGCGACAGCAAGGACAGGAGCCCCTATCAGCCCGATCGGTACGGCAAACGCTGGGCACCCGTGCTGATCGTATGGGCCACAGCCGCGGAACAACCCCAATTCGCCATGAGCGCCGGTGTCGACGCGAAGAACGTGGTGGGGCTTGGCGGCAGCCAGGCCATCCTCGGGGACGCGGGAAGCGAAGTATTTGTCACCGGCGACGTCCAACTCAACGCCCCGGCCCTTGACGAAACGCTCGCGGGGCCCAAAGGAGCAGCCCTGGCAGGCGCCGTGATCGAACACGAATTGGGGCACGTTCTCGGACTGGGGCACGTGCAGGACCCCACCCAACTGATGTATGAACAAAGCCGGGACAATGTCACCGGTTATGCGGCGGGGGACCTCACGGGGCTCGCGCGGCTGGGCGAGGGAAAGTGCTTCCCCAACCACTAGCGGCGCCGGCTGTGCGCTAGGCCATCGCCTTGGCCAGTGCCACGCGGATCCGCTTCTCCGACACCGAGTACGCCGTGCCCAACTCCACCGCGAACAAGCTGACCCGCAGCTCCTCGATCATCCACCGCACATGTTCCAGGGCCGCCGTGGACCGCTGCCCGGGCACCAACGCCGCCACGGCGTCGTCGTACTCGTCCTCGAGCCGCTGCACGGCCGCCATCGACGCCGCGTCGCGGGCAACGTTGGACGGCAGTTTCTCGAGCCGTTTCTCGATCGCCGACAGGTACCGCGGCAGCTGGCTGAGCTGGGCAAAGCCCGTCTTGGCCACGAAACCCGGGTAGACCAGCAGCTCCAGCTGCTGGCGGATGTCGTTCAGGGCGCTGATCAACGGCAGGCTGGTGGTCTCCCGCAATTTCTTGCCGATGCGCAGGTTCGATGCCAGGACCCGTTCTACGACGGCGGTCACCGAGAACACCGTGTCAATCAGCTCGGCCCGGACCACCTCATACAACGCGTCAAAGTCCTTCTCGGTCCACGGCAGGGCCGCGGGCGTGAGCTTGTCGATCGTGGCCAGGGTGCAGTCGGCAATCAGGTCCGTGACGCTGCCGTGCGGGTTTTGGCTGAACGTCAGCTTCTCCGTGTTGCTCAGGTGGTCCAGCACGTACCGGTCCGGGGACGGCACCCGCAGGGCCAGCAGGCGGATGACGCCGCCGCGCATCGCGGCATCCGCCATGTCCTGGCGCTGGAAGACGCGGACGCCGGCCGCGGTGCCCTCATCGACCAGTGCCGGATAGCCCGTCACGGTGTGCCCGGCCACGAGCCGCTTGACCTCCCGCGGCAGCGCACCCACGGTCCAGCTTGTGAGGCCGGAGCGTTCCTGGATGCCGTCGGTGGTATCGGTGGTCGAGCTTGTCGAGACCCCCGATCTCGACAAGCTCGATCCACGGTCGGGGCTCGATCCACGGTCGGGGCTCGATCCACGGGGCGAGACCGTCTTCGGCGTGGCGCCCAGGGACTCGGCGATGGCGCGCCGCGTGGCGGGAGCCAGCTGTTCCTGGAGTTTAGCCAGGTCCTGGCTTTCCTCGAGGATCTTGCCGTTCTTGTCCACCACGGAAAACGTCATGCGCAGGTGCGTGGGCACGGCGTCCCAGTTCCAGGAGCCCGGGGGAATGACGTGTCCCTTGAGCCGGCGCAGGGCCAGTTCCAGGGACGGCTCCAGCGCGTCCACGGCCGGGTCGAAGTCCTCCGCCAACGCGGCGGCGGCCTGGCGTGCCACATCGGGTGCCGGGATGAAGTTCTTCCGGACGGCCTTGGGCAGCGACTTGATCAATGCCGTGACCAGTTCGGCGCGCAGCCCCGGGATCTGCCACCTGAACGGGGCCTCCTGGAGCTGGTTGAGGAACAACAGCGGCACCTGCACGGTGACGCCGTCGGACGGGTTGGGGGCGGAACCGGGCGCGGTCGGATGGAATTCGTAGCTGAGGGGCAGCTCAAATTCGCCCTGGATCCAGGTCTTGGGGAACGCGGCCTCGTCGAGCCCGGTTTCCTCGGCCATGACCACCTGGGCGTCAAAGTCCAGGAGCGCCGGGTTTTCATGCCGGGCACCCTTCCACCACTTGTCGAAGTGCCGTTCGGACACCACCTCGGCGCCCACGCGCTCGTCGTAGAACTCGAAGAGTGTCTCGTCGTCCACGCGCAGGTCGCGGCGGCGCATGCGGGTTTCCAGTTCCTCCACCTCGGCCAGCAGGGCCTGGTTGCGGTGGAAGAACTTGTGGTTGGTGTGCCAATCGCCCTCCACCAGGGCATGGCGGATGAACATCTCCCGGCAGAGTTCCGGATCGATCCGGCTGTACTGGATGCGCCGGTCCGGCACGATCGGCACCCCGTACAGGGTGACCTTCTCGTGCGCCATGACGGAGCCCATTTTCTTGGACCAGTGCGGCTCACTGTAGCTGCGCTTGACCAAGTCCGGGGCCACTTGCTCGGCCCACAGGGGATCGAACTTCGCGGCCACCCGCGCCCACAGCCGGGACGTTTCCACGAGCTCGGCGGCCATGACCCAGTCGGGGGACTTCTTGAACAGGGCCGAGCCCGGGAACACCATGAACTTGGTGCCGCGCGCGCCGGCGTATTCACGCTTGCGTTGATCGTAGAGCCCGATGTGGCTGAGCAACCCGGTCAGCAGGCTCATGTGGATGGCGTCATGGTTTGCCACGGGGTCGATGTCGCCGCCGGGGACCTTGATGTCCAGCGACTTGGCCATTTGGCGCAGCTGCGTGAACAAATCCTGCCACTCACGCACCCGCAGGTAGTTAATGAACTCGGCCTTGCACAGCCGGCGGAACGCGCTGGAGGACAGCTCGTTTTGCTTTTCCTTGATGTAGCGCCACAGGTTCAGGAAGCCGGTGAAGTCGGAGTTCGCGTCCACGAAGCGTTTGTGCTTTTCCGTGGCCAGCTGCTGCTTGTCCGTGGGGCGCTCGCGCGGGTCCTGGATGGTGAGGGCGGCGGCCAGCACCATGACCTCCGCGGCGACGCCACGCTTGGCGGCCTCGACGATCATGCGGCCCAGGCGCGGGTCCACGGGCAGTTGCGAGAGCTGGCGGCCGACGCCGGTGATGCCGCCTTCCGCGCTGACGGCACCGAGTTCGCGCAGCAGTGTGACGCCGTCGGTGATCGCACGGGAGTCCGGCGGCTGCACGAACGGGAACTTCTCCACGTCCTTGGGTCCCTTGGCAACTCCCATCGCGGTCATCTGCAAGATGACGGCGGCCAGGTTGGTGCGCAGGATTTCCGGGTCGGTGAACTCGCTGCGGGCGTTGAAGTCCTCCTCCGAGTACAGGCGGATGCAGATGCCGTCGGAGACGCGGCCGCAACGGCCCGAGCGCTGGTTGGCGGACGCCTGGGAGATGCGTTCGATGGGCAGGCGCTGGACCTTGGTCCTGTGCGAGTAGCGGGAGATCCGTGCCGTGCCCGTGTCGATGACGTACTTGATGCCCGGCACGGTTAGCGAGGTTTCGGCGACGTTCGTGGCCAGTACGATTCGACGCCGGGAGCCCGGCGTGAAAACGGCATGCTGTTCGGCCAGTGAAAGCCGGGCGAAAAGCGGCAGGATCTGCACGTCGCGCAGCCGCGGGTTTGTTTTGGCGCGGCCGTGCAGGGCGTCCGCGGCGTCCCGGATTTCACGCTCGCCGGAGAAGAAGATCAGGATGTCCCCGGGCGCCTCCCTGGACAGTTCGTCCACGGCATCGCACACGGCGTCCAGCGGATCCCGGTCCTCCTCGCTGTTGCCGCCGTCAAGGTGACGGTCGGCACCCGCGCCAAGTTCGTCGTCGTCCTCCCCGGGGGTGGCCGAGAGCGGGCGGTAGCGGATGTCCACCGGGAAGGTGCGGCCGGAGACCTCGATGATGGGGGCGGGGCCCTCGGCGGAGCCGAAGTGGTTGGCGAAGCGCTCGGGGTCGATCGTGGCCGAGGTGATGATGACCTTCAGGTCCCGGCGCCGGGGCAGGATTTGGCGCAGGTAGCCGAGGATGAAGTCGATGTTCAGGGAGCGCTCGTGGGCCTCGTCAATGATGATGACGGAGTATTTGCGCAGGAGCTTGTCACGCTGGATTTCCGCCAGCAGGATGCCGTCGGTCATGAGCTTGATCTTGGTTTGCGGACCCACGTGCCCGGTGAAGCGGACCTGGAAGCCCACCTCCGCACCGATCTCGACGTCGAGCTCGCTCGCGATGCGCTCGGCCACGGTGCGCGCGGCGAGGCGGCGCGGCTGGGTGTGGCCGATCAGGCCCTTCTCGGCCAGGCCCAGCTCCACGCACATCTTCGGAATCTGGGTGGTCTTTCCGGAGCCTGTCTCGCCGGCGATGATGGTGACCTGGTTGGCGGCGATTGCGGCCATGATGTCCTCGCGGCGCTCCGAGACGGGAAGCGCGGCGGGGTAGGTGATAGTCAAAGTCATGGTGCCACCCAGTTTATGCGGTTCCACCCCGGACCGCGCCCCTGATGGTCAGCGCGTCCCTGGCGGCAAGAACCAGCCCGACGACGCCGGCCAGGACCACCGCCACCCCCGCCACAATCGCGGCGATGCCCAAGGCGAAGAGCGGCTGCGCCGGGCTGGTGGCGCTTCCACCCGACGCAGCACCGTTGACCATGGCCAATCCGGCCATGAACGCCGTGCCGCCGAGGTAGGCCAGCAGGGCGCCGGTGACCAGCCGGGCGACGATGCGGGTGGAAATCTCCCGCCAGCGCCGGTCCAGGCCGGCCATCCGCGGATCCGGCAGCGACGGGGCGGTGGCAATGCGGCGCAGGGCCAGGAGCATCGACGCGGCCAGGGCCAGCATCACGAGCATCAACGGGACGCCATAAGACCAACCCGGATACGGGCTAGCCGCCGCGCTGCGGGTGGCATCGGCGAGGCGCAGGAGCCGGTAACCGCCCTGGCTGTCCGTGGCGGAAGTAAGGCCCGCGGTCACAAACACGGCCAGGTTTGCGGCCAGGACAAGCAGCGGAAGCGCAAGGGTCCATCGGCGCCGAAGGGAGGACTTCGCCGGGGGCACCGTCGGAGGCACCGTGCTTGCGCTCGCAGTAGCTGTCGCATAGGGCCGTGCCGGCGGCAGGGCCGAGAACAGCAACAGGCCCGCCGTGACGCAGGCGCCGGCCGACAGCGCCAGCGGCAGGCCCACTCGTCCCGCGACCGCAACCGAAGGCCGGAGCAGGGCGATAAACAGGATCACGGCAAAAATTGCCGAGACCATGCCGGGAAGCTGGGCCGTGAGCATGGCCCGGCCCACAGCCGCGTTCGACGGCGGTCCTGTCGGTGTGCCGGCCTTGACGGAACGGGGGGTTCTTTTGCGCGCGACCCAGGAAACAACCGAGGCAACGGAGTATGCCACGGCGGTGGCGACAAGGAGCAGGACAAGCAGGCGGTTCATGATGGACCCTTCAGGTATGGGGCCATTGAAGCATGACGCGCTGGGCGTGTGTGAATCGCGGCAGGCTGCGGCTTGTTTTGGCGGGCCTGTGGAGGACCCGATTCGGGACTCAGTGGGCAGTCTCAGCCGGCGGCGTCGGCGGAATCCGTGAGGCGCTGGAGCAGGGCGGCCAGCTGCTGCTGTTCGGCCACGGTCAACGCGCCCGTGATGGCGTGTTCGGCGGCCAGATGGTCCGGCAGTGCGGCGTCGATGACGGCCAGTCCGCGCGGCGTCAGCGTGACCAGGGTGCCGCGGCCGTCGTCGGGGTTGGCGGTGCGCTGCACAAGTTTCCGCGCCTCCAGCTTGTTCAGGCGCTGGGCCACGGCGCTCGTGGAGATCATGGCGTCGCGGGCCAGCGCGGCCGGCGTGAGGCTGAACGGGCTGCCGCTGCGCCGCAGGGTGGCGAGGACGTCAAAGGACGGAGAATCCAAATCGTGCCGGGCAAAGTTGGCCGCAAGGCGGGTATCGACGGCGGCCGCGGCGCGACCCAGCCGGCCGATCACGGCCATGGGGGAGACGTCCAGCTCCGGCTTTTCCTGATGCCATTGGGCAATGATGCGGTCCAGTTGCTCGGTCATGCACCCACTCTAGCAATTTGCTAAGACCTTAGCTATATTAACTAAGTGCTTAGCAAAAATATGACTTTGATCTTGATGACCGCCGTGGCTCCCATGCTGTGGGGGACCACCTACCTGACGACGACAGCGTTCCTCCCGGAGGGGCGGCCGCTGCTGGCTGCCACCCTGCGTGCCCTGCCGGCCGGACTGCTCCTGCTCGCCCTGGCCCGACGGCTTCCGCAGGGCTCGTGGTGGTGGAAGTCGTGGGTTTTGGGCGTGCTGAACATCGGCGCCTTCTTTGCGCTGCTGTTCATAGCCGCGTACCGGCTCCCCGGGGGAGTGGCAGCCATCGTGGGCGGCATCCAGCCGCTGCTGGTGGCGGTGTTGGCCAACAAGGTGCTGGGGGAGGCGTTGACGCTGCGACGGGTGGCGGCCGGCACCGTGGGGGTGTTTGGGGTTGCGCTCATCGTGCTGCAATCGCAGGCCCGGCTCGACGCCGTCGGACTTCTGGCAGCGGCGGGCGGCACGCTGTCCATGGCGGCCGGGACGGTGCTGTCCAAGAAATGGGGGCAGCCTGCCCCGCCGCTGGCGACGACGGCCTGGCAACTCATTGCCGGCGGGTTGACCCTGGCGGTGCTGCTGCTCCTGGTTGAGGGACTTCCGGCCACGCCGCTGACCGGGGTCAATGTCCTTGGCTATGCCTATTTGTCGCTTGTGGGAACCGCGCTGGCCTATGTGTGCTGGTTCCGCGGCCTGAGCCGCCTGCCGGCGGGCGCGGCGGCGTTCCTGGGGCTGTTGAGCCCCGTCGTCGCGATTCTCCTCGGCTGGCTCGTGGCCGGGCAGACGCTGGCTCCGTGGCAGTTGGTGGGCATCGCGGTGGTGCTCGGCTCCATTGCGGTCGGGGTAAACCTGAAAGGATGGAGCCATGATTCTCGCAAGCTTCACCCAGGCCGGCTCGACGTTCCAGCTGCGCCGGGCCGCTGAGTCCGACGTCGGCCCGATCATTGAGCTGATTGCCCGCGACCAGCTGCGGGCCTCCATTGAATCCAGCGACCCGGCCGACCGCGGACCCTATCTCGCCGCGTTCCACGCCATCGACGCCGACCCCGCGCAATTGCTGTGCGTCGTGGATTCGGCCGATGGAGAGGTGGTGGCGACCATGCAGCTGACGTTCATTCCCGGTCTGGCCCGTGCGGGATCCCTGCGGCTGCAGATCGAGGCCGTCCGGGTCGATGAACGACTGCGCGGCAACGGGCTCGGTTCGGCCATGATGGAGTGGGCCGTCGCGGAAGGCCGACGCCGGGGTGCGGCGCTGGTCCAGCTGACCAGTGACAATACCCGGCTCGACGCGCACCGCTTCTACGAGCGGCTCGGATTCGCGAAGTCGCATGCAGGGTTCAAGCTGCTGCTCTAGCGGTTGTCCTGGCGGTTGAGTGCGGCTTACCAGGGGCCCAGGGTGGATGTGGCATCCAACGGGCCCCGTCCAGCCAGCCATGCCATGAAGCTGCGCTGTTCGCCGGCCGAGCCAAGCCTTTCCGGGACCGTGGCAAGCAGTTCCTGCAGGTCCCAGGCCACATAGTCGTCGGGCCAGTCCTGGGGCGTGTAGCCGAGCCCAAGATCCACATGGTGCATCTCCACCTCGCGAAGCCTGTGCGCGGGGCAACCGGACACGCCGTAGTGGGCCCCGCCGAGGAAGTGTCCATTGGGCCATCCTGCTGCGGTGCCTTGGGCGAAAACCTCTTCCAGACGTGCGCAACTTTTTTCAAGATCGGCCTGGATCTCCCTTGAAGGGCGGCTGGATCCGTCCTCAATCTCGGCTTGCCGCTGTTCCGCCCCGTTCGCGTATTTGGGCACGTCTTCGCCTCGCAATGCCCCTGACACACGACGCGCGTGCGCGTCGGCGTTGCGGGCAAGATGGGTCAAAACGTGTCCAACGGTCCAGCCGGGCAAATTGCTCGGCGAGCTGATCGCCTCATCCAACAGCTGAGCCACGCTGCGAAGCAACCTGGCCTGAGCTTCGACGCAGAGCCTGGCTGCCTGCTCCGGATCATTTTCTAGATTCACTTCAACAGCTCACTTCTTGAACCCTAGTTTTAACCCCGCATTGGTGGAGCACATGCTGGTGGCACGTTGCCTCGACGTAGTCCGGCCCCTCAAGAACGCACCCATGGCAGTTCCATGCCACGGGAAGGATTGATTTCGGAGAATCCCGCCTGCTCATACAGACGCCTGCCCGGAGGGTCGGCTACGAGAGTGATGTAGGGATTGTCGGGGGCGTTGATGCGGATCTGTGCCACTAACGCATCCAAGACCTGCCGGCCCAAGCCGCGACCTTGGAACTGCGGCAGTGTAGCCATATCGGCAATGTGAAAGCACCAGCCACCGTCGCCGATGATCCGTCCCATGGCCACGGCCTTGCCTGTTTCCCGATCACGAATGTGGCAAAAGTACCAACTGCCCGTCAGGGCGCCTGCACCCTGCTCAGGGGTTTTCAGCGACAAGCCGCAGTCCCTGCGCAGGCTTAGGTACTCCTCGAGCGACGGAGGATTAGCAATCAGGTCAAAGGCGGCCAAATCAGACATGCGTCCAGTCTGTCATCCGGTCCCGATAGGCGAGGCGCCGTCAGGAGTTCGCCGGATTTGCTTGGCGGAGAACGACTTTCGCATTGACGGCCGCTGGCAGGATCACGTGCTGTTCCAAAGGATCCTCCCGGACGTGCTGGGCGGTTGATTCCTCCACAGCCGGTGCCTGGGTTGTGTTCTCCACAGATTCTCCGGAAGGGCCGTTTTTGCGTGGTTTGTGTCGGTGCCTCGATCTAGAATTTATGTAGCAGATAGATAAATCCTTCTCAAACATTAATTCTGATTCAGCATAGTTTCTGGTTAAGCGTTGTTTCTGTTTGATGGGTTCGCAGGGTTTCCGAGGATTCGCGGGCGGGTGATGGGCATGGCGGCACCGGAGTGGTTGGACCCCTCCCACCTCACTACCCCTGCGGACAATTCCACCAGCTTTGACGCCAGCCCAAAGGACTTTCTACCCGTAAACATCACACCGGTCCCGGGCCCCGCACCGGTGGTGGGATGTTGCGAATTACTGGTCGCGGCGTGTGGCACGTTTTTTGATCCGGTGGTGGTGGCGCAGCTCGATGCGGCCCTCGCCCACGTCCTCGCGGACCGGGCTGCCGTGCGGGCCGGCGACGCTGATGATCTGCTCCGCAACGCCCTGGGTGAGGGGCGGTCGTTGGAGGCGGTGGCGGATCTGGCCGGCCACGCCGGCGGCACCAAAACCGCCGCCACGAAGGCCGCGACCCGGGCCGGTGACGCCACGGCTGTCCTTGCCGCCCTGGGCGGGGTAGTGGAGGCGGGGGTGGGTTTTGACCCATTCGTGGTGGACCGGGTGGATCCCGGCGCCCTGGTCGATGTCATCTCGGCCGCTGAAGGGGCGAAGAACGCCCTGTGCGCGGTCCAAGCCCGGGCCGAAGTTCTCTTGATGGCCCAGCAACGCCTCACCCAGGCCCGGGCCGGGATCGAGACCAACAAACTCGGCCAGGGTGTGGGGACCCAAATCGGGTTGGCCCGGGCGGAGTCTCCGCATCGGGGACGACAACTAGGTGAACTCGCCCAAGTCCTGGTGCGGGAACTACCCCACACCCTCACCGCCTTGGGGACCGGAGTGTTGAATGAGTACCGGGCCGGAATCATCGCCCGCGAAACCGTCTTCCTCACCCAAGACCACCGAGCCGCTGTTGATGAGCTTCTCTGTGCCGACCCGAGACAACTATCCGGGTGGGGGAATCGTGAACTGGCCGCCCGGGCCCGGAACGCCGCCTACACCCTGGAACCGGAAGTCTTCGTGCAACGGTTGGAGAAGGCAGAAACCGACCGTTATGTTTCCCTGCGTCCGGCCGCGGACGGCATGACCCTGCTCACCGCACTCCTACCCCTACGCCACGGCGTGAAAGTCCTGGCGACCCTGACCCGGATCGCCGACAGCGCGAAAGCCGCCGGCGACGTGCGGGGCAAGGGCCAACTCATGGCCGACACCCTCCTCCACCGCCTCACAAACCACACCCCCTGCACCCCACACCCAAACCCGAAACCGGGACCCGCGGGACTGTTGGAACCCTCGGGCACTGATCGTCGGAATCCTCGGACCGGGGTCAGCGCGGTCACTGATGCGTGGGTGGCCAGCTGTACGCAGGTGGTGGAGCCGGAGATCCTGGTGGAGTTGATCATGACGGATAGGGCGCTCTTCGACGGTGCGAACGATCCCGCGATCCTGGCCGGCTACGACCCGATCCCAGCCCCGACCGCCCGCACCTGGATCCTAGGCACCACCACCAGCCGTGAAAGTAGTGGGAACAACGACGGTAGTGGAGACGGGCGTGGCGGGGGTCGGGTGTCGCGGGTGTGGTTGAAACGGCTCTTTACCCACCCCGACAACAACATACTGTTGGCCATGGATTCGAAAGCGAGGTTGTTTCCGGAGGGGATGAAGGAATTCCTGCGCCTGCGCGATCAACGCTGTGCGACGCCGTGGTGTGATGCGCCGATCCGCCAATACGACCACATCAAGGCCTACGCCGCCGGCGGACCCACCAGCACCAGCAACGGCCAAGGACTGTGCACCGCCTGCAACCAGATAAAGGAAACTCCCGGCTGGCACACCCACACAAACCACCCAGCAAACCCGGACCCCACCGTTGACCACTACGCCGACAACACCAGCCCAACCAACCACGGCACTACCGCCGACGGCGCCACCCTGCCCGGCACCCGAATCACCACCCCCACCGGCCACCACTACACAACCCAACCACCACCCCTCCCCGGCGCAACAGACAGGTCGTCAATCCAACGGTGCTGAAGCCGAATGGGTCGAGGCCAGTGTGCGTTGAGGCGGCCAACAATCGCTTTAGGCCAGGCGTTCGGCTTTCAGCACAACGTCGTGGACAGTGGTCTGTTCGCCGTCGTCCCCGGCCACATTCCGTGGACGGTCCTCGGCCACAAGAATGCGCCAGGCCGCGGGATCAAGGGAGGCGGCGACGTCATCGGCGGTGAAGAACAAGTCCGGGACATCAGGGCGGTGCGCGCCGGAATGCACGTCCGAGTGCGCGTGCCCCACGATCAACAGCGTTCCGCCGGGCGCCACTGCATCGGCAAGACGGCCGTACAAGGACTCCCGTGGCTCACGCGGAAGATGCATGAACTGGGCGGACACAAGGTCAAAGGCCCGAGCAGGGGGCGTCCAACCCAGCAGGTCGTGCCGAGCCCAGGTGATCAGGTCAGGCACGTCGTCGTTGGCGGCTCCGGCAACATGAGCGGCAGCCCGGTCCAGGGCCACCTGTGAAAAGTCGACGCCGGTGACGCGCCAGCCGTGCCGGGCCAGCCAGATGGTGTCCGCGCCTTCGCCGCTGCCAACGTCGAGCGCAGTCCCCGGCGGAAGTGCCGTGGCTTCGGCGACCAACTGCGGGTTGGGGTTGCCGCTCCATACCTTGGTGCTCGAGCCGTAACGGGTATCCCAAAATTCCGCATCAAATGTCGCCATTGTGGAATCACTTTCAGTTGCACGTTGTTGGTGCCCGGCTCGCCACGAACTCGCGAGCCGGAGGCTTGCTCCAAGTATTCACCCGCCAAGCGGTGGGAAGCGGATTCAGGCGGCCGCGTGTTTTTCCGGAACGGGCGTTTCAGCCTCGTCGGCGGCGTTGGCAAAGCGTGGGATGGCCTTGTCAACAAGCGTCAGGACCAACACTGCCGCGCCGATGCCGCCAATGACCCAGCCGAGGGTGTGGAAGCCGCTATCGGTGGCGGAGGCCCCGAACGTGATACTGATCAGGCTCGCCGAAAAGATTGCGCCAATGTAGCTGAAAGTCCGGTAGAGCCCGGAGGCCACGGCGATGTCATTGGCGGGAGTCTGCACGTACAGGGTGGCCTGGTTTGCGAATCCGCTGAAGCCGTTGCTGAAGCCAAACAGCAAGGACATGCCAATGAGCACCGGAATGCCGGATTCGTGGGTGATCAGCAGCATCACGGCCGCCGTCAGCATCAAGGCCACGCCGGCAAGGACCAGGGGCATGCGCACCCAGCCCTTGTTGGAGACGACTCGGGCAATGACGATGCTCAGCCCGGACAGCGGCAGCAGCACCAATCCCACGGTGGAGGGACTCAGTCCGGCGCTTTGTTCCATCCACTGGCTGGTTCCGTAGAGCGCCGTGTAAATGCCCAACCCCACCAGCATCTGCCGCAGATACGTCCGTTGCAGCGGCCGGTGTCGCGCCAGCATGCGCACATCGATCAGGGGCTTGCCGGCGCGCCGCTCCCAGAGGATCAGGGCCGTTCCCAGGACAAGGACGACGACGGCCAACCACCACTGCGGCCGGGCCAGGTCGGCAAGGAACACCAGCAAGGACGCGACGGTGCCGGCAAACAACATGATGCCGGGAATGTCGACGGCGGTCACCAGTCCCTTGAGGCCCCGGCGTGGTGCCGGGCCGTCCTTGGGCACGCCAACGAGCGTCAGGATGAAGGTGATCAGGGCCAGCGGCACATTGACCAGGAACAAGGCCCGCCAGCCAAAAGCCCCGGCCAACACTCCGCCCAGTGGCAGGCCGAACACCACGGTGATCTGGGAGGCAATGGAGAAGTTGCCCAGAACCCGGCCGGGAACGCCGTCTCCCGCGGCGTCAGCGCGTCCACGGACCAGGGCCATGGCGGTGGGGTAGGCGGCGGACGTACCCACCCCGATCAACGCCCGTGAAAGCAGCAGGAATCCAAATGCGGGTGCCGTTGCGCCCACCACTCCGCCAATGAAGAGGATTACGACTCCGGCCAAAAAGACCCGTCGCGGGCCAAACAGATTGGACAGTTTGCCCATGGTGGGCTGCATGATGGCGCTGCACAGGTACAACACCGAGATCAGGCTTGCCGTGGTGCCGGGGCCCGAATGGAAGTCAACACCGATGCCCACCAGGCCAGTGGCGATCATCGAGCTGTTGATCGGGTTCAGGGTTGAACCAAGCAACAGTGGGGAGATGAAACGCCAGCCGAAGGGTTTCGGCGGGCCCGCGGCGGAGGTGTCTGCCATGGTTAGGCCCGCGATGCGTCCAGGAGGTCGATGATCTCCCGCGTGGTACCGGTTTCGCCCAGGCGCGGGAAGATCCGGCTCACGCTGTTGGTGTGGGCGTCGGCATTCATGTCCGTCATGGCGTCGACGGCGAGGGTGACGTTGAAACCGTGCTCCTGGGCCTGGCGTGCCGTTGATTCGACGCCGATGCTGGTGGCAATGCCGACGACGACGAGCTGCGTGACGCCTTCGCCCTGCAGGATTTCAAGGAGCCCGGTGTTGCTGAATGCGCCCCACGTCCGCTTGGTGACAGTGTGGTCCGACACCTGCTGATTCAGCTCCGGAGCCAGATCCTCCCAGTCCGCCGGGCGTTCGCCGTTTGCGCGCGGCGCCTGTTCCGTTCGTCCGGGTGCGCCGCCGGCAACCGCCACCAGTACCACGGGAAGGTTGCGCTTGCGGAATTCCTCCGCCAGCAGTGCCGCGTTGGCGACGACGCCGGCCGCCGGGTGGGCGGTGGGCAGGCCGACAATGCCGTTTTGCAGGTCGACGACGATGAGTGCGGTCTTGGCGTCAAGGGTTGTCACTGGCATGGGGGTGCTCCTATAAGAGGGGGTTAGGAATTGGCGAGGCGGGTGAGAATGGCAACGCCTTTGGCGAGCTGCCCGGCTTCCTCGTCGGTGAGGTTGGCGGTGATGGTGCGAACCAGCCAGTCGTCCTTGGCGGCGCGGGCGGCCCGGACCGTTTCGACGGCAGTCTCGGTCAGGGACCAGATGGTTTGGCGCCCGTCGGAGGGATCGGGTGCTCCGCTGATCAGCCCTGCCGCGGCAAGAACGGAAAGCTTGGCGCCCATGGATTGCGGGCGCACGCCCTCGGCCCCGGCCAGGGTGGTCACGGTGGCCGGGCCGTCGTTTTCAAGCCTGGCAAGCGCGGCAATTTGTGACGGTGTGAAGTCGCCAAAGGCCTTGCCCTGGTTCATGCGTCGCCGCAGCTTGCCAATGACCACCCGCAGTTCACCGGCCACACGGGTGATGTCTTCGCCCCGGGGGTCGATGTCGTAGTCGCTCATGGCCTCACTCTAGGTGATGCAAAGCTAAACTACAAAGCTTCCTTTGTATCTCCCAGAATGGCGCGCCGTTCATCATCGCGCGGGGCTGCAACCACGGGGTTGGCGTCGCCGTCAAACATCTTCACGGGACGCTCCGCCGTCCAGGCCTGCCAGCCGGGGTCCCCGGAGACGGCGAAGTCCACCCACGCCTTGTGCATCGCAGTGGCCAGGGATTGTGGGGCGTCGGCTCCGGCCAGCCCGATTGAGTCACCGGAGGCAAGGTCGTCAAAGACAAACCCGAGCTCGACGGCGTGCGCGGCCCGCAGGTATTCCACGGGGCTGGGCCAGGAGAACTCGTACACATGGGTGGAGGCGCCGCGGGCCAGCCGGGCGTCGGCCACCTGGTTGACGGGGACGCGCAACAGCTTGTCCGTGGCCAAAGCGCCCAGGATTTCCCCCGTGACCGAATTGGGGCGGTTGCGGGTGAACAGCCTGACGGCGGCCGCGGAGATGCCCACCTTGCGGCGGGCCACGGCCAGGTGCAGCCGGTTGAGCTTCATGACGAGCCCCGTGGGGACCAGCCAGAGCCGGGCCTCATCCGTGGTGGTGCCGATCAACAACTCAATTCCGGCACCGGCCCCGGCTTCCAGCGCGTCCTGCGGATTGGCCGGCACCAGCTCCGGATCCAGCGCAAGGGAGTAACCCGTTCCGCCGGTGATGGGGGTGGAACCGGCCGTGGCGCGGGCCTGGGCGGCCAGCAGTTCCGCGGAGGAGACGTTCATGAACGCGGCCCGCGTAGCCGGGATGCCCAGGTCCTTGGCCATGAGGGCGGTGATCTTGCCGGCCTTGGCCCGGGGGAGTGCGGTGAGCGGCCCGCTTTGGATGATGGCCCGGCCAAACAGTTCCGGCGCCTCGGGGTGCGCCAGCAGCGCGGAAATGGTGTTGCCGCCAGCGGACTGGCCAAAGACCGTCACCCGCTTCGGATCCCCGCCAAAGCGCGAAATCTCCGCCCGCACCCACCGTAGCGCCGCCAATTGATCGGCAAGGCCCAGGTTCAGCGGCGCACCGTCCAGCACGGAGAAGCCCTCGGCGCCCAGCCGATAGTTGGGGGCAACAAAGACGATCCCGTCGCGGGCGAATGCCCCGCCGTCGTAGCCGGCCAGGGCATTGGAGCCGTGCTGCAGGGACCCGCCGTGGAACCACACCATGACGGGCAACAGCCCGGTTCCGCGATCCGCCGGGGTGGCGATGTTCAGGTTCAGGAACTCCTCGCCCGGGATGATGACGGTGGGGAGGATGCGGGCAAGCGCGCCGCCATAGGGATTCTGCGGCGCAGTGGGACCCGCCGAGGTGGCGTCGCGCTCGCCGGCCCACGCGGAAGGCGGCGCCGGCAGGGCGAACCGCAACGGGCCCAGGGGGGCGTCCGCGTAGGGGATGCCCAGGAACCTTTCAATGCCGTCACGGACCGTGCCGCGGACCCGGCCGGAGGAGGTGGTGACAAGGGGCGCGGACTCGGTGCCGGCGTCGTGCGTGGTCATGAAAGTCTCCTCATCGATCAACGAACGGTCCGCGCCGTTGCGCCCGGGATGGACTTACTGTATCGCGGCTCATAGGGTGAAACTGGTGCGCAGGGCGAGGTGGTCGCCAGCACCGGCGCGGAGCACAGTATTCGAGGTGGCGCTCATGCCGCGCTGGAGTACGTGGTCAAGGCGGGTCACCGGGAACGGGGACGCCGGCCAGGTGAATCCGGCCAGCCCCGCGTCCTGGCGGGGCTCGGCAAGGAGGTCCAGCAACGGGGCGAAGTGGCGGTCGGTTGAGGCGGCGTTGAAATCTCCCACGGCCACGATGCGCTTGCTGGGATCCGCCGCGATGGCCCGGGCAAGGCTGGTGAGCATGGTGTCCCGCTCGGCGTGGTCCGCCGGCCGCGCCGACGCCGCATGGACCACATAGATGCGCACGGTACCGGCGGGCGTGGCCAGATCGGCGGACAGCGCCCGGTTCCAGCCCAGGCCCAGGCCCTCCGGCCGGGCGTTGAGGATGGGGTAGCTGCTCCACAATCCCACGGTGCCCACCTGATAGGAGTACTCGTAGCGGGCGCCAAGTTCGGCCGCCACGGAGTCGCGGGCGGTGCCGGCGATCTCCTGCAGCGCCACCACCTGGGCGCCCGAATCGGCGAGGGTTTCAGCGGATTCGGCGGCCGTCCCGGAACCGGCCTGCAGATTCTGGCTGGCCACCGTCATCGGGGTCCCGGCGGTGTGCGGTACCGACCAGGCAAGGGGCACCATGCCGGGAACAAACATGAATGCCCAGACCAGGGCAGGCACAAGCACGACGACGGCAACGCGCTTGCGCCGGGCGGCAAGGGCCAGGAGCCCGAGTGCGGGGATCGCGGCACCCAGCCAGATCAGTCCGGAATCAAGCAACAGACCCATTCCGGCGACGTCAGGCACCTGCGCGTGGCCCAGCAACAGCAGGGACAGGGCGGCCGAACCCGGGACGACGGCGGCGCCGGCGCGAAGGCCGGCCCGGGACCGTGCCGGGGGATTAGGGTGTCGTGCAAGCAGTGCCATCCCCTCAAGGCTTTCACGGAAAAGTTGGAGAAAGCTTAACGGTCGCCGCCCACCGACCGCCGGTAGCTGCTCGGGGTGAACCCCAGGTACCGCTGGAAGTCCTTGCACAGATGAGCATGGTCGGCATAGCCAAGATCGGCGGCGATGTCCGCCAGCTCCGCCAGTGGTTCGGTGCGGGACCTGTCCGCGGCCTCCTGCAGGCGGCGGCGCCGAATGAGCGCCGACGGGCTCAGGCCCACATACTTCCGGGCCAGGCGCTGGAGCGTCCGGGGGGAGGTTGCCAAAACGTCCGCAACATCCTCAATCCGCAGCACCTCGGCGGAGCCGCCGATCACCTCCACCATTCGGTTTGCTGCACGAGCCTCGGCGGATACCGGCCCGACCGCTGCCGCCAGCCAGACCGCAAGGGCATCGGCCGCGCGCTGTCGGCGCTCGCCGGGGTCGGCGCCCGCCATGGCCGCCGTCACGGACGCTTGGAGCTCCGGGGCATCGGGGTGCAGCGATGTGTCCCGCAAACTGCCCGGGTCCGCGGTAAAGGCCGGAATCGCGGCAGGGCGCAGCAGTGCCCCCACTGCCCAGCTCCTGCCACTCAGGTCGCGGTGGGCCACCCGCGTGGTTGGTCCGGAAAATTCGACCCCGCCCGGCTCCACCACGAGGTTCGACGCCGGGAACGCGATCAGCTGCTGCCGCGAGGTGCGGCCGGGGTCGATGTCCCATTCGGGGATCCAAAACCATTGCACCAGCTCGGCAACCTCCGGCCCCGCCGGAAGTCGGTGAAAGTCCGGCAGGCGGGCCGGGTACAGGATGCCTTTGAATTGACTGGCCACGTTGTCGATTCTAGGGGGCGGGCTGTCGCGAATCTACAAGCGCAACGGCATCGGGAAACGTAGCGTTGTTGCCATGACAGATACCCAGAACATTGACCCCACCACCGCGGCCGACGGCCAGTTCACAACAGGAGGCATTCCCCACGGTTTCACGAGCCTCACGCCGTTCATCGCGGTCCCGAACGCCAAGGCGGCCGTTGCGTTCTACCAGGAGCTCTTTGGTGCGCGGCTGATTGGCTCCACCGAGTTTGGCGGGGTCGTGGTCCATGCGGAACTTGATTTCGGCCAGGGCCGCCTGCAGCTTGGCGAACCGAACCCCGACTACCACCTGGTGCCGCCGCCCGCCGGCGAAGACGACTGCTATTCGTTGGCTTACTACTCCGCCGATGCGGATTCGCTGGTGGCCCGTGCCCAGGCGGCGGGGGCGACGGTCCGCGAGCCGCTGGCAAACTTTGTCTCCGGTGACCGCTTCGCGAGCATCCGGGACCCGTTCGGGGTCCGCTGGTCCATCATGACGCGCGTGGAGGACCTGTCCGAGGAGGAGAGCGCGCGGCGAGTGGCAGAATGGGCCGCGACCCAGGGCTGAAACTCCGGCCCCGGCCGCGGCAGGCCTAGTACTCGCCCTTGATCACGAAGTAGGAGCCGCGGATGGTGCCGGCCAGTTTCGACTTTTGCCGGGCGAATTTGAAGCGGGTTGCGAGTTCCTCGGGAATGTCCATGCCGTCGGAGAGCTTGAAGCCCACCGCGCGTTTTGCGCCGTCCTCGATCCCGTACATCACATTGATGGACAGGCCCGACTCATAGAACACGTACGCCATGTGGTACCCCTCGACGTCGAACGAGCTTGCCTCGAGCGGGCGGGAGGAAATGACGATCTCGCGCTCCTCGGAGAGGATCCGGCTCACCCGGTCGATCACCTCCGGCATGTCTTCCGCCGGGCTGACCGTAAACACATGGTCGTACTTGTTCTTGAAGTAGCGTGCTTCATTCGCGCGCAGGCCGGCGAGGGCCTCCGGGACAGGGGACGATTCCACTCCGACGGTGGAAACGTTCACGAAGTCAACGGTGTACGGCATGTGTTCTCCCAAGGTGGTCCGAGCAGGCTGTGTACCGAAAGCGTACCCAAGACCGGCTCCCGGCCGTCCGTCTGCGGGGGAGTCACCCGCTGCGGCCGGAACGGGCAACAAAAAACGGTGTCCGGCTCTGCGAGATATTTCGCAAAGCCGGACACCGTCACAAAGTGCCCTCGATAGGATTCGAACCTACGGCCTGTTGCTCCGGAGGCAACCGCTCTATCCCCTGAGCTACGAGGGCGCGGCAACCGTGGTTGCCGAAGGGAACGTGAAAGAGCTTAGCAGGTGCATGCGGCACAAAGTAAAACCGGAGCAACTTCCGGGTGTCGGCCATGGCCGTCCACGTGGCGCAGGTCATCCCATTAAGGGCCGTATTTTCCGTCCCGGGGAGTTGCCGGCCCGGTAACGTTGTGGAAATGGTGACGAAACTGCCCCGCTCCGCTTGGCTCATCGCAGCAGGCATTATCCTCACGGCCATGACGCTGCGTGCCGCCGTCACCGTGGTGCCCCCGTTGATCTCCACGATCAACCACGACCTCCCCTTGGATGCCACCACCATCGGCATCCTGGGCATGTTGCCCACCGCCGCGTTTGCGCTGTTCGGTTTCCTGACCCCGTACGTGATCCGCTGGGCGTCGCTGGAGCGGCTGATCGTCGGCTCGATCCTGGTGGGCATCGTTGGCCAGATCGCCCGCGTGCTGGCCCCGAACACGCCGCTGTTCCTGATCTTCACGGTGGTTGCCTTTGGCGGCCTGGGCGCCGGAAACGTGTTGCTGCCGCCCTTGGTGAAGAAGTATTTCCCCACCAGGATCGGCCTCATGACGGCCCTCTACGTCACCGTCATGAGCATCGGCACGGCACTTCCGGCCCAACTAGCCGTGCCCATCGCCGACGCCGCCAACTGGCAGGTGTCGCTGGCCACCTGGGCCGGGCTGAGCGTCGTCGCCCTCATGCCGTGGCTCGGCGCGCTCGTTGCCGCCCCGCGCACGACGCCGGAACCGGCCTCCGCAGCCGCCGCGCCTGCCGCCGCGCCCGGTTCTCCGGAGCTGGTGGTCCACCAATCCGCAGCCAAGGCCGCTCCGGCGAAGATGAACCTCTGGCGCTCGCCCACGGCGTGGGGGCTGACGCTGATGTTCGGCTGCACCTCGTTGAACACCTACTCGCTCTTCGCCTGGCTGCCGGAAGTCTTGTTTGAGGCCGGCCTTGACCGCGCCAAGGCCGGCTCCATGCTGGCCCTGTTTGCCTTGCTCGGCCTGCCCCTGAGCCTGCTGATTCCGGTGCTTGCCACCCGGATGCGCAACCCGTTCCCGTTGGTCGTGTTCACGCTGGCCTGCTTCGTGGCCGGTTACCTGGGCCTGATGCTGTCACCGGCCAACGGCACCTGGCTGTGGGTGTCCCTGGCCGGTCTGGGCCCGGGCACGTTCCCGCTCGCCCTGCTGTTGATCAACCACCGCACGCGCACCCAAATCGGCACCGGCGCCCTGTCCGGCTTTGGCCAGGGGATCGGCTACGCGTTCGCCTGCACCGGACCGCTGTTCTTTGGCCTGCTGCACCAGTGGACGGGTTCCTGGACGGCCCCGTTCCTGTTCCTCTTTGCCACCCTGGTGCTGTTGGGCATCGGAGCCTTCATCATTTGCCGCCCCAGGATGCTCGAGGACGACTTCGAGCCGGTCCCGGCCCGCGGCTGAGCGCAGGACGGAACACGCGGGTTCGGGCCCGGCCGCGGTCCGGGTGAAGGTACTAGGTGGCCTGGCCGGCACCGGCCCGGACGTCGGCGTCTCGGACCGGATGCAGCGAGGCGGCCGGGATGGGCTTCAACAGCGGCCACTTGGGCAGGCTCCCGGACGGCAACCCCATCCTGGTCTCGGCCAGTCGGGTGGCCTTCGAGGTGGCGCGCCGTGACAGGCGAAGAAGGATGCCAACGCTTAGCAGCACCGCAGCCAGCGGCAACGACCAGAGAGCGCTTCCTGTAACTTCCGTGCCAATACACATCGTGATGGCAGAAACGGGAATCAAGCCAAAGCCGACGATGGAAGTCACAATGATCAGGCGCAGTGCCTTGGCACGTTCATTGCCGGCTTCGGGGCCAAGCACCCGGATGAGGGTTTCGCGCTGGGTCGGGGCTTTCCTTGCCTTGGAAAGTTGGACGTCGTTGGCCAGCTTGGCTGCAGCCGCCGTGCTCTCGGCCTCTCTGGGTCTCATTCGGGGCAGCGCTGCGATGCCTGCGCTCCGTGCCAAGGATGTCCGTTCGCGCAGGGTGTCTGTGTCCAGGCGTGTTTGGCCGGGCGCCCTGAGTTCAATGCCCGTTCGGGGCTCTAGTTGGGGAAGTGTCACGTAATAGAGACTGTATTTGCCGAAGCAATCCAGCGTGGTGTAGCCGTGCCTGTATTCCCTGCGACGGGCCCTGGTTGCCATGGCCGCCGTGAAGAACATGAAGAGCACACCCGTTGCATAGAGCGCGAGGGCGACGTCGGAAAAGGGATCATAGAAGATCCCGTTCGCCCCCATCGCGCCCATCACCATGCACGGGACCAGTGAGACCAGGAAGACAATCAGCGCCCTTCTCGCCAGGTAGTTCCACCTGGCGGCGCTCGGCGCGCGGAGCATGGCGCGTTGGACAGTGGGTGCCCACGAACCTGCCGGCCTGACACCCGGGCTGCGTCCGGTCAGGGTATCGCGCATCTGGTGCTTCCTTTGCTCGGGAGCGCCGGTGTAGCGGCCCGCAATTATTGGATCGCACCGAGGGTAACACCGGTAACCGGGAACAAGGGCCCACGCACAGGCATGGCGGCATCGGGCCCGGGGCCGTGCCGCGGATACTTTCGGCCACATTCCGGGCCGATTGCAGGAGCCTGCGGGCGGAACCGTACACTTAGAGGCGTGACTCCTGAAGAACTTTCTGCCGCCATTACCGCCTGCCTCAAAGACGCCGTCGACGCCGGTGAACTCACCGTTCCCGCCGAAGCGCTGCCCAAGGAGGTACGAGTCGAGCGGCCCAAGAGCCGCGAGCACGGCGACTGGGCCACCAGCATCGCACTGCAACTCGCCAAGCCCGCCGGCGTGCCCCCGCGCAAGATCGCCGAAGTGCTCAGCACCCGCCTGGCGCAGATCCCCGGAGTGTCCAAGGTCGACATCGCCGGCCCCGGATTCCTGAACATCACCGTGGACGCAGCCGCCGCCGGTGAACTCGCCAAGGCCATCGTCGAAAACGGCAATGCCTACGGCACCACCACGGCCATGGCCGGCACCAAGATCAACCTCGAATTCGTTTCCGCAAACCCCACGGGCCCCATCCACCTCGGCGGCACCCGCTGGGCCGCCGTCGGCGACTCCCTGGCCCGCATTTTCCAGTCGCAGGGCGCCGACGTCACCCGCGAGTACTACTTCAACGACCACGGCAACCAGATCGACAAGTTTGCCCGGTCCCTGCTGGCCAGCGCCAAGGGCGAGCCCGCCCCGGAGGACGGCTACGGCGGAGCGTACATCGAGGACATCGCCAAGGAAGTCATGGCGAACAACCCCGACATCCTGACCAGCGAGGACCCGCAGGAAGAGTTCCGCGCCCAGGGCGTGGACCTCATGTTCGCGGCGATCCGCGCCTCGCTGCACGAATTCGGCGTCGACTTCGACGTCTACTTCCACGAGAACTCGCTGTTCCAGGACGGCGCCGTGGAGAAGCTGCTGGAGCAGCTCAAGGGCTCCGGCAACATGTACCTGAAGGACGGCGCCTGGTGGCTGAACTCCACCGACTACGGCGACGACAAGGACCGCGTGGTCATCAAGAGCGACGGCAACGCCGCCTACATCGCCGGTGACATCGCCTACTTCAAGAACAAGCGCGACCGCGGCTTCGACCTGTGCATCTACATGCTCGGCGCCGACCACCACGGCTACGTGGCCCGCCTGAAGGCCGCCGCCGCCGCGATGGGCGACGACGCCGACCGCGTCGAGGTGCTGATCGGGCAGATGGTGAACCTGGTCCAGGACGGCAAGCCCGTGCGCATGTCCAAGCGCGCCGGCACCGTGGTCACCATGGAGGACCTGGTCGAGGTCGTCGGCACGGACGCCGCCCGCTACTCGCTGGCCCGTTTCTCCTCCGACTCGAACATCGACATCGACCTGGACGTGCTGACCAAGAAGTCCAACGAGAACCCGGTGTTCTACGTCCAGTACGCCCACGCCCGCACCTGCGCCGTGGGCCGCAACGCCGAGGCCGCGGGCGTCGACCGCAGCGCCTTCGACGCCGGCGCACTGAGCCACGCCACGGAGTCCGAGCTGCTGGCCGTCCTGGGCCAGTACCCGGGCGTGCTGGTCCAGGCGGCCGACTTCCGCGAACCGCACCGCGTGGCCCGCCACCTGGAAGTCATCGCCGGTGCCTACCACCGCTGGTATGACGCCTGCCGCGTCACCCCGATGGGCGAGGAAGCGATCACCGACACGAACCGCACCCGCCTGTGGCTCAACGACGCCGTGGGCCAGGTCCTGGCCAACGGCCTGAGCCTGCTGGGCGTCTCCGCGCCGGAACGGATGTAGGGCCCATGGCACAGCAAATCGACGCGGGCCTGGTCGCCGGATCGGTGCTGGCGCCCGAGTGGCTGCCCGCCGCGGGCGACGTCAACGAGCTGGTCCCGTCGATGTGGGCGAACGACGTCGACCGTGCCGGAGATGGTGAGCTCACCATCAGCGGCGTGCCCGTCAGCTCCCTGAAGGAGCAGTTCGGCACCCCGCTGTACGTCATGAGCGAGGGCGACTTCCGTGCCCGCGCCCGTGACTTCCGGGACTCCTTCAACGCCGCCTTCAAGGACATTTGCGGCGGTGTGGACGTCTACTACGCGGGAAAGTCATTCCTGTGCACGGAGGTGGCCCGCTGGGTCGATTCCGAAGGCCTGCGCCTTGACACCTGCTCCGGCGGCGAACTGGCCGTGGCCGTCCGCGCCGGCCTGCCGGGGGAGAAGCTGGGCCTGCACGGGAACAACAAGTCCAACGCCGAGATCAACCGGGCGCTCGACCTGGGCCTGGGGCGGATCGTGGTGGACAGCCTGCACGAGCTGCGCCGCGTGGCCGAGCTTGCGGCGGCGCGCACCACGACCGCCAACGTCATGCTGCGCCTGACGCCCGGCGTCCACGCGCACACGCACGAATCCATTGCCACGGCCCACGAGGACCAGAAGTTCGGCCTCAGCTTCATTGCCGAGGATCCGGAAGCGCCCGGCATGAGTGCCGCGGAGGCCGCGTCGAAGTTGGCCGTGGAGTCGGAGAGCGTGAACTTCCTGGGCTTCCACGCCCACATCGGCTCACAGATCTTTGAGGCCGAGGGCTTTGAGATTGCCGCGCGCAAGCTGCTCGCCTTCACGCACGAGATCCAGGTCAAGTACGGCATCACCTTGCCGGAGCTGGACCTGGGCGGCGGCTACGGCATCGCCTACACGGCCGTGGACACCCCGCGCCCGGCCGCGGAAATCGCCCAGGCCATGGCCGCCGTCGTCCGCGACACGTGCGCGGAACTCGGAATGGCTGCACCCAGGATCTCGATTGAGCCGGGCCGCGCGATTGTGGGCAGCTCCACCTTCACCCTCTATGAGACCGGCACCCTGAAAACGGTGCAGGTTGAGGTTGCCGGCCGGGACGGTGTGACGGCCCCGCGCCGCTATGTGTCGGTGGACGGCGGGATGAGCGACAACGCCCGCCCGGTGCTCTACGAGGCCGATTATTCGGCCGTCGTGGCCAATCGCGCCTCCACGGCGACGCCCGCTTTGTCCCGAGTAGTGGGCAAGCATTGCGAGAGCGGTGACATTGTTGTTAGAGATGTATATCTGCCCAATGACGTGGCGGCCGGGGATTTGCTTGCAGTTCCCGGAACGGGCGCGTACTGCTGGGCACTGGCCAGCAACTACAACTACGTGCCCCGTCCGCCCGTCGTAGCCGTCAAGGACGGCGCCGCACGTTTGATTGTGCGGGGCGAAACCGAAGAAGATTTGCTGGCACGCGATTTAGGGGCCTAGAGACCTTGACCGAAAGCACTACAGTGAACGCCGCCCTCACGGACCCGGCGTCCACCGACACAAAGATCCTGAAGGTGGCCCTGCTGGGAGCCGGCAACGTGGGCGCCCAGGTGGCGCGCATTTTGCTCGACGACGCCGACGCGCTTGCGGCCCGCACCGGAGCCCGCCTGGAACTGGCCGGCATTGCGGTGCGGAACATTGATTCGCCCCGTGACGTGGAACTGCCCCGCGAATTGTTCACGACCGACGCCTCCGCCCTGGTGCGCGGCGCCGACGTCGTGATCGAGCTCATGGGCGGGCTGGAACCGGCGCGCACGCTGATCCTGGAAGCCATTGAACACGGCGCCACCGTGGTCACCGGCAACAAGGCCCTGCTGGCGGTGGACGGCCCCAGCCTGTACGAGAAGGCCGACGCCGCGGGCGTGCAGCTTTCCTACGAGGCCGCCGTGGCCGGCGCCATCCCGATCCTGCGCCCCATCCGGGATTCGCTGGCCGGGGACAAGATCACCCGCGTCATGGGCATCGTCAACGGCACCACGAACTTCATCCTCGACCAGATGGACACCACGGGCGCCCAGTTTGCCGACGCCCTGGCCGAGGCCACCCGCCTGGGTTACGCCGAGGCCGACCCCACGGCTGACATCGAGGGCCACGACGCCGCGGCCAAGGGCGCCATCCTGGCCTCCCTGTCCTTCCACACGCGCTTTGCGCTGGAGGACGTCCACTGCCAGGGCATCACGAACGTCACGGCCGACGACATCGCGGCCGCCAAGGACGCCGGCTTCGTCATCAAGCTGCTCGCGATCGCCGAGAAGCTCGAATCCACCAACGACGCCGGCGAGGTCACCACGGGCGTCAGCGTCCGGGTGCACCCGACCCTGCTGCCGCGCGAACACCCCCTGGCCGCCGTGCACGGCGCCTTCAACGCGGTGTTCATCGAGGCCGAATCCGCCGGAGAGCTCATGTTCTACGGCCGCGGCGCCGGTGGCGTCCCCACGGCGTCGGCCGTGCTGGGCGACGTCGTCTCCGCAGCCCGGCGCATGGTGCTGGGCGGGCCCGGCCGGACCGAAACCACCACGGGCGTGCTGCCCGTGCTGGGCATCGAAAACGTCACCACGCAGTACTACATCGGCCTGGATGCAGCTGACCAGCCCGGCGTGCTGGCCAAGATTTCCGCACTCTTTGCCGAGAACGGGGTCTCGATCGAGACCATGCGGCAGACAGTGCACCGCGACGGCGGGGCCGGCTCAGCCGAACTGCGCATTGTCACGCACCGAGCCAGTGAGGCCGCCTTGGCCGCAACCGTCGAGGCCATCAGCGGCCTGGACATCATTAATTCCGTAACGAGTGTCTTGAGGGTGGAGGGAGTCTAATGGCTCACCAGTGGCGCGGAGTAGTCCGCGAATATGCAGAGCGTTTGCCGGTCACGGCGGAAACCCGCGTCATCACGCTGGGGGAGGGCGGCACACCCCTGGTGTACGCCCAGCACCTCTCGGCGCTGACCGGATCCGAGGTGTACCTGAAGGTCGAGGGCATGAACCCGACGGGTTCCTTCAAGGACCGCGGCATGACCATGGCCATGACGGCGGCCGTTGCCGCCGGCGCCAAGGCAGTGGTGTGCGCCTCCACGGGCAACACCTCCGCCTCGGCAGCCGCCTACGCCAAGCAGGCCGGCCTCACGTGCGCCGTCCTGGTTCCCGAAGGCAAGATCTCCATGGGCAAGCTGAGCCAGGCCGTGGCCCACGGCGCCACGATCCTGCAGGTCGACGGAAACTTCGACAACTGCCTCGACGTGGCCCGCAAGCTGGCCGAGTCCTACCCGGTGTTCCTGGTGAACTCGGTCAACCCGGCCCGCATCGAGGGCCAGAAGACCGGCGCCTTCGAAGTGGTCGACTCCCTCGGCGACGCCCCGGACTACCATGTGCTGCCCGTGGGCAACGCCGGCAACATCAGCGCCTACTGGCGCGGCTACAAGGAATACAGCGCCCCCTACGAGTCGGCCACCGCCGGCACGCTTGAGGCCGTCTCCACGCACACGCCCATCATGTGGGGCTTCCAGGCTGCGGGTGCCGCACCGTTCGTGGCGGGCCACCCCATCACGGAACCCGACACGATCGCCACGGCCATCCGCATCGGCAACCCGGCCTCCTGGGACATGGCAATCGCCGCCCGCGATGAATCCGGCGGACTCATCGATTCGGTGACCGACGAGGAAATCCTGGTTGCGCACCGCTGGCTCTCCGCCAAGGAAGGCGTGTTCGTTGAGCCCGCCTCCGCGGCAGGCGTTGCCGGCATCCTGAAGAAGCACGCCGCTGGCGAGGTTCCCTCCGGCAAGACGATCGTCATCACGGTCACGGGCCACGGCCTGAAGGATCCCGACTGGGCCCTGAAGAACACCGACGGCAGCGCCGTGGAACCCACCAAGGTGGAGTTCGACGTCGTCACCGTGGCCAAGGCCCTGGGCCTGGCCGACTAGCACCCGCCCCTTCCATGACAGGCATGCCCTTGACATCCCCGCACCCCGCCACCCTCGACGTGCCGGCCGCCGGACGGACGGTCACCGTCCGGGTTCCCGGAACCAGCGCCAACCTTGGCCCCGGTTTCGACTCCCTGGGCCTGGCGGTCTCGTTGTACGACACCTTGACGGTGAGCACACTTGACGGCGGGGATGCCGGGGCGCGCCTGGAATTTGATTTACGCGGCGAGGGCGTGGCCGAGCTGCCGCGCGACGCCAGCCACCTCGTGGTCAAGGCCATGGACCTGGCGTTTGCCCGGCTGGGCTACCGGCGCGGCGGCCTGCGCATCACCGCGGACAACGTGCTGCCGCACGGCCGCGGCCTGGGGTCCTCGGCGTCGGCCATTGTGGCCGCCATCTGCGCGGCCAATGCGCTGGTGAATGCGGCGGACTCCCGCGACCGGGCTTGGATCCTGCAGCTGGCCTCGGAGATGGAAGGGCACCCGGACAACGTGGCGCCGGCCATCTATGGTGCCGCCGCCATTTCCTGGCACGACGGCGGGGATTACTCCTCCGCACGGGTGGCGCCTTCGGCGGCCGTCATCCCTGTGGTGGCAATCCCCGACTATGAGGTCAAGACCGAGCTGGCCCGCCGCTTGTTGCCGGCCACCGTGCCGCATGCCGATGCGGCGGCGAACTCCGGACGTGCGGCACTGTTGGTTCACGCACTCAAGGACGCCCCCGAACTGCTGGCCGCCGGAACCCGCGACTACCTGCACCAGGACTACCGTGCCGAAGCCATGGCGCCCAGCGCCGATCTCGTGGCGACGCTGCGGGCCGGCGGGTATGCGGCGTTCATTTCGGGTGCCGGGCCCACCGTCATGACACTCGCCAATGGCGCCGCCGAGGCGGACGCCGTGGTGGAATTCATCAAAACCCGGAGCGGACATGCACAAACCCCGGGGAAGCCGGGCGTGTCGTGGCGTGTTCTGCGGCTCACCGTTGACCTTGATGGTGCTAAAGTAGAAGTGCATCCGGGTTCATAAGCGCCTCCGGCGTGGCTTATCTAAAGCCAGTGCGCCCAGTTTTGATGCCATCCTTTTCCAAGCCGCCCCCATGGGGACACCGCTTGGACGATTCAAGGGATGAATCACCAATCTCACCGCGTCAAACTTTTGAACGCGTGGGTTGGAACCTCAGCTGATCTTCCCGTCCCGGCCAGTGCGGCCGCGGCGGAGCGGCTGACATTAATCATCGCGACCCCGCTCAAGGGGTTCGCCATCGAGGGGGAAGGATCCTTCGTGACAGAAACCGTAACTTCAGCCGCCAGTTCCAAGGCAGCTGAGTTGGACGACACCGCACAATCCGCAGGCACCGCGAAGTCCGCAGGCCTGGCCGGATTGAAATTGGCGCAGTTGCAGGCACTTGCCGGCCAGCTGGGCATCACTGGTGGGTCCAGAATGCGCAAGGGCGACCTCGTTGCCGCAATTTCGGCGCACCAGCGCGGCTCTTCCGTGGCAGACCGCCCGGCACGCACGGCCAAGGCGGAGCCCGCCGCTCCGGTTGCCGAGGCCCCGGCCAAGCGCACCACCCGTGCGAAGGCCGACGCCGTTGCCACCGACGCGATCGAGGCACCGGCAGCCGTTGCCGAGGAACGCCCCGTTCGTGGCCGTGGCCGCAGCCGTCGCGCCGCCAGCAGTGACGGCATCATCACCACCGGCACCGACGCACCGGCCGCCGTTGTGGCCCCTGTCGTCGAGGCTCCCGCCGAATCCGGCACGGACGCCGACGGTGAGACCCGCCGCCCGACCCGCACCCGCAACCGCCGGGCACAAGGTGGCGGCCGCAACGCCGAAGCCGTCGACTCCGTCGCAGAGGTTCCGGCTGAAAAGGCCGCCAACCAGGGCGAAGCCGTGCAGGCCGAGAACTCCGCCGAGGACCGGAACGACGCCGGCGAGAACGCCGATCGCAATGATCGCAACGGCCGCAGCCAGCGCAACAACCGCAACCAGCGCAACAACGACCGCGCCGAGCGCCCGGCCAACGAGCGAAACGCCGGTGACCGCAACGCCAACGACCGCGCTGCCGGTGAGCGTCCGGTCAATGAACGCAGCGTCAACGAGCGCAATGCGAACGACCGCAATGACGATGAGGACGGCTCGCGCAACAACCGCAACCGCCGCAACCGTCGCGACCGCAACGGCAACGAGTCCAACGACCGCAACGACCGCGGCAACAACAACCGCAACGATCGCAATGATCGCAACGACCGTTTCCGTGACCGCAACGAACGCCGCCGCGGCCGCACCCAGGGTCCGGACTTCGACGACACCGAGGTGACCGAGGACGACGTCCTGCTGCCCGTGGCCGGCATCCTGGACCTGTTGGACAACTACGCGTTCGTCCGCACCTCCGGCTACCTGCCCGGTTCCAACGACGTCTACGTCTCCTTGTCCCAGGTCAAGAAGTACAACCTGCGCAAGGGTGACGCCGTCGTCGGTGCCATCCGCGCACCGCGCGAAGGTGAGGACCGCAGCCAGGCCCAGACCGCCCGACAGAAGTTCAACGCCCTGGTGCGCGTCACCAGCGTGAACGGCAAGAACCCGGACGAGCTCAAGGACCGCGTGGAGTTCTCCAAGCTGGTTCCGCTGTACCCGTCCGAGCGCCTGCGCCTGGAGACCGACCCCAAGAAGGTCGGACCCCGCGTCATCGACCTGGTCGCCCCCATCGGCAAGGGCCAGCGCGGCCTGATCGTCTCCCCGCCGAAGGCCGGAAAGACGCTGATCCTGCAGTCGATCGCCAACGCCATCACCATCAACAACCCCGAGGTTCACCTCATGATGGTCCTCGTTGACGAACGCCCCGAAGAAGTCACCGACATGCAGCGCACCGTCAAGGGTGAGGTCATTGCCTCAACCTTCGACCGTCCGGCCGATGACCACACCCAGGTTGCCGAGCTCTCCATCGAACGAGCCAAGCGCCTCGTGGAAATGGGCATGGACGTGGTGGTCCTGTTGGACTCCATGACCCGCCTGGGCCGTGCCTACAACAACTCCGCACCGTCCTCCGGACGCATCCTCTCCGGTGGTGTGGACTCCGCAGCCCTGTACCCGCCGAAGCGCTTCTTCGGTGCCGCCCGCAACATCGAAAACGGCGGCTCGCTGACCATCCTGGCCACGGCACTGGTGGAAACCGGTTCCAAGGCCGACGAGGTCATCTTCGAGGAATTCAAGGGCACCGGCAACATGGAGCTCCGCCTGTCCCGCCAGCTGGCTGACAAGCGCATCTTCCCGGCCGTGGACGTCAACGCTTCGGGTACCCGTCGCGAAGAGAACCTGCTCTCCCCGGAAGAGGTCAAGATCATGTGGCGCCTGCGCCGCGTGCTCTCCGGCCTGGAAATGCAGCAGTCCCTTGAACTGCTCACCTCCAAAATCCGTGAGACGCAGTCCAACGTCGAGTTCCTCATGCAGATCCAGAAGACCACCCTGGGTTCGAAGGCCGAACTGGACAAGTAGCTACCGTAACGAAACCGCCTCCGTTGTGAAGGGCCCTAGGCCCTTCACAACGACGGCGGTTTCGTGCGTTAACCGTAGTTTGAACTTGATGGGCGCCAAAGGCGAGGCAACAGCGCAGGCAGTGGAGCCGGAGTTTTTTGTAGTTCGGCGTAAAGGAGACCGTAAGGCCGCCCGCGGCCGTCGGTCGGATAGCCGGACGGAAAAACTTCGGTCCGCTGCCGGACCCAGCCACGCTTTCGGTCACCACGGTAGATGTAATTAGACTTGACGTACGTCGAGAGAGGTTTTGAAATGTTTGAATCCATCCACGGTTTGCTTGATGAGCATGCCGAGTTGCAGATGCGCCTAAGCGACCCTGCCGTCCACGCCGACCAGTCGCTGGCGCGGAAGCTGGGACGCCGCTATGCGGAACTGAGCGGAGTCGTGGAGGGATATCATCGGGTCGAATCGCTCACCGACGATCTCGCCGCCGCCCAGGAAATGGCCGCCGAGGACCCCGAGTTTGCCGCCGAGGTACCGGTCCTCCAGGAACAGCTTGCCGCCGCGCAGGAAAAACTGCGTCGCCTGCTGATCCCGCGCGACCCCGACGACGCCCGTGACGTGATCCTCGAGGTCAAGGCCGGCGAAGGCGGCGACGAGGCTGCGCTGTTCGCCGCCGACCTGGTCCGCATGTACACCCGCTACGCGGAAAACCGTGGTTGGAAGACCGAGATCATCTCCGCCACGGAGTCGGACCTGGGCGGGTACAAGGACATTTCCATCGCCGTCAAGGGCCGCTCCAACGACCCCGCCGAGGGCGTCTTTGCCCGCCTGAAGTTCGAGGGCGGCGTGCACCGCGTGCAGCGCGTGCCGGCCACCGAGTCGCAGGGACGCATCCACACCTCGGCCGCCGGCGTGCTGGTGCTGCCCGAAGTTGATGAGCCCGAAGAGGTAGACATCAACCCGAACGACCTCAAGATCGACGTCTACCGTTCCTCGGGCCCCGGCGGCCAGTCGGTCAACACGACCGACTCCGCCGTCCGCATCACCCACCTTCCCACGGGCATCGTGGTGGCCATGCAGAACGAGAAGTCGCAGCTGCAGAACCGTGAAGCCGGCATGCGCGTGCTCCGCGCCCGTATCCTGGCCCACCAGCAGGCCATCATCGACGCCGAGAACTCGGCCGTGCGCAAGTCGCAGATCCGCACCATGGACCGGTCCGAGCGCATCCGCACCTATAACTACCCGGAGAACCGGATTGCCGACCACCGCACCGGCTACAAGGCCTACAACCTTGACGCGGTCATGAACGGCGACCTGGAACCGGTGGTGCAGTCCGCCATCGAAATGGACGAGCAGGCCCGTCTGGACGCCCTGGGTGACTGACAACGCTCCGTCTTTGTCCGAAGCGGTGGCGCGTGCGACGGCGGCCCTTGCGGCCGCCGGCGTGCCGTCGCCGGCCGTGGACGCGCAGTTGCTCGCGGCGCACCTTCTGGGTGTTGGCCGCGGCGAACTGGCGGCCATGCTCTTCGGCACGGCCCCGGCGCCGGCCGGTTACGACGAACTCGTCGCACGCCGGGCGGCCCGGGAACCCCTGCAGCACATCACGGGGGTCGCGTACTTCAGGCACCTGGAGCTGGCCGTCGGCAAGGGCGTTTTTGTGCCCCGGCCGGAAACCGAATCCGTGGTGCAGCTGGGCATCGACGTATTAACACAGTTGCACCAGGAACGCGGTTCCGGCAGTGAAACCATCGCCGTGGACCTGGGTACGGGCTCCGGCGCGATCGCCGGTTCGCTGGCCACGGAGGTCCCCGGCGCCCGGGTGTTCGCCGTCGAGCTGAGCGATGACGCCTACCCCTGGGCCGCGCGGAACCTTGCCGGCACGAGCGTGACACTGGTGCACGGGGACATGCGTGACGCCTTTGCCGAACTGGACGGCACGGTTGACGTGGTGGTCTCCAACCCGCCCTACATCCCCGCCGACGCCATCCCGAGGGATCTTGAAGTCCGCCTGCATGATCCGCACATGGCCTTGTACGGCGGGGGAGCGGACGGCATGGAAATGCCTCGGGCCGCGGCCGCCACGGCGGCGCGCCTGTTGCATGCCGGCGGCTACTTTGTCATGGAGCACGCAGAGGTCCAGGCCGAACAAATGGCGGCCCTGCTCCGGGACAGCGGGCACTGGGAGAATGTCTCCACCCACACTGACCTGACGGGCCGGGACCGCGCCACCAGCGGGATCCGCCGTTAGCAGTTCGACGCAATGCGGCGAGATAGCCGCGCGCGTTCAAGTTCTTGGACGCAGTGATGAAAGAATGAACTCGTGAGTACCACTTCCTATAACTGCACCAACGACACCCAGCGCGCCGAAGGCCTGGCCCACGCCCAAAAGGCCATCGCGGCCAAACAGGTCATCGTCATGCCCACGGACACCGTGTACGGGATCGCCGCCGACGCCTTCTCCCCGCAGGCCGTCGCCACGCTGCTGGCAGCGAAGGGCCGCGGGCGCAACATGCCCCCGCCCGTGCTGATCCCGCGCATCGGCACCATGGAGGGGCTCGCCACCGACATTCCCGACGACGCCCGCAAGCTCGCGGAAAAGTACTGGCCGGGACCCCTGACATTGATCTTCCACGCCCAGCCGTCGCTGACCTGGGACCTGGGTGACACCGTGGGCACGGTGGCCCTCCGCGTGCCGGATGAGCAGCTGGCGCTTGACCTGTTGACCCTGACGGGTCCGCTGGCCGTCTCCAGCGCGAACCGCACCGGGCAGCCCGCCGCACAGACGGCGTCGGCAGCCCGTGAGCAGCTGGCCGAGTCCGTGGAGGTTTACCTGGAGGGCGGCTTCCGTCCGCTGGAAGGCACCGACGGCGTTCCGTCCACGATCGTCGACGCAACGGGCCTGCGCCTGCGCGTGGTCCGCGAGGGTGCCATCAGCCTGGCGGAAATCCAGCGGATGATCCCCAGCGCCCTGGGCAATGAGCCGGAGCCGGAAATGTGGTCCCCGTCGGCCGACGAGGAGACCGCTCCGGTGGAAGAGCCCGCAGAGCCTGCGGAACCCGCAGAACCGGCTGAGCCGGAAGAGCCTGCCGAGCCGGAAGAGCCCGCAGAACCGGCAGAGCCGGAAGAACCCGCGGAGCCGGAAGAGCCCGCCGAACCCGCGGAACCGGAAGAGCCCGACGAGCCGGCGGAACCGGAGATTTCGACGAGCTCAATCACCGAGCCGGAAGCCGGCAAGAGCTAGCTAGCGCTCCAGGGCCGGCATGGGTTTCCAGTCCGTGTCGGCCAGGAGCGGCCGGGAGGCCCGCCACCCGGCCCACAGCTTGGAACTGCCGCGCAGCGTCCGTTCCACGGCCACGAGCCGGAGCAGTTCCTTGCCCGCCGTCAGCGCCGTGCCCAGAGCGAACCCCGCACGGTTGAAGCGGCCGTGGGCGCGCAGGTACCCTGCCACCAGGCCGCGGTTGCGCATCACATAGAAGCGGCTCAGGTCCGAGGAGTCGTTGAGGTGCCGGATTCCCAGGTCCACGCTGCGCTGGGCGCGCGCCTTGCGCAGCACAAAGGCGTTGACGTAGACCACGGGGCGCGTGAGCGAAATCAGCCAGCCGTAGATGGCGTCGTCCCAGGTCAGGAAGAACCGGGGATCGGGCAGGCCCACGGCGGCCACGGCGTCGGCATGGACCAGCATGCCCTCAAAGCACCCCACGTTGGTGGGGAACTCGTTGCCGTGCGCAAAGACGTCGCCGCGCGCGGGCAGGAAAACGCCCAGGAACGAGCTGAAGTTGTGCTGCCAGAAGAACGGTGCACCGGAGGCGTCGTAACGGCGGCCCACCAGGGCGTCGTACTTGTCCATCCACGGGCCAAACGATTCAATTGCGTCCGGAAGCGTGGTGACGTCGTCGTCCATGAGCCACATCCACTGCGCACCCTCGGCCAGTGCGCGCTCCACGCCGGCGGAGAAACCACCCGATCCGCCCACATTGGTGGGCAGTTCCTGGTGGATCACGGGAACGGGCTTGGACAGGGCCGCGAACCGCTCCGCCGCGCCGGCAATGACGTCGGCGGTTGCATCGGTGCTGGCGTTATTGACCACGATGACGCCGTCGGGAGCCGGGCTCAGCTCCCCGATCGAGGCGAGGAGCTCCGTCAGGTAGCCTGCCCGGTTGAACGTGGTGATGACAATGAAAAACCGGTCACGACGACCCACTCCTAGAACACCTGGTCCTTGAGTGGACCAAACTTTGCCCCCCGCAAACCGGCCGTGTAGGCGCCGGCCCACTTGGCCAGGCCCTTCAGGTCGCCCGACTTCAGGAAGTACAGGGGGTAGCCGACGGCGTCCGCCACGAAGGAGCGCACCCTGCGGTGCTTGCGGGTCAGGTAGCCGCGGTTGCGGTAGTAGTAGAAGCGCTTGAACGGCGTCTCGGGCACCAGCACGTGGAAACGGTCGCCCATGACCTCCTTGACCTCGCCCCAGCCCGCGGGGTGGGTCAATGCCACGGTGGTCACGGTGCCGAAGCTGACCTTGGCCTGGCGCAGCCGGAGCATGAAGTCCACCTCGTCGCCGCGGATGAACAGGCGAAGGTCGGGCAGGCCCACCTTGAAAAAGACATCCGTGCGGATCAGTGCACCGTTGAAGAACTGGCCGACGTTTTCAATCAGGCCCAGCGGTTCCACGACGGAGCGCTCATGGGTGAGGTGGCCGTCGAGCCGGAACGGGAAGGAGAGCTTGCTCGGCTCGCCGGGCGCCACGATCAGCGGCACCACCACGTCGAGCCCGCGGTCCTTCGCGGCGGCCAGCAGCGTGGCCAGGCAGTCGGGATCTTCGGGGTGGGCGTCGTCGTCCATGATCCAGACCCAGTCGGCACCGGAGGCCATGGCGCTGAGGATGGCCAGCGAGAAACCGCCCGCGCCGCCCAGGTTGGCCAGTGAACGGATGTAGGTGACGTCCGGGGCGGCTTCGGCGGCAATGGTGTCCACCGCTTGCGAGCCCGAATCAACCAGGGAAATGGATACGGGGGCATGGGTCTGCGCCGACAATGCGCCCAGCAATGTGCGTACGTCCTGCGGCCGGTCAAAGGTGACAGCAGCCACGGCTACGGTATCGGACAAGTTGGGATCCTCTCGGCCTGTGCACACGCGCACGGCACGGCTAAACAATCAGCAATCGAAAAGAAGCGATTACTATCTTTAATAGCTTCCACTTTAGTACAGCCCGCATCCCTTGGGCCGACGGTGGATCACCGCAAGGCGCGTCCACACATTACCGGGCAGAAATCGGACTACGAATCACGTTGAATACGACGAGCAACCCTGCAAAGGGGAAACCCCCACACGGCCAGGCGGACGGCGATCCCAAACCACGGCTGTGGCTCTGGTCACAGGCGGCCCTGGATTCCATCTCCTGGGCGGTTGCGCTGCTCCTGGCCGTGCTCCTCCGGTACGAACTGGATGTGCGGCTGATCAACCCCGGCGGCATCGTGCTGCTGATCGCCGTGGCCGTGGCCACGCAGCTGATCGCGGGATGGTCGCTGTCGCTGTACCGCGGCCGCTACACCTTTGGCAGCATCAGCGAGGCGCGCGTTCTGGTGGCCACCACCCTGATCGTCGCCGTGGTGACGGCCATCTTCCTTTTCCTCACCGTCCAGGAAATCCACATTGCCCGGTCCGTGAGCGCCATCGCCTTCCCCTTCGCCGCCCTGATCATGGCCGCCGTGCGCTATGCCAAGCGGCTGTACGTCGAGGGCAAGCCGACCTTTGGCGAAGAGGCGCAGAAGACCCTCATCTACGGGGCCGGATTCCTGGGCAACTCGCTCGTGACCCGCATGGTCCAGGACCCGGAGTCGCCGTATGTGCCCGTGGGCCTGATCGACGACGACGCCGCCAAGAAGCACCTGCGCCTGAGCTCCGTGGGCGTGCTGGGCCGTGGCGACGAACTTCCCGAAATCATCAAGCGGACCCGGTCCACCGTGGTGGTGCTGGCCATCGCCCACCTGGACGCCAAGCGCATCCGCGAAATCTCGGACAAGGTGGCCGGGCTGGGCGTAAAGGTACTGGTGCTGCCGCCGCTGCAGGAAATGCTGACCACCAACACCAACCGGGACTTCCAGGGCGGCCTGACGGACTTCCGCGAAATCGACGTCCAGGACCTGATTGGCCGCCGCCCCGTGGACATCGAGGTGGAACAGATCGCCGGCTACATCAAGGGCAAGCGCGTGCTGGTCACCGGCGCCGGCGGTTCCATCGGCTCCGAGCTGTGCCGCCAGCTGAACGGCTTCGACCCCGCGGAACTGATCATGCTCGACAGGGACGAATCCGGCCTGCAGCACACCCAGCTTTCGATCGTGGGCCACGGCCTGCTCAACGACAACAGCACGGTCTTGGCGGACATCCGCGACGCCACTGCCATGGCCGAGATCTTTGCCGAACGGCGCCCCGAAGTGGTGTTCCACGCGGCGGCGCTCAAGCACGCCCCGCTGCTGCAGATGTACCCGAGGGAGGCCTGGCAGACCAACGTGTTGGGCACCCTGAACGTACTCACCGCCGCGCGCGACGCCGACGTCGAGACGTTCGTGAACATCTCCACCGATAAGGCGGCCAGCCCCACCACCGTGCTGGGCCATTCCAAGCGGGCCGCCGAAAAGCTGACGGCCTGGATGGCCGCGCAGACGTCCAAGCGCTACGTCTCGGTGCGCTTTGGCAATGTGATCGGCAGCCGCGGCTCCATGCTGCCGTTGTTCACCGACCAGATCAACAAGGGCGGGCCCGTCACCGTCACGCACAAGGACGTCACCCGGTTCTTCATGACGATTCCCGAGGCCTGCCAACTGGTGATCCAGGCCGGAGCCATTGGCGCCGGGGGAGACGTGCTGATCCTGGATATGGGGGACCCCGTGCGGATCATGGACGTCGCCGAACGCATGATCGCCATGTCCGGGCGGGACATCAAGATTGAAATTACCGGGTTGCGGCCCTCCGAGAAGCTGCACGAGCAGCTGACCGGCGACGACGAGGTCAAGGACCCGGATCAGCACCCCAAGATTTCTCACACGCACGCCCGGCCGCTGGCTCCGGCCGAGCTGGACCTTGGCCTGTGGCTGCAACGCTGCCGCGAGGAGGCGGGGGACGAGATCCCCAGCATCGACGAGTCCGACGGCGACATTGCGGCGGGTGCCTGATGGAACCCTGGGCTGTTGTGACCGTTGGCGCCATCGCGCTGCTGTTGGCGCTTGCGCTGCCCCTGGGGGTACGGCCGCTGCTGCAACGGGCCGGCGTGCTCGATGTGCCCAACGCCAGGAGCTCCCACCAGACCCCCACGATCCGCGGCATGGGCATCACCACGGCCGTGGCGCTGCCGCTGGCCCTCCTTGCGGCCGTGTTCCTGCCCCAGGGGCACGTTGCCGCCGGACAGGCGCGGGCCACGCTCATCGTGATCCTGCTCGTGGCCGTAAGCGCCGCCGCGATCGGCTGGATTGAGGACATCCGCGGGTTGGCCATCACCATCAGGGCGGGCCTGCAACTCGGTGTCGGCGCCGTTGCCACGGCGGCTGTTGCCGTCATCGACCCCGGAGCCCAACAACTGTGGTGGATCCCGGCCGGCGCCATCGCCGTGGCCGCGTACATCAACGTCACGAACTTCATGGACGGGATCAACGGGATCTCCGGAACCCACGGCCTCCTGGTGGGCGGCTTCTACGCCGCCGGCGGCGTCCTGAGCGACCACGCCTGGCTTGTCTACGCCGGCGTGGCGATCGCCGCCGCCTACGCCGGGTTCCTGCCGTGGAACCTTGGCCGGAACAAGGTGTTCCTGGGGGATGTGGGCAGTTACCTGCTCGGGGCTTCCATTTCCGTCACCGCGATGGCGGCATTCCTGGCCCACGTCCCGGTTGAATACATTTTCTCCCCCGTGCTGATCTACCTGGTGGATACGTTTGTGACGTTTCTGCGCCGGCTGTTGGCGGGGGAGCGCTGGTATGCCTCGCACCGCCAGCACGTCTACCAGCGGTTGAACATCGTGGGCCTGAGTCATCTGCAGGCTACCGGCGTGGTGTGTGCGGCCACCGTGGTGGTCAGCATCCTGGGATTCATTGCCGCACAAGGCCCGGCGATCGTGCAGATCATTGCCACGGCCCTGTGCGTCGTGGTGGTGCTGGCATATCTGCGTACGCCCACGATTTTCCTGCGTTTGTTACGTAAACGCAGCGCTGTGCGGGAAGCGGGGAAGTAAAGGGCGACCATGAATGTCGATCCACAGTTCTATCTCATGTAGAATTAGTGGTGGCGAATTACGCCCTTGCGTTTCATTGGCTTTCTTGCGAAAAAAGCCTCTCATGAAAAGAGTTTCCATGAAGGATAAGAGTGCCGCACGGGGCCCGGTTGGGGTCTCCGGCCCCTCTGCCACCCCTTGGCTGAACATCCTCAAAATGTGCCTGCTGGTCTCCGCCGGCGCCGTCCTCATCCTGGCCGTGCTGGCCCTGGTCTTCACCGGCTGGCCGGCAGTGGGCAGTGTTGCCTTCGGCGCCGTCGTGGTGGTGGCCTTCTTCGGCCTGAGCCTGCTGGTGGGCCACATCTACGGGAAAAAGAACCCCTCGGGTGCCATCGGGGTCTTCATGATCACCTACCTGGTCAAGGTGGTCGGCTTCGCCGTCATCTTGTTCACCCTCGGTGCCCCCAGCTGGCTGAACGGGCCCTGGTTCGCCACGGCCGGCGTCGTCGTGGTGCTTCTGTGGCAGGCCACCGAGGTTGTCACCTTCAGCCGCCAGCGGCTCCAGCTCTACAACGACCCTGCCGACGCCGACGGCGGAAACGCCTCCGGGGCGGGTCAGCCGTGAGCGGCGGCAATACCCCCGGGGAGCGCTATTCGGCTGCCTCCGGCAACCCGCGAAACCCCGATAACAACGGTGGCTACAATTCCGGAATGATCGTCTTTAGCTACATTATTGGCGGAATTGTGGTCTGGAGTTTGATAGGGTGGGTACTGGATATTTTGCTCGGAACGCATTGGCTGGTTCTGGCAGGGGCGTTCATCGGCCTCGCCGGCGGCTTCTATCTGTCCTTCGCCCGCCGGTTCAAATCGGCTCACACCAAACGCACGGATGGACGAACATCCGCAGCGGATGACGAAGGCTCCGAGCAACAGTGATACCACATTTTTTCAATAACGTTGGGGGCTGCGAAGCAACCTTCGCCTCAGTTCCCGAAACCCAGCCCAATTATGGACTCTGCAGAGAGGAAACGCGTTGATCGCGCTTACGCTCCCCGCCCAAGATGGTGGAAGCTTTACCCCGCCCAGCGTCGAAACCCACCTAACCCCGTTCTTCACCATTGGCGGTTTTGAATTCACCAAGCAGATGTTGCTGGTGCTGCTGTCCGTCGTGATCATCGCCTGGTTCTTCCTGGCGGCGGCCCGCAAGGGCAAGCTGGTTCCCGGCAAGCTGCAGTTCATCGGTGAACTGGGCTACGGCTTCGTCCGCAACTCCGTGGCCAAGGACGTCATCGGCGCCAAGGACTACAAGAAGTTCGTGCCGCTGCTGTTCGCGCTGTTCTTCTTCATCCTGCTGAACAACCTCTTCGGCGCCATTCCGTTCATCCAGCTCCCGAGCTTCTCGCACGTCTCGGGCGCCTATGTCCTGGCCGCACTGGTCTACGTGACCTGGATCGGCGTCGGCATCAAGGTCAACGGCCTGCGCTACTTCAAGCTCGCAGTGGTGCCGTCGGGTGTGCCGTGGTACATCCTGCCGCTGGTGGTCCCGATCGAGATCATCTCGAACTTCGTGGTCCGCCCCATGACCCACAGCCTGCGTTTGTTCGCCACGATGCTGGCCGGCCACTTGATCGTCATGATCGCCGGCTCCGGCATCGAATTCCTCATTCAGCAGGAAAACGTCCTGCTGCAGGGAACCTCTATTCTGGTACTTGTCGGCTCCGTCGCCATGTACATGCTCGAAGCTTTGATTATGGTCCTGCAGGCCTACGTCTTTGTCCTGCTGACCGCAATCTACATTGAAGGTGCTGTCCACGCGGACAGCCACTAACAATCAAAAAATAATTCCCCGCGGGGGATAACTTGAACCAAACAACCTGCCTACGGGCATCTTGAAAGGAAACACAATGACGGGTGAAATCAACGGCTCACTGAACCTTATCGGTTACGGTCTGTCCGCAATCGGTGGTGCTATTGGTGTGGGTCTGGTTTTCGCTGCCTACATCAATGGTGTAGCGCGTCAGCCGGAAGCTCAGCGTGTGCTGCAGCCCCTCGCCTTCCTGGGCCTGGCTCTGACTGAAGCACTTGCCATCCTCGGCCTCGTGTTTGCGTTCGTTCTCAAGTAAAGAGAATTTGAACCTTTTACACACGAGTAGATAAGGACGGGTGAAATATGAATAACCTCATGATTTTAGCCTCCGTCAACGCGGCGGATGCAGCGCCCAGCCCTCTGGCCGTCAACTGGTCTGAAGTACTGGTTGTTGCCGTCGGCTTCGCTCTTCTCATGTTCATCGTGGTCAAGTTTGTTGTCCCGATGTTCGAGAAGACGTACGCCGAGCGCACCGAAGCCATTGAAGGCGGAATTGCCAAGGCTGAAAAGGCCCAGGCCGAAGCCACGGCAGCGCTTGACGAATACAAGGCGCAGTTGGTCGAGGCTCGCACCGAAGCCAACCGCATCCGCGAGGAAGCCCGCACGGAAGGCGCCCAGATCCTGGCCGACCTGAAGGAAAAGGCTGCCGCGGAGTCCGCTCGCATCACGGAGCAGGCACAGGCAACCATCGCTGCAGAGCGTCAGGCTGCCGTTGTTTCGCTGCGCGCAGAGGTTGGCACGCTGGCTACGACGCTGGCGGGACGCATCGTGGGCGAGTCATTGAACGACGACGCACGCGCCAGCCGCGTGGTGGATCGTTTCCTGGCTGACCTGGAACAGCAGAGCGAAGGTGCTAGCAAGTAATGGCAGGTGTATCGAGCGAATCGCTGACCACAGCATTGGCTGAATTGGAAGCCGAGCTTCCCACAGCGTCGCTGTCGTTGGCTCAGGAGCTTTTTTCCATCCTGACGGTCCTGGACGGTTCGGCCGGCTTGCGCCGGTCACTGACCGATCCTTCCCGCACAGGTGTTGAGAAGTCGGCACTGGTCACCTCACTGGTCAAGGGCAAGGTTTCCGCCCAGGCGGAAGCAATCATTGGCCGTTTGGCAGCAGCCCGCTGGAGCGATGCTCGTGACATTGGCGATGCACTCGAGACCTTGGCCGCAACCGTGGCCATTGCTGTTGCAGAAAATCGGAGCGCATCTGCGACTTCCGGCAACTCCGTTTCCGGCGCCAGCGCCCTGGCAGCGTTGGAGAACGATCTGTTCTCCTTCAACCAGGCTGTTGAGTCCAGCCACGAGGTGCAGCGCGCCTTGGTGGAGCCGCAGGCAGCCGAGTCCGCGAAGGTGGACCTGGCACTGAAATTGGTTCCCGGCTCGTCCGAGGAAGCAAAGGTGTTGATCCGCCAGGCAGTTGTTCATCCGCGCGGTCTGAAGACCGTCAAGCTCATCGAACGGTTCGCCAATTTGGCGGCGGCACGCCAGCAGCGCTGGATTGCCACCGTCTCGGTGAGCCGTCCGTTGGAGCAGTCGCAGATTGATCGATTGCAGCGCGGGCTTAACTCCCTGTACGGGCGGGTGCTGAACGTGAACATCAACGTTGAGCCCTCACTCATCGGCGGCGTTCGTGTCCGGGTTGGTGACGAGGTAGTGGATGCCTCCGTCCTGGCCCGATTGGGCGAACTGCGCCGCCAGTTGGCTGGATAGCCTTAAAGCATAAAAAGTAAGAATCCAAACCGCCCGTCCACACAGGATGGGAAAGGTGCGAAAGCTAGGTCATCGTGAATCATGCGATGATCGCGAAATAGGAGAGCAGGGACTGCAGATGGCCGAATTGACCATCAACGCCGACGACGTCCGTAATGCGTTGAACGACTTCGCGGCGTCCTACGAACCGGGCAACGCCGAGCGCGTTGAGGTTGGCCGGGTTACCACCGCAGGCGATGGTATTGCCCGCGTGGAGGGTCTTCCCTCCGTTATGGCTAACGAGCTGCTTCGCTTCGAAGACGGCACGCTGGGCCTGGCCCAGAACCTCGACGTACGCGAAATCGGTGTCATCATCCTCGGTGACTTCACCGGGATCGAAGAAGGCCAGGAAGTTCACCGCACCGGTGAGATCCTGTCCGTGCCCGTAGGCGACGCCTTCCTTGGCCGCGTGGTTGACCCCTGGGTGCACCCATCGACGACTTGGGCGAGATTGTTGCCGAGACCACCCGTGCCCTGGAACTCCAGGCCCCCGGCGTGACGGAGCGCAAGAGCGTTCACGAGCCCATGCAGACTGGCCTGAAGGCCATTGACGCAATGATCCCGATCGGCCGTGGCCAGCGTCAGCTGATCATTGGTGACCGCCAGACCGGCAAGACCGCTCTCGCTGTTGACACGATCATCAACCAGAAGGCCAACTGGGCTTCCGGTGACACGAACAAGCAGGTTCGCTGCGTGTACGTCGCCATCGGCCAGAAGGCTTCCACGATCGCCGCTGTCCGCCAGACCCTGGAAGACCACGGCGCCCTGGAGTACACCACGATCGTGGCCTCCCCGGCATCCGACCCCGCCGGCTTCAAATACCTGGCACCGTACGCCGGTTCGGCCATTGGCCAGCACTGGATGTACGCCGGAAAGCACGTCCTGGTGGTCTTCGATGACCTGTCCAAGCAGGCCGAAGCCTACCGCGCCGTGTCCTTGCTGCTGCGCCGCCCGCCGGGCCGCGAGGCATACCCGGGTGACGTGTTCTACCTGCACTCCCGCCTGCTGGAGCGTTGTGCCAAGCTCTCCGACGAGCTCGGTGCCGGCTCGATGACCGGTCTGCCGATCATCGAAACCAAGGCAAACGACGTTTCCGCCTACATCCCGACCAACGTGATCTCCATCACCGATGGCCAGATCTTCCTGCAGTCGGACCTCTTCAACGCCAACCAGCGCCCCGCTGTCGACGTCGGTGTATCCGTCTCGCGCGTCGGTGGTGCCGCTCAGGTGAAGTCGATGAAGAAGGTTTCCGGTACGTTGAAGCTGGAATTGGCCCAGTACCGCGACATGCAGGCATTTGCCATGTTTGCCTCGGACCTGGATGCCGCCTCCAAGCAGCAGCTGACCCGTGGTGCACGCCTGATGGAACTGCTCAAGCAGGGCCAGTACGCACCGTTCCCGGTCGAAGACCAGGTTGTCTCCATCTGGGCCGGAACCAACGGCTTCCTGGACGATGTCCCGGTTGAAGATGTGGGACGTTTCGAGAAGGAATTCCTCGAGCACCTGCGCCACGGCACTTCCATCCTGACCACGCTCGCCCAGACCAACGTCATGGCCGATGAAACCGTTGCGGCGCTCAAGACCGCCATCACGGACTTCAAGGCCGGCTTCTTCGGTGTTGGCGACAACCACCTGGTAGGTGCCGGACACGAGGAGCACGCCGCTCTGGACGGTTCCGACGTCGACCAGGAGAAGATCGTCAAGCAGAAGCGCTAGCAGCTTTGCCGTTCCGGGCCCGCATGAAAATGCGGGCCCGGAACACGGGCAAGTTTTAGCACCTTTTGTGTAGCGAATTTCTAGGAAAGGAAAAGTATGGGAGCCCAGATCCGGGTCTACCGTCAGAAGATCTCATCGACCACGTCGATGCGAAAGATCTTCAAGGCGATGGAACTGATCGCTACCTCGCGCATCGGTAAGGCGCGTACCCGTGTGGCAGCATCCCTGCCGTACTCGAACGCCATTACCCGCGCCGTTTCTGCCGTGGCATCGCAGAGTGTCATCGACCACCCGTTGGTGACTGAGCCGGAGCAGATCCGCCGCGCCGCCGTCGTCATTGTTGCCGCCGACCGAGGCCTTGCGGGTTCCTATTCCGCGAGCGTTCTGAAGCAGGCAGAGCAGCTGAGCGAGCTTTTGATTGAAGAAGGCAAGGAAGTCACGTACTTCCTGGTCGGGCGAAAGGCGCAAGCCTACTTCGACTTCCGTGACCGCCCGTTTGCGCGCGTCTGGACCGGTGGCACGGATGCCCCCGAGTTCGAGACCGCCCAGGAAGTTGGCGCCGCGGTACTTGAGGCATTCGCCACGGATTACGAACAGGGCGGCGTGGATGAAATCCACATCGTATCCACTCGCTTCCAGTCGATGGTCGTGCAGGTTCCGCAGGTTGTTCGTCTACTGCCCCTTGAGGTGGTGGAGGAGAACGCAACCAGCGAGACCGACCTTCTGCCGTTGTACGAGTTCGAACCCGATGCGGAGCAGGTCCTTGACGCCCTGTTGCCGAGGTACATCGAGTCGCGCATCTTCAACGCCATGCTCCAGGCAGCCGCAAGCGAACTCGCAGCACGCCAGCGTGCCATGAAGTCCGCCGGCGACAACGCCACGGAACTGATCAAGAAGTACACACGACTGCGTAACACGGCCCGCCAGGCCGAAATCACCCAGGAACTGTCCGAGATCGTGGCCGGTGCCGACGCGTTGAACGCGTCCTAACCGATTGACCTCCCACGGGCCCGTCCCGTGCAGTTGCTGACCCAGCTAGACTTAACCCCACGCCATCTACTGATTGAAGTGAGAGAGATGACTGCCACTACTACAGAGCAGGTAGCCGCCAAGGCCGGTGCCGTCGGACGCATTGCGCGTGTCATTGGCCCCGTCGTTGACGTCGAATTCCCCGCGGGCTCCATCCCCGGCATCTACAATGCACTCGAGGCGCAGCTCACGCTCGCCGGAGTGACCCGCACCATCACGTTCGAGACCGCGTTGCACCTCGGTGACAACCTCGTTCGCGCCATCTCCCTGCAGGCCACCGACGGACTCGTCCGCGGCACGTCTGTCCAGGACACCGGTGCCCCGATCTCCGTCCCCGTCGGCGACGGCGTCAAGGGCCACATCTTCAACGTCCTGGGCAAGCCCCTGGACATCGAAGAGTCGGAGCTCACCACCACCGAGCGCTGGCCCATCCACCGCAAGGCTCCGGCCTTCGCAACCCTCGAGGGCTCCACGGAGATGCTCGAGACCGGTATCAAGGTCATCGACCTTCTCACCCCGTACATCAAGGGTGGAAAGATCGGCCTGTTCGGTGGCGCCGGTGTCGGCAAGACCGTTTTGATCCAGGAAATGATCACCCGTGTGGCCCGCAACTTCGGTGGTACCTCGGTATTCGCCGGTGTTGGCGAGCGTACGCGTGAAGGTAACGACCTCTGGGTTGAAATGGAAGAGGCAGGCGTGTTGAAGGACACCGCCCTAGTCTTCGGCCAGATGGATGAGCCGCCGGGAACGCGTCTGCGCGTGGCCCTGTCCGCACTGACCATGGCGGAGTACTTCCGCGATGTGCAGAACCAGGACGTGCTGCTCTTCGTTGACAACATCTTCCGCTTCACGCAGGCCGGTTCCGAAGTTTCCACGCTGCTGGGCCGCATGCCCTCCGCCGTGGGTTACCAGCCCAACCTTGCCGACGAGATGGGCCTCCTGCAGGAGCGCATCACCTCCACCAAGGGCCACTCGATCACGTCCATGCAGGCCATTTATGTCCCTGCTGATGACTACACCGACCCGGCTCCGGCAACGACGTTCGCACACTTGGACGCCACCACCGAGCTCTCCCGTGAAATCGCTTCCCGTGGCCTGTACCCGGCCGTGGATCCGCTGACCTCAACGTCGCGCATCCTCGACCCGCAGTACATCGGCCAGGCGCACTACGACACCGCCGTACGTGTGAAGCAGATCCTGCAGAAGAACAAGGAACTCCAGGACATCATCGCCATCCTTGGTGTTGACGAGCTCTCCGAAGAGGACAAGATCGTCGTGGCCCGCGCCCGTCGCATCCAGCAGTTCCTCTCGCAGAACACGTACACGGCCAAGCAGTTCACCGGCGTGGAAGGCTCCACGGTTTCCATCAAGGACACCATCGAAGGCTTCCAGATGATCTGCGACGGCGAAGTCGACCACATTGCCGAGCAGGCGTTCTTCAACGTCGGCGGCATGGATGACGTCTACAAGCAGTGGGCCAAGATCCAAGAGTCAACTGGATCGACCAAGTAGCCATGGCACAACTCGAGGTTGAAATCGTAGCGGCCGACCACCATGTGTGGGCGGGCGCGGCCAAGATGGTCAAGGCACGCACGAGCGATGGAGAGATCGGTATTCTCCCCGGACACTCACCCTTGCTGGCGATTTTGGCTGCGGGCGAGCTGGCCATCGAGCCCATCGACGGCAACCGCATCGCGGTGACCGTTGACGGTGGCTTCTTCTCGGTCGACAGCAATCGTGTCGTGATCGTTGCCGACAACGCGCAGTTGGAAGACAGCGCAGCGTCAAACGCAGGGAACCACTAGCAAGCAATTGATGAACGAACTCGGTACCCCGTTCATCGTCCTGGCAGGAGCATTCCTGCTGGTCGTTATTACACTGTGCCTGTTTGGGGTGCGCCGCATGCAATTGCGGCGCGCCCTGGGCACCGTGGACGCCTCCATTTGCGTAGCGAACAATCGCTGGCAGATGGGGGTTTGTCGTTATCAGGAGTCGGACCTTGAATGGTTCCGGCTCCTTTCGTTAAGCCCCCGCCCGCACCTGAAGATGGTGCGCAGCTCCATCGTGCTCGTGGGCCGGCGCACGCCCACCGAATCCGAGCTCACCCGCGTTCCGCCCGACGTCGTCATCGTGACCCTGGAATACAAGGGTGAGGCGGTGCTGCTGGCCATGAAGTTTGGCGCGTACGCCGGGCTGTCCTCCTGGCTCGAGGCCGGGCCCGTGGTGGGCATCGGAACGTGGCGCTAGCACACCGCGATTCTTCAGGACGCTCCCAGTAAACAGCACTAACATCACAAAGGTTGCCCGGGGAATAACGCGGGGTTGTTTATTTAGAGGGCAAGTGGTCTCGTGCTGAAATGGATTTACGGAATTGAGCTGGCCTCCGGGCCCGTTCCCGTCGTCGCCCTGGGTGTGGGCGCACTGGCCCTGGCCTACCTGCTGATCCGCAGGTCCCCCAAGTGGTGGATCTTCGCCGCCGTGAGTGCCGTGGCATCGGCCGCGGCCGCCATGGCGCTGTGCTGGGCCGTCATCAACGTCTGGTACTGGTGGCCCGAAGACCTGCCCACCACCATCGTGGTGTGCGTCGGCTTTGCCATCTGGGGCCTGGCCCTGGGACTGGCGACGGCGCTGCTTGGCCTGGGCCGGGCCGTCCGCCACGCGCGCACGGCACGCCACGGCGTATCCGGGCTCCCTCGCCAAACCTCCCCGGTGCGCCGCTTGACGGCCGTGGTGGCCGCGGTGGCCGTCCTGTCCGTCAGCGCCCTGCAGATCAATGCCTATTTTGGCGAGTACCCCACGGTGGGCAGCCTGGTGCACGGTGCGCCGATCCTTGCCGAGGGAATCCCGCACTACCTGACCAAGAAGGACGCCGTCCGCTACCGGGCGCTGCCCGTCAAGGACGGCTGGAGGACCCCGCGCGTGATGCCCGCCTCGGGTGACTTCCGCCAGGTCACCATCCCCGGCACCCGTTCGCACTTCGACGCCCGTCCCGCAATCGTGTACCTGCCGCCGGCCTATTTTGCCCGCAGCCGGCCGCTGCTGCCGGTCGTGGTGCTGGTCGCCGGGCAGCCGGGCGCGCCGTCGGACTGGCTCCAATCCGGGCACCTGGCCCAAACCCTGAACACCTACGCCCACGCCCACGACGGCCTGGCACCCGTGGTGGTCATGCCCGACCCCAACGGCAGCGAGACCGGCAACACGATGTGCATGAACTCGGAGCTGGGCCGGGTGGACACCTACATGGCCGTCGACGTGCCGCACTGGATCACCCACACCCTCAACGTGGATCTTAACCACCGGCACTGGGCCGTGGCCGGATTCTCCTACGGCGGCACGTGCGCAGTGCAGATGGTGACCCGCCACCCCAACGTCTACGGCTCCTTTGCCGCCATCTCGCCGGAACGCGAACCCGCCCTCACGGCAAACCGTGCCGTGACCATCCAGCGGGCTTTCAACGGGCACACGACGGCGTTTAATGCCGTGGTGCCGATGACCTTGCTGAAGGATCGGAAGTATCCTGAAATCGACGGCTGGTTCGCCTCCGGGCAGCAGGACCCCGTGTACATGAAGAACGTCGCAACGCTCGCATCCGCCGGTCGAAAGGCAGGGATGAAACTGACCACCACCTCCTTCCCGGGCGGACACTCCTGGGTGATGGTCAGCCAGGCCCTGCCCGTGGCCTTCGCGTTCCTCGGCGCCCGGCTGGGGCTGCAATGACGGCGGCGGTAACCGGCTGGATCCGGCGCATCCCCTTCACGCTGTTCGTGCTGGCGGCGACCCTTTTTGCGCACGCCGCCACCGGTACCCTGCTGCGGCCTCCGGGTGCCGCGCTGGCCGGTGTTGCCGGATTCCAAACCACCGACTTCTTCACGGGCCAGTGGTGGTCCATCTTCAGCACCATGTTCCTGACGCCGAACCCGGCGGCGCTCTTTGCCGCGGCCGCCGTGCTCCTTGGCGTATTGGGGCTGGCCGAGATCACCCTGGGGTCCTGGCGGACGGTGGCGGTGTTCTTCTCCAGCCAGCTCGGCGCCGTCGTGCTGATGACCGGGCTGGTGGGGGCCGGCACGGCCGTGCATCTGGAATGGCTTGCCGGCATGCGCGAGGCAACCCTGCTGGGCCCCTATGCCGCGTCTGTGGGCGCCCTGATGGTGGCCAGCCGGAGCATCAGCGTGCTGTGGCGGCGCCGGGTACGTGCCGTGACGTTTGCCGCGGCCGCGATGCTTTCCCTCTATGTGGGGCACGCCCAAAACCTGTTCATCCTGCTGGGCGCCGTCGTCGGCCTGGTGCTGGGCATGGCATTGCTGCCGGCTCGCAACCCCGCATACGCCTCGCGGTCCACCAGCCGCGAAGTGCGGACCAACCTGGCGATCGTGGTGGCCGTCTTTGCCGTGGGGCCGCTCATGGCGGAGCTGGCGCACGTCCCCGTGGGCCCGCTGGCCGTCATGCGGAACCTGATCGTGAACCCCGTGCCCACGCTGAACCAGTTGCAAAACAGTTGCACCGTGGGGGAGCCGGGGTGCCAGGGCATGGTGCACAGCATGGGCCTGCTGGGGCCCGGCGGACACCTGCTGGGGCTCGCTCCGATGTTGTTGCTGCTGGCCTGTGCCGAGGGGCTGCGCCGCGGAAACCGGCTGGCGCTCTGGGTTGCCGTCTACCTGCACGTGGTGATCGGTGTCATGAGCGGCATCTACCTGCAGGTCTTTGCCGGCTTTGGCCTGCCGCTGCGGCGCGGGCACCGGGTGGTCAGCGTCAGCGGCTCCGTCTGGGAACTGTTGCCGGTGGTGCTGGTGCCGTTCCTGATAGCCCTTGTCCTGGTGGTGTACCGGCGGCACTTCCACATCGACCCCAACCCGGAGGTGCGCCGGCGCGCCTTCGTGCTGCTGCCCTCGATGCTGGGCGTCTTCGTGGCGCTGTATTCCGTGGCGTGGTTCGTCGAGGGCAACATGGATGGCCCTCATGGCTGGGTGGGGTTGCTGGCCAGCCTGCCGCGGGTGCTGCTGCCGTATCCGTTCCCGTTCAGCTACGCCGCGGGCGTCTACCCGCACGGTTTTGCGTCCACGCTGCTCTTCAGCATTGGCGGGCCCGTCTTCTGGCTGGCGAGCGTGTTGAGCGTGCTCGGGCTGTTCGTCAGCCGACGGGTGCTGCGCGGCGCCGCAGGTACGGACAGGGCCAAGGCTGCGGAACTGGTGCGCCGCGGCGGCGATTCGCTGTCCTGGATGACGTTGTGGCCCAACAACAGTTACTGGTTCAACGCCGCCGGGACCGTGGCAATCGCCTACCAGCCGCACTTTGGTGTGGCCGTGACCGTTGGCGGGCCCGTGGGCGAGCCAGGCGATTACGCAGCCGCCCTGGACGAATTCCTCGAGTTCTGCACCGTCCAATCGCTCACGCCGTGCCTGTATTCGGTGACCGATGCGAATTGGCGCGGGCTTCACGACCGTGGATTCCGGCGTGCGGCCGTCGCCTCCGAAACCCTGCTGGATATTCAATCCATGGAATTCAAGGGCAAGGAATGGCAAAACGTGCGCACAGCCCTGAATAAGGCCGCGAAATTGAATATCACGCCCACCTGGTGCCGCTATTCGGAATTGTCCACGGGCCTGCGCACCCAGATCCACGAAATTTCCGAGGAATGGGTCTCGGAACGGGCCCTGCCCGAAATGGGGTTCACCCTGGGCGGGGTGGAGCAGCTCAAGGACGACGCCGTGCTGCTGTGCCTGGCCGTGGACGACTCCGGGCGCATCCACGGCGTCACGAGCTGGCTGCCGGTGTTCTCCAACGGAGAGGTGGTCAGCTGGACCCTTGACTTCATGCGGCGCAACACGGATGCGTTCAACGGCGTCATGGAGTTCCTCATTGCCGAGGCCGTGCTGCACTTCCGGGACAGGGTCTCCACGATTTCGCTCTCCGGAACGCCGCTGTCCATCAGCCCGGATACCGACAGCGATCCGGAGCCCGAGGACGACGAGCCGGCGAATCCCCTGGAAGTCCTTGAGGACACGTCCATGGAGCGGTTCCTGGCCCTGCTGGGGCGCACGCTGGAACCCGTCTACGGCTTTGCCTCGCTGGCCAACTTCAAACGCCGCTTCCAGCCCCAGCACCGCACCCTGTACATGATGTACCAGGACCCGTTGTCGCTGCCGGCGATCGGGCGGGCGGTGGGCGAGGCCTACATGCCCAACGTCTCGGTCCGCCAGCTGGCCAGGCTGCTGCGCAAGTCCTAATCGGCCGGCCCGTTCTTAGGTGAGGGCACGAATAAGGCCCCCGGCAACCGTGCCGGGGGCCCTATTCACGCGGGTTGGAACCCTAGAGCGTGGTCACGCCGGTGGCCTGCGGGCCCTTGGTGCCCTGGCCGATCTCGAATTCAACGCGGGCGTTTTCATCGAGGGTCTTGAAACCGCCGCTTTGGATTTCCGAATAGTGCACGAATACATCGCCCTCGGCATTGTCGGGGGTGATGAAGCCGAAGCCCTTTTCAGCGTTGAACCACTTGACGGTTCCCTGTGCCATTGTTTCTCCTCGTAAATGTTTCTGCATATCTAAAGACAGCACACAGCATGGCATGCATCACAGCATGGGTCAACGAGGTAAACATTCGTGACCGAATTATTAACTAGCGCAGCCATTCGCCGGCGCGCAGCACCTTCTGCAGCTCCAACTCGGCGTCGACAATCACGGCGTCGGCGCGCAGCCCGCGGCGCAGCGAGCCAACCTCGTCGGTCAGTCCCAGCACGGCGGCCGGCACCACGGTGGCGGAGCGCAGGGCGTCGGTGAGCGACACTCCGGCCTGCACGGTGCGGCGCACCACGTCCAGCAGGGTGGCCGTCCCGCCGGCAATGGAACCGGTGGCGTCCAGGGTGGCCACGCCGTTGGTGACGGTGACGGGGGAGGGCCCGAGCATGTACTGGCCGTCCGCGAGCCCCGCCGCCGCCATGGAGTCGGTGACCAGCAGGATGTTCTCCGCCCCCACCAGCGCAAAGACGGTCTTGACGGTTTCCGGGTCCAGGTGGGTGTTGTCGGCCACGAGTTCCACGGCGGCCTGCCCGGCTGCCGCGGCCCGCAGGCACGCGGCCACGGGGCCCGGGGCCCGGTGGTGCATGGGCGGCATGCCGTTGAAAAGGTGGGTGACGGTGGGGCGGCCGGAGACGCCGTCGAACCCGGTCGAGTCCAAACCGTCGCGGGCCTGCTCGAGGGAGGCGGCGGCCGTGGCCGTGTCCGAGTCGGTGTGGCCCACGGACGGGGTGATGCCGTGTGCTGTCAGCAGGTCCACGAGGTCCTCGGCGCCGGGGAGCTCGGGGGCGTAGGTCATGGTGATGATGCTGCCCTGGCCGGCCTCGATCAGTTCCGCCGTGAGGTCAAGGTCGGGGTTGAGCAGGAAGGCCGGGTTCTGTGCGCCGCAGCGGGCGTGCGAGAGGAACGGGCCCTCCAGGTGGATGCCGGCCAACAGGCCCTCGTCGGTCATTCTTGCGTAGATGCCGATGCCCTTGATGAGGTCGGCGGGGGAGGCCGTGACCATGCTGGCCAGCAGCGTGGTGGTGCCGGCCTTGTGCAGGAACTCCACGGCCGTGCGGGCGGATTCCTCGTTGCCGCTGGGGAAGTCTCCGCCGTTGCCACCGTGGTTGTGCAGGTCCACCAGGCCCGGGAGCACATAGTGCCCGGCCGGGATGGAGATGACGTTGGCGGCGTCCACGTCCTCGGCCGCGAAGTCGGGCTCGTCAAAGTGGTCGGCACGGCCGGCGTACACGATCCTGTCGCCGGCAATGGCGAGCAGGCCGCCCTCCACGACGCCGTGGTCGGTGATGATGGATCCGTGGATCAGTTTCTTTTCAAGGCGTGGGGCGGGGGTGCCGCTGGCAACAGTCATGCTGTTTAGTCTATCCAGCCGCCACGGCCCAACAGTTAGAAGAGCCGCGAGGCGCTGTCATCTACGCCGCGCATGGCGTCGTAATCAAGGGTCTTGCACTCGATTCCCCGGTCGGTGGCCAGGACGCGCGCCTGCGGCTTGATCTGCTGGGCGGCAAAGATGCCGCGCACGGGGGCCAGCAGCGGGTCCCGGTTGAGCAGTTCAAGGTAGCGGGTGAGCTGTTCGACGCCGTCGATGTCGCCGCGGCGCTTGAGTTCGATGGCCACCGTGGCACCCTTGGCGTCGCGGGCCAGGATGTCCACCGGGCCGATGGCCGTGAAGTACTCCCGGCGGATCAGCGAAAAGCCGTTGCCGAGCAGTTCGATCTGGTCAGCGAGCAGGCGCTGCAGATCGGCCTCCACGCCGTCCTTGATCAGGCCCGGGTCGGTGCCAAGGTCATGGCTGGACTCGTGGAGTTGTTCGTAGATGTTGATGATGAGTTTGTCGTCGGCCTTGGTGGATTGCACGATCCACTGCTCGGTCACGCCCTCCTCGAGTTCGCTGTCCGCGGCGGCCACGGTGCGCAGGGTGGCGGGCGGGCTCATCCAGTTCAGCGGCTTGTAGGAGCCGCCGTCGGAATGGACCAGGACGGAACCGTCGGCCTTGACCAACAGGAGCCGAACGGCCAGGGGAAGATGGGCTTTGAGGCGTCCGACGTAGTCGACGGAGCACTTGGCAATGACTAAACGCACGCCTCCCACTTTAGACGATGCCGGGGCGGCGGCCGCGCGGGCCCAAGTGGGCAGCACCGGCACCCGTGCGGCACAATGGTGGGATGCCCCGCTCAAACCATCCGCGCCGCCGTCGTACCAGCCAGGGCGGCGGGAAGGGCGACGACGAGGGCTTCAGCCTTGACCGCACACGGCTGGGCGTGCCGCAGCGCCAGTCCGCCCCCGACGGCGAATGGGCCGTGCGGTCCATCACGGCGGGCAACGCGCAAAAAACGTACACCTGCCCGGGCTGCAACCATGAGGTGGCGCCCGGAGTGGCCCACCTGGTGGTGTGGCGGGAGGATGCCATGTTCGGCGCCGAGGCCGGGCTGCGCGAGCGCCGGCACTGGCACAACAACTGCTGGCGCGGGCGCAGCTTCCGGTACAGATAGGCTGGTTGACATGGTTTTTGATCCCGCAACCCTTGCCTTTGTCGACACCGGCGCCCCGGCCGCGGTCCGTGCCGCCACGATCCTGCCCGCCGTGCGCGAAAACATTGAACTGACGACGGCGGACGGGCTGACCCTGGTGGGGGAGCTGGCCCTGCCGGCCGACGGCGTTGTCCGGGCAACGCTGATCACTCTGCACCCGCTGCCCACCCACGGCGGGTTCATGGACTCCCACGTCTACAAGAAGGCGTCCTACCGGCTGCCCGCCCTGGCCGGAATCGCGGTGCTGCGCTTCAACACCCGCGGCACGGCGTCCCCGCGCGGCACCAGCGGCGGCGCCTTTGACGAGGGGCTCGGCGAACGGCTCGACGTCGACGCCGCCGTGCAGTTCGCCGTGGATCGCAGACTGCCCAACCGCTGGCTGGTGGGGTGGTCCTTCGGCACCGAACTGGTGCTGAAGTATGGCGCCGTGCAGCCGGTGGCCGGCCAGGTCGAGGGTGCCGTGCTGCTCTCTCCGCCGCTGCACCGCGCCGTGGACACGGACTTGGCGGCCTGGGCGGCGTACGGGAAGCCGCTGACGGTCCTGGTTCCCGAGTTTGACGACTACCTCCAGCCGCCCGCAGCCCGCGAACGGTTTGCGGCCGTGCCGCAGGCCCGGCTGGTGGCCGTTGCCGGAGCCAAGCACCTCTGGGTTGGGGAGAAGTACGCGGCCCGGGCATTGAACGAGATCGCCTCCACGGTCCTGGGTGTCGCCGTGGAGCTGCCCACCGAATGGCAGGGCCCCGTCGCGGCGCTCCCCGCTACGCCCTAGGCTGCTTCTTCCTAGCTGGCGTCGACGGTCGCGGGGTAGTCGAGCAGGCTCTGCACCAGCAGGGGGGCCAACGGCTTGTCGGTGGCCAGGACCACCCTGCAGTTGGCGCCGGGCTGGTCCACGGGGCCCAGGCGCTGCCCGCGCAGGTCGCAGATGGTCTGGCCGCGGCCGGGCCCGTCGGTTGTGTCAACGATGACGTTGACGCGGGGGGCGTTCGTGGGGGTGATGCCGCCGACCGCGATGGCCGTGGCGAGGGGGTCGTGGAGTGCCGAGGCGCGGCGCCCGTAGAAGTCCACATAGAAGTCAAAGTAGAAGTCGAGGATCCGGCCCAGGGCGCTGACAAACGGGTGCCCCGCGTTTTCAAGCGCCTCGCGGTGGGATTCCTCCAGGACGTTTTCAAGCGTAATGTCGAGCGGGACAAGGGTCACGTCCCAGTCTGCGGCGATGGATTCCGACGCGGCTTCGGGATCGTTCCAGATGTTCGCCTCGGCGACCGGGGTGACGTTGCCGGCCACCAGAGCGGCGCCGCCCATGATGGTGAGGTCCTTGACTCGGGTGGGCAGTGTGGGGTCCAGGCGCAGGGCAAGGGCGATGTTCGTCATTGGCCCGATCGTGACGATCGAGAGCTCGCCGGCATGTTCGTGGGACAGTGCGATGAGCAGCTCGGCGGCACTGCCGCCGCGCGGTTCGATGTCCGCCGTGGGTAATTCCACGTTGCCCACGCCGTTGGCGCCGTGAATGTGCGGAACGCCGCCGTCGTACGGGTGGGCCAGCGGGTCATGGGCGCCCACTGCCACGGGAATGGTTCCCCGGCCGGCAAGCGCCAGCAGGTCAAGGGTGTTGCGGGCCCCTTGTGCGGCGGAGCAGTTGCCGCTGACGGTGCCAATGCCCACCAGATCGGTTGCGGGGTCGGCGAGCAGATAGGCAAGGGCCAGGGAGTCGTCGACCCCCGTGTCGCAGTCGAGGTAAACGGTGCGGGTTGCCGAGGGGGTCATGGGTGTTCCTTTTCACGAGGGGCTCGTCGTCGTCGCCGTCAAAGCTTTAGGTAAGATGTTATACCTAATGGCTGTGACCACCAACACCGCGCGGACCGCAGACCCTCCCCGCCAGCCCCGCTGCGCCTAGTGTTTGTCCTGGCGGGAGATGAATACTTCCTTGACCAGCAGCATGACGGCGGCGGCCGTGGGAATGGCGATCAGCGCCCCCAGGACGCCCAGCAGGCTGCCGCCGGCGATGACCGAGATGACGGCGACGGAACCCGGCACGGCCACCGCCTTTTCCATGATGCGGGGGGAGACGAAATAGGCCTCGAACTGCAGGTAGGCGATGTAGCAGATGGCGTAGATCAGGGCCGTTTGCCAGCCTCCCGTCAGGCTGACGGCTATGACGACGACGGCGGCGAGCATGCCGCCCACCAGCGGAATGAAAGCCAGCAGCGCCACCACGAACGCCAGCAGCACGCTGAACGGCACATGCAGGATCGACATGATGATGAAGGCATACGTGGCGTTGAGCACCGCCACGCACACCTGCCCAATGACGTAGTTGCCCACGCCGCGGGTGATTTCCTCGCTCAGTTCCTCAACCCGGGCCCGGCGTGAGCGCGGAGCGAGTCGGTAGCCCCATTTCTTGATGCCGGGCAGGGACGCCAGGAAGTACAGGCTCAGCACCAGGACGATCAAGGTGCCAAAGAGCCCGTTGGCGATGGTGGTGCCAACGCCAACCACGCCGCCAAAGATGCCGCCCACGGCCTGCGCGTTCTGGAAGAACTTGGCAACCTGGGCGTTGATGGTGTCCAGCACGTGGTACTGGACGTCCAAGTGCTGGAAGAAATCGGAGGTCAAAAAGTCGTTGATCCAGCCGGGGGCCTTGACCACCAGCTGGGTGGTCTGGTCGATGATGGTGGGGATCAGCGTGGCAAAGAAGATCGCCACGATTCCCAACAGGCCCAGCAGCACCACCACGATGCCCAGCGGCCGGGGCACCTTGCGGTTTTCCAGCCAGCGCACCACGGGGTCGAGCCCCAGCGAGATGAACAGCGCCGTGACGATCCACAACAGCAGTTGCGAGGTGTTGGTGATCATGTAGTTCAGGAACAACGCAATGCCCACGCCCACCGTGCCCATGAACCCGAAGTAGATGGGATGGCGGAACAGGCTGGCGCCCGGGGCGGAATCGACCGCCGCAGCGTCGGCGGCCACCGATTCCTCGACTGTCGGCAGGTCGAAACGGACGCGCGGGTGGGCGCCCGGCAGCGGCTGCTTGACCCGCTTGAGCAGCCAGGCGCGCAAGCCGTGGGCCGGTTCGGCGGCTTCGGCCTCTTCCGGGGCGGCGCCGTCGTCGGTTGCTTCGGCGGCTTCGGTGCCCTCGGGGGCGTCGTCGGGAAGGTGCGCCCCGGCGTCGGAAGACCCTGTGGCGTCTGGTTCGTGGGGGGAGCTCAAGGAAGGCTGCCTTCGTGTCCGGGGCGGGAGAAGAGGCCACCGGCCCCGACTCGTTGATGGTGGTTTGACATTATCAGCGCAGGGCCGCCGAAGCCGCCATTTGGCGCCCCCGGATGCGTGGGATTCCGGCACCGTCCGGCCCCGCAGGGCGCGCGGGTGAAGGTGAGATCAAGCTCGCAAAACGCCCCGCAAAGATAACGGTTCGGTTACCCTAGAACAAACGATCAAAGTAGTTGTCCGCCGATGTTAGGTATGTACTTGCGTTCAAAGATTGCAATTGTCTTGGCCATTTTGGGCCTTCTCGTCTTGGGGTCCGGGATTGGCCAGCGCACCATTTGGCTGCCCCCGGCGACCATCACCGCCGCTGTTTCGGGCAGTGTGGCGTCGGCTCCATTGACAGTCATTGGGCCCGAGGTGCTCAATGCGAAGGGCGGGAATTTCACCCTGAACATCAAGTCCGCGGGCCCCATCCAGCTTGCCGTGGGCCAGCAGCGCGACATTACCGGATGGATCGGCGACGCCGCCCACACCGACGTAACCGGCGTGAACTCCGACTTCTCCGCCCTGACCACGCAGAGCACGAAGGGCGCCCAGAAGGTTCCCAACCCCGCGGGCTCGGACATGTGGGTCAGCGAGGAAAAGGCCACCGGCGAGCTGAACTACACCTGGCAGGCTCCCGGCCACGGCGACTGGGCCCTGCTGGTCTCCTCGGACGGAACGGCCCCGGCCCCCACCGACATCTCCATCACCACCGCCAACGACGCCGGCACCCCCTGGGCCGTGCCGCTGATGATCATTGGTTCGGCCCTGCTGGCATTGGCCGCGCTGCTGTTCTGGATTGCACCACGCACCCCCAAGCCGGCCGTCGCGGCAGTGCCCGGCCGCCGCTCAGCCGGGCGGAACCCGTCCGATCCTGCCACTGGCGCCATGGAGGTTGCCAAGCTGGTGGCCGCCCGCGAAGGTACAACGGACGAGCCGAAACCGGCGACCATCGCCGACGCCCGCCGCGCCAAGCGCGCGGCTGCCGCGGACGACGTCGAAACGCCCGCCGCAGCGCCGGCACCCGACGCCGGCCACGCCGCAGCGCTTCCCAAGGACGTCTTTGGTCCCACGGAAACCCCCGTTGAGGGTGGCTCGGTTGAGCCCAAGGCCGACGACACGGTCGAGGACACGGCCAGCGACACCAAGTCCGAGTCCACGGTTGAGGCCGAGGACGACGACACCGACAGCGATGCCGGCACCCCGGGCGATTCCGGCCCGGCCGACGCCTCCGGTGAGGGCAACTCCTCCGCCAAGGATTCGGCCCCGGGGAAGCCTGAAAAGAACGAATTTGCGGTGGCCCCCGCTCGCAAGTTTGGCCTGTCCCTGAAGGCACGGTGGGGCGCCGCCCTGGCCGCAGTCCTGGTTGCCGGAAGCATGGGCCCGGCCGTCGCCGCGGATTCCACGACACCGGCCCCCACACCCTCGGCAAGTGCCACGGCTTCGGCAAGTGCCACCGCCTCGGCGACCGCCACAGCCGCCGCCACGGCAGGAGTGCCGGTGCTACTGGACAGCCAGGTCGAACGGATCGCCGTCGCCGTCGCCGGGGTGGTCAGCACCGGCGACAACGCCAAGAACGCCAAGGAGCTCGAGCCCCGCGTGGCGGGCATGGCGCTGGACATGCGTGCCGCCAACTACAAGATCCGTTCCAAGGATGCCAAGCAGGCCGCACCGGAGCCGGTCAACAGCTCCACGCTCCTCGCACGCGTCGTGACCACTGCGTCCACCTGGCCGCGGTCGGCCATGGCCGTGACCAGGGGTGCGAACAATTCCCTGCCGCAACTGCTCACGCTGGTGCAGGCAAGTGCGCGGGAAAACTACAAGCTGGTCCAGGCCACGCCCCTGCTGCCGGGCCAGACCTTCCCCACCGTGGACAAGGAAGGCTCCGCCGCGTTGCCCCTGGATTCGGCAACCGGACTGCTCATGAGTCCCAAGGACGCCGTGGCGGCCCTGAGCGACCGGCTGACCAAGGCCGACAGCAAGTGGAAGGCGAGCTTCAAGGAAAGCGTCTACATCACCAGCGCCCTTGACACGCAGGCCAACGTGGCCAAGGAAGCCAAGGACGCCAGCTACGTGTTCAGCCACACGGCCAACAACGACTCCACGCTCGCCATGCGCACCTCCGACGGCGGAGCCATGGTGGTGGTCGGCTACACCTTCGGCATCAATGCAACATCGAAGGCAGACGCCACGCTGACCATCGGCGCCGACGCGGCCGTCCTTGCCGGCGGCACGCAAACCACCAAGGGTTTCGTGCTCAGCTACGCGGAACCGATCGTCATGGTCATCCCGCCGGCAGGTGCGGGAAGCCAGATCACCATCGTCTCCGCCACCCGTTCGCTGGTCGGGGCCAAGTTCAGGTAGTGGTTTTTCGCCCGCGGCGTGAAATGGAATCGCCGCGGGCCGGCACAGTTAGAGTGGATTCATGAGCCAAAACAGTTCCATGCCCGCGAACCCGGCCGCCGGGATCAACCTGCGCGGCGCCGTCGACCTTTCCGCCCTGAAGGCCCGTGCCACCGCCCCTGCGGGCGCCCCCACGGGCGGTTCCCCGTACGCGGTGGACGTCAACGAGCAAAGCTTCCAGGAATTCGTGGGCCTGTCGCAGACCGTGCCCGTCGTCGTCTCGCTGGGCTCCAGCCGTTCCACCCAGTCGGCCGCGCTCAACGGGGTCCTGGAAAAACTCGTCACCGACTATGCCGGCCGGATCGCCCTGGGCCGGGTCGACGCGGACACGAGCCCGCAGATCGCCCAGGCGTTTGGCGTGGCGGCGCTCCCCACCGTGGTGGCCCTGGTCAAGGGACAGCCCGTGCCCCTGTTTGAAGGCGAGCTGCCGGAGGAACAGATCAAGTCGTTCCTGGACGAATTGCTCAAGGTGGCCGCCAGCAACGGCGTCACCGGCAACCTGGGCGGACTGCCCGACGACGCCGAACCTGCTCCGCTGCCGCCCCTCCACCAGGCCGCTTACGACGCCATCGAAGCCGGCGACCTGGCCACCGCCCAGGCCGCCTACGAGAAGGCCCTGGCCGAAATGCCATCCGACACGGACGCCAAGGTGGGCCTGGCCCAGGTGAACCTGATGCGGCGCACCGCGGAGATCGACACCGTGGCGGCCGACGCGTTCCGCACCCGCGCCGCCGGCGACCCCGACGACCTTGACGCCCACCTGGCCGTGGCCGACCTGGACGTCACGGGCGGCCACGTTGAGGACGCCTTCGCCCGGCTCGTGAAGTACATTTCGCTGCACTTTGGTGCCGAACGCGAACCCGCCCGCGTGCGCCTGCTCGAACTCTACGACGTGATCGGCGTCGGCGACCCGCGCGTCTCCACCTCCCGCCAGGCGCTGGCGAGGGCCCTGTTCTAAGCCGGAGGGCTCCGGCGCGGCCGGGGGCGAAGTCATCCTTTTGGATGGCGTAAGCAGGACGACCGGATTGTTAGGGTGGCGGCATGACCCAAAATCCTTCATCCACAGCCGCCGCCACCCGGCCCCCGGCACTGGCAATCCGGGGACTGGCCAAGCGTTTTGGCCCCAAGATCGCCGTCAACGGCATTGACCTCGACGTGCCGGCCGGCTCCTTCTACGGCCTGGTGGGCCCCAACGGCGCCGGCAAGACGACGTCGTTGTCCATGGCCACGGGCCTGCTCCGGCCCGACGCCGGGGCCGTGTGGGTGCGCGGCGTATCCGTCTGGGAGCAGCCACTGGAGGCCAAGCGCCTCATGGGCCTGCTGCCCGACGGCGTGCGGCTCTTTGACCGGCTGACCGGCGAGCAGCTCGTCTCCTATGCGGGCCTGCTGCGCGGCATGGACAAGGGCACCGTCACGGAGCGGGTCAAGGACCTGTTGTCCGCCCTCGACCTGTCCAAGGACGCGGGGACCCTGGTGGTCGACTACTCGGCCGGCATGACGAAGAAGATCGCGCTGGCCTCGGCGCTCATCCACGCCCCGAAATTGCTGGTGCTCGATGAGCCCTTTGAATCCGTGGATCCGGTGTCGGCGGCGAACATCCGCGACATCCTGGCCGACTATGTCAACAACGGCGGCACGGTGATTGTCTCCAGCCACGTCATGGACCTGGTCCAGCGCATGTGCGACCACGTCGCCGTCATCGCCGGGGGCAATGTACTCGCCGCCGGCACGGTGGACGCCGTGCGCGGAAGCCAAAGCCTTGAAGAGAAATTCGTGGAACTTGTCGGTGGCCGGAACCAAGGTGCGGGGTTGCAATGGTTGCGCACCTCCTAAGGCTCAAGCTCGCGCTGCTGCGCAACTCCCTTCGGCGCAGCGCCATGCAGGTGGTGGGACTGGTGTTCGCCGCCATCTACGGGCTGGGCGCCCTAGTCATGGTGATCGTGGCCCTGGTGCTCGTGGGCACACAGGGGCCCGCCGTCATCGGCACGGCCGTGATCCTCTCCGGCGCGGCCCTGTTCATTGGCTGGCTGGTGATTCCGGTCGTCGCCGCGGGCCTCGACATGACCCTTGACCCGGCCAGGTTCACCACCTTCGCCATCCCCATGCCGGTCATGCTCACGGGACTGGCGCTGTCCGGCTTCCTGGGCATCCCCGGCGCCGTGACCCTGCTGGCCTCGGTGGGCACCGCCGCCGCCTGGTGGCAGCACCCCGTTGCCGGCGTCGTCGCCGTTCCCTGCGGTGCGCTGGCGGCCTTGAGCTGCATCGTGGCCTCCCGTGCCATGACGTCGGCAAGCGCCAGCCTGGCATCCTCCCGACGATTCAAGGACATCAGCGGGATCGTGCTCCTGGTTCCGTTGCTGTTCTTGGGGCCCATCATCAACGGGGTCTCCGCGGGTGTCTCCAACTTTGCCCAGTACCTGCCCGCCCTGGCCAACACGCTTTCCTGGACCCCCTTGGGCGCCGTATGGGCCGTGCCTGCCGAGGTGGCCGCCGGGAACTTTGGGGCGGCCGGGCTGAAGTTCCTGATCGCCCTGGCCACGGTGGCCGTCCTGGCCTGGATCTGGCAGCTGTGCCTGGCCAGGGCCCTCGTCACCCCCGCCTACGCGGGCAGTGCGCGCCGCCGCGGCGGGAAGATGGGCTTCTTCAGCGTCTTCCCCGCGACCGCCGCTGGTGCCGTCGCCGCGCGGTGCCTCAGTTACTGGTTCCGCGACCCCCGCTACAGCGCCGGGCTGATCATGGCGCCTTTGCTGCCGCTCGTGTTTGTCTTTGCCGGCGCCAGGGCTGCCGGCGGGGACGCGATCGGCCTGGCCCTGGGACTTGGCGGCGCCTTTGCCGCATTCCTAGTGGTCTGGTCCATCTCCTCGGACATTTCCTATGACAACACGGCGTTTGCGCTGCATCTGGCCGCCGGCCTGCCGGGCACGGCGGACCGGGCCGGGCGCGCCATGGCCGCCGCCGTCCTGGCCCTGCCGCTCGGGGTGGTGTACGCGATCGTCGGGGCGGCGCTGGGGAACAGCTGGGCGCTGCTGCCGGCAACCCTGGGACTCCTGGTGGGCGTGGTGGGCAGCGGGCTGGGGCTTTCAAGCGTGTTTTCCTCGCGCTTCATCATGAATGTGCCGCTGCCCGGGGACAGCCCCCTGAAGTCCAAGCCGGGCAACAACTTCTCCACGATCCTGGTCCAGCTGGCGGGGTTTGCCGGCGTCGTGCTGCTGGTGCTCCCGGAAGGGGTGCTGACCGCCATGGCGCTGGCCACCGGCCGGCCGCTCTACGGCTGGCTGTCCCTGGTGGTGGGGCTGGTGCTCGGCGCCGTGTTCCTGGTGGTGGGGATCCGGCTCGGGGCGCGGCAATATAACCTCCGCGGACCGGAATTGTTGCTGGCCGTTTCTGTAGACCGCTGACTCTCGCTAAGGTGAATACCAGCGAACTCGTTTCGCCGGCAAAAGCGCCCTGTCCGTCCTCCGTCACCGGTGGATGCCGACGGGGCGTTCCTGCAACCCACTCCACCCAAGGCCGGAACACCCGTAGCGGCACCGGCGCCTTGAAGCCGTGAAAGGAACGTGTTTCATGGAGGTCATCATCCTCCCCAGCAGCAAGGAAACCGGCGCTCTCGCCGCCGACGCCATCGAGGCGCTGGTGCGCAGCAAGCCCAACGCCGTCCTCGGCCTGGCCACAGGTTCCTCCCCGCTGCCCATTTACGACGAGCTGGCCCGCCGCCACGACGAGGAGGGCCTGAGCTTCACGCAGGCCCACGGCTTCGCCCTCGACGAATATGTGGGCCTCCCGGTGGGGCATTACGAGTCCTACCGCGAAGTGATCCGCCGCGAATTCACGAACCGCGTGGACGTTGCAGCCGAAAACGTGCACGGCCCGGACGGTGCGGCCGATGACATCCTGGCCGCCTGCTCCGCCTACGAACAAGCCATCAAGGCCGCCGGCGGCATCGACCTGCAGATCCTCGGCGTCGGCACCAACGGCCACATCGGCTTCAACGAGCCCGGCTCCTCGCTGGCCTCGCGGACCCGGATCAAGACCCTGGCGGAGCAGACCCGCCAGGACAACGCACGGTTCTTCGACAGCGTCGACCAGGTCCCGCACCACGTCGTCACCCAGGGCCTGGGCACCATCATGGACGCCCGCCACCTGGTGCTCGTGGCATCCGGCGCCGGCAAGGCCGACGCCGTGCGCAACTTTGTCGAGGGCCCCGTCTCGGCCTCGTGCCCGGCGTCGATCCTGCAGTTCCACCCGCGCGCCACCGTCATCATCGACGAGGCCGCCGCCTCCAAGCTGGCCGGCGCGGCAACCTACCGCCACGCCTACAACAACAAGCCCACCTGGCAGGGCGTGTAGGGTTTCGCCCGCTTTTCGACGGCGTTTCGACGGCGGGAGGTGCCGGTGCCCACGGGGCCGCACCTCCCGCCGTCGAACTTTTTTAAAACCGGTGTGGTGACCGATCCCTCGGTGAGTCGTTTCGGCGGAACCGCTAGAATGGATTCCATGAGCTTGCCACCAGACCCCTTTGAAAACGATCCGAGGCACAGTACCGGCGGATCCACGGCCGTTATCGAGCGCGAGGAACTGCGCCAAGAGGTTGAACCCGGCGACAGCGAGCGGTTCTCGCACTATGTGCGCAAGGAAAAGATCATGGAATCGGCCATGACCGGTGACCCCGTGGTGGCCCTGTGCGGCAAGGTCTGGACCCCGGGGCGCGATCCCCACAAGTTTCCCGTGTGCCCCGATTGCAAGGCAATCTACGAGGGCATGAACCCCGGCAAGGGCAAGGGACCCAAGGGCCCCAAGGAATAAAGAGCAGCAACGGCAGTTTCAAAGGCGCGTAAATCCGTGCCTTGATTTGGCGTGCCTCCGCAGGGGCGCGCGCCACAGGAAGAAGTGATTTGATGGCGGAAAATTCGTGACGGAAACATTGTTTGGTGGCCCGTCGCTGCCTCCCGCCTACCCGGAGCGCGCGGCTTGGGGAACGGCGCAGAAACTGCGTGCATGGCAGAGCGAAGCCATGGAGAAGTACTTTTCGGAAAACCCGCGGGACTTTTTGGCCGTGGCAACCCCCGGAGCAGGTAAGACCACTTTTGCCCTGCACATCGCCACGCAGCTGATTGCCCGCGGCACCATCAACCGGATCACGATCGTCACGCCCACCGACCACTTGAAGCGGCAGTGGGCCGACGCCGCCGCCAAGGTCGGCATTTCGATCGACCCCAATTTCAAGAACGCAGACGGCCGCCACGGCCGGGGATTCATCGGCGTCGCCGTCACCTACGCCCAGGTGGCCAGCAAGCCGATGCTGCACCGGGCCAAGACCGAGGCCGCCCGCACCCTCGTCATCATGGATGAGATCCACCACGGCGGCGACGCGCTGTCCTGGGGCGACGGCATCCGCGAGGCCTTCGATCCGGCCGCGCGCCGCCTGGCCCTGACCGGAACGCCGTTCCGTTCCGACACGGCCGCCATTCCGTTCGTGGAGTACGCCGAGGACCGCGACGGGATCCGCCGCTCCAGGGCCGATTACACCTACGGCTACGGGGAGGCGCTCAAGGACCACGTGGTGCGTCCCGTTATGTTCATGGCCTACTCCGGGCAGATGCGCTGGCGCACCAGCGCCGGGGAGGAAATGGCCGCCACGCTTGGCGCGCCTGTCACCAAGGACATCACCTCCCAGGCGTGGCGCACGGCGCTGAACCCGGCGGGGGAGTGGATCCCGGCCGTGCTGGCCGCTGCCGACAAACGCCTCACCGAGGTCCGCCGCGCCGTGCCCGACGCCGGCGGCCTGGTCATTGCCACCGACCACGAGGATGCCCGGGCCTATGCGGGCCAGTTGAAGAAGATCACGGGCGAGTCGCCCACCGTGATCCTCTCCGACGACGCCAAGGCCTCGGATAAGATCGACGAATTTTCCGCCAGTGAAAAACGCTGGATGGTGGCCGTGCGCATGGTGTCCGAAGGCGTTGACGTGCCGCGCCTGGCCGTCGGTGTCTACGCCACGTCCACCGCCACGCCGCTGTTCTTTGCCCAGGCCATCGGCCGCTTCGTGCGTGCCCGGAAGCGCGGGGAGACGGCGTCGGTGTTCCTGCCGTCCGTGCCCAACCTGATGGAATTGGCAAACCAGTTGGAGCTTGAGCGCGACCACGCCTTGGACCGGCCGGACAAGGATCCCGACGGCTTCCAGGACGAGGACGCCGAGATGGAGGCCGCCAACCGTGAGGAGAAGGCCTCCGACACCCTGGAGAAGTTCAAGTTCGAGGCGCTCGAATCCCAGGCGTCCTTTGACCGGGTGTTGTTCGACGGCGGCGAATTCGGCACCGGCGGCGAAATCGGCAGCGACGACGAACTGGACTTCCTGGGCATCCCCGGGCTCCTGGATGCCGAACAGATGGGCGTGCTGCTGCGCCAGCGCCAGGCGGACCAGCAGACCCGGCGCAGGCGCAAGAGCGCGGCGGAACCGGAGCCGGAGGCCCCGCCCGTGGTGGACCACCGCATGCTCATGGACCTGCGCAACGAGTTGGCCAAGAACGTCTCCGCGTGGAGCGCCCGCTCCGGCATGCCGCACGGCATGGTGCACAGCGAACTGCGGCGCATGTGCGGCGGCCCGGCCGTGGCTCAGGCCAATGAGCCCCAGCTGCAGCAGCGCCTGAAGAAGCTCCAGGACTGGTTCCTCGGGCGGAAATAGCAGTCTCGGTGGTCGAGCTTGTCGAGACCCGTTCACCCGTAGGCTCACGGTGTCCCTGGTGGCTGGGCTGTTCCGGGTGGTCGGGCTGTGCCCGGTGGTCGAGCTTGTCGAGACCTTGAGAGTGCGGGCAGATCTTCAATCCGTCCCTCAATGAGTGCCTCGCGTTTTGCCCGGCTCCAGCCCTGGATTTGTTTTTCCAAGGCAAATGCCGTGTCGACCCGTTCATATTCCTGGGCCCAGACAAGCGTCACGGGTCTACGACGCCGCGTGTAGGCTGCACCTTCGCCAGCGTTGTGCTGGTTGAGTCGTCGGGCCAGATCGATGGTGCTGCCTACATAGTAGGAGCCGTCGCTGCATCGCAGGATATATACATGTGCCATGCGGCAAGACTGGCGTATCCGAGTCCGTGGATACACCGATAAGTCCCGGTTTGTGGTTAACCGCGCGTTTTCGACCCTTGTGGAGGAACGTACGAGGTCTCGACAAGCACGACCACCGGACGTGTGATCGAGCATGTCGAGATGCAAGGTTCGGCCACTGGGTCTCGACAGGCTCGACCACCGGACGGTCGGGTTACTTGACCTCTACGCCGGCGTCGCCGAGTTCGTCCAGCGCTTCTTCACTGGCGTCGTCGTCGATGCCCAGCACGTAGTCGCGCAGCACCGTGGTGTTGTAGCCGGCGTTGACGGCGTCCAGGGCCGTGGCGCGGACGCAGTAGTCGGTGGCCAGGCCCACGATCACCACGTCCTCGACGTCGTTCTCGCGGAGCCAGTCGTCCAGGCTGACGGGGGAGTCGGCGTCGTCGGGGTTCGCGGCCTCGTGGGCCTCGCGCTCACCAACCATGACCTCGTCCTCCGGCGCCAGGAGACCGTCGAAGCCGGAGTAGGCGGCATCGAACTTGCCCTTGCGGAAGTAGGCGTCGATGTCCTCGGTGTCCAGGTTGCGGTGCAGCGCGGCACCCTTGCTGCCGGCCACGCAGTGCACGGGCCAGCTGTTGACGAAGTCGGGGGTTTCGGAAAAATGGCTGCCCGGATCCACATGCCAGTCCTGCGTGGCGACGATGAAGTCAAAGTCCGGCGCGTCCGCGATCAGCTCGGTGATTTCGCCGGCCAGCTCCGCCCCGCCCGTCACGGGCAGTGAGCCGCCTTCGCAAAAATCGTTCTGCACGTCCACAATGATGAGGGCCTTGGCCATGGATGACTCCTTTAGTTCCGTACTGCTGAGGGTTGTTCGTAATCGGTGGGAATGACGGGTTCGCCGCGTTGCAGGCGCCGGGCGGCACCGGGCATCTCGGCCATGGAGGCCGCATGCCGGGCCGTGGCGCGCCGCACGCCTTCCGCGCCTGTCCAGCCGGGGGAGAGTTCGCCGTCGAACATGAATTGTTCAATGAGGGGGCGGTCGTTGCCGTCGTTCTCGGGCAGGGCACCGATCCCCACGAGTTCCGCAGTGGCAGTGCCACGCTCGTTGAGCCGGCGCAGCGCGTACTTCTTGCCGCCCACGCTGGCCTTGTTCTTCGCGGCCTTGGCGACGGAAACGAACTCGCCGTCGGGGCCTTCGCGGGAGACCAATTTGTACACCATGGACGCCGTGGGGGCGCCGGATCCGGTCACCAGGGACGTGCCCACGCCGTAGGAATCCACCGGCGCGGCGGCCAGTGACGCAATGGCAAATTCGTCGAGGTCGCTCGTGACCGTGATGCGCGTGTTGGTGTTGCCCAGCGAATCGAGCAGGGCGCGGACGTCGTGCGCCTGGGCCAGCAGGTCCCCGGAGTCCAGGCGCACCCCGCCCAGGGCCGGGCCGGCAAGCGCCACGGCCTTGCGCACGGCCGCTTCGACGTCGTAGGTGTCAACGAGCAAGGTGGTGTCCGTGCCCAGGGACTGCAGCTGGGCGCGGAACGCCTCCTCCTCGGAATCGTGCAGGAGCGTGAAGGAATGCGCCGCCGTACCCTGCGTCAGCACGCCGTAGCGCAGGCCGCATTCAAGGTTTGAGGTGCTGTGGAATCCGGCAATGACGGCGGCGCGCGAGGCAGCCACGGCGGACTCCTCCTGCGTGCGGCGCGAGCCCATCTCAATGCAGGGACGCGAGCCGGCGGCGGTGATCATGCGGGAGGCGGCGGAGGCAATCGCGGAGTCGTGGTTGAGGACCGAAAGCACGTAAGTTTCCAGGATGCACGCCTCGGCGAACGTGGATTCGATCGTGAGGATGGGCGAATTGGGGAAATACAGTTCGCCCTCTGCGTAACCATAGATGTTCCCGGAGAACTTAAAATCGGCCAGCCAGGCCAGGGTCGTGTCGTTGACCACGTTGTTGTCGGCCAAAAAATCCAGCTCGGCCGTGCCAAAACGGAACTGCTCCAGGCCCTCGAGAATGCGCCCGGTTCCGCCCACAACCCCATACCGGCGCCCGTCCGGCAGGCGCCGGGCGAAGGCCTCGAACACGCTGCGGCGGTGCGCGGCGCCCGAATGCAGGGCGGCCTGGAGCATGGTCAACTCGTAGTGATCCGTGAACAAGGATGTGCGGGGATGGCCCCATGCTGATGCAGTAGTCACGGAATTCACTTTAGTGGGGCAACACTAGAATGGACACATGAGTGTCAGCACAGCCCCGGAAACGGATCGGGACCTATCCACCCACGTACTTTCTACCCCCGACATCCCCTGGGAATTGATTGTTTGGAACGACCCCGTCAACCTCATGAGCTATGTGAGCTTCGTATTCCAAAGCTACTTTGGCTATTCCGAGGCCAAGGCCGAGGCGTTGATGATGCAGGTGCACAAGGAAGGAAAATCCGCGGTGGCCCACGGCACGAAGGAAAAGATGGAGGCCCATGCGGTCGCCATGCACGGTTTTGGCCTGTGGGCGACGGTTCAGAAGGGTGGCGGACGTGGCTAAGGCCTTCAACGCCGGGCGCCGCGGCATCACCGGCTTCCTGGAAACGGCCGAACGCGAGCTGCTGCGCAAACTCTTTGCCGACATCGTCACCATGCTCGAACCCGACACTCCCGCCCACGAGGACCCGCTCGCGGCCCTGATCGGCCTGGACATGGACGTCACGCCGCCGTCGGACCCCGCCCTGCGCCGGCTGTTGCCCGATGCCGTCAAGGACGACGCCGACTCCGCCCTTGAGTTCCGCCAGCTCACCGAACGCTCCTTGCGGGAGACGAAGATCGGTGCGCTGCGTGCGGCGTCGCTGGACCTGGAGAAGGAAAAGCTGGTCCTGGATCCGGACGCGGCAAAGCACTGGTCCATGGCGTTGAACGACGTCCGGCTGGTGCTGGCCGAACGCCTGGAAATCCGTGACGAGGCCGACGCCGAACGCGTCCACCAGGTGCAGGACTGGGGTGACGCGGAGGACGTGGAAAGCTACTTGTCACTCGTCTACAACTTTGTCTCATGGCTGCAGGAAAGCCTCGTCCAGGCGATGCTGGCGCAGCTCAAGAGCGCCAAGTAGCCCAAGGCGTGACGGGGTTTGTGTGGCTCTGTGACAAAACAGACGCGGCCAAATGTACCCGGGTGCCGTGCAAAGCATCTATTCTGAAACGATCATGAGCACAACACCCGGGGGCACTCCAGTCACAGCCCGCACCGGTGCAGGGATCGCTTCCGACCCGCACCCGATGGCGGACCGAGCCATTGGTATTTTTGATTCCGGCGTCGGTGGCCTCACCGTGGCGCGCGCGGTGATCGACCAGCTGCCCAACGAATCCATCCTGTACGTGGGCGACACGGCGAACGGCCCCTATGGCCCGCTGCCCATTGCCGAGGTCCGCGCCAACGCGCTGGGCGTCATGGATGAACTGGTTGACTCGGGCGTGAAGCTGCTGGTCATTGCCTGCAACTCGGCCTCCGCGGCCGTCCTGCGCGACGCCAGGGAACGGTACACGGCCCGCTACGGCATCCCCGTCATCGAGGTGATCCAGCCGGCGGTGCGCCGCGCGGTCGCCGCGACCCGCACAGGCCGTGTTGGCGTGATCGGCACCGTGGCCACGGTGGGCTCGCGGGCCTACGACGACACCTTCGCCGCGGCCCCCGATCTGGCCATCACCTCCGTTGCCTGCCCCGACTTTGTGCGGTTTGTTGAATCCGGCGTCACCGCCGGCCCCGAACTCCTCTCCACGGCCGAGGCGTACCTGGCGCCCCTCAAGACCGCCGGCGTGGACACGCTGGTGCTCGGCTGCACGCACTATCCGCTGCTGACCGGCGTGATCTCCTACGTCATGGGGGATTCGGTGACCCTTGTCTCCAGTGCCGAGGAAACGGCGAAGGACGTCTACAAGGCTCTGGTCAGCCACGACCTCGAACGGGTGTCCACGCTGCCGCCCACCCACAATTTCCTCTCCACCGGCGACGCCGAGCAGTTCGGCGTGCTGGCCCGGCGGTTCCTGGGGCCGGAGGTGCGCGGCGTGGAACAAGTCACGCACGTTTCGGCGCACTATCCCACGGGCTCCATTGCACGGATCACCCCCGACATGCTGGCCGCCGCGAAATCCGCAGCCGCCGCCGGGGCGCCGCGCATCTCAAATTTTGTAATGCAGGATTCGGGGGGCGCCCCGGCTGCCCCCGGCCGGTCGATGGGGGAACAGGCATGAAGTTGACGATCGTAGGGTGCAGCGGCTCCTTCCCGGGGCCGTCGTCGGCGGCCTCGTGCTACCTGCTGACGGCGCACGACGGCACCAGGCCGTGGCGGGTGTTGATGGACCTTGGCAGCGGAGCGCTGGGCGATGTGCAAAAGTACATGGATTTGGAGGACATTGACGCGATCTTCCTCACCCACCTGCACCCGGACCACTGCATGGACTTGTGCGGCTTGCACGTCGCCGTGCGATGGAGCCCCAACGGCTGGAACCGCGGACGGATTCCCGTGTGGGGGCCGGCCGCGACGGCGGACAGGCTCGCCACGGCCTACGGCCTGGACCTGGACCCCGGGATGCGCGAAGAGTTCGACTTCCAGCTGTGGAACGAACGCGAACCCGTCACGGTGGGCCCGTTCAAGGTGACACCGTACGCCGTCAACCATCCCATCCCGGAGGCCTACGCGCTGCGCGTGGAGGCTACGGAATACGACGGCACCGGCGTGGACAAGACCGTGACGCTGACCTATTCGGGGATACCGACTCCTGCGATGGACTTGAGGACGCAGCCCGAGACGCACACCTCTTCCTGTGCGAGGCAGCATTCGAGGAAGGCCGCGACGACGCCATCAAGGACGTCCACCTGACCGGCAAGCGCGCCGGTGAAGCCGCGACGGCGGCCAATGTGCGGCGGCTGCTGCTGACCCACATCCCCGTTTGGACCGACACCAATGTGGTGGTGAACGAGGCCCGCGGCAGCTTCGCGGGTGACGTCGCGGCCGCCGTCGCCGGCGTCCACTACAGCATTTAGGGATCCCACCCCGCACCGGTCCGCGGTGCGACACGGCCTGGTCTCCTTTGGATCACGGTTCGGCCATGGGGATTCCCGACCACTGCGCGGCTTTGGATACTTGAAGAAGCCAGGTGTTGTCGAAGGTGTTGGGATGGTGCGTCGTGAGGAAAATGCCGGTGTTGGTGGCGGCAGGCGTGGCCATGGCTTTGGCCGGATGTGCGCCCGCAACGGCCGGCCCGGGCGCTCCGGAACCGTCCGTAGAAGTGGTCGCCACGGCGTCGCCCGCCCCGTCCATCCGGATCTACCAGGAGTCGCACTTCAAGGGCAGCGGAACCATGAGCAAAACGACGGACCGGCTCCACGCCATCGTGGCGAGGAATCCAACGGTGTTTTCCGGCGACTGGTTCAGCCCCTCTGATCCGGGAATCTTCGTCGTGGGCGTGGCCCTGCCCCACGATCCGGCCGCCGTCGAACTGGAGACGCTGCGCAAAAGCCTTGATCCGTCGTCGAAAACCACCCGGACGGTGCCGGCAAAGTACTCCCTGGCGAAGCTCCTGCAAGTACAGCACGAGATTATGGAACAATACATGCCGCCCGCCGGCGACGTCCGGGGCTTGGGGCCGGACCCCATTAATGAGGCCGTGCTGGTGGACATCCTGCAGACGGATAAGGATCCGGTGCTGACCGGGAACGCCACGGTCAGGGCCCTTGCCGCCAAGTATGGGAGCCTCGTGGAATTCCAGGCGACCACAGGGGTTTCCGCTGTGGACTGATCTTTTGCGCGGAGTCGTCCTCGCGAGGGAGCCGGGTAATGAAAAGATCCTCCGAAATGATCACGACTATCGCCCCAACCATGACTAGGCTCACGTGTAAGCACCCGGGGAAGGCTTGCCCGGGCGGAACCGACGCGAAGGACTCCACCATGAGCAACATGCCAATGCCCAGCTACAACCCCGAATGGTCGGCGCAGCCCAACGTCCCGGCGCCCGTCCGACCCAAGCAAATCGGGTGGGCCTTCCAGCTCATCATTGCGGCCGCCGTGCTCAACGTCATTGCCGCCATCTTTGGCGTGATCAACGCAAGCTCGCCGGCCTTCCGCCAGCAGATCGCGGACCAGTTGGCCAAGAGCAACATCAACACCAATGGCCAGGACGCCGTCGGGATGGGCGTGGCCTTCGGGATCGGCTCGATCATTGTCGCCGGCGTCGTTGGCGTGATCCTCTACATCATCATCGGGATTTTCATCAACAAGGGCCACGGCTGGGCGCGGATCACCGGGCTCGTGCTGGCCGTCATCTCGCTGAGCCGCCTGGTCGGATTCACGTTCCCCGCCGGGATCTTCACGATTCTGCAGGTCCTGGCCGGCATCGTGGCCATCGTGCTGTGCTTCATCCAGCCGGGCGCCCAGTTCTTCACGGACCGGAAGAACTACAAGCTGGCCAACAAGATCCGCTGATTCCGGAATCCGCCCCGGGCCCCTCGGCCAGTAGGCTTAGTTCATGACGAATAGCGATTCTGCAATCCTGCGCGCCGACGGCCGCACCCCCGACCAACTCCGCGACATCAGCATCACCCGGGGCTGGTCCAAGCAAGCCGAAGGTTCGGCGCTGATCGAGTTCGGCAACACCCGCGTACTGTGCACCGCCTCCCTGACCGCCGGCGTGCCGCGCTGGCTCAAGGGCGAAGGAACCGGATGGGTCACGGCCGAATACGCCATGCTGCCGCGCGCCACGAACACGCGCAACTCCCGGGAGTCCGTCAAGGGCAAGATCGGCGGCCGCACCCACGAGATCTCCCGGCTGATCGGCCGTTCGTTGCGCTCCATCATCGACACCAAGGCCCTGGGCGAGAACACGATCGTCCTGGACTGCGACGTCCTCCAGGCCGACGGCGGCACCCGCACGGCCGCCATCACCGGCGCCTATGTGGCCCTGGCCGACGCGATCCGCTACGCCAAGGAACACAAGCTGATCGCGAAGAACGCCGAGCCGCTGATCGACACCGTCTCCGCCATCTCCGTGGGCATCATCGACGGGGTCCCCATGCTTGACCTGCCCTACGTCGAGGACGTGCGCGCCGAGACCGACATGAACGTCGTCGTCACCGGCTCCGGCAAGTTCGTCGAGGTCCAGGGCACCGCCGAAGGCGCCCCGTTCGACCGCGACGAACTGAACCAGCTGCTGGACCTGGCGCTGATCGGGACCACCCAGCTGGCCCAGATCCAGCGCGAAACACTGGGCAAGTAAGTGGGCGCGCCGAAACTGGTCCTGGCCACCCACAACCAGGGCAAGCTGCGTGAATTGCGCGAACTGCTCCGCGGCCAGGTGCCCGGGCTCGACGTTGACGTCGACGTGGTCGACGCCGGCGCCGTGGACGCGCCCGACGTCAAGGAAACCGGCGTCACCTTTGCCGAGAACTCCCGGCTGAAGGCCCACGAGGTCGCCAAGGCCACCGGAATCCTTGCCATCGCCGACGACTCCGGACTGGCCGTCGACGTGCTTGGCGGTTCCCCCGGGATCTTCTCGGCCCGCTGGGCCGGCCGGCACGGCGACGACGCCGCCAACCTGGCCCTGCTGCTGGCCCAATTGGGGGACATCGATGCCGGGCACCGCGGAGCCCGCTTTGTGTGCGCCGCGGCGCTTGCCAGCCCCGACGGCTCCCTGGACGTGGTCCGGGAGGGCACCCTTGAGGGAACCCTGTTGACGGAACCGCGCGGTGCCGGCGGCTTTGGCTATGACCCGATCCTGCAGCCGCTCGGCCTGGAGAAGTCCTGTGCCGAGCTGGCACCGGCGGAGAAGAACGCCATCAGCCACCGCGGCAACGCGTTCCGCGCGCTCCTGCCGCACATCGTGGCGGCCCTCTCCTAGCGGACACCGGGGCACTTTCCACCGCACTCAGGCGGCTTCCGACTTAAATGTCGGGGGCCGCCTTTGTGTTGCCCTTTGGACCTTCCTCGCTGCGCAAATACAGGGATCATCGGGTCTTCATGATCTGAACAACAATTTCATAATATGGAAACTAAATTTCTTGTTGCGGAATAGTGTGATTAGTCTTACACTTTTTTCACGGCCTCGATGACGAGGCCACAGCCAAATGATTGGTCCAGAACGATGAACGTTTCCACCCCTGCTGCGTTGAAGGCGAGTTCGGCTGCAGCCCGGCGCATCGAATCGGCAATGACGCCGTTTCGCTTGCGCCACGCGGATCGCCGCGAAGGCGTCCTCCATGTCATGAACGGCGAAAACATCGCCGCCCCGGCCGACTCCTTCGGCGAGAGAGGTTCAAAATGAAGATTGATCCGGACGCATCGTCCCAGCAGATCCACGGCACTCATCACGAGCATGTGGACCACATCCTGCACTACCCGCCGAGCGGGGAAGTCCCCGGCCTGCCCCGGATCAGCGCGACCCTGTACAACCAGGACCTCGCCCCCACGAAAAAAGAGGGCCGGCACTGGACGGGGTACAGTATCTTCACCCTGTGGGCCAACGACGTTCACAGCCTGGGAAACTACGGCTTCATCCTGAGCCTGTTCGCCCTGGGGCTGGGCAGCTGGCAGATCCTGCTGGCGCTGGCCATCGGCGCGGCGCTCCTCTTCATCCTGCTCACCTACTCCGGCTTCATGGGGCACAAGACGGGCGTCCCGTTCCCGGTCATGAGCCGGATTGCCTTCGGCATCCGCGGGGCCCAGCTTCCCGCCGCGGTTCGTGGCGCCGTCGCAATCGTCTGGTTCGGCATCCAGACCTACCTGGCCACACTGGTGCTCCGCGTCATGCTCATCGCCATCGCCCCGGGGCTGGCCGGCCTTGACCACAACTCCTTCCTGGGCCTGTCGACCCTGGGCTGGATCACGTTCCTGTTCCTCTGGGTCGTTCAGGTGGTCATCGTCCGCTTCGGCATGGACATGATTCGCAAGTACGAGGTCTTCGCCGGCCCCATCGTCTTGGTGACGCTCGTGGCCCTGGCGGTCTGGATGTTCTTCAAGGCCGGCATGTCGATCTCCTTCTCCACCAACCACCCGCTCACCGGCGGCGCCATGTGGCGCAGCATCTTCGGCGGCGCGGCACTGTGGGTGACCATCTACGGAACGTTCGTACTGAACTTCTGCGACTTCACCCGGGCCGCCAAGTCCCGGCGGGCCATCGTCAAGGGCAACGTCTGGGGCATCCCGATCAATACGATGCTCTTCGGCATCATCGCGGTGACCATGGCCGGAGCGCAGTTCAAGATCAACGGCCACATCATTACGAGCCCGTCGGACATTGTTGAGTCCATTCCCAACACATTCCTGGTGGTGGTTGCCAGCCTGGCGCTGCTGGTGCTGACCATCGCCGTGAACATGATGGCGAACTTCGTGGCCCCCGTCTACGCCTTGAACAACTTCTTCCCCAAGCGCCTGAACTTCGCCCGGGCCAGCCTGATCTCGGCCATCATCGGCCTGGTCATCCTGCCCTGGAACCTCTACAACAACCCCGTGGTCATCGTCTACTTCCTCGGTGGACTGGGCGCCCTCCTCGGGCCGCTGTTCGGCATCATCATGGTGGACTACTGGCTGATCCGCAAGGCACGCATCAACGTCCCGGCCCTGTACACGCTCGAAGACCACCAGCCCTACTTCTACAAGGGCGGCGTCAACCCGCGGGCCATCATCGCCTTCATCCCGGCCGCGGCCATCGCGATCGTGTTCGGCCTGGTTCCGTTCTTCAAGGACATCTCCGACTTCTCCTGGTTCTTCGGAGCAGGCATCGCCGGCTTGATCTACTATTTCAGCTCACCCAACCGCAATCCGCAGCTCGAGGACGTTTCGGGCGAAGCGATTGCCGTGGCCAGCGCCCACTAGGGCGGCACCCGGTAGGACAACAAAAACGGTAGGACAACAAAAAGGCGACCCCCGGCATTCAAGCCGGGGGTCGCCGTCGTTGTTTCAGGAAAAGGGGGTCAGGACTTCCTGGCCTTGCGGCTGGCAAGGAACGCCTTCGCAAACTCGATGATGATCGGGATGACCGAGAGCAGCACGATGATGATGAAGATGATGTCGAGGTTCTTTTGTACCCAGGGGAACCTGTTGCCAAGGATGAAGCCCAGCAGCGTCACGCCGCCGGCCCACAGGATGGCGCCGATGGCATTGAACAGGACAAAGTGGCGCATGTTCATGCGGGCCACACCCACAATTACGGGCACGAAGGTGCGCACGATCGGCACGAAGCGGGCCAGGATCAGCGCCTTGCCGCCGTGCTTTTCAAAGAAGGCGTGGGCGTTCTCCACGTGTTCCTTCTTGAAGAGCCTGGAGTCGGGCTTGTTGAAGATGGCCGGGCCGGCCTTGGCGCCGATCACATAGCCCACCTGGTTGCCGATGAAGGCGCAGATGATCAACAGGACCATCAACACCCCGATGTTCACGGGCATGTGGCCGGTGCTGGTCAACAGGCCTGCGGTGAACAGCAGGGAGTCACCGGGAAGGAAGAAGCCCACCAGCAGGCCGGTCTCGGCGAAGATGATGGCGCAGGCGATCACGACGACCCAAAAACCTATGGCCTCGTTGCCGAGGATGGTCATGGGGTCGAGCCAATCCGGCAGGATGCTCAACGTCGGGGCTGGGCCGTGGCCCAGCAGTGCGGGCGCGGCGAAGTCACTCAGAGCAGAAATAATCACCATTCCAGATTACGGTACCGGGCCAAAAGCGCTCCGATGCCGCACGGGGACCCCTTGACACCGCCCGCCAAGGTTGTATGGTTAGTTACATGAGTAATGAACCGGTGAAGCGGTACATGGCCCGGTTCTGCCGGGAAGGAAGGGTCCTGTGATTGACGACAGCAAACCGATCTTCCTGCAAATTGCCGAAATGATCGAGAACGACATTGTTGACGGTGTGTTGGCCGAGGAGGCGCAGGTTCCTTCGACGAACGAATTTGCGGCCTTCCACCGGATCAACCCGGCCACGGCGGCCAAGGGCGTCAACCGGCTGGTCGACGACGGAATCCTCTACAAGAGACGGGGAATTGGCATGTTTGTTGCCACGGGTGCCAGGGCCATGTTGCTGGGCCGGCGCCGGGAAGACTTTTACGAACAATTTGTCCGTCCGCTGGCCCGGGAGGCCCGGAAGCTGGGGATCGACGGCGGCCAGCTCGCCGAGATGCTGGGCCGGGAAGCCGCCGGGCAAGCGACCGCCGGACAAGGAACTGAAGGCCCTGGGATGGCAGTGAAGCAGAAGGAAGGTGCGCTATGAGTACGCCCATTGTCCACATAGGCAACGTGTCCAAAAAGTATCGCGACACGATGGCCCTCGACGGGGTCAGTCTCACCTTGGAAAGGGACAAGATCTACGGGCTGCTGGGCCGCAACGGGGCCGGCAAGACCACCCTGATGTCGATCCTGACCGCCCAGGGCTTTGCCAGCAGCGGCGAGGTGAGCGTCTTCGGCGAGGACCCCTACGAGAACGAAAAAGTCCTGCGCCGGATCTGCTTCATCAGGGAATCCCAAAAATACCCCGATGACTTCCACGCCAGGCACGCATTCAAGGCGGCGGCGCTCTTCTACGCGAACTGGGACAACGACCTCGCCCTGCAATTGGTGAAGGACTTTGAACTGCCGCTCAACCGGCGCATCAAGAAGCTTTCCCGCGGGCAGTTGTCGGCCGTGGGCGTCATTATCGGACTGGCCTCGCGGGCGGAGCTGACGTTCTTCGACGAGCCCTACCTCGGCCTGGATGCCGTGGCCCGCCAACTGTTCTACGACAGGCTCCTGGCCGACTACGCCGAATTCCCGCGCACCATCGTGCTCTCCTCGCACCTCATCGACGAGGTCGCGAACCTGCTCGAACACGTCGTCATCATCGACAAGGGCCGGATCATCCTCGACGACGACGCCGACCACATCCGCGGCTCCGCGGTCAATGTTGCCGGGCACGGCGCCACGGTTGAGTCGTTCGCGGCGGGCCGGACGGTGGTGCACAGGGAGGGCATCGGGGCCCTGCTGTCGCTGACCCTCGACGGCGCCCTGACCGCGGCCGAGCGCCGCGAGGCCCGGGAACTCGGCCTTGAACTGAGTCCGGTCTCGCTCCAACAGTTTGTCATCAGGAAGACCCTCGACGCCGGTGCCGGACTGGGGCTCGACGGCGAACCGGAACCGGACCCGGCCGCGCCCGCCACGAAGAACACCCGGATGGGAGCAGTACGATGAACCGCGCAGTGGGAGTTGCCAAAATGCAGCTCATCAACAAATGGACGTTTCTGGGCATACCCGCCGTCATCCTGGTGTCTTCCTTTGCCCTGACCTTGGCGATCTGGGCCATGATTCCCGATACCGCCGAGGGTGCGAAGTACTCCGGCGCCGGCCAGGCCGTGATGTGGTATTTCTTCGCCCTGGGCCTGCAGTCGATGTCGCTGACCTTCCCGTTTTCGCAGGGCCTGAGCATTAGCCGGCGGAACTTCTTCCTGGGCACCGTGGGGCTCTTCGCGGTGGTGGCGGCCGTGGTGGCGGGACTGTACGTGATCCTGGGCCACCTGGAAACGGCCACGCATGGCTGGGGCATGGACGGGCAGATGTTCGCCCTGGCGTGGATCGCGAACCAAAACTGGTTCATCCAAATGTTCTTCTACTTTGTTTTGATGATGTTCTTGTTCCTGCTGGGGTTCTGGGGAGCCACCGTATACAAGCGCTGGCAGGCGTCGGGCCTGCTGGTCGCCGGCATCGGGCTGGCCGTGGTGCTCGTGGGTGCCGTGGGACTCATCACCTGGCAGGCCTGGTGGCCGGCCGTCGGATCGTGGATGGCCGCACAGACCCCGGCCACCACGGGCCTGCTGGCCCTTGGATTCTCGGCGCTCTTGGGTGTTGGCGCCTACCTGACGTTGCGCCGGGCCACCCCGTAGGGGAGCGGCCCCAAGGCTGCCGTGATGCGCGCACCCCGGCGCGGAGCGGTAGCCTTGAAGCGTGCCTGTGGACTTTACTGCAATTGATTTTGAAACCGCCAACGGATTTAGGGGATCGCCCTGTTCCGTCGGTTTGACGAAGGTTCGCGACGGCCGGATCGTCGATGAGGGCTACTGGCTCATGCGCCCGCCGGAGGGCCACGACCACTTTGACTCACGCAACATCTCCATCCACGGCATCACCCCCGACGACGTCCTCGCCGCCCCCAGGTTCCGCGACGTGTTCGGCGAGGTCCAGGCGTTCATTGGCTCCGACATGCTCGTGGCGCACAACGCCGCCTTCGACATTGGCGTGATCCGCTCCGCCGCCGAAGTTTCCGGCATGGCCGCCCCGGCCTACGACTATGCGTGCACCGTGGTGTTGTCACGGAAGAACTATTCGCTGCCCTCCTACTCGCTGCCGTTCGTGGCCGAGGCGGCCGGGGTGCCGCTGGCCCACCACCACGACGCCGTGGAGGATGCCCGGGCGTGTGCCGGCATCATGGTGGACATTGCCGCCAAGCACGGCGCGTCTTCGGTGCGGGACGTCTTCACCTCGATGAAGCTGGCCATGCCGCACATCGACTCCTACGATCCGGCCACCGACGGCATGTCCAAGGCGACCCGCAGCGCGCTGGAGAAAATGGCGGAATCCGCGGCCCAGCAGGCCTCGGGCGCACCCCGCACCGGGCGTGGCGGCCGCTCCAGCTGGTCCACCGAAGGCCCCAACCCGGTCCCCAATGCGGCGGCCGATTCCACCCATCCGCTGTACGGCCAAACGATCGTCTTCACGGGGATTTGGCGCTGGCCCGCCCCGAGGCCAAGCTCCGGGCCTCGCACTACGGCGCCCAGTGCGCCAGCAGCGTGACCCGCAAGACCACCGTCCTGGTGGTGGGCGGCGGCTTTGCCGCCACGGACCTGCGCAGCGGCCGGCTCACCTCCAAGGCGGCGCGCGTCCTGGAGTTGCAGCAACGCGGCCAGGGCATCGAGGTGCTCTCCGAGGGCGAATTCATGCAAATGGTGGGCTAGCTGCGAAGCTCCAGCTCAGTCGACGGGGGACACTCGGATGAGGTTCCCGTCGGGGTCGGCGATGACGAAGGTGCGTCCAAAGACGTCATCGTATGGTTCCTCGATGACGGTGACCCCCTTGGCCGTCCACTGCGCATAACGGCTGTCGACGGCCGCCCGTGAACCCGACACCATGAGCCCGACCTCACTGGTGCGCGGCGAATCCGCCTTGAGCGTGTCGGCCCGGCCCGACCACAGGGCGAACAGCACGCCCGGGGCGACCTCGAACGGGACGTAACGGGGAGTGCGGACAACGGGTTCCATCTCGAACAGCTCGCCGTAGAACGCGGTGGAACGTTCAACGTCCGTGACGTAGATCAGGAACAGGTTTGGCGTGGCCATGATGGTCTCCTTGGTTGTTGGTGCCTGCTGACAATTCCCATACTGGCAGCAATACCTGACACGCCATGTCAGGTATTGGGCAATACTGAGGACATGAAATATCAGCGCCTGCTCTCGATGATGTTGCTGCTCCAAACCCGTCAGCGCATGACCGCCGCCGAGCTCGCCGGGGAGCTCGACGTATCGGTGCGGACCGTGCTGCGGGACGTGAACACCTTGGCCGAGGCCGACGTGCCGGTCTTCGCCGAACGCGGCCGCTATGGCGGCATCGTCCTGCTGCCCGGTTCGCAGCTTGACGTGGCCAGGCTCAGCCCCGCCGAGATCGATGCCTTGAAATTGCTGGGGCTGGACCCCGGGCAGGCACGCCAGCTCGGCGTCGACGCACCGGCGCGCACGGCCCACCGAAAGCTTGCCTCCCGCCGTCCCGTGACCGGCCATTCCCCGGTGCCCTTGCCTTTGTCCCTGTCCGAGTTGGTCGTGGTGGACAACCTGCCCTGGTTCAGCCCCGAGTCGTCAGGGATTGCCGTCGCCGATCTCGGCAGGGACCTTCAGTCCGGCCGGCGATTGCGGATCCTCTACCGGGGGAGTGCCGAACAAGGCCCTTCCTGGCGCACGGTCGACCCGTATGGCCTCCTGGCGAAGGCGGGCCGCTGGTATCTGGTGGCCGACGCCGGCGGGGCGCCGCGGTTGTATCTCCTGGACAGGCTCCAACGCTGGGAACTGCTGCCGGCCGGCCGGCGGCTGCGCGAGGGTGAGTCGCTGGCCCGTGTGAGCCGCCACCTCAGCGCCTCGGTGGAGAACCGCGACGGCGTCACGATCGTTGCGACGCTGGCCGCCGACAGGCTCGACCTTGCCCGACGGATCCTGGGCTCACGACTGACCGGCCACAAGCCGCTGGAGGCCGGCCGGGTGGAGATCACGCTCGCCTACGACCAGCTGGAAGGCGTCCGCCAGCTGCTGCAGTTCGGCACCCACCTGCGGGTCACGAGCCCGCCCGGGGCGCAGGCCGTGATGCGGGAGGCCGCCACCACCATGGCGGCGCTCTACCAAAGCTAGGGACGGGGCGGGCTGAGCGAGCAGGCCGGCCGGTTTTGTCATAGCGCGCAACAATCATTCCTTACGCGATGCCCGCGGTCCTACGCTGGGGACATGAGCTCCCTGTCCGACCGCATCCCCACCGCCACCGAATTCATCCAGGCGCCGCGCCCCGGCCGGCTCAAGCGGTTTTTTGCCTTTCCCAACCCCGTCAATGAGTTCGCCGCCCGGTTCACCGCCGGAATCGTGGTGGTGTTGTCCCTGACGGCCGTGCTGACCGGCCAGGTCTGGCTGGTGGCCGTCATCGCCGCAGGATTCGTGTTGCGCCTGGCCTTTGGCCCGCGCATCTCCCCGGCTGCGCTCCTGTCCGTGAAGGTGCTGGCCCCGCTCCTTGGCGAGCCCCGGCTGGTGCCGGGCCCGCCCAAGCGTTTTGCCCAGGGGATCGGGGCCGTCCTCACGCTCGCGGCCCTGGTGTTGCTGCTGGCTGGCGCGTCCCCGGCCGGCTGGATCCTGATGCTGCTGGTGGTGGTCGCGGCCTCGCTGGAATCGATGTTCGGCGTGTGCCTTGGCTGCATCATCTTCGGTGTGCTGGCCCGCCGCGGCCTCATCCCCGAGAGCATTTGCGAGGAATGCGCCAACATCCGCCGCTGACCCGCCATCAGGCACGACGCCGGAGTGTGTCGCAGGTGCCCGGCGCCACGCTCCGGGTGGCGTTAGCCGATTGTGAGCTTGATGAACTGCGCGCCCAGATGGTGCACCAACTGGGGTGCCTCACACAGCTGCAGCCAGGCCGGGGGGAGCGCGGCCTCGCCGTAGAAGGCGCCCAACATGTTCCCGGCAATCGACCCCGTGGAGTCGCTGTCGCCGTCGTGGTTGACGGCCAGGCGCACCGCGGCCAAAAAGTGCTCCACGGGGGACACCGCCGGGCCGGCGGTTGCCAGCACCGAATACAGGGCAACGGCCAGCGCCTCCTCGGCCACCCAACCCAGCCCCAGCGCGTCGGTGAGGGCGGCGCCGGACAGCGGCTCGGCGTCGTCCGCGGAAAGTGCAAGCGCGGCATCCAGGCGGGCCAGCAGCTCGGGTGCGGCATTCGGCTCCGCGGCGGCCCTGTCCCGGGCCGACTCGGCAGCCTCACGCAAGCCAAGGCCGCCGATGGCCAGGGCATGGATCAACCAGCTGAACGCGCCGGAGGATTGCCGGGCGGAGGGATGGCCGTGCGTCAAGGACGCGGCATCGGAGCTGATCTTGTAAATGGTCTCCGCCGGAATGTTGGGCAGGAGCCCGTACGGGGCCGAGCGCATCACGGTCCCGCAGCCTTTTGAATCAACGTTCAGCGGCCGGAACGAGGTGCCCATCTCACCCGTGGCCAGCGCCGAAACGCAGGCGTTGCCCGGGTGCCGCTGGTGGCGCAATACGCTTTGGCCATCGATCCAGCGCGGTGCCGGCTCGGGGGCATTGCCGGCCGCCGCAATGCCCTGGGTCTTGAGCCAGCGCAGGTAGGCAAGCCACTGGCAGGCGTTGATGTCGGCGCCCACGCCGTCCTGCGCCCACTCCAGGACCTCCACCAGTCCGTCAAGGGTGTAGAGCGTCATCTGGGTGTCGTCGGAGAAGTGCACGGCACCGTTCGCCTGGGACAAATCCACCAGCCCGGCCGGGCCAAACCTTGCCGTGATGTCGGCAAGCGAATCGAATTCCACCAGGTAGCCCAGCGTATCGCCGAGCGCGCCACCCATCAGCGTGGCCTGGACGCGGCTGGCAAAATTGGCGGGCGGGGCGTTGGTGGGTTCTGCTGCAATGGTCATGGCTCCAATTTACCGTTCCCTTCCCCCTTGCGTCCGCTCCGGCCCGCCGGACATTAGACTCATAGGGAGTACCCCACCTTACAAGGAGCATCATGCGCGAGCCGGCTTGGCGGCGGTCCGGAACAACCCCCGACTACAGGTTTTCCCTGGCCAATGAGCGCACGTTCCTGGCCTGGGTGCGCACGGCGCTGGCACTGCTGGCGGGGGCCGTGGCCATTGACCAGCTCGCACCGGAAATCGCACCGACCCTGGTAAGGATCATCCTGTGCATGGTCCTGGCGTTGATCGGGGCCGCGTTGGCGATTGTGAGCTACCGCCGCTGGGCGCACCAGGAACAAGCCATGCGCAACAACCAGGAACTGCCACACTCGTGGCTGCTGCTGGGCATGACGGTGGTGGTTGCCGGGGCCGCACTGGTTTTTGCGATCCTGATCCTGACCCGCCCCTAGGCGCCGAACGTGTCCACCCCCATCGCGCCACCCCGGGACCCGGGCCTGCAACCCGAACGCACGGCACTGTCCTGGCGGCGCACCATCATGAGCGTCATTGCCGCCGACATCCTGATCTGGCGGGGGTGGCTGCACGCGCTCACCAAGGAAAGCACGGGCGCCGCGCCGGCCGGACTTTTCAGCACCGGACTCTCCGACCATGTGGTGGGACTTGGCATCGCCGCGATCGTCGCCTGCCTGACCACCATCACCCTGGTGGCGTGTGCGGTGGGCCGGATCAGGGTGCTGCGCGCCGGCGTCGGGCAGCTGGAAATGCAGGGCGACATAGCCCCTTCGCCTCTTATGTTACGTACAGCATCGGCCGCTATAGTGGCTCTGGCTGTTGCGGCCATGGGTGCCCTGGTATTGGGCATGTAGTCCGCAAAACCGCGGCAACGGCGCCACAAAGACCAAACACTTCCAACCGAAGGACCACTCCACCATGACTACATCCGGATCGGCCCAGGCCCCGGTGCAGCCCTACCCGCTGAGCACCCGCATCGCCATTGAGGCGTTGGGCAGCTTCTTCATCGTCTTTGCCGGACTGGCCACGGCCCTGTTCAGCCCGACGGTGTCCACCGTCGCGTTCGCCTACGGCCTGGCCATGGTGGCGGCGCTGGCGGCGTTTGGGCATGTCAGCAACGGCTACTTCAACCCGGCGTTCTCGGTGGCGATGGCCGTGGCCGGGCGCATCAAGTGGGTTCCGGCCGTGCTGTACGTGGTGGCCCAGACCGTTGGCGCTATCCTCTCCGCCATGGTCTTGTATGTGCTGATCAAGGTCCTGCCCAGCGATGCGACGGGCGGGGTCGGCAAGATCTTCAGCTCCCTCGCCAACGGTTATGACGCACATTCACCGTCAAAGGTTCCGTTTGCCGGGGTGCTGATTGTCGAGGTCATCGCCATGGCCATCCTGGTGGCAGTGCTGCTCGGCGCCACCTCGGTGCGCAACAAGGGCACCCTGGGCCCCATCGCGATCGGCCTGGCGTTCGGCGTGGCCATGACCATCACGCTTCCCATCAGCAACGGTTCGCTGAACCCGGCCCGCGCCATGTCCGTGGTCTTCCTCTCCGACTCCTGGGCCTTGGGTCAGCTGTGGCTGTTCTGGCTGGCTCCGCTGTGTGGTGCCGCGCTCGCCGCCGCCATCTACCGCTCCTTCCAGTCCGTTGGCCCGGTTGCGGTCCCCGCCGTGGCTGCCGACGACGTCGCCGCCTCCGACGATGACGACGACGCCGTCGAGGCTCCCGACGCGGCCGAGGACGAGGCGGCCCTGCCGCGGCCCGTCCCGGCCTCCGCCACGTCGGCGGAAGCTCCTGCCGCCCCGGCAGCCCCGCGCAAGAACGAGGCCCAGGACTTCTTCGACTCCTCGGGCAAGTAGCCGCCGGGAGGGAAATGCCCTGATAAAAGTTTCTCGGAGCTATTCTCCGGTGAACCGCATTGCCTTAGAGTCTGCGATAGGCCGTCCACCCGGTGGGCGGCCTATCGTGCTCACCAGGGGGAACCATGACCGATCCGGTCCAGCCGGAAGACTCCGTCCCAGCCGTGGCGGCCTTACCGCCGGTGAAAAGCCCGCGGCCACGGTGGGTGGTGCCGCTGCTGATCGGTGTGAGTGCCGGTGCCGTGGCGGGTGCCGTGGTGGGTGCCACTGTTGTCTTGCCGGCTTTCCTTGATCTGCATCCGATACCGCCCCTTGCTTCCGCGCTCGCTTCGCCGTCGACCGCCGTTACGAGAGCCGTTTCGACCTCCGCGCCGAGTGCCGCCGCAGCGGCGGCGTCCCCTGCAGCGGGCAGTGCCAAGGCGTTCGTTTCCGAATCCGCGGGCTTTAGCGCCGTCTTCCCCGGAAAGGCCACCAAGGCCACGGAAGCTCAGCTCGGGGCCCATGTCGGCAATGTGCAGGGCTTCTTTGGCGGTGACGATATTCAATCTTTTACCGTGCAGGTTTTGGACCAATCGTGCGAGCTGTCGGCCGCCCAGGCTAAGAGCGGTATGGACCAGTCGAGCACCATGGGCGTGGCCTCCGCCGCCAAGCAGATCGACGCCACCTACGATGTCCTTTCCGAGACTCCCCGGGATCTTGACGGTCACCATGGCCTGCAGACCGACTTCACCCTCGACATGGGAACCGTGACCGTGACGGCCCGGACCCTGGTGGCGTACGCGGGGAAGCACTTCTACGCCCTGCAATTCGCATCCGCCCAGCCCGACGTCCCCGCCTGGGATGCGTTCATCAATTCCTTCAAATCCCTCGATCCCGACGGCACCCTGCCCGCCTGCACGGATTAGCGGCGCCGCAGGGCATGGGCGCCGCCCGGCGGCACTGGCCGGGAATGTCGGTGCCGTCGGATAGTTTTGAACCATGAAGTTGTTGCATACCTCGGACTGGCATCTGGGCCGGTCGTTCCACGGCGTTGGCACGCTGGCGGCCCAACGGCGCTTCGCCGACCAACTGCTGCACACCGTGGAGAGCGAACACGTCGACGTGGTGTTACTGGCCGGGGACGTTTACGACCGCGCCCTGCCCAACGTGGACGTCGTCAACCTTTTTGACGACATCCTGGCCCGGCTCAGCGCCGCCGGAGTGCCGCTGGTGCTCACGAGCGGCAACCACGACTCCGCCACCAGGCTGGGCTTTGGCGGCCGCATCATGGAACGGGCCGGGGTGCACCTGCGTACCCGGATCGCCGACCTCGCCACCCCCGTCATGCTGCCGCTGGGCGCCGGCACTGATGGACCGCAGCTTGCCATCTACGGCATCCCGTACCTGGAACCACGTCTGGTGGCCGAAGCGCTCGATGCCGACGCCGCCACCCACTTTGCCGTGACCGAGGCCGCCGTCGGGCGCATCAAGGCGGACCTGGCCCAACGCCCGGCCGGCACCGCCTCGGTGGTGCTGGCACACACCTTTGCCAGCGGCGGCATCACCTCGGCGAGCGAACGGGATTTGTCGATCGGCGGGGTCGGTGCCGTGCCGCTGGATCTGTTCGAAGGCTTCACGTACACGGGCCTGGGTCATCTGCACGGCCGGCAAAAGCTCAGCGAGTCCGTTCGCTACTCCGGCTCGCCGCTGCCGTATTCCTTCTCCGAGGCCGCCCACACCAAGGGCGCCTGGCTCGTTGACATCACCGAGGCCGGCCTTGGTGCCGTCCGGGCCATTGACTGGGCGCCCGAACGCGCACTTTCCCTGGTGCGGGGCAAGCTCGACGACGTGCTGGCGGGGGAGCAGTGGGCGGACGCAGAGACGCACTATTGCCAGATCACGCTCACCGACGACGACAGGCCGGCCAACGCCATGGAGCGGCTGCGCACCCGCTTCCCGCATACGTTGGTGCTGACCTTTGAGCCGGAGAATGCCAGGGACGCCACCGCGAAGTCCTACAGCCAGCGGGTCTCCGGGGCGGTCGATGAGCTGGATTTGTGCTGCGGTTTCCTAGACCATGTCCGCCACCGGCCCGCCGACGACGACGAACAAACGGTGTTGCGCGAGGCCCTGGCTTCCGTCCACGCCCTGGAGGCCGCCCAATGAGGATTCACCGCCTTGAAATCCAGGCATTCGGGCCGTTCGCCGGACGTGAATGCGTCGACTTCGACGCGCTCGGCGCCCAGGGTTTGTTCCTGCTCAACGGCTCCACCGGCGCGGGCAAGACCAGCGTGCTTGATGCCGTGGCCTATGCCCTGTACGGCCAGGTTCCCGGCGCACGCAACGGTGCCGTCAAACGGCTGCGCAGCCACCATGCCGCCGACGGCGTGGGCCCCGAGGTGGTCTGCGAATTCAGCGCCGGCGGCCGGCGCCTGGAGGTGCGGCGCAGCCCCGAATGGATGCGCCCGGCCAAGCGCGGATCCGGCACCACCCGCGAGCAGGCGAGCACACAGCTGCGCGAAAAGGTCGACGGAAGCTGGGTGCCGCTATCGCAACGCAACGACGAGGCCGCCAGTGAGATCCAGCGCCTGCTGGGCATGAACATGGAGCAGTTCACGAAGGTGATCCTGCTGGCGCAGGGCGAATTTGCCGCGTTCCTGCGTGCCAGCGCCAAGGACCGCGAGGAGCTGCTGGAAAAGCTCTTTGGCACCGAAATTTACCAGGACGTCGAACTCCGGCTTGCCGCGGACGCCCGGGACGCCGCGGCCGGGGTGGCCGACGGGATGGCGCGCCTGGCCGGTCACGAGGCCCTGGCCCGCACCCAGTCCCTGCAGGTCCTTGAGACCTCCGGACTGCTGGATGAGGAGACGGGGGAGACTCCGGACGACGCCGTTGACGGCGATGCCGCCAATGCGGAGGTGGCGCACGCCGGACTGGACTCCAGCGGCACCGAGTTGTTTGACTGGCTGGCCGAATCCATTGCGACCGCACAGCGGCAGCTTGGCGATGCCGTGGCGGACGCCGAGCAGAGGAACGAACAGGCAGTGGACGCCCTTGCGGCGGCCGAACAACGCCACGGCCGGCACGCAGTGCGCGACGCCGCCCTTGCCGAGCAGGCCCGGCTTGCATCCCTGGCACCGGACGCCGACGGCTGGCGTGAATCCATGAAACGCCATCGTGAAGCCGAGGTGCTGGCTGCCGTGGTGGCTGCGGCCGACAAAACCGCCGCCAGCCTGGACAACGCCGGCAAGCGGGTCCGGGCGGCCACGGAGGGGTTTGCCGCAAATGCGCTGGCCACGGCACTTGCCGGAGAGGCCGATGCCGCGGACCCCACCCTGGCGGCACTGGGCGCCTTGGACCAGGACCTTTCGGGGCAGCTGGCCACCGTCGCCGCGGCGGAACCAGGCGAACAGCGCCTCGTGAAACTGGCAGCCGAGCTGGCAGCCGGTGAACTGGCCCTTGCCAAGTCCGCCGCCGACGTTGCGGCACACCAGGGCGCACAATCAGACGGGCAGGCACGGCTGGCGGAAATCCGGACGGAGTTGGCGGTGCTGCGGGCGGACGCGGTCCCGCTCCCGCAGGCGCGGGAGCGCCACGGGAGCGCCCGTGAGCTGGTGGACAGCATCCTCGCCCACACGTCCCAAGCCGAGACCGTGGGCACGCTGGCCGCCGCCGACCTTGCAAGCCGTGAGGCCGCGCTGGCCGCCAAGGGCAGCTGGCTCGACGCCGTCGAACTCCGGCTGTCGCTGGCCGCCGGCGAGCTGGCGGCGACCCTGGTGGACGGCGAACCCTGCCAGGTCTGCGGCAGCACGGTCCACCCGGCACCGTCCACGCTGGCCGGCTCCGGCGCCGACGCCGTACAAGCCGAAAAGAAGGCCAAGGCGGCCCACCGGGAAGCGGAAACGAACGCGGAGGCGGCGCTGGCCGGGCTGTCCCGCGCCCGCCAGGAACTGGCCGTCCTGGCCGAACGCGGTGGCGGGAAGGACCTGGCGCAGGCGCGGGCCGACGTCGAACTCGCCAAGGAAGGCCTCGATGCGGCCATGGCCGCGGACGCCCGGCTGGCGGAGCTTGCCGCCGATTCCGAGGCCACCGAAACGGCCGTGGCCCGTGCACAGGAGGCCCTTTTGGCGGCCAGTGCGCAGGTGGCCTCGCTGACCGCGTCCAACGGGGCACTGGCCCAGGAAACCGGGCAGCTGGCCGACGGCTTGCTGGCGGCTCGGGCCGGCTACGATTCCCTCGCGCGACGGAGTGAAGCGATTGCGGCTGCCCGGCAGGTGATCGGGGACCTCCAGGATGCGCTGCGCCGCCGGGACTCCGCCGAAACGGCGGGGACCGAGGCCGCCGACGCGCTTGCCCTGGCCCTGGCCGGTGGCAGCTTCGCCGACGCCGCCGCGGTACGCGACGCGCGGCTGGCTGCGGGCGAAGCCGCTGCCGTCCAGGAACGGCTGGACGACTACGGCCGTGCGGGCACCCTGAACACGGCGCAGTTGAACTCCGCCGACGTTGCCGCCGCGGCCGTCGAGGCGGGCAAGGGCATCGGCGCCCCCACCGCGGCACAACTGGAGGAACTGCGCTCCGCCTCGAGGGGCTTCGCCGCCGCCGCGAGGGCCGCCGCCGTGCAGCTGGCGCTGGCTCGCAACGCCGGCGAACAACTGGCCGAGACCAGGGCCGCGTTTGAGCGCAGCGAGGCGTCCGTGGCGCCGCTGCGTGAAAGGGCCGCCCTGCTCGGCGGCCTGGCCGACGCCGTCCGCGGCGCCGGCGAGAACCAGTTGAAGATGACGCTCACCAGCTACGTCCTGGCGGCCCGGCTGGAACAGGTGGCCATGGCTGCATCGGCCCGCCTGTCCACCATGAGCGGCGCCCGCTACACGCTCAGCCACACCGACGCGCGGGCCGGCGGCAACCGGAAATCCGGGCTGGGCCTTGAGGTCGTGGATGAGTGGACCCAGCTGAGCCGGGACACGTCAACGCTGTCCGGCGGGGAGTCGTTCATGGCGTCGCTGTCGCTGGCACTGGGGCTGGCCGACGTCGTGCAACAGGAATCCGGCGGACTGGACATCGAAACGCTCTTTGTCGACGAAGGCTTTGGCAGCCTGGACGACGAATCGCTGGACCAGGTCATGGATGCGCTGGAAGGACTGCGTGACGGCGGCCGGGTGGTGGGCCTGGTCAGCCATGTGGCGGACATGAAAACCCGGATTCCCATGCACCTGCACGTGACCAAGGGCCGGAACGGATCAACACTGTCCCTGGGGCAGGCCGGGTAGACTGGAGGAAGAATTTGGGTTGGGTGTACCGGGAGGCCGGGACGGTACACGCCACTTTGTGCTGAGCGGATACCAATGACCTCCTCACTTCCCCCTGTTTCACGACCCCCCGCGGGGCATTCCACCGTCACGGAGGAAGCCCCCGCGCCGGAGAAAAAAGTCGGCCGCTACGCCATGCTGCCCCGGCTGGCCGGCACCTCCTACATTCCGTTGGGCCTTTTTGCCCGCGTCCCCCTGGCCATGCTCACGATTGGCGTGCTGACCCTTGTCACGGCCGTCAGCAAGTCCTACGCGATCGGCGGTTTTGCCGCCGGCGCCATCGGGATCGGCGCCGCGATCGGCGCGCCGCTGATCGGCTACCTAGCGGACAGGCTTGGCCAAAAGCCCGTCCTCATCGTCTCCGCCGTGGTGAACGCCGTGATCGTGGCTGCCGTGGTCGGGCTGGCCTACGCCATTGACGATTTCACCACGGGGGCAACCGTGGGCCTGCTGGTCGTCGCGCTGCTGGCCGGTGCCTCGTCCCCGCAGGTGGGCCCGTTGTCGAGGGTGCGCTGGATGGCGTTGAGCCGGAAACTGCCCAAGGAACAGCGCGGGCCGCTGGTCGATACGGCGCTGTCGCTGGAAGGCACCGCCGACGAGATCACCTTCGTGCTGGGCCCGGCCCTGGTGGGCCTGCTGGCGTCCCTCGTGGCACCGTGGCTGCCGCTGGTCCTGGCCGCCGTCATGACCATTTCGCTCGTGACCCTGTTCGCCATCCACCCCACCCACACCGCCGTGGCCCCGCGCCGCGCCGGCATGAACGGCAACGCCGGCTACGTGCCCAAGGACTCCGTCAACTGGTTCAAGGTGGCGGTTCCCGTGGCGGGCATGCTGTGCATGGGCACCTTCTTCGGATCCTCGCAAACGGCCCTGACGGCCTTTACCGGCGTCCACGGCTCGGTGGATCAGGCCGGGCTGATGTACGCCGTCATGGGTGCCAGCTCCGCCTTTGCGGCCCTGTCCGTCGCCTACTGGCCGGCCACGTTCAAGCACGCCTGGCGCTGGGTGCTGACGGCCGCGCTCATGACCGCCGGAACCGCGGCCTTCCTGTTGCCGGGGTCGCTGGGCACCATGATCATCGTGCTGTTGCTGGTCGGCATTCCGGTCGGCCCCACCATGGTCACCATTTTCAGCGTGGGCAGCGTCATCGCCCCGCCGCAGTGGATGGGCACCGTCATGACGGCCCTGGCCAGCGGCATCGTGGCCGGCACCGCACTGGGCTCCTCGATCGCCGGATCACTGGCGCAGTCCGTCGGCTACCATGCGGCCTTCATCGTGCCGATCGCGGCCGCCGGGACGTTGCTGGTGCTCGGCATCGTCACGGCAGTGGTGCTCCGCCGCCCGGCCAAGGCCTGACGGGCGCTGCCCAGCGGGGCGCTTAGGCCAGCGCGGATTCGATCCGCGACGCCGCGGCATGGACCGCCGTGCCGATAGTGCCGGGGTCCTGGTCGTTGCGGATGTAGACCACGGCCACGGCGGCCGGCCGGCCACCGGGAATCCGCACCGGCGCCGCCACCGAGGACAGGCCGGCAATGACCTCATCATGGCTCGTGGCATATCCGAGCCGTGCGGCCTCGGCGGCCTCGGGCCGGTACACCTGGCCCGGCGCCTGAATCCGCCATTGTTCGGGCGTGTAAAGGGATTGCAGGGCGATCCCGGGGGCGCCAACACCCACAGGGTGCCGGGTGCCGGGATGTTGGGCGAGGGTTGCGCCCGAGTGCCGCGGCTCGACGGCGGCCAGTGTCACGCACTCCTCACGGTCCCACATCACCACGAATGCGGTCATGGCCAGGCTTTGCGAAAGTTCCGTGAGTTCGGGCAGCGCGGCGCTTTGCAGGTCTCGCGAAACGCCCCGGGCCAGCACGGCGAGACCGGGTCCGGGGGCCAGCCGGCCCGCGGAGTCACGCACCACCAGGGAGTGGTCCTCCAGCGTGCGCACAATCCTGTACGCGATGGAACGGTGGACGCCCAGTTGCGTCGCGACCTCGGCAATCGTCAGCGGCCCGGGGGCCGCGGCAAGGATCTCCAGCGTCCGCACGCCCCGGGACAGTGTCTGGGAATGGGCCGGGCCGGGGGTCTCTGTCATGGATTCATCTTAGGCGGCACCGCCGTCGTCCTGGCATCAGGACCGCACCGCCATGGTGGTGGCGTGTTGGGTTGTGGTGCGGACTTTAGCCGAGGAAGGCGATCGCGGCGTCCTTGAAATCGCGGCTTGTCACGGCGTTGTTGTGCGTGCGGCCGGGGATGACGTGTTGTTCGGCGCGGCCGTTGAGGGCGGCCAGCTGCCCCATCGTCTTGGCACGTTCGTCGTGTTCGCCGGCCACGAGCAGTATCGGCATCTTCGGCACCGCGTCGGTGGGGTCGAACGGTTCCATCTTGATGGCCTGGATGAGCGCCAGGAGCGCGAAAATATCGTTGGAGGGGATCAGCTGGGCCATGCCCAGCAGCCACGCGGTGGATTCGTCGGCAATGGGTGTTCCGTCGTTGAGGAAGTCCTGCGCGGCGGCCAGGTCGAACTCGGCCAGCGGATCCTTCGGGTTGGGCCCGCCCAGCACCATCTTGCGCACCAGCTCCGGCTGGGTGGCACCAAATTCCCAGGCCAGCCGCGAGCCGAGCGAATAGCCGATCAGGTCGACGCCCGAGGCGGGGTCGCCCTCACGCAAAGGGCGCACGCCCATGTCGATGAGGATCTGCAGCAAATCCGCGCGGATCTTGCCAGGCGTGTAGGAGTCCAGGTCGATGGGGGAGGTGCTCCCGCCATGGCCGGGCAAGTCCACTGAAAGCACCCGGCGGCCGGCGCGGTTCAGGGCGCTGACCCAGCCGCTTTTCACCCAGTTCAATTCGATCGAGGAGGCAAAGCCGTGGATGAGGAAGACGGGCGGGAGGTTGGCTGGCTGCTCCGGATCAAAGGCGGCAACGTTGAGCCCGGGCAGGGATCCCTCGATCGTGTGGGCGGCCTCCGGGGCCGAGTGTTTGCCTTGGGCTGCCATGTGAACCGGACCTTTCCTTACGGTGGCGTGTGCCGCCGTCGTACGTCAACAGTAGCGAAAAGGTGCGGCGAACTGCGAACGGTATGCGCGCCGTTGAGCACACCGTCCACCTGAGACGCTAGTCACAATTTTGTGCGGATGCAATCCGGTCCGCTATTTGGCCACCACGCTGCGCTGGCTGCGTTGGGCCAGCCAGCAGGCGGCCGCGATGCCCGCGACCAGGGCAAAGGTGCCCAGGAGTTGGGTGCGGCTCGTGGCGCCGGTGAATCCGACGGCGAAAATGGCGGCCAGCAGGACCAATCCGACGATGGTCAGGGCCGGGAAACCACGCATGCGCAGTGGCAGCGGCGTGCCGTCGCGGTCGGCCCGGCGGCGCAGGATCAGCTGGGAGAGCAAGGCGGTGCCCCACACGATCAGGCACGTGGATCCGACGAGGTTGAGAAGGGCCGACAACACCCGGTCGGGAAACAGCAATTCCAACACGGCGGCGGCGAATCCGAAGGACACCGAGACGGCGACGGCCGCCAGCGGCACCCGCCGGGAGTTGGTGCGGGCAAAGATGCGCGGGGCCTCGCCCCTCTCTGCCAGCGAATAGATCATGCGTGACGCGCCGTAGAGGTTGGCGTTGAGGGCGGAGAGCAGGGCCGCGACGGCGATCAGGGTGATGGCCATGCCGGCCCATCGCACCCCGGCGGAGTCCAGGACGCCGGCGAAAGGTGATGCAAGATCGGGCGACGTCCACGGCAGAACGGCGGCGATGACAAAGATCGAGCCGATGTAAAAGACCAGGATCCGCCACACCACGGTGCGGATCGCGATCGTGACGCTGCGTGCGGGATCGGCGGTCTCGGCCGCGGCCACGGCCACGATTTCCGTGCCGCCAAAGGCAAAGACCACCACGAACAGCCCAGCGGCGATGCCGGAGAGGCCGTTGGGGGCAAAGCCGCCGTGATTGACGAAGTTGCCGAGCCCGGGGGAGGTGGCGCCCGGGATCAGGCCCAGCAGCAGGGCCACGCCGAAGAGCAGGAACATGATGATGGCCGCGACCTTGAGCAGGGCAAACCAAAACTCAAACTCGCCGTAGTTCTTCACGCTTGTCAGGTTGATGGCGGTGAAGACGGCCATGAAGATCAGTGTCAGCGCCCAGGCCGGCAAAACCGGCCAAACTGTGACGAGCAGGGCGGAGGCGCCCAGGGCCTCGGCCGCAATGACCACCACGAGTTGCAGCCACCAGAGCCAGCCGACGGTTGATCCGACCACCGGACCCAACGCCTTCTGGGCGTAGACGGAAAACGCGCCCGAGTTGGGATTGGCCGCCGCCATTTCACCGAGCGCCCACATGACAAGGATGATCAGCGTGCCGGCCACCAGATAAGACACCAGGACGGCGGGGCCCGCCTTCTGGATGCCTTCCCCGGAACCCAGGAACAGTCCGGCGCCGATGGCGCTGCCCAAACCCATCATGGTCAGCTGTCGCTGCTTGAGTGAATGGCCCAGGCCGCCCGTGGGGGCCTCGGTGGTGGCAGCGGGCGGCTGAATGTTCGTCAAGCGGATGCCTTCTTCATGATGCGGGCCATGCACGGCCTCCAACGGGCGAAGGGTTCCCTCCACTACCGAAATTATCCCCCACGGCCCGCTTACCCCCAAGTACGCCGGGACCGTCCGCCGGTAGCGTGTTCGACGGCGGCCGACGCCGGGTGGGGGTCGGGTGCCCGCCGGGTATTGCCCGCAAGGCCGCGGGGGAGCAGTGGCGGGCCCGGATGCGGTATCCGCTCCTGTGGGACACCGTGCGGACAACCCACCTCGATCAAGCCGAGCCGTCCCGCACTGTTGAAGCCGCGCTGGTGGGCCACGTGAACTACATTTTGATGAACACTTTTCGTGCCGGACGCATGCGCGGGGCGTTTCCCGGCGAGCTCACGGACCCGGCCACCGAAGCCCACCTCGAGGCCGGGGTCGACCTCACGATCGATGGCGCCGCCGTGCCCGGAATTCGGCTGAATTCGGACCCCGACGTGCTGGGACTGGGTGCGGATTTGGGCAACGGCTTCCTGACCGTGGCCGTCCCGCGGGAGTGGCTTTCGCTGCTCCGCCTGGAGTTTGTGACGCGCCCGCCGGGCGCCGGGCGCTGAAACTTTCTTACGCAAACATTTTGAAGCTGATGCCCCATGGTCGTAGAATCAGTTGTAGTCAACTTGACCCTAACTAACGGCGGGAGCTGGTGAATCCATGGAACGGCAACCTTTTGTGAGTGCGGCCAATGTCAGCGAGCGCCTTGCGCAGCCGCCGTCCCTTGCCATTTCAACCGTCATCTTCACCCTCCGCCCCAGCGCGTCCAGCGGCCGTCCCACGTTGTGGCTGCCCCTGGTGCGCCGCATCCGCGAACCGTTCAAGGACCAGTGGGCGCTGCCCGGCGGGCCCCTGACCCAGGCGGAATCGCTGCAGGACGCCGCGGCCCGGAATCTTCGGGAAACCACGGGCCTGGCGCCGAACTACCTGGAGCAGTTGTACGCCTTCGGCGGCCTCCACCGTTCGCCCAGCCAGCGCGTGGTCTCCATTGTCTATTGGGCCATGGTCCAATCCACCCAGGCCGCCCTGGCCCAGGAATCGGAAAACGTGAAGTGGTTCCGGGCCGACGGGTTGATGGACCTGGCCTTCGACCACAACGAGATTGTCGACTACGCCTTGTGGCGGTTGCGCAACAAGATGACGTACGGCAGCATCGCGTACCACCTACTGGGCGAAAAGTTCACGCTGGCCCAGGTGCGCGAGGTGTATGAGGCGGTTCTTGACCGCACCCTGGATCCGGCGAATTTCCGGCGCCAGCTCAAGCAGGGGGCGAACATCGAGGCCACCGAGGAGTACCTGCAGGGTGGAAAGCACCGCCCTCCCCGGCTCTACCGCTACACCGGCACGACGGCGCGGGATTCCCCCGTCCCGTAGTTCGCGGCGCCGGAAGCGCCCACCCCACACCCCATCAGCGTTTAGACCCTTGTCACCCCAACGGAGCATGCCATGTCATCAGTGAACACCACCATCCAGCTCATCACCCGCGAGGAAGCCGAACGCGCAGGCAAGCCCGGACGGGCCCAGGAAAGCTGTAGCACTGAACTGTCCAAGGGTCCGTGGGAGTTCGACCTTGCGGAGGCGCTGGCCGGCACCCCCGGCTATGGCCCCGGCGCCTCCGACGCGGACGTCGCCCCCGCCGCAACGCCCCGCCAGGGCCAGCTGCCGCAGGAATACAAGGACGCCTCCGACGACGACCTCACCGCTCGCATCATCGCGGCCAAGGCGGAACTGGGCGACCGTGTGGTGATCCTTGGCCACTTTTACCAGCGTGATGAGGTGGTTGAGTTTGCCGACTTCGTCGGCGACTCCTTCCAATTGGCCAACGCCGCGAAAACCCGTGACACGGCCGAGGCGATCGTGTTTTGCGGCGTGCACTTCATGGCCGAGACGGCCGACATGCTCTCCGGCCCGCACCAGTCGGTAATCCTGCCGAACCTGGCGGCCGGCTGCTCCATGGCCGACATGGCCGACCTCCCGTCCGTGGAGGCCTGCTGGGCGCAACTGGAGGACCTCTACGGCGCCGAGCCCGATGCCGACGGCCGCGTCCCCGTCATTCCGGTGACCTACATGAACTCCTCCGCGGCCCTGAAAGCGTTCTGCGGCGAGCACGGCGGCATTGTCTGCACCTCCTCCAACGCGGCCACCGTCCTGGACTGGGCGTTTGACCGCGGCCAGCGCGTCCTGTTCTTCCCCGACCAGCACCTGGGCCGTAACACGGCAAAGGCCATGGGGATCCCGCTGGAGCAGATGCCGCTGTGGAACCCCCGCATGCCGCTGGGCGGAAACGACACCGCCGTCATGGAGGACGCCAGGGTGGTGCTGTGGCAGGGATTCTGCTCCGTGCACAAGCGCTTCACCGTGGCCCAGATCGAGCAGGCACGCGCGGACTTCCCGGACGTACGGGTGATCGTGCACCCCGAATGCCCCATGGAGGTGGTGGACGCCGCAGATGAAGCCGGCTCCACCGACTACATCCTCAAGGCCGTCGAGGCGGCACCGGCCGGCAGCACCTTTGCCATCGGCACCGAGATCAACATGGTCAACCGGCTGGCCGCCCAATACCCGCAGCACACCATCTTCTGCCTGGACCCGGTGATCTGCCCCTGCTCCACGATGTACCGCATCCACCCCGGGTACCTCGCCTGGGTCCTGGAGGGCCTGCTGCGCGGGGAGGTCCTGAACCAGATCACTGTCCCCGAGGCCACGGCGGTCAACGCCCGGGTGGCGTTGGAGCGGATGCTGGCCGCCAAGCCGCGTGCGGCGCGGACCGCAGCCCCAGTGGGAGTGTCGGTCGCATGACGACCCGCAATTCGCACCTGGTGGTGGTGGGCAGCGGCATTGCCGGACTGTTCGCCAGCCTGCTGGCGGCCGAGGCCGGACTGCGCGTCACCCTCGTGACCAAGGGCGTGTTGGCAGCCAGCAACACGCACTTTGCGCAGGGCGGCATATGCGCCGTGCTGGGTGCCGATGAATCGGCACCCGGCGACAGCGTCGCCGCGCACGTGGCCGACACCCTGGCCGCCGGTGCGGGCCAGTGCGATCCGGAGGCCGTACGCGTCCTCTGTGCCGAAGCCGGTGCGGACATTCTTGCCCTTGAACGGTTCGGCGTTGTCTTCGACAAGGACCCGGACACCGGGCGACGCTCCCTGGGGCTCGAGGGCGCCCATTCGGCGGCCCGCATCCTCCACGCGGGCGGGGACGCCACGGGTGCGGCCATCGCCGACGGGCTGATCCGCTCCGTGCGCTGCGCCGAGCAATTGGGCACGATCCGCATCCTGGAAAACACCTTTGTCCAGGACCTGGTGCTCAGCCACGGCCGCGTCACCGGGGTGGAACTGCTCCATGGCGGCGGCCGGGAACGGCTGGGCGCCGATGCCGTCCTGCTGGCCAGCGGGGGAGCGGGACAACTGTTTGAGCACACGACGAACCCGTCCGTTGCCACGGCCGACGGTTTGGCCGCAGCCTGGCGGGCAGGGGCCGTGGTGGCCGATCTTGAGTTCTTCCAATTCCACCCCACAGCCCTCGCCGTTGGCGAGAATTTCCTGATCTCCGAAGCCGTTCGCGGCGCCGGGGCCGTCCTGCGCGACGGCGCCGGCAACGCGTTCATGACCGGCTACCACCTCGACGGAGACCTCGCCCCCAGGGACGTCGTCTCCCGCAGCATGGCAGCCCACCTGGCCCGCACCGGCCCAGGCGCCAGCTCCCTCCCGGGCGGCACCCTGTTCCTGGATGCCACGGGCGTCGAGGCGGCCCACGGAGCGGGCTACCTGGCCCGGCGCTTCCCCACGATCGATGCCAAGACCCGCGAGCTGGGCTTCGACTGGACCCGCCAATGGCTGCCGGTTGCCCCGGCCGCGCACTACTGGATGGGCGGCGTGGCCACCCACCTCGACGCACAAACCTCCCTGCCCGGGCTCTACGCCGCCGGTGAGGTCGCATGCACCGGCGTCCACGGCGCCAACCGGCTGGCATCGAACTCGCTGCTGGAGGGCCTCGTCTTTGGCCGGCGAGCCGTGCAGTCCTTCGTGGCCGACACCCAGGCCGGCGGGGACGGCGCCCACGCCCCAGTACCCGCCCCTGCCGTGACACAGGCAGCCACCCTGGACCTTGCCGGAACGGGGCACCAGAGCACCACTGAACCTCTCAACCGGGAGTCGCTGCGCAGGCTCATGGGCGAGTACGCCGGCGTGGTCCGCGACCGGACCGGCCTGCAAAAAGCCGCCGGACAACTTGCCGCCTGGCGCTCGCAGTCGGCGCTCCCCGGCGATCCATGGATCGCCGGGGAGCGCCCGGCCGAAGATCCTGCCACCCTCCAGGCCGGGGCGGAGCTGGAAAATCTCCGCCTGGTTGCCGAACTGCTGGTTCACGCCGCACTCGCCCGCACCGAATCCGTGGGAGCGCACTACCGCAGTGACTACCCGCCGGCTACGGCGTCAACTACGGAGCCAACCACGGCCACGGCCGCCGTTCCGGGCGGGCGGCGCACGGCCGCCTGGGTTGCCTCGCTCCCCGGTGAATTCACCCACATTCCCACCAGCCTTCCCGTTCTTGAAAGCGAAACAGTATGAACGCCGTCGAACTTGTCCCCTCAGTCCACAGCAGCGAAATCGTCCTGCCAACCCTGCCCCCGGCTGTTGTGGAGAACATTCTGCGCAACGCCTTTGTGGAGGACGCACCGTACGGCGACATCACCTCGGCGACCCTGCTGCCGGCCTCCGCCGTGGCCACGGCATGGCTTGTGGCCCGCGAACCGGGGATCTTCTCCGGCGGCGACGTGTTCACGGCTGCCATGACGATGACCGACCCCGCCGCAAGGGTTGAGCAACTCGTGGCCGACGGCACGGCGTTCAGTGCCGGGCAGCGGCTCATGTCCGTCACGGGACTGGCACGCGGTGTCCTGACGGCCGAGCGGATTGCGCTGAACCTGACCCAGCGCATGAGCGCCATCGCCACCCAAACCGCCGAGTACGTCAAGACGCTCGAAGGCACCAACGCCCGCGTCACCGACACCCGGAAAACCACCCCCGGGCTGCGCGTGCTTGAACGCTACGCGGTGCGCTGCGGCGGCGGCCACAACCACCGGTTCTCGCTCTCCGACGCCGTGCTGGCCAAGGACAACCACCTGGCCGTGCTCACCGGCGGCGACCCGGCCAAGCTGACCGCGGCGCTGCAGAGCGTGCGGGCCCAACTGCCGCACACCGTCCACTTTGAGGTCGAGGTGGACAGGATCGAGCAGATTGAACCCGTGCTCGCGGCCGGCGTGGACACGATCATGCTGGACAACTTCAGCAACGAGGAACTGGTGGTGGGTGTGGCCATGGTCAACGGCCGGGCCCTGGTGGAGGCCAGCGGCAATGTGAACCTCTCCACGATTGGCGCGATCGCCGCCACGGGCGTGGACATCATCTCCGTAGGCGCGCTGACCCACAGCGTCCGTGCCCTGGACCTCGGCCTGGACATCGCGATCGAGGCCTGAGCCGGATGATCTTCCTGGACGCCGCAGCCACCACGCCGGTCCGGCGTGAGGTCATCGAGGCCATGTTCCCGTTCCTGACGAACCAGTTCGGCAACCCCTCCAGCCATCACGAACTCGGCGAGGCGGCCGCCACGGCGCTGGCCGCGGCCCGGCAGGAGGCCGCCGCCGTCTTGGGCTGCCACGCCGAGGAGCTCGTGTTCACCTCCGGCGGCACCGAGGCCGACAATCTGGCATTGAAGGGCATCGCGCTGGCCCGTCGGGAGGCCGATCCGCGCCGCACCAGGGTGGTCATCAGCGCGATCGAGCACCCGGCCATTGCCGATTCCGCGGACTTCCTGCGCCGCGTCCACGGTTTTGCTGTCGACGTGGTCCCCGTGGACGCCGACGGCCTTCTCGAACCGGCCACGTTTGCGCAGCTGCTGGCCGGCGGCGACGTTGCCGTCGCCTCGGTCATGTACGCCAACAACGAGGTGGGCACGGTCCAGGACATCCCGGCATTGGCCGCCCTGGCCACGGCGGCAGGGGTGCCGCTGCACACGGACGCCGTCCAGGCAGGCGGCTGGCTGGAGCTTGCCCCGGCCCGGCTCGGCGTGGCCGCCATGAGCCTGTCCGGGCACAAACTTGGGGCCCCGAAGGGCGTGGGGCTGCTGTACGTCTCTTCGGGTGTGCAGATTGAGCCGCTGATCCATGGCGGCGGGCAGGAACTCGGGCTGCGTTCGGGCACCGAAAACGTCGCCTTTGCCGTGGCCCTCGCAACAGCGCTGCGGCTCGGGGAAGCGGGCCGGGGCGCCGCCGTCGAACGTGTCACGGCACTGCGGGAGGACTTTATCGCCACGGTGCTGGTCAGGATTCCCGACGCCGTCCTGACGGGGCACCGCACACGGCGGCTGCCGTCGGTTGCCTCCTTTTGCTTCCCGGGCACCAGCGGCGAATCCGTGCTGTTGGAACTGGAACGGCGGGACGTCATCTGTTCCTCGGGCTCCGCCTGCGCGGCCGGCAGCGACGAACCGTCCGCCGTCTTGACGGCCATGGGCGTGGCACGCGGCGTTGCCCAGACGGCGCTGCGGTTCAGCTTTGGCGCGGACGTCACGGCCGCGCAGTTGGATGGTGCCGCGGACGAACTGGTGGCGGCCGTCGAGCGGGTGCGGAAACTGGGCGCGCAACGCTGACACGGGCCGGCGGGGGCCTAAATACGGCATAAAACCGGCACTAATTAGTTGGCGCCGGGCGGGCGTAGGGTGGGTTTAAGCGGGCCGGTCCGGCCCGGAAAACCCAGCGGAGGAGCCCAACATGACTGTCACCGTCCCCGTCACCGAATGCGCCGTTGCCAACTGTTCCTTCAATGACCACACGCACTGCGGTGCCAGCGGGATCACGATTGGCGGGAACTCCGACCACGCCCAGTGCGCCACCTTCATCGACACCGGCGTCCACGGCGGACTGCCCAAGGTTTTGGCGTCAGTGGGGGCCTGCCAGCGCACCGAGTGCGTCCACAACGATCACTTGATGTGTGGTGCCAGCGAGGTCCGGGTGGGTCCCGGCGCCGACAACGCCGACTGCCTCACGTACTCGCATTCCGCCTAGCGGCCAGCCTGCTCAGTCGCCTGCTTTGCGCAGCCGCCGGAAGATCCAATAGCGCAGCATCAGGAACCGGGTCACGGCGGACAACACGTTGCCCAGGACGATCACGGCCAACTCCACCACGATTGAGGCGTGCGGGGCGATCACTTCCAGCAGCCACAGGCTGCCGCTGGTGATGCCCAACGCCAGGATCATGATCCACAGGCCGCGACGCTGGTCGCGCCACCAAAATTGCCGCCCGCTGACGCCGAAGCTGAAACGCCTGTTCAGCTCCGTGTTCAGGAACGAGCACAAAACCAGGGATATGGCGTTGGCCCATTGGGTGCCCAGGGCCGGACGCAAACCGGCGTACATGGCCATGGACGTGACGGTGCAAATGATCGCCACGATGCCGAATCCACGCAACTGTGCGGCCAAAACGGGGTAGCGGAGCCACACCGGTGACTTTCTCACGGGTGGTGCTCCCTTGGCCTCAGTGCCGGGCACTGGATTGAGGGCTGCTGGTTCGGCCGGAGTTGCGGTTGCCATAGGTAACCAATCTTGCCACCTGCCCTTGGTGCACACCAAAAAGCGGGGTGTGCGTTTGCTGTGAGTTCGCCGTGCCGCGGGCGCGTCTTACTCGCCCGCCACCACCGGGTTGCGGAGGTCCCCGATTCCGCCCACCCGGCACACCACCACGTCGCCCGGGGTGATTTGGCGGCATTCGGCCGGGAAGCCGGTCAGGATGACGTCGCCGGGTTGGAGCGTCATGAATCCGCTCAGGTACACCATGATCTCATCGACGCCCCAGCCAAGATCGTCGCTGGAGGCTGCGGCCAGCTCGGTGCCGTTGTGCACGATGCTGATGGCAACGCCGGCGTCGTCCAGGCCCACCACGATCCACGGCCCCAGCGGGGTGAAGGTGTCGGGGCTCTTGGCGCTGATCCACAGCTCATCGCTGCGCTGGGCATCGCGGGCCGAGACGTCGTTGCCGATCGTGAAACCCAGGATGGCGCTGCGGGCCGTCTCCAGGGTCAGGTTGCGTGCGGCGAGTCCGACGACGACGGTCAGTTCGGCTTCGGGGTCCACGTACCCCACGCCGGGGCTGAGTTTGATGGCCTCGCCGGGGCCGATGACGGAGCTTGCCGCCTTGTGGAACGCCTGTGCCGGCAGGGCCCGTCCCGGCGCACCCGTGTTGTGGGCCATGCCAAAGACGTTGGCAGGTGCGCAGGGAGCCAGGAACGTAAACTGGTCTTCACCGACGGTCCCGCCCACCTGCCAGCCTTCGCGTTCGGGGCTGTTTTGGTTACCCGCTGACGTGGGGAACGGGGTGGTCACGATCGTCCAGACCCGGCCGTCGGCGCCGTCAAAATCCACGGCGTCGTTGCGGACAAAGAATTGTTCCGGCAGCGGGGCCGCCGCGGCGTCGAGGGGGCGGACACGGGCAAGGCGGTATGGGCTCACAGTCATGAGGACATCCTACCTCCTGTTGAGGGGGTGGAATGTGCGCTTACTCACCAACATTGGCACTGATGACCTCCAGCGCCAGCGCCTTGGCCTCTGCCGCCCGGCTCCCCAGCTCCTCGGTCAGCGCGGCAATGAGCCCCTCCATCAGGATGGTTTGCGGGATGCGGGTGGTGACGGTGACCTCCTCGCGGAAGCTCAGCTCACCCATTCCCACCACCAGGGAATACCGGGCCAGGGCGGCCAGCGGGGACCTGGCAAACGCCGTGATGACCACCAGGGTGGCGCCGGCGTCCAAGGCGGCCTGGGCCACCCGAAGCGTGGAACTGTTGGCACCGCTGCCGCTGATGATCAGCAACAGGTCTTCGGGGCCCAACAGCCGGGCCGCAATTTGCTGGCCGATGACATCAACGGGGGATTCCGCTGGGCGGCCGATGGCGCTCAGCCGGGCGGCCATATCCTGGGCCAAGGGGGCGGAGAGTCCGTTCCCCACCACCAACATGCGGCGGGCCGCCGCGGTCGCCTTGACGGTTCCCGCCACGGCGTCCGGGTCCAGGAGGGCCGTCATGGAGGCGACGGCGCGGCCCACCTGGGTGAAGGTGTCTACCACCATGCCCGCGGGACCAACCCCGGCCGGCTTGTCCGGCGTGGCGGCGTACCCAGCATCCCGGGCCAGCAGGACGCGCAGCTGCTGGTAGCCGGAATATCCCAGGCTTTGGCACGTCCGCACCACCGTGGCCCGGGAGGCCCCGGCCAGTTCCGCGAGCTGCTGCGAGGAGAGCTCCACAATTTGTTCGGCATGCTCCAGCAGGGCCGCGGCGACGGCTTGTTCGGCCGGCAGCAGCGACGGCTGGACGGAACGGATGCGGGCCAGGACCTGGCCCGGGCTGTGGTCGATCACGGTGAAGTCCTTTGGTGGGCAGATGGTGCGGCGGGCGGGCGTGCGCTGATCCGTGCGGAGATCGCGGCCACTGCGGCGGGGTCCAGGTCAAAGATTACCGCCGGGGCGATCTCCGCGGGCAGCGGAACGGTTACGGGCAGGGCGCGCACCAGGGGGCGGCCGCCCGGGCCGGGCCGGAGGGTGATGAGCGTTCCGCCGCTTCCGGCGACCGCCCGTTCGCGGCCGGGGCCGGCCAGCACGGCGTTGCCGTTGACGATGCCCGGCGCCACCACCACCGGCACGGCGTTCGCGCCCACCTGCAGGAAATCACTCATGGGGTGATGGTAGTGGCCGCTGAGGACGGCCACCACATCGCTGCCGGCCAGGGCGTCGGCCAGCTCGGCGGGGTTTTGCAGTTCAATCCCGTGATGCAGGGCCGTCACCGGCGGTACCGGGGGATGGTGGACCACCACGATGGAACCCCGGGGCGAATCAACGGCGAGTTCGGCGCTCAGCCGGTCAAGCTGCGCGCCGTCCAGGAAGCCGTGGCTGCGGCCCGGGACGGAACTGTCGAGGGTCAGCACCCGGTACCCGGCCACCTCGGTGACGCCCGTGACGGGTCCGGCGCACTGCGTCGTCTCGCCGCCCGGGTGGCCGTTGCCCAGGACCTCCCGGAAACCGGTGCGTTCGTCGTGGTTTCCCATGACGTAGACGGCAACGGCGCCGTGGCGGGCGGCGAAGCCTTCCGTAAGCGTGCGCAGGGTGCGGTACGACGCCGGGGACCCGTCGTCGGACACGTCGCCGGACAGCACCACCAGATCCAGCGGTCCGGCATTCTCAAACGCGGCCAGGGTGAGCCGGAACGCAGCCACGGTGTCCACCAGGCCCGAGTGGAGGGTGCCGTCTCCGGTCAGGTGGGAATCACTGAGGTGCAGGATCCGCAGCCCGCTCATCGGGCGGCCTTCGGAGCCCGCCAGCGGCCGTGGATGAGCTTGGTCCGCACGGCGCCGGAGACCTGGTCGATGCCCATGGTGACCACCACGACCACGATCAGCAGCATGCCCACCGCGTCCCAATTGCGGAACTGCACGTTGTCCTGGAGCATCTTGCCGATGCCGCCCGCACCGATCAGGCCAAGGATGGCGGAGGCGCGCACATTGATCTCAAAACGGTAGAGCCAAAAGGAGAACACCTCCGGGGCGGCGGACGGCCACACGCCCCAGCGGATCAGTGCCAGCGTGTTGCCGCCGGTGGAACGGACGGCCTCCTTGGGGCCCGGGTCCACGCCTTCGAAGGCCTCGTACCCCCACTTGCCGAGCGTGCCGACCGAGCCCACGGCCAAAGCCAACGCCCCGGTAAACGGGGTCAGCCCGGTCACGGACAGGATGAGGATTGCGATGACCACCTCCGGAACGGCGCGGATCACGGCGAACACCAGCCGCAGCGGTGCGTTCACCGCCCTGGGTGCCAACCCGCGCGACGCCAGGAAACTCAGCGGCAGGGAAATGATGACGCCCAGCACGGTGCCGATCCACGCCATCTGGACGGACAGGATCGTGGCGCCCAGTGCCTCGCCGAACTTGCTCCAGTCCGGCGGGAGGAGCATCAGCCCAATGTACTTGGCCAGCTGGGACGGGAAGTCGGCAAGCGCCGACCATTTGATCTTGACCGACCAGAACGCGGCCACGATGACCAGGCTCAGGAGCAGCCACAACGTGGTGCGCAGCCGGTGGGTCGGTTTGACCGGTCGCAGGGACGGGGCGGAATAACGGGTTTTCAACTCTGTCATCTCACACCAGCTTCTTTCGCAGCCAGGATGAGACGGACTCCAGGACCAGCACCAGGAGCAGGATTTCCAGGATGATCATGGACAGTTCGTGGTACCTGAAGAAGCTGCGGACGTTGTCAATGAGGATGCCCAGGCCGCCCGCGCCGACCAGGCCGATCACGGTGGAGGCGCGGATGTTCAGCTCAAAGGTGTACAGGACCTGCGAGGCGAAACTGGGCAGGATTTGCGGCAGCATGGCCGCCCGGCTGGCCTGGGGCCAGCTGGCGCCGGCGGCAAGTGCCGCCTCCTGGGCGCCGGCGTCCTCGCCGTCCAGAGCCTCCGAGACCAGCTTGACGATGATGCCGATGTTGAACATGAACAAGGCCATGATGCCGGACAGCGCGCCCACGCCCACCACGGCCACCAGGATGGCGGCATAGAGGATGTCAGGGACGCTGCGGACCATGTTCATCACCAGGCGCACCCCGCGCAGCAGCCCCGACCGCGGGTTGGTGGCCCGGGACGCCAGGAACGCCAGCGGGAGGGACACCGCCGAGCCCGCAGCGGTGGCGATGACCGCCATCTGCAGGGTCTCCAACAGGGCCGGGATGGTCTTGGGGAAGAAGCCGTAATCGGGCTGGAGCAACTGGACGATGTTGGCGGTCGCGTTGTGCCAGTTCGTCCAGATGGCGGGCAGGTCGATCCGCACGCCGATTCCCGCCCAGAGGGTGATGCCGGCCAGGACGACGACGGCGGCACCCACCTGTGCGCCATGGCGCGGCTTGGTGGGGCGTGCCTGCCCGCCGGGGTGGCCGACCGGCGTGGCCGGTGTAGCGGCGGCGCTCATAGTTGCGGCCTTGCGTCCAGGACGTCCTCGGCCGTCAGGGAGCGGCCGTAGATGTTCTCGAAGACGGATTCGTCGGCGTCGGCGCCGGGTCCGTCAAAGACCACCTCGCCGGCGCGCAGGCCGATGAGCCGGTCGCTGTAGCGGCGGGCCAGGTCCAGGAAGTGCAGGTTGACCACCACGGTGATGCCGAGCTCGGCGTTGATGCGCTGCAGGTCCCGCATGACCACATGGGAGGTGGGCGGGTCCAGCGAGGCGACGGGTTCGTCGGCCAGGATGACCTTGGGCCGCTGCGCCAGCGTGCGGGCAATCGCCACACGCTGCTGCTGCCCGCCGGAGAGGCTGGAGGCCTTTTCATAGGCCTTGGGCACAATCTCCACCCGTTCCAGCGCACTCAGGGCGAGCTCGACGTCGTCGTTCTTCCACGCGCCGAGCAGGGTCCGCCAGGCGGGGGAGTGGTACAGCCTGCCCATGAGAACGTTGTTGATGACGGTGGTGCGCTTGGCCAGGTTGAAGCTTTGGAAGACCATGCCCACGTTGGAGCGCAGTTCGCGCAATTCACGGCCGCGCAGCTGGGCCCCGCCGCGGCCGGACAGTTGGTGGCTGCCCACCGTGATCCGGCCGCTGCTCAGCGGCACCAGCCCGTTGATGGTTCGCACCAGGGTGGATTTTCCCGCTCCGGAGAGCCCCACTATGCCCACCATTTCACCGGCGGGAATGCTGAGGTTGACCCCTTTCAGGCCGGTATAGCCGTTCGGGTAGGTCACTGTTACGTCGTCAAAGCGGATATCCGCCCCGGTGCTTGCCATCATGATCGCTTTCTAGTGGGCAGGGCTGGTGGATTAGCCCAGGCCGATGGAGTGGGCTGCCGCCTGGGTCTTCTTCAGGCTCGCCGGGTCTGCGGCCTTCATGCCGGTGATCTGGTAGATGGCGGTGAGAGCCTTGACGCCGTCCGGTGTTCCGGCATAGTCGAGCATGGCGTCACTGACCTTTTTCTGCCATTCGGGGCTGAGCTTGCTGGAGATCGACATGCCGTCGTTGGGGATCTCGTCGGTCAGCGCAAAAACGACCACCTTGTTGCCGACGTCGGGGGTGTCGGAGGCGACCACCTCACGGGCGTCCCAGTAGCTGAAGCCCACCTCGGCGTCGCCCTTTTCCACAGCCAGGACGGAGGCGTCGTTGGCGGTGACCTTGATGGGGGAGACGTCGTCCAGGGTGAGGCCGGCGGTCTTCATGGCGGCCACCGGGAAGATGTAGCCTGCCGGGGACGCGGGGGAGAGCATGGCCACTGTGGCGCCCTTGATCTTGGCGACCTGGTCAAGTCCGGCGGGGCCGTTGCCGGAGGCCGTGCCGTTGCAGTACAGCATGCCGTTGGGGCCCGGGGCCGGCTTGTCCGTGCAGTACTTGCCCGGGTTGTTCGTGAACATCTGGGCCGCGTAGCTGGACTTGCCCTTGCGGACGGTCTGCAGGGCCGGGACGGCGCCGTACTTGTCGCACGCCTGGCTCATCTGCAGCGAGGGAAGCATGCCGATTTGTGCCTGGTTTGCGCCGATCGCCTCCACGGCCGCCTGGTAATCCTCGGTGATGACGCCCTGGACGGGAATGCCCAACCGCGAGCTGAGGGCGGTTTCCAACGGCTTGACGGTGTCCACGAGCTTTTTGGCGTCACCGGAGGGCACCAGGGCCAGGGTCAATTTGGTGGGTGCTGCGGCCGAGGAATCGTTGGCCCCCGTGCACACGGCGGCCGAATCGGCGCCACCGGAGGCGGAATCGGCGGCATCCTGGCTGACGCCGCAGGACGACAGGGCAAGGGCTCCGGCCAGGGCGAGCGTGGCGAACGCTGAGAGCTTGATGCGAGTGGAAATCACAGTTGTGCCTTTTCTGGGAGGGAAGGGGACGTGCCGGGATGGGTGATGGTAAAGGCTGCCGGATCGGCGGCCCACTCGGTGATGCCGGGGTACAGCAGCTCAAAACGCGGCTCGCGCAAAGCGGCGTCCCCCGTGCGGTGGTTAAAACGGTCGATGAAGGCTGTGGCGCAGCCGTGGCGTGCGGGGGGCTCGATGTCGTTGACCCACACGTCCCCGACGCTCATCAGCTCCCGCGGCGGGCGGCCCGCCAACAGTTTCGGAAGCAGATGGATGAAACCGGCCGGCTTGCCGGCATCCGGAACAATGCCGTCAATGGTGCCGGCCAACCCCAGGGCGGCCAGGCTTTCGCCGACGCCCTCCAGCGGGGCATTGGTCAACACCATGCGGTGCGCACGTCCGGCCAGGCCGGCCAGGAAATCGGCCAGCCCGGGCGGTGTGGAAATTTCCACCTGGCCGGCGGCGAGCCGCTGCCGGCTTTGCGCATAGGCCCGGTTGAGCGCTTGCGCATCCACCAGGCCTTCGGCGAGTGCGGCAACGGCCGCATAGCCGTCCTTGAACTGTGCCGCCGCCGGGTCGTGCGCCAGGAAGGCGTCCAGCCCGTCCCGGAATGCCGGGGTTGCGGTGTCCGGGAGGAAATGGGCCACGGCGTCGGCATACGCCAGGACCGGCCCGTCACCCAGGCAAACGGTGCCGTCAAAATCCAAAATCAGCAACGGCAGCGGCTGGGATGCCGCCAGGTCAAGCGCGGAGGAAATGTTCACAGTGACAGCCTAGGGGGCCATGAACGCACTGTCCATGGAAATCGAGTTCATGAAACAACTGTTCACCGAGTGTTTACCGGGCCCGGCCGCCCCTCGGGACGGTGGACTAGACTGCACGCATGGAACGCGGAAGCCCACACTCCCTGACCCGAAACGTGTCCCGAACGCTTGCCGCCGCCGTAGCTGCCGGAGCCGTTGGCACTGCGGCCGTCATCGGTGCGCGCGCCTATCGCGGCGCGGCGGGGGACGCCGGCCTGCCGGCAGGCACAACCGCCCAACCGGCTCGCGGCACGGGCCCCCTTGGCGTGGAGTTTGCCCAACCCGCCGCGGACCAGCTCAGCGAGCTCATCCGTTTCAGGACGGTGTTTTCGCGGCGGCGTGACGAGATTGAACTGGAGGAGTTCACGGGCCTGGTCGACGCGCTGGAACGCCTCTACCCGGCGGTCCACGCCACGCTGCGGCGCGAGTTCGTCAACGGCCAGGCGCTGCTCTTCAGCTGGCCCGGCAGCCGCCCCGACGCCGCCGCCAGGCCCACGGTGCTGATGGCCCACTACGACGTGGTGCCCGTGGATCCGCGCGACGACTGGACCCATCCGGGGTTCTCCGGCCATCAGGACGGCCACCACGTCTGGGGTCGCGGCGCGCTTGATGACAAGGGTGCGCTGGTGGTGATCCTGGCGGCCGTTGAATCATTGCTGGCCGACGGCTTCGCCCCCGGCTACGACCTCTACCTGTCCTTTGGCAACAACGAGGAAACGGCTGGCGACAGCGCCCTTGCTGCGGCGGCCCTGCTCAATGAGCGCGGCGTGCGGCCCTGGCTGGTCCTCGACGAAGGCGGTGCCGTGGCCCTGAACGCGTTCCCGGGGCTGAAGCCGCCGGCCGCCGTCATCGGCGTCGCCGAAAAAGGCATCCTGGACCTTGAACTGCTGACCCGCAGCAGCGGCGGCCACGCATCGACGCCGTCAAAAATGGGGGCGACGGCACGCCTCGCCCGGGCCATCATGGCCCTGGAGGAGCACCCGTTCCCGCAGTCCATGCCCGAGCCGATCGTGGAGATGCTGCGCCGGATCGGCAGCAGGAGCGGTTTTGGCCTGCGCCTTGTCACGGCGAACATGTGGGCGTTCAAGGGACTTTTGACCCGGGCCTTTGACCTGCTGGGGGATGAAACCCGGGCCATGACGCGCACCACTGTCGCCGTCACCGAACTGGAGGGCAGCAAGGGCGCCAATGTGCTGGCCTCCACCGCCCGGGCCAACGCCAACATCCGCATCGCGGTGGGGGAGACTGTGGACCAGGTGGTGGAGCGGGTGCGGCGCATCATCAACGATCCCGGCGTGGAGCTCACGGTGCGCGGCGGCCACAACCCGTCCCCTATCTCCCCGTCCGACAACGAGCAGTTCGCGCTGCTGACCCGCGCCGTGGCCGCCTCCTACCCGGACGCCGTCGTCACCCCGTACGTGCAGACGGGGGCCACCGATTCACGGAACTTCACGGGCCTTTGCCCCGCCGTGTACAGGTTCTCGCCGCTCCTGATGGACGACGCCGACAGGGCCAGTTTGCACGCCGTCAACGAGAAGGTGCGTATCAGCTCCCTCGGTACCGGGGTGGTGTTCTACCGGGCGCTGGTCCAGGGGCTGGGCTAGCTGGTGTGCTGCGCGCCGGAGATGGAGGCGCGCAGCTTGCCGGTCAGCTCCAGCAGCGTTTTCATTTCTTCATCGCTGAGGCCCGCCTCCATCACTTCCATGATGTTGTGGACGTGGGCCCGGCCCACCTCCTTTTGCAGCGCGGCGCCGGCCTCGGTCAACCCGATCAACACGCCGCGGCGGTCATCCTCGGGTGTCCGGCGCTGGATCAGGCCGCGGGCCTCCAACCTGTCCACCAGGCGTGAGATGCTCGGCTGGGTCAGCAGCACGTTCTCGTTGAGCTCGTTCAGGCGCAGCCACCCCGTGGGGCAGCGCGAGAGGTTGAACAGCACGTCGTATTCACGGCTGCCTACCTTCTTGAAGTTCGGCTCCTTGTGCAGTTCGCGCATCACGGCCACCTGGGCGCGCAGCAGCGACTCCCAGGATTCGGTGGCCAGGCGGCGGTGGGCGGCGGCGGACACCTTAGCGCCCCGCCGTCGCGGCATTGGCGGCCGTTGTGTCGGCGCCGGCGGCTTCGGCTGCCAGCTTTGCTGCCCGGCGGGCTTCAAAGGTCGGCGCGTCCGGGATGTGGGCCGGGCGCCTTGCGGCAAACTCCGCACGGAGCGTGGGCAGCACCTCGGAGCCGAACAGGTCCAATTGCTCCAGCACGGTCTTCAGCGGCAGGCCGGCGTGGTCCACCAGGAACAGCTGGCGCTGGTAATCGCCAAAGTAGTCGCGGAACGACAGCGTCTTCTCGATCAGTTCCGCCGGGCTGCCCACCGTCAGCGGGGTCTGCGAGGTGAAGTCCTCCATCGACGGGCCGTGGCCGTACACCGGGGCGTTGTCGAAGTACGGACGGAACTCGTTGACGGCGTCCTGGGAATTCTTGCGGATGAAGAACTGCCCGCCCAGGCCCACGATCGCCTGGTCGGCCGTGCCGTGGCCGTAGTGTTCAAAGCGTTGGCGGTACAGGCCGATCAGCTGCTGGTAGTGCTCCTTGGGCCAGAAGATGTTGTTGGCAAAGAAACCGTCGCCGTAGTAGGCGGCAATCTCGGCCACCTGGGGCGTGCGGATGGCGCCGTGCCACACGAAGGGGGTCACGCCGTCGAGCGGGCGGGGTGTGGAGGTGAAGCCGCGCAGGGGGGTGCGGAACTTGCCCTCCCAGTTCACCACTTCCTCGTCCCACAGCCGGCGCAGCAGTGCGTAGTTTTCCACGGTGAGTTCCACGGAGTCCTGGTTGCTCTTGCCGAACCAGGGGTAGACGGCGCCCATGTTGCCGCGGCCCAGCACAATGTCGGTGCGGCCGTCGGAAAGGTGCTGGAGGGTGGCGAAATCCTCGGCGATCTTCACCGGATCGTTGGTGGTGATCAGGGTGGTGGAGGTGGAGAGGATGATCTTCTTGGTTTGCGCGGCAATGTAGCCAAGGATGGTAGTGGGGGAGCTGGGGTAGAACGGCGGGTTGTGGTGCTCACCCGTGGCGAAGACGTCCATGCCGATGTCCTCGGCGTGCTTGGCGATCGTGGTGATGGCCTTCAGGCGTTCGTGCTCGGTGGGGGTGCGGCCCGTGGTGGGGTCCATGGTGATGTCCCCGACGCTAAAGATTCCGAACTGCATGATGTGCTCCTTCATCTCCCGGCTGCTTGTCGAGATATATACGTTTGCATCTAATATACGGGTCAACGCGGGCGGTCCGCAAAATGTTCCCGCAGCCTCCGGGGTGTGGTGGAAGCGGATTTCCGCCATTGTTACCGGCGGGTACTAGGATGCTCTCATGTGGCGTGTAACGCGCATCACAAGCGGATGGAGGGGCAGGTACGTGGATTCATTGCAAAGCGGCACGGCACGCCGGGGGCTGCAGGCCGGCCCCACGGCCGCGGCCATCGTCGGATTCCTGGTGTTGGTGGAACTGACCAGCGGCATCCTCCAGGGCTACTACACGCCGCTGCTGACCGACATCGCCCGCTTCCTGGGCATCCACGACGCCGACGTCAACTGGTTCGAGGCCGCCCAGCTCATGGTCAGCGCCCTGGTGGTGCCGGTGCTGGCAAAGCTCGGCGACATGATCGGCCACCGCAAGGTGCTGCTGATCTCCACGGCCCTGACCGCTGCGGCGTCGTGGGGTGTGGCGTTTGCGCCGAACTTTTGGATCTTCATCATCGCCTGGGCGTTCCAGGGGTTCTACGTGGTCTGGCTGCCGCTGGAAATCGCCCTGATCTACAGCCGCTCGCATCAACGGCCCGACGGCGCCGCCCTCACCCGCAAGTCGGCGGGCATCCTCGTGGCCGGCCTTGAATTCGGCGTCATTGCCGGTGCCCTGGCCGGCGGGTTCATTGGTGACGCGCTGCCCGGCAAGTTGTGGCTGACCCTGATGATTCCGGCCATCGCCGTGACCCTCTGCTTCTTCGTGATCCTCTTCGGCGTCCCCGAATCCGCGAACCGGACCGGCGGGCGGATCGACATCACCGGCCTGGCGGCACTGTCCTTCTCGCTGCTGCTCATCACGGCCGGGTTGACGTTCATGCGCATCGACGGCCCCGGCACCTGGTGGGCGTGGGCCGCCGTCGTCCTGGGCCTTGCCTCGCTGGTGCCGTTCACCCGGCACGAACTTGGCCACCACGACCCACTCGTGGACATCCGGCTGCTGCGCCAGCCCAGCATGTGGCCCGTACAGTTGACCGCGTTCCTGTTCGGGGTCTCGGTGCTGGGCGCGCAGGCGCCGCTGTCCACGTTTGCGCGGACCGATCCGGCCACCACCGGGTATGGGCTCGGCGCCAGTTCCGGGCTCGTGTCCATCCTGATCGGCGTCTACGTCCTAGGCCTGCTGGCCGGCGCCCTGCTGTATCCGCTCGTCACGAAATGGACCACGCCGCGGATCACCCTGATGGGTGCCGCCCTCCTGGTGGCGGTGGGCTACCTGTTGTTCCTGCCGTTCCACGGGTCCATGGTGCAGGTGCTGACCAACATGGCGATCGCCGGGATCGGCAGCGGCGCGCTCGTAGCCGCCTTGCCGTCCGCCGCCGCAGCTGCCGCCCCGCTGACCCAAACCGGCATGGCGACGGGGCTGACCAACGCCACCAAGACGGTCGGCGGCGCCTTCGCCTCGTGCATTTTCGGGATTGCGCTGGCCGGCCAGGCGCTCGGCGCCTTGTCCTCGGGCGCCGGGAACACCGCGGCGCCGTTGGCCGGCTACATGCTGGTGTGGACCATTTGCGGCGTGACCGCACTGGTGGCCGCCGTCGCCCTGTACTTTGTCCCCAAGCTGGCCTTCGGCGCCACCCTCCCCACCTCCTGACGGTCTATGTTGCAGCTATTGGACCGAATCGGGCCAAAATGGCACGTTTTCGTCCAACAGCTGCAACATAGATCTCATGAGGGGCGCCAGCCGCGGTCCCACAACGCGTTGCGGACCTTGCGCACGGCTTCCTTGGCATCGTTGTCCATGTGGCGTTTCATGATGCGGACCTCTTTCCAGCCAGCCTTGGCGAAGTCCTCCTCGCGACGGATGTCCTTTTCCACCTGGTTGGGATCCGCATGGGTGGCGCCGTCATATTCAACGGCCACCTTGTACTCCGGATAGGACTGGTCGGGCGTGCGTTCGACGCCGTCCGCAAGCACTATGGTCGTGTTGAGCAAGGGCTCGGGCAGGCCGGCAAATCCACAGGCCAGCCGGAGCCTGGTTTCAGGTGGGGAATCGGAACCGACTCTTGCCAACCGCAGGGCCTCGCGCGCTTTGACGATGCCCGGCGTTCCCGGATGGCGCTCCAGCAGAACTGCCAGCTCGGCCGTGGTTGCGTATGGCTCGGTGCGACCTTCAAAAACAGGTCGGGGCAGACGGAGCAAATGGTCGGCCGCCACAACAAGTTCGTCGACCGGCATCTTCCGTGCGCAATCCAACCACGTCCGGGCGCGGGTCGTGATCCACAGACCGTTGAAGAGGCATACCTCGTCGTCCCTGAACATTGTCCTGTGCCCTCGCACGCCGCGACGTCGCGCAGGAACGTGTGGAAATTGGCGAGAGATGTCTACGAGATTGCCGTCGTCCTTGGGCAGATAACCGGGAATGCCCCAAATTGTGAGGGCGGTTGAGTGCGATGCCGCGGAATATCCTGTGACCAAAGTGTAGGGGCGGGTGAGGAGCGCCAGCGGGAGATCGGTGGCATCATTTAGTGTCTTGATGCCTCGGCTGAGCGAAACGACGCTCCGATGGCAAAGCTCCCCGTAGCTGGTGCCGAACTCCAGCGCTTCGGCAACGGTAAAGGGTGCCGAATGCAGAATCTCGGGGAGTCGGTCGAGCCGGGGCATGCCTTCATCATGGCAACTTCCGCAGTTGCTCGCTTGAAGTTATCCACAACCGTCCGCCGCGTGGATTCTGTGTTGCAGTTGTTGGACGAAAACAACCCGATTTCGCGGATTTTCGTCCAACAACTGCAACACAGACGCCAGGGAGGTGTCAGTCGGCGGCGCGGCGGCCGCGGACCTTCGGGATGGCGCCCGTGGTCCAGTCCTGGAACTCGGTCGGCGCCGCAGCCGCCGCAGCAGAGGCGCCGCCCGCCGGGGGAACCGGCTTGTGCACCCGGTGGAGCGCCTTGATGAGCTCGCGGCGTTCCTTGCGCCCCTCGATGAGCCGGTACAGCACGGGCACCAGGATCAGCGTCAGCGCAGTGGAGGAGACCAGCCCGCCCACCACCACGATCGCCAGCGGCTGGGAGATGAATCCGCCGCCGCCAGTAACACCCAACGCCATGGGAGTCAATGCAAAGATCGTGGCCAGCGCCGTCATGAGGATGGGGCGCAGGCGCTGGCGGGCGCCGTGCTCAATGGCGTCGGCCACGTTCATCGCGGGCCGGTCGCCGGACGGGTGCCGGTACTGGTTGATCAGGTCGATGAGCACAATCGCGTTGGTGACCACGATGCCCACCAGCATCAGCATGCCGATCAGCGACGGCAGGCCCAGCGGGATCCGGGTGATCAGCAGCAGCGCAATGGCACCGGTGGCGGCGAACGGGATGGAGACCAGCAGGATCAGCGGCTGGATCAGCGACTTGAAGGTGGCCACCATGATGACGTACACGATCGCGATGGCGGCCAGCATGGCCAGCCCCAGCTGCTTGAAGGAATCCGCCTGCTGGGTTGCCGCGCCGCCAATCGTGGCGATGGCGCCGGCCGGCAGCTTGACGGAATCGAGCTTCTTCGTGACCTCGGAGGTGACCGTTCCCAGTGAGTTGGCCTCGGGGGTGACGGACACGGTGGCGGTCCGCTGGCCGTTGGAGGAGGTGATGGTCAGCGGCGTATCGACCTGCTTCACCGAGGCGACGGCGGACAACGGGACGGGCCCGGCGGCGGTCGGAATCTGCGCTGCGGCCAGGGCCGCCACGGAATCAAATATCTGCCCGGTGCCCACCTGGACCTTGTAATCGGTCGTGTCGATCCGCACCGTGCCGGCCGGGATGGGGCTGACGGTGGCGGCCAGCAGCCCGGTGATCTGGGATTCGTCCAGCCCGGCGGCGACGGCCTTGGCCCGGTCGACGCTGACTTGGACCACCGGCTGCGCGGCCGCAAGATTGCTGCTCACGGACTGTGCGCCGGCCAAGCCTGTCATGGCCTTCACCAGGGTATCGGCCGCCTGCTGGAGTTCGACGCCGGTGCCCGCCTTCACCGTGATGTCCACGGTGTTTGAGGTGCCAAAGCCGCCGCCCGAGGCGCCCAGCGCGACCTTGCCGGCGTCCTTGATCCCGCCCAGGGCCGCACGGACGGTGTCCTGGAGCTTGACCTGGTCGGCGTCGGGGTTGGTGATGACCTGGAACGTGGCGCTGGAGGCGCCCGAGGACAGGAGCGCGGAGAAGCCGCTGGAGCTGTTACCCACGGTGACCTGGACGTCCTTGATCCCGTCAATCCCGCGCAGCGCCTTTTCGACCTTCGTGGCGGCCTGGTCCGTGGCGTCCAGGCTGGTGCCCGGGGGCAGCGTCTGGTTGACAGTCATGCTGTTCTGCCCGGTGTCGCCGAGCAAGTTGGTGGGCAGCAGGGGAGTCATGGCCAGCGTGGCACCGAGGATCACGACGCCGGCCACCAGCGTGTACACGGGGTGTTTTTGCGTTTTGGCCAGGATGGGCAGGTAGCCGCGTTGGAGCCAGGAACTGCGCTCCTTTTCCTCCACGGCGCGCAACAGGGCCTGCCCGCTCAGGGCCGTGCCGGCGTCGCCCGCAGAACCCGCAGCCTGCGGGGACTTCAGGAACCAGTAGGCAAGCACGGGCACGATGCTCAGCGACACCAGCAGCGAGGCCAGCAGCGCAAACGTCACGGTGAGTGCGAACGGGCGGAACAGCTCCCCGGCAAGGCTGCCCACGAACGCGATGGGCAGGAACACGGCAACGGTGGTCAGCGTGGAGGCCGTCACGGCGCCCGCAACTTCGCGGATGGCGGAGAGGATTGCGGTCTTCTTGTCCTCGCCGTAGCTGAGGTGCCGCTTGATGTTCTCGATGACCACAATGGAGTCGTCCACCACCCGGCCAATCGCGATGGTCAGCGCGCCCAGGGTCAGGATGTTCAGCGAATACCCGGTGGCCCACAATCCGATGAATGTGACCAGCAGCGACAGCGGGATGGAGATCGCCGTGACCAGGGTGGAACGCACGGAGAGCAGGAAGATCAGGATCACGACGACGGCGAAGCCAAGGCCCAGCAGCCCCTCCACCGTGAGGTCGTGGATGGACTTCTCGATGAAGGGTGCCTGGTCCAGGACCGTGGTGAACTTGGTGTCGTTGCCCATGGATGCGGCAAGTTGGGGCAGTGCGGCGTTGATTTCCTTGGACAGGGCCACGGTGTCCGCGTCGGGCTTCTTCGTCACCGAGAGGGCGAGGGTGGGATTGCCGTTGGTGCGGGTGATCGAGGTGGTGGGGTCATCGGCTAGGGCCACGCTGGCCACGGAGCCGATGGTGGGCGACTGGGCGTCGCGGCTGCCGGCCAGCGGCAGGGACTTGATGGACTCGATCGAGTCGACGGGGCTGCCGGCCTGGATGGGCAGGGTCAGGCCCTTGTCGGTCAACGATCCCACCGGCACCAAGGTCCCGTTGTTGGACAGCGCCTTGGTGATGGCGCCGGCGTTCAGGCCCGCGGCGGCCATCTTGGCCTGGTCCGGGAGGATCGCGATGTGCTGGGTGCTGGCGCCCGTGACGTCGGCGCCGCGCACGCCGTCGATCTTCAACAGCGCGGGAACGGCCAGGCGCTGCAGGTTCGTGTTCAGCGCCGACAGGTCCTGCTTGGAGGAGACGGCCAGGAACACGATGGGGAAGTCGGCGATGCTGCCGGCGATCGGCTGCGGCTGCACACCGGACGGCAGCTGCGCGCTGACATTGGAGATGGCCCGGTCAATCTGGTTCCGGGCCCTGTCCAGGTCGGTGCCGTAGGCAAAGGACAGGTTGATCGTGGAGACGCCCGTGCGCGAGGTGGACGTGCTGGTGTCCAGGCCCTCGACGGCGTTCAGGGCCGATTCCAGCGGCTCGCTGACCTGCTTGTCCACCACCTCGGGCGAGGCTCCGGGCATCGCGGAGACCACCGTGATTTGCGGGAACTCGATCGAGGGGATCAGTTCCTGCTTGAGCGAACCGAGCGTGATCACGCCGAACACCACCGCGAAGATGGTGATCAGCGCGATCAGCGCCCGGTTGCCCAGGGACAGTTGTGCCAAACGAAACATTAAAACACTCCCACTGCGTTATGCCGGTTCCGTTTGGCCCTGCGGGTGGAACCTTAGGCTTGGTCCGGATCCAACTGCAGCGCCGCCGCGGTCGAAGCCAGGGTTTCTTCGAACAACTCTGCGTTCTCGTTGAGCTTGGTGCCAAACGTCGGCATCATCTCGCGCAGTGCATCCTGCCATTCCAGCTTGAACTGGCGCGGGAAGCAACGCTGAAGCAGCTCCAACATGATCGGCACGGCGGTGGAGGCTCCGGGGGAGGCGCCCAGCAGTGCGGAGATGGTGCCGTCGGCCGAGGTGATGACCTCGGTGCCGAACTGCAGCACGCCGCCCTTCTTGGCGTCCTTCTTGATGATCTGCACGCGCTGGCCGGCCGTGATCAGTTCCCAGTCCTTGCCGTCGGCCTCGGGGAAGTACTCGTGGAGGGCGTCGACCTTGCCGTTGCGGGACTTGGTCACCTCGCTCACCAGGTACTTGACCAGGTCCAGGTTGTCCTTGCCCACGGCCAGCATCGGGATGATGTTGTTGGGGCGGATGGAACCGGGGAGGTCCATGTAGCTGCCGGTCTTCAGGTACTTGGTGGAGAAGCCGCCGTACGGGCCAAACAGCAGGGACCGCTGGCCGTTCACGTAGCGGGTGTCCAGGTGGGGCACGGACATGGGCGGGGCGCCCACCGACGCCTGGCCGTAGACCTTGGCGCTGTGCTGGCCGGCCACGGTCTCATCCGTGCAGCGGAAGAACTGCCCGGAGACCGGGAATCCGCCAAAGCCCTTGCCCTCGGCGATGCCGGAGAGCTGGAGCAGGTGCAGGGCGCCGCCGCCGCTGCCGATGAAGACGAACTTGGCCTTGATCCGGCCATGCTCACCCGAGGAGGCGTGCTTGAGGGTCAGGTCCCATTTGCCGTCGGAGGTGCGTGAAACGTTGGTGACGGACGTGCCGTAGTTGACCTCGACGTCGTTCTTGCCCATGTAGCCGAGCAATTCGCGGGTCAGCGCGCCAAAGTCGACGTCGGTGCCCTCGGCCGAGCGGGTGGCCGTGACCACCTCGGCCGGGTTGCGGCCCTTCATGACAAGGGGTGCCCACTTGGCGATCTGGTCCGGATCCTCGGAGTACTCCATGGAGGCGAAGACCGGGTTGGGCGACAATGCCTCAAACCGGGTCTTGAGGAACTTGCGGTGGTCCTCACCGATCACGAAGCTCATGTGCGGGACCGTGTTGATGAAGCCCTTGGGGGAGCCGATCATGTCCTTGGTGACCAGGTGCGACCAGAACTGGCGCGACAGCTGGAACTGCTCGTTGATGCCAATGGCCTTGGCCGGATTGACGGAGCCGTCCTTGGCGGCCGGGGAATAATTGAGCTCGCAGAGTGCGGAGTGGCCGGTGCCGGCATTGTTCCACGGACTGGAGGATTCCAAACCGGCTTCATTGAGCTGTTCAAACAGCGCAATGTTCCAGTTTGGTTCGAGTTGCTTGAGCATGGTGCCCAGCGTGGCGCTCATGATGCCGCCTCCGATGAGGACGACGTCAGCGTCTTTGGTGGTCGAAATGAAGGTCACAGTCAACTCCGGATAGAGGCTCTTCCTAGCGGTAGAAGCGTATCGCGGCAGGCACTGGATGCGTAAATCAAAGGAGCCACGTCACACCCGCGCACGGACCTGCGGCGCCGGCAGACCGCCGGTGCGACTATCCGGTGGGCGGTTTGCTGAGCACCACGTGGTTGAAGACCTCGTTGAGCACCGGGCTGAGCGGGTAGCTGGTGACCTTGTCCGAGAGCGCAATGGCGGAAATCGGGAACGCGAGCGGCACGGCCGGAACGCTGGTGGCGATGGCCTTGTTGATCGCGTCGTACGCAGCCGAACGTTCGGCGCCGTTGGGCAGGCTGCGGGCACGGGTGATCTTGGAGACCAGTTGCGGATCGACAAGACCCAGCTCGCCGTTGGAGGAGCCGAAGAGGGGCCCCACAAAGTTGTCCGGGTCCGCGTAGCTGCCGTTCCAGCCCATCAGGTCCAGGGCGTGGTCGCCGGGGCTCGTGACGGTGGCGGCGTAGCCGCTGTTCCAGTCCACCGGCACGGGAACGATGTTGAAGCCGATCGCGGTCAGTTCCCGGGCGATCTCGGCGTACACCTTTTCGGGCGTGGGCAGGTACGTCCGGGTCGTGTTGGTGGGGTAGTAGAACTTCAGCGGCTGGCCCTTGTAGCTGGAGGACGCGAGCAGTGCCTTGGCCTTGACCGGATCGTAGGGGATGCCCTGGGCGGCGTTGTTGAAGCCGCTGAGCTTGGGCGGGATGAACTGCGCCGTGGTGGCGGTGCCGGCAATGAAGAAGTTGTTGACCAGGGTGGATTTGTCGATCCCGGCCGCGATGGCCTCACGCACCTTCAGGTCCTTCAGCGCGGGGATGGCCTGGTTGATGCCCACGTACACCACGGAGAACGGATCCCTTTGCAGCACTTGCTTGCCGCTCTTGATGAGCTTGTCGAAGTTGCTCGGCGTCACGGGGTCGAAGCCGTCCAGCGTGCCGTCCTCGAGGGCGGCCAGCCGGGTTTCGGGTTGGTCGTAGGTGGTGAAGACGAGCTTGGTGATCTGGCCCTTCTCGCCCCAGTAGTTGGGGTTCGCCGTCATGGTCACGGTGGAGGGCCCGGAGGAGGTGAACATGAACGGGCCCGTGCCGACGGGGTGCAGCGCGTACTTGGAGACCTTGTTGCCGGAGAAAGTGGCATCGAGGGTGTTGGCCGTGCCCTTTTTCAGCGCGGCGGGGGAGGAGATGGCAAACGCAGGCATGGTCAACGCCTGCAGGAATCCCGTCAACGGCATTTTCAGCGCCAACGTCACCTCCAGTGGGCCGTCGGTGGTGCAGCTGTCGTAGAGGGAATTGGCGGCGTTGTCGGAGAACTGCTGGAACACCTGCTTGAACATGACCGCCGAACCGTCACCGCGCGTGGCCTTGGGCAGGGTGTACCAGCGGTTGAAGTTGGTGCAGACCGCCGCGGCGTCGAAGGCCGTCCCGTCCTGGAACTTCACGCCTTCGCGAAGCTTGAATGAATACTTCAGGCCGTCGTCGAGCGTCTTCCACGACGTGGCCAGGCTGGGCGCCGGTGCCCCCGTGACGGGGTCGATCGTCACCAGCCCCTCGAGGACCTGGCGGGTCACCCGGTAGGACTCCGTGTCCGAGACCAGCGCCGGGTCGAAGCCCAGCGGGTCCGCGCCGGTGCCGAAATTAAACGTGACCGGTGCCGTGCCGGCCGACGTCGTCGCGCTGGGGCCGGGGTCGGTGGTGCCCGTGCAGCCCGTTGCGGCGAGAAGGACGACGGCGCCAATGGCTGCCGCACGCAAGAGTGCCTTGGGTCGGTGGCCGGCCGGGATTGGCACGATGGGTGTTCTCCTTAGGGCGGGAATTCCGTCAGCCACTCATCTTAGTGGAGGTTTCCTTGCAAACGCCGGGCTGCGGCCACGGCGCCCGCCGGGGCGGGTGGCCGTTTGTCGCAGGCAGCCGGAATCGCCGGGTAGTATGGTTGACGTCTTCACGGTCTCATGCGCGAGTGGTGGAATTGGTAGACACGCAGGTTTTAGGTACCTGTGCCTTCGGGCGTAGGGGTTCAAGTCCCCTCTTGCGCACCAAGTGGAAAGGCCCCGCCGAGCTGAATCGGCGGGGCCTTTGCCGTGTGCCGGCTTACGCTCAGGCGTCGATCTTCAGGTCCCGGCGCAGCTTCGCCACGTGGCCCTTGGCGCGGATGTTGTATTGGGCCACGGCCACCCGGCCGTCACCGTCGACGACGATCGTGGAGCGGATCAGACCCTCGTAGGTGCGGCCGTAGTTCTTCTTCTCACCCCAGGCGGAATAGGCCTCGGCCACGGCGTGGTCCTCGTCGGCAAGCAGCGGGAACGGCAGTTCCTGGTTCGCCGCGAACGTGGTCAGCTTGGCCACCGGGTCGGGGGAGATGCCCACCACCTCGTAGCCTGCGGCCTTCAGGGAGGCCAGGCTGTCGCGGAAATCGCACGCCTGCTGGGTGCAGGCCGGGGTTGATGCGGCCGGGTAGAAGTAGACCACCACCTTGCGCCCGGCAAATTCCGCCAGGGACGTGGTGCCTCCGGTGGCGTTGGGGAGGGTGAAGGTGGGGGCGGGATCGCCGGCAACCAGGCGTTCGGTCATGGAAAGCTCCTCAGGAACGCTGCGAGGCAACGCGTGGGTGGACTGTAGGGTGTTGTTTCAGCCTAGGCCAGCCGGAGTCCGTGCCCCAACTTTTCCCGGGCAACAAAAAACCGCCCCAACACCGGTTTTCACCAGTGTTGAAGCGGTTTTTATTCCCTGTGCACCCCTCCGGACTTGAACCGGAAACCCATTGATTAAGAGTCAATTGCTCTGCCAATTGAGCTAGAGGTGCGTTCGTTGTCATTGCAGTGAAAAGAACCGCTCCAACACCGATATTCCTACCGGTGTTGGAACGGCCTTACCCGTGCACCCCTCGGGACTTGAACCCGAAACCCATTGATTAAGAGTCAATTGCTCTGCCAATTGAGCTAGAGGTGCATTTTTCACTGCTGGGAAGCACTTTGGTTTGTGTCCGCCGTGTTCCTCGCAACGACATGAAACTATACGTGGTTTTTGCCGGGGTGTGAAATCGAAAAGCCGCTTCCGGGGCATTTTGCGGCGCGGATCACTCGGAGTGGGGTCAAAAGTCGCGGAATCCTGCCATTTCGGCCGTGGAAATTCGCCCAAGAAATTTGCGCCACCCGGCTTGGTGGCGGCCGGGGCAATCGGCGAAGCCCGCATCGGAGCGCCTGATCGCGGCAAATTAGCCGAAGCGGACGGTGCTGACGCTTAAGCTGTGGCCCATCTCACTTTTCGGTCATAGACTGCCCCCATGAGCGTGGATACGAATTCAGCAGATTCCCAAGACTCCCTCGTCCGCACCGCCGACGGCCGCCCGGACATCAAACCCCGAAGCCGGGTCGTCACCGACGGCATCCATGCCACCCCCTCCCGCGGCATGTTCCGCGCCGTCGGCATGGGCGACGACGACTTCGCCAAACCGCAGATCGGCGTGGCGAGTTCGTGGAACGAGATCACCCCGTGCAACTTGTCCCTGAACCGGCTGGCGCAAGGTTCCAAGGAAGGCGTCTTCGCTGCGGGCGGGTTTCCCATGCAGTTTGGCACCATCTCCGTCTCGGACGGCATCTCCATGGGGCACGAGGGCATGCATTTTTCCCTGGTGTCCCGTGAGGTGATCGCCGACTCCGTGGAAACCGTCATGATGGCCGAGCGCCTCGACGGCTCCGTGCTGCTGGCCGGCTGTGACAAGTCCCTGCCCGGCATGCTCATGGCCGCCGCCCGGCTGAACCTCGCCAGCGTCTTCCTCTATGCCGGCTCCATCATGCCCGGCTTCGCCAAGCTCGAGGACGGCACCGAGAAGGAAGTCACGTTGATTGACGCCTTCGAGGCCGTGGGGGCTTGCGCGGCCGGCAAGATGAGCCTGAAGGACCTCGACTCCATCGAACGCGCCATTTGCCCCGGCGAAGGTGCCTGTGGAGGTATGTACACGGCTAACACCATGGCCTGCATTGGAGAGGCCTTGGGCATGTCCCTGCCGGGCTCGGCCGCCCCGCCGAGTGCAGACCGCCGTCGCGACATGTTTGCCCGCAAGTCCGGCGAAGCCGTGGTCAACCTCCTGCGCCAGGGGATCCGCGCCCGCGACATCATGACGAAGAAGGCCTTCGAGAATGCCATTGCCGTCACCATGGCGTTCGGCGGTTCCACCAACGCCGTGCTCCATCTGCTGGCGATCGCCCGCGAAGCAAACGTCGAGTTGACCCTCGATGACTTCAACCGCATCGGCGACAAAGTCCCGCACCTGGGCGACCTGAAGCCGTTCGGTCGTTACGTCATGTTCGACGTCGACAAGATCGGCGGTGTGCCGGTCATCATGAAGGCCCTGCTCGACGCCGGCCTCATCCACGGCGACTGCCTCACCGTCACGGGCAAGACCGTGGCGGAAAACCTGGCCGAGATCAACCCCCCGGATCCCGACGGCAAGGTGCTACGGGCCATGAACAACCCCATCCACAAGACCGGCGGCATCACCATCCTGCACGGTTCCATGGCCCCGGAAGGCGCCGTCGTGAAGAGCGCCGGCTTCGACCTGGACGTCTTTGAGGGCACCGCGCGCGTCTTTGAACGCGAGCAGGGCGCGCTCGACGCACTTGATAAGGGCGCCATCCACGCCGGCGACGTCGTGGTGATCCGCTATGAGGGCCCCAAGGGCGGCCCGGGCATGCGCGAGATGCTCGCGATCACCGGAGCCATCAAGGGTGCCGGCCTGGGTAAGGACGTGCTACTGCTGACCGACGGCCGGTTCTCCGGCGGCACCACCGGACTGTGCATTGGCCACGTCGCCCCTGAAGCCGTGGACGGCGGCCCCATCGCGTTCGTCAAGGACGGTGACAAGATCCGGGTGGACATTGCCGCCCGCTCCTTCGACCTGTTGGTGGACGACGCCGAACTTGCCGCCCGCAAGGTGGGCTGGGCTCCGGTGCCGGCCAAGTTCACCACCGGCGTCCTGGCCAAGTACGCCAAGCTGGTCAACAGCGCGTCCATGGGCGCCTATTGCGGGTGACCACAGAGTGGACTATGTGTCCACATGGTGAGATGGCCGGGCGTGCTGTTTGACACTCCGGAGCGGAAACCGAAAGACTACGGGTATGCAAATACAGCTCGTAGTCGTCCTTAGCTAGCGCGTGACGCAAAGTGGCCACACCCAAGGGCCACAATCCTCTGATACCCCAGAAGAAAACGTTGCTGAACGTGCATACCCCTCGATGAGAGCCTTGAGCGCTGAGGGGTTTTTTTGTTTCCAACACCAGTGGTAACTCGTAGTACGCGCAAGACACCCCTTGAACGCAACACCTGAAGATTTATCGAAGAGCATGAGTTCCGCAAAGGAAGAACCGATGAGTAAAGGATCGCCCGCCAGCCCTGCGCTGATGGCCAGCAAGTCCCCGGGGACTGCCGGCCACGCAGGCAGCAGCTCTGGCGCTGTCAGCCCGACCACCCCCGTCTCGCCAGTCCTGGGCCCCAACAATGTAGTGGCGCCCGTGACGATGACAGGCTCCGAGGCACTTGTCCGTTCGCTTGAAGAACTTGGCGTCAAGGACGTCTTCGGCCTGCCGGGCGGGGCGATCCTGCCCACCTACGACCCCCTCATGGCTTCCTCCCTCAACCACATCCTGGTCCGCCACGAACAAGGCGCAGGACACGCGGCCCAGGGCTACGCCATGGTCACCGGCCAGGTGGGCGTCTGCATCGCCACCTCCGGCCCCGGCGCAACCAACCTGGTCACACCCATCATGGACGCCCACATGGACTCCGTTCCGATGGTGGCCATCACCGGCCAGGTTGCCAGCAGCGTCATCGGCACCGACGCATTCCAGGAAGCGGACATCGTCGGCATCACCATGCCGATCACCAAGCACTCCTTCCTGGTCACGAACCCCAATGACATCCCCCGTGTCATGGCCGAGGCCTTCCATCTGGCCTCCACCGGACGGCCGGGCCCGGTCCTGGTGGACGTGTCCAAGGACGCCCAGGTGGGACAGATGACGTTCTCCTGGCCTCCCACGATCGACCTGCCCGGCTACCGCCCGGTCTTCCGCGGCCACTCGAAGCAGCTCCGCGAGGCCGCCCGGTTGATCGCCGCAGCCAAGAAGCCCGTGCTCTACGTTGGCGGCGGTGTGGTCAAGTCCCACTCCTCGGCCGAACTGATGGAGCTGGCCGAACTCACCGGCGCCCCCGTCGTCACCACCCTGATGGCCCGCGGCGCGTTCCCGGACTCGCACCGACTGCACGTGGGCATGCCCGGCATGCACGGCACCGTCTCCGCCGTGACCGCCCTGCAGCAATCGGACCTGCTGATCACCCTCGGCGCCCGTTTCGACGACCGCGTCACCGGCGTGCTCAGCAGCTTCGCCCCCTACGCCAAGGTGATCCACGCCGACATCGACCCGGCCGAAATCTCCAAGAACCGCACGGCCGACGTGCCGATCGTGGGCTCCGTCAAGGAGATCATCCCCGACCTGACCGCCGCCGTGAAGGCCGAGTTCGACGCCGTCGGCACTCCGGACCTCGGTGACTGGTGGGCGTTCCTGGGCAACCTGCGCGACACCTACCCCCTGGGCTGGACCGAACCCGAGGACGGGCTCATGTCCCCGCAGCGGGTCATCTCGCGCATCGGTGAACTGACCGGGCCCGAGGGTGTCTACGTGGCCGGCGTCGGCCAGCACCAGATGTGGGCCGCACAGTTCATCAAGTACGAGCGCCCTCACGCCTGGCTGAACTCCGGCGGCGCCGGCACCATGGGCTACTCCGTCCCGGCCGCCATGGGCGCCAAGGTGGGCAACCCGGACCGCGTGGTCTGGGCCATCGACGGCGACGGCTGCTTCCAGATGACCAACCAGGAACTGGCCACCTGCCGGATCAACAACATCCCGATCAAGGTGGCCATCATCAACAACTCCTCGCTGGGCATGGTGCGCCAGTGGCAGACGCTGTTCTACGACAGCCGCTACTCCAACACCGATCTGAACACCGGCCACGACACCATCCGCGTCCCCGACTTCCTCAAGCTCGCCGACGCCTACGGCTGCGTGGGCCTGCGCTGCGAACGCGCCGAGGACATCGACGCGACCATCGAGGCCGCCCTGGCCATCAACGACCGCCCCGTCGTGATTGACTTCGTGGTCAGCCCCGACTCCATGGTGTGGCCGATGGTGCCCTCCGGCGTCAGCAACGATCAAATCCAGGTAGCCCGGAACATGACCCCGGTGTGGGAAGAGGAGGACTAGAAATGACTCGACATACCCTTTCCGTACTTGTGGAGGACAAGCCCGGCGTGTTGACGCGGGTGGCCAGCATGTTTGCCCGCCGCGCCTTCAACATCAACTCACTGGCCGTGGGCCCCACCGAGGTTCCCGGGGTCTCCCGGATGACCGTGGTGGTCGACGCCAACGGCGACCTGATTGAACAAGTCACCAAACAGCTGAATAAACTGGTCAACGTCATCAAGATTGTTGAACTTGTTTCAGAGAACTCCGTGCAACGGGACCACATCCTGGTCAAGGTACGTGCGGATGCCGCCACGAGGCTGCAGGTCACCCAAGCCGCAGACCTCTTCCGCGCCTCAGTGGTTGACGTGTCCACCGACTCGTTGACCATCGAAGCCACCGGCCACCCGGACAAGCTCTCGGCACTGCTGAACGTGCTGGAGCCCTTCGGCATCCGTGAGATCGTGCAATCCGGCACCTTGGCCATCGGTCGGGGATCCCGCTCCATGAGCGACCGGGCACTCCGCGCATCCTAGCGCCCCCGCGGCCGGCAACGGCCGCAAAGAGTTTTGAAAACTAAGCAGTACTCACCACATATTCAAGGAGTTACACAGTGACCGACATGTTCTACGACGACGACGCCGACCTCTCCATCATCCAGGGTCGCAAGGTTGCCGTCATCGGCTACGGCAGCCAGGGCCACGCCCACGCACTGAGCCTGCGCGATTCCGGTGTTGACGTGCGCGTCGGCTTGAAGGAAGGCTCCAAGTCCCGTGCCAAGGCCGAGGCAGAGGGCCTGCGCGTCCTCAGCGTCGCCGAAGCCACGGCAGAAGCCGACCTGATCATGATCCTGACCCCGGACCAGGTCCAGCGCTTCGTCTACGCCGAGGAAATCGCACCGAACCTGAAGGCCGGCGACGCGCTGTTCTTCGGCCACGGCTTCAACATCCGCTTCGGCTACATCACGCCGCCGGCCGACGTCGACGTCGCCCTCGTTGCCCCGAAGGCTCCCGGCCACACCGTGCGCCGCGAATTCGAAGCAGGCCGCGGCATCCCCGACCTGATCGCCGTCGAGCAGGACTTCACCGGTGGCGCCAAGGCCCTGGCACTCTCCTACGCCAAGGGCATCGGCGGAACCCGCGCCGGCGTCATCGAGACCACCTTCACCGAAGAGACCGAAACCGACCTGTTCGGCGAGCAGGCAGTTCTCTGCGGCGGCACCTCACAGCTGGTCCAGTACGGCTTTGAAGTCCTGACCGAAGCCGGCTACAAGCCGGAAATCGCCTACTTCGAGGTGCTGCACGAGCTCAAGCTCATCGTTGACCTCATGTGGGAGGGCGGCATCGCCAAGCAGCGTTGGAGCGTCTCCGACACTGCCGAGTACGGCGACTACGTCTCCGGCCCGCGCGTCATCACCCCGGAGGTCAAGGAGAACATGAAGGCCGTTCTCGCCGACATCCAGAGCGGTGCCTTCGCAACCCGCTTCATCAACGACCAGGATGCCGGCGCACCGGAGTTCCTGGCGCTGCGCAAGAAGGGCGAAGAGCACCCGATCGAGGCCACCGGCCGCGAACTGCGCGGACTGTTCTCCTGGATCAGCAACAGCGACGACTACACCGAAGGCTCCGTAGCCCGCTAGTCCCCACTTGCCGGCCCGGAAAATCGCTGACGCGATTTTCCGGGAACCTGGCAAGCGTGGGCCCAATGCGTCGCGCCCCTTGCAGTTGTGGGCCCAACAGTCCGGGCGTAGTTTCCGGACTGTGACGGGCGTCGCTTGCGTCGCCGTCGTCGCTAATTGTTACGGCGAGGAAGCCGGGCTCCCATAAACTGGAGTCCGGCTTTTTTTGTTGCAAATGCACCAGCCGAACCATTCACCAAAATCCCCACAAGAACATTTTTTTAACGAGAGCTAAAGAGGTCACAGGTGAGCGCCACCAAACCAGTAGTACTCCTCGCTGAGGAACTTTCACCCGCCACGATCGAGGCCCTGGGACCCGATTTCGAGATCCGCAGCTGCGACGGGGCGGATCGAAACGAACTGCTCTCTGCAATCGTCGATGTCGATGCGATCCTGGTCCGCTCTGCCACGCAGGTGGATGCCGAGGCGATTGCCGTTGCGAAGAACTTGAAGGTCATTGCGCGTGCCGGTGTGGGGCTGGACAACGTGGACATCAAGGCCGCAACGCAGGCCGGCGTCATGGTGGTCAACGCGCCGACGTCGAACATCGTCTCCGCCGCCGAACTGACGATCGGCCACATCCTCTCCCTGGCCCGGCACATCCCGGCCGCCAGCACGGCGCTGAAGAACGGCGAGTGGAAGCGCTCCAAGTACACCGGCACCGAACTGCTCGAGAAGAAGCTCGGCATCATCGGCCTGGGCCGCATCGGCGCGCTCATCACCGAACGTGCCAAGGCCTTCGGCATGGACGTCGTCGCCTACGACCCCTACGTCACCTCGGCCCGCGCCGCCAGCCTCGGCGTGCAGCTGCTCACCCTCGACGAACTCCTTGAGCAGTCCGACTTCGTCACGATCCACATGCCGCGCACCCCGGAAACCCTGGGCATGATCGGCACCGAGGCCTTCGCGAAGATGAAGAAGACCTCCTACGTCATCAACGTGGCCCGCGGCGGACTCGTCGACGAAGCCGCCCTGAACATCGCCCTGCGCGAAGGCCAGATCGCCGGCGCCGGCATCGACGTGTTCGTCAAGGAACCGGCCACCGACGTGGACTTCCTGGGCCTGGACAACGTCATCGTCACCCCGCACCTGGGCGCCTCCACCGATGAGGCACAGGAAAAGGCCGGCGTCTCCGTGGCCAAGTCCGTACGCCTGGCCCTGGCCGGCGAACTGGTGCCCGACGCCGTCAACGTCGCCGGCGGCGTCATCGCCTCCGACGTCCGCCCCGGCATCCCGCTGATCGAGAAGCTGGGCCGCATCTTCACCGCACTCACCCACGCCTCGGTCACCCAGATCGACGTCGAGGTTGCCGGCGAGATTGCCGCCCTGGACGTCAAGGCGCTGGAACTCTCGGCCCTGAAGGGCGTCTTCAAGGACGTCGTCTCCGAGCAGGTCTCCTACGTCAACGCCCCCATCCTGGCCGAACAGCGCGGCATCAACACCCGCCTGATCACCACGCTGGAGTCCACCGACTACCGCAACGTGCTCACCATCCGCGGTGCGCTCTCCGACGGCGGCCAGATCTCGGTGTCCGGTACGCTGACCGGTCCCAAGCAGATCCAAAAGATCGTCTCGGTCAACGGCTACGACCTGGAAATCCCGATGAGCGACCACCTGCTCGTCATCTCCTACGCCGACCGCCCCGGCGTCATCGGCACCCTGGGCCGCCTGCTCGGCGAGAACGGCATCAACATCGCCGGCATGCAGGTGGCCCGTAACAGCGAAGGCGGTCAGGCACTTTCCCTGCTGACCGTGGACAGCTCCGTCCCGCAGACCGTGCTCGACGCCATCAAGGCCGAGATCGGCGCCACCATGGCCCGCGAGGTCGACCTGGAGGACTAGCGTCCCCACACATATAGAACGACGACGGCCCTAGTTTGAGCGGGCGGGGGACACCTCAGCGCCCGCGAAGGGGCCGTCGTCGTCGTTTTTGGTACGAAGCGGTGTTTTGGGCGGGTTCACGGTAAATTCGTAGGGTGACATCTACTGAATCGGCCAAGACGCCTTACTACCTCACCACCGCCATCACGTACCCGAACGGTGTTCCGCACATCGGGCACGCCTACGAGTACATCGCCACCGACGCCATGGCACGCTTCAAGCGCCTGGACGGATACGACGTGATGTTCTTGACCGGCACGGATGAGCACGGCATGAAGATTGCGCAGACGGCCGAGAAGGAAGGCATCACGCCCAAGGAACTCGTGGACCGCAACGCCGCCGTCTACAAGGAGGCGCACGCCGCCCTGGGCATCAGCTACGACCGTTTCATCCGGACCACCGACGCCGACCACTACGCTGCGTCGCAGGCCATCTGGAAGAAGATGGAGGACGCCGGGGACATCTACCTGGGCAAGTACGAGGGCTGGTACTCCGTCCGCGACGAGGCCTACTACGGCGAGGACGAGACCGAACTGCGCGAGGACGGCCTGCGCTACTCCAAGGTCACCGACACCGAGCTGACCTGGACCGAGGAGGAGAGCTACTTCTTCCGCCTCTCCAACTACCAGGAAAAGCTGCTGGCACTCTACGAGGAGCAGCCCGAATTCGGCGCCCCCCGCACCCGCTTCAACGAGGTCATCAGCTTCGTCAAGGGCGGCCTGGAGGACCTCTCCGTCAGCCGCACCACCTTCGACTGGGGCGTCCCCGTGCCCGGCAACGACAAGCACGTCATGTACGTGTGGGTCGACGCACTGACCAACTACCTGACCGGCGTGGGCTACCCGGACGAGAATTCCGAGGCGTTCCAGAAGTTCTGGCCGGCGGACGTCCACGTCATCGGCAAGGACATCTCCCGCTTCCACGCCGTCTACTGGCCCGCGTTCCTCATGTCCGCCGGGCTGGAACTGCCCAAGCGCGTCATGATCCACGGCTTCCTGCACAACAACGGCGTGAAGATGTCCAAGTCCCTGGGCAACGTGGTGGCCCCCGCCGACTGGGTGGCCCAGTACGGCCTGGACCAGGTGCGGTTCTTCCTGCTGCGCGAGGTCCCGTTCGGTGCCGACGGCTCCTACAACCACGACGCCGTCGTCGGGCGCATGAACTCCGACCTTGCAAACAACCTGGGCAACCTGGCGCAGCGGTCGCTGTCCATGGTGGCGAAGAACTGCGAAGGCGTTGTTCCGACACCCGGCGCATTCACGGAGGCTGACGAGACCATCCTGTCCGCGGCCCGCGAACTGCTCGAGCACTCCCGCCACGCATACCAGACGCAGGACTTCCACGGCTCGCTGGAGAAGATCTGGCACGTCCTGGGCGACACCAACGCCTACTTCGCCGACCAGGCTCCCTGGGTGTTGCGCAAGACCGACGTTCCCCGCATGGAGACCGTGCTGTACGTGACCCTTGAGGTGCTGCGCATGGTCTCGATCCTGATCCAGCCGGTCATGCCCGACGCCGCCGCGAAGCTGCTGACCGTTTTGGGCCAGGGCACCTCCGCGGACGACGCCGTGCGCCAATTTGCGGCCATCGGCTCGCCCCTGGTGGCCGGTACCGTGCTGCCCGCCCCGGCGCCGATCTTCCCGAAGTACGAGGAACCCGCCGAGGCGTAACCCGCATCCGCACCCACCCGCATCCGGAAAAGCCGGCGTTCGCGGTTAAAGCTGGCGTTAGACCACCAGCTTTAACCGCGAACGCCGGCTTTTTTGATCTGATGTGTTCAAGGTTGGCGAAGTCCGGCCTGGCGCAGCAGGAAAATGAACCTCTCCCGGTTCATCATTTCGTCCCACGTCCACCGGACAAAGCCCACGCCTTGGGCTCGAATCTGGTCCTCGCGAGCCTTCTCCGCCAGCACCCGGCCCTGGATGGACAGCCCGCCGCCCCAATCGGAGCGCAGGTATTTTCCTTTCCCGTCGAACTCGCCGGCCAGCCGCAGTTCCTCGAACCAGAAATCCACGTAGGCGTTGCTGCCGTCGCGCAGCACGAAATTCTTCTGCAGAATGGGTGCTGGAAAGCCCAGCATGTGCATCTTCGCCCGGCTGATCGATTCCCCGGCCGAGCCCGACAAATCGGAACTGAACGAGATGACTGCCAGGGCGCGCGCCATGGCGGCCTTGCTGGGGAGCAACGCTGCGGCTGCACGAAGCTCGTCAATCCGCATGGGGAGTCCTTGTGGGTGGCTGCCCTGCCACACTGGATCCCCGGGAACGGCTTCCACGCCGACCGGTGTGAAGTAATTGAAAACGTACTTGCGTTCCGGGGCTCGCAAACTGGAATCACACACCGCCACGGCCTGCGGAAACGGAAGGGCCAGGATGAGCTGCATGACGGTGGTGAGCTTGTCCGTGAGCAGGAAGGGTCCGCAACGGATCACGTTCTCGGTCAATGATCCACGGTGCCGAACCACACCGTTCTCGCTGCGCCCACCTGTGGTCACTTCCGTCATGACGTGAAGTTTCCGCGGTGTCCCGACCACCCACAGACCCCACAGGAGTGCCGCCGTCGCGTTGCACAGCACGGGTTGTCGCGGCGCCAGGTGTTGGAAAGCCAGGGCCCTGAGTCCACATTGCTGGTATGGCCGCAGCCCCTGCCAATCCGCGGAACTCACGTAGACGCCGCGGCGAATCCGGGTGAGCTCGCCCTTGTTGCAGCGGGCCACCAGTTTGCGACGGTCCTGCCCGACGTTTTCGTAGTCGGCCGGCAAAATCAGTTTTGGCATGCCCATGCCTTACAGGGTTCCACCGCAAATGGGTGTCGCGGAAGGGCCTCTCTCGCGATTGTGGATAACGTGGGCCGCCGGAGCGGACGCCACTTTAGAAAGGGACGGCGCTTGCGCAAAAGGCCGGCGGTAGACCACCGTCCTTTTGCGCAAGCGCCGTCCCTTTTCGCAGAGCGCCGGAAGCTAGTCCATGGCGAGGCCCTCAACGGGGGAGAGCTTGGCCGCGCGACGAGCCGGTACCACGGAGGCCAACAGCCCGGCCACCGCGGCAACGCCCACCACCAGCAGGATCTGGCCCCACGGAATGGTGGCCGTGACGGCCGTGAACTTGCCCAGCGCCGCCTGTGCACCGGCCCAGCCGTACAGTACGCCCAGTGTGGAGCCGATCACGGCGGCGACGCCGGCAATCAGCACGGCCTCCAGGGCCAGCATGCCGCGCAACTGACCGCGGGTGAGCCCGAGGGCCCGCAGCAGCGAGTTTTCCCGGGTCCGCTCCAGCACCGAAAGGGACAGGGTATTGGCCACACCAATCAGGGCGATGAAGACGGCCACGGCCAGCAGCCCTGTCACCACCAGCAGCAGCATGTTGATGACCTGGGTGAACATGGCCTTCTCCAACACGGCTCCGCTGACCATGTACTCCTCGACGCCCAGGGTCTTGGCGATGCTGGTGCGCAGGTCCATCATGGCGTTGGTGCTCAGCGACGGGTCGACGGAGATCCACACCTGCCCCGGAATGTTGGCGGCTTCCGCGGCGGGCAGCGGGGCAAAGGCGGCCAAGGAGACCAGGGCAGAGAAGCTGTCCGTCGTGGCCTGGCTGGCCGGGACCGTGGTGGTCTGGGTTCCGGCGGCGAGGCTGACGGTGGTTTCCTTGAAGCCCTTGGGCAGGATGACTCCGGTGCCCCGGGGCCGGTTTGCCGCGTTGCCCAACAGGGCCGTTGCATCGGCGGGGGCGATCCCGTAGGCGGGCATGGTGGCGCCATTGCTCGTGACAGTGCCAACGGCTTTCAACAGGACCGCTTTGCGCACGCCGGGAAGGGTCGCTGTCTTGGCCACCTCGGCGGTCGTGAGTGCGGTGCTGCCGGGGTTTTGCTGAGCCGTGATGTCCACGGGGTAGTGGCCGTCGAGTTGGCTTTCAAAGGCGTTCCGTGCGGTGGCCGCGCCGGTCATCATCATGGTCACCAAAGTGACGCCGATGAGCAGGGCCGACGCCGTCGCCGTCGTCCGCCGTGGATTGCGGACGGCGTTGGCGGCGGCCATCTTGCCCGGCACGCCCGCCGGGGCGGCCAGGCTCCCGGCCAGCCGGACCAGCTTGGGCACAAACAACGTGGCGGCCATGATGATGCCCACGAACGATGCGGCACCTGCCGGGACGGCCAGGATGAGCTGCGAGCTTAGCCCGCCGTACACCAGTCCCGCGCCGCCGGCCAGGATCAGCGCCACGCCCACGCCCAGCCGGATCTTGCCGGCGGAGGTGTGCACCGTGGCGTCCTCGGCGGGGCGCAGGGCCGCCAGCGGCGCGACCGCCGTGGCGGCGCGGGCGGGAACCAGTGCGGCGAGCACCGTCAGGGCCGTGCCCACCAGCAGGCCGGTGACGATGGCCGACGCCGGCACCCCCAGGGTGGCGAACGCAAAGTCGGGGTTGGTGCGCAGCAGGCCAAGGACGGCGGCCATGGTGCCGACGGCGGTGAGCACGCCCAGGACGGAGGCGGTGAAGCCCACGACGAGGGCCTCGACGATCACCGAATTGCGGACTTGCTTCCGGCTGGCGCCCACGCAGCGCAGCAGCGCCAGTTCGCGGGTTCGCTGGGCCACCAGTACGGAGAAGGTGTTGGAGACGACAAGGGCCGAGACCAGAAGTGCAACGGCGGCAAACGCCAGCAACACGATGGTCAGCTGGTCCTGCCCGCCGGTGAAGCCGGCGACCTGTTCGGTGGTCTTCTCGTCCGGTGTCAGGACACTGCTAGCGGGCAGGTCGAGGACTGCGGCGAGTGCCGTCTTTGCCTCCGCGATGCCCACGCCGGGCTTGAGGTTGAGCGTGATGCTGCCGTAGCCGGGCGTCGGGCCGCCCAGCTTGGTGACGGCGTCGGCCGTGCCAACGAACTGGGCGGTGCCGGATTGCAGGGGATCCGCGGACGCGGCCATGATGCCGGAAATCGTGGCCGCGAGTTTCGGCTCGGGTGCCACGGCGGATTCGCCGGCGGAAGGCTGGCTGGTCAGCGTTGCGGTACCGCCGACCTTGAGCCCGTTGCGGTCGGCCGTGACGGAATCGACCACCACCTGGTTGCCGGTGGCCGGCCAGGAACCGCTGAGCAGTTTCATGGGTTCCAGAGCGGGGGAGGAGGGCATGTTGCGGATGGTCCCGCCCGCCATGGCATTCCCCAATTGGGTCTGGATGCTCAGCGACCGCTGGGCGTAGGAGTTCGAAACAAGGGGTGACGAGGCAACCTTTTGGGCTGCCGCCGGCGCCAGGGGATCGAAGCCGGGAGGTGAAACCACCAGGTCCGCGGAGGCATAGGACTGGCCGATGCTCGCCTTGAGCGACGCCTTCGTGGACGCGTTGACCATGAGCGTGGCGGAAAGGAAGGCAACGGCGAGCAGCACGGCCAGCGTGATGGCGATGAAGCGCCGGGAATGGGTCTTGAGTTGGCTGAAGGATACCTGGAGCACGGCCTAGGCCCCAGGGATGCCAGCGAGGCCAGCACGGACTCGGCGGTGGGGTTCTCCAGCTGGCCCACGAGGGCGCCGTCGTTCATCAACACCACGCGGTCGGCGTAGGAGGCGGCCACGGGATCGTGGGTGACCATGATGATGCTCTGGCCCATTTCCCGGGAGGAGCGCCGCAGCATGCCCAGCACCTCGGCGCCGGAACGGGAATCGAGGTTGCCCGTGGGTTCGTCACCAAAAATGACGTCGGGGCGGGTCAGGAGGGCGCGGGCCACGGCCACGCGCTGCTGCTGGCCGCCGGAGAGTTCGTGCGGCTTGTGCTTGAGCCGGTCGGTCAGGCCCAGGGTTTCGGTGATGAACGCAAACCAGTCCTTGTCCACGGTGCCGCCGGCCAGCGCCACGGGGAGAGTGATGTTGGCTTCGGCGGTGAGCGTGGGCACCAGGTTGAAGGCCTGGAACACAAAGCCGATCCGGTCCCGGCGCAACTGGGTGAGCACCTTGTCGTTCAGCGCCGTCAGCTCGGTCTCGCCCAGGTGGATGGTGCCGGAGGTGACCGAGTCGAGGCCGGCCAGGCAGTGCATGAGCGTGGATTTTCCGGAGCCGGACGGGCCCATGATGGCCGTGAATTGGCCGGCGGGGAAGTCCAGGTCGACGCCCTTCAGCGCCGCAACCTCGGTCTCGCCGCGCCCGTAGCTCTTGCGCAAGCCGCGGGCCTGAACCGCCAGGGTGCGCTGGGATTTCTGCGTAATGATCGTCATGCATCCAGCGTATTTCCCGGCCCTGCCCCGGCGGATCGGAGCGGGGGTGGATATGTGGCCCACGTTCGACGCCGGTGCCTCCTACCAGGGGCGGAGAACCGCCGGCTCCCCACCCGCTTGGCCTAACCCGGGGAGACGATCCCGGTCTCGTAGGCGATCACGACCACCTGGACGCGGTCGCGGGCGCTCAGCTTGGCCAGGATGTGCCCCACGTGCGTCTTCACGGTCGCCTCGGAGACAAACAGCTGGGCCGCGATTTCCGGGTTGGAGAGGCCGTTGGCGATTAGCACGAACACCTCGTGCTCCCGCCCGGTCAGGCTGGCGACGGCGGCCGAGTGGGCGTCGTTGGCCGGGCTGGGGGCCGACAGCATGGGCGCCACATGGTCCAGCAGGCGCCGCGTGGTGGACGGGGCGATGACGGCATCTCCGGCAAAGACCGTGCGGATGGCGCCGAGCAGTTCCTCCGGGGGAGCGTCCTTGAGCAGGAAGCCGCTGGCGCCGGCCTGGATGGCGGCCAGGGCGTATTCGTCCAGGTCGAAGGTGGTCAGCACCACGATCTTCAACTCCGACAGCCACGACCCCGCGGGGGCCTGTTTGGTCCGCTCCATGAGGCGCCGGGTGGTTTCGATGCCGTCCATGCCGGGCATGCGCACGTCCATCAGGACCACGTCGGCGGCCGTCGCGGCGAGGGCGGCCAGTGCCTCGATGCCGTTCCCAGCCTCCACCACCACGGCGAGGTCGGGCTGGGAGTTGATCAGCATGCCAAAGCCGGAACGGACCAGTTGCTGGTCGTCCACGAGGGCAACGCGAATGGGGGTGTCTGTCATCTCAGGTCTCCGTGTAGGGGATAAAGGCGGTGATGCCGAAGCCGCCGCCGGGCAGTGGTCCGGCCGCCAATGTTCCATCGTAAAGTTTCACGCGCTCGGCCATGCCGCGCAGCCCGTTGCCGGCGCTCGGGGCGAGGTCCGGGGCGGGGGAGGCGCCGGCGTCGTACACGGGCAGCGGGCCCGTGGTGGCGAACGACGCCGAGGCCCCCCTGCCGTTGTCCATTACCGACACTTCCAGCCCGCGGGCGGTCCAGTTCAGCAGCACGGCGGCCTCCACCTGGGGGCCGGCATGCTTCATGACGTTCGTCAGGCCCTCCTGGACCACCCGGTAGGCCGTGAGTTCGGCCCCGGCCGGCAACATGCGCCGCGCCCCGCCCGTGACATCGTAGCTGATCATCAGGCCGGCGGCGCGGATGCCCAGGAGCAGTTCGTCCAGGTCCGTCAGGCCCGGCAGGGGGCGCATCGAGGCGTCGGCGTCGCCGCGCAACACGCCCAGCAGGCGGCGCATCTCCTGCAGGGAGGACCGGCCGGTTTCGGCAATGGTCGCCAGCGTGGCCGGGGCGATCTCGGGGCTGGCCGCGGCGGCGTAGCGGGCGCCGTCGGCCTGGGTGATGATGACGGACAGGGAGTGGGCCACGATGTCGTGCATCTCGCGGGCGATGTGGGCGCGTTCGTCGCTGGCGGCCAGCTGGCGCTCGTGCTGGGCCTCGATCTCCAGGCGGTGGGCGCGGTCCTCCAGCGCTTGTTCGCGGAGCCGTTTGGTGCGGGTCAGGTCCCCGGCCGTCCAACTGAACAGGACCAGGACCCACACCATGAGGATCAGCACGGCCCCGTAGGGCAGATCGGCGATCGAGGAGGAGGTGAGGTTGTAGAAGAACCGGGTGACCAGCATGATCGACCCCAGCAGCGCAAGAATCAGTCCGCCCAGGCTCGCCCAGCGGGGTCCAAACGCGGCCAGCGCGTAGACAATGATGGGGACGGCGATGTCGGCCGGCATGGGGGCGATGTCCAGCGCCCACTGGGTGATCGCGACGACGGCAATGATGGAGCCGGCCATGACGGTCCGGGTGCGGCGCCAGGCCACCGGAACGATCAGGGCCGTGGCGGCGGCCAAGCCCGCTGGAAGGCTGGCCCAGTGGGCGCCGCCGGCGCTGACGGCACTCAGCGGGGTCGCCACCAGCCACAGCACGGCCATGAGGACAAAGTCCACGGCAAAGCGGTGCCGCCGGAACCAGTCGTAGATGGAATGCATGATCACTCACTCCACTGTAGGCGCCCGGGTGCCGGCGGGCATCCTGCCCAGGGTGGAGATTCGCCCCCGCTGGTTCAGGGCCGCCGGGAGGCCGCAGCGGTGATGCGGTTCGCCATGTCCTTGAAGATAATGCCGTGGAACGGCAATACGGCCAGCCAGTACAGGCGCCCGGTCAAGCCTCTCGGGAAGAAGATGGCCCGCTGCCGGAAGACGCTTCCGCCGGCGCCACCGTCTTCCGGCTCCGCGGGCGTCACCTCGAACTCCAGCCAGGCCCGTCCCGGGACGATCATTTCCGCCCGAAGCCGCAGCAGCCGGCCCTGCTCAAGGGTTTCCACCCGCCACCAGTCGACGGCATCGTTGAGTTGGAGGTGTTGATGGCTGCGCCTGCCCCGGGCCAGGCCAACCCCTCCGGCCACCTTGTCCAGCCAGCCGCGCACGGCCCAGGCAAAGGGCAGGGAGTAGTAGCCGTTTGCCCCGCCGATCCCTTCCACCACGGCCCAGACCTGGCTGGCCGGGGCGGGTGTCGTCTTGGTCCTTTCATCCGTAAAGACCGTCAAACCGGCCCAGTCGGGGTCGCTGGGCAGCGGCTCGGCCGGGGCGCTGAGCGCGTGCGCCGTGGCCCAGGTGGTTTCCACGGTGTCCGCCGCGATCTTGTGCAGGGCCAATTCCACGGCCCGACCGTAGGTGGTCAGGCCGCCGTCGGGCTCCGGGATGTAGGCGGCAATGTCCCTTTCCCGGGCAACGCAGTCGTGCTGCAGGGATTCGACCAGGGGGACGGCCAGGCTGCGGGGGACGGGGGTCACCAGATTGACCCATTGCGCGGCCAGCCAGGGGGTGAGCACGGGCAGCGGAATGACCAGGGGCCGGCGGAATCCCGCGGCATCGGCATAGCTGCGCATCATCTCGGCGTAGCTAAGCACCTCGGGTCCGCCAATGTCGAAGGTCCGGTTGAGGCCGGCCGGCAGCTGGGCGGCGCCCACCAGGTAGTGCAGGGCGTCCCGGATGGCGATGGGTTGGATCGAGTTCATGACCCATTTGGGCGCCGGCATCACGGGCAGCACATCGGTCAAGTGCCTGACCATTTCAAAACTGGCGGAACCGGAGCCAATGACCAGCCCCGCCTGCAGCACGGCCGTCGGCGTTCCTGACGCCAGGAGGATTTCGCCCACCTCGGTCCGGGACGCCAGATGCCGGCTGAGCCTGCCTTGGGGATGCAGGCCCGAGAGATAGATCAGGCGCGTGGTCCCGGCGTCGCGCGAAGCCCTGGCCAGGTTCAGCGCGCACCGCCGTTCCACCCGTTCAAAATCCCAGGCCGCCCCGGTGCCTCCGGACATGGAGTGCACCAGGTAGTAGACGATGTCGGCGCCCCGGCAGAGCGCTGCGGCGGTGTCCGCATCCTCCATGGAGCCTTCGAGGATCTCCACCTGGCTGCGCCACGGAACGTCCCGGAGCTTGTCGCGCCGCCGGCTGAGGACCCGCACGTCGGCGCCGGACGCCAGGAGCAGGGGCACCAGCCGCCCGCCAATGTAACCGGTGGCGCCTGCCACTGCGATGGTGACCACGGCAAACAACTCCTTGCTAGACAAAACCACTTTGTTCCACCAGTATGTAATTAGATTTTCTTATTATCAATGGATGGAGCATCTTCATGGAGGACGGCAACAGTTGGCGGCCGCCGAGGCCGATGCACCAGGCCTCCGTGCTGGTCCGCCAGATCCTGGTCCTGAACGAGGTCATGGAATTCATCATGCGGCGCGAGATGGAGCTCAATGACACCGACTTCCAGGCCATGCAGCACCTGCTGCGGCAACGCTCCATCTCTCCCGGCGAATTGGCCCAGGCCCTGCATCTGACGGCTGCCGCAACCACCACCGTCATTGACCGTTTGGTTGCCAAGGGGCACGCCTGCCGCACGCCCCACCCCACGGACCGGCGCCGGACGCTGATCACCCCCAGTGCGGAATCGGTCCGCAAGACCATGGAGAAGATCATGCCCATGATCATGGATGTCGATGACAAGGTGCGCAGCTACGACGACGACGACCAGCGCGTCATCGTCGACTTCCTCGGCGGCATCGTGGCAGCCATGACCAAACGCGCGGCTGAGCTGGACCCCGGTGAAGCGCGACCTTAACCATCAACGAAGCCACTCGATGCCTAGGGATGCAAAGCCATGACACCAAGCAATGAGAACCCCGTCTCCCGTTCCGGTGAGACGCTTGTCGCCGCACGGAATGAGTTCACCGAGCGCGACTTCACGGAGGCGGACGCCGACACCGCCCCGTTGGACTGGGCAGCCTTCCAAGGGCTCGTCCAGGGTGTCCTGGACGCCCATTTTGCCTCGGAGGGCCGCCGCGCATCGGACCTTTCCCCGGCGTTTGGCGAATTGTTCATCCACCTGGCCGGCACGGTCGCCGGGGGAAAGTGGCTGCGGCCCAAGTTGATTTTCCGCAGCTACGCGGCGTTCGGCGGGCGGGACTGGAAGTCGTGCAGCGAACTGGCCGCAGCCTTTGAAATGCTCCATGCCGCCCTGCTGGTGCACGACGACGTCATTGACCGGGACTTTGTGCGACGCGGGGTCGACACCCTTGGCGCGGTGTACCGCGACATGGCAACGGCACAGGGTTTTGACGCACCCGACGCGGACCATGCAGGACACAGTGCCGCCATCATCGCCGGCGACCTGCTGCTGACCGGTTCGCTGCGCCTGGCCATGTCCGCCGCAAGCGGCCACCCCCAGGGTGCCGCGATCCTGGCAACCCTGCACGAGGCCATCTTTGCCGCCGCCGCCGGGGAACTTGACGACCTCCTGTTTTCCTTGCGGGAAGGCTCGCCGGAGCTGCCCGAGGTGCTGAATATGGAGCGGCTGAAAACGGCCGTGTACTCCTTTGAAATGCCGCTGCGCGCAGGTGCACTGTTGGCGGGGGAATCCCTGGCTACGGCGGACGCCCTCGCCGGCGTGGGCCGCGACATCGGGGTGGCCTATCAGGTGATCGATGACCTCTTGGGCACCTTTGGCCAGTCCGCCATGACGGGAAAATCGGTCGAGTCCGATCTGCGGGAGGGCAAGCGCACCATCCTGACCACCTTCGCCGCCGGTTCGGACGAATTCACCGCAACCCTGGCCGCGTTCCGGCGCGGAGACGCCGACGCCGAGGTGGTGCGCAGGACCCTGCGGGAGCTCGGTGCGGAGGAACGCGCGCTGGACCTTGCACAAACTCTCGTGGCCCGGGCCCTGGACAAGGCGGACGCCCTGGCGCTGCCGCAGTCCCTGGCCCTGGAACTCGCGCACATCTGTGACCACGTACTGGCGCGAAGGAGCTAACCATGGGAATCGATCCGCTCAGCCACTATTCGGAGACGGCCTCCCGCAGCGCCGGCGTGGTGATTGGCAGCTATTCGACGTCGTTCGGCCTGGCCTGCCTGCTGCTCGGTTCCAGGGAGCGCCGGGACATCGAGAACATCTACGCGCTGGTGCGGGTGGCCGATGAGGTGGTGGACGGCGCCGCCGAGGCTGCCGGGCTGGACCCGGCGGCCGTGTGCGCCCAGCTGGACCGGCTGGAACTCGAGACCGAACAAGCCCTGGCAACGGGATACAGCACCAACATGGTGGTGCATGCCTTCGCCCTGACGGCCAGGCGCACCTCCATCGACACCAGCCTGACCAAACCGTTCTTTGCCTCCATGCGTACCGATGTGAGCGTGAGCCGCCATACGCCCGACAGCCTCGAGGAGTACATCTATGGATCCGCCGAGGTGGTGGGGTTGATGTGCCTGAAAGTGTTCCAGGCCATGGACGGCGCCCCCGGCGGCCATGACGGGGAACTGGCCAATGCCGCCCGCAGCCTGGGCGCCGCGTTCCAGAAGGTGAACTTCCTGCGGGATTTGGGGGCTGACAGCTCCGGGTTGGGCCGCAGCTACTTTCCGGAGCTGGATCCGGCGGCCTTCGACGACGGGCACAAAATGGCGTTGCTCGCCGAGATCCGCCACGACCTGGCGGTTGCCAAGGCCGGCATGGTGTTCCTTTCCCCGCCCGCCAGGAGGGCCGTGCGGCTGGCGCACGACATTTTCCTGGCCCTGGTGGTCAAGCTGGAACGGGTTCCCGCCGCGGAGCTTGCCGGCCGCCGGGTCAGGGTGCCCGGCTACCGCAAGGCCTGCATTGCCCTTGCGGTGTGTGCCGGAAATTGGCGCACAGGGTCCGGCGCCGCCGGAACAGCGGCGGTGACACGGTGAGCGGGCGGCGCCGGCGGATCCGGCCCGCATTCTTGTATGCCGGATTTGCCACGCGCATGCTGGCCCAGGCCCGTGGCAGGCACCATGGGGTGAATCCCGACCCCTGCGTGGTGATCGGCGGCGGCATTTCCGGGCTCGCCACGGCGGGCCTGCTGGCACGCGACGGCCATGCCGTGACGGTGCTGGAAAAGCAGGAGGTGCTCGGCGGCCGGGCGGGCCGCTGGGTGCACAGGGGCTTCAGCTTCGACACGGGCCCGTCCTGGTACCTCATGCCGGAGGTGATCGACCACTGGTTTGCCATGATGGGTACCAGCGTGGCGGCCGAACTTGAGCTCACGGCCCTCGACCCCGCCTACCGGCTGTGGGACGGGGACGGCGCGGAACCCGTCGACGTCCGTACCGGCCGTGCACGCGCAACGGCCTTGTTCGAATCCCACCACGAGGGCTCGGGGGAGCGGCTGGCCGACTATCTGGATTCCGCCGAACTGGCGTACACCCTGGCCAAGAAGCACTTCCTCTACGACCCCTTCGGCTCGCTGCGGGGATTGGCCGCCCCGGCCGTGCTCCGCCATGCGCCGCGGCTGGCGCGCCTGCTGGCCACCTCGCTGGACCGCTTCGTGGCAGCCCGCTTTAGCAACCCGCTCCAGCAAAAAATCCTCGGATACCCGGCGGTCTTCCTGGGCACCAGCCCGTACAAGGCCCCGTCCCTGTACCACCTGATGAGCCACCTGGACCTCCAGGATGGCGTGCTGTACCCGCACGGCGGTTTTGCCGCCGTCGTCGATGCCATGGAACGGGTGGTGCGCCGGGCAGGGGTCCGGATCATCACGGGGGCCAATGCCACCGGGATCGTCACCGGCCCCGCCGGAAAGCGCACCCGCTGCGAAGCCGTCGCCTGGACCGATGCCGAGGGGGCCGGGCGCCGCACTCCGGCCCGGGTGGTGGTGGGCGCGGCGGACCTGCACCATATTGAGACGGCCCTGCTGCCGCAGGAACTGCGCACCCTGTCCGAGAGGAAATGGCGGCGCGCCGATCCGGGGATCAGTGCCGTGCTGGTGTGCCTGGGCATCCGCGGCGAATTGCCGCAGCTGGCGCACCACAACCTCCTGTTCACCCGCGACTGGCAGGACAACTTCGACCGGATTACCATGGGCCGCGAGCTTGCCGGCACCACCTCCCTCTATGTGTGCCGGCCCAGCGCCACCGACGCCTCCGTGGCGCCGGCAGGGGCCGAAAACCTGTTCCTGCTGATCCCCGCGCCCGCCATCCCCGGCTGGGGCAAGGGCGGGTACGACGGCGGCGGCTCACCCCAGGTGGAAAAGGTCGCCGATGCCGCGATCGCCCAACTGGCGCTGTGGACCAACACCCCCGACCTGGCGGATCGCATCGTGGTGCGGCGCAGCTATGGACCGGCCGATTTCCAGGACAACGTCAACGCCTGGCAGGGCAGCGCCCTGGGCCTGGCGCACACCCTGGCACAAAGCGCGTTCCTGCGCCCGGGAAACAGCAACGCGAAAGTGGCGGGGCTGTTCTATGCCGGAAGTTCCGTCCGCCCGGGCATCGGAGTGCCCCTGTGCATGATCAGCGCCGAGCTTGTGCTCAAGTCGGTGCGGGGAGACCGGTCCGGCGGGCCCCTGCCCGAACCCGCCAAGGAGGGCCATGCCGTTGCAAACCCGGATTCAACCGATGATCCAACGGCGACGTCAACCGCCGAGGTGCGCGGCGCAGCACGCCGTGCGGCAGCCGGGGCCGGGGGCGCATGAGCTATTTGTTGATCCTGCTGGCGCTGTTGGTCTGTATGGGACTGCTGGACGCCCGCTGGAAATTGTTCTTGTTTGCCCGGCCGTTGGCCGCCGCGGCCGTGCTGCTCCTGGGCACCGGCTTCTTCCTGAGTTGGGATGTCTCGGCCATCGCGGCCGGCATTTTCGTCCACCGCGAGTCCAGGCTCATGACGGGGATCATGATTGGGCCTTCGCTGCCGTTGGAGGAGGCCTTCTTCCTGTTGTTCCTGTGCTACCAAACCATGGTCCTGTTCACCGGCGCCCTGCGCCTGCTGCCCCGGAGGCGCCCAACGGACGGGAACAAACCATGAACTACGCCCAGCTCAACACGATCTTTGTGGCCGTGGCGCTCGCAGTTTTCGCAGCCGCGCTGCTTCGGCGACGTGCCAAGTCCGCCGTTGTGGCCGCCGTCGTCGTCACGATGGCGGTGCTGATGATCCTGACGGCCCTCTTTGACAGCGCCATGATCGGCTCGGGCCTATTCGACTATGGAGGCAACACCCTGGCCGGGGCCCGGGTGTGGCTGGCGCCCGTCGAGGACTTTGCCTACCCGCTTGCCGCCGCCTTGTTGCTGCCGGGCCTGTGGCTATTGTTCACGCAGGGGAGGCGCAAATGAAGAACCTGCTGGTGACCTCGAGGCCCGTCTCCTGGGTCAACACGGCCTACCCGTTTGCGGCGGCCTATCTGCTGGCAACGGGGCGGATCGACTGGGTCTGGGTGGTGGGAACCGTCTTCTTCCTGATCCCCTACAACCTGGCCATGTACGGCATCAATGACGTTTTCGACTACGAATCCGACCTCCTCAACGCCCGCAAGGGAGGCGTGGAAGGGGCGGTACTGGACCGCAGGCACCACCGATTCGTCCTCTGGGCATCCATCATCTCAACCGTCCCGTTCATCGCGGTGCTGGCCACCCAGGGCGGCGCCGCGGCGAACGCGGTCCTGGCGTTCTCGCTCTTTGCCGTGGTGGCCTACAGTGCGCCGGGACTGCGGTTCAAGGAACGCCCGTTCCTGGACTCCCTGACCTCCAGCACGCACTTTGTCTCCCCGGCCGTCTATGCCCTGGCCCTGGCCCATGCCCCCTTCACTGGGGGACTGTGGGCGTTCCTGGCGGCCTTCTTCCTGTGGGGGATGGCCAGCCACGCCTTTGGCGCGGTGCAGGACATTGTGCCGGACCGCGAGGGTGCAATCGCCTCGATCGGCACGGTGCTGGGCGCCCGGTTCACCGTATGGTTCGCCTTCGCGGCCTACGCCGGCGCAGGGGTGTTGATGCTGTGGACGGCGGCACCCTTCGCCGCGCTGCTGGCCGTGCCGTACCTGGCCAACATTGCGCCACACCTGGGGGTCGCCGATGCCGTCTCCGCCACGGCAAACGCCGCCTGGAAGCGCTTCCTCTGGCTGAACTACCTCACAGGCTTCCTTGTCACCCTGACCCTGATCTGGCTCGCCATGCGCTGAGCTGCCAACACCCGCCAACGAAAGACGCCTTCATGAATGCATCCCTGATCTGGTTCCGCGACGACCTGCGCGTGGCGGACAACCCCGCGCTGCTGGCCGCAGTCGCCGACGGTGCCGCCGCGGCCCTCTACGTCCTGGACGAGGAGTCGGCGGGCATCCGGCCACTGGGCGGAGCGGCCAAATGGTGGCTGCACCACGCGCTCGCGGACTTGCACACGGAGCTGGCGGGGTTGGGCATCCCGTTGATCCTGCGCCGCGGCCCCGGCGCCGAAGTGGCAGCCCGCGTGGCAGGGGAGCTGGGAGCCGGTGCCGTGTATTGGAACCGCCGCTATGGCGGGCCGGAACGCGCCGTGGACACAGCCGTCAAGGAATGGGCCGGCGCCGCGGGGCTGCACGCCGAAAGTTTCCAAGCCTCGCTCCTGCACGAGCCCTGGACCGTCCGCACGGGCGCCGGGAACCCCTACCAGGTCTTCACGCCCTTCTGGAAGGCGTTGTCGGCCAATGATTTCCGGGCACCCCTGGACGTGCCCGACGCCGGCCGCGGCTATGGCGGGACGTTGCCGGAAAGCGACAGTCTGGAGGGCTGGGCGTTGTTGCCCACCGCCCCGGACTGGGCGGCCGGCCTGCGGGAGGCGTGGACACCAACGGCGGCCGCCGGCCACGAGGCCCTGGCGGAATTCCTTGAGGACCGGGTTGCCGAGTACTCCGAGGCCCGCGACCGGCCGGACCGGCACGGCACGAGCCACATGTCGCCGTATCTGCGGTGGGGCCAGCTGAGCCCCTTCCAAGTGTGGGCCGCGCTGGCGGAGCGCCGCGAGCAGCTTTCCGGAACCGTGGGCCCGGCCGTTTACGCCGCCGAACTTGGCTGGCGTGAATTTTGCTGGCACCAGCTCTACCACCACCCGGATCTGGCCACGAACAACTTGCGCCCGCAGTTTGACCACTTCCCGTGGCGGAGGCCGGACGCGGACGTGGCGAACCACGGAGGCGGGCGGACCGGCGTCGAACATCTGCACGCCTGGCAGCAGGGACGCACCGGGATACCGCTGGTGGATGCCGGCCAGCGCGAACTCTGGCACACCGGCTACATGCACAACCGGGTGCGCATGGTGGCCGCAAGCTTCCTCGTGAAGAATCTGGGCATCCACTGGCGGGCGGGCGAACAATGGTTCTGGGACACGCTGGTGGACGCCGACGCCGCCTCGAACCCGGCCAATTGGCAATGGGTGGCCGGATCGGGTGCCGATGCCTCGCCGTTCTTCAGGATCTTCAACCCGCTCACCCAGGCGAAGAAATTCGATCCCAGCGGGGCGTATGTCAACCGGTGGGTGCCGGAGTGGCTGACACCGGAGTACCCGCAACCCATGGTGGATTTGCAGGAAACCCGCCGCGAAGCCCTGGACGCCTACGGCTCGATCAAGGAGCGTCTCAAATTGTGAGATCGGTTGACCATCATGTGGATGGTTTCGTTAGGCTGAAGGCATGAGCGCATCGATTGACATTGCTGTAATTGCCGGCGACGGCATTGGTCCCGAGGTCACCGCGGAGGCCGTCAAGGTCCTGAAAAAGGTGACCGCCGGCGAGGGCGTGGAGCTCAAGCTGACCGACTACGCCCTCGGCGCCGAGCACTGGCTGGCCACCGGCGAGACCCTGCCGGACGCGACCATCGAGGCCCTGCGCGGGCATGACGCGATCCTCTTTGGCGCCGTCGGTGCCGCCCCCGGCGACACGAGCATCCCCTCCGGCCTGATTGAACGCGAAATGCTGCTCAAGCTCCGCTTCAGCCTGGACCACTACGTGAACCTGCGCCCGTCTTTCCTGTACGACGGCGTCGCCTCGCCGCTGGCCAATCCCGGCACCATCGACTTCGTGGTGGTCCGCGAAGGCACCGAGGGGCCGTACGTGGGCAACGGCGGCGTGCTGCGCAAGGGCACCCCGCACGAGGTGGCCACGGAGGTTTCCGTCAACACCGCCTACGGCGTGGAGCGCCTGGTCCGCGACGGTTTCCGCCGCGCCAGCGAACGCCCCCGCAAGAAGCTCACCTATGTGCACAAGCACAACGTGCTGGTCTACGCCGGCCACCTGTGGAAGCGCACCGTGGAAGCCGTAGCGGCCGAATTCCCCGACGTCGCGGTCGACTACCTGCACGTGGACGCCGCCATGATCTTCCTGGTCACGGACCCCGCCCGCTTCGACGTCATCGTCACGGACAACCTCTTTGGCGACATCATCACCGACCTTGCCGCTGCCGTCACCGGCGGCATCGGCCTGGCCGCCTCCGGCAACATCAACATGGACCGCACCGCGCCGTCCATGTTTGAACCGGTACACGGCTCCGCTCCCGACATTGCGGGCAAGCAAATCGCAGATCCCACGGCGGCAATCCTGTCCGCGGCGCTCCTGCTGAACCATGTTGGCTACCCGGATGCGGCGGCAAAGATCGAGGCGGCAGTCGCCGCGGACATCGCCACCCGCAGCCCCGACGCGCCCCGCGCCACCAGCGCCGTGGGCGACGCCATCGCAGCCTCACTCTAGCGAGCCGGCCCCGGCTGGCAAGAGTAGGCTTGTGTCACTAGAGTGAGTGCACCGTAACTGAAAGCCGCGTGCTTGGAACGGCGGTGCACTACCACTCTCAGTGCGCTTGAATCTCAGCACAGACTCCGCCCCAGCTGGCAACAGCGACGACGGGCACAACCATGTGGAGGAAGCATGACCCAGACAGCCAGCGAGCTGACTTTTTCGCAGCAGCGCAACGAAAACCCCAAGAGCAGTGCCGAGCGCGACGCGATCCTGGCCAACCCCGGCTTCGGTGACTACTTCACCGACCACACGGCTGTCGTGGACTACAAGGTTGACGTCAACGGCGAGGGCGGCTGGTCCAATGCCCGCATTGAACCGTACGGCCCCATCGCCATGGACCCGGCCGCCGCGGTGCTGCACTACGGCCAGGAAATCTTCGAGGGCATGAAGGCCTACCGCCACGCCGACGGCTCCGTTTGGACGTTCCGCGCCGAGGCCAACGCCGCCCGCCTGAACGCCTCCGCCCGTCGCCTGGCCCTGCCGGAACTGCCCCCCGAGGTGTTCCTGGAATCCCTGCGCCAGATCGTGGCCATCGATCAGGACTGGGTGCCCTCCGGCGACGGCGAAGCCCTGTACCTGCGCCCGTTCATGATCGCCACCGAGGCCTTCCTGGGCGTGCGCCCGGCCCGCGAGGTCTCCTACCGCGTCATCGCCTCGCCCGCCGGCAACTACTTCGGCGGCGAACTCAAGCCCGTCTCCATCTGGCTCACCACCACTTTTGCCCGCGCCGGCGAAGGCGGCACGGGTGAGGCCAAGTGCGGCGGCAACTACGCCGCGTCGCTGGCCGCCCAGATGGAAGCCGAGGCCCAGGGCTGCAAGCAGGTCTTGTTCCTTGATCCGTTCAACGACAACGCCATCGAAGAACTTGGCGGCATGAACATCTTCTTCGTATTCAAGGACGGCCGCCTGGTGACCCCGGCACTGAACGGGCACATCCTGCACGGCATCACCCGCTCCTCCGTCATGCAGCTCGCCGCCGACCGCGGTCTGAAGGTCGAAGAACGCAAGATCACGATCGACGAATGGCGTGACGGCGTTGCCAACGGCGAGATCACCGAGGCGTTCGCCTGCGGCACCGCCGCCGTGATCACCCCCATCGGCGAGCTGAAGACGGCCGACGGCGTCATCGCCTCGCCGGGCTCCGGCATCGGCGAGGTCACCGCCGCGATCCGCGAGCAGCTGCTGGGCATCCAGACCGGCAGCACCCCGGACCTGCACGGCTGGCTGACCCGCCTGGCGTAATTTCCAGCCGCTTCGAAACAGACCCGGACCCGCGAAACAAGCGCTGCGCAGCGCCTGTTTCGCGGGTCCGGGTCTGTTTCACATTGGAGACGCAAAGCAAGCCGAAGGTGGCTTTCCCGATACACTGGGCACCATGCGAATCGCCCGTTTTGTAGTTGATAATGACCCCATGTACGGCATTGTGGAAGGGGAGCCCGGCAGTGAAGTTGTCACCGTCATCAAGGGCGACCCGTTCTTCAACGGCGTAGAACCCACCACCATCAAATACCCGCTCGACGACGTGCGCCTGGTGGCCCCGATCATCCCGCGCAGCAAGGTCATCGGCGTCGGCCGCAACTTTGCCGAGCACGCCCGCGAACTGGGCAACGAAGTCCCCGAGAGCCCGCTGCTGTTCCTCAAGCCCAACACCTCCGTGATCGGCCCGGGCGAACCGATCGTGCTGCCCGAATTCTCCGAGGAAGTCTCCTACGAGGCCGAGCTGTGCGTCGTCATCGGCCGCATCTGCAAGGACGTTCCCGAGGAGCGTGTGGACGAGGTCATCTTCGGCTACACCTGCGGCAACGACCTCACCGCCCGCGACGTCCAGGCCAGCGACGGCCAGTGGGCGCGCGCCAAGGGCTTCGACACCTCCGCCCCGCTCGGTCCCTGGATCGAGACCGAACTGGACCCCGACGACGTGGCCATCAGGGGCTGGCTCAACGGTGAGCTCCGCCAGGACGGCAGCACCAACCAGATGGTCCGCAGCGTCCGCGAACTCGTCTCGATCGTCTCCCGCGCGTTCACGCTCCTGCCCGGCGACGTCATCATGACCGGCACCCCGGCCGGCGTCGACCTGCTCAACGCCGGCGACCGCTACGAGATTGAGGTGGAGGGCATCGGCCGTCTCTCCAACCCCGTAGTCCGCCGCTGATCCCCAGGCGCTCCCACTCCTCGCAAGCTTGGAGCGGGTCCCTCGCGGCTGTGTGCCCAAAATAGAGGTCCTGCTTATTAGAAAAGCCGGGTGCCGCCGTCGTTAATTTCGACGGCGGCACCCGGCTTTTGCGTTGCCCGGAAGGGGCTGCCGGGAATCTGTAACCCCGGGCACTATGTACCAAGTGTTGTGTGAGTGGCACCACACCGCAAAAAAATCGTAGTACGCTAGACAAGCCCTTTGCGCCCCACGTCACAGGAAACCGTGCATTTTGGGGGTTTTGCCGGGCAGCACTCTTTCGACGTAAGGATTTTTGCGTGTCACAGAACGTCACCGACGAGGCCACCACGGGCCACGCCGCCGGAAGTATCACGGCCGAAGGCTACCAGCGGACGCTTTCGCGCCGCCACGTCACCATGATCGCCATGGGAGGGGCCATCGGCGTCGGACTCTTCATGGGAGCCGGCGGACGACTGGCCTCCACCGGCCCGGCCCTGATCTTCTCCTACGCCATCGCGGGCGTGATCGCCTACCTGTTGATGCGCGCCCTGGGGGAGCTGGTGATGTACCGGCAGACGTCGGGCTCATTCGTCTCCTACGCCGGTGAGCTGTTTGGCAAGAAGGGCGCCTACCTCTCCGGGTGGATGTACTTCATCAACTGGGCCATGACGGGCATTGCAGAGCTCATCGCCATTGGCCTGTACTTCCAATACTTCTTCCCCGGCGTCCCCGTGGAGATAAGCGCCGTCTGCGCCCTCGTGCTGTTGGTGGCCGTGAACCTGCTCAGCGTGAAGGCGTTTGGCGAGTTCGAATTCTGGGCCTCCTGCCTGAAGGTCGGTGCCATTCTCTCGTTCCTGGTGGTGGGCACCATCATGGTGGTCACCAACGCCCAGGTGGGCGCCGGCCACGCCAGCGTGACCAACCTCTTCAGTGTCGAAGGCGGCATGTTCCCCAAGGGCGGGCTCGTCATGATCCTGGTGCTCAACGCCGTGATCTTCGCCTACAACGCCATTGAACTCGTGGGCATCACCGCCGGCGAGATGCAAAACCCGGCCCGCGAAGTGCCCAAGGCCATCCGCGCCGTCGTGGTCCGGATCGTGGTCTTCTACGTCGGTTCCGTATCGCTGCTCGCCATGATCCTGCCCTCGGACCAGTACCACTCCGGCGAAAGCCCCTTCGTGACGGTGTTCGGCGCCATGGGCCTGGGCTGGGTGGGCTCGGTCATGAACTTCGTGGTCATCACCGCCGCACTGTCCTCCTGCAACTCCGGGCTGTACTCCATTGGCCGGATCTTCCGCACCATGGCCAACAACGGGCACGCCCCGCAGTGGCTGACCAAGATGTCCTCGCGCTATGTGCCGTACACGGCCATCCTGTCGATCGCCGGCGTCTACCTGGTGGGCATCCTGCTCAACATCTGGCTCGGCGGCTCGCACGCCTTCGACCTCGCGCTGAATACGGCCTCGATCGGCGTGATCTTCACCTGGGGCACCATCTTCGCCAGCCAGATCATGCTGCGCAAGAAGAAGGGCAAGGTCTCCTCGCTGCCCATGCCCGGCGCGCCGTGGACCAGCTGGGCCGGCCTCGTGGCGCTGTTGGCCATCACCGTGCTGATCGGCTTCGACACCATGACGAGCCCCGACGGCAGCGTCTACATGCTGGGCCTGTGGACCCTGTGCACCATCCCGTTCTTCGCCGTCATCCTGTGGTTCGGTTGGCAGTTCGTGAAGAAGAACGAACCCAAGAACGCCCTGTTCAGCTAACGCACGCGGTTCCTGCCACCGTTTCCGCTTTTCGCTTTCACCTATACGGGTGGCCGAAAGCGGAAACGGTGGCATTTTTCGCGAACGGGAGCCCTGCTGGGGCCGCAGCCGTCCGGAATGCGCCGTCGGGCGTCTAAACTGGAACCATCATGACTAACGCAGCCCAGATCCCCACTGTCACCGCCGAAACCCCCGTCCGCGTACGGTTCTGCCCGTCGCCCACCGGAACGCCCCACGTGGGCCTGATCCGCACCGCACTGTTCAACTGGGCCTACGCCCGGCACACCGGCGGCAAGCTGATCTTCCGCATCGAGGACACCGACGCCAAGCGGGACAGCGAGGAAAGCTACCTGCAGCTGCTCGACGCCCTGACCTGGCTGGGCATCAACTGGGACGAGGGCGTTGAAACCGGCGGCCCGCACGAGCCCTACCGCCAGTCGCAGCGCGGGGACATCTACCAGGACGTCATCGCCAAGCTGGTGGCCGGCGGACACGTCTATGAGTCCTATTCCACACCCGAAGAGGTCGAGGATCGTCACAAGGCTGCCGGCCGGGACGTTAAGCTTGGATACGACAACTTTGACCGTGACCTGACGGCCGCGCAGATTGACGCATTCAAGGCCGAGGGCCGCCAGCCCGCCCTGCGACTGCGCATGCCGGACAAGGACATCACCTTCACAGACTTGGTCCGGGGCGAGATCACCTTCAAGGCAGGATCAGTCCCGGACTACGCCATCGTCCGTCCCAACGGCGCACCGCTGTACACCCTGGTCAACCCCGTGGACGACGCCCTCATGGGCGTCACGCACGTCCTGCGCGGCGAGGACCTGCTCTCCTCCACACCCCGCCAGGTGGCCCTGTACGAGGCCCTGTATGCCGTGGGCGTGGCCCAGTACATGCCGTTGTTCGGCCACCTGCCCTACGTGATGGGCGGCGGCAACAAGAAGCTCTCCAAGCGCGACCCCGAATCCAGCCTGTTCCTGCACCGGGACCGCGGATTCATCCCCGAAGGCCTGCTGAACTACTTGTCGCTGCTGGGCTGGTCGCTCTCCGCCGACGAGGACATCTTCACGGTGGAACAGCTCGTGGAAAACTTCGACATCCACGATGTCCTGGGCAACCCGGCACGCTTCGACATCAAGAAGGCCGAGGCCATCAACGGCACGCACGTGCGCATGCTCGAGGCCACCGACTTCCGCAACCGCCTGGTCCCGTACCTGCAGGCCGCCGGCGTCGTGGGGGAGACCCTGACCGCCCGCGAGGAGGAAATCCTCACCGAGGCCGCCCCGCTGGTCCAGGAACGCATCACCCTGCTGGGCGAGGCCCCCGAGATGCTCGCCTTCCTGTTTAAGGCCGACGACGCCGTCGACGTCGCCGACGACGCCCGCAAGGGCCTGCCGGAGAACCTCACCGAGGTCCTGGACGCCGCCCTGGCCGCCCTGGCGCCGCTGGCGGACTGGAACGCCGAGGCCATCCAGGCCGCACTCAAGGATGCGCTCGTGGAGGGCCTCGGAGTGAAGCCCCGCCTGGCATTCGGGCCCGTCCGCACGGCACTGTCCGGACGCCGCATCTCCCCGCCGCTGTTCGAGTCCATGGTGATCCTGGGCAAGGACTCCTCCCTGGCCCGCCTGACGGCGTTCCGCGGCTAGGAATTCCGTGACCGGCACAGCTTTGAACAACACCCCCGCACCGTGCGCCGCCCTGGCGCCGGTCGGGGGTGTTTTGTTTGACATCGACGACACCCTGGTGGACCTGCACCAGGCCATGAAGGACGCCATGATCGCCGCCAGCCGGCCCCTCGTGGACGGATTTGGCCCCTCCGACTGGGACGCCTTCGCCGCGCTGTACATGGCGGACGCGGACAACTACTACGACCGTTTCGTGGCCGGCGAATTCACGTTCGCCCAACAACGCGGGCTGCGGGCCCGGGCCGTCTTTGCCCACTTTGGCATTGCCGGTTTCGATGACCGCGCGGAACAGGCCTGGATTGCGGACTTCGAAAAGGCCCAGCCCGGCTTCATCAACGCCTACCCGGACGTGGTGCCCATCCTGGATGCGCTGGACGCCCACGGCATCCCCTACGGCGCCGTCAGCAACAACGTCCATGCCTACCAGCGCGCCAAACTCGACATGGCCGGGCTGCAGCGCATCACCGTCCTGGTGGGCATTGACACCGTCAACGCAGCCAAGCCCAAGCCCGAGGCGTTCCTGGAGGGCTGCCGCCAGCTGGGCACCCGGCCCGGGGAAACCCTCTACGTGGGGGACAACTACCTGCTCGACGGCATCGGCTCCGTGCAGGCGGGGCTGCAGGGCATCTGGCTGAACCGCACGGGTGCGGTGGCGCCGTCGCACGCCGAGGACGGCCGGGTGCGCCGGATCGCCGGCCTGGCCGAGCTGGCTGCGCTGGCCCTGTCCACGGGGCTTTAGCCCATGTGACGCACGCCTCACGCAAAAAGCGCGTTCTCGTTTTGGACTCTGGCAAAAGGTCAGGTATAGTTTTATCCCGGCGCGAGGGCCGCTGAAGGGCCGGGAAACAACCGGAGCTTCACGGCAGAACGCCGCCATTGGGATATGGTGTAATTGGCAACACATCGGTTTCTGGTACCGACATTCTAGGTTCGAGTCCTGGTATCCCAGCGCTTGCAAAAGCCGTCTTATCGATTGGCGTGTGAAGCAAACTTCGGGTAATATTTCTGAAGTTCGTTGAGCAAAATCGAATGTATTAGGGCCCCATCGTATAGCGGCCTAGTACGCTGCCCTCTCACGGCGGTAACGCGGGTTCGAATCCCGCTGGGGTCACATTTGAAGGCCGGGAATCTGAAAAGATTCCCGGCCTTTTTCGTGCCCGCAGGCCGATTCGCCTTTGTAGTGACCATTGAACTGGCATGATGAAGCTGTGAGCCCCAGCAATTCGAGCATGTCCGACCCCAACGGCGACGCCGCGCGAGCGCAGCATGCCGCCATTTCGCTGCTCGAAGAGGTCCGCGCCGAACTGGCCGGGGTGGAATTTTCCTTGGAACTGCCGGGAGTCGAGCCGGCCCGCCGGACGGCCGGTGCCGCCCTTGGCCAGCTCGACGACTACATCCTGCCGCGCTACCGCAGCCTGGACGCCCCGCTGCTGGCCGTGGTGGGCGGATCCACGGGCGCCGGAAAATCGACCCTCGTCAACGCGCTCGTGGGGCACCCCGTCACGCGGGCCGGCGCCATCCGGCCCACCACCCGCCAGCCCATCCTGCTGCACCACCCCCGGGACGCCGCCTGGTTCACGTCCAACCGGGTGCTGCCGTCCCTTGCCCGGGTCAGGGGCGAACTGGCCGTGCCCGGCACCCCCTCCACCGAGGCCGGCGCCACGCCCGACGCCTCCGCCATGGCCTCGCTGGTACTCGTGGCCGACCCCGCCGTCCCGGAGGGGGTTGCGCTGCTGGATGCCCCGGACGTCGACTCCATCTCCGATGACAACCGGCAACTTGCCGGCCAACTCCTCGCCGCCGCCGACCTGTGGCTGTTCGTCACCACCGCCAACAGGTACGCCGACGCCGTGCCGTGGAAGCTGCTCGTCGACGCCGCCTCCCGCGACATCATGGTGGCGGTGGTCCTGGACCGCGTGCCCCCGGGCGCCGAGGACGAGGTTGCCGAGGACCTGCGGGCCATGCTCTCCCGCGCGGGGCTCGCCGAATCCAGGTTGTTCGTGGTGCCGGAGGCGGAGCTCGACAAACTGGGCATGGTGCCTGCCCGCGTGAGCGCACCCATTGCGGCGTGGCTGCGGGAACTGGCCGCGGACTCGGCCGGACGGGCCGAGATTGCCCGGCGCACGCTCAACGGCACCATCCGCTCGCTCGCGGACAAGGTGGGCGTGGTGGCCCGGGCCGCCACGGAACAGCATGAGGCAAGCCAGCAGTTGGCCGACGACGTCGTTGCCGCCTTTGATGACGCCGCCGCCAAGGTCGCCCGCGCCACCAGCGACGGCTCCCTGCTCCGCGGTGAAGTCTTGGCCAGATGGCAGGACTTCGTGGGTACGGGCGACTTCTTCCGTGCCCTGGAAAGCGGCATCGGCAGGATCCGGGACCGCGTGGGCGCCTTCTTCAAGGGTCAGCCGCCGCCCGCCGTGAAGGTGGAAACCGCCATCGAAACCGGGCTGCAGGCAGTCGTGGTGGACCAGGCCGCCCGTGCGGCCGAGGACGCAGACCAGCGGTGGCGGGCCGACCCCGCGGGCCGGGCACTGCTGGGCACGGAGGACCTCTCCGGCGTCACCGACGATTTCCCCGCGGCCGTGGCCGCCGAAATCCGGGCCTGGCAAGGAGACGTGCTCGCCATGATCCGCTCCGAGGGGGCCGCCAAGCGCTCCCAGGCGCGGTGGCTCTCCTTCGGGGTGAACGGCCTCGGCGTGGTGTTGATGGTCGTCGTATTTTCACTCACAGGGGGGCTGACGGGAGCGGAGATCGGGATCGCCGGGGGCACCGCCGTCGTCGGCCAAAAACTGTTGGAGGCGGTCTTCGGCGAGGACGCCGTGCGGCGCCTGGCCCACCAGGCCCGCCAATCACTGCAGGCCCGGACCACGGCACTGCTGGACACCCAGCAGCAGCGGTTCCTGGACCGGATAGGCCCGCTCCAATCGGGGGCCTCGCCGCAGGTGGAAAGGCTCGAGGAGCTGGCGCACAGGCTGGCCCGGCTGGGGGAGGGCGCATGAGCCGGCACCGCGTGGCGCGCACCGAGTCCTCTCTGGCGCGGCGCCTGGAGGCGCTCAACGAGGCCCGCGAACTGGGCGAGGGCCGCCTCGCGGACGCGGCGCTGCAGCGCGCCTACGACGTCCTGGAGCGGGCCTCCTCGCGCCGCTCGCTGAGCGCCGACCACACCGTGGTGGGCTTCTTCGGGGCCACTGGCAGCGGGAAATCGTCACTCTTCAACGCCGTGGCCGGAACGGATGCGGCCCGCGTGGCCGTCCGCCGCCCCACCACCAGCGAGCCGCTGGCCATGGTGTGGGGTGCCGCGGGAAGCGCGCCGCTGCTGGACTGGCTGGAAATCACCGATCGCCGCGAGGGAACCCCCGTGCCGGAGCTGGCGGACGACGCCGGCGGGCTGGTGCTGCTGGACCTGCCCGACTTTGATTCCGTGCAACTTGCCAACCGGGAAACCGTGGCCCGCCTTGCCGGCCAGGTCGATGTGCTGGTGTGGGTGGTGGACCCGCAAAAGTATGCGGACGCGGCGATCCACAATGACTTCATCAGGCCGTTTTCCACCCACGCCGCCGTGACGCTGGTGGTGCTCAACCAGATTGACAGGCTGGCGCCAGCCGAGGTGGCCCCCGTGACGGAGTCGCTGGCCGCCATCTTGGACCGGGACGGCCTGGCAAAGGTCACCGTGTTGCCCGTTTCCGCGGTTACCGGGACCGGGATCCGGGAACTGCGCGGGCGCGTGGCCGCCGTGGCCAGGGCCAAGGCGGCGCAATCGGCCCGGCTGGCAGCCGATGTGGTGGTGGCCGCCCGGGACCTCGGCGAGGCTTCCGGTGCAGGAGATGCGGCCGGAGTCCACCAGGAGGACCGCAAGGCCCTGGTGCGCGGACTGGAGCAGGCGGCGCATGTCGAGACGGTCGTGTCGGCGGTGCGGGCCTCCCACCGCCTGGACGCCACCCGGCAGACCGGCTGGCCCGTGACGCGGTGGCTCTCCCGATTCCGCAAGGACCCGCTGCGCCGGCTGAGCCTGCGCCGCGAGGGCGATTCCGGCGTCAACCGCACCTCGCTGCCGCCCGCCGGTGTCGCGGAACAGGCACAGCTCGATTCGGCCGTCCGCACCTTTGCCGAGGCCGCGTCCGAAGGATCCCCGGGGCCCTGGCGGGCCGCCATCCGTGCCGCCGCCCGCAGCAATCGCCCGGGCCTGCCGGACGCCCTGGACCAGGCCGTTGCCGCAACCGATGTGAAGGCCAATGCGCGGGCCTGGTGGTGGCCGGTGTTCTCGATCTTCCAATGGCTCGCGTTGTTCGCCGCCGTGGCCGGACTGGGCTGGCTGGGCGTTTTGGCACTGCTGGGTTATTTCCAAATGCCGGTGCCCGCCGCACCCAGGGTTGAGGGCTGGCCCGTGCCGACACTGCTCGTGGCGGCCGGCGTCGTGCTGGGAATCTTCCTGGCCGTGACCAGTAAATTCCTGGCCGCGGCAGGGGCCCGCGGCCGGGCCCGGCTGGCCCGCAAGCGCCTGCGCGAGAACGTCGGCGCCACGGCCGAAACCCTGGTGGTTGAGCCCGTCGAAGCTGAGATTGCCCGCTACCGGGCGTTCCGGAATGCGCTGGCCGCCGCACAATGATTTCGACAGGCTCAATCACCGGTCCTCGGGCTCAATCACCGGTCCTCGGGCTCAATTGCCGGTCCTCGGGTTCAGTTGCCGGTGGTCGAGCTTGTCGAGACCGGCTAGCCATGTTGCCCAAAGAACGGGGCGTGGCCCAGGAAGCGCAGGTACGGGTCAAACTCGGCGAAGGAGGCTACCGGGGCAGGTGAGTTCCAGACGGACTGCGCATGGATCCGCAGGCGGGGGAGCAGGGTCTGCGTCAAGAGCTCCTCGGGCGCCCAGCCGTGCGCATCGTCCCAAATGGGGAAGATCTGGCCCAGCGAACCCGGTTCGGCGGCAGGGGTCAACTGCTCGGGGTCCGACCAGCCGCGCGAGTACATGAACGGGCTCAAATACGTCTGCCACTGGTATTCCGGCAGCGGCTGGTTGATGGTCATATTGGGCTTCTGGGACTTATCCAGCGGCGGCCAGAGGTCGTGGTACAAATCCGAGGAGGAGCCGATCAGCTCGTAACCCTGGTGGATGAGCTCCTCGGCGGACAACGACTCGTAGATTTCGGCCCAGTAGACGATGGTGATGTCGCGGCTCAGCTCCACCACCGTGTTCTTGCCGTTGATCATGTCGTTCCACATCATGGTCCTGAAGCCGGCCTGTGCCAGCCCGGCTGCCACCTCGTTGAACAATTCCAGGTAGGCGTCAACGCTCGTGGCCTCCTGGTCCCCGGTGTGGGCCCGGATCCACTCCAGGGCATGGGGGTGGTCCTGGCCAAAGAATTCGTCGCCGCCCACGTGGACAAAGGGGCTCTCGAAGGTTTCACCGGTTTCGCGCAACACGTCGATCAGCAACTGGCGGACGTCGGCGCGCGAGTAGTCCCAGCCGGCCGCCTCGCCCTCGCCGCCGGGGAACATGTACTCCGGGTAGACCAGCGTGTCCATGTCGGAGTGGCCGGGGATGTCGAACTCCGGAATGACCGTCACGTGGTACTGCCGGGCGAAGGCCACGAGGTCCTTGATCTCGGCCTTGCTCCAGAACCCGCCGCCGGGGGTGGTGTCCATGATCTTGGGCAGCACCCCGCTTTCGATGCGCAGCCCCTCATTGTCCTTGACCCGCACGGAAAGCGTGTTCAGCTTCGTGTAGGCAAGGTCCTTGATCTGGTCCTTGAGCCAGTCGATCGTGTAGAACCGCCGGCCCGAATCCACCTGCAGGCCGCGATATTTCTGCTCCGTGAAATCGAGGACGGTTCCGGCCGGCAGAGCCGCCGCCGACTTCAGCGCCTGCACCAGGGTTGACCCCGTGTACAACGCCCCGGCCGCACCGCCTGCCACCACGCGCACGCCGTGCGTGGTGATGTGGAGTTCATACGCCTCCGCCGCTAGCTCCCGTGCCTTGGCGGAGGCACCGCTGAGGTCCACTTCGCCCAGGGTGAGGTGGACGGCGTCGGCCGGTACGTCCTCGCCCGAGACGGCCACCACGCCGACCTCCTGCCCGGCCCCGGACTCGGTGAGCTGGGCCGCGAGAAGCCGGGCAACGCCGTCGAGCACGCCGGCCGCTTCCACATCCACGGCGACGGCACTGACGCCGGCGGCAGGGGACCAGAGCCCTTCCGTGGGGGCGAACTGCCGGATCGCGGGGATGGTCACGGGGAACGTGTTCGCAGACGCCGGCGGCACCGCCCAGGTGGCAGGCGCTTCCACGGCGTGCGCTGCCGGGCCGATCCGGGTGACCGTCATGGAATCGCACCAGCCGGGGCCGGTGTTCTCGGCCAGGATGCAAAACGCATGGAGTTCGGTGGTGCGCGGCCCCGTGATGATGGTGGCCTCCACGGTTTCCCATTCGGTGCCGCCGCCGGGGGTGGTCATGCCCTTGTAGCGGTCGGTGATGGGTCCGCCGGCCGCGAATCCGCGGTAGTAGGGCTCGTTTTCGGCGTCAAAGATGCCCCAGATCAGGCCCGCGCCCTTGATGGTCATGGTGAGACGGTACTCGGTGTTGGGTTCGACGCCGGTGGCCACCTTGTTCACCATGCCGCGGCTGACAGCGTGGTTGCGGGCCGGTAGGGTGCCGCCGGGCGCGAGCAGCGAATCGCCCTCGAAGTGGAGCCCGATCTGCAGGGCCGAGCCGGTGCCGTCGGCGCCGGGCCGGACGAACCTGGCGTGGACCAGCGCCGTGTTCTCCAGGGACTGTTGGGCGAAGTCCGGATCGGTGAGGAACGATGCGGCGGGCTCGTGTGTCATGGCACAACTCAATCTCTGGGGGACGCGGTGATGACCGAAGCTACACGCCCCGCCAACACCGGGCCAAAACCCCTTCGCTTCCACTCGCGGTTGTTACTTCGACCCGTCATGAAGCGGGTGGACCATCCCTTTGAAGCGTGTTCGCCGGGCGTCAGGAACCCAGGGCGTCGCGCACCTTGAGCATGGTGCGCAAGTTGCGGGTCGTCGTCGTGCTCTTGTATTTGACCTTGGCGGAGAGCTTGCTGAACGGGCTGTCCAGGGTGCCGCCGGCCGGGGCCAGCCAGGCCAATGATTCGGGGCTGAGCCGGGCCAGGACGGTGTCGGGAAGTTCGCGGCCCAGCTGCTCCAGCTCGTCCAGGATGGCCGGATCCGAGGACAGGGTGAGGTAGCTGTGCTGTTCCTTGTTGTCGGCCGGGTATGGGCAGGCCTCGATGATGGCCGCCAATTGGGCCTGGTCCAGGACCACCACCCAGGCGTCGTAGCCGAAGTTTTCCCGCAGGCAGTTTTCCACGAGCGTTTTCACGGCCGGCCCATCCGTCCGGGCCGAGCAGACGACGTTTCCAGAGGCGAGCAGCGTCTTCACGCCAGTGATGGGAAGCGCGGTCAGGGCGGTGCGGAGATCGGCCATTTTGATGTTGATGCCGCCGACGTTGATGCCGCGCAGGAATACCCCGAAATTGGTCATGGCAAAACCCTACCTGCCGGGAAATCTGTGTTGCAGTTGTTGGCGTAAATATCCCTAAAACGGGGCATTTTCGTCCAACAACTGCAACACAGAATCCGGTGGGTTAGTCCGCGGACTTCCGCAGCGCCTCAGTGAGGATGCGGGAGGCGTTGCAGACAATCTCCGCGTGCAGGCGGCCGGGCTGGCGGGTGAGGCGCTCGATGGGTCCGGAGATGGACACAGCCGCGATGACCCGGCCCGACGGTCCGCGCACGGGTGCCGAAACCGAGGCGACGCCGGGCTCGCGTTCGCCCAGGCTCTGGCCCCAGCCGCGACGCCGGACGCCGGCCAGGACCGTGGGGGTGAAGCGGGCGTTGTGCAGGCCCTCGAGCAGGCGCTCGTGGTCCTCCCAGGCCAGCAGGACCTGTGCGGCGGAGCCGGCCTTCATGGTTAGCTGGGTGCCCACGGGGATGGTGTCGCGCAGGCCGATGGGGCGCTCCGCGGATGCCACGCACACGCGGGAATCGCCCTGGCGGCGGAAAATCTGCGCGCTTTCGCCGGTGGAGTCGCGCAACTGCAGCAACACGGGGCCGGCGGCCGCAATGAGGCGGTCCTCGCCGGCGGCAGAGGCCAGCTCCACGAGCCGGCTGCCGAGCACGAACCGCCCCTGCATGTCCCGGCTGACCAGCCGGTGATGTACCAAGGCAAGTGCCAGGCGATGCACGGTGGGACGGGCCAAACCGGTGGCCGCAACAAGCTGAGCCAAGGTGGTGGGTCCGGCCTCCAGTGCATCAAGCACGAGGGCTGCTTTATCGATGACGCCAACGCCACTAGAATTGTCCATGTAATGATATTGACGTCTCATTATGTGAGATGCAAATCGACGGGCTGGCTTCAGTGCCGACAACACTGGAACAGTGGGAATCAGACAAACCGTAAAAGAGCATCCGTGACCCCAAATTCCGGGGCCGGGCCGCTCAAGAGATGAAGGGAGCTGCTGTGTCCGAGGCAACCACACCCGAAGCGCGCGACTCAGCGCAGGTGCCGACCGTTTCGACATCGACTCCGCGGAAGACCGCGAAGACGCTGGCCGAAAAAGTTTGGCGCGACCACGTTGTCAAGCAGGGCGAGGGGGACGGCGACGCCGCCCAGCCCGACCTGCTCTACATCGACCTTCACCTCATCCACGAAGTGACCTCGCCGCAGGCCTTCGAGGGTCTGCGCCTGGCCGGCCGCCCGCTGCGCCGCCCGGACCTGACCATTGCGACGGAGGACCACAACACCCCGACGCTGGCCATCGACAAGCCGATCGCCGACCTCACGAGCCGCACGCAGATCCAGACGCTGCGCAACAACTGCGCCGAGTTTGGCGTGCGCCTGCACTCCCTGGGCGACGCCGAACAGGGCATCGTCCACGTGGTGGGTCCCCAGCTGGGCCTGACCCAGCCGGGCATGACGGTTGTCTGCGGCGACTCCCACACCTCCACGCACGGTGCCGTGGGCGCCCTGGCGTTCGGCATCGGCACCTCCGAGGTCGAGCACGTCATGGCCACCCAGACATTGCCGCTGAAGCCGTTCAAGACCATGGCCATCAACGTCGAGGGCACCCTGCGCCCCGGCGTGACGTCCAAGGACATCATCCTGGCCATCATCGCCAAGATCGGCACCGGCGGCGGCCAGGGCTTCGTCCTGGAATACCGCGGCTCCGCGATCCGGGCACTGTCCATGGACGCCCGCATGACCGTCTGCAACATGTCCATCGAGGCCGGCGCCCGCGCCGGCATGATCGCCCCGGACGAGACCACCTTCGAGTACTTGAAGGGCCGCCCGCACGCACCCGTCGGCGCCGAGTGGGATGCCGCCGTCGAGTACTGGTCATCCCTGACCACCGAGGACGACGCCGAATTCGACGCCGAGGTCTTCCTGGACGCCGACACCCTGGAACCGTTCGTCACCTGGGGCACCAACCCGGGCCAGGGCGTTTCCCTGAACGACGCCGTCCCCTCACCCGAGGACTTCGGCGACGAGAACGCGAAGGCCGCCGCCGAGCGCGCCCTGGCCTACATGGACCTGGAGGCCGGCACGCCCATGAAGGACATCCGTGTCGACACGGTGTTCCTGGGCTCCTGCACCAACTCCCGCATCGAGGACCTGCGCGCCGCGGCCGACATTGTCCGCGGCCGCGAAAAGGACCCCAACATCCGCATGATGGTGGTGCCCGGATCCGCACGCGTCCGGCTGGAAGCCGAGGCCGAGGGCCTGGACAAGGTGTTCCTGGACTTTGGCGCCGAATGGCGTTTTGCCGGCTGCTCCATGTGCCTGGGCATGAACCCGGACCAACTGGCCCGGGCGAGCGTTGCGCGTCGACCTCCAACCGCAACTTTGAGGGCCGGCAGGGCAAGGGCGGGCGCACCCACCTGGTCTCTCCCGTGGTGGCGGCCGCCACTGCCGTCCGCGGAACCCTCAGCTCGCCGTCGGACCTGGACCCGGTGGTCGAGCCTGTCGAGACCCCATCCGCAAGCAACGTAGCGTAAGGACCCCACCCATGGAAAAGTTCTCCACCCACACCGGTGTCGGTGTCCCGCTGCGCCAAAGCAACGTTGACACGGACCAGATCATCCCCGCCGTCTACCTGAAGCGGATCACCCGCACCGGCTTCGAGGACGCCCTGTTCTCCAGCTGGCGCAAGAATCCCGAGTTCATCCTGAACCAGGAACCGTACAAAGCCGGCTCGGTACTGGTGGCCGGCGCCGACTTCGGCACCGGATCCTCCCGCGAGCACGCCGTGTGGGCGCTGAAGGACTACGGCTTCAAGGCCGTGCTGTCCTCCCGCTTTGCCGACATTTTCCGCGGCAACTCCGGCAAGCAGGGCCTGGTTGCTGCCGAGGTGGCCCAGGACGACATCGAGCTGATCTGGAAGGTCCTGGAAAACGCGCCCGGCACGGACGTCACGGTGGACCTTGTGGCCAAGATGGTCACGGCCGGGACCGTTGTGGCCCCGTTCCAGATCGACGACTACACCCGCTGGCGCCTGCTGGAGGGCCTGGACGACATTGGCCTGACACTGCGCGACGAACCGGCCATCACCGCGTTCGAATCCACGCGACCGTCGTACAAGCCGACCACGCTGCCCGCGCGCACGTAGTCTCCGTTTTTCAAGCCGGCCCGTCCCATCCCTGGGGCGGGCCGACTTTTTGCCATGCGGGGGCCGTTGTGGTGATTCGCCCGCGGCCGGCCGGGAGCGGATCACCACAGCAGCCCCGCGCCGAATCGAAGCAGCAAATTCACAGCAAAAAATATGGTTCGATGACCGAACAAAGTGCTTACGCTTGACGCATGGAGAAGATCAGGGAGTTCCGCGGTGAGCCGGATCCTGCGGTGGCGGCAGTCAGGGCGTTGGTGCGCGTGTCCCGGTTGTTGGAACGCTCCCTGGGGGAGTTGAGCCTGCCGCACTACCGGGTGCTGGCGGCCGTGTCCGCCGGGGACGAGATCGCCTCACGGGTCGCGACCCGACTGGCGCTGGGCCGCCCGGCGGTGAGCGCCGCCGTCGCCTCCCTGTGCGAACGGGGGTTCCTTGACCGCGTCGACGTGGCGGCGGATCAGCGGGCCGCGGGCCTGCGGCTCACCGAAAACGGGTGGGCCGCGCTCTCCCGTGCCGATGCGGCGATGGCGGCGGAGCTTCGCAGTGTGACCGCCCGGACGGAGCAGCCGGCGCAATTGCTTGACACGCTGGGCTGGCTCAACGAAGCCGTCAGCGCGCGGTATGCCGAACAGCGGGACGCACGCGCCGCCGTCGTGCCCGGCACAGCGCCAACTGGCACGCCCGGGCCCAGTGCCGAGGGGTCTGCCCCGGCATGACCCAGGTCAGGGACCGCGGCCCCGCAACCGAAGTCCCGGCTCCACCGGACGGCTCGTCCGGCGGGCCCGGTTGGGTGCGCCGGTTGTGGGGCTACCTGATGCGCCACCGGGCGGACATGGTCATTTCCTTCGGGGCCGCCGTCCTGGGCAGCACGGCACAGACGATCGTCCCGCTGGTCACCCGGCAGATCGTGGACAACGTCATCCTGGTCCCCACATCGCCGCTGTGGCCGTGGCTGGCGCTGCTGATCTTCCTGGGCATTGCCACGTTCGGGTTTTCCTATTTGCGCCGCTACCGTGGCGGCCGGGTGGCACTGTCCGTCCAGTACGACCTTCGCAACGACATGCACCGGCACCTGCAGACCATGGACGCCGGCAACCTGGACAGGATGCCCACGGGACAGTTGGTGGCGCGCGCCAACTCCGACTCGGCACTGGTCCAGGGGCTGCTCTCCTTCCTGCCCATCATGAGCGGCAACATCCTCATGATGGTGCTGTCCATCGTCGTCATGCTGTACCTCTCGCCGCTGCTGGCCATCATCAGCCTCGTCATGGCGCCGGCCCTGTTATTTGTCTCCTACCGCATGCGTTGGCGCATCTTTCCGGCCACCTGGGACGCCCAGCAGCGTGAGGGGGACGTGGTGCAAATCGTTGACGAGGTGGTCAACGGCGTCCGCGTGGTCAAGGCCTTCGGGCAGGAACAGCACGAGATCGAACGGCTTGCCGACTCCGCCGGGAAACTCTATGGCTCGCAGATGCGTGCCACCCGCCTGCAGGCCCGGTATCAGCCGCTCCTGCAGGCCATCCCGTCGCTGGGGCAGGTGGCCGTGCTCGCCGTCGGCGGTTTCCTGGTCCTGCAGCACGACATCACCCTCGGCACTTTCCTGGCGTTCTCCACCTACGTTGCCCAGCTCATGGCGCCCGCCCGGCAGCTGGCCGGCCTGCTCACCATCGGCCAGCAGGCGCGCGCCGGGCTGGAGCGGATCTTCCAGCTCCTGGACCTCAAACCGGCCATCGCCGACGTCCCCAATGCGGTGACCCTTCCCGACGTCGCCGGTGACATCGAGTTCCGCGATGTGGGCTTCAGCTACCTGGGCGCGGCCGACGGCGGCGCGAAGACCGTGCTGGACGGCGTCAGCTTCCGGATCCACGCGGGGGAGCGGGTGGCGTTGGTGGGTCCCAGCGGCAGCGGCAAATCAACGGTCAGCCTCATGGTCTCCCGGTTCTACGATCCGCAATCCGGGGCGGTGCTGGTCGATGGCCACGATGTCCGGAACGTTGCCCTGAACTCGCTGCGCCGCCGGATCGGATCGGTGTTTGAAGAAAGCTTCCTGTTCTCCGACACCGTCAGGGCCAACATCGCCTACGGCCGCCCCGATGCCACCGACGCGGAGATCGAGGAGGCCGCCCGGATCTGCCAGGCGCACGGCTTTATCCAAGCCCTGCCAGCCGGCTACGACACCATGGTGGGCGAGCGCGGACTGATCCTCTCCGGCGGCCAACGCCAGCGGATCGCCCTGGCTAGGGCCATCGTGGCGGACCCCCGCATCCTGATCCTCGACGACGCCACGAGCGCCGTTGACGCACGGACCGAGGAAGCCATCCATGACGGATTGCGCGAGGTCACCCGCGGGCGGACCACGCTCCTGGTGGCCCATCGGCTGTCCTCCCTTCACCTCGCGGACCGGATCATCGTGTTCGACGGCGGCCGGATCACGGCCACCGGCACCCACGAGCGCCTGCTGGCCACAAGCGCAATCTACCGCTCCCTACTGACAGGCTTCGTCCAGGACGACGACGGCCCGCCGCTTGCAGGCGGGAGTATCGAAGCGCTTGCCGCCTATACGGCACGGAAGACCGCTCAGGCTGTGCCGGGACCAACATCGGGAACTACGGCAGCAGCGTGGGGAAGGCCCCAGGGATCTGGGACGGCCCCGGGCGCGGGCTCGGCCATAGGCGCGCCCAGTATCGGTGCCGGCCTGGGGCGCGGCGGGGGCGGCAGCTGGCGACGCAACCTGGCTCCCACCCCGGAACTGCTGACACGCGTGGCGGCGCTGCGGCCGGTGCGGGACGCCGCCGTCGTCGATCTTGGGAAGGAAACCCGGCCCAACAGGGACTTCAGCCTGTGGGGGCTGCTGCGTGAGTTCCGCCGCCCGCTGCTGCTGGGGCTGTTGCTGGTGGTGCTCGACGCCGTCGCCTCGCTGATTGGGCCGGTCTTGGTCCGCACGGGCATCGACCAGGGCGTCAGCCAGGGGCTTGAAACCGTCCTGTTCGCCGCCTCCGGCATCTACCTGGTCGCGACACTGGCCGACCTGATCATCGAGATCGGCGAGACGTTCGTCACCGGCCGCACGGCCCAACGCGTCATGCTGTCCCTGCGGATCAGGATCTGGGCCCAGCTCCAACGCCTCTCGCTGGACTATTACGAACGCGAGATGGCTGGGCGCATCATGACCCGGATGACCACCGACGTGGACCAATTTGAATCGTTGATCGAGAACGGGCTGCTGTCCGCGCTCGTCGCGTTCGTGACGTTCGCCGGCGTCGGCGCCGCCCTGGTGATCTTCAACGCCGAGCTGGCACTGTGCGTCTTTACTGTTGTGATCCCGCTGGCGATCGCGACCGTCCTGTTCCGGCGCCGCGCCGCCAAGCTGTACGACCAGTCGCGCGACCGCATCGCCGTCGTCAATGGCGACTTCCAGGAGAGCCTGGCAGGGGTGCGCGAATCCCAGGCGTTTGTGCACGAGGCCGTCACGATCGAGCGTTTCCAGGGCTTCGGCCGCCGCTACCTGGACTCCCGCATGGCCGCCCAACGCCTGGTGGCCACGTACTTCCCGTTCGTGGCGTTCCTCTCCGACGGCGCCGACGCCATAGTGCTCGGCGTGGGCGCGGGGATGGTGACGGACGGTGCGCTGACCACGGGTGCGCTGATCGCGTTCCTGCTGTACATCGACATGTTCTTCTCGCCCATCCAGCAGCTTTCCCAGGTATTCGACGCCTGGCAGCAGACCCGAGTTTCCGTGCTGCGGATCGGGGACCTCATGAAGATGGACACGCTCACACCCAACGCGCCGGATCCACAGGAGCCGGGCCGGCTGGCCGGCGAACTGGTGCTGGACGGCGTGCACTTCAGCTATCCGTCGGAGCCCATCCACCGCAGCGGCCGGCCGGCACTGCGCGGGCCTGCCGACGCCCACCAGCTTGGACCTGCCTACGCCGGGGTGTCCAAGCCGCCGGAAGCCATTCGCGGACTGGAACTGCGCATTGCACCGGGGGAGACCGTGGCGCTGGTGGGCGAGACGGGCGCCGGGAAGTCTACGGTCATGAAGCTGCTGATCCGCTTCTACGATCCGGACACCGGCAGCGTCCGTGCCGACGGGCGCGAGCTGCGCGGGCTGGACCTCACCGGCTACCGGCGCCAGCTGGGCTATGTGCCGCAGGAGGCGTTCCTGTTCACGGGGTCCATCCGCGACAACATCGCCTACGGCCGGCCCGACGCCGACGACGCCACCGTGGAGGCTGCCGCCCGCGCTGTGGGAGCCCATGATTTCATTGCCACGCTCGACGGCGGCTACCGGCATGAGCTGGCCGAGCGCGGCCGGTCCCTGTCCGCCGGGCAGCGCCAGCTCATCGCCCTGGCCCGGGCCGAGCTGGTCAACCCGGCCATCCTGATGCTCGACGAGGCAACCTCGAACCTGGACCTCGCCACCGAGGCCAAGGTCAGCGCCGCCATGCACAGGATCTCCAGCGGCCGCACCACCGTGGTCATTGCCCACCGCCTGCAAACCGCGCAGGCGGCTGACCGGATAGTGGTGCTGGACAACGGGCGGATCGTGGAGACCGGCTCCCACACTGAGCTGCTCCACCGTGGCGGAGCTTACGCCGCCATGTGGGAAGTCTTCGAACCGGGCGCTACGTCGGCCACCTGAAAACTACCGCGAGGGGAGACCGGCGTCGTGCAATAGGCGGATCAGGCGCTCAGGCGTGCGCAGGTCGTCCCATACCCATCGCACCACGTTGTAGCCGAGCGCTCGCAGCCGGTTTTCGCGATTCTTCTCCGCAACAACAACCTGGGAGGGCGTCAAGCCATCGAGGAAGCGCTGAGCCGAGTACTTTTCGTACCCGTCAAACTCCCCCAGAAGTTTGAATTCCTCCCAGTCGAAGTCGGGATAGCCGATGAGTCCGCGGTTGTCGTGAAACGGCAGCTGCAGTTCCGGGGTCGGGAAGCCGTGTTGAAGCATGATGGCCCGGCTCCAGGATTCGCCCGGAGATCCGGAGCGGATGTCTGCGAACTCCAGGGATCGCTTCACGCGCCCGCGTTGGCTGCCGCTGCCCAATTTGGCGAGTGAATCCAAAACCTCCTCGTCACGAATGGCACTGAGGAGGCCAAGCGGAATCCCCGGAAACAACTTGGGCAGCAGCAGCCTGTCCATGGCCGTCAGTCCCTGGGCGAACGTGCCCGTTGCGGCAAGATCCCTGGCGGTTTCAACCAGCGGGGTCGTGAGCAGCCCGTCAACGCACCAGGGAAGGGGATCGCCGGGGATCGGATTGTGCCGGCGCACACCGTACTCGTTACGACCGCCGGAGGAGGAAATGGGCAGCAGGCAGTGGACCTGCGCAGGGGTCTCCAGGAGTGGAAGGCCGAGGATACTGGCGGCCGATTCGTGGGAAAAGACCGGTGCACGGCGCGCGGAATCGTTCACGGCCTGGATCATCGTGCGGTAACGCTGCCACGGTTTAAGGGAATCCCATACGGGCGCCGGCAAGTAGAAACCCCGGCGGACACGGACGACGTCACCTCTGGCCGCACTTCGGGAGAGCCTGGTGGAACCGTGTTCGTCGTCGAACTTGTCTGGATGGGGCAGCCACGGTGGTGGCAGAAAGTGTTGCATGTCCCGATTCTGGCCGGCGGGAGATCTCCCGGGAATCGGACCGGGACCGAATGTGGATATCCGGGGAATCACGGTTGCCTGTGGAGGAACCGTCGGCCGCCGATACGGCTCCGGAAAACGGCTCCTCGGCGACCGCGCGGGAGTTCTCGATTTTCGCGGGTGGCATACCACCCGCGAAAATCGACAACTCCCGCGCAGACGGAATTGGCACCGCTCAACCCCGGAAACGAGCCCCCGCCGGGGCCATTTCGCCCATCCCCGGCTTAGAAACTATGCTTGTCTGAGGCTCCCGAGGGTTTGGGGAGCATCGTGTGGAATGAAGGAATAGGTGAACATGAGCAGGATTCTGACGGTCCGTGGAGGTGTCCCGCTCAAAGGGCGGGTCCAGGTGCGCGGTGCCAAGAACTTGGTTCCCAAGGCGATGGTGGCGGCGTTGCTGGGCAATGCCCCGTCCACTTTGCGCAATGTGCCGGAGATCAAGGACGTTGAAGTTGTCACGTCGCTCCTGCAGATTCACGGCGTCACGGTGGACAAGGACCCCGTCACGGGTGACCTCACCCTGGATCCGGCCAATGCGAAGATCGCCTCGAGCTCGGAAATCAACACCCATGCCGGCGACTCCCGCATCCCGATCCTGCTGTGCGGGCCGCTGATCCATTCGATCGGCCACGCGTTCATCCCCGATCTGGGTGGCTGCAAGATCGGCGACCGGCCCATCGATTACCACCTGGAAGTGCTGCGCAAATTCGGCGCCGTCGTGGACAAGACCGGCGGAGGCATCCTCATCTCCGCACCCAACGGCCTCAAGGGCACCAAGATTTCCCTGCCGTACCCCAGCGTGGGCGCCACCGAACAGGTGCTCCTCTCGGCAACCCGGGCGGAGGGCATCACCGAACTCAGCGGCGCCGCCACCGAACCGGAAATCATCGACCTGATCGCGATCTTGCAAAAGATGGGCGCCATCATCTCCGTGCAGACCGACCGCACGATCCGCATCGAAGGTGTGCAGGAGCTCCGCGGCTACGAGCACACAGCCCTGCCGGACCGCAACGAATCCGCGTCCTGGGCGTCGGCGGCGCTGGTCACCGGCGGCGACATCTACGTAGAGGGCGCCAGCCAGCGCGACATGATGACGTTCGTGAACACGTTCCGGAAGATCGGCGGCGGCATGGACATCCACGACGACGGGATCCGGTTCTTCCACCCCGGCGGGGACTTGAAGCCGTTGGTGTTGGAGACGGATGTGCACCCCGGTTTCATGACCGACTGGCAGCAGCCCCTCGTCGTGGCGCTTACCCAGGCCCAGGGCGTGTCGATCGTGCACGAGACCGTTTACGAGAACCGCTTCGGCTTCACCGAGGCCCTGATCCGCATGGGCGCCAGCATCCAGCTGCACCGCGAATGCCTGGGCAGCGTGCCGTGCCGTTTTGGCCAGCGCAACTTCACGCATTCGGCCGTCATTTCCGGCTCCACACCGCTGACCGGCACCACCATCGACATCCCGGACCTGCGCGGCGGCTTCAGCCACATGATCGCCGCCCTGGCAGCCCAGGGAACGTCCACGGTGACCGGCATCGACATCATCAGCCGCGGCTACGAACGGTTCACCGCGAAACTTGACGGCCTGGGCGCGGACTTCGACGTCCACGACTCCAAAAAGGCCCTGGTGTAGGCGGCCGTGAGCAGCAAAACCACCAAACCGGCCAAGCGCCCCTTCAAGCCCAAGGGCATGTCGCTGGGCACGCGCCTCTTCTTCGCCGTCCTGGCCGGTGTGGCCCGCTCCGCCATGAACGTGCTGACCGGCAAGGAATGGCACGGCCTGGAGAAGCTGCCCGTGGGCGAGGGCTTCATCGTGGTGCCCAACCACTGCACCGAGATCGATCCGATCGTGGTGGGGCACATGCTGTACAACCAAAACATCATGCCGCACTTCCTGGCCAAGGACGGGCTGTTCCGCACCCCCGTCCTGGGCGCAGTGTTGCGTGGCGCGCACCAGATCCCGGTGGAGCGCAGCGGCGCCGGCGCGGGCCAGTCCCTGACGGTGGCCAAGCGGGTGCTCGACGGCGGCGGCGCCGTGGTGGTCTACCCCGAAGGCACGCTGACCCGTGATCCCGAGCTGTGGCCCATGAAGGGGCGCACGGGTGCTGCCCGGCTCGCGCTGAGCACCGGCGCCAAGGTCATTCCGGTGGCGCATTGGGGCGCCCAGGAAGTGTTCCCCCGGTATGCCAAGAGCTTCAAGATCTTCCCCCGCAAGACCGCCCGCGTGGTGGTGGGCGATCCCGTTGACCTGAGCGAATTCATGGGCAAAACCGGTGATAAAGCCACGCTTGAGGCGATGACCGAGGTCATCATGGCGGACATCACCGCCATGCTGGAGACGCTCCGCGGCGAGAAGGCCCCCGCGCAGCGCTGGGACCCGTCAAAACACAACCAGGCAAGCCACGGCCGTTTCGTGGAGCGCGGGGCGTCGGAGAACAAGACCGGGAAGCACGACGACGGCACAACGGAAACAGGGGACGTTCAGTGAGCTATCTCGATGGGAAGGCGCCGGAGAAGATCGCCGTCCTGGGCGCCGGCAGCTGGGGCACCACCTTTGCGAAGATCCTCGGCGACGCCGCCAAGGGCACCGATCGCAGGATCGTGCTGTGGGGCCGCCGGGCCGAGGTGGTGGACCAGATCAACCTCCACCACCGCAACCCGCGCTACCTCTCCACCACGGAGCTGCCCGCCAACATCAGCGCATCCACGGACGTCGCCGAGGTGCTGGCCGAGGCTCAGTTGGTCGTCCTGGCCGTCCCCGCGCAGACCTTGCGGGAGCAGCTGCGCGCGTGGGCCGGGCACCTGGCCGCGGACGCCGTCGTCGTCAGCCTGATGAAGGGGCTGGAACTGGGCACCGACGCCCGCATGTCCGAGGTCATCGCCGAGGAGCTGGGCCTGGCCCCGGACCGGGTGGTGGTGGTCTCCGGACCCAACCTGGCCATGGAGATCGCCCGGCAGGAACCGACCGCCTCGGTGGTGGCCTGCGCGGATGAAAACACCGCCAAATGGGTGGCCAAGGTCTGCACGCCGCCGTATTTCCGCCCCTACACGAACAACGACGTGGTGGGTGTGGAAATCGGCGGCATCGTCAAGAACGTGATTGCGCTGTGCGTGGGCATTTGCGAGGGCCAGAAGGTGGGCGACAACACGAAGGCGTCGGTCATCACCCGCGGCCTGGCCGAAACCACCCGGCTGGCGCTGGCGCTGGGCGGCAGGGCCGACACGCTCGCAGGGCTGGCCGGCCTGGGCGACCTCGTGGCCACGTGCTCGTCGTCGTTGAGCCGCAACCACACGGCCGGGCGCATGCTGGGCGAGGGGCTGACGCTGGAAGAGGTCAACAACCGGATGACGCAGACGGCCGAGGGCATCAAGTCCGGCCGCGCCGTGTCCGATCTCGCCCGCAAGATGGGTGTCGAGATGCCCATCACCAATGCAGTGGTCGGTGTGCTCGAAGGTAAACTGACTGTCGATGATCTGGGGCCGCTCCTGCTGGCCCGCGAACTGAAATCCGAAGGCGAATAACGCGTGACTACTGAATCCACCGCCACCCCTGTGCCCGGACGCGTCCGGGTCGCCATCCTTTTTGGCGGGCGCTCCAGCGAGCACGCCGTCAGCTGTGTCACGGCGGCCGGCGTGCTGGGTGCCATCGACCGGACCAAGTACGACGTCGTCCCCATCGGCATCGCCAAGAACGGCCAGTGGGTTTTGGCCGGGGATGAACTGGCGGGCTGGTCGCTGACCGGCGAATCCCTGCCCGAGGTTGCCTCGGGCGAGCGGACGGTTTCCCTGGCCCAGCTGGGCGCGGACCAGCAACTGGTGGTGAGCGAGCCGGCCAAGGTGCCCGAGCAGCTCGGTGCCGTGGACGTGGTGTTCCCGTTGCTGCACGGCCCGTGGGGTGAGGACGGCACCATCCAGGGGCTGCTGGAGCTCTCCGACACCCGCTACGTGGGCGCCGGCGTGCTGGCCTCGGCCATCGGCATGGACAAGCACTTCATGAAGGTGGTCTTCGAGGCCGCCGGACTCACCGTGGGCCCGTACGTCGCCGTCACCGACCGCGAATGGACCGTCAACCCGTCGGCGGTGCGCGAGCGCGTGGCCGCCCTGGGCTTCCCCGTGTTCGTCAAGCCCGCCCGCGCAGGTTCCTCCATGGGCATTTCCAAGGTGGACTCCCTTGACGGTTTGGATGCCGCGATCGCCGAGGCCCGCGAACACGACCTGAAGCTGGTCATCGAGGCCGGCATCGTGGGCAGGGAAATTGAAATTGCCGTGCTGGAGGGCCGGGGGAGCGACGCCCCGCGAGTCTCCCTGCCGGGCGAGATCGCCATGGTCGACGGCGACCACCACGCGTTCTACGACTTCGCCGCCAAGTACGTCCAGGGCGACGCCGTGAACCTCAGCTGCCCGGCGGACATGCCGGAGGCCGACATCGCCCGCATCCAGGCGCAGGCCGCCGCGGCCTTCGACGCCGTGGGCGCCGAGGGCCTGTCCCGGGTGGACTTCTTCTACACGGCCGACGGCGAACTGGTCATCAACGAGATCAACACGATGCCCGGGTTCACGCCGAGCTCCATGTACCCGCAAATGTGGGCCGCCTCGGGGCTTTCCTACCCGGAGCTGATTGACGAACTCCTGCAGCTGGCGCTGAACCGGAAGACCGGCCTGCGCTAAGGGTTGTATAGACAACAAGTGTTCACTTTGCGCTCACCCGGCTGAAACTGTCGCGTGGCCTTCTTTTTGTACCGTCTTTTGTGTGCCATCAGGGGCACAAGAGACGGAAAGAGATCATGCGTTCATCACTTCGCGTTATCCGGCCACTTGTTATGACTACTGCCTTGGCAGTGTCGGCATTGGCTCTCATCCCCGGGGCCTCGGCCCAGGGCGACACCACTTATGAGGGCCTGCCGGCCGGACACAAAACCCAAAAATCACTCGTCATCGGCCTCGACGGTGCCGCATTCAGCGTCATGGCCGGGACCGAACTGCCCAATATCGCCTCGGTGCGCGCCGGGGGAATGAGCGCCACCAGCAACCTGTATGCGAACCCCATGGCCCCCACGGTGTCCGGCGCCGGCTGGTCAAGCATCGCCACGGGCGTCTGGCCCGACAAGCACCGTGTGGTCGACAACGGCTTTGGGGGCAACAACCTGGAGCAGTACACCGACTACCAAAACCGGCTGGAGCAGGCCGACCCCGCCACGTCCACGCTGGTGGTGGGAACGTGGGCGCCCATCCCGGAAATCGTCTTTGCCGCCGGCACGGACCTCGCCATTTCCGGCGGCTCCGATGAGAACACCACGGCCAAGGCCGCCGACTACTTGAAGAAGGGCAACCCCGACAGCACGTTCGTCCACCTCGACGACATCGACGGTGCCGGGCACAGCTACGGCAGCGCCAGCACCCAGTACCGGGACCAGCTCAAGACCACCGACGCCTACGTGGGAGAGATTCTCAACGCCGTCAAGGCCCGCCCCAGCTTCGCCGCCGAGGACTGGCTGATCATGCTGACCGCCGACCACGGGCACACCCCCACGGGCGGTCACGGGGGCAACACCCCGCTGGAACGCCAAACCTTCGTGATCGCCCAGGGCGCCGGGCTTCCCGCCGGCTCCACCCGCAACGACGTCAAGATCGTGGACATCGCCCCGACCGTGCTCAAGCACGAAGGCGTGGCCATTGACCCCGCCTGGAACCTCGACGGCGCACCCATCGACGAAATCGTCCCCGACGCCTTCGACACCCTGCGCGGCCAGCTGAAGACCCGCGCGGACGAGACAGCCGTGGCCGCCGACGTGAGCGGCTGGACGCACACGGCGCCCGAGGGCTGGAGCATCGACAACTCGGCCATGCCCGCCGGCGGAGTGACCGAATGGGCCGGCTGGTCCTTCGCCACCGACGAATTCTGGACCAACGTGGACAGGAACCAGGGCCGCGAGACCAGCGTGCGCAACCGCAACGTATTCGCCGTCGCCGACTCCGACGAATGGGACGATCTGGCGCACGCGCCGGGCAAGTTCGACTCCACTCTCGTCAGCCCGGCCTATCCGCTGAACGGTCAGACCGCGGCAACCTTGAGCTTCGCCAGCAACTACGTCATCGACGGCCCGCAGTCCGGTGAGGTGTTTGTCAGCTACGACGGCGCCGAGCCCGTGCTCGTGAAGGCGTACAAGCTGAACACCAACAAGGTGGAGAAGCTCGCCCTCGATGTGCCGGCCGGCGCGAAGACCGCGCAGATCCGTTTCAAGTACACCGGCACCAACAGTGCGTTCTGGACCGTTGACCAGGTGGCCGTGACCCAGGAGGCCTGGACCGTTCCGGTCACCACCGCCACCGTGCCCGCCCCGAACGCAGCCGGTTGGTACACGAAGGCACCCGCCGTCACACTGGGCACCGCACCGGCCATTGCCAAGGCGGCAGTCGCGGACTCCGCCCTGCGCACCGAATACCAGCTCAACGGCGCCGAATGGTTGCGCTACACGGCACCGGTCACGGTCCCCGAGGGTGTCACCGTCTTCAACTACCGTTCCGTCAACGGCGGCGGTGTCGCCGAGGAGACCAAGACCCTCGGAACCCTCAAGGTCGACACCACGGCACCCAAGGTCTCCGCAGCGGTGACCGGCCGAACCGTGGCGGCCACCGCCTCCGACGCCGGCTCCGGGCTGCGCAGCATCGAGTACACGCTTGACGCCGGCAAGAGCTGGCAGCCGTACACCGCTGCCGTAAAGGCAGGGGACAAGGCCCTGGCTGTGCAGTTCCGCGCCATGGACGTTGCCGGCAACTCGAGCCGCACGCAAAACGTGGGCGTCGCCGCGCTTGCGGTGGCAACTCCCGCTCCGTCAGCCCCCGCCACGGCTGCGCCGGCATCACCCGCGCCTTCCTCGGCGGCAACCGCCGCGGCTGTGACCAAGGCGCCGTCGGCCGATTCCTCGGCCGGCACCTCTGCCAAGCCGGCACTCAACCAGGACGCGGCGGCAGCCGGCCAGCTGGCACAGACAGGTGTCGCTGGCGGTTTGCTCGGCATTGCCGTTTTGGCTGCACTGGCCCTGCTGGCGGGACTGGCGATGCGCATGCGCATGCGTCGACGCGCCTAGCCACGCAGGCCCAAAGCGCGGCCCGGCGGCATAGTGCGATACAGCACTATGCCGCCGGGCCGCGCTACCGTATGGATGATCCACGGCTAAACTTGAGCGGTGGTTAGGCTTGCCCGCGGTGGTTAGGCTTGCCACGAACACCCCCACCCCAACGCCAGGAGCCTTCCGCAGCATGAGCATCGACCCAACGCCCGGCCCGGACGCCGCTGCAACCATCACCTGGACGCAGGACGGCGCCGATCACAGTGCGCTGTGGCGTTCGGCCAATGGTGCGCGGGCGCCCAGGAACGTGGTGCCGGTGGATGATTCACTCACGGCCGACGACGCCTACCGGCTCGCCGCCCAGGGCCAGGCCATGCTGTGGCAGGGCGATTACCACAATGCCCGCCAGTTGCTCTCGGCCATGGCCCGGCGCACCCCCGCCGGCAAGAAGCGCGACGGCGAAAACGTCGCCGACGCGTTCTACCGCTACCGGCAGGCCCGCTCGCAACGGGCCAGGATCCTCGGCCAGCTGCTGGTCCCGCTGGGAAGTGGGCCCGCCGTCGCTCTACGGCGTGCGCCGGATGTATCGCAGGCGTGGCTCGCGGCGGACGGGCCGGTTGACACTCCGACCGTAGCTCCCCTGCAGGATGTCCTGGGCGCCATTGGTGCGTATGAGTGGCGCAAGAACGGCCTCTACGTGGACGTGTTGGATGCCAAGATCTATCCGCATTACGGCACCTTTGCGCCGATCCGCAGCGAATACCTGGACCTCGTGGCGCAGGCGGCGTTGCCCTCCGCCGAGCTGGCCTTCGACATCGGCACGGGCACCGGTGTGCTGGCGGCCATTCTTGCCCGGCGCGGCGTGAAAAGGGTCCTGGCCACGGACAGCGAGCCCCGGGCCATTGCCTGCGCGGAGGAAAATCTTGCCGCGCTGGGTCTGGGAACCGTCGTGGAAGCGACGCTGACCAACATGTTCCCGGCCGGACACGCGCTCTTGATTGTGTGCAACCCGCCGTGGCTGCCGGGAACCCCGCACACACTGCTCGACAACGCAGTCTATGATCCCAAGAGCCGCATGCTCAAGGCGTTCCTGGCCGGGCTGGCCGATCATCTGGAACCCGGCGGGGAGGGCTGGCTGATCATCTCCGACCTGGCCGAGCACCTTGGCTTGCGGTCCCGCGAGGAACTCCTGGACTGGATCGAAGCCGCCGGCCTGGCCGTGTTGGAGAAGCTGGACACCCCGGCCCGGCACCCGCGGTCCATGGACCGCGACGATCCGTTCTTTGACGCCCGGTCACGGGAAATTACCTCGCTGTGGAAGCTCGGCGTGCGCTGAGCCGGGCGCGCAATGGTGCGCATTTCCAGCTCCTCGGCGCTTTCCCGGCTAATAGGGCGGATATAAACCGCCCATAAGCCGGCAAGGCGCATGTGTGCGAAGAATCCGCAGAAGTGGAGCGGCGGTGCTACTGTCCGGTGGGCAGGTTCTCGTCGCCGGGGCCCACGCAGGAGCGGGTGGCCGGAACCTTGGACGCGGCATTGGACAGCTCGGCCAGTACGGTGCTGGAGGGAATCTTGTTTGGGTCGATGACCACTTCGGTCGCGGGAACGCGGCCATAGGTGGTCAGCGTCCAGTTCGGGTTGCCCTCCTTGATGACCCAATCCACGCCGTTCACGCCCACGCACCTGTCCGTCGTCGGGCCCGGCGCCTGCACGCCGCAGCGCAGGATCACCAGTGAAGGATCACCCCAGGCCGCGGTGGCCTGACTCGTGGTGGTGCGGCGCTGCGCGTCGGCGAGGGAGTCGGGCAGCGCCACCATCATGGGTGCGCACGCCGGGCTGTTGGAATCCCTGGCCGCCGTAATATCCACCGACGGGGCACAACCGGTCAAAACCAACAGGGCTGACGCCGCACAGGGCACGGCGATTCGCCAGGAAATGAAATTCAAACGCATGCTTCAAGCCTAGCCGGTCTTGCTGGGAGGACCGTCCCGGCCAGTGAACGGCCACGGAGCTGAGAAATCCTCCCGGGCCATGGCCGCAGCCCGGGCACGGGGAGCATACTGGGGCTCATGAGCGACTCCGGAGCACCGGCATCCCTGCCCGCCGCCAGCACAGCCCTGGCCCGGGGCGTACGCCGGGGCGAGTTCGTGGCCGCCGCCGCCCTGCTGGCCCAATACCTGCTTGGCATGGTGGACAACCTCTTCGTGACCATCCCGGACCAGCATCCGGGCGCCAAGGCCGGCGAGTACTTTGGCGGCGTCGCGGCGGGAATCGGCTGGGCGCTGTCCGACGGCGGACCCTGGCTTGCGCTCCACGCCGGCCTTGGCCTGGCCCTGGTGGTGGTCGGCATCGGCCTGGTGGTCCAGACGGCCCGGATGGGCGACCGGCGGCACCTGGTGCTCACCGCCGTCGCGGCGCTGTTCATCCTGGGCGCCGGCTTCAACGGCGCCAGTTTCATCAACTACGGCCTCGACGTGAGCTCCCTGATCATGGCGATCCTGTGGGCCCTGGCCATGGCCTGTTACCTGCTGCTGCTGTACCTGCCGGGCCCCGGACAAACCCGGCCGGCCCGGCGGCGCAACTGATAGCAGCGCCGCCGGTACCGTCCGCGGTGCCGCCTGCGGTGCCGGTGTCATTACAAAGTGGACAACACCCGGGACAATCGGCGACGGCGGTGGCATGATGGCGTCCATGAGCGATGACGCCGCAGTCCAGCCGCCGCGCCGCCGGAAGCGAAAAGCCCGGCGCATAGTCCTGTGGGCCGTCCTCGCTGTGATTGTCGTGGCGCTGCTGGGCGGTGGCGCATTCGTCGCCAACCTGGCCCACACTTATGACACCAAGACGCAAAAGATCGTCGACCCCTTTCCCAACGAAACGGTCCGGCCCGTCAAGCCCACGGCGGGGGCGCCGTCGGAAGCGGTGAACATCCTGCTGCTGGGCAGCGACACCCGCGGCGCCGCGCTGGACCTGGCGGAGGAGGGCAAGCCGTCGGACCAGCGCTCGGACACCATGTTGTGGGTGCACATTCCGGCGGACCGGAAGCACATCTACCTGATGTCGATCATGCGCGACACCTGGGTGGATATTCCGGGCAGCGGGGATGCAAAGATCAATGCGGCCATGGCGTTTGGCGGGGTGCCGCTGGTGGTGCAAACCCTTGAAGGGCTGTTCAAGACCCGGATCGACCATGTGGTCATTGCCGATTTTGACGGCTTCAAGGCCATCACCGACTCCCTGGGCGGGGTGGTGGTGGACGTGCCCATCGCCTTCTCCTCCCATACGGCGGACCTCACGTTCAAGGCCGGCCCGCAAAAGCTCGACGGCGACCAGGCGCTCGCATTCGTGCGGGAACGGTACGCGTTTGTCGACGGCGACTACCAGCGGGTCAGGGACCAGCAAATCTTCCTCAAGGCCGTCATGAGCACCGTCATGACGCCCGCCACCATGACCAACCCGATCAAGGTCAACAACCTCGTCAACGAAGTCGCCCCCTACCTCAGCGTGGACAAGGGCCTGGACGGGGCCACCGTCGGGGCGCTCGCGCTGAGCCTGCACAACGTCCGCGGGCCCGACGTGGTGTCCTTTACCCTGCCCAACCTTGGCACCGGCACCAGCTCCGACGGCCAGTCAATCGTCGTCCCCGACTACGACGCCATTACGGCCATCGGCACGGCCCTGGGCAAGGACCAGCTGGGTGCCTACCTGACCCAGGCCAAACTGGGCTAACAGCTTGCCGGCGGCGAGAACTAGCGGCCGGTCCGCACGGGCCCGGCCGTCCATCCGTCGATCAAGGCATTGTGCTGGCCCAACGTCGGAGCGGGGGAGGGCGCCACGGAACCGGTCAGGCGCAACGGCGAGGCCAGGGTGCGGAAACCGTCCGATTCCGTGGCCACGGCCCCGCGGTGCGCGGCATGGTCGCTGCGCAGCGCCTGGCTCACGGTGGACACCTTCGACACGGGCACCTGGTGCGCCGACAGCAGCTCAATGGCCTCATCGGCGGTGAACGGCTGCAGGGCCTCCTCCAGGGCCGCCCGGAACTCCGACGGGAAGTCGTTGCGCCGGGTTTGCTCCCTGAAACGGTCGTCGGCCAGCCACTCCGGGCGGTTCAACGCCTCCGTCAGGCGGGGAAACAGCCTGTCCCCGGCAATGGCGACCGCAATGGCGCCGTCGCCGGTGAGGTAGGTGCTGAACGGCGTCGACATGGCATGGTCGTTGCCGCACGCCACGGGCTCCTCACCGTGCAGGGCCCGCATGCCAACGGATTCCAGCACCGAGACCAGGCTGTCCAGCATGGCCACGTCGATGTGCTGGCCGCGGCCGGTGTGGTGCCGCTCGTTGACGGCCGCCAGCGCGGCAATGGCGCCGTACAGGCCGGGAATCACGTCGCCGATGCTGATCCCGACCCGGGTGGGCTGCCCGCCGGGCCAGCCCGTGATGGACATCAGCCCGCTCATGGCCTGGGCAATGAGGTCGTAGGCCGGGGCCTTCGCCAGCGGCCCGTCCTGGCCGAACCCCGTGATGCTGACAATGACGAGCCGCGGGTTCTCCGCCATGAGCCGCTCCACGGACAGGCCCAGCCGCTCCAGGACGCCGGGCCGGAAGTTTTCAATCACGACGTCGGAGCGGCGCACCAGTTCCAGCAGGCGCCCGCGTTCGACGTCGTCCTTGAGGTCCATCGTTATGCCGAACTTGCTGCGGTTGAACAAGCGGTAATACGCGGACTCGCCGTTGTACCAGGGGCCAAAGTGGCGGGAGTCGTCGCCGTCGGGGCTTTCGACCTTGATCACCTCGGCGCCAAGATCGGCCAGGATCATGGCGCAGAACGGGCCGGCCAGCACCCGGGAGAGGTCCAGGACGCGCAGGCCCTCCAGGGAACCCGGACGTCCCAGGGCAGGAAGAAGGGGGAGGGGGGTGGCTGCTTCGGGGGTCATGTGCGTAGCGGTCCTTCGCGATCGGGGAGGGCCCGGCCGGGCGGTGTCCTGTCCACCCATCTGAGCATCGAAACCAGGCTTCGGGAGGAATGCGATGCGCCATTTCGTCTGTGATCACAGACGGGCCGCGGGATAGCATGGAGACATGAATTCACCCATTGTGCCGCCGCAGGTGCCGGCCGCCAAGAATGTGCTCTCGGTGCTGCGCTATGTGGCTTCCCAGGCCGGCCCGGTGGGGGCCGCCGCCATTGCGCGCGACGTGGGCCTGCCCCGCTCCACCACCTACCACCTGCTGGCGGCCCTCGTGGACGACGGATTCGTGGTGCACCTGCCCGAGGAACGCAAGTACGCCCTTGGCGTCACGGCCCACGAACTGGGCACCGGCTACACGCGCCAGGCCCCATTGCAGCGCATTGCCCGCTTCCCGCTGGCGCAGCTGGTGGCCCGCACCAAACGCACCGCCCACCTGGCCGTCATGCACGGCCGCGAGGTGATCTACGTGATCGAGGAGCAGGCCAAACGCCAAAGCGAGCTGGTGACCGACGCGGGAGTCCGCCTGCCCGCGCACCTGACGGCCAGCGGACGGGCCATGCTGGCCTCCATGTCAGCCGCGCAGCTGGCCGCGCTGTATCCGGGTCCGGAGGCCTTCCCGGCCCGGTACGAGACCGGCGTCCATTCGGTGGAGGCACTGAACGAGCTGCTGGCGCGGATCCGCGAGCGGGGGTACTCCTGGGAGCAGGACGAGGTCACCGACGGCTTTTCCTCCCTGGCCGTGGCCGTGCTGGACCGCAGCGGCTACGCCGTGGCCAGCGTGACGCTGACCGTGGCCAACCGGCCGGCCCTGACCACGGCGGCCGCCGCCCGTTATGCCGCCGAGGGCCTTGCCCCGGAACGGACCGTGCAGATCGACGACCTTGCCGCACAGTGGCTGCCCGAGGTGAAGCGCTGCGCCGCCGAAATCTCCCGGCGCCTGCGGCCCAGCGGCTGACCGGGCCAGGCCGATTCCGGCTGCCGGAAGCCCCTGCGTCCAGCCGTAACATTGCGGAGACATGTCTTGGATCCGAGATTTACCCGGTTCTTTGCAAAACGCACAGACGGGGCCTGGAACCATGGGTAACGTGGCCCTCAAACCATTCACAGCGGCCCAGCCGCCACCCAAGCCACCGAGGTTGCCCGCCATGACAGCACTTCCAACCACCGCCAACGCCGCTCTGCAGGAATTGCTGGCGGCCCTAGGGGAGAAGGTCACCACGGACGACGCCGTCCGTTCGGCACGCGGCCACGACAGGTCACACCTTCCCTGGGAGCCGCCGCTGGCCGTGGTGCGCTGCACCGGCACCGAGGACGTCTCCGCCGCGCTGGCGATCTGTTCACGCCACGGCGTCCCGGCCGTGCCGATCGCGGCGGGCACCGGACTGGAGGGCGGCGCCAACAGCACGGCCGACGTCGTCTGCCTCGACCTCTCCGGCATGGACAAGATCCTGCGCATCGGAGCGGCTGACCTCGACACCACGGTCCAGGCCGGCGTCATGAAAAGCGCACTCAACGCCGCGCTGGCCGGGCACGGACTCACGTTCCCCGTGGGGCCCGGCGTTGACGCCAGCGTGGGCGGCATGGCATCGACGGGCGCCAGCGGCACCACGGCCGTCCGCTACGGAACCCTGAAGGAGAACGTGCTGGGCCTGACCGTGGTGCTGGCCGACGGCACCGTCATCAAGACCGGCGGCCGGTCGCGCAAGTCGGCCGCCGGCTACGACCTGACCCACCTCTTCGTGGGCGCCGAGGGAACGCTGGGCGTCCTGACCGAGGTGACCTTGCGCGTCTACGGCATCCCAGAGGCCAGCGGCGTGGCCATCTGCGCCTTTCCCACGCTGGAAAACTGCACCGCCGTGGTGCAGGCAACGCTGGAGGCCGGGGTGCCCATCTCCCGGGTGGAACTGCTCGACGACGTCACCGTGGACGCGGTCAACAGTTACAGCGGGCTGGGACTTCCCGTCACGCCGACCCTGATCTTTGAATTCGAGGGCTCCCCGTCCGGCATCGCCGATCAAAGCGACATAGTGCGGGCCCTGGTGGAACGGCATGGCGGTACCGGCTGGGACTACGCCGACGAGCCCGAACGGATGGGGCGGATCTGGCGAGCCCGCCACGACGTGCTGCCGTCGTACGCGGCGTTGGTGCCCGGTTCCAGCACCTGGTCCACGGACGTCTGCGTGCCCATCTCACGGTTGGCCGAATGCATCACGCTGACCAAGGCGGATACCGACGCCCACGGCGTGCTGGCACCCATCGTGGGGCACGTGGGTGACGGCAACTTCCACCTGGCCTTCGTGCTGCCGCCCGGGGACCAGGACGCTGTGGATGCGGCCGCCGCCATCAACAGCCGCTTGGTGGACCGGGCGCTGTCCATGGGCGGCACCTCCACGGGTGAGCACGGGATCGGCCTGGGCAAGACGGCGTCCCTGGCCAAGGAACACGCCTCCGCCATGCCGGTCATGGCAGCGATCAAGAACGCCCTTGACCCGGCCGGCATCCTGAACCCGGGCAAGGTGCTGGCCCGGCCGTAACGGCCTCTTGGGATGGCAAAAGCCGAATACGAGCGTCGGGTCGCTCCGACCAAAAGTATCTTTGGGTGTCCAAGCACGAGATTTCCATTTTGCCCGGAAACTCACAAATGTGCTTGGGATCTTTTGGCTGTGACAGGCCGCATAACCTCTAGTTCGGACGCGATTCTGGACGGAGAAAGATCGATGTCTAGTTCGAAAAGTTACGCTGCAGACGCATTCTCTTGTCGAGCAGCGGCCCTAAGGCGCGCAGGCGCAAGTTGAAATCGCGTGAACATTACCATCGAACAATTCAAGTTGGTGCCATTGGTCTGCGAAACTTGCGCTTCGTTGCCCACACAGACTCAACGGCATGTTGAGCATGCCCCGTGCCCCATGCCGCATCCCCCAGGTGGTTGGGAAGGGAGCGTCGTATTGCGTTGAATGGACACTCTTAATCCCCAGCAAAATAGGCCGTCGTCTGCTTCTGCAAGTCTCCGATAAGCATCGAACTTGATCGTGAGAAGGCTCTACTCGACTGCAGACCCAGACTCTGAAGTCAGATACTAGTTCTACGGACCATAATTACCAATGGGGTGCGCAAGATCGTGAACCGTGCTCTTTGCCTCGTCCACGTCCTTTTCTAGATAGCAATGACCATCGATGTCTCCTAGCCCAGTCCGGGAGAGGCGGCCCTCCAGGGTCAACATTGGGATGCGTCCTGAGCGCTGAGCCAGAGCATGGTACCGTGCGTCACTCGAAGCTGGGCTCCTCTGTGGACCCACAATATGGACCGAAGCTCAGCTTTATTCCGTTGGCAATTTTAGTTACGAGCAAGTATCAAGAATGGGAAAACGGATACACGAATTTAGAATTGTAAAAGTGTGTGCGCCTGGTACTTCTGAGGTCATTCATCGACGGAATGGAACTTGGCTATGACGAATGGGAGGTTCGCCATATCCGGATCTTTGAAGCAAGTCAAAGACTCCAGACTCAGCTTCTTTCGGGTACGGCGTAGGACCTACAATTATCGCTTCAATCGGTAGCTTATTCATTCTTTCTGGTAGTCCCTGGTCACCGCTTCCCTGTCGTGGAGCGGGAATCCCCAATTCGACGTATGGGACGATGCCATATTTTCCGGGGCGGTGTTTTATGAACGGACCATCGAGGTGAGGCGATGTCCCACAAACGATCCGCTGTTCTTTTTCGTCGCGGAAGGCAGGATGCTTGAATACCTGAAGTGCTTGGGCAGTTTCTGACATCACGTCCAATTCAGCCTCACTTTGATTTAGACCGTCGAGCCTCTCCGTGGCAATCTTCTCGAATCTTCGAAGCGCATGAAGGGCCACTTCGGCCTGTGCTTCCAAGTTGTAGAGAGCAGGTTGCCATGAAAATTTCTCTGCACCGATCGCCTCCACCTCACTAGCGCGGCTTTCATACGCGTTGGGTGGCTGAAAACCGTCCATCATGCTTTCATCGAAAGCTCTCTGCTTTCGGATATTTAGTCCGATTGACCCGTTGATGCCGATCGCGAAGCCAGCCTCTGATCCTGCATAATTTCTCCACATTGTCAGGCTGTCCGGGTCGTTGCACGCACACGAGACAAATGTTTTGGGTCGATTAGTTAGCGCTGTCGCGTTTGCAAGATACAAAACGTCTTCTACGATGCGGGGGTCGAGTTCATTTTTGTAGAAATCAAGCAGTTTGACAAGCAATTCCGGCCCAGTTGAAAGCTCCTGTCTGTCGTTCATAAACGCAGCCGAACTTGCCCAAATTACATGGTTCTTAAGGATTCCATCCAGTCCCGAAGCCGTTGTGTAGTGCCATATGGTTTCGTCGCGCCAGATCAACTTGTCAGCATAAAGGAAGATCTTGGACACAGTTTCCGGAAGAGGCATACATCACATAGTAGCTCCATTGATCGCATTTCAAACCGATTGGTCGGACCTGAAAGTCTCGACTACCCGAGTGAAGTCCAGACTCGAGCCATGGCATCAGGAGAAGTACGAAATGTCTTGGAATCTCGCGTGTGCAAGATCAACGCCGGCCCCGGCTTTTGCGTTGGACTTTGCGCAGTTACCGGTCGTTGCCGGCGGCGAGCCAGGCATCGACGGCACGGAGCACGGCCGCCTCGGCGTCGCGGGATCCTACGGTGACGCGCACGCCCTCACCGGCAAAGCAGCGCACGCTGACGCCTTCGGCCAGGCAGGCCATTTCAAGCGATGCCGAACCATCGCCCACCGGCAGCCACAGGAAGTTGGCGCCGCTGTCCGGCAAGGTTAGGCCACGGTCGGCCAGCGCGGTGGCCAGGGCCGTGCGGCCCTCCACCACCGTGGCAACATTGGCGGCCAGGGCGGCGTCGTCGGCCAGCGCCGCGACGGCGGCCGCCTCGGCCACCGCATTCAGGCCAAACGGCGGCGACACGGCACGGACGTGGGCCGCCACGTCCGGATGCGTCACGAGGTAGCCGGCCCGCAGCCCGGCCAGGCCGTAGGCCTTGGAAAAGGTGCGCAGGATGACCAGGTTGGGGTGGTTGGCCAGCAGGGCAACGATTCGCGCGGAGGAGGCACCGGTGTCGTCCGTGAATTCCAGGTAAGCCTGGTCCAGCACCACCACAATGTGGGGCGGGATCCGGTCCAGGATGGCGTCCAGTTCGGCGTCCGCCAGCACTGTTCCCGTGGGGTTGTTGGGGCTGCACAGGATTACGGCGGCCGTGGACTCCGTGATGGCGCCCGCCATGGCGTCCAGGTCGTGGCGGTGGCCCGGCGCCAGCGGCACCGCGACGTCCAGCGCACCGGCCAGGCGCACCAGAATGGGATAGGCCTCATAGCTGCGCCACGCAAAGACCACCTCCGTGCCCGGCCCTGTGAACGCCGTCAAAAGCTGCTGCAGCACGGCCAGGGACCCGGCGCCGGTCACAAGCTGTTCCGGGGCGACGCCGAGCTGGGCGCTGAGCGCCGCGACAAGGGGGTCGCCCTGAAGCGACGGGTACCGCTGGCAGTGTGATGCGGCTTCCTCGATCGCGGCGAGCACGGCCGGTGACGGCGGCAGGAAGGACTCGTTTGACGACGCCCGCCACCGGGGCGGAACTGTCCCGCCGGCTTTTGAGTACACCGGCAGCGAAGCGACGAGCGGGCGGGGCGCGGGTCGGGTGTGCGTCATCATGCGGATTCCTCCTCGTGAGGGGTTAGGAGCTGGCGGAGGGCGTCGCGACGGAAGCGGCCACCGGGGCGTCGATGTCCACGGGGTAGATCATCGTGGCAGGGGGGCGCTGGAACTTCCGGGCCACGGGGTAGTAGACGGCGGCGGTGACCACCAGGCCCACGAGCCAGGAAATGTCCGCACCTCCCAGCAGGGGAGTGATGGGTCCGGTGTACATGGTCTGGGCCAGGAACGGGATCTGGACAATGACGCCGAGCGCGTACGTCAGCAGCGCCGGGACGTTCCAGGCGCCGTAACGGCCCTTGGGGTCATAGAGTGCCGGGACGTCGACCTTTTCCTTGGAGACCAGCCAGAAGTCCACCAGGTTGATGGAGCTCCACGGGATGAACACCATGAGCAGGAGCAGCACGAAGTTCTTGAAGTTGGAGATGAAGTCCGCCGACGCCGCGATGGCAATGATGACCGAGATGGTGATGAAACCGATCACGTAGGCAAAGCGCACCCAGGGAGCGAACCGCAGCTGGCGGGTGAAGGCGCTGACCGAGGTCAGGATGGTCATGTATCCGCCGTAGGCGTTGAGCGTGTTGACGGTCAGCTTGCCCACCACGACCACCAGGTACATGAGGACGGCGATGGCGCCGCCGCCGGAAAGCTCGCCCACGAACGCCACCTGGCCGTCCAGGAATTCATGCCCCTTCGGCATCGCGATGGCGGCAAAGAGGGCACCTAGCGTCATGGACCACTGCGAGCCCAGGACCGAACCGGAGAAGCATGAGAGGAACGTCTTGGTGGCCGGGGTGTTGGCCGGCAGGTAACGGGAGTAGTCGGCCACGTATGGGCCGTAGGTCAGCTGCCAGCCGGCGCTCAGCGATATAGCCAGCAGGAACGTGGGGAACGCGAAGCCGCCCACCCCCAGGACGGCGCCGACGTCGTGCTTGAGGAACAGCTGGACGGCAAGGTACGTGAAGCCGAGGATGCCCACGATCGTGGAGATGCGGCCCAGGGCATGGATGTACTTGTAGCCCAGGGTGGCGACCAGCACCGTCAGGGCGCCGAAGATGATGACACCCACCGCGGGGTGGCCCGTGGGGATGATCTGCCCCACGGCCTGGCCGGCCAGCACTGCGCCGGTGGCCGCGAAGCCCAGATACATCACGATCACCAAAACCAGCGGCAGCACGGCGCCAAAGACACCGAACTGGGCGCGGCTGGAGATCATCTGCGGCAGGCCAAGCTTGGGACCCTGCGCGGCATGCAACGCCATGACGCTACCGCCCAGCAGGTTGCCCAGGAATAGCCCGATGATGCCCCAGAAGGCGTCGGCGCCGAAGATCACGGCCAGGGCGCCGGTGACGATCGCCGTGATCTGCATGTTGGCGCCGAACCACAGCGTGAACTGGCCAAACGGCTTGCCGTGGCGCTCGCCGTGCGGCACGAAGTCGATGGAACGGCGTTCAATCACCGGTCCGGACTTCTTCACTGTTTGAATCCTTGACATGAGGTTCCTCCCTTGGAATCTGCGTGCTTCTGCTGCCCCATTAGTTCATTCATCTGACCATGCATGGCAGTGGTCCGGTGATCCGGGTCACGGATTACGTCTGCGATCACAGACGAACCGGCATTTTCTGTGATCCGGCCCATGAACGACGGCGGCCGGCGGCTATGTTCGGAAGACACCCCACCAACCATTCCGCAGGAGCAAACCCATGAGTGAAAGCACCACGCTGCCCTATGTGGACGGCGACTTCTTCTTCTTTGAAAGCCTGCTGCCCGCCAACGAACTGGCCCGCCTCGACGAGATCCGCGACTGGATGGAGGCCAAGGTGCGGCCCATTTCCCGCGACTTCTGGAACCGCAGCGAATTCCCCGTCCACCTGATTCCCGAGGTGGCCGCGCTGGACATGATCAGCCCCGTGCGCCGGCAGGGCCATTCACACCTTTTGGCCGGCATGGTCACCGCCGCCATCCACCGCGTGGACGCCTCCTTCGGCACGTTCTTCAGCGGTCACGACGGGCTGTTCACCGGTTCCATCGAACTGCTCGCCTCGGAGGAGCAAAAGGCCGCGTGGCTGCCGGACATCTATGCGCTGCGCAAGACCGGCGTCTTCGCCATCACCGAGCCGCTCGCCGGATCCGATGTGGCCGGCGGAACGCAAACCACTGCCGTGCGCGACGGCGACAACTGGATCCTCAACGGCGAAAAACGGTGGATCGGCAACTCCACCTTCTCCGACTACGTCATCGTCTGGGCCAAGGACGTCGCGGACGGCCAGGTCAAGGGTTTCCTCGTGGACACCGCCACGGCCGGGTTCACGGCAACGCTCATCGAAAACCGGATCGCCCTGCGCGCGGTCCAGAATGCCGACATTGTCCTGAAGGACGTCGTCGTGCCGCACTTCTACAAGCTGGCCGGGGCCAACAGCTTCCGGGACACCAACAAGGTGCTCAAGACCACCCGGGCCACGGTGGGCTGGCAGGCCGTGGGGCTGCAGATGGCCGCGTTCGACGTGGCCCGCAAGTATGCGGTGGAGCGCCGGCAGTTCGGCAAGCCGATTGCCGGCTTCCAGCTCATCCAGGAGCAACTGGTCACGATGCTCTCCAACGCCCAGGCCTCCATGGGCATGATGGTGCGGCTGGCCCAGATGGAGGACGACGGCACCACGCGCAACGAACACTCCGCCCTGGCCAAGGCGTTCGTCACCAAGTGCATGCGCGAAACAGTGGCACTGGGCCGGTCCATCCTGGGCGGCAACGGCATCCACGTGGATTACGAGATGGCGAAGATCTTCTGTGACGCCGAGGCCATCTACACCTATGAGGGCACCTACGAGATCAACACCCTGGTGGCCGGCCGCGCCATCACGGGAATCGCCGCGTTCGTCTAAAGCGGTCCCGGGGGCCGTTGTGGTGATCCGCCCCTGGTGGGCCATGTGCGGATCATCTCAACGGCCCCCGCGGCGTTCGGCGCGAGCCGTTCCGGCCGGTTGTCTTGGATCACAGACGGGCCGGGCGGAGAACCCCTAGGAATGGTTGCCGGGTGGGGCTTTGATGGGTACATAGGAAGTTTTGCCGGGGAGACCCGGCCATCACGGACCCACAGCTAAGGAACATTTCATGGCAACGATGCATGACCCCTCCCGCACCATCCGGGCCGCCCGCGGCACCGACCTTTCCGCCAAGTCCTGGCAGACCGAGGCGCCGCTGCGCATGCTCATGAACAACCTTGACCCCGAGGTGGCCGAACGCCCCGAGGACCTGGTGGTCTACGGCGGCACCGGACGCGCGGCCCGCTCCTGGGAGGCCTACGACGCCATCGTCGCCACGCTCAAGACGCTCGAGGACGACGAGACCCTGCTGGTGCAGTCCGGCAAGCCCGTCGGCGTGTTCCGCACCAACGTGTGGGCCCCGCGCGTGCTGCTCGCCAACTCCAATCTGGTGGGGGACTGGGCCACCTGGCCCGAATTCCGCAAGCTCGAGGCCGAGGGCCTGATGATGTATGGCCAGATGACGGCCGGCTCCTGGATTTACATCGGCACCCAGGGCATCCTGCAGGGCACCTTCGAAACCTTCGCGGCCATTGGCGAGAAGCGCTTCGGCGGCACCCTGGCCGGCACCCTGACCCTGACCGGCGGCTGCGGCGGCATGGGCGGCGCCCAGCCGCTCGCCGTCACGCTCAACGGCGGCGCCTGCCTGATCGTGGACGTCAGTGAGGAACGCCTGCGCCGTCGTGCCGGCAAGCGCTATCTGGACGAGGTCGAAACGGACCTGGACGCGGCCCTGGCCAAGGTGCTCGCGGCCAAGGCCGAGAAGCGCGCCCTGAGCGTCGGCGTCGTCGGCAATGCCGCCGAACTGTTCCCGGAAATCCTGCGCCGCCACCAGGCCGGCGAGTTCACGGTGGACATCGTCACGGACCAGACCAGCGCCCACGATCCGCTCTCCTACCTGCCCTCCGAGTACTCCATCGAGGAGTGGCACGCCGAAGCGGAGAATGATCCCGAGGGCTTCACCAAGAAGTCGCAGAACGCGATGGCCCGCCACGTGCAGGCCATGGTGGAATTCCAGGATGCCGGCGCCGAGGTGTTCGACTACGGCAACTCGATCCGCGACGAGGCCCGCAAGGGCGGCTACAACCGCGCCTTCGAGTTCCCCGGCTTTGTGCCGGCCTACATCCGCCCGCTGTTCTGCGAGGGCCTGGGCCCGTTCCGCTGGGTTGCCCTCTCCGGCGACCCCGAGGACATCCGCGTCACCGACGAGGCATTGAAGGAACTGTTCCCCGAGAACGCGCACCTGCACCGCTGGCTCGACGCCGCCCAGGAACACGTTGAATTCGAGGGCCTGCCGGCACGCATCTGCTGGCTCGGCTACGGCGACCGTGCCAAGGCCGGGGTGCTGTTCAACCAGCTCGTGGCCGACGGCAAGGTCAAGGCACCCATCGTGATCGGCCGCGACCACCTGGACTCCGGTTCGGTGGCCTCCCCGTACCGCGAGACCGAGGCCATGAAGGACGGCTCGGACGCCATTGCCGACTGGCCGCTGCTGAACGCCCTGCTGAACACCTCATCGGGCGCCACCTGGGTGTCCATCCACCACGGCGGCGGCGTCGGCATCGGCCGTTCCATCCACGCCGGCCAGGTCTCCGTGGCCGACGGTTCCGCACTGGCCGCGGAAAAGCTGGAGCGCCTGCTCACCAACGACCCCGGCATGGGCGTGATCCGCCACGTCGACGCCGGCTACGAGCGCGCCATCGACGTCGCCGCCGAACGCGGCGTCCGCATCCCCATGCAGGAGCAGTAACCTCCAGCGAACGTTCGACGTCGGGCTGCCGGCCGGTTCATCCGGCCGGCAGCCCGTGCTGCTTAACCAAGGGGCGGGTCCAAGGGAGTGCCGCCGGACGTGTCCCGGGGCGTCTCCAGCGGCAGCTCGGTCCACGTCACGGCCCCCTCGGTCAGGGGCTGCAGGACCTGTTCGTAGAATTTCTCCACGCCGTAACCAAGCGAATCCGCTACGTCCTGCCCGCCGGAGGTGAAGATGATCCGTGCTCCGCGGTCGTCCCGGTCGAGGATCCAGACGCCGTAGCCGCCCTCGTAGTAGTTGCCCGACGTGGCGTCGTCGGACTGCAGGCTGCCCAGCCAGTCACGCAGCAACGGCGCGAACTGTCCGGGCGGGGCATCGCGCAACGTCATGGCGAGACTGGCCGTCTTGTCCAGGTCCCGGTTGTCCGGCCCCCACACCCAGCTGTAGTTCATGGCGTAGCGGCGCGGCGAATTCGTCATGGCCGGCACACTACCACCGGTGTCATTCCAAGGTCCTTTTAGGGACCAATCTCCGTTATTGACACATTTGTGCAATTTACCCGAATTTTGCGCCAGGCCTTGCGTTCCACAACGAACCACATTCCCCGAATTACAGAGCTTCCGGACCCGGATAAAAGCAATAATTTTTGTTGACACAGTGACCCCGCGGGGCGCATTGTTTGAATTATTGTTCGTTCATCACGCAATTAACAGCTACGGCCGGTCCAGTTTTGGACCCCCGTCTAGCACCCCAAATTAAACAGCTCTTTTCTGGTGGGGGATCTCATGCCAGTCACAACAAGCTATCCGGGCGTCTATGTCACAGAAGCGTCCAGCGGGGTTCACACCATCACGGGTGTGGCGACTTCCATTACCGCCTTCATTGGAAGGGCCTCCCGCGGACCCGTCGATGCACCGGTCACCATCAACAGCTATTCCGATTTTGAACGCTCCTTCGGCGGGTTGTGGCTGGGGGGATCCCTGGGCTACGCCGTCCGTGACTTCTACCGCAACGGCGGCAGCCAGGCCCTGGTGGTGCGGATCTTCCACAACAACTTCGCCAACGCCGCGGCCCGGGCCAATGCCGTAGCCGCAGCTGCCGCCACGGCTGCCGCCGCCACGGGAACGAGTGCCCAGGCCGCCGCAGCGGCCGCCGCCACCAAGGCGGCCACCTACACGAGCGATCCGGAGATGAGCGCCGCGGCCCTCGTTGCCGCGGCCGCGCTGGCCGCCTCCACGGCCTCGGGTGCCACGGCCGCCACGGTCGGTGACGCCGCCACGGCCGCCGCCGCAACGGCCACCCTGCTCGATGCCGCGCAGCTGACCATCTCCACCCTGACGCTGAACGCGAGGTATCCCGGCGCATGGGGAAACAGCTTGCGGGCACGGGTGGAATACATCAGCGTCAACGGCGTCGTCCAGCCGGACGTCTTCAACCTGCTGGTCCGGGACGGGACCACCGGGCAGGTGGAAACGTTCCTGAACGTTTCCGTGCTGCCCGGCGACGTGCGGCGGGTAGACGTGGTGCTGGCGGGCGGATCCAAGCTTGTCACGGCCGCCGGGCTGCCGGCGTCGCGCCCGGATGTGAGCCCGGACCCCGACCCCACCCGGCACCAGTTCGACAAATGGGGCGACAACGCCGTCGCCGAGGTGCCGGCCGACAACACCACCACCCCGCCCACCCCCGCCATCCCGGCACTGCCCGCCACGAACGCGGTGGTGGCGCCCGCCGGCATGGCCAGTGACGGCGGCGCCCTGGTCACGGTCGATTTCAACGGCCCGGGCAAGCAATCCGGCAAGGCCGGGCTGTACGCGCTGGCCAACGCCGATCTGTTCAACCTGCTGTGCATCCCGCCCTACCTGAACGGTCCCAACGACGGCGACATCGACTACGACGGGCTGGTCCCGGACGCCGTGGCCTACTGCCAGTCGCGGCGGGCCGTGTTGCTGCTCGACTCCCCGCATGCCTGGGGGGACGCGGCCACCGCCGTCACGCAGTTCAGCTCGGGCATGATCAACACCACCAGCAACTACGCGGCCCTGTACTTCCCGCGAATACTCTCACCCGACCCATTGCGTGGGAACCAGCCCGGTGAACTGGTGCCCTGCGGCGCCATGGCCGGCATCATGGCCCGCACCGACAGCAGCAGGGGCGTGTGGAAGGCGCCGGCCGGGCTCGACGCGACCATCAACGGCGCGCAGGCCCTGACCGTGACCCTCAACGACGCCGAGAACGGCAACCTGAACCCGCTGGGCGTGAACTGCCTGCGCACCTTCCCGGCCGCAGGCACGGTGGCCTGGGGTGCCCGGACGCTGGAGGGCAACGACCAGCTGGCCTCGCAATGGAAGTACCTGCCGGTGCGCCGGACGGCCCTGTACATCGAGGAGAGCCTGTACCGGGGCACCCAATGGGTGGTGTTTGAACCCAACGATGAACCGCTCTGGGCACAGATCCGGCTCAACGTGGGCGCGTTCATGCACAACCTGTTCCGCCAGGGCGCATTCCAGGGCTCCACGCCCCAGGACGCCTACTTCGTCAAATGTGATGGCGAGACCACCACGCAAAACGACATCGACCTGGGCGTGGTGAACATCCTGGTGGGATTCGCCCCGCTCAAGCCGGCCGAATTTGTTGTCATCACGCTGGCGCAAATTGCCGGCGCAGTGCAGGCGTAGGAGGACACCATGGCACAGTTCAGCGTCAACGCCCAGCGTTTCGACCCCTACAAGAACTTCAAGTTCCGGATCAAGTGGGATGGCCGCTACGTGGCCGGAGTGAGCAAGGTCGGCGGCCTCAAGCGGACCACCGAGGTGGTCAAGCACCGGGAGGGCGGGGACCCGTCGTCGTCCAGGAAATCCCCGGGCCGCACCGAATACGACGCCGTCACGATCGAACGCGGCGTCACCCACGACACCGACTTCGAGGCCTGGGCGGCCAAGGTCTGGGACTTCGGCTCCGGGCTCGGCGCCGAGGTCTCGCTCAAGGACTTCCGCAAGGACATCATCCTTGAGGTCTACAACGAGGCCGGCCAAAAGGTGCTCGCCTACAACATCTACCGCTGCTGGGTGTCCGAATACCAGGCCCTGCCGGACCTGGACGCCAACGCCAACGCCGTGGCCATTGCGCACATCAAGCTCGAAAACGAAGGCTGGGAACGGGACCCCTCCGTCACGGAACCCACGGAACCAACCCTGAGCACGGCGAACGGGTGATGGACGGTGCCGGGGCCGGGGGCAGCCCAACTGCTGGAGGTGTGGGAGGAAGGTCTTGACCAGGAGCCGGCACGCCGCGCCCTGACGCTGCTCGCCGCCGCCTGCCCGCAGGAGACGCGGGAGGAACTGGCCGGCTGGCCGCTGGGCCGGCGCGACGCGGCGCTGCTGGCATTCCGGACCGAACTCTTCGGCCCGGACCTGGATGCCGTGGCCCAATGCCCGGACTGCGGGCTGGAGGTGGAACTGTCCTTCCCCGCGCTCACGCTGGCAGCAGGGGCGCCCGCGCAAGCCGTCACGGTGCAACGGGACGGCTACGAGGTCACCCTGCGCGCCGTCACCAGCGACGACCTGCTCAACCTGGTATCCGCCGACGCGCCCACCGCCCTGGTGCACCGCTGCGTGGCCGCCGCGACCGCGTCCGGCGTCCCCGTGGAACCGGCGGCCCTGCCGGCGGACCTCGTCGAAGCCCTGGGGGAGGAGTTGGCCCGCACGGACCCGGCCGCCACCACCGAACTGGCCCTCGAATGCCCCGACTGTTCCCGCCAATGGCTGGCGCCGTTCCACATCGCCTCCTGTCTGTGGGCGGAGCTGCACCACTGGGCCGGGCGCATGCTGCTGGACATCGATGCCCTGGCCCGCGCCTACGGCTGGAGCGAACACGAGATCCTGGCCCTGGCCCCGCGTCGCCGCCAGGCCTACCTGGAACTCGTGGCGCCATGAGCTTCGTGGCCGGCCTGCTGGGCCGCGAACGTCCCGCCATTTCCCGAGGCACCGGCGCTTCCGCAGCGTCTGCGGGCACGACGGCGGGCCTCGCCGTGCTGCCACGCCTCGCCTCCCGCTACGAAGAGGCCGGCGCCCCGCTGTGGCCGGGCAATGCCGCCCCCTTGTTGGAATCCGAGACGGAAACGGGTTCGGAAGCCGGTCCGGACCCGTCCCGTACCTCAGTCATAGCGCCGGCGCCGGCCGTCCAGCCGGGCGCCGTGCCGTCCATTTCACGCCCCGCCGCCCGGTCCGAGGACGGACCCGCACTTCGGCCGGCCCCCGTGGCACCCGGAAGCCGGGGGTACCCGCAGCCGGCCGTCCCTGCGAAGGAACGCGAGGATGCCACGACCCAACGCCTGGGTGTGGCCGCGCCGCCCGCACCCGCGCCGGCAGTCCGGCCGGTGCTTCGCCCCAAGGAACGGCCCGCCCCGGAACCCGCGGAACCTCGCCGCAGCGAAAGGGTGGCAGCGGCTCCCGGCCGGCCGGACGGCGTCGTGCGCGGGGAGGCGGTGACTCCTCCGGCACCCACACAGGCCGCACACGCCCGCCGGGAACCGGCCACGCTTGAGGCACGGGCCACCGGCACGTTGCGCCCCCGGCTGGAGCCGCTGATGCGCCGCGAAGCGGTGAGAGCGCCCGAACAGCACGTCCACGTGCACATCGGCCGGATCGAGGTCAAGGCCGCCACGGTGCCCGCGCCCCGCGCGGCAGCTCCGGAACGGCCCGCCCTGATGAGCCTGGACGAGTACCTGGCGGACCGGCCATGAGCAGCACCTGGGCGGTCGCCGTCGTGACCGCGGCATTGCGGAACCTGCTCCAGACCACCGTGCCGGCGCTGGACACGGTGCTTTCCGACCTCAGCGTCACCACGCGGACCCCGGACGTGGCGCGGAAGACCGTCACCGGCGCCTCCTTGAACCTGTTCCTCTTTGGCACGGCCGTCAACGCCGGCTGGCGCAACCAGGACCCGCCGCGGACCCGGCCGGGGGAGTCCGCCACGCCGCCCCTGGCCCTGAACCTGCACTATCTGGTGACCGCCTACGGCCGGGACGACACCGACCAGGACGCCGTGAGCCACCGGGCGCTGGGTGCGGCCATGAGCGTATTGCACGACCACTCGGTGCTCAGCCCCGACGAACTGACGGGCGCACTGGCCAACAGCGACGTGGCCGGCCAGCCCGAACGCGTGCGGATCACGCCGCTGCCACTCACGACCGACGATCTGTCCAAGCTCTGGACCGCCTTCCAAACCAATCTGCGCGTCTCCGCCGCCTACGAGGTGACCGTGGTGCTGATCGACAGCCACAACCCCGCCGACGCCGCCCTGCCCGTGCTCAACCGCGGCAATAACGACGACGGCGTGCAAACTGTGCTCGGCGCAGCTGCCGCGCTCACCGCCCTGGTGCCCCCGCGCTCTCAGGCCGCCGCCGTGCAGGGCCAGCCCGTGGTGGTCACCGGCAGCAACCTCACCGCCGTCGACACCGTGATTCGTTTCACCAGCATGTGGCGGCCCCTGCCGCCGGAACAGCCGCTGCCACCCGTGGAAGTGGCCCCGACGCCCGGCACCCAGCCCGGCCAGCTGGTGGTGGTGCCGCCGGACCTTGGCATCGATCCCTTCGCCTGGGGCCACTGGATGCCCGGCTTCTACACGGCCGCCGCCGTGACCCGCACGCCGGGCCGCCCGGCCGTGCTCAGCAACGCCGTGGCCTTTGCGCTGGCCCCGGCCGTGACGCTCACCCCGCACGCCCCCGCCACGGTCTCCGTGGGCGGCACGGCCACGCTGACCTGCTCGCCGCGCATCGGCGACGGCCAGGACGTGGTGGTGCTGTGCGACAGCATCCCCGCCACGGCCACCGTGACCAATCCGTCGCCGGGGGACCCGGGGTATTCCAGCACACCCTCCACCGTGACGTTTGCCGTGCCCGATCTCCCCGCGGGCCTGCACACCGTGCGGCTGCGGGTGGACGGCGTGGACAGCATCCCCGTCCTCTTCACGGGCGCGGTGCCGGCCTTCGACCCGGCCCAGCAGGTGAATATCACATGAGCACGCGGGAGGAATGGCTCGCGGCCAACGACTCGTTCCTGGCCGGGCGGACGGCATGGCTGCGACGTCGGCTCGAGGCCCTGGCGGCTTCGGCCTCCGGGAGTGCGTCCGGCTCGATCCCCGACGACGCCGGTCCGGCCGGTGACCCGGGTACGATCCCGCTGCTGCGCCTGGCCACGGCGTTCAAGCTGTCCGGGTTCGAGGCCAACATCCTTTTCCTCTGCGTCGCCGTCGAACTGGATCCGGACCTGGCCGCACTGTGCGGTGCCGCCGCCAGCCGGCCGGAGCTGCCGTATCCCACCTTCGGCCTGGCCCGGGCGCTCTTCGCGGACCCCGCATGGGACGCACTGTCGCCGGAGGAACCGCTGCGGTATTGGCCGCTGGTGTGCGTGGACGAGGCACGGCCGCTGCCGGCAGCCAGGCTGTACGCCGATCAGCGGATCGTTGATTTCGCCCTCGGCCTGGACCACCTGGACGAGAGGCTCGGTGCCCTGGCCTCGCACCTGCCACTCGTTCCGAACGGGCTCTCCGCGTCCCAGCACGAGGTGGCGCGGCGTCTCGCCACGCTGGCCACGGGCACGGGCCAGGGGCTGGCCGTGACCCTGCCGGGGCCGCACCGCGACGCCAAGGAGATGGTGGCCGCCGAGGCCGCGGCATCCCTGGGGTTGAGGCTGTTCACCCTCGACGCCGGCGACATCCCCGCCGACCCCGTCGACGCAGTGCGGTTCGCCCGGCTGTGGCAGCGCGAATCCGTGCTGTCCGGCGTCGCACTGTTCCTGGATGCGGCCGAGCTCGACGCCGCCGATCCCCAGGCCGGTGCCGTGCGCCGCTGGCTGGGCCATACCGGCGGACTGATCTTCGTGGCCGTCCACGAGCCCTGGCCGCAGCTCGGCGCGCTCGCCGTGGACGTGGCGAAGCCGACGACGGCGGAACAGGCGGAAGCCTGGCGGGCCGGCCTGGGCGGCGCCGGCAAGGCAACCGACGGCAATGCAACCGACGGCAATGCAACCGACGGCAGTCCAACCGACGGCAAGGCGGCGGAAGGCGCCGGACGGCTGGCCGCGACCTTCGACTTTGACCTGACGGCCATCACCGCAACGCTTGCCCGCGCCGAAACGGATGGCCAGTCCGGGCCCGACGCCGTCTGGTCGGCCGCGCTGGAAACCTCCGGACCGGCACTGGACCGGCTGGCGCAGCGGGTCCGGGCCACTGTGCAGCCGGACGCGCTCAAGCTGCCCGCCGCCGAACGGTCGCTGCTGGCCCAAATCGCCGGCCAGGTGGCCCACCGGGACACCGTCTACAACGGTTACGGCTTTGCCGCCGGCCTGCAGCGCGGCACCGGCCTGAGCGTCCTGTTCGCCGGCGAAAGCGGGACGGGGAAAACCATGGCGGCCGAGGCGCTCGCCAATGAATTGGGACTCCTGCTCTACAAGATCGATCTCTCGGCCGTGGTGAGCAAGTACATTGGCGAGACCGAGAAAAACCTCCGCAAGCTCTTCGACGCCGCGGAAAACGGCGGCGCCATCCTGTTCTTTGACGAGGCGGACGCCCTGTTCGGAATGCGCAGCGACGTCAAGGACAGCCACGACCGCTACGCCAACATCGAGGTCAGTTACCTGCTCCAGCGCATCGAGTCGTTCCGCGGCCTGGCCATCCTGGCCACCAACCGCAAGGACAGCCTGGACCAGGCGTTCCTGCGCCGGCTGCGCTTCGTGCTGGACTTCCCGTTCCCGGCGCTGCCCGAACGCCTGGCCATCTGGCAGGCCGTATTCCCGGCCGCGGCACCCGTGGGGGAGCTGGACTTTGGCAGGCTGTCCCGGCTGAACCTGACCGGCGGCAGCATCCACAACGTTGCCCTCAACGCGGCCTTCATGGCGGCCGGGGCCACGGGCACGGTCACCATGGATCTGGTGCTGGCGGCGGCCCGCGATGAAATCCGCAAGCTGGGCCGGCCCGTCAACGAAGGCGACTTCGCCTGGCACGGGGAGCTGGTGGACCATGGACATTGACGTGCAGATCGACCGGCTGGTCCTGGACGGCCTGGACCTGGGCCCGGGCGGTGCCGACGCCCTGGCGGCCGCGCTCCGGGCCGAGCTGACCCGAAGCCTGGCCGCCGCCGTCGGAGCCGGCCCGCACACACGGCCGACGCCGGTCCCGGCCGCGGGATTCCCGGCATCGGCGAACGCCGCCCGGCTGGTGCTGCCGCCCGTGGCCGTCACCGCGGGCATGCCGCCGGGACTGCTGGGCCGGCGGATCGGCGCCACGCTGGCCGGAGGGCTGCACCATGGCTGAAAAGATGGCACCCACCCTTGCCCCACCGATCCACCGGCCGGCGGTGGCGCGTGGCGGCACGCTGGCCCGCGAGCGCGCCGCGGACACCGTGGCCGCAAACGTGGCCACAAACGTGGCCACAAACGTGGCCACAAACGTGGCCACAAACGTGGCCGCAAACCCGGGCGGGCATGCCGGCAGGCCTGAACGGCACGAAAGCCGGGCACCCCTGGCCGAAACCACGCTGGCCGCCCTGGCCCGGGGCGCGGCACGCACCATGCAATCGACGGGGCAGCCGCTGCACACCGGCACGCGCACCACGCTGGAACGGGCCATGGGCGCCGACCTCGGTGCCGTCCGCGTGCACGCCGGCGACGCCGCCGGCCGCTTTGCCGCATCCCTGGGCGCCCGGGCCGCCACCGTGGGGCAGGACATCCTGGGCAGTGCCGAGAACCTCAACCCGGCCACCGCCGACGGACTGCGGCTGATCGGCCACGAGGCGGCCCACACGGTGCAGCAGCGAAACGGCTCCGCCCCAGCCATCCAGTTCGACGTCATCGACGACGTGCGCGACAAGCTCTCCTACGGCGTGCTGGACTGGGCCGTGACGGACTCGGACGCCATGGAGGCCCTGGCCGCCCTGGCTGCATTGCCCGCCCCCGCGCTGACGGCGGGCCTGGCCCGGCTGGAGCAAAAGTACATCGACCGCCTCATCGACAACCTTCCCGACGCCGCGAAAACCGGACCGGCCTACACGCGGATCATCACCGCGATCGGCGCCGCCAGGGCAGTCCCGCAGGCAGCCGACAAACTCAGCTACGGCCTCTTTGACTGGGCCGTCACGGATGCCGACGTCACGAATGTCTTCAACACCATGGTGAACCTGCCGGTGCCCGAACAGGAGAAATTCCTGCTGGGCCTGAATGCCGCCGGGAAGCTGGGGCGGCTGGTCTCCAACTCCACGGCGGCGCACCAGGCCCTGTACGTCCGGCCCTGGATCAGCACCCTGACACGCGGCCGGTTGACGGCGGACCAGCAGACCATCCTGCGGGTCATCGCCACCGAATCCTCCGACGGGGCCCTGGACACCCTGGTGCTGGCCGCCGGAATCCGCTTCGACGTGCCGGTGGGCCGCGGCATGATTGCCGGCTACCCCGCCTCCGACTGGACGGCCGATGCGCTGCGCGAGACCTACCTGGCGCTGGACAGCCTGCCCGATTCCCACGTGGCCCGCAACGCGGACTTCCGCCGGGTAGGCGCTTTCTCGCAGGGCCGCGACGCGCGCGGGGAGATCACCGGAGGCGTGTATTCGGGCGGCATCCGGGAGCTGGACATCAACGTCTCCGACACCGGCCTGAGCGCCACGGTGCTGCACGAGACCGGGCACTCGGTGGACAAACAGATGGGGTGGACCACCAGCATCCTCCCCACGGACTCCAAGCGGGGCGGCTGGGTGCAGTACGGCGCGACCATGAGCATCTGTGCCCACGACATGGTGGACGACTCCAATGCAGGGGTGTTGGGGCTGACCGCTCCCCAGCGCGCCGACGTGGAAACGGAGATGGTGACGGCCATGACCAACCGCAGCAGCGTGGGCCTGACGGCCAGGATTACGGCCCGGCCGTGGTTTGCCGGATTGGCCGCACCCGTGCGGGCCGGGGTCACCGCGGACCCCGCGCTCACGGCCGTCGGTACGGGCCTGGACCACCCGTGGTTCAAGCCCAACGGCGGCGACAGGATCGGCGCCCCGACCGCCCACGTCTACGAGGAGTCCTATGCCTCGCAATGGAACCGCTACGAATTCGCCGCCAGGACCCGGCTGCTGACCGACTACCAGTTCCGCGACCCGGGCGAATGGTTCGCCGAGGTGTACTCCTTCTACTTTGGCGGAGCGGACAAGCGCCGCCAGCTCACGGCCAAGGACCCGGACACGGCGGCCTACTTTGCGGCCAGCGTGGCACCCCTGGCCCCCTCGAGATGAGATGAGGACGATGGAGGAGGAAGTGAACGCACGCATCAAGGAGGCCGTGGCGCGGCGCACCCGGGAACTGGGCGGCCGCGGGAACATCGGCGCCGCCGACGTCTCCGTCACGCTGGACGCCGTGGACACGGCCCCCGGATGCCGCCTCTTCACCGCCACCTGGGGTGCGGGCCGGGATACCGGGAGCCTGGCCGGGCTGCTGCGCGACAACGACCCGCCGGACACCTTCCCCGGCCAGGCCTTCGGGAAACTGTTGGACCGGTGGAGCGGGGCTGCGCAACCGCCCGCCGCGGACGCCGTCGCCGCCGCGGCAGTGTTCCTCCTGGACTCGGATCGCCGGCGGATCCCCGTGCTGGCCCCCGAAGACCTTGCCGGGCACCCGGGCGCGGAACTTCCGGCCCTGCTCGGTGGGTCGCCGCTGCGGGGCGTGACCTTCTGGTGGTCCGACGGCGGCCGGCCGCCGGTCCGGGTCACCGTGGCGGACGACGGCGCGGGCAACGTGGCCGTGGCCGAGGACGTTGCCGGGCCGACGGGAGGCGCCGCATGAGCTCCCCACCCATCGCACCGCGCCTGGTCCGTGGCGGGATCGTGCTCGTGGACCCGGACACGGCCGCCGTCGTGCGGATCATCGCGCTCCAGTACAACCCGGCCACCCTGACCCGCACGCTGGCCATCCACGGCGCCGGCAAGGACACCCCCGACCGCTCCGAGGTGCTGCGCATCAAGGGCCCGCCCACCGAAACCATCAAGCTCGAGGCGGACATCGACGCCGTCGACCAGCTGGAGCTCGGCGCCGGCCCGGCCACCACCGCGGGAATCCTCCCGCAACTGGCAGCCCTGGAAACCCTGGTGTACCCCACCAGCGCGCAACTGCTCGCCAACAACGCCCTGCAGCAGGCCGGCAGGTTGGAAATCCTGCCCATGGAGGCGCCCCTGCCCCTGTTCGTGTGGAGCAAGAACCGGGTGATCCCCGTCCGGATCACCGAGTTCTCCATCACCGAGGAGGCGTTCGACGTCAACCTCAACCCGATCCAGGCCAAGGTCAGCCTCGGAATGCGGGTGCTCACGGTGGACGACGCCGGCTTCGACCACCGCGCAGGCAGCCTGTTCATGAGCTACCTGGCCCAGAAGGAACAGTTCGCCGCCGGCGGCCCGCAGGCCACGCTGGACACACTTGGAATCAGGGGGATCTAGCCATGGCCGCCAATTTTGCCGCCAACAGCCGCTACGCAACCACGGACACCCGGAGCTGGACGACGCCGGACGGCCAAGTCATTGCCTACCTGGCCCGCCGCTTCCTCCCGCACCCGGAAAACCTCGCGGGGATCGGCACCCACGTGGTGGTGGCCGGGGACCGGCTGGACAACATTGCCGCGGCGGCGCTGGGAGACCCGGAATTGTCGTGGCGGGTGGCCGACGCCAACCGGGCCATGCTCCCGCGCGAGCTCACCGCGGAGCCCGGCACCACGCTGCGCATCGCGCTGCCCGAAGGCGTCCCGGGGTTGCCCCATGTCTAGCTCACTGCAACTGGGGCTCATGGTGGGCCCGGCCATCGCCGTCCCGGTCCCCGGCGACGTCATCGAGGCGCTCACCAGCGTCGAAGTCGCTGCCGGCGACAATGGCCCCGGCGCCTTCACGCTGCAATTCACCATGAGCAACAGCTCCGTGCTCCCCACCCTGTTCCTCGTGGCCGGCGGGTCGCCGTTCCCCATTGTGCGGGTGGTGCTCACCGCCTCCCTCAACGGCTCCGTTACCGTGCTGGCCGACGGCGTCGTGACCCAGGTCCAGGTGCTGCCCGGCACCGACGCGGCGCACTCGATCCTGCAGGTCACCGGCGAGGACCTGACCAAGCTCATGGACAAGCTGGACCTGACCGGGCTGCCGTTCCCGGCCATGCCCGCCGAGGCGGCCGTGGCCATTGTGCTGGCCAAGTACCTGGCCCTGGGCGTAATCCCTCTAATCGTGCCCAGCATCATGCTCGACGTGCCGATCCCCACGGAGAAGATCCCCACCCAGCAGGGCACCGACCTGAAATACGTCACGGCGCTGGCCAAGAAGGTGGGCTACGTCTTCTATCTGGCGCCGGGGCCGCTTCCGGGCACCAGTACCGCGTACTGGGGGCCGCGGATCAAGGTGGGGGCGCCGCAACCGGCGCTGAACCTGGACATGGACTCCTTCACGAACGCCGTCTCCATCACGTTCACCTACAAGCCGCAAAAGTCCGTGCTGCCGCTCGTCTACATCCAGAACGAACAAACCCACATTCCCCTCGTCATCCCGATCCCGCCGATCACCCCGCTCAACCCACCGCTGGGACTAGTCAACCCGCCGCCGTCGAACACGCTGCCGCTGAAGGACACCGCCAAGTACACCCCGGCCCAGGCCATCATGGTGGGCATCGCCACGGCCGCGAACACGGCGGACACGGTGGAGGGCATCGGCACCCTGGACGTGTTGCGCTACGGGCGGCTGCTCGCCCCGCGCCAGCTGGTGGGCGTTCGCGGGGCCGGGCTGGCCTTCGACGGCCTCTACTACGTGGCCGAGGTGCGGCACTCGATCAAGCGCGGCGAGTTCACGCAAAAATTCACGCTGATCCGCAACGGGCTCATCTCGACGGTATCGGCGGTGGCGGCATGAGCGGGGACTACTACGGCAAGTTCCGCGGCACCGTGGTGCAAAACGTGGACCCCCAGCAAATGGGCCGGATCCAGGCGATCGTCCCCAGCGTCACGAACGTCATCCCCGCCACCTGGGCCATGCCCTGCGCACCGTTCACGGGCAAGCAATCGGGCGTATTCGTGGTCCCGGCCATCGGATCGGCCGTCTGGATCGAATACGAACAAGGCGATCTGGACTACCCCATCTGGACCGGCGGGTTCTGGGGCAGCGCCGCCGAGGTGCCCGCGATTGCGCTCGCCGGCAACCCCATCAGCCCCAGCATCGTGCTCCAGAGCGGGCTCGGGAACTCCATCACCATCAGCGACCTGCCCGGGCCGGCCGGCGGCATCATCATCAAGAGCGCCGGCGGGGCATCGATCATGGTCAACGAAACGGGCATCACCATCACCAACGGGGCCGCCACGATCGTCATGGCCGGGCCCACCGTCACCATCAACAACGGGGCGCTGGCCATCACCTGAGGGCCGCAACGAAAGGGGAACACCATGCCGGGACCACTGCTCCACGTGGGCGCCACGGTCATGTGCGCGCACGGAGGCCAGGCACAGGCCACCGCGCCCAACCCGCGCGTCACCGTGAGCGGCCAGGCCACCGTGACCGTGACACCGCCCTGGACCGTGGCCGGCTGCGCCATGCCGCCGCCGTCGGCCGGAAACGGCCCCTGCGTCACCGCCACCTTCACGACCTCGGCCACCCGGCTGATGTCCGGTGGCGTGCCGCTGCTGCTCGCGGACAGCCAGGCATTGTGCACACCGACGGCCACGCCCCTGCTGCCCGTCACCTTCCAGCTGCGGGCCACCGGGATCTGAGGGACGCCATGAACATCGACTACCCGTGGCACTTCGACCCGCAGGGCCGCACAGCCTCCACCGACGACGCCGACCACGTCCGGGACATGATTGAGCAGTTCCTGTTCACCAACCCCGGAGAACGGGTCAATCGACCCGATTTTGGCAGCGGCCTGCAACAGCTCATCTTCGGCCCCAACAGCCCCGAACTGGCCGCCGCCCTGCAATTCACCGTCCAGGCAGGGCTGCAACGCTGGCTCGGCGACGTCCTGACCGTGCAAACGCTCACGGTGGACAGCACCGATTCCACCGTCAGCGTGGACATCAGCTACGTGCTGGCCGGCGGCAGCGACGTCCAGACCGAAACCTTTACCTCGGGGGGTACGCCATGAGCACCGAAACTCCGTGCGGCGGCGCCTGCGGCAGCTGCCATGGCTGCTGCGGCACTGATGTGGCCCGGGCGGCCGCGTTTGCCAACCGTGCGCAGCGCAACGCGATCGACTACCTGGAGGTCTCCGACGACCAGCTGACCGTCTACGTGTACTTCATGGGTGCCGTGCCCGCCGTCGCGGGCGGCTCGGTGACGGACGGCCTGCGGACGGCCAATGTGCGCATCACCGGCGGCGACGCCGTGAAGGGCATCGTCGTGACCGGGCTGTACGTGCTGGAAGCCGGCGACGGCGGTGCCCCGGGGGATGATTCCGAGGCGGACCCGGCCGGGACCGCGCTCGCCGTCACGGTGGACCGCCGCGGCGACTTTTCCAGCTATACCCTCAGCCTGGGGGCCCCGGGCCAGGACGGCGGGTGGGCAACCGTGCCCGGCTTCAACCCCGACTTTTCCGCCGCCTGCTTCAGCTTCAAGGCCGCCTGCCCCACGGGCATCGACTGCCTCCAGCCGTGTGACGCGCCGGCCGCCGCGCCGCCTGACCCCTCCATCGACTACCTCGCCAAGGATTACGAAAGCTTCCGCACCCTCCTGCTGGACCGGCTCGCCACCACCATGCCGGCATGGCAGGAAACGCACGCGGCCGACGTCGGGATCGCGCTCGTGGAGGCCCTGGCCTATGCCGCGGACGAGCTGAGCTACTACCAGGACGCGGTCGCCACCGAGGCATACCTGCGCACGGCCCGCCGGCGGATTTCCGTGCGCCGGCACGTGCGGCTCGTGGACTACTACCTCCACGAGGGCCTGAATGCACGCGCCTGGCTCACCGTGTGGACGGACCGGGACACCCCTCCCGTGGACGCCGCCGAGATCTACTTCATCACCGGGTTCCCGGAACTGTCCGCGTCCCCCGGCACCGTGCTGACGGACGATCTCCTGGCCCAGCTGCCCGCCGGCGGTTACACCGTGTTTGAACCCGCGGACCCCGCCGCCACGGCCCTGGTGTTCCGGGCCGCCCACAGCGAAATTGCGCTGGACACCGGCGGCGAACCCCGGTGCGCCCTGCCCCGGGGATCCACCCAGGCCACCCTCGTCGACAAGGCCCTGTGGCGGCAGGCCAACCCGGAAGCACCGCTGCCCAGCCGCTGGGGCACCGAGGTCCCCGGGCAATCGCTGCTCCTGGCCGCGGGGGACGTACTGGTCTTCGAGGAGGTCCGCGGCCCCGTTACGGGGGACCCCGCCGACGCCGATCCCCACCACCGGCAGGCCGTGCGGCTGACCGCCGTGACCCCGCCGGCCGACGGCGGCTGGCTCGTGGACGTCGAATGGGCCGCCGCCGACGCGCTCACGTTCACGCTGTGCCTGTCCACCCGCACGGCTGCCCCCGACTGCACGCCGGTGGAGGGCATCTCGGTGGCCCGCGGCAACGTGCTGCTCGTGGACCACGGCCGGCGCGTGGCGGACCCGCCCTGGGACCCCGTCCCGACGCTGACCGTGACCGGCGAATGCTCCTGCGAGGGTGCCGCCGTGGAGGAAACCCGCATCGCCGCGGCCCTCACGCCCACCCTCGCCAAGGGCCCGCTCACCCACACCGAAGCGATGGTGCCGGGCGCCGCCGGCCCCGCCGCCGACTTCCTGGTGCGGGATCCGCGGCAGGCGCTGCCCGTCGTCGAACTTTCCTTCACGGACCCCGGCACGGGAACCGCCACCCTGTGGGAGCCGCAGCAGACCCTCCTGGAAAGCGGGCCCCGGGATCCGGTGTTCGTGGCGGAGATCGACGACGACGGCCGCGCCCGGCTGCGCTTTGGCGACGGCGCCCTGGGCGAGCAGCCGGCCGCCGGGCTGGTGGGAACGGCCCAGTACCGGGTGGGCAACGGCACCACGGGCAATGTGGGCCGCGACAGCATCGCCTTCATGGTGTTGCGGAACGCGGCCTGGAGCGGGGTCAACGTTCGGCCTCGGAATCCGCTGCCCGCCGCGGGCGGACTGGACCCCGAAACCGTGGCCGAAGCCAGGCTGCTGGCACCGGATGCTTTCCGGCGCAGCCTGCTCCGGGCCATCACGGCCGACGACTACGCGGCCCTGGCCGGGCTGCAGCCGGGCCTGCAACGGGCCGCCGCCCAACTGGCCTGGACGGGCAGCTGGTATGAGGCCAGGGTGGGCATTGATCCGTGGGGGAGCGAACAACCCGCGGCTCAACTGCTCGCCGCCACCAGCGCCGGGCTGGCCCCCTACCGGCGCATGGGACACGACCTCGCCGTCACGGTGGCGGACTACGTGCCCGTCGACGTGGCGCTCTCCGTGTGCGTGCTGCCGCACTACGTCCGCGGCGAGGTCCGGGGGCGGCTGCTGAGCGTGCTGGGCAGCGGCACCGCCGGATCCGGGACGCTTGGCTTCTTCAATCCGGACCGGCTGACCTTTGGCGGCGGCGTGTATGTCTCGGCCCTCGTGGCCGCCGCGCAAGCCGTACCCGGCGTCGAAAGCGTCGTGGTGACGCGGCTGCAGCGGCAGGGACACATTGCAAACCAGGAGCTGGAAAACGGCGTCCTGACCGTGGGCCCGCTGGAAATCGTGCGGCTCGACAACTCCCCGGACTTCCCGGACCACGGAATGCTCACACTGACCTTGGGAGGCGGGCTATGAACAATCCGGCAGCGGGATCTTCGGGCGGCGGTTGCGTCGGCCCGTGCCGCGGCTCATGCGGCTGCGGCTGCGGCTCGACGGCGTCCACCCCGGCAGCCACGGCCAACCCGCCGGGGCTCTCCGCCCTGGCCTACCGGGTGGGCACCCGGACCGCCTTCCTGGCGACCATGACGGCCCGGCTCTCCAGCGCCGACCACGCACCGCTCGCGGCGCTGCGCACCCGGGACCCGGCCGACGCCTCCATGGCATTGCTGGACGCCTGGGCCACCGCCGGGGACGTGCTCACCTTCTACCAAGAGCGGCTCTGCAACGAAGGCTATCTGCGCACGGCGACGGAACAGCGCTCGGTGCAGGAACTGGCCGCGCTGGTCGGCTGGCGCCCCCGGCCCGGCGTCGCGGCCACCGCGTACCTGGCCTATACGGTGGACCCCAACACGGCGGAGGTGCTCATTCCCGCGGGGTCCCAGGCCAACAGCATCCCCGCGCCGGGGGAGAGCATGCAGGCCTTTGAAAGCAGCGACGACCTTCCCGCCCGGGCGGCCTGGAACCAGCTGCGGCCCCGCATGTCCCGCGACCAGACGGCCGCCTCGGTCACCGCCGACGGCCTGTACCTGGCGGGCACGGCCACCAAACTGGCCCCCAACGACGCCCTGGTGCTGGATTTGGGCACCGGGACCGTGCAGGCCGTGCGGGTCAAGGCCGTCACCGAGGACCCCGCAGCCCAAGTGACGTACGTCGAGCTGGCCGACTGGCAGGGCGGGAACTTCGGCGCGGCCGTCCAGCGGCAGGCTCTCGCCGCGGCCCGGGAAGCCATGGCGCCCGCCGCGGGGACCGCGACGGCCACCCGCGTGGGCCTGATCCTCGACGGCGTGGAAAACCTCGCGGGCACGGTACCTGCCGCCGAACTTGCCCACCAGGCCGGCACAATCGCCCTGCCCGCACTGGGCCGGGAGCTGGCCGCGGCACGGGAGCGTGGTTACGCCCGGCTGATCCCGGCCCTGGAGGGCGCTCACGCAATTCTGTCCACCATCGCCGCCCCCAGGCCGCGCCCCTCCGCGGGAGCGGCTGCGGGGTGGGCGTCGGCGCGGACGGCGTTTCGCGCCGGCGGACGCGAGGAGAACCCCGTGGACATCCTGGTGGACGGCCTGCTCCGCCCCTCCTCCGTGCCGCCCGCCAACGCGCAGAAACTTGAACACTCCTACACGGCCACGTTCTCGGGCGCCGGCGAGGTATACCCGCAGCTGCTGTCGGGCCTGTACGCCAACCTGGCGCCGACATTGTTCCCGGCCCTCGCCGCGGAACACATCAGCAGTTCCACCACCTTGTCCGTATCCGTGCTGCGCCAACGCAGCCCCTTGTTTGGCCACAATGCACCGGTGCCCGGCTCCTTTAAGGACGGTGTCTTCGTCCCACCGACTTCCGACTGGGACCTGGCCCTGGACGAACATGCGAACGTGGCCTATCTGGACGGTACCCAGGCACTGCTCCAAAACGGCCAATATGTGGTGATGCAACACGGTTCCGACACCGACCCCGAAGACTTCAAGGCCGAACTGACGGTGATCAAGACCGTGCGCACCGGATCCCGCCGCGCCTACGGGCTCGCGGCCCCGGCCACCACGATGGTGCTCTCCGACGCCTGGTGGGAGCCGCGGGGGCGGGACTTCCCCGACGGGGCTGACACCATGGGCACCCTGCGCGCCTCCACCGCCTACGTCCAGCAGGAAAGCCTGGAATTGGCCCAGGAACCGATCACCGACGACGTGGCCGGCAAGGAATTGGAACTGGACGGGCTCTACGACGGCCTCACGGCGGGCCGCTGGGTGGTGGTCACGGGAGTGCGCACGGACCTGGCCGCGCCCGGCGTCCAGGGCGCCGAACTGCTCATGCTGGCCGCCGTCGCCCAGACGGGCCAAGGCGACGGCGACGGCGGGATCCTGGCGGGGGAGGACCGGCACACGTTCCTGACGTTCGCCCAGCCGTTGGCCTACACCTACCGGCGTGACACCGTGAGCGTCTTCGGCAACGTGGCCCACGCGACGCACGGGGCAACCCGGCAGGAAATCCTTGGCGCCGGCAATGCGGCGCTGGCCCTGCAACAGTTCACCCTCAAACAGGCGCCCCTGACCTATCTGGCCGCGCCCACGCCGGCCGGCGCCGCAAGCACCTTGGTGGTGCGCGTGAACGGGGTGCAGTGGCCGGAGGTGCTGTCCCTGGGCTACCTGGACGGCCCGCAGCGCGGATTCTTCACGAGCGATTCACCCACGGGCACCGCCACCATCACCTTCGGCAATCCGCCGCACGGCCAGCGCCTGCCCACGGGAACCGACAACGTGTGGGCCGGGTACCGCAGCGGCATCGGAGCCCCTGGCAACGTCCAGGCCGGGCAAATCAGCCAACTGGCCACCCGGCCCCTGGGCGTCACGGCCGTCACCAATCCCTTGCGGACCTCCGGCGGCGCCGACGCCGAATCCGCCGATCTGACCCGCAGAAACGCCCCGCGCTCCGTCACGGCCCTGGACCGGCTCGTGTCCGTGGGGGACTACGCGGACTTTGCCGCCACCTTCGCCGGGATCGGCAAGGCCAGCTCCGCGCTCCTGTATGCCGGCGGATCGGCCCTGCTCCAGGTGACGATCGCCGGCGTCGAGGACGTCCCCATCGACCCCGGATCGGACCTGTTCCGCAACCTCCGCAGCGCACTTGGCCTGTACGGCGATCCGCAGCTGCGCATCAACCTGGTGGCGCGCGAGGCGTTGGCGCTGGTGCTCAGCGCCAAGGTGAGTGTCTTGGCCGACTACGACTGGACCCTTGTGGAACCCGTCCTCCGGGCCGCCCTTCTTAGTTCCTACGGTTTCGATGCCATGGCGCTGGGCGAAGACGTGCCCACGAGCGCCGTGCTCTCCGCCATGGCCGCCGTGCCCGGCGTGGACTACGTGGACCTGGACATCTTCCACACGCTCCAAGCGGCAGACCTGACAGCCGGGGTGGCCAACCTTGCCGGCGGGCCGCCGTCGGACCCGGTGCAGCAAAACCTGCGCGGAACGGCCGGCCAACTACCGCGGCGCATCGCCGTCGCGCCGGACCGGGTGGAAGCCGGCGTGCCGCTTCCCGCCCAGCTCGCCTGGTTCCAAGCCGCTGTCCCGGACAGCCTGATCCTGAACGAGGTGAAGTCATGACCCGGCCGGCAGACTACCTGTACAACCTCCTCCCCGTCATCTACCGGATCCGCGACGCCGAACAGGGCTACCCGCTGCGTGAACTGCTGGCCGTCATGGATGGACAGGGCTCCCTGATCGAACAAAACATGGCCACGCTCTATGGGAACTTCTTCATCGAGACGGGCGAGGACTGGACCGTCCCCTACCTGGGCGATCTGGTGGGCTACGAGCCCGTGCACGACGCCGGGCTCCCCAGCACGGGTCCCGGCAGCGCCGCCCGCAACAGGATCCTGGCACCCCGGCGCGAGGCCGCCCACACCGTGAACTTCCGGCGGCGCAAGGGCACCCTGGCCGTGCTGGAACAGCTCGCGCTGGAAACCTCCGGCTGGCAGGCCCACGCCGCGGAGTTCTTCACCCTGCTGGGCTGGAACCAGCAGCTGAACCACCAGCATGCGGACCGCGGCGGAACCCTTTCCCTGCGCGCGGGCCGGGCCCTGGCCCTGCTGGACGGCCCGGAGGACCGCGCGGCCCATACCGTCGATATCCGCCGCCCCGGCTCCCACCGGACCCGGGGACGATACAACATTCCCTCGATCGGCCTGTTCGCCGCGCCCCTGAATTCCTATGGGCTTAGCGACGCCCCCGCCTGTTGCGTGGAAAAGGAGGGCAGCCAGTGCTTCACGTTCAGCGTGCTGGGGCACGACACCCCCTTGTTCACCCAGCCCGTGGAACAGGGCTCGGCCGATTCCCTCCGCCCCGAATTGCGCCTGCCCGAGGCCATCGGCCGCCGGGTGTTCGAGCACGTCGAAAGCCGCCGCCCGCCCAAGGCGCGGGCCTCGGCGTCGTACTTTGGGCCCGGCCGCAGCATCTCGGTGACGGCGTGGGGCTGGCGCGGGCAGGCCAAGGCGGCCCTGGCGCCCGACGACGTCATCCCGGCCAACCTGTCCGACTGGCACGCCTACAAGGCGCCGCGCAACAAGATCCTGGTGGATCCCGAACGCGGCCGGCTCCTGTTCCCGGCCGGACAACTGCCCCGCGGCGTCACCGTGGACTACCACTACGGCTTCAGCATGGACCTGGGCGGAGGGGAGTATCCGCGCCAGACCTCCCAGCCCGCCGGTGCACGGGTCTACCAGGTGCGCAAGGACGGCCGGCTGCCGGGCGAATACCCCACGGTGTCCGCCGCCTACACCCAGTGGTGCGCCGATCGCGATACGGCCGACCCGGCGTCGGGCACCACCTCCGCCGTCCTGGAGATCATGGACAGCCGCGCCTACGAGGAACGCCTGGAATTCCTGTTGGTCCCCGGCGAGTACCTGCAGCTGCGCGCGGCCAACGGGGCCCGGCCCGTCCTGCGGCTCCTGGACTACCGGGTGGACCAGCCCGATCCGCTGAGCATCACGGGCGGGGAGGCCGCCCGGTTCGTGCTGGACGGGCTGCTGGTGGTGGGCCGCGGCCTGGTGGTCAACGGACCGTCCGCCCGCCGCGGCGCCGGCGACGGCGAGGACCCCACCGGTGGCGGCGACCTGTGCGACGTCACGATCCGCCACTGCACCCTGGTGCCCGGCTGGAACCTTGACTGCGACTGCGTACCGCTTCGCCCCGAGGAGCCGAGCATCCTGCTGGATGGGACGCGGGCCGCGGTGCGGATCACCCGCAGCATCCTGGGCCCCGTACAGGTGCGCCGCGACCCGGACAACGGAAAGGCACCCCTGCTGGCGCTCGCCGATTCCCTGTGGGACGCTACCGATCCGTGCAACATCGTGCTCGGCGACGAGGTGGGCGGTACCGCGTTCAGCGCCCTGTGCGTGCAACGCTGCACCGTGATCGGCGACGTCCTGGCCCGCACCGTCACGCTGGGCGAGGACAGCATCTTCCTCGGCGCCATCGTGGCGGCCCGCCGCCAGCTTGGCTGCCTCCGGTTCTGCTATGTTTCCCCCGGTTCCGGGACCCCGCGCCGCTTCAACTGCCAGCCGGACCTGGTCCGCGAGGCCGCCGCGGCCTTGACACCGGGGGATCCCGCCGCGGCCGCCCTGGCCGCCGACCGGGAGGCGTTGCGGGTCCGTCCCGCCCTGGCCAGCCGGCGCTACGGCAACCCGGTGTATGGGCGGCTGGCGCCGGGGACCGCCGCGGAGATCGTGCGCGGAGCCTCCGACGAATCCGAGATGGGCGTCTTCCACGAACTTTTCCAACCCCAGCGTGCCGCCAACCTGCGCGCACGGCTGGACGAATACACCGTCGCCGGCTATTCCGCGGGCATCTTCTACACCAGATAGGGGCACATCATGAAGGGCGACTTCAGCCGGGACACCTTTGATCCGCGCAACCACTACACCCGCGTCCTCCTGCAACAGGGGCGTGTCCACCTCGATGCCGACTTCAACGAGCAGTCCGCCATCGCCGTGCACCGCCAGCGGCTCCTGGCGCTCGATGTCATCGGCCCGGAGGGAGGGCCGCGGGACAACGCCGGCTTCGCCGTCATCACGGACCCGGCCGTCGCCAAGGCACTGGGCAAGAAGCTCGTGCCGGGGGACTTCCTGATCGGCGCCGGCCGCTACTACGTCAACGGGGCCATGTGCCAAAACCCAACTGCCCTGCTCTACAGCGAACAGCCCGGCTACCCGTTCGACGATGCAACCACCACGGACAGCCTCGCCGATCTGCCCAACTACACCATCTACCTCGACGTCTGGGAGCGGCACATCAACGCCGTGGAGGACCCCGGCCTCCTGGAACCGGCCCTCGGCGGGCCGGACACCGCCACCCGGGCCCGGCTTACGTGGCAGGTGCGGGTACTGCCCATCAGTTTGCCCGACGACGGCACCGGTGTGGCCGGGCAGTTTGCTCGTGCCGTGCCGTTGCTGGCTGCGCAGGCGGAACCGCCCGCCACGAACAACGACCCCTGTTCGGTGGATCCGGCGGCCCGCTACCGGGGCCTGGAAAACCAGCTGTACCGGGTGGAAATCCACGCCTCCGGCCTTGCCGGCGTTCCGGGGACGGGCGCAACGTTCAAGTGGTCACGGGACAACGGCTCGGTGACCATGCCGCTGGCCGGCTCGCCCGCCACGGACCCGGTGTCCAACACCACCACCATCACGCTGGCCACGCTGGGCCGGGACACGGACCTGGGCCTGGTGGTGGGCGGCTGGGTGGAACTCGTGGACGACAACTCCACGCTCCGGCATGCCGCAGCGCCCCTGCTGCGCGTCCATTCGGTCGACCGGGATGATTTCAGCGTGGTGCTCGAGGGGCTCGCGGACCCGGCCACGGGCCTGGATCCCCGACTGCACCCGTACCTGCGCCGCTGGGACCACGACGGCGACCCCGCGTCCGGCGGGGCGGTGACCGTCGTCGAATCCGCCGCCGCGCAGCCACAGTGGCTGGACCTTGAGGACGGTGTACAGGTGTACTTCCCCGGATCGGATGGGGGAGCGCCGGGCGCCTACCGGACGGGCGACTACTGGCTCATCCCGGCCCGCACCGCCACGGGCGACGTCGAATGGCCCCGCGACGACGGGGCGGCCGACCTCAACCCGCAGCCGCTGCCGCCGCACGGCGAGGATCACGCCTATGCAGGGCTGTCCGGCGTCGGACCCAGCCTGGACGGGACACCGGGGGGAGTGTTCACGGAGTTGCGGAAGTTCTTTGCCCCGCTGGCCATGTGAACCATTGGCCCAGTGAACCGCTTGCCCAGTAAACCGCCGGCTGCGCGGGTCAGTCGGTCAGCGGGTCCATTCGTAGGGCGTCGTGGTGGAGACCTTGACCAGCCCGGAGCGCTCCAGGATGGGGCGGGAGAACTCCGTGGAGTCGCTGTGGACGAACTTCTTGCCCAGAGCCAGGGCCGAGCGGGCACGCTCCGCGGTCAGGGCCCGGTAGATGCCGCGCCTGCGGAACTCCGCCAGGGTGGCGCCGCCCCAAATGCCCACGAAGTCCGTGCCGGGCACGGGTTCCAGCCGGCCGGCGCTGACCATGCGGCCGTCCACCTCCGCGACCCACAGCTCCATGCCGTCGTTGCGGGCCAGGCGGGCCAGCAGGGCATCGGCGGTGCGCGTGTTGGTGGACTCGCCAAAGGCCTCGTCCGCCATGGCGCTCATGGCCCGCATGTCGTCGTCGCTCGTCACCTTCCGGAGCGTCACGCCGTCGGGTGTGGTGACGCCGGCGCACAGGCCCTCCAGCGGGCCCACCATGATGGATTCGGGCTCCCCAGCCACAAAGCCGTTGGCCAGCAGTGCCTCGTGCAGGCCCGGGGCATGGTCGTGGCCGCGGGCCTTCCATTCGACGTCGGAAATGGTCGGGTCGGCCACGAAATGGGCCAGCGCCTCCTCGACGAGGCTGTTGATTTCCGCGGCGCCGGCACCGGCCAGGTCCTGGTAGGTGATGAATCCGCGGCCACCGGCAAAGGTCACGAGCCGCAGGGGTCCAAGGGTGGTCACGCTTAGCGCGCTGGGGGTCTCCGCGTCGGTCCGGAGCTGGTGGTCATAGGCCTGCAGGTAACTCTGAATGTCAGTCATTGCGTTTGATCCTGTCAGCACGCGCCGGCCTCCGCAAGCGGTCCGCCCGGCCCGGACCCCGTGGCACCAGAATCTATCGACGCGTGGTCAATCCGTCAGACTTGAAACGGTTGCAGGGTCCACAAAGGATCTGCAGATTCTCGCTGGTGTTGCTGCCGCCTTTGGCCACAGGAATTATGTGGTCGAACTGCAACTCTGTGGTTGCCCCACAACCTCGGCACCTGCCCTCGTCCCTGGTCCAGATGTACTGCTTTAGATCGTCGGGAATCGATCGCCGTGCGGGCGCACTTCGCGGGGTGCTTCCCATGGCAACAGTCGCCTGGGCACGTTCGATTTGTTGACGTTGGCGTTGATTTCTCGTCACAAGCAATGCGTAAACCTGATGGGAGTTAAGCCCATCATTTTCCCAAAAGAACTTGTTCTGAAATTGCCAATATCTCCTGTCGCCGACTTGGGCCAGAAGAATCGGATGCCTTTTCTGTTTGACGGAGCGATCCGCGAATGCCTGCCTGGAGTAATGGCCCACAAGGTACGATTTCCTGCCAACGGTGACCTCGGCCGGACCCTTGCGAGTCCAAAAACCAGGCTTGTGAGCGATCCTGACATTGTCTGCCCTGCGTAGCATCCCCAAATACCTTCTTCTATACGGCTTTGAAGCCAGGATCTTGCTTCAATCAAGTGATTCTGAAAAAAGATTCTACTGGCCGCGAGCGAAGGGGTTGATCATTGGTCGGCTCGGTGACTAGGTACCTGCGGCTCCGCTGACCCGAGATCTCCCGTTCGGACGCCGGTGTCGGAGCAAGCCGCTACGGTTAAACCATGACCCTCACCGTGGACCAACTCTCCGAAGCCGAGCTCCTGGCCCGCATTTTCCCGCGCCTGCATGCCGGCACGTCCATGCTGCTGGGCCCGGGGGACGACTCCGCCATCATCGCCGCACCCGACGGCCGCACCGTCATCTCGATTGACACCCAGGTCCAGGACAAGGACTTCCGGCTCGCTTGGCCCAACGGCTACGCGACCACCGGTTTCGACGTCGGCTGGAAGGCCGCGGCGCAAAACCTCAGCGACATCAACGCCATGGGAGCCGTGCCCACGGCCCTCGTGGTCAGCCTCACCCTGCCGGGCACGACGCCGGTGGGCTGGGTCGAGGGGCTGGCCGACGGCCTGAGTGCGGCGATCGTGGCATTGGGTGCCAAATCGTGTTCCGTGGCCGGCGGGGATCTCTCCGGCGGCAGCGAAATCGTGGTCACCGTGGCTGTCACCGGATCGTTGGAAGGCCTGGCTCCCGTGCTGCGCAGCGGGGCGCGCCCGGGCGACACCGTGGCCGTCTGCGGCAACCTTGGCCTGTCGGCCGCCGGCTGGGCACTGCAGGAAAGCGGCATCGCCCCGGCGGACTATTCGCCGGCCATGCTTCGCGCCGCGGACCTTTTCAACCGGCCCGAGCCCCCGCTCCCGGCCGGACCTGCGGCGGCCCTGGCCGGCGCCACCGCCATGATGGACATCTCCGACGGCCTGCTCCGGGACGCCGGGCGGATTGCCGCGGCCAGCGGCACCCGGCTGGACCTGGACGACGTCGTGCTTGCCGAACTGGCCGCGCCGCTGGCCGAATGCGCCACGGCACTCGGGGCAGATCCGCTGCAGTGGGTGCTCACGGGCGGGGAGGACCACGGACTTTTATCCACATTCCCGGCGGGCGCTGCGCTCCCGCACGGATTCATTGGGATAGGCTCGGTTATGTCCCCCGACGCCGGCCAACCGCCGGTCACCGTGGGCGGACGGAACTTCAAAAGCGTCGTGGACGGCGCTGTGGGATGGGATCATTTTGCAGTCTAAGATTGCCGCAACTGCCCCCGTAATTCGGCGATGGCTGGCCATGGCCGAGCAGACGCTTGCCAATCACAGCGACCGGCTTAACGCCATCAACATCTACCCCGTGGCCGACGCCGACACCGGAACCAACCTGTACCTGACGGTCCGCTCGGCGTCCCAGGCCATCGCCGAGCTGGATAACCCCGACGTCGGCGCGGTCATGGCAGCCGCCGGGCGCGCGGCCATGGAACAGGCCCGCGGCAACTCCGGCACCTTGTTCTCCGTTTTCCTCAGCGCCATGGCCGAACCCCTCGCCGGCCAGAAACGGCTCAGCGCCCCGCTTGTGGCGGCCGCCCTGCACCGGGCCCAGCTGCGATCCTGGAGCGCTTTGAGCGAACCCATGCCCGGCACCATCCTCTCCGTCCTGGAAGCGGCCGCCCGCGGCGCCGCCCAGGTGGAAACCGTGCTGAACGGTGACGACTCCAACCACGCCCTGGGCAAGACGCTCGACGGCGCCGTCGCCGCCGCCCGGGAAGCCGTGGTGCTCACCGAAACCCAGCTCGGAGTGCTCGCCGAGGCGCACGTGGTGGACGCCGGCGCCGTCGGCCTGCTCCTGATCCTGGACTGCCTGCGCTCCGTGGTGGTGGGCCAGCCCATGCAGGAGGACCTGCTGGACGGATTGTCCGGCTACAAGCTCCAGGACCCCAACATCGCCCTGACCATGCCCGAACAAGCCGGCGTGGAGGTCATGTGCACCATCTACCTGACCCCGCTGGCCGCGGCCGGGCTGCGCATGCAGCTCGATGAACTCGGTGACTCCGTGATCATGAGCGCCGTCTCCGAACAGGCCGACGACGCCGGAGCGTACCCGTGGAGGGTCCACGTCCACGTGCCGTCGCCCGCCACGGCCCTCGACGCCATCCAGGCCGTGGGTGATCCAAACAACGTGAGCATTTCGGCACTGAGCCCGAACGCCGGCAACGACGCCCATGACCTCCTCTGAGCCGTCGGGCTCCCGCGCCGACCTTGGACTGGAGCTGGCCCGGCTGCTGGGCGCCGCAACAGCCGGACCGGTAGCCAAGAACCTTGGCATCAGCACAGTGGGGCAAATGCTGCACCAGTTTCCGCGCCGTTACCTGGCCCGCGGCGAACTGACCGACCTTGACCAGCTGCCCATCAACGAGGACGTCACCATCATGGCCCGGGTGGTGGAGCTGAACACCCGCTACATGCAGACCCGCAAGGGCACCATCACCGACGTCGTCATCACCGACAACTCGGGACGCCCCTCGGGGCTGCGCATCAGCTTCTTCAACGGCTACAAGGCCCAGAAGGAGCTCCGGCCCGGCACCCTTGCCATGTTTTCCGGGCACGTGAACCTGTACGGCGGCAGCAAAAGCCTGACCAACCCCGGCTACGTGCTGCTGGCCGACGACGAACTGGCCGAGCACGAGGTGGAACTGCAGGCCGCCAAACCCGTCCCGATCTACCCGGCCACGGCCAAGTTCCCCAGCTGGAAGACCGAAAAAGTCATCGAGGCGCTGCTGCCGGCCCTGGACCTGGAAAAGATCCCGGACCCCGTGCCGGCGGCCTATGCGGCGCGCGAAAAACTCATGCCGCTTGCCGATGCCTACGATCAAATCCATCGCCCGGACACCATGGAGGACTTCCCCAGGGCGCAAAAGCGTTTCCGCTACCAGGAGGCCCTGGCGCTGCAGACCTCGCTGGCACAGCGACGCCATGTGACGGTGCAGCAGGATGCCACGGGGCGTGAAGCGGTGCCCGGGGCGCTGCTGGACGCCTTTGACGCCCGGCTGCCCTACGAGCTGACGGCGGGCCAGCGGGACATCGGGAACCTGATCGCCGCCGAGGTCTCCACGGCCCATCCCATGCACCGGCTCCTGCAGGGCGAGGTGGGCTCCGGCAAGACGGTGGTTGCCCTGCGCGCCATGCTCCAGGTGGTCGACGCCGGCGGCCAGGCCGCGTTCCTGGCCCCCACCGAGGTGCTGGCCGCCCAGCACCTGCAATCGATTTCGGCACTTTTGGGCACCCTGGGCCAGGGACCCCTGCTCGGCGGCCCGCACGCCACCACCGTGACGCTGCTGACCGGTTCCATGCCGGCCGCGGCGCGTAAGAAGTCCCTGCTGGCGGCGGCGTCGGGGGAGGCGGGCATTGTGATCGGCACCCACGCCCTGCTGTCGGACAACGTCCAGTTCGCTGACCTGGGCCTGATCGTCGTGGACGAGCAACACCGCTTCGGAGTGGAACAACGCGACGCCCTCCGGTCCAAGGCCGCCAAGCCGCCGCACCTGTTGGTCATGACGGCCACCCCCATCCCGCGCACCGTGGCCATGACGGTCTTTGGCGACCTTGAGGTCTCGGAACTGGCCGAACTTCCGGCCGGGCGCGCACCCATCACCACCCATGTTGCCCCGCTGGCCGAACACCCCAGCTGGGAAGGCCGCGTTTGGGCGCGCTCCCGCGAGGAGGTCGATGCCGGCCACCAGGTGTACGTGGTGTGCCCCAAGATCGGCGACGGCGACTCGTTGGTCGAGCCCATTGAAACCCAGGGGCCCGGCGGCGACTCCCGGCCCATGGCCGCCGTGCTCGACGTCGTCGCCTACCTGCGTACGGTTCCGGTCCTGGCCGGAACCCGGATCGAGGCCCTGCACGGCCGGCTGGAATCGGCCGCCAAGCAAGGCACCATGGCTGATTTTGCCGCCGGCGACGTTGACGTGCTGGTCTCCACCACCGTCATCGAGGTGGGCGTGGACGTGCACAATGCCACCTTGATGGTGATCCTGGACGCCGACAGGTTCGGCATGTCCCAGCTGCACCAGCTGCGCGGCCGGGTGGGGCGCGGCGGGCACCCCGGAACCTGCCTGTTGGTGACCAGCCTGGAACCCGGGCACCCCAGCCGGCGGCGGCTGGCCGCCGTGGCCGCCACGATCGACGGTTTTGTCCTGGCCCGGGAGGACCTGGAACTGCGCCGCGAAGGCGACATCCTCGGCGCCCGGCAATCGGGCGGGTCCACAGGGCTGCGCATGCTCAGCGTGCTCCGCGACGAGGCCTTGATTGAACGGGCCCGGGCGGACGCCACCGAAATTGTTGAGGCCGACCCGTTGCTGGAACGGCATCCGGCCCTGAAACTTGAAATCGAATCGTACGTGAATGAAGAGAATGAGGCTTTCCTTGAACGTGGCTAGCAATGCGGAGACCGCCCGATGAGCCGGATCGTGGCCGGCGCGGCCGGCGGCATGCCGCTGACCTCGGTCCCCGGTGACGGCACCCGCCCCACCACGGACCGGGTCAAGGAGGCGCTGTTTTCCCGCCTCGAATCCATGAACATGCTCTCCGACGTGCGGGTGCTTGACTTGTACGCCGGCTCCGGCTCGCTGGGTGTGGAAAGCGCCAGCCGCGGGGCGAAGTCCGTGGAACTGGTGGAGTTCAACGAAAAGGCCGCCGCCGTCTGCCAGCGCAATGCCGAAATGGTCAACAAAGTCGTCGGTGGCAAGGTGGTTTCGGTGCAACGCTCCCGGGTGGAGTCGTTCCTGGCCCGCGTGGCCGAGGCCGGCGTCGACCAATGGGACCTGGTGTTCATGGACCCGCCGTACCCGCTGACAGAGGTGGAGCTGTCCCTGGTCCTTGAGTTGATCGGCCCGCGGCTGAGCCCCTATGGCGTGGTGGTGGTGGAACGGTCGGCCCGCACTCCGGAACCGGCCTGGCCGGCGTCGTTGCAGCTTTTCGCGGACAAGAAGTACGGTGAAACCCGGCTCTGGTTCGCCGAGCCCGCGGGGGACTGATCCCGCCCAGCGGGGTCAAGGGATCTTGCTAGGGGGCGGCCCAGTGGCATACGGTCAACGCTAAGCATTGCGCGTTACGTTGTGAGAAGCGGTCCGGGAAGTCCCGGCCCGTGATGCGCGTGTGATAACTACATAGACAGGCCGTTGGGTTTCCTTCCGTGTCGCAGCGGCGGGGCCGCTGCGACCGTTTCCTTCGTTGAAATGGACCGGATCATGGACCTTTTGCTGGCGTTCCTCCCACTGATCATCATCATTGTGGCCGTGGTGCTTTTGATCGTGGTGGTCCGGGCGGGCGTGAAGATGATGTGGCAGGTGGCCGAACCCAACGAGGCCCTGATCATCTCCGGCTTCTCGCGCGGACGGGCCGATACCGTCGACGGCATGGAGTTTCGGATCGTCACCGGCAAGGGCGCGTTCGTCATCCCCGGCCTGCAGACGGTCCGTGCACTGTCCCTGACGCTCAACGAGACCGAACTCCAGGTCAACTGCGTCACCTCCCAGGGCATCCAGGTGGTGGTCGAGGGAGTGGTGATCTTCAAGATTGGCGATTCCACCCCGTTCATCGCCAACGCCGCCCGGCGCTTCCTGGGACAGCAGGCCAAGATGGAGAGCCAGGTCTACAACGTCTTTGAGGGGCATCTGCGCTCCATCATCGGCAGCATGACGGTCGAGGAGATCATCCGCGAACGCGACAAGCTCGCCTCCCAGGTGCGCAGTGCCAGCGGCATTGAAATGGAGAAGCTGGGCCTCGTGGTGGACTCGCTGCAAATCAAGGATCTCCAGGATCCCACCGGGTACATCCAAAACCTTGCCAAGCCGCACATTGCCCAGGTGGTCATGGAGGCCCGCGTGGCCGAGGCCACCCGGAACCGTGAGGCTGCGGAGAAGGAAGCCGAGGCCGCGGCCCTGATCGCGGACGCCCAAAGCGTGTCGGCCATCAAGCAGTCGGCGGCGCAGGCGAATGCCGAGAGGGCCCGTGCCAATGCGGCCCAGGCCGGGCCGCTGGCGGATGCCACGGCGCGCCAGCAGGTGGTGGTGCAGGAAACCCAGGTCGCCATGCTCGAGGCCGACCGTGAGGAGCAGAAACTGCAAACCACCGTCCGCAAGCCGGCCGACGCCAAGGCCTACGCCCAGCGCACGGAAGCCGAGGCCCAGAAAGCGGCGGACATCAGCGCCGCCGAGGCGCGTGCCCGGAAGACCGAGCTGGAAGCGCAGGCCAATGCGACGGCGGCCTCGGCCATGGCCGGCGCCACCCGGGTCACCGGCGAGGCGGAGGCGGCCGCCACGAAGGCGCGAGGCGACGCAACGGCGTCGGCCATCAAGGCCAAGGCGCTGGCGGAGGCGGACGGCATCAAGGCCCGCGGCGAGGCGCTGAGCACCAACCAGGACGCCGTGATCTCCCAGCAACTGGCCGAAAACATGCCGGCCATCGTGGCGGCCGCGGCCGAGCCGTTCGCCCATGTTGGCCAGATGACGGTGCTCAACGGCGGCAACGGCGTCAACGAGATGGTGGGCGGGATCCTGTCCCAGGTGGGTGCCTACCTGCCGGCCCTGACCGATTCGCTGAAGAAGGGCAAAAGCGATGTCCGGCAGCCTCCCCAGCCGTAAGGACATGGACAGGTCGCTGACCGGGAAAGTGGGCCGGGTGAGCGGGCTGATCGGGCCCGGCACCGTGGGGGAGGTGATGGTTCCGTTCCACGGCGGCACCAACGCCTTCCACGCCCACCCCTATGACAAGACGAGCAGCTTCCCGGTGGGGGAGCGGGTGCTGGTCATGTACTTCGAACCGCCCAACACCGTCTACGTGGATCCGCTGCCGGAGTTTCTCAAGCACGACGACGGGTGACCGGCGCGGGTGATCGGATACACCGAGATCCCGCGTGCCGCTGGTTGGGTTGTGCGAGCCAACCGCAGCGTCGCGTGGCGAATATCGATGATTGTGTTGCTTCTAGTGCCGGGACTCACCACGGTCGTTCTCTTTTGAAGACCAAACCCGAAAGTGCTGACACGCCGAAGAGGGAGCAAAGTGCTCCCACGAAACCAGCGAACCCGTGACTCATCGGCCCGTTCACGAGGTAGAGACCGAGGCTGAGGCTGGCTACTCCAATGCCGATGCGCCACCTGCGGTTCACCTTCGGGTTTGGCTCGTATCTTGGGGCCCCGTACTTCCACGGGGTCCCTCTCACGTTTTCTGGCGGGTTCGGTTCAGGTCGGGCGGGCCCCTCAACAACGCCACCGCGTTCTCCCACCCACTGGCCAACTCCCACTTCCGGGCAGCGATCGTGCACGCTCCCTTCGATGTCCTCGAAGTCTGCAGGGGATCCCCTGTACATCATCTTCGAAAGGCTCACGTCGAAGTCCACGCGACCATCAGCCCAGTAGGCATCGTAGCGGACCACGCGTATAGGGTGATGAAGCCATCTTGAGGGTCGGATGAAAGGAGTCGCACGCACAGCGACGGGCTGATCCACGGTTTCAGGCATGAATTGATGGTTGCATATTTATTCGGTCCGTGTTCGCGCGGAGGTTTCCAGGGGCTGACGGTCTACGGTCCGTAGCGGCCCTTGCCGCGATCGATGTTCCGTCGAGCCTCCCGGATGGCCTTCGCCACGTCGGGATGCTGGGCTTCGATGTCGTTGGCGCTCTTGTCATAGCTTCGGAATGACCGGAACAACACCGGCAATAGACAAAGTATGCAGATCCCCGCGATGATCAAAATCGAAGCGATGTCCACGGAATTGCCTCCCCCTTTTAGTGGATCGAACAACAGGTCATGCGGTGGCCCTGTTCCGTTCGTCGTAGCTATGAGGCTAGCCTGTTTGAGCAGACTTCCTCGCGGGAACGCCACCGAGTCGCGGATCCGGATTGTCCGCAGTGTCCGGCCCCGGCGGTCCTTCGGTCGACGCCCTGAAAATGCCGTGGTCAACGCGGCCGGCTGTTGTGACCGGCACTGGAAGTGTGATCAGCACGTCCAAGATCTCTTCGCCCTTTGAGCAACTTTGGTGACCGATTGGAACTAAACTCGACTTCTACCCTGTCCACGACCCGAGGAACCATCATGCGCGCTACCATCATCCACGGCCCCGGCGACATCCGGGTCGAAGACCGCGAATACCCCACCATCCTGCAGCCCACCGACGCCGTCGTGAGGGTCACCGCCGCCTGTGTTTGCGGCTCCGACCTGTGGCCCTACCGCGGCGTGAAGCCGACCCACGAGCCCTCCGCGATCGGGCATGAATTCATCGGCCTTGTGGAAGGCATCGGCGACGCCGTCACCACCTTGGCCGTGGGCGACCTGGTCATCGCTCCGTTCGTGATCAGCTGCGGAAAGTGCCCGCAGTGCCTCAACGGCGTCACCGTAGCCTGCGATCACCTGGCCGGCTGGGGCGGCAAGGACGACGCCGGACTGGCGGTCGACGGCGGTCAGGGCGAGGCCGTCCGTGTCCCCCTGGCCGACTCAACACTGGTCAAGGTCCCCGGAATCACCGAGCCCGACGACGCCCTGCGCGCCAGCCTGTTGACCCTCTCCGATGTCATGGCCACCGGCCACCACGCCGCCCTCGCCGCGCAGGCCGGACCAGGCCGGACCGTCGTCGTTGTCGGCGATGGCGCCGTGGGCCTGTGCGGGGTACTGGCAGCCAAGCGTCTGGGCGCCGAACGGATTATTGCCATGTCCCGGCATGCCGACCGCCAGGCCATTGCCCGCGAATTTGGCGCCACGGATATCGTCGAAGAACGCGGGGACGACGGCGTGGCGAAGGTCCGCGAACTCCTCGGCGGGGTCCTGGCAGATTCAGTCCTGGAGTGCGTCGGCACCAAGGAATCCATGGAGCAGGCGCTGCACAGCGTCCGCCCGGGCGGGGCGCTGGGCTTTGTCGGCGTTCCCACGGGCGGTGCCGAGGTTCCTCTGCGCTACCTCTTCGACACCAACATCACCATCGGCGGCGGCATGGCCCCGGCCCGGACCTACATCCCGGAGCTGCTTGCCGACGTCCTGGCCGGCACCATCAACCCGGGCCGGGTGTTCGACGTCGTGATGCCGCTCGAGGAAGCACCCGAGGCCTACCGCGCAATGGATGAACGACGCGCCATCAAGGTCATGCTGACCCCCTAAGTGGGCCGTTTTTCCTGAAAGACTGCAGCCCCTCCGGGAGACGTTCCACGGAGGGGCTGCTGTCGTCTCACCGAACCACGCCGGCGAGATTGCCACATTGTTGGATCAGCCGTTGAGGGCCCGGTGCCGGTGATGGCGAAGCGCCAGTTGCACCGTGAGGCAGATCAGCGCGCCCGCGAGCCCGCCGCCGAATAGCAGGCCATCCACGGCAAGCGGACTCGGACTGCTGAGCAAACTGTCGTGGAATGCGAAAAGAGCGGGGCCGCTGATACAGCCCGCAACTAGCACGGGCGGCCAGAGCGACTTGAGGCCCGAGCGAGCGGGGACGATCCGCAGGAAACGGCCGGCCACCACGATGAAGGCGAAAAGCCCCGCCGCCGGAAGAGCGAAAGACAAAAGCACGAGCAGGGGCGGGTAGCCCTCGAGGAAGACCTTCGCCGCGACGAATGGAATCGCCAGCACACAAGAGAGCGCTCCGGCCGCAACAACGGGATGCGTACGAACGCGCGAGAACAACGTCTTATCTCCCCACCGCACGATCGCAACTGCCGTCCGCGGATGCCATCGCAGGCGCCAGGTGCAACCCAGGCCCAGGAAGACCATGTCCGCCAGCCAATCTGGCTGATCATCCATCCGGGCCCGTGTCCCGACGGCCCGGGTCGCAGCGACGACAAGCGTTCCGGACACGACGGTCGCCGCAGACATCGCCGCCAAAGCCGCAATCTGCCAGCCCGTCTCCGCATTCCACTGCACCCGGTGTAGGCCCAGCACGGTAGCGATCCACTCGCCGAGCTGCGTGATAGCGACGACGAGAAGAATTGCGAGGCTGAGCCGGAGCAGATCGGCGACCCTGCGGGCCGGCAGGGGCCGGTTCCGCCGGCACAGCAGCGTCCGGATTGCCCCCGCGGCCACCAGGACGGGAATGATGGCGAAGTCAAGGGAGACTAGCACGTCGAAAGGGTCGTCCTGCCAGGGCTGCCGCACGTCAAAAGCAGTAACTTCCTTGGTGGACCACGTCAGCACGGCGAACAGGATCGCCAAGCCCAGTGAGGCCATGATGGCGATGCCCGCCCGTGCGCGCACCCGATCACCAATCTCGAGCGTCGTTGCCTCCATGCGGGAATTCTACTCTTGCCAATCCGGCCCCTTCTTGAATCCAAATTCCCACGGACCTCTTGCGGCCCACAACCCCGGGGATTATAGTAAGCGCACATACTATTTGAAAGGTTCGCCATGTGGACGACAAATTATGCAGCTGAGACCACCGCCAACCCGACCGCTGTCTGGGACGCTCTCCGCGACCTCCATTCAGGAATCGCACTGGGACCCGACTCGGACAAGTTCGAGCTCCACGGTCCCTTCGCGGTTGGCACCCATCTCACGGTCACACCCCAGGGGCAGGAGCCGATGCAGTCGGTCATCGTCGAGCTGGAACCGGGCGTCGTCTATGCCGACCAGACCACGTTCGGGGACCTGCTGCTTACCTTCCGCCACGAGCTGGTGAGCACGGCTGCCGGCGGTACAGCTGTCACGCAAACCCTTGAGATCACCGGGGCTGGTTCCGACGACGTCGGCCCGGAGATCGGGCCCCAAATCAGCGCCGACTTCCCCTCCACCATGGCCGAACTCTTTGCCAGCGCCGAGAGCGGCCTGCGTGGCTGAACCGGATCTGGGTAGCCGCTTCGAGACTGCAGCCCAAAGCCCGGGCCTGGCGCTGTGGCAGGTGACGAATCGGTGGCAGGCGGTCATGCGGGCGGCGCTCAAGACCCACGACCTCACGCATGTCCAGTATGTCCTGCTGGCCTCCCTGGTATGGATGCAGGCCCATAACGGCGGGCAGCTCATTACCCAGACGGAGTTGGCCGAGTTCGCGGCCACGGACCGCATGATGACCTCCCAGGTTCTTCGCGCCCTCGAAGCCAAGCAGCTGATCAGACGGGACCACCATCCCAGCGACGGACGCGCCCGGGTGCTGTTTGCCACGGAGGCGGGCATGGGGTGCGCCCAGCGAGCCACCCGAGACGTCGAAGCAGCCGACCAGGGCTTCTTCTCGCCGCTGGGCGGAAAAACGAGCTCGTTTGTGGCCGAACTGGCGGTCCTTTCCCGCCACGAACCGTGACCGCCTCCCCGTTGGGAAGTGCCGGATCGTTGCCGCGCCGGCCACTCGCTATCCGGCGAGCTCGTCCAGTTCGATGCCGGACAGTACTGTTCCGGGGTGCGGGCCGGCTGCCAGCAGCGCGGTCGACCATTCGGACGGCCAGCCCTCGGCCCGGCCCAGCAGGATGACGTTGCCCGGGTAGCGCCGCGTGAACAGATTGGTGGTGCCGTAGGCGGCCACCCCGTTCATGGCCTCGCGCAGCGCCTGCGTCTGGCTGCTCACCAGCGTGAATCCGGGCTCGTCTCCCACGTTGACGGCCAGCACGCCGCCCGGCGCCAGCACGGCTGCCGCCTCGCGGTAGAACTCGGTGCATGCCAGGTGGGCGGGCGCCTCGGGACCGCTGAAGATGTCCAGGATGACGACGTCGAACAAGAGTCCCTCGGGAAGCTCACCGAGCGCCTCGCGGGCGTCGCCCACATGGCTGGTCAGATCGGTGCCGGCCGGCATGGGCAGGTGCTCAAGGACAAAATCGAGCAGTTCCCGCTCCAGCTCCACCGCGTGCTGGACGGAACCGGGACGGGTGGCCTGGATGTAGCGGGCCAGGGTCAGGGCGCCGGCGCCAAGGTGCAGGGCCGTGATCGGTTCCCCGGCGGGCTTCACCAGGTCCACGGCGTTGGCGATCCGGCGCAGGTATTCGTAGAACACATCTTCCGGGTGGGCCAGGTTCACCTGGGATTGTTCGGCGTTGTCGATGCTGAGCACGAACGCGTCCTCGTGCCACGGATCCTTGTCCAGGGTGGCGTGGACGCCGCTGGTGCGCAGGAACCTGCTGGCCAGCGCCATCAGAGCTTCCCCCGCAGGGTGGCGAGGCGCTCGGCGGCCTCGTTGAGCAGCGATTCCTTCTTGCAGAACGCGAAGCGGAGCAGTGATCGCGTCCGCTGGGCGCCGTCCGGGTGGCAGAAAACGGGGACCGGGATGGCGGCCACGCCAATGAGTTCGGGAAGGCGGCGGGCCAGGGCGGTCGCGTCGGTGATGCCGAGCGCGGAGGTGTCGGCGTTGATGAAATACGTGCCCTGTGAGGGCAGTACCTCCAGGCCCGCCGCCCGGAGGCCTTCGCTGAGGATGTCGCGCTTGCGCTTGAGCGTGGCGGCCGCGCCGGTGAAGAATTCGGTGTCCATACGCAGGCCGGCGGCAATGGCCGTCTGGAACGGCGTGCCTGAGGAGTACGTCAGGAACTGTTTGACGGTGCGGGCGGCGGCCACCAGTTCGGCGGGGCCGGACATCCAGCCGATCTTCCAGCCCGTGAAGGAGAACGTCTTGCCGGCCGAGGAAATGGTCAGCGTGCGGTCGGCGGCACCGGGAAGCGTGGCCACGGGTATGTGCCGGGGACCAAACGTGAGGTGCTCGTAGACCTCGTCGGTGAGGATCACGGCGTCGTACTTGATGGCCAGGCGCACTACCTCGGCCAGCACCTCCACGGGGAACATGGCGCCCGTCGGGTTGTGCGGGTTGTTGATGATGACCATCCTGGTGCGCGGGCTGAAGCTGTTCTCCAGCGTGGCCAGGTCCGGCATGAAGTCCGGGGCCAGGAGTGCGGCCGTGGTGTGGGTGGCCCCACTGAGGCCGATCATGGCGCCGTAGGAATCGTAGAACGGCTCAAAGGTGAGCACCTCGTCCCCGGCGCCCGCCAGCGACAGGACGGCGGATGCGATGGCTTCCGTGGCGCCCGTACTGATGATGACCTCGGTTTCCGGGTCCGGGGTGAGCCCGTAGAAGCGTTCCTGGTGTTCGGCGACGGCCGTGCGCAGCTCAAGGATTCCCTTGCCGGGGGCGTACTGGTTGTGGCCGGCGGCAATGGCCTCCCGGGCGATCCTGTTCAGCTCGGCCGGGCCATCCTCGTCGGGGAATCCCTGGCCCAGGTTGATCGCGCCGTGCCGGCCCGCCAGTGTGGTGATCTCCTCGAAAATGGTCACCGCCAGGGAGCCGTCGGGTCCCAAAAGGTTTGCGCCCTCCGCCGTGCGCTGCCATGGCGTGCTCATTTGCTGCTCCTTTGATGTGTGGACCGTTCTCTCCGACGACGCCGGCGCTCCGGTACCGCCTTAGAAGGGATCCCTGACGGATGTACGTCCTTGAATACGTTACCCGCCGCCACACGGGGCCGCATGCGGGCAGTCAACGGTTACCCGCCAGTACGCAACGTAATGGAACCGACATGAGGTCAAACGGCATGTTTTGGCTCCGTTCATCGGATAGATTCGTGCCTATGCGACGCGCCGTATGCCCCGGATCCTTTGACCCCATCCACAAGGGACACATTGAAGTCATAGCCCGAGCCACCGGCCTCTTTGACGAGGTCATCGTGGCGGTGTCCACCAACTATGCCAAGAAGTACAGGTTCACGTTGAACGAGCGCCTCGAAATGGCGCGGACGACTTTCTCGGCGCTGTCAGGGATCGTCGTGGAACCGATGGGGGAGGGGCTGCTCTCCGATTACTGCCACGCGCGCGGGGTGTCCGCCATCGTCAAGGGGCTGCGGTCGTCGTCGGACTTCGACTACGAGCTGCCCATGGCCACCATGAACCGGCAGCTTTCCGGGGTGGAGACCGTGTTCCTGCCCGGCGACAGCCGCTACCTGCACCTGTCCTCCACGCTCATCAAGGAGGTCCACTCGCTGGGTGGGGACGTGGCCGACTTTGTGCCGCGCGCCGTGCTGCGCCGCCTCCAGGGCGACGTCGGCCCCGACACGCGCCCGGTGCCCCTGATCCCGCCGAGCCTGTAACCCATCGCCGCGTCGAGTTAACCTGCAACTATGCGCCACTTTGAAAGTGGCGCATAGTTCGCTGCAAACTCAACGCAGGAGTCATGGGGGTTGGCGCGAATCCGAAGGCTTTGGCCTGAACTCTGTCCCGGACAGCGGCACATAAGCGTAGTATTCGGCGCCGGGCTCCCGCGAAAGCGCCAAGAGCCTGACCCGTTCGGCGCAAAACTCGCGACCGGTCTTACGCGGAACACTGTTCTGCGCAGGATTCGCCACCGGTTCAACGCGGAACGGTTCGGCCGTCAGTCGAGTCCTGGCGGATTCGGCCTAAACTCCGTCCCGGACAGCGGCGCATAGGCGTAGTATCCGACTCCGGGCTCCTGAGAAAGCGCCAAGAGCCTGACCCGTTCAGCGTCCGCGGCCGCCGCAATTCTGCGGAAAGTGTCCGCCGCCAAGGGGCTGCCTGCCGGGGATCGCGAGGCGAAGACGCGCACGGGAACCCCCAGCTCGTAGCTCTGGAACTCCACCTCAAACCCCTGGCCAAGTTCGTCCGCAAGGCGTTCCGCCACACCATTTCCCGCGGCCGTGAAATCCGCGGCGACGGCCGGCGACTTCCACGCCCATTCCGGAGTCAAGGACTGGTAATAGGAATCCTCCCAGTCCGTCATTTGCTCCACGAGTTCGGCAGGCAGCCCGGAATCGGCGTGGGGATGGGCTCGTGGAACCACAGCACTGTCCCTGCGCAATCGGGGTAAACGTGGATCCGCACCACCGGTTCTGTATCGCCGGTGGTCTCACCTTGCATGGCGACGTCCGCAGAAGGCGCCGTCTCCAACCCGACCACCACCCCGGTCACCAGCATCTGCGGCGAGCCGTGCCGTTCCTGAGGTCCAAGCCGCTCGCCATAGGAGCCCAGCGGTCGAAATTGCTGCTTGTGTTCCGGTGCCGGAATCCACGATCCGGAACCGGGTGAGTCAAGGACATACAGCAGGGAGGACTCCACCAGTGACGTGACAATTCCGTGCGCGGGCCGGAAGCCTCGCGGCGCGAACCCGTAGTCATCGGAGCGGACGATGCCCGTCACTGTCACCTGGCCGCTGACCGCCTGCGCAGGCCGCCAGTAGAAGGAAACGTCGCCGCAGCGCAGCTCAGTGGGGAAGGTCTCCGGATCCGCACGGTCGCCGGAGGGCAACGGGATGGCCGTTCCCCTGAGCGTGGTTTCCTGTCCAAAGCAGCCATAGTCCTCCCCGGCGTCGCCGTCGTCGGCTGCATGAAAGATCAGCACATGCTCAAGGGAACGCCCCAGGGCTGGGACCGGCAGATCGCCGTCGTCAATCTGCCAGCTGGGGATGTACACCGAAATCCGCATGTGCCCAATCTAAGCCCGCCGCGCCTGAGAGTTACATCACGCGCGGCATGCCATGATGGAGTCGACTCATCTGCCGTAACTGTCGTAGACTGGATAAGGCCGAATTGGCTTAGGTAAGCACTCGTTTTGATGCCCGTGATTATTCGGGCTAAGATGGTGCGTCGGTCATATGTTCATTCAGGAGTTCTCATTAGCGCAACCACGTTGGGCAACAAGTCCAACCATGGCACGCCCCTCACCATTGGTGTAAGGGAGCTTGGGCGAAGCCCGGGCAGCATGCGAACTTTCAATGAACGTGTACCTGTACCAGAGGATTTTGGTACCCCGCTCATCAAGGTGATTCCCGGAACCGAATTGGATCTGGAACTCCGTTTTGAGTCTGTCCATGAGGGAATCCTGGTTTCCGGAAGCGTGCTGGTCGATGTGACCGGCGAATGCTCCCGTTGCCTGGAGACCTTCGAGGATGAGCTTGAAGTTGATGTGCAAGAACTTTTCTTCTACGAGGAACCGCCCGCGGACTTCCTTGAACAAGAAGAAGATCAGCAACGTTGGGTCGAGCACGATTCTATCGATCTTGAACCGGTGTTGCGGGACGCAGTGGTAACCGCCCTGCCGTTCCAGCCGGTGTGCCGGGAAGACTGTGAGGGTCTGTGTTCCGAATGTGGAATTCTCCTCGCAGATGAGCCGGGGCACCACCACGAGGTCTCTGATCCTCGGTGGGCTGCCCTACAGGGCTTTACCGGCGAAGAAAACTAGCAAAAAGTTTCAACTCACGGGCACACGCCAGTGAGTTATCGAGAGAAAAGAGTTTGCCGTGGCTGTTCCCAAGCGGAAGATGTCCCGTGCCAATACGCGCGCACGCCGTTCCCAGTGGAAGGCCACCGCGCCTGCTCTGGTCAAGACCATCGAAAACGGCGAGGTTGTTTACAGCCTGCCGCACCAGGCCAAGGTCGTCACCGACTCCGCCGGTACCGCACTGTTCCTGGAATACAAGGGCCGTAAGGTTGCCGATGTCTAAGACGTCCGTTCGGCCGACCGGCCGTTCGTAAGTTGGTAAGAATAATTTTTGCAGGAGTTGCTTGTGTCCTCAGATCCGGAATCCCCGAAGCTTGAGGATGGGCACAAACTGCTGTTGAAGCGTCTCGGTGTCTCTATTGATGCCGGGACGCTTCGTCTTGCCCTCACGCACCGTTCCTACGCATACGAGAACGGTGGCATCCCCACGAACGAGCGCCTCGAGTTCCTCGGCGACTCCATCCTGGGCTTCTCCGTCACGGACGCACTGTACCGCGACAACCCCACACTTCCCGAGGGCGAGCTGGCCAAGCGCCGCTCCGCCGTCGTCTCCACCCGCGCCCTGGCCGGCATTGCCCGCAGCCTCGGCGTGGGCGAATTCATCTATCTGGGCCAGGGCGAACGCCTCACCAAGGGCCGAAACAAGTCCTCGATCCTGGCCGACACCATGGAATCCCTGATCGGCGCCACCTACTTGGATAACGGCATCGAGGTGGCCCGCGAGCTGGTCATGCGCCTCGTGGGACCGCTCCTGGCCGATGCCGACGTCCTGGGCGCAGGCACCGACTGGAAGACCAACATCCAGGAAATCTCGGCAGCCCGGCACCTGGGCGGCATCTCCTACGAAATCACCGGCACCGGCCCCGACCACGACCGCAGCTTCGAGGCCCGCCTGCTCATAGGCGGCCACCACTTTGGCACCGGCACGGGCCCGTCAAAGAAGGAAGCCGAGCGCGCCGCCGCCGCCGCCGGCTGGACGGTCCTGCAGGAACGCTTTGCCCCCAAGGATGCCACTGCCGTTTCCAAGCACGACGCCCGAACCTCCACTGCGCCGCCTGCAACCGGGAACGATGCCTGAACTTCCCGAAGTTGAGGTGGTCCGCCGCGGTCTGGCCAGTTGGGTCGCCGGGCGGACGATCACCGACGTCGCAGTGCCGGACCCCCGCTCCATCCGACGGCACGCCCTCGGCGCGGAGGACTTCCGCGGCAACCTCATAGGCGCCACCGCCCAGGATGTGGTGCGCCGCGGCAAATTCCTCTGGTTGCCGCTGCGCGATACCCCCGACGATGCTGCAACTCCGCCCCACACGGCGCTCGTGGCGCACCTGGGCATGAGCGGACAGCTGCTCATGGAATCCGCCGAGCAGCCCCACGAGAAACACTTGAAAGTACGGCTCACGTTGTCCCCGCGCCCGGACGCCCCCGGTGAACTGCGCTTCGTGGACCAGCGGATCTTTGGCGGGCTGTTCGTGACGTCCCTGGTGCCCACCTCCGACGGCGGCCCGGGCGGCTGCGGCATGGGCCCCTCCGGTGCGCCCGAGGGCGGCTGGCCGTTGATCCCGGCTGAGGCGGCACATATTGGCCGTGACCCTTTGGACCCGTTCTTCTCGGTGACGGAGCTGCATAAGAGGTTCCGGGCCAGGAAGACCGGCCTCAAGCGGGCGCTCCTTGACCAGGGGCTCGTCTCGGGCATTGGCAACATCTACGCCGACGAGGCCTTGTGGCTGGCCCGAATGCACTATGCCCGCCCCACGGATACCCTGCGACTGCCGGACACTGAGCGCATCATCCACGCCGCCCGCGACGTCATGTCCCGGGCACTGGACGCCGGCGGCACCAGTTTCGACTCGCTGTACGTCAACGTCAACGGCGCCTCCGGCTACTTCTCCCGCTCCTTGAACGCCTACGGGCGCGAGGGCGAGCCCTGCCCGCGCTGCGAATCACTGGGCTTGTCCACCAGGATCCGCCGGGACAGCTTCATGAACCGGTCCTCCTACAGCTGCCCCGTCTGCCAGCCCAAGCCCCGCAACGCCCGGCTCTAGGCGCCCGGGCCGGCGACCAACACTGCTTTTGTTGCCGAGAACTGACATACCGTCCCTGGCCGCGGACATAAAGCCAGTGTTCGGCCGGCAAAGCAGTTCTCGGTGAGGATTGCAGCTTTCGGCGCGGCGGGCGCGGCCCGGGTGCACGTCGCGCGGCATCTTGGATAACCTAGGCGCCTGAACGCCGGCGTTGTCCACATTCGGCCCCAGCGTCCTTGTTTGACATGTGGAGTTTGGCGAGACTGACATGCATGGACAAGGCGGAGCTGGGCGGACTTTTCGGCGCGAACTGGCCGAGCGGACGGACCATCGTCACGGGCAGTCAGCTTGGCGAGGCCGGGCTTGGCCGCCGCGTGCTGGCGGGCGGGGTCAAACACGGGCTCCTCCACCAACCCTGGCGCGGAGTCTACATTCCCCGGCACCTCTGGCTCGCCCTTCCACCGTGGGAACAGGACCGGTGCGCGCTGGTGGCCCACGCCGTGGCGGGCCGGGGAGTGCACGTCTATACACACTTCAGCGCGGCTCTGCTGCATGGTTTGACCGTGTGGGGTCGCGGCCGAGAGGTCCACGTCAACATCCCTCATCAGTCCTCGCCCTCGCGCCAACCTGCGGACGTCCACCACCATGTGGCCGCTCTGGGCTCCCAGGACGTGACCACGTTGTTGGTGCCCGACGCCGGCGCCGTCCGGCTGACCACCCTGGAACGCACCGTGGTGGACTGCGCCATGGCAGCCCGCTTTGACCAAGCGGTCGTGATTGGCGACAGTGCACTGGCCCGGGGCGTCGACCCGGCCAGGCTGCAGGAAACGCTGCTGACCATGGAGGGTCGGCGCGGCGTTCGGAAAGCACGCAGGGTCTTGGCGGCCCTCAACGGATCGAGCGAATCCGCCGGGGAGTCCCGCACCCGGCTGATCATTGCGGAGCTTCCCGTGGAGATGCCCGAACTCCAAATCACTGTCTTCGTCAATGGGCGCGAGTACAGACCGGATTTCGCGTGGCGGGACCGCAAGTTGATCGTGGAGTTCGACGGCGACACCAAGTACTTTGACTTCGGACCCACGGCTCGGGCCCTCGTGGACGAACGCGAACGCGAAAGCGCCCTCATCGAAGCCGGCTGGCATTTTGTACGAATCAAGTGGAAGCACCTGGAGCGCCCCGACGAGGTCAAGGCACGGATCCTGGCCGCCTACCAGGCATCCCGGCGCAACGAGGCGGCCTGAGGGGCGCGCAAAGCAATTACCTGCTGCGCGTAACCGGGCTGATTGCGGGCTTCACATCTCGAGAACTGCTTTTATTGCCGAGAACTGGATCGGAGTGCCGAACTGGGGACACAACGTCAGGGTTCGGTCGGAAAAGCAGTTCTCGGCGGGGATAGCAGCTTTCGGTGCCAAAACGGGCGCCGCGAAAACGCCTCAGCGCTTGTAGTACGCCGCCAGCCGGGCCAAACCCTCGTCGAGTGAGACGGGCGGGATCCAGTCGAGGACCTCGCGGGTGTGCCGCTGGTCGAACCAGTGCGCGGTGGAGAGCTGTTCGGCCAGGAACCGGGTCATGGGAGGTTCGTCCGTGACCCAGCCGCGCGTACCGGCCGCCGTCCAGGCCTTCTCAATGACCGACCCGGCACCGCGGGCCAGCCAGCCCGGCACCGTGAACGCCGGGGCGGGAACGCCGGCGGCCTCGCAGATCCCGGCAATCAGTTCGCCCACCGGACGGGGTTCGCCGTTGGTGACCACCAGGGCCTGGCCGTGGGCGTGATCCATGCGCTCGAGCCCGCGCACAATGGCCTCGGCCGCGTTGTCCACGTAGGTCGTGTCGATCAGGGCGCGGCCGCCGTCAAGCAACGGCAGCCGGCCGGCGCGGGCGCGCTCCACGACGCGCTCCACGAGCTGGGTGTCGCCCGGACCCCACACAATGTGCGGGCGGATGGCCGTGACACGGAATTCCGGGGAGTCCTCGGCGAGAGCGAGCTGTTCGGCCGTGGCCTTGGAACGGGCGTAAAAGCCGCGCGCCCGTTCGGGATCGGCGGCCCCTGCGCCGGCCCCCACAATCGAGGAGCCAAAATGGGCCACCGACGGTGAGGACACAAACACGAAGTCGCGCACGCCCGCGTGCCGGGCCGCGGCGAGCAGTTGGCGGGTGCCCACGATGTTCGTGGCCACGAACTCGCTCCACTCGCCAGTGAAGGAAACCTTCGCCGCCAGGTGGATCACCGCATCCATGCCGGCAACCGCCCGCGCTGCAACGTCGGGATCGGCCACCGAACCCTGCACGGATTCCCAGGGGTCGTGCACCACGCTGCGCTGCAGGGAACGGACACTGCGGCCGCGTTCGTGCAGCAACGCTGCGACGGCACGGCCCAGCAACCCGCTTGTCCCGGTGACCAGGACCCGCAGCGGCACCGTGCCCTGTGAGCCCGCCATCAGGGCCGTCCGGGTTTCCCGCCCGAGAGCATGGCCGAGGCCCACGCACCCAGGGCTGCCCGGTCGATCTTGGAATTGTGCCGGATGTCCGTGGGCATGGCGTCAATGACCAACACGGCGGATGCCTCAAGACCCTCGGCGCGGACGGCGGTGCGGACGGTGGCGGCCAGCGCGGTCTCGGCAAGGCCCGAGCGCTTGGCGGGCGGCTCGGTCTCCACGATCACCACGGCGGCCTGCGTCCCGGCGGGACCAACCCCGACGACGGCGGCGCGGGCCACCCCAGGCACCCGTTCGGCGGCTTGTTCGCCGGCAACGGGGGTGCGGACGCCGTGGGCCGTGGTCAGCAGATGGGCCAGCCGGCCTTCCACCCACAGGCGCCCGTCGGCGTCGAGATGGCCCACATCGCCGGTGCGGTGCCAGCCGGGAATCGAGGCACTGTTTTCCTGCGTGATCCACAGGCGGTCGTAACGGTCCTTCACGTGCGGGGCGCTGACCAGGATCTCCCCCGTCACCGACGCCTGCGCGGTGGGCTCGGCCGCCACGGTCCCGTCGCTGTTCACGGGCGCAATGGCCACCGTGGCGCCGCTGACCGGCAGGCCCACGCAGACCCCGTTGCCGGAGCCCGCCGCGTGAATGCCGGGCAGGTCGATGTCCGTCACCGGCAGCGCCTCGGTCATGCCGTAGGGGGTGTGCAGGGAGGCCGCCGGAACGAGTTCCTGCACCCGGTCCAGGAGCGTGGCCGCCAGGGGGGCGCCCGCGGAAAGCAGGAGTTCGACGCCGGCCAGGGCCTTTTGTTGGGCCGGCGACAGTGCCGCCACGGTCGCCACCACGTTGACGAGGGCGGCCGGTGAGGCAAAGACCACCGTGGCGTCAATGGCCTCAGCGGCATCTGCCAGGGCGGCCGCCGTCAGGGTGCGCGGCGCGGTGACGTCCATGTCCGGGGTAACGGACGTGGCGCCCAGGGCCGGACCCAGCAGGGCAAACGGGGCAAAGCCGGCCACGAGCGCGGTGCCCTCCGCCAACTTGTAAGTGTCCTTGAGGGTGTCGCGCATGGCGGCGAGTTGCCGGTGCGTGTAGACCACGCCCTTGGCAGGTCCCGTGGAACCGGAGGTGAACAACACGGCGGCGTCCGCGTCGGGGGAGGCCGGTGGCAGGGCCACGGCACCGCCGGCGAGCCGGACCACCCGGCCGTTGGCCAACAGCTGCGGGACCGTGGCGGCTACGTTGAGCATCTTGGCCTTGGCCAGGATGGCCGCATGGGAACCGCTGAAATCGGCCGCAGCGATCTTCACTCCCGGCCAGTTGTACAGGCGCGCGCCGGCCAGGGCACGTTCAATGCCGATCAGGAAGTCCGGACCGGCACCCTTGATGGCGCGGCCCAACCCTGCCGTGCCCAGCCCGGCGTCGGCCACAACAATCACGGCACCCAGGCGCAGGCAGGCATAAATAAGGGTGGTCAGCTCGATGCCGGGCGGCACCAGCAGGCTGACCCGGTGCCCGGAACGGACCCCCAGGTCGGCGAGGCCGGCGGCGAGGTCGTCCACGTCGCGCACCAGTTCGGACCAGCTGCGGGTGCGGGGTTCGGAACCGGCGGACGGCATGTCCACCACGGCCACGGACGTGTCCTCGCGGCGGGCGTCCAGCTCGGCCAGCATGGGCCGGTACGGCGTGGCAGTGGCGGGGTCGGCAGTGGCGGGTTCTTCGGCGGGTCTCGACGCGGCTCGACCACCGGCGTCGGAGGCCAGGACGTTCTTGGCCAGCCAGGCGAACGCGGGGGCGGCGATGTCCCGGTCCTCCTGGACCAGGTGGCTGGCGCCCTCAAAGCGGTGCACATCGGCTTGGGGGAGCCGGGTGAGCAGGTCGCGCAGGTACCTGTCGGAGAAGACGGGGTCCTTGGGGCCCCACAGCATGAGCGCCGGGACATCCAGGGTGCGGATGCCGGAGGACACCTCGTCCAGGGCGGCCCACGACGGATGCATCGGGGTGGCCGGAATGTCGGCCACGAAGTTGCCCACACCGGAGCGGCGCAGGGCCGTGCGGTAGGGGGCCATGAACGCGGCCCGGACCTCGGGTGCCAGGGCGGGTTGCGCCAAACCGTGGGTGACGCGCAGGAACGTTGCCGACGTCGTCGTGCCCCAGGAGTGGACGGCCGGGTGCAGGGCCAGTTTCAGCGCCGGCGGCAGCGTAAAGCCCGCCGGGTGGACGGCCGTGTTGGTCAGCACAACGCCGGCCAGCTGCGAGCGGTGCCGGGTGGCCCAGCCGAGGGAGATGATCCCGCCCCAGTCGTGACCCACCGTGGTCACCGGGCCGGAGAGCCCCAGTGCTTCGGTGAGGTCGCCGAGGTCGGTGATGCGGTCCTCGAGGCGGCGGAACGTGCCCGTCCGTTCGGAGAAGCCCATGTCCAGCTGGTCGACGGCGATGACGCGCCACGGTCCGCCGGCCGCCAGGGTCTGCGGGGACGTGGCGCCGGCCAGCAGGCTGCGCCACAGGTATGACCACGTCGGGTTGCCGTGCACGCACAACAGCGTGCCCACGGGCTCAAGGCCCGTGGCGGCAACGTCGGCGGCGTTGTCCAAAAAGTGCCATTGGCGCCGGATGCCGGGGGAGTCGACCGCGGCCGTGGACGGCACGGACAACGTCCGGCGCCAGCTGGAGCGCACGCCGGGCCACGGATCGGTACTGCCAAATTCGGTTCTGTCAACCACGGGTGAAATCTCCGCTACCACGCAATTTCCATCATGGCCGTGTTGAGTCCCGAGCCGACGCCCATGCACAGCACGCGGTCGCCGGGGTTCAGGCTTTGCGCCTCCTGCGCCAGCGTCATGGGCAGGGATGCCGGGCCCACATTGCCCCACTTGGGGAACGTGATCGGCACCTTGCTGCGCACCAGGTTGACGGCCTTGATGATGGCGTTGGTGTACGAGTTGGAGACCTGGTGGGTCACGTAGCGGTCCATCTTGCGCCAGTCCCAGCCGTCGGTGTGGGCTTCGTCCCAGGCGTTGGTGACCAGTTCCAGGCCGTTGTCCAGCAGGCCCTTGGTGTCGGTGAACATGCCGTCGGGGCCGCCCACGCACAGTTCGTGGTGTTCGGTGCCGGCGCGGGAGACGCCACCGAGGATCCGGTGTCCGCCCGGGTGCAGGTCCGCCGGGCCGATCACGGCTGCCGCGGCGCCGGAGCCCAGGGTCAGGGTGGCAAATTCGCGCAGGTAGTCCTCGCGGGTGGACGTTGCCGCGTTCAGGCGGCGGAACGTGGTTTCCTGGGTGGCCTGGGCGTCCTCGCCGGCCACGATCAGGGCGTACTTGATCTGCCCGGAGTCGATCATGTTCGCGGCCAGGGTGATGCCGTTGACAAAGCCCAGGCACGCGTTGGCCAGGTCGAAGTTCATGGCCGAGGACGGCAGGCCCAGTCCGTTGTGGATCTTCACGGCAACCGAGGGCTCAAGGTTGCGGCGGGTCACGGAGGTGTTGATCAGCAGGCCCACCTGGCCGGGCTCGATGCCGGCCTCGGCGAGGGCCTTGGCGCCCGCCTCGATGGCGGCGTCGTCGAACTCGGTGCCCGGCGCCCACCAGCGGCGCTCCTCCACGCCGGCGACGCGCTCCAGCAGGCGTTTGGACAAACGCAGCCGTTTCAGGCTCGGGGCCAGGCGCTCATCAAAGTCCGAGGAGCTGACCACCACGGGTGCCTCGACGCTGGTAACTGCGAGCAAGGCAGTGTTGTGGTGACGAAAGGTTGCGTTGCCGATCAAATTCCAGCCTTTTTCTTCTATGTTCCGCAGTGCCCGGGTACCGAACAACCGGTCTAAAATGGCCGCGATCGGGGGTATGGCATGCCAATGTCCCCGTCTCGGCATCAAGCATCAACCTTAACTATGCACCTTGCACGGGTGTTCCCGCACATGCGCCATGCCGTATACATGTGCCCGGCAGCCGGGGCGATCATCGATTCCACGGTAGATTAGGCTGGTGTTAGCGGTCCCGTCGCAGGAGTATGAAACAGTTTGCATCTTAAAAGTCTGACCGTGCGCGGCTTTAAGTCGTTCGCCTCGGCCACCACCTTCGACTTTGAACCGGGTGTGACGGCCGTGGTGGGCCCCAACGGCTCGGGCAAGTCCAATGTGGTTGACGCGCTGGCCTGGGTCATGGGCGAACAAGGTGCAAAAACGCTCCGCGGCGGCAAGATGGAGGACGTCATCTTCGCCGGGACCTCGGGCCGCCCTCCGCTGGGCCGGGCCCATGTGGCGCTGACCATCGACAACGCCGACGGCGCCCTGCCGATCGAATACTCCGAGGTCACCATCTCCCGGACCCTGTTCCGCACGGGCGGCTCCGAGTACGCCATCAACGGCACCGGCTGCCGGCTCCTGGACATCCAGGAACTCTTGTCCGACTCCGGGCTGGGCAAGGAAATGCACGTGATCGTCGGTCAGGGGCAGCTGGACAAGGTGCTCCATGCCACCGCCGAGGACCGGCGCGGCTTCATCGAGGAAGCCGCCGGAATCCTCAAGCACCGCCGCCGCAAGGAAAAGACGCTGCGCAAGCTGGATGCAATGTCCGCCAACCTGGCCCGGCTCAGCGACCTGACGGGGGAGATCCGCCGCCAACTGGCACCCCTGGGCAAGCAGGCCGCCGTGGCCCGCCGTGCACAGGCCGTCCAGTTCGACGTTCGCGACGCCAGGGCACGCCTGCTGGCCGATGACATCGTGACCCTTACGAACGCCGTCGAAAAGGACGTTGCGGATGAACGGGCATTGAAGGCCCGACGCGAACAGGTGGAGGCCGAGTTGCAGGCCGGCCGGGCCCGGCAGGCGGATCTTGAACAACTCGCCGCGGCCGCCACGCCCGTGCTCAATGCCGCCCGGGAAAACTGGTACCAGCTTTCTGCAACGGCGGAAAAGTACAAGTCGATGGCCGTGCTGGCCGCCGAACGCCACCGCCACCTGGGCGCCGCGGACGCCGTCCCCGATCCCAGCCGGGACCCCGACAAGCTGGCGGGGCAGGCCCAGCGCCTGCGGGACGAGGAAGCCGAACTGGACCTGGCGCTGGAGGAACGGCGCTTCGGGCTGGAAGCGGCCGTCGAAATCAAGGAAGACGCCGAATCGGCCGTACGCGCCGAGGAACAGCGCGTCCGTGAGCTCCTGCGCGCCACCGCCGACCGCCGCGAGGGCCTGGCCAAGCTGGCCGGCCAGGTCGCCTCGGTGCGTTCCCGCGTGGAATCGGCGGAGGCGGAAATCGGCCGCCTGCACCAGAGCAAGGCCGCCGGCACCGAGCGGCACGGCGCAGCCGCACGCGAGTTCGCGGCCCTTGAATCCCAGGTGGCCGGCGTCGAGGAGGGCGAGGAGCGCCTGGACGCCGACTACGAGGAGGCGGTCGAGGCCCTGGCGGCCATCGATGCCACCATTGCCGAACTGTCCGCGGCGCAGCTCGCCGCGGACCGGGAACGCGATTCGCTCACGGCCCGCCGCGACGCCCTGGCCGTCGGGCTGCTCCGCAAGGATGCCTCGGCCCACCTGCTCGCCTCGGACCAGCCGGGCGTGCTGAGCTCCGTTGCCGAACTGCTGACCGTTGCGGCGGGTCACGAGAGCGCGATTGCCGCCGCCCTGGGCGCCGCGGCGGAGGGCGTGGCCATGGCCGATTCCGCCTCCGCCCTGGCCGCGCTGGAACGGGTGAAGAACGACGACGGCGGCCGGGTCACCCTGCTCGTGACCGGCGACTCAGGAACCGCCACCCCGGCTTCGGGAGCCCCGCTGGCGGCCGAGGTTGCCGACGCTGTGGGCAGGGTGGACGGCGCCGTGGCGGCACTCTCCCAGGTCAGCGGACCCGACAGTGTCGCGGCCGTGCTGGACGCACTGCTTGACGGCGTCGTGCTGGTCCCCGACCTTGCCGCAGCCGCAACCCTGCTGGCCGGGCATCCGCGGCTGACCGCCGTCACGGCCGACGGCGACGTGCTGAGCGCCTTCTCGGTGCGCGGTGGCTCGGCCACCGCGCCGTCGCTGCTGGAACTGCAGGCCGCCGTCGACGAGACGGACGCGCAGCTGCTGGCCGTGACGGCCGAACGCGAACGGTTGCGTTTTGCCCTGGTCGCGGCAACGGCGCAACGTGCCGGGGCCGCGGCGGCGGAATCTGCGGCGCTTGCCGCACTGCACGACTCCGATGCCCGGCTGGCCGCCGTGGCGGAACGATTGGGCACGCTCGGAGCCACCCTGCGATCGGCCGCGGGGGAGTCCGAACGCCATACCCAGGCCCTGGCCGTCGCTGCTGCCAACCTGGAACGCGAACAACAGTCCCTCACAGAAATCGCCGCCCGGCTGGCCGCCGCACAGGATGCCCCGGCGGACGCCGAGCCGTCCATGGACGACCGCGACACGCTTGCCGCGGCTGCCACTGCGGCCCGAGCCGTGGAAATGGAATCCCGGCTGTCGCTGCGCAGCACCGAGGAACAGCTCGTGGCCGTGCGAAACCGTGCCGCGGCACTCGAACGGGCGGCGGCCACCGAGCGCATGGCCCGCGAACAGGCGGCCCAACGGGCCCGGCGTCGGGCCTTCCAGGCGAAGAAGGCGGCCGCAGTGGCGGCAGCAGCCGGGCACATCCTGCACTTTGTCCAGGCCTCGATCGAGCTGGCCGGGCAGGAACGCGACACCGCCGAGGAGGAGCGCGCCGAACGGGAGGTGGCGCTCATGGCGGTCCGCGCCACCACCGTGGAGCTGGCCGCGGAACTGGCCACCCTGACCGATTCCGTGCACAAGGATGAACTGGCCCGGGCGGCCCAGCGGCTGCGCATCGAAGCGTTGGAAAACAAGTCCATCGAGGAACTCGGGCTCACCGTGGACCACCTCATCACCGAATACGGACCCGACACCCTGGTTCCCTTGGGCCCGGGCGAGGTGACGGACAAGTGGGCGGCCCTGCGCGTGGAGGTCGACGACGACGGCGCCGAGATCCGCGAGGGAACCCCGTTTGTTCGGGCCGAACAGGAAAAGCGGCTCAAGCGTGCCGAGCGCGACCTGGCCGCCTTGGGCAAGGTCAACCCCTTGGCGCTGGAGGAATTTGCGGCCCTGGAGGAACGCCACCAGTTCCTGTCCAGCCAGCTGGAGGACCTGAAATCCAGCCGCAAGGACCTGATGGACATCATCAAGGAAGTCGACAAGCGCGTCGAGGAGGTCTTCACCTCCGCCTACGCCGACACGGCCGTGCAGTTCGAGCGGGTCTTTGGCCGGCTGTTCCCGGGAGGGGAGGGACGGCTGGTGCTCACCGACCCGTCCGACATGCTCACCACGGGCATCGAGGTGGAGGCACGCCCGGCCGGCAAGAAGATCAAGCGGCTGTCCCTGCTCTCCGGCGGCGAACGCTCGCTGACGGCCGTGGCGCTGCTCGTGGCCATCTTCAAGGCCCGGCCGTCGCCGTTCTATGTCATGGACGAGGTGGAGGCGGCCCTGGACGATACCAACCTGGGCCGGCTCATCACCATCTTCGAGGAACTGCGCGAATCCAGCCAGCTCATCATCATCACGCACCAAAAACGCACCATGGACGTGGCCGACGCCCTCTACGGCGTCTCAATGCGCGGCGACGGCGTCTCCACCGTGATCAGCCAGCGGATGGACCACGCCGCCGCCCCAACTGTGGCGCAGTAGTTGCTCATTCCGCGGGGTTTTTCAGCAACAAGTGCGTCATAGTTGGGGAAGGGGCTTCGTAAACGCCAGGAACGGCAGCGTGGCCGGATCGGCGTCGACGTCGAACAGCGGCTGGTACCCGGTGTTCAGGTACAGCGCCCTCGCCTCGGGCTGGCGCGGACCCGTGGTCAGGTACACCTCCGTGTAGCCAAGCGCCGCGGCGGCGGCCTCCAATTCCACCAGCACCCGCCGGGCCAGGCCGCGGCGGCGGTGGTCCGTGTGCGTCCAGATCCGTTTGAACTCCGCCGTGCCGGGCGAATGGCGGCGGAACGCGCCACCCGCCACGGACTGGCCGTGTTCTTCGAGGATGATCAGGGCGCCGTGCGGTGCCGCGAATTCGTGCGCCGGGTACTTGTTCAACTCCTTGACCGCCGATCCCGGGCCGAACAGGTCCGCGTAGCGGCTTTCGTATTCGACGGCGAGCTGGTCAAGCAGAGGCCGGACGCGAGGATCGTGCATGGGCAGGGACAGGACGGTCACCTCCGTATTTTCCCGGCGGGTGTCCTCCCTGTGTAGGTCTTCGCTGTGCAGCTCTTCCCTGGGCGCGGTTTCAAGGGGCATGGCTGGGGTTCCTTCCGATCAGGGCGGGTTGCGGGGTGGTTTCCTGGCGTGCCGCAAGGCTTTGCAGCACGGTGCGGGCCAGGGCGTCGTTTTCGCGGAACGGCGCCGCGTTGCTGTTGGGGCGGGCAAAGGCACCGGATCCCCAGGCCGAGGTGCCCGGCCCGACGGCGAAGATGTGCTGCTGCGGTTCGCCACGGGGTCCCACCACGTTGCGGGTGGGTGTCACCAGCAGCCGGCCCGTGGCGACGGTGCCGTCGGCCGTGAGCAGTTGTTGCTCGCTCACCTGGCCGGCGGCGTGGAGATTCGCCAGCACCGGATTGGCCGAGCGTACCACCGTGGGCTCGGGCAGCCGGGCCTCGATGAACGCCTTGGCACGCACCTCCCCGGCCACCTGCGCGGACGTCGCCACAAAATCTCCCGTGGCTTCATCGACGGCCACGGCAAGCCCGGGGCCCAGGAAATGCAGCAGCCCGGCCCGGTGAAGGGCCTGGATTTGGCGCAGCCGGTGCGGGGGCGGGCCCGAGTCGACGAAGCTGAAGAAGCCGTGCCACCAGCCGTGCACCGCCGCCTGGGACGCGGCGCTGAGCCGTTCGGCGGGGACCAGGGCGCCCAAATTCATGTACGCCGTCAGGAGTCCCAGGAACAGGGCCAGCGTCTCGGGGTGGTCCCCGCCGTCGCGCACGCGCAGGTCGTTCGCGATGTGCGCGGACACCGCCTCCTGGACTGCGGCGTTGTTGGCGAACTGCCGGCCGGCCAACGGATGGTCAAGGTGTTCGAAGTCCAGCCGCAGTGCGGGATCCGGCACGGCGCCGTCCACGAGGGAAACGCGTTCCGGGGCGTACCAGTCCAGGGCCTCGAAACGGTGGGAGAACTCCTCCCACCCCAGGCTGACCCGTTCCGGGCTGCCCGTGAACAGCTCACGGTAGTACGCGTGGGCGGCGTCCTTGGCGATGAGCGGCCACAACTGGGTGTGGAAGTCGAGCTCGCCGTGCGTGGACAGCAGGGCGTCCACGGCGTCCCTGGTGAAGAACCGCGGCGCGCCCGGCGCCTCGCCGCGCAGTGTGGCGGTGATCTTTGAGTGGTACGGCACGCCGCGGCGTGATCCGGCCCAGAGCCGAGGTTCGGCGCCGGAGGGCACATAGCGCAGTTCGCCGTCGTCGTGCTCGTCAAAGCGCCCGCCCCGGCCCTCCATGAGCAGCACCACCAGGTCCACGAACGCCAGTCCCATGCCGGAGACAATCACGTCGGATCCCGGGGCAAGGGCGCCGTAGTCGACGTCCGTCGTGTAGGCGGGGGCCGCATGGAAGCCGCCGTGCCGGGCCGCAAACGCGGACCACTCGGCGGAGCGGCCGTCAGCCTCGGCGTCAGTGTGGCCCACGGCCAGCACGACGACGTCGGCCGGGACAGTGGCGCCCCCGGCCAGCCGGACCAGCCGACGGCCCTCGGGCGAATGGTCGTCCGAGATGCCAAAGGCGGTGTCCTTGTGGATCGTGACCTCGGCGTGCGGGGCCAGCGCGGCCACGGCCCGGCGGAAGAACCACTCCAGGTAGGCGCTGTTGAGGCGGCGGGTGGGGAACGATTCCGGACTCAACGCCACAGCCTCCGCGAGCAGTTCCGGGGACAGCGCCGGGGCGTTGGCCAGGGTGCCGGCAGCCACCGAGGCGGCCCAGGCGGCCAGGTCCGGGCCGTCCGCGGCGGGGCCCTCGCACACCACGGATGCATCGGTGAACATGGTCACGTCGCCGGCCGTGGAGTTGAGCATGAGCGATGCATTTTGTTCGTAGCGCCAAATCCGCCCCGAACCGGGAGTGAACGGCTCCACCACATGGATCTGGAGCGGCCCCGCCAGGAGGTCCGGCGCGTTGGCGCCCAGGCGTTCCAGCAGACCGGCCGTGCGCGGGCCGCCGCCAACAAAAACCACTGTTGGGGTGTGTGCGTTCATGGTGTCTCCTGGATTTGCCGGTTGCTTGTTCTAGAGGTCCCGTTGCGGATTCCGGCCCGTGTCCGGGAACCCGTCACACGACGGTGGGAGTCCCCATGCTAGGCAGCCGTGGACGGCCTTTCACAGGCGCCGGTCATGCCCGTTCACCCCGCGTCACGGCGGGTCAATGAAGGCAAAAAACCGACATATGACGCCGTGCGACCGATGGTGACGCAGTGCAACGGCCGCCTTGGAACGGTCCCGTTCCGGCACCTAGATTTGCAGCCATCGAACAACCGAACATCCATTGGAAGAAGCGAGGTGGCACATGAGCGCTACATCAACAGACAGCGCTGCGGCAACGAACAGCGTTGCAACAACGGGGGGTGCCCAGGTGACGGACCCGCCGGCTCCCGGCATCGGTGCCGGTCCAGTTGCCGGCGCAGGCTCCGGCACGGACCATCCTGGCGACGAGGCACGGGACCTCGGCACGCCAACCCGGCCCGGCCCCAACCACAGAGGAACCAACTCCACAGGCCCCATCTCCACGGCCACCGACTACACGGGCTACCGGCTGGTCGCCGCGAAACACCCGTGGCGCTGGGTGGGCACCGTGGTGGTCGCCCTGGGCGTGGCCGCCATCGCATGGTCGCTGGCCACCAACCCGCGCTGGGAATGGGGCGTCTTGGCGGAATGGTTCACGGCCGAATCCGTGCTGCGCGGACTGGGCGAAACCCTGAAGCTGACGGTCATCGCCGGCACCCTCGGATTTGTCCTGGGATTCGTGCTGGCCCTCATGCGGCTCTCCGCGTCGCCGTTGCTGGTCTCGGTCTCCTGGACGTTCTCCTGGATCTTCCGGTCCACCCCGCTGCTGGTGCAAATGCTGCTCTGGTACAACCTGGGCTACCTGTACGAGAAGGTCAGCCTCGGCATCCCGTTCACCAGCATCAACTTCTTCGAGGTGCAGACCACCACGCTGATCAGCCAATTCGCGGCCGCCGTCCTGGGCCTGACCCTGAACCAGGCAGCCTACTCGGCTGAGATCATCCGCGGCGGCATCCTCTCCGTGGACCAGGGCCAGTTGGAGGCCGCGTCCGCACTGGGCATCCCGGCCTGGCGCCGGTCCACCCGGATCGTGCTGCCGCAGGCCATGCGATCCATCCTGCCCACGGCGTTCAACGAGATCATCGGCCTGGTCAAGGGCACCTCCATCGTGTACGTGCTGGCCTATTCGGAGCTGTTCTACACGGTCCAGGTCATCTACAACCGCACCCAGCAAGTCCTGCCGCTGCTGCTCGTGGCCACGCTCTGGTACATCGTGATCACGTCCGTGCTGAGCGTCTTCCAGTACTACATCGAACGGCACTACGCCAAGGGCGCGGTGCGGACACTGCCGCTGACCCCGCTGCAAAAGGCCCGGAAGTTCTTCACCCTCCGCACCACCGTTAGGGACCTGCGATGACCATCACCGAAACCCGCCCCGCAACCCGCGGCCTGGTCGAAATCACCGACATCCACAAGAGCTACGGTGCCGTGGAAGTGCTCAAGGGCGTGTCCCTGACCGTGCAGCCTGGTGGCGTGGCCGTCATCGTGGGCCCCTCCGGATCCGGCAAGTCCACGCTGCTGCGCACCATCAACCACCTGGAAAAGGTCGATTCCGGCTACATCACCATCGACGGCGCCCTGGTCGGGTACCGGCAGCGCGGGCACACCCTGCATGAGCTCCGCGAAAAGGAGATCCTCAAGCAGCGCACCGAGATCGGCATGGTGTTCCAGAACTTCAACCTGTTCCCGCACCTGACGGCGCTGGAGAACGTGGTGGAGGCGCCCGTCGTGGCGCAGGGCAAATCCAAGGCCGAGGCCCGCCGCCGCGGCCTGGAACTCCTGGACCGGGTGGGGTTGAAGGACCGTGCCGGCGCCTACCCCCGCCAGCTCTCCGGCGGCCAGCAGCAGCGCGTGGCCATCGCCCGCGCGCTGGCCCTGGACCCGAAGATCCTGCTCTTCGACGAGCCCACCTCCGCCCTTGACCCCGAACTCGTCAACGAGGTCCTGGACGTCATCCGCGAACTGGCCACCTCCGGCACCACGCTGGTCATCGTCACCCACGAGATGGGCTTTGCCCGCGACGTGGCCGACACTGTGATCTTCATGGACCAGGGCCGGATCGTGGAGCGCGGCACCCCGGCGGAGGTCTTCGGCAACCCCCAGGAGGAACGCACCAAGAGCTTCCTCTCCAAAATCATCGAACCAGCTTTCAACATCTAAGGACCACACCCCATGACTGATCTCTTCCCGCGCCGCCCGCGCCTGCGCAGCAAAACCGGACTACCCGCCGTCGTCCTCACCACGGCACTTGCCGCGGCGGCACTGCTGAGCGGCTGCTCCGACCCCGGCGCACAGGCTTCCATCAACCAGCCGACGACGGCGGCACGCAACGGTGTGGTCTACAACAGCTCCCCGAACCAGGACAGGATCCGCGACCAGAAAGACCCGGCCGCGGCAGCAAAAGTCCCGGCGGCCATCTCCAAGGACGGTGCGCTCACGGTGGGCACCACGGCCGGCTCCGTGCCGCTGAGCTACTACGCAACCGACAACAAGACCCCCATCGGCTCGGAGATCGACATCGCCCAGCTGGTGGCGGACAAGCTCGGCCTGAAATTGGACGTCCAGGTCACCTCGTGGGAGAACTGGCCGTTGAAGACCCAGTCGGGGGACTTCGAGGCCGTGTTCTCCAACGTCGGCATCAACAAGGACCGGGTCAAGCTGTTCGACTTCTCCAGCTACCGGGCCGCGTTCATGGGCTTCGAGGCCAAGAGCACCGCCACCTATGACATCAAGGGTGCCGAGGACATCTCCGGGCTGAAGATTTCCGTTGGCTCGGGCACCAACCAGGAGAAGATCCTGCTGGCCTGGAACAAGCAACTCGAGGCGGAGGGCAAGAAGCCGGCCGTGCTGCAGTATTACTCCTCCGACGCAGACACCATCCTGGCCCTCGCCTCCGGGCGGACCGACCTCAACCTGGCCCCGTACCCGTCCGCCGTGTACCTGGCCAACACCCGCACCGACCTGAAGATCGTGGGCAAGGTCAATGCCGGCTGGCCGAACGAGACCCTCGTTGCCGCCGTCACGCTCAAGGGCAACGGCCTGGCCCCGGCCATCACCGACGCCCTGAACTCCGCCATCAAGGACGGTTCCTACGCGAAGGTTCTGGCGCGCTGGGGCCTCACGGATGAAGCCGTCCCGGCCGCCACCACCGTCAATGAAGCCAATTACACGCCGGGTGCCAAGTGAAATTCCAGGTCCTTGACATCATCCCGCACCTGAAAAACCCGGTGACGGGGGAGATCGTCTCCACCGCCGACCGGCTCAACCAGGTGGTGCGGACCGCCCGCCTGGCCGAGGAACTGGGTTACGACAGTTTCTCGGTGGGGGAGCGCCACGCGGGGGAGTTCATCTCCTCCTCGCCCACCACGGTGCTGGCCGCCATCGCCGCGGTGACTTCCACCATCCGGCTGCAAAGCGGTGTCACCGTGCTCTCGGTGCTGGACCCCGTCCGGGTGGCGGAGGACTATGCCACGATCGACCAGCTCAGCCGGGGACGGCTGGAATTGGTCATCGGCAAGGGCAACGAGGTGCTCCAGTACCCGCTCTTCGGGCTGTCCCTGGATGACCAGTGGGAGCTGCTCGCGGAAAAGTACGGGCTCCTGCGCCGCCTGTGGCGGGAAGGGGACGTCACGTGGTCCGGGCGCTTCCGGTCCCCGTTGACGGAGCCAACGACGACGACGCCGCGCCCCTTCGCCGGGGCGCCGCGCGTCTGGCACGGCTCGGCCACGTCCCTGGCGTCCGCCGCACTCGCAGCCCTGTGGGGAGACCCCCTGTTCACGGCGAACGCCATCCAGCCGCGGGAGAACTACAAGGTGCTGATCGACCATTATTGCGAGGAATATGCGCGGCACGGCCACGATCCCCGGCACCAGTATCTGGGTTCGGGCAGCGGGGCCGGCGGCGTGTTCCTGGCGGACACCACCCAGGAGGCCAAACGCCAGTTCGGCCCCGTCTACGAGGCGCTGACGTCTGGCCGGAACGTGCCCGGCAACAATTCGCCATACCGGGACATCGACCACGCCGTGGCCGAAGGACCCGCCCTGGTGGGCAGCCCCGAGCAAGTCATCGACAAGATCCTGGGCTATCACGCCCTGTACGGCCACGACCTCCAGTCCATCTCGCTGCCCACCACGCTGCCGTTCGAGCAGCAGCTGGAGCTGTTGGAACGTTTCGCCACCGACGTCATCCCGGCCGTCCGGGTCGCCGCCCCCACCACCCTGTGGGAGCCCGGGGACCCCTACGCCGGACGCCCCGCCTTTGCCGGCGCCCGGGAAGCGGACGCCGCCACCATCATCGCCACCGACCACGCCAACCATAGGAGCAACCATGTCCTTGCACACATCCACTGAAACCCGGGCGGACACCTTCGCCACCGACTGGCAGCACTGGCACGCCAACCATGAGCACCTGCGCAGCGACCCCCACGGCTTCCTGGCCGTCACCGAGCTGCATTGGCTGGGGACCGAGGCCACGGCGCTCGCCGGCGCGCCGGGCACCTGGCGGGTGGAGGACGACGTCGTGCGCGTCGCCTTGGGCGAGGGGGACAGCCTGCGCCGCGACGGCGTGGAACTGAACACCGGCACCGGCGAACTCGCCTTCGGACCCATCGCGGAGCGCGACGGCTTCAACCTTGGCTACGGCGAGACCGTGCTGGAACTGGCCAAGCGAGGCGGCGAGTACATCCTGCGCCCGCGGGACCCTGCGAACGCGCTGCTGCGCAACTACCAAGGCACGCCCGCCTACGCCCCGGATGAAGGGTTTGCGGTGCCGGCCCGCTATGAGCCGTTCCGGCAGCCGCGCGAGACCACGGTGGGTGCCGCCGTCGAAGGCATCCACCACGTCTATCAGGCCCCCGGCCAGCTCCGATTCCGGCTCGGCGGACAGGAACAATCACTCACCGTGTTCAACGGGCACGCCCCCGGCACGTTCACCGTGCTGTTCACCGACGCCACCTCCGGGGTGACCACCTACGCGGCCAACCGCTCGCTGACGTTCTCCGCCCCGGAGACCGGCGGACCCGTTGTGCTGGACTTCAACCGGGCCGTGAACCTGCCATGCGCCTACACGGACCTGGCCACCTGCCCGCTGCCACCGGCGGAGAACCACCTCACGGTGGCCGTCGAGGCCGGCGAAAAGACCCCGCTTGAGCGCGAGGGCTCCCTGTGAGCGCCGGCGATCAGGCCCGGGCGGGCTTCCTGGCCCTGGAGCTCGACGGCGACGGCGCCCATCCGGCCGCCTGGCGGGCCGCCCGGCACGCGCCGGCGGACCTCCTGACGGGGGAGCGCGTCCGCTCCACCGTGCTGGCGGCGGAATCCGCGGGCTTCCACGTGGCGACGTTCTCCGACGGGCCCCTGTCTCCGGGTGGTGGCGCTGATATTGGGGGGCGCCTCGATGCGGTGCAGCGGGCCGCGTTCGCCGGACCGCTGACCCGCAGCATCGTGCTGGTCCCGGAGGTCGACACCGTCTACACCGAACCGTTCCATGTAGCCACCCAGCTGGCCAGCCTCGACTACGTCTCCGGGGGGCGCGCCGGCTGGCTGGTCGCCGCCGGCGGCACCGAACGGGAGGGGGCCGCCGTCGGACGGGACATTGTGGACGGTGCGGCGCTGGCACTGGAGGCCGCGGCGTCCGTTGAGGTCAGCCGACGCCTGTGGGACAGCTGGGAGGACGACGCCGTGATCCGCGACGTCGAGACCGGCCGATACCTTGACGTGGACAAGCTCCACTACGCCGACTTTGAAACCGGCGAGGACTTTCCCGGCGCTGGATATTCGGTCAAGGGTCCGGCCATCATTCCGCGCCCGCTGCAGGGGCAGCTGCCGGTGCTCGCGCCCGCAGGCTTGGTGGCGACCGGGCTCGCCGCGGACAATTCTGCGGCCGGGATCGACGCCGTCCTGATTTCCGCACCGTCACTGGGACAACTGGCCGCCGCGGTGGACAACCTCCGCGAACGTTCCGAGGGTGCCGTGGCGGTCATCGCCGAGATCGACGTGGTGCTGGACGCCCGCGGCCAAAGCGCCGCCGAACGCGTGGCCCAACTGGACGCCCACACCCCGTGGCACAGTACCCGGGCCCGCTACACCGGTGACGCCGCCGGCCTGGTGGAGCTGCTTGCCGACGTGTTGGCCAAGGCCGACGGCGTCCGCCTGCACCCGGCAGTGCTGGACGTGGACCTGGATGAGCTGTCCCGGCTTGTCCTGCCCGAACTGCGCAGGCGCGGCGCGCTGGCCCCCGTGGTTCCGGATGCCACGTTCCGGGAGCTGCTGGGACTGGGCCGCCCGGCCAACCGCTACGCAAGCGTCGGAAACTAGGAGGAGAGCGACATGAGCGAAAACCAAGAGATCGGCCACGGCTTCAAGCCCAGTGGCCAACTGCAATTCGGCATCTTCTTCCAGGGCGTCAACTCCGGCACCATCTGGAAAGCCCCGGAGTCCGGCTCGCAAACCGAGTTCGATTCCTTCCGCCGGCTCGCCCAGACGGCAGAGCGGGGACTGTTCGCGGCCTTCTTCCTCGGCGAGGGGCTGCGGCTGCGTGAACACCTGGGCCGGCCCCACGCGCTGGACGTGGCCGGCCGCCCCGACGCCCAGACCATGCTGGCCGCGCTCGCGGGCGTGACCAATAAGATCGGGCTCGTGGCCACGCAGAACACCACCTACAACGACCCCGCCCACCTGGCCCACCGGCTCTCGAGCCTTGACCTGATTTCCGGTGGGCGGGCGGCGTGGAACGTGGTCACCACGGACAATGCCTGGACGGGGGCCAACTTCCGCCGCGGCGGCTACCTCGACCACGCCGATCGGTACACCCACGCGGAGGCGTTCGTGGAGACCGCGAAACGGATCTGGGACGCCTGGGACGGCCATGCCATTTCCGGTTCCGAGACGGCCCCGGCCTGGCAGGCACCCGGCTCGGTCCGGCGCGTTCGCCACGACGGCCGGCACTATAGCGTGGATTACACGCCGCGGCTGCCGCGCAGCGCCCAGTACCGCCCCGTGCTATTCCAGGCCGGGGACTCGCCGGAGGGGCGCGACTTTGCGGCCCGCCAGGCCGACGTCATCTTCTCCGCCCATCCGGCCTACGACGGCGCCGTGGCCTTCCGCCGCGACATCGTGGCCAGGACCGTGCGGGCCGGACGCGGTGCCAACGATGTGAAGATCATGCCGGCGAGCGAGTTCATCCTCGCGGCCACGCCGTCGGAGGCCCTGGAGAAGAAGGAGTGGGTCCGCAGCCTGCAGATCGGCCCGGAGCAGGCCCTCGCCTACCTTGAGCAGTTCTGGGGCAGGGAGCTGTCCGGCTACGACCCCGACGGGCCGCTGCCGGAGATTGACCCCGTGGTGGTTGAGACCTCGGAGACCAGGGGCAGCGGTTTTCACGGGGCGAAGGCCCGCCAGCTCGCCGACCAGTGGCGGGCGGAGGCGAAAGACAAGGGGCAATCGATCCGGCAATTCGTCTCCGGCAAGACGAGCAGGGTCGACGCCACGTTCACCGGCTCCTACACGGATGTTGCCGATACCCTGGCCCGCTACGCCCAGACGGGTGCGGTGGACGGCTTCAACATCTCGCCGTGGCTGGTTCCCAGCGGCCTGGATGAGATCGTGAACCACCTGGTGCCCGAGCTGCAGGAACGCGGCGTGTACCCGACGGAGTACGCCGGGCACACGCTGCGCGAACACTTGGGCCTGCCGGTGCCGGTGCGGTCTCGGGAGGCTGACGACGATGCCGCCGGCGGCCTCAAACTGGAACTGGCCGTGGGGCAGCAACAACTGTAGGGACATCGCAGGAGGGATGGGCTCCGCCCCACCACCCCCGACGCCGTATCACTTTTGGCAGCTTTTCCGCCAACGCTTGTGCAGCGATTGCACAGGCGTTGACGGGAAATGCACCAAAAGTGATACGGCGTCTGAGTTGGCGGCGGGTGCTGTCAGTGGGCGGCCGCGGCGGAACCCACGAGGGCGATCGTGAAGATGGTCCAGTCGTTCAGGACGTGCGCACCGAGTGACACGAGGATGTTCTTGGTCCTGATGTAGGCGAGGGTCAGGACCAGCCGGGCTGCTCCGATCACAAGGAATGCTTGCGCAAAGTTCCAGCCATAGGTGGGCAGATGGGCCGCGCCGAACCAAGCCGCCGTGATCAGCCAGGCAAGGATGACCGAGGTGTTCCTGGAAAGCTTCGCCTTGGTGAAGAGCAGGTACATGACGGCGAGGAACGGCAGGATCGTGAAGAGCTCCTCGCCGAGGAGCTGGACGCCGGTGCCCACATAAAAAGAGATGATCTGGGCCGGGCCGCCGTCGAGGAGTCCGTTGGTTGCCGGGTTGGCATTGGCGCCGAAAATGGCCATGACAACGAGGCCGACGATTCCTGAGACCGCAAGGTTCAGGAGCCAGAAGAAGACCATGTTCAGGTAGTCGGCGGGGGCCAGTTTCTTGAACAATGCTTTCCAATGGTGTCCCGTGAAAGCCACCAGCGCCGCGAGCGGAATGGCCGCGAACAGGAAGCGGGGAACGAGCGCCTGGAGGTCATTGGCGGCCGGGTAGAACATCAGGGCCGCGATGCCGGCAACGCAGGCCAGGACCAGTACTCCCCATTTCCAGCCGGCCATATCAACGGGGCTGCCGTTGTAGTACGGGAATTCCCGGCCATCGGCGCGTTCCATCAGGCGCCCAAACCTTTGTTGGCGCTGTGTGGTTGTCTCGGATGCCATCAAGGCTCCTCAAAAGGGGTCTCGGTGATGCGGCCGCGGCCTTCTTGCCGGCAGACTCTTGCTGCAAAACTACTCGACGCGCGCCAGGGGAATCCAGCGAATGGGGGAAATGCAGACGGCCGGGTAGGGACTTTTCCCACCCGGCCATCGGTTCCCGCAGCACGGTTCCCAAAGCGCAGTTAGCTCTTGGGCAGCCCCGGCGGGTTCAGCTCGGATTCCTTGACCGCTTCCTCGGACAGGCCCCAGCGGGCCAGGATCTTCGCGTAGCTGCCATCCTCGATCAGGTGGTTCAGGCCGGCCTGCGCGGCGGCGGCCAGCCCGTTGCCCTTCTTCGTGGTGACGGCGATGTTTGCCTTCAACGGCCAGCCGCCGTCCACGAGGCCCACGAGCTTCGTCTTTTCATCCGTGGCCGCCTTGTACGCTGCCGTTGCGTTGGGCCCGAACGTCAGGTCGGCACGGCCGGACTGCAGGGCCAGTGTGGAGGCTGAGTCGTCGTCGTAGTACTGGAAATCGACCGGCGCCAGGCCGTTCTTGCGGTTCTCCTTGTCCCAGGCGAGCAGGATCGCCTCCTGGTTGGTGCCGGATCCCACGATGATCTTCTTGCCGGCCACATCCGGGGCGGACTCAACCTTGGTGATGGGGCTGTCCGCCTTGGCATAGAACCCCAGCTTGTCCTCCCGGTAGCTGGCAAAGTCGAACTTGAGCTTGCGCTCCTCGGTGACCGTCACGTTGGAGATGACGGCCTCGTACTTGCCGGACCCCACGCCCAGCGGCCAGTCCGCCCACGCCGTCGGCACGATGTCCGGCTGCAGTCCCAGCGATTGGGCCAGAGCGACGGCGATATCCACCTCATTGCCGACGGGCGTCTTGTTGTCGGTGGCGTATACGGCCAGCGGGGCGGCGAAGGGGCTGACCGCCACCGTCAGTTTGCCGTCCTTCTTGATGTCCGCAGGCACCAAAGCGGCCGCCGCCGGGTCAACGGTCACGGGCACCCGGTCCTGATTCGGGGACAGGTTGAACACCTTGCCCCCGGACGTGGTGGACGGTTCGGGGGCGGCGCTGGCGGAGGGATCGGAGCAGGCCGCCAGGCCCAACAGTGTGGTTGCCGCCAGGGCGACGGTCAGGGCTGATTTTGCGGTGAGACGTGTCATGGTTTCCTCTGCGAATCGGTGGAGCATTGATGGTGATGCCAGCAACTATCCGGCAGTGGGCAAACCGGATCCAAAGCGCCGGAAACCCGCGGATACACGGGGTAACGGCCGTTCGTGGGGAGTATCGCGGAGACACAAAATGGCCCTCGCAGCCGCGGTTTTCCTGCTGCGAGGGGGCGGAACATTACGGTTTGCAACGGCCGCACCCGGCGCATGTGAAACGCTCGATGTACTTGGCCCACCGGCCGCAACACCGGGTGAAACCGCCCCACCCCATGCCCGCAGGAGGCACCATGACCCGCATGCCCGCACCCGGTTCCGGATTTGCGCCCACCGGCAGGCTCCATTTGGGCGTCAGCCTTCCGGGTCCGGCCGCCCATACAAGTTTTGAGCAACTCCGCACCGCCGCCCAGACGGCCGAACGCGGGCACTTTTCACTGTTGACCCTCGACGAGCGGTATTGGCTGGCAGGGGATCCGGGCGCCGATATCGCCGCGGATCCGGCAGGCTCCAACGACGTCGGCACCCTGCTGGCAGGTCTCGCGGCCGTGACGACAGGCATTGGACTGGCCGCGGCGGTGGCGCCGGATCATGACGATCCGGCGGACCAGGCCGCACGGATCGCCACCCTTGACCAGCTCTCCGGTGGCCGCGCAGCCTGGCAGCTGTTGCCCGACGGCGAGGACCCTGCGGACTTCCTGCCGGCCGCGGAACGGCTGTGGGACGCGTGGTCGGCGGCGGCAAATGCTCGGAACACCCGGCCGGGCCCCGTCAAGCCGCTGGGATCGTTTGAGCACGGCGGCCACCAGTTCAGCGTGGGCCTGGGAACCGGGAACCGGCCCGCGGCGCCTTACCGCCCCGTTGTCGTCCTGCCGGGCCACACCGAGGCTGAGCGGCTGTTCGCGGCCCGCCATGCCGACGTCGTCGAGACGGGCCCGGCCGGGCTGGGCGACGCGCTGGCCCTGAGACGCGAGCTGGCCGCCGATTGCCGTGACGCGGGCCGTGACGCCGGAAACGTGCTGATCCTCCAGGCAGCCACATTTGTCCTGGCCGAGACGGACGGGGAGGCCGTGGAGAAGGCCGAATGGATCCGGGAACAGCTGCCGGAATCGGCCTGGGACCAGGTGGCGTTCGTTGGCTCGTACCAGGGGGTTGCCGATGAACTGTTGGACTTCGCCAGGACCGGGGCCGTGGACGGGTTCACCGTCATGCCGTGGATGTTTCCCCACGAGCTCGAGGACATCGTGAACCACCTGGTTCCCCAGCTTCAACTGCGCGGCATTTATCCCGCGGACCACCCGGATCCGGCCGGCACCTCCCTTCGCGCCCGGTTGGGTCTGCCGGACACCCCCCACCCGGCCGGCAACCGGAGCACGCAGGCCGTGCCTGTCATGCAGGTGGAGGACCTGGAGGACATCCACCTGGACATCCGGATGGAGCTGGTGGTCGCCAAAGTGCCGTGACGGATTGCGGCGGGTGGTGCGGAATTGTTACGCCGCGTAACGGCATGTTGACCGGTGTTGAGCCGTGTTTCCGTGCATTTCCCCGGCCTTGGAACACCCGGTGCGGGGGTGGTTGTGTGGCATTACCGCCTTGAAAGGACTCGCCATGACATCCCATCCACCCGTCACCCCGCAGCAGTTGCGCAACGTCCTGGGGCACTTTGCCACGGGCTTGACCATCATCACCGCGGCCACCCCGCAGGGCCCGGCCGGATTCACCTGCCAATCGTTCGCGTCGCTGTCGCTGGAGCCCGCCCTCGTCACGTTCAGCCCGGCCCGGACGTCGTCGACCTGGCCGTTGCTGCGGGCCGCGGGCAGTTTCACCATCAACATCCTGCCCGCCGAACACGAGCACCTGTCCGGACAGTTCGCCCGCTCGGGAGCCGACAAGTTTGCCGGCGTCGGCCACTCGCCCTCACCGCTGGGCAACCCCGTCCTGGACCAGGCGCTGGCCTGGGTGGATTGCGAACTGCACGAGGAGTTCGACGGCGGCGACCACACCATCGTGGTCGCGGCCGTCCGGGCGCTGGCCGCACGGGCCGAGGCCGAACCGCTGCTGTTTTACAAGGGCTCCTACGCCCGGGTCAGCAACAGCCCGGCCCTGCTCGGGGCACTCGCATGATCGTGCTTGGCATCGATGGAAGCCCGTACGGGCCGGGCAAGACGGCGGCGGCCGTCGCGACGGTCCTGGCCGGTGCCGCGGACGCCGGCGCGCAGACGGAGCTGATCCGCCACGACGACCCGGAGGCCGTGGCGCGCATTGCCGCGGCGGACGCCGTCGTCTTCGGCAGCCCCACCTACCGGGCCTCGCACACGGCGGTACTGCGGACGCTGCTGGAGAAGATCGACCGGAAGGCCGGCGACGAGCCGCTCGCCGGAACACCCACCGCGATCGTCATGACCGGCGCATCCCCGGCGCACTTCCTGGGCACCCGCGAACTGGCGGCGACGCTGTCCGGATTCTTTGGCACCCAGGTCCTGGCCCCGGAGCTGTTCCTGCACGGCGGCGACTTCGACGGCGGCGCACCGGCAGGCCGCGCGGCAGAGTTGTGCACGCTGCACGGGCAGGCCCTCGTGGAATTGGCCGCCGCCGTTGGCGGTTCCGTGGCCCTGCGGGCGCTGAAGCCGGTGGTCTAGCCGGACGCTAGGGTTTGCCGCCGGCGGAGAGGGGCGCCACCACGTCCTTTTGGGGGTCCCTGGCCGGCAGCCACAACAACAGGCTCAGCAGGGAAACTGCGGCGGCCATGGCGAACGCCGGCGCATAGGAAAAAGTGTCCACCAGGAGGCCGGCGGCAATGGGGCCGATGATCGCACCCAGGTCCGAACTCATCTGGAAGGTGGCCAGCACCTTGCCGCCGGAGCGGTTGTTGCCAATGACGTCGGCCACAGTGGCCTGCTGGGCCGGCCCCATGAGCCCGCTGCCCAGGCCGGCGATGGCCGAGACCACAAAGAACCAAAATTCATTGCCGGTCAGGCCCAAGACGGCCATTGCCGCGCCGTTCACGGCCAGGCCGGAGAGGATCATCGGTTTCCGGCCCCAGGTATCGGCCAATTTTCCGGAGAACGTCAACGCCACGGCCGTGCCGATGGCAAACACCGCCAGGGAAATGCCGGCCACCTCGGGTCCGGCGCCCAGGGCGGCCGAGGCAAAGAGCGGCACCAGCGCCATGCGGATCCCAAACGCCGACCAGCCGTTGGCGAAATTGGAGGTCAGCAGGGCCCGGTAGGCGGGGATGCCCAACGCCGTGCGCAAGGGCAGTACTTCCTTGCGTGCCGGCACGGACGCACCGGACTGAGCCGGCACGGCCTTGGCGGCGGGCAGTTGCGTGGCCACCAGGATTGCCACCAGCACCAGGGCTCCGGCATAGACCAGGAATGGCAGCTGCAGGCCAAAACCGGCCAGGAGCCCGCCCACCGCTGGGCCGGCAATGTTGCCGAGCAGGAATGAGCCCGCATACAGGCTCGACACCCGGCCGCGGGCCTTCGGCGGAGCCAGCCTGATCAGCAAGCCCATCGCGGCAACGGTGAACATGGTGGAGCCGATGCCGCCAAGCCCGCGGAAGAGCAGCAGCTGCCAGTAGCTGTGGGCGAAGGCGCAGGCCGCCGACGACGCGCCCACAATCAAGATCCCCAAAATGTAGGTGCGGCGCTCACCCAGGCGTTCCACCAACACGCCGCTGAGCGGGGCGAAGATGAGCCGGGTGAAGGCAAACGCGCTCACGACGACGGCGGCCGCACCGACGCTGACATGGAAGCTTTGCGCGAACTGGGGCAGCACTGGGGCCACGATGCCAAAACCAATGGCAATCAGGAAGGCGGCGGCAACAAGGACCTTGATCTCGCGGGGGAGCTTTTCGCCTGGTGTGAGGGCGCGGGGATTGGGGGCAAGGGAATTGGAGGACATCAGCATTGAGTTTGCCACAGCAACGGGTGGCCGCCGCAACTGCGGCGACCACCCGTTGCCCAACGCGGCTCGGAGGGGCTGCGTGAGAGACTGGGGAGGTGAACGAATCTCTTGCCATCATCTTGTACATCGTCATTGGGCTCGCCGTCATCGGCGGCCTTGTCCCTGTCTTCCTGAAGGCACGGCGGAACAGCCAAAACTACACGGGACCGCGGGACGCCAATGATCCCGCGCCCCAGGATCTTGACGGGCCGGCTACTTCGTCGGCCGGCACGCTGCTGGAGGAGCGCCCCGAAGCCCCGGCGCCGGCGTCGGACCTTGAGGCGGTTGTTGAGCCCGAAATTCCGGCGGCCCCGGCGCTGGAGAAGCCGCTTCCCGTCGAGGGGCGGCTGGTGCGCCTGCGTGCCCGGCTCTCAAAGTCGAACAATGCCCTCGGCAAGGGGCTGCTGGCACTGCTGTCACAGGACTCCATTGACGAATCCGTGTGGGAAGAGGTTGAGGAGACCCTGCTGCTGGCCGACATCGGCACGGACTCCACTATGGAACTCGTTGACACGCTGCGTGAGCGCGTGAAGGTTTTGGGCACCCGCAGCCCGGAACACGTCCAGGCAATGCTCCGCGAGGAACTGATCAAGCTCGTGGACCCGTCCATGGATCGAAGCCTGAACATTGCTCGCCACGATAACCGACCGGCCGTCTTGATGGTGGTGGGCGTGAACGGCGTGGGCAAGACCACCACCGTCGGCAAGCTGGCCCGCGTGCTGGTTGCCGAGGACAAGGACGTGCTGCTTGGCGCGGCCGACACCTTCCGTGCCGCCGCCGCCGAGCAGCTGGCCACCTGGGGCGCCCGCGTTGGGGTGCCCACCGTGAAGTCCGACGTCGATGGCGCCGACCCTGCCTCCGTCGCCTTTGAGGCCGTGAAGGCCGGGATTGAGCAGGAAGTCGATGTGGTCATGGTCGACACCGCAGGCCGCCTGCAGAACAAGGTTGGCCTGATGGATGAGCTGGGCAAGGTCAAGCGCGTCATTGAAAAGCAGGCCACCGTTGATGAGGTGCTGCTGGTCCTGGACGCGACCACGGGGCAGAACGGCCTGACCCAGGCCAAGGTCTTCTCCGACGTCGTCAACATCACCGGGATCGTGCTGACCAAACTGGACGGCACGGCCAAGGGCGGGATCGTCGTCGCCATCCAAAAGACGCTGGGAGTTCCGGTCAAGCTGGTGGGACTGGGCGAGGGCGCCGACGACCTGGCTCCCTTCGATGCCGAGAGCTTTGTGGACGCATTGCTGTCCTAGCCGCCGCGCCGGATCTTCGTCCGGCACCCCTAGCATGTGACGAACCAAACACCAAAAGTGCCCGCCTCGGCGGGCACTTTTTTGTCTTCGGATTCGTAACGATCTGGTCACGAAAGGATGAAGGCTGGACCTTTGTCGTGTTCTTGAAACGGAAAGATCCGCGTCGATTATCCGGATGGCTCACGATTGGACGCATGAACTTTGCCGAAAACATTGCGGGTTTGCGCCGCCTTGTGAAAATTGTGCGAAAGTTCCCCAATCGCACTTTCGACGGGTGTCTTATTTCCTTTAGCCGGTTGGCTACTAATTATATGGCTGGCGGTCAGTAAAACTTGGACAAGTGAGCCCGTTATTACTCCGGTCGAATACATAGTTTTGAATTGGGGCGGTCTGTCATCGCGCCCTACTTTTCGAAAAGTGTAATGGGGAAGGAATCAATTGAGTATTAATCAAAAGAATCGCGAGAGCGGGCGAAATTCACGCCTGCGCCGCGGTCGGGGATGGCTGGCGGGCGGTGTCGCCGCCAGTATGGTTCTCTTGCCCATGGCCGGCGCAAACGCGGCGCCCGCCGATAATTCGGAGGCATTGGGTCAGGTTCTCTCAACTGACCTGTTTGGCTTGGACCTGCTGGGGGCGGCCTACTCGCAAGCCGGCAACCCCAGCAACGTGGGACCGAAGTTTCAGCCAATTGACCTGAGTGTCCTGGGGGCCCAAACGGGGTTGAACCTGGACCTGGGAGGGCTGAATCTGCCGCTGCTTAAGACGGCTGCGAACCAGAACGGCCTGCTGGACCTGGGCGCGCTCGGGGCCCTGAACAGCTACGCAGCTGCACCGGCGGCCTCGAATGCCGTCGCGGGCGCCGGCGTCGTTGACGCGAATGGCGCGCTTGACCTCGCGGCCGCCGCACCCGGCGCCAGGGGCAATGCCGAAGTCAACCTGACCAGCCTGCTGGCCCAACTCGGGCTTGATCCGGTTACCAGCCCCGTCGTCAAAGACCTGAAGCTGGAAATCGGTGCGCTTGGTTCATCCGGATCAAAGAAAAAGACGGTAGTTGCTTCCGACTACGTCGTGGCGGATGCCAAGGTAACGATCAACAGCCCGGTGGTGGGCAAGCTGGCCACCACCCTGGGCACCACGATTGACGGTGTGGGAACCACGCTGAACAGTGTTGTTGGGACCAACGGTTCCCTTTTGACAGCCATCAGCAGCATCGTTGATGCGGTCAACTTGAATGTTGGAGTCGCGAAGGTCAAGCTCGGCCCGACCACCATCGCTGCCCCCGGCATCAACACGGCGCTGAAGGGTGTCAAGGACAACTTGATCACCAAGAACGTGAGTGACCCGAAGGGTATCGCGTCCATCAACCTGGGCAATGGGATCGTCACGATCGACCTTGCCAAGGCATTCGACGCAGCCAACGGCCTCAATGGCCAGGCGCCGAACACGCCCGTCATCAACGCCAAGACGCTCGCGGCGATCACCACCGCGCTCGGACTGGCAGTTGACGATTTGACCGCGACCGTGACCCAGGAGGTCAAGAACGCGATCAATTCAATCGGCCTCACGGTGCAGACGAATGCGGATGTGACCACGGTTGTGTTGGGTTCCGTCGGAAAGGGCAATGTAACCATCAACGGGACCCTCGGAGATTTCCTTGGCACTTCCGGGACAAAGCCGGTGGTGACATCTGATCTCGTACTTTTGGGTGGCATTTCCCTCGGGTCCATCATCACTGCCTTGGCTAGTACGCTTCTCCCCGCACTCACGCCCGTCATTGGCGGCGTGCTGAACCCGATCCTCAACGGAGTTGGCGGGCTTGTTGGCGCCGTCACGGCACCGGTTCTGACGGGGCTTTCGCCGGTCATCAACACCACTCTCGCCCAGGTTGTCCAGCTGACGCTCAATGCTCAGCCCACCGAGGAAACTCCTGCGAAGCCGGGCCTCTTGGGTGCCGGATCATTCTCCGTGACTGCATTGAAGCTGACGGTTCTCCCGGGAGTCAATGCTGCCACGGTGAACCTGGCGTCGTCGTCGGTTCGCGCACTGGACGCAGATCCGGTCCTGGTGCCGACAGTGATTGCAACGCCGAAGATCGTTAAGGATGGCGCAACCACCAAGGTGACCGGTGCCAACTGGCCTGCGAACACGGCCGTTACGATCCAGCTTGTGGATGGACAGGGCGCTAACGTTGGCGCACCTTTGGTCGTGACGTCATCTGCGACCGGCACCATCGACGGCACGCTGACCGTCCCCGCGGGTACCAAGGCTGCCAAGGACTTCAAGGTCAAGGCCAGCACCGCGGCGAATGACAAGGCCGAAACGGCTTTGGAGGTCACCAACGATTCGCCCACCGATGTGAACACGGCCGACAACACGACGGCTAACACCGGCGTGAACACGCAGACGAATACGACTGCCAACACGACGGCTAACACCGGCGTGAACACGCAGACGAATACGACTGCCAACACGACGGCTAACACCGGCGTGAACACGCAGACGAATACGACTGCCAACACGACGGCTAACACCGGCGTGAACACGCAGACGAATACGACTGCCAACACGACGGCTAACACCGGCGTGAACACGCAGACGAATACGACTGCCAACACGACGGCTAACACCGGCGTGAACACGCAGACGAACACGGCCACTAACACGGCCGCGAACGGTGCTGACAACAAGGACGTGAACACAGCTGCGAACACGACGGTCAACACCGGCGTGAACACGCAGACGAACACGGCTGCGAACACGGCTGCGAACACGAACGTGAACTCCGCCGCGAACACCAACGTCAACACCCAGACGAATACGACTGCCAACACGACCGCTAACACCGGCGTGAACACGCAGACGAACACGGCCAGTAACACGGCCGCGAATGGTGCTGACAACAAGGACGTGAACACGGCCGCGAACACGACGGCTAACACCGGCGTGAACACGCAGACGAACACGGCTGCGAACACGAACGTGAACTCTGCCGCGAACACCAACGTTAATACCCAGACGAATACGACTGCCAACACGACGGCTAACACCGGTGTGAACACGCAGACGAACACGGCTGCGAACACGAACGTGAACTCCGCTGCCAACACCAACGTCAACACGCAGACGAATACGACTGCCAACACGGCTGTTAACACGCAGGCGAATGGCGCGGACAACAAGGACGTGAACACGACCGCTAACACGGCCGCGAACACGAACGTGAACTCTGCCGCGAACACCAGCGTCAATACCCAGACGAATACGACTGCCAACACGACGGCTAACACCGGCGTGAACACGCAGACGAACACGGCCGCGAACACCAACGTGAACTCTGCCGCGAACACCAGCGTCAATACCCAGACGAATACGACTGCCAACACCACCGCTAACACCGGCGTGAACACGCAGACGAACACGGCTGCGAACACGAACGTGAACTCTGCCGCGAACACCAACGTGAACACGGCAGCCAACACGTCGACCAACACGGCCGACAACACTGTTCGCCAGGACTTCGACTTGGTTCCTGCGGTTGTCACCGTTGGCCAGAAGTCCATTGTTGTGGGCGAGAACTACACGCCTAAGGGAACGACTACCGTCAAGATCACCGATCGCGACACCGGTATCGTCACCGAGCTCACGAATGACCTGGCAGTTGAAGCCGATGGCACCATCGACTACTCAATCGCAACCAAGGACCTGAAGGCGGGGACCTACAAGGTCACCGTCATTGACAACACCACGGGCAAAGCCACAAGCAAGTACCTGGTTGTCAACGATCCCGCCATGCCCCTGGTCAAGGTGGATGTCACGCCCAAGACCGTCGTCAAGGGTGATTCCACGCTGCTGACAGGCATCAAGTTCTCGGCAGGCAAGACGGCGACCGTCGTCCTGGCACCGAGTGGCGCCAATGCCGGCACGGTAACCCCCAAGGCTCTGGCCGGTCCGGTTGGAACCGTCCTGACCGAAACGCTGGAGATCGACGGTGAGGGCAAGATCGCACTGCGGATTGCCACCACCAACCTGGCCCTGGGCGACTACCAGCTGCTGGTAACCGACAACGCAACGGGCGCGACCGACATGACCAGCTTCACCGTCATCAAGGTCACGGACAACACCGCGAACAACACGGCCGCCAACACTTCGGTGAACACGAACGTGAACACCGCTGCCAACACTTCGGTGAACACCGCAGCGAACACTTCCGTGAACACCGCAGCAAACACCTCGGTGAACGCGAATGTGAACACCGCGGCGAACACTTCGGTGAACACGGCTGCCAACACGAACGTGAACACCGCAGCGAACACCTCGGTGAACGCGAATGTGAACACTGCCGCGAACACTTCGGTGAACACGGCTGCCAACACGAACGTGAACACCGAGGCGAACACCTCGGTCAACACGCACGTGAACACTGCCGCCAACACCTCGGTGAATTCGGCAACCAACACCAACGTGAACACCGCAGCCAACACTGCTGCGAATTCACAGGGCAACGGCTCGCTGGCCCAGACGGGTGCAGGCTCAACCGGCCTGATCCTCGGCGGGGCGGCACTGCTGCTGCTCATCGGCATGGGCGCCCTTGCGATCAATCGCAAGCGCAAGAATGCCTAACAACTAGCATGACCGGACCGGGGCCCATCCACACGGATGGGCCCCGACTCTGCACCCAAGATTTAGCCGCCATTTCAAGCATTGGCGGAAGCACTCAAAAGAAGGCAATTCGTGAAGATTAGGCGTATCGGACGACTTTCCACAGTCGTCCTGATCATCGGGGGACTCCTGGCCGGAGCGCACATGGCTGCGACCTTGGCATTCACCGGTCCGCAGACACCGCTGAAGGACTCCCTCCAGCCGGAATTGAACAAATACTTCCTTGGCCCCCTTGACCAGGGGTGGAGCCTCTTCGCCCCCGGCGTGTACTCGCAGGACGAGTACTTCCTGATGCGGGGATGCCTGAGCTCGGAAACCGTTTGCGCCAAAGGCGCCAGCGGTGGTGCCGTGTTCTCGGACTGGCAAAACGTTACCGAGCAGGAAATGGAATCCGCCCGGTTCAACATCTTCTCCAACAGAGGCACAAAACAGTCCAAGGTGGTCAACGCCCGCTTCTGGATGGCAGCCGACAAGCTCTCAAGCGAGCAATCCAAGATGGCACAGGGCAACCACATTGCCGGCCAGCCCGTCTTCGGGGTTGACCTGAACTCGCCGGCGGCGGCCGAAAAGTACGGTGCCGCGGACCTCAACACCTTGATGAACTACCAACGTCTCGAGGACGTTGCCGTGGGGTTCGCCTCCCTCAAGGCGCTTGAGTTGTGGGGCGGAAAAGCCTCCCTGGTCGAAGTGCGGATGCGCAGGGACCCCGTCGTCCCCTTCGAACAGCGGAACGACGCAGTGGACAAACCCGAATCCAGCTTTATCTACATTGGCTGGCGTGACGTGATGAAATTCGACGATAGTGCAATGGCGGCCTGGAAATGACACTTAAAAACTCAACCACACCGCCGGTGGCAAGCCCCGAGGCCACAGGCTCCGAGTCCGAACCAGCCGAAAGCCCCGCAACAATTCGAGGCTGGATCAAGAAAAACCGATACGCGCCGGTGAAGCTCATCAACATGATCACCGAATGGTTCACCGGCAACCGGCATGCGGACTACGGCCTGGCGGTCATGCGGATCGCATCCGGGTTCCTGGTCCTCGGCTGGCTTGTCCTCAACATCCCCGTGGCCGCCCGCGTCTGGGGCCCGGGCTCGGCCTATTGGGACGGCTACCGGGAAATCCTGGGCTACCAGTGGCCGCTCAACCTCCTTCGCCATGCCGGCACCGGCCCGTTCTGGCTCTGGTACGTGGCAGCGATCGTGCTGGCGCTGGCGTTCCTCCTCGGCTGGCGAACCCGCATCGTCACACCCTTGCTGTTCGTTTTCTACGCGGGGATCAATGCCCAAAACGTCGCCATTGCCGACGGCGGAAACTACTTCTTCCGCATCATGTTGATCTACCTGATCTTCGCCGACGTCTCACGGCGCTGGTCGCTGGATTCCCGCCGTCGTGCCCGGAAGAACTCCAAGGAAACCGAAGTGGGCACCGTACTGCACAACCTGGCACTGTGCCTGGTGGTCGCGCAGCTGTGCACCGTCTACCTCGAGGCCGGTCTCTACAAGGTCCAGGGTTCATTGTGGCAAAACGGCACGGCCATGTACTACCCGCTGAAGTCCGATTTCTACGGCGTATTCCCCGCATTGTCCGATCTGGCCACCCATTTCAGTTGGACAGTGGTGTTGGTGACCTATTTCAGCGTGCTGATCCAGATCGCATTCACGTTCATGCTGTTCAACAGGATTACCCGCCGCATTGCACTGCTCGGAATCCTCTGCATGCACCTGGGAATTGCAATCCTGATGGGCCTGCCGTTCTTCTCCGGAATCATGGCCTCAGCCGACGCGGTGTTGGTCTCCGGCGCCACCTGGGTGTTGATTGCCGGCTGGCTGGGCCGCGGCCGCCGCTCCCTGCTTGGCCGGTTGCGGGGCGGCCGGTTTGCGAAGAGTTCGACGCCGGCCACACCGGGCGTTGCCGAAACCGCGCCCGAAGATGACGCAAAAGACGACTCTGTTACGGTGCCTGACAGCGTGCGTGTTTAGCCGCGCATGTCGGCATGGTGGCACCGTTGGGCGCATAGACGTAACAACTCGGCTCGCCAACGGTGCCACCACCGCGTGCCACCTATTAATTGGGTGCCAACACGCTAGTCTTGGGGCAGGGGTTGTAAGGGGGAAACTTCAGCGCCTGCTTGGCATTAATATGGTTCCTTGGGAAATCGAAAGATTTGTTTCAGGCCAGTGGATTTTTGTTAATGATGCGGCGCGATTTCATTACCGCGCTGAATCGATTTTCGATCGTATTTAGGCGGTTAAAGTGAATTTGGGGCTTCTGCAAAACGTCTCGGCCATTCGTATGGCCGTCGTCGGATTTAACTACATCACCAGCCTGGGACTGGCGCAGCTCCTGGTGGAGGCGCCGCACCTGGACGTCGCAGGATCCTCCACCGAGGTCGGCGGCGCGCTTGAGCTCATGGAATCCGGCCCGCTGGACATTGTCCTGGTGGACTCCGGCATGGACCGGGCCGAACTTATCAATACCTGCACAACCCTCGCCGCCGTGCCGAACCCGCCCCGCGTGGTGGTCATGGGAGACGTCGACTTCAAGCTCGCGGAGCTGTTGTTCCTCGAGGGAGCCTCCGCGATCCTGCATCTTGGCCGAATCGCCGAAGACCTGCCCACGTTGCTGCGCGTCATTCACGGGGGAGGGGCATCAATGCTCAACGCCGAGGCGCTCGATGCCCTCAAGGACCGCGACTACCACTGCAACGTCCTCCACAAGGAACGTTTCGAGGGTTTGAATGCCCGTGAGCGTTCGGTGGCCGAGGGGATCGCCGAAGGCCTGACCAACCTGCAGCTGGCGGCGGCCATGCACGTCAGCGAAGCCACCGTCAAACTCCTGGTCTCCACGGTCATGAACAAGTTGGGCGTGGAAAACCGGGTGCGGATCGCCGTCTCCGTGACCAAGGCCAAGTTCCTCTAGCAACCGCGAAACACGCCCGAAACATGCCGGCCGCCCAGAGTTAACGTGCGGCCCCGGAACGTAACATCGGCGAAATTATTGCCGTTCACGGCCGAAACACGCCTGCACCATGGTTGTAAGTGTCCAGTTTGCACAGCCCCTCCCCAGGGGCCGCAACTTCACTCGCAACGAAAGGCCAGCCACCATGAACACTGGCGATACAGCGTGGGTCCTTGTCTCGGCGGCCCTGGTGCTCCTGATGACGCCGGGCCTGGCATTCTTTTACGGCGGCATGACCCGGGCCAAGGGCGTGCTGAACATGATGATGATGAGCTTCGGCGCACTGGCCCTGGTCGGCGTCCTGTGGGTCCTCTTCGGTTACTCGATCGCCTTCGGCAAGGACGTGGCCGGCGGCTTCTTCGGAAACCCGCTCGAATACTTCGGCCTGGAGGGATTGCTCGACACCGGCAAGGGAATGCCGCTGGTCGGCACGGTCCCGGCCATGGCGTTCGTCGCCTTCCAAGCCGTCTTCGCCATCATCACCGTGGCCCTGATCTCCGGATCCATCGCGGATCGCGCCAAGTTCGGCGCCTGGATGGTCTTTGCCGGCATCTGGGTCACCGTGGTCTACTTCCCGGTCGCCCACTGGGTGTTTGACTTCAACAAGGACAGCAACGGCAACGCGACCGGCGGCTGGCTTGGACAGGGCCTCGGCGTTATCGACTTCGCCGGTGGTACGGCCGTCCACATCAACGCAGGCGCCGCCGCACTGGCCCTCGCACTGGTCCTGGGCAAGCGCAAGGGATTCGGCAAGGACCCGAGCCACCGCCCCCACAACCTCCCGCTGGTCATGCTCGGTGCCGGTTTGCTGTGGTTCGGCTGGTTTGGTTTCAACGCCGGTTCCGCACTGGGTGCCAACGGCGCCGCCAGCTTCGTCTGGATCAACACGCTCGCCGCCCCGTGTGCCGCCATCCTGGGCTGGCTCGTCGTGGAGAAGCTGCGCGACGGCCACGCCACATCTTTGGGTGCAGCGTCCGGCGCCGTCGCAGGCCTTGTCGCGATCACCCCCGCGTGCTCCGCGCTGACCCCCGTTTGGTCGATGGTGCTTGGCCTGCTGGCCGGCGTCGTCTGCGCACTGGCCGTCGGCCTGAAGTACCGCTTCGGCTTCGATGACTCGCTCGACGTCGTCGGCGTCCACCTCGTGGGCGGCATCTTCGGCACCCTGTTCATCGGTCTCGCCGCCGACCCCAGCGCACCGGCAGCCGGTCAGGGTCTGTTCTACGGCGGCGGCATGGAACTGTTCGGCAAGCAGGCGATCGGCGCGTTCGTGGTCCTGTTCTACTCCTTCATCTTGGCGTTCATCATCGGTTGGATCATCAACAAGACCATGGGCTTTAGGATCAGCTCCGAACAGGAGAGTGTCGGCATCGACGTTTCCGTCCACGCCGAATCCGCCTACGACTTCGGCGGCCGCGTCTCCGGCAGCTTCCACCCCACGTCCACACCCCTCCCCGTTCCGCACCACATGGATGAGGTCATCTCCGCCGACGAAAAGGTAGACGCATGAAAATCATCACCGCCATCATCCGGCCCGAACAGCTCGACGACGTCCGCAGCGGGCTTGAAAGCTACGGCGTCCAGGGACTGACCGTCAGCGGCGCCCACGGCTACGGCCGGCAGCGCGGGCACACCGAAATCTACCGCGGCGCCGAATACACCGTGGACCTCCACCCCAAGGTCCGGATTGAGGTGCTCGCCTCCGACGAACAGGCCTACGACCTCGTGGACATCATCGTCGCCAGCTCCAACACCGGCAGCGCGGGAGACGGCAAGGTCTGGATGGTCGAAGTATTCGAAGCCGTCAGGGTCCGCACGGGCGAACGCGGCGTCGCCGCCATCTAAAGTCCCTCGTTCCGTCCGACGACGCCGGCACCTGGGTGGGTCAGCAATCCCGCCCGGGTGCCGGCGTCGTTCTTGGCTGCCCCGGGCATCGCGTCCTCCACAGGCGGCTTGGCAGCCGGGAGTGTCCACAAGTTGGGCAGTGCGCCCTCTCTTGGCTGTCTGGCCGGGAACAATGGCGGCATGGACGGTTCACAGGGACGGAAAACCCGTCAAGTGGTTGCGGCAATCGCGGCGGGCGGCAAGGTGGGACGGCAAAAGGACCTGCTGGCGTGCGGGCACTCGGAATGGAGCCTGCGGCAGGCGGTCAAAGCAGGGATGATTATGAGAATCGCGCCCGGTTACTATGCGCTCCCGGACGCCGATCCGCTGGACCTCCACCTGGCCCGGCACCAAGCCCGGAAGACGTGCTTTTCGAAAGCGGCGGAGCTGGGCCTGTGGATCCTCAACCCCGTGCCGCAACCCCACGTCGCGGCAGCCCACGGGCGGCCCGTTCCCGGTTGCAAGGTCCACAGGGTCAAGGGCGGCCAAACGCTCATGGACATCCTGCGCCAATGCGTGGGCTGCGGTTCGGAACTTGAGGCCCTGGCCGTGCTGGAATCGGCCGTCGTGCTCAAGCAGTGCACCGTGCACGAACTCCGCACCGCCTTCAGCCGCCGCGGCGACGGCGCGGCCCGGGCCGTCATCGCGATGATCGACCCCCAATCCCAGTCAATCGTGGAAACCGCAGCCCGCTACCTACTCAAGAAGGTTGGCTACAACGTGCAGGGACAGGCGTCCGTGTGGGGCGTGGGGCACCTCGATTTACTGGTTGAGGGGATCCTCGGGGTGGAGCTCGACGGCGAGAAATACCACAACACGCCCGAAGGCTGGGCGGAGGACCTGCGCCGTGACAACCTGCTGGTCATCAATGGCGTGTGGAAGTTGCGCATCCCTGCCGCCGTGGTGCTCTACAACCCGGATTTGATGCTGCTGTGGGTTGAGCGGGCGTTGGACCGCATCGAGACCGCCTCCCCGCGTTGAAACATGCGCACGACACGCGGGCGCGGCCTGCGCAGCCCCCGTGGGGGCGCAAGCCCCGCCCGCGTGTCGTGCGCATGGTCCAAGAGCAGTTGCGGCGTGCGCAGCACTCGGAACGGGCGCTGCGCAGGGTGCAACTAGTCGTGGCTCGTGGTCCAGCCGTCCGGGCCCGTGGATCCGGCGGCGTATTCCTCCATGGGAACCGTGCCGGCTTTCCAGGCGGCGAACGCCGGTTCCACAATGCGCCAGCAGTCCTCGGCCGTGTCGCCGCGGACGGACAGCAGGGGATCCCCGTTGAGCACGCCTTCAAGGACTTCGCCGTAGGGCAGGAGCGGATCGCTGGCCAGCTCGGTATGCAGGTTCACCCGGTCCAGGGTGAAGAGATCGCCGGGGCCGTTGACATCCAGGTCGAGGGTGAGGGTGTCCGGGCCAAAGCCGATGTGCAGGCGGGTGGGGGAGTCGGTGCCGGTGAATCCCGCCGGCAGATGGGGCACCGGCTTGTAGGTCACCACCGCCTCCTTGCGGGTGCGCCCGAGCGCCTTGCCCGAGCGCAGCACAAACGGCACCCCGGCCCACCGCCAGTTGTTGACGTACACCTCGACCTCGGCCAGCGTCTCGGTGTCGTTGGCCGGGTCAACCCCCTCCTCGGACAGGTAGTCCGGCACCTTGCGGCTGCCGATGGTCCCCTTGGTGTACCGGGCGCGGCGGGTGGAATCGGTCAGGTCCGGCTTGAAGGAGTTGCCAATCGTGCTGGCCCGCAGCACCGCGGCAATGCTCGAGCGCACGTCCTGGTGGCCCAGGGTGGCGGGCGGTTCCATGGCCATGATTGCCATGATCTGCAACAGGTGGCTTTGGATCATGTCCTTGCCGGCGCCGGCGTGGTCGTAGTATCGCGCGCGGTTCTCGAGCGTCAGGTCCTCGTCGAAGATGATCTCGACCTTGGCAATGTGCTCGCCGTTCCACAACGGTTCCAGGAGGCGGTTGGCAAAGCGCAGCCCCATGATGTTCAGCACCGTGGACTTGCCCAGGAAGTGGTCCACCCGGTGGATGTGGTCCTCGGCCACCAGCTTTGCCAGCGTCACGTTCAGCGCACGGGCGGATTCCTCGCTCGAACCGAACGGCTTCTCCATCACCAACCGGGTGCCGGCAGGCAGCTCCTTCTTCCGCAAGACCTCGCAGGCCTTCTGGCTGATGGCGGGCGGGAGGGCAAAGTACAGCGCAACGGGCCCCTCCACGGTGGCCAGCAATTCGCCCAGGGCGCCCTTGGCCGTCACGTCGACCTGGTGGTAGCTGCTGTCCTTTTGGACCTTGGCGAGTTCCTTGATGCCGTCCTTGGTTGACTGGCCGTCATCCGCCAGGGCGCCGGCGAAACTGCCGGTGAGCCGCTCCTGCCACTGTGCCGCACTCCAGTCGTCGCTGCCTGCGCCCACGAGCGTAATGCCGGGAGCCCGGCCGGAAGCGATGAGCCCGGCAACTCCGGGCAGCAGCAACCGCCCCGTCAGGTCGCCGGAAGCGCCCAGGATCACGAGCGTCTTGATGCGCTCGCCCGTGGCCGCCGGCTTGGCCGCCGACGCCGGCAACCCGTCCGTCTGAGCGGCGGGAGCCGGTGCTGCGTTCCCGGCGGAACGGCGTCCGGACGGGCGTGCGGCGGTGGACTGGGGGCTGGGCACTCTTGTCGTTTTCGTCACGAACCCAGCATGCCACTTTGGCCCGGGAAATCCGCGCCTTGGATCGCGGCCGTGTTGAACAACGGCCCGCCACGGCTTCCGGGATTACATTCGACGACGGCCCGGTCCGGCGTGCAGCGAACGGCCCCGGCTGTTGCTATCCTTGATAGTTGAGTCCCACAGGAAAGGGAGCGGGTGCGTTTTCCAGCGCCCCGCCGTTCTCATCCTGCAATTCGAACGCCGCACCTGCCGAACGCGGCTTGGCCGTCACAGGCCGGGCCGCGCGGGTGTTGGCAGTACCCCGACGAAAGAAGCACACGGCGCGTGTTCAACTCCCTATCTGACCGGTTGACAGCAACATTCAAGAACCTGCGTGGCAAGGGCCGGCTGACCGAGGCCGACGTCGACGCCACGGTACGCGAGATCCGTCGCGCCTTGCTGGATGCGGACGTTGCCGTTCCGGTCGTGCGCGAATTCACCGCCAAGGTCCGCGAACGCGCCCTGGGTGCCGAGGTCAATGAGGCCCTGAACCCGGCCCAGCAGATCGTCAAGATCGTCAACGACGAGCTCGTGACCATTTTGGGCGGGGAAACCCGCCGCATCAACCTGGCGAAGAACCCGCCCACCGTCATCATGCTGGCCGGCCTCCAGGGTGCCGGTAAGACCACCCTTGCCGGAAAGCTGTCCAAATGGCTCAAGGGCCAGGGCCACAGCCCGCTTCTGGTCGCAGCCGACCTGCAACGCCCCAACGCGGTCAAGCAGCTCCAGGTCAACGGTGAGCGCGCCGGCGTGCCCGTGTTCGCCCCGCACCCCGGTGTCAGCAGCGAATTCGAGGCAGCCACGGGAGACCCCGTATCCGTGGCCCGCGCCGGTGTGGCCGAGGCACGCGCCAAGCTCCACGACGTCGTCATCGTCGACACCGCCGGCCGCCTCGGCATCGACGCGGAACTGATGCAGCAGGCCGCGGACATCCGCGCCGCCATCAACCCCGACGAGGTCCTCTTCGTCATCGACGCCATGATCGGCCAGGACGCCGTCAACACGGCCCAGGCGTTCAACGAGGGCGTCAACTTCACCGGCGTCGTGCTGTCCAAGCTCGACGGCGACGCCCGCGGTGGTGCCGCCCTGTCCGTGGCCTCGGTGACCGGCAAGCCCGTCATGTTCGCCTCGACCGGTGAGAACCTGGACGACTTCGAACTGTTCCACCCGGACCGCATGGCCAGCCGCATCCTGGACATGGGCGACGTCCTGACGCTCATCGAGCAGGCTGAAAAGAACTGGGACAAGGGCGAGGCCGAGCGCATGGCCCGCAAGTTCGCCGACCAGGAGGACTTCACCCTCGACGACTTCCTGTCCCAGATGCAGCAGATCCGCAAAATGGGCTCCATGAAGAAGATGCTCATGATGATGCCCGGCGCGGCAAACATCCGCCAGCAGCTGGAGAACTTCGACGAGCGCGAGATTGACAGGGTCGAGGCGATCGTCCGCTCCATGACCCCGCACGAGCGCGTGGCACCGAAGATCATCAACGGTTCCCGCCGCGCCCGCATCGCCCGCGGCTCCGGCGTCCACGTCTCCGAGGTCAACGGCCTGCTGGAGCGGTTTGGCCAGGCCCAGAAGATGATGAAGAAGATGGCCCAGGGCGGCGGCATTCCGGGAATGCCCGGCATGCCCGGAACGGGCGGTTTCGGCGGCGCCCGCAAAGGCAAGCAAAACGCCAAGAAGAAGCCGCGCTCCGGCAACCCGGCCAAGGCCGCCGCGGAACTGAAGGCCGCCCAGGAGAAGGCCAACGCCCCCAAGGCGCTGCCCACGGGCGCAGCGTTTGGGGCCGGTGAGAGCGACTTTGACCCGGCAAGCCTGAACCTGCCGAAGGGTTTTGAGAAGTTCCTGGGGAAGTAGGGAACAGCTAGATTCGTTGCAAACACCGTCCTGACGGCGTTTGCACAGAGGGCCCGCCGGGCTCCACCAGTGGTGGATTCGGGCGGGCCCTTTATTTGCCGAATTGCACGCTGACAGCACGGCACTTCGGGTCTAGACTGCCTCATAGGAGTCACACCAAGACCAAGTAGATCTTCGTGCGTGGGGCTCTGCCAGGAGGCGCATGATGAAACATTTGCGAACTCATGGGGGGAACCGGAAGCCAATCTTCCGGCTGTTAGGAATCATTGCAGTTGTATTTTTGGCTTTGACCGGCTGTTCGTCAGGAAACGGTTCGTCAAACTCGTCAAGCTCGGCAAACCCACCAGGAAAAGCGGCTAACACCGCCACGTTTGCAGACCCGCCGAACACCGTGCCAAATTGGATTTTCCCGTTTGCCCCGATCGCCGACTTCTCGGTATCGAACTCTTCCTACCTTCAGTTCCTGATGTACCGGCCGCTCTACTGGTTCGGCAACAACGGTGCAACGGGTGTGGATGATTCCCTGAGCCTCGCGGCGGAACCGGTTTACAGCAACGGCGGCAAAACCGTCACCATCACCCTCAAGCCCTACAAGTGGTCCGACGGCAGCACGCTGACCTCTACCGATGTCATGTTCTGGTTCAACATGCTCAAGGCGGAGAAGGCCAATTATGCGGCCTACACGCCCGGGCAGTTCCCGGACAACATCACCTCGGCGTCGGCACCGAATGCCACCACGGTCGTCTTCAACACCGACAAGGCCTACAGCCAGCAATGGTTCCTGGCCAACCAACTGAGCACCATTACCCCGATGCCGGTCGCATGGGATGTAACCGCCGCCGGTACCAAGAGTGACTGCGCCACCAACGAGGCGGATTGCAAGGCCGTCTACAACTACCTGATCACTCAGGCGAAGGACCTTCCCACCTATGCCACCAATCCGCTGTGGCAAGTGGTTGACGGACCATGGAAGCTGAGCAGCTTCAGCTCCGACGGAAACGTCACCTTCGTTCCGAACACCACGTACTCGGGACCGGTGAAGCCAACGTTGAAGAAGTTCATCGAAGTGCCGTTCACCACCGATGACGCCCAGTTCAATGTGCTGCGTACCGGGTCGACCATCGATGTCGGCTACCTGCCAACCCAGGACCTGACCTCACCCAAGCCGGCCAGCTCGGGACCTGCCGAGGCCGGGCCGAACCCGTTGAGCAGCAACTACACGCTGGCACCGTGGTTCCTGTACGGGATCAACTACTTCCCGATCAACTTCAACAACCCGACCGTTGGGCCCATCTTCAAGCAGCTGTACTTCAGGCAGGCACTGCAGTCCATCGTGGACCAGGCAGGCGTCCTGAGCTCGGCCGCCAAGAACTATGGTGTCCAGACCACCGGTCCGGTGCCGCTGTTCCCGGACAGCCCGTTGATTTCCTCGGTGGAGAAGACCAACCCGTATCCGTTTAGCATCTCGGCCGCCGGCAAGTACCTCTCGGACAACGGCTGGACCGTGAAGGCCGGGGGCGTGACCACGTGCACGAAGCCCGGAACCGGTGCCGGCGAATGTGGTGCCGGAATCACCTCGGGTGAACCGCTGACGTTCACGCTGCAGTACGTGAGCGGCCAGCAGACCATCACCACGGCCATGCAGTCCATGAAGTCCAACGCGGCCCAAGTGGGCATCACGCTGAACATCGTGCCCGCACCGTTCAACACCGTGACCGGCACAGCCGTTCCGTGCTCGGGTGCCACCTGCACCTGGCAGATGGGCAACTGGGGCGGTGGCTGGGTTTACTCCCCGGACTACTACCCAACCGGTGAACTGCTGTTTTCCACGGGAGCAGGGTCAAACAGCGGAAGCTACTCGAACCCCGCCATTGACAAGCTGATCCAGTCCACCACAACTGAGAGCGGGACGGCCGTCATGCAGGCCTACGAGAACGCTCTGGCAAAGGATCTGCCGGTTGTATGGCAGCCGAATTACACCTACAGCCTGACCGAAGTGGCCAACGGCCTCCAGGGCGTAACTCCGCTGAACCCGTACAGCGCCCTCAACCCGGAGAACTGGCACTACTGAGCCACTCCCGCGGGACAAAAAAGTTAAAGTGACTCGGATGTAAGAGACATGGCGGCGAAGACTATGCACGAAAACACCACGCTGGCTAAAGAGTTGGCATCATGATCGGCTATATTCTTCGCCGCCTTGCCCAGTCCATTGTTGTGGTCCTGGTGGTCACCATCATCGTCTTCATCCTGCTGCACCAACTGCCGGGAGGGGCGGCCCGTGCAATCCTGGGACCCCGGGCCACAGCAGTACAGATTGCAGAATTCAACCAGCAGAACGGATACAACCGGCCGCTGTTCATCCAATATTTCACCACCTTGGGCCAATGGCTCTCGGGCAACTTCGGATTCTCCGTCAAGCTCAATCAGTCAGTGAGTTCACTGCTGGTCCAGCGGCTTCCGAAAACCATTATCCTCAGCCTTCTCTCCCTGCTGTTGACGGTGATCGTGGCAGTCCCGTTGGGCATTTACCAGGCCGTGCACCGCAACAAGTCCTTCGACTACATTGCAACCGGCCTCTCGTTCATCTTCTACGCGGCCCCGACCTTCTTTATCGGCCTGATCATGATCGAGATATTCTCGCAGAATTTGGGCTGGTTCCCACCCGAGGCCCCGCAATCAAACGGTGTCGGGCCAATTTTCCAGGACTTTAGCGGGATGGTGCTGCCCGTTGTCACCCTGGCCCTGCTGAGCATCGCCGGATTCTCCCGATATATGCGCTCATCCGTCCTGGACAACATCGACCAGGACTATGTGCGCACAGCAAAGGCCAAGGGTGCCACCTCCACCAGGGTGCTGTACCACCACGTGCTGCGCAATGCCATGATTCCCATCATCACCCTGTTGGGCCTGTCGCTGCCGGCGCTCTTTGCCGGGGCGCTCGTCACCGAATCGATCTTCAACTTCCCCGGCATGGGGCTGCTGTTCTGGCAGGCCGCCCAGGCCTCGGACTACCCCGTCGAACTGGGCGTCGTGATCATCACGGCGTTCGCGACGGTGGCCGGCAACCTGCTGGCCGATGTTTCACTTGCCGTCATTGATCCGAGGGTAAAGCTATGACAAGCATCCGCCCGGGCGCCGGGGAACCGACGGCCGTTATCGAGGAAAATCCGGTCGACCCGGCACTGCCGGTGGGCGCCACGGGGCTGCCGGTCGGCAAAGCGAAGAGCATGTTCCGGCTTGGCTTTGAGGTGTTCATCCAAAACAAGCTGGCCATCGTCGGCCTGGTCGTGATCGTCATTGCCGTGCTGTTTTGCTTCGTCGGGCCGCTGGTCTACCGCACCGACCAGGTCACGGTAAACCTGCTCAACACGAACCTGCCGCCCGGGCCCGGGCACCCGCTGGGCACCGATCAAACCGGATATGACCAGCTGGGCCGGATGATGGTTGGCGGGCAGGCCTCGCTGATGATCGGTTTCGCGGCGGCCATTATCGCCACGATCGTCGGCACCGTCTGGGGTGCCATCGCCGGCTTCTTCGGCGGCTGGGTGGACTCGATCATGATGCGGATCGTCGACGCCATCCTGTCGATTCCGATCCTGTTCCTGCTCCTGTTCCTGGTCACGATCGTCCGGCCCAGCATCCCCGTCATGATCTTTGTTTTGGGCCTGACAGCCTGGCTGGTTCCGGCCCGGTTGGTGCGCGGCGAGTCACTGACGCTGCGGGTGCGTGAATACGTCCAGGCGGTCCGGGTCATGGGCGGCACGTCCTGGCATGCGGTGCTGCGGCACATCATGCCCAACGTTGTGGGCACCGTGATCGTCAACGCCACCTTCCAGGTTGCCGACGCCATCTTGCTGATCGCCTACCTTGGCTACCTTGGGTTGGGCATTTCCCCGCCGGCCACCGACTGGGGCGGCATGCTCAGCAACGGAACGGCGTTTGTGTTCACGAACTACTGGTGGTTGATCTACCCCCGGGCATTGCCATCATCCTCGTTGTTGTTGCCGTCAACCTGGTGGGCGACGGCCTGCGCGACTCCGTGGAAGTGCGGCTGCAACGCCGCTAAAGGCCACCGCAACTTTTCAACCATCCACGATGGACCCAGCGTCAATGAAGGGGAGGCCGGAATGCCGCTCTTGGAGATACGCAATCTCAGCACGGACATCCGCTTGAGCAAATCGGTGGTGCACGCACTCGACCAGGTCACCTTGCACGTCGACGCCGGTGAGTGCCTGGGCCTGGTGGGGGAGTCCGGCAGCGGCAAGACCATGACCGCGATGTCGATCGAACGCCTCCTGCCTCCCGGCGGGCGCATCGTCAATGGCGAGATCCTCTTTGACGGCGAGGATCTGGTCCAGCTGGATGAGAACCGGCTCCGGGAGATCCGCGGCGGCGACATCGGCATGATCTTCCAGGACCCCATGACGTCGCTGAACCCGGTCATCACCGTGGGCGACCAGGTGGCCGAGCCGCTCATGATCCACCGCGGCATGGGCAAGGCCGAGGCGTTGCGGGCAGTGGTGGACATGTTCGGACTGGTGGGAATCCCCAGCCCGGCCCAACGCATCAAGGACTACCCCCATCAGCTCTCCGGCGGGCAACGCCAGCGCGTCATGATCGCCATGGCGTTGATCTGCCAACCCAAGCTGCTCATTGCCGATGAACCAACCACGGCGCTGGATGTGACGGTGCAAAAGCAGATCCTTGAGCTGGTGGCCCGGCTGCGCACCGAGTTCCAGATGGCCATGATCCTGGTGACCCACGACCTCGGCGTCATCGCCGGCAGCGCTGACCGCGTGGTGGTCATGTACGCCGGAAAGATTGCCGAGATGGCTGATGTCCACACCTTGTTCGCCTGGCCAAAGCACCGCTACACGGACGCCCTGTTCGAGGCCCTGCCGGAACGGGCCGCCGGCACGGGCGAACGCCTGTACTCCATCCCGGGGCTTCCTCCAGATTTGACCGAACCCCCGCCGGCTTGCCGCTTTGCCCCGCGGTGCCGCTATGCCGTGGCCTCCTGCCGCGCCCAGGTGCCGCCCATCAGCACCATCCAAACCCCCAACGGCCCGCAGGAATATGCCTGCTTCGTGCCACGCACCACGCCCCTGGACGTGCCGGAGTCGGCCAAGCTGCGCACCGCCGTGCCCGAGCTGGCCCGCGTCGAGGCGGCCGAGCTGGAGGAGGGTATGGCCCTTTCGATGGTGACGAACGACGGCGAACCCCACCGGGGTGCGCACGCCGGCGGTGTGGGCGCGGACTCCCCGGATGCGGCCAAGGTCCCGGCCGACGGCGCCCGGCCCGCTGCCGGCACGTCGCCGTCGGACGCGCGGTCCTGGGTGGCCCCCGAGACCTTCATCCCCGACGACGGGATCCCGCTGCTCCAGGTCAAGGGGGTCGTGAAGGACTTTCCCGTCACTGCCGGCGCCATCCTGCGCCGCCACATTGGAGACATCAGCGCAGTTGCCGGCGTCACGGTATCGATCCCGCGCGGGAAGACACTGGGCCTGGTGGGGGAGTCCGGCTGCGGCAAGACCACCCTGGGCCGCATGGTGGTGGGTCTCGACGTGCCCACCGGCGGCAGCATCCTGTTCCGCGGGCGGCGCATCAGTGCGCTGCGCGGCAAGGAAGCCAAGGAGGGGCGCCGCAACGTCCAGTTCATGTTCCAGGACTCCTATGCCTCCCTTGATCCGCGCATGCGCGTGCGGTCCATCCTCCGCGAACCGCTGGACATCCAGCACGTGGGATCGCCGCGGGACCGCAACGATCGCGTTGATGAACTCCTGGCCGCCGTGGGCCTGCCGGCCCGGGCCGCCGAACGCTACCCGCACGAGTTCTCCGGCGGGCAACGCCAGCGCATTGGCCTGGCCCGGGCACTGGCGCTGCAACCGGGCCTGATCGTGGCCGACGAACCCGTCTCCGCCCTGGACGTGTCAATCCAGGCGCAGGTGCTGAACTTGATGAAGGAACTCCAGCACGACCGGGAACTGACGTACCTGTTCATCAGCCACGACCTGTCGGTGGTGCGCTACCTCTCCGACGTCATCGCCGTCATGTACCTGGGCAAGATGGTGGAAGTGGGCCCGGCCGCCGAGATCTACTCCCACCCCCAGCACCACTACACGCGCGGGCTCATCGACACCATCCCCATCCCGGACCCGGTGATCGAACGGAAGAAGGCCAAGCTGGGTGTTCGCGGCGAGCTGCCCTCGGCCATGAACCCGCCCAGCGGCTGCCGTTTCCGCACCCGGTGCCCCATGGCGCAGGAGATCTGCGCCAAGGTGGAGCCGCCCCTGCAACCCGGCGGCGGCCAGGTGCCCATGCCGGCCGAAGACGTGGAGGCGGCCACCGCCACCGCCGCGGCAGCCGGGACGGTGCCCCACCTGGTGGCCTGCCATTTCCCCATCAATGGACACGCGGCCGTGGACACCTTGGTGGACGAAGCCGCCACACCCTGACCCGCCCGGGCGCGCACGCCGGTGTCAGCCGTATCCGGTAACCTGCTGAAATGACGAAAACCCGGATTGTGTTTGTGCACGGGATCGACGGTTACGGAGCCGCGGCCTGGCCGGCCCAGCATCGACTGGCCGGGCGGTACGACTGCTTGTTCCTGAAGCGGAGCGGATTCGATGCCGTGGAACCGCCCGCCGCCACCGACTTTGCCGCCGATGCCCGGATTGTCATTGACGCGCTGGGAACCGGCGGGCACGTGGTGGCGCACGCCCAGGGCGCCATCGCCGCCGTGATGGCCGCCGTCGAACGTCCCGAACTGGTGCGCTCGCTGACCCTGCTGGAGCCGTCGCTGCTGTCCATGACCGCCGAACTGCCCGCCACCACGGCATACCGCGAACACCTCGAACCCCTGTATGCCCGGCGGGATCAGCTCGGGGACATCGAATTCACGGTCGAGTTCAACCGGCTGACGGCATCCATGACCTCCACGGCCAACGGGAGGGCGACCGCGTTGGCGGTGCCCCGGACCACGCCGGCGGAATCGGCGGCGCGCACCGCCGCACGGGTCCGCCTTCAAGTGCCGGTCTGGGAGGCGCCGCTGCACATCGTGCCGGGCGTGCCCACCCTGGTGCTGACCGGCGGATGGGAGCCCCTGTATGAGGAGATCGCCGAATACCTGGCCGGAACCGGTGCCCGGCACGCCGTCACCCGGGGCGGGCACCGGCCCCAGGATTCCGAGCCCGGCGCGGAACTGCTGGAAGCCTTCATTCGGGAGACGGGCGCATCCGGGCCCGGTGTCGGCGCCCACAACTAGACTGGGGCCATGCTGGAAGTCAGGCCCGCGGCACTGAGTGAGTTCTCGCTCCTGCCTGCCCTTGAGGCCGAGGCGGATGAAGTCTATGCCACCGTGGAAAACCCCCTGCCGTACGGCGACTTTCCCCCGCCCGCCACAGCCGCCGACTATGCCGCGGCGTTCCACATCATGGTGGCCGGGCGCCCGCCCGTGGCGTTTGTCCGGCTGGAAATCGTCGACGGGCGGGCGCACCTGGAACAACTCGCCGTCGCCCCCGACCATGGCCGCCAGGGCCTTGGCAGGGCATTGGTCACTGCCGCAAAGGCATGGGCCCAGGAGGCCGGCTTCCATGAAATGACGCTGTGCACCTTCGCCGAGGTGCCGTTCAACGCACCCTTTTATGCCAGTTGCGGTTTTGTCGAGGTGCCGGACGGGCTGCTGACCCCGGAACTGGCCGCAATCCGCCGCGCGGAGGTCGCCGCGGGGCTCGACGCGCTGGGCCGCAGGATCGCCATGCGTGCCATCCTGGCACCCCGGGAATAACTTGAAGCTTCAAGTAGTTTGCTAGGATATGAACACAACAAACCTTGGAGCAGCCATGACCACCACGCACGACCTACTTTCCGCCGACCTGCAGATGGGCACCGTGATGCTCAAGGTGGGCAACATGAACCTCATGAGCAACTACTACCAAAAGGCGCTCGGCCTGGACATCGTGGCCGAAGCGGACGGTGGCCAGTACCTGGGCCGCGGCAGCACCCCGCTGGTGCACCTGCAGCCCGCCGGCGGCCTGCACGTCCCCGGCCGCGGCGAGGCGGGCCTGTTCCACACGGCCCTGCTCTTCAACGACCAGGCCGCCCTGGCCGCTACCGTGGCCAGCGCCGCCCAGTACGACCCCCAACTGTTTGCCGGCAGCGCCGACCACCTGGTGTCCGAGGCCTTCTACTTCACCGACCCGAGGGCAACGGCATCGAACTGTACTGGGACCGCCCCCGCTCCGAATGGTCCTGGAACAACGGCACGGTCGAGATGGACAACGTTGCCCTGCCGCCCCAGCACTACCTCACCCAACACCTGACCGAGGCCTCCGTGAGCGGCCAGCGCGACGCAGGTGCCGACATCGGGCACGTCCACCTGCAGGTGGGCGACGTCGCCACGGCGGAAGAATTCTATGTGAACACCCTTGGCTTCGAACGCACCGCCGGCTGGCACGGCCAGGCCCTGTTCGTCTCCGCCGGCGGCTACCACCACCACATGGCCATGAACGTGTGGAACAGCCGCGGCGCCGGACCCCGCAAGGACACCCTGGGCCTGGGCGAGGTGCTCATCAAGCTCCCCGGCACGGACGACGTCGGCGCCCTGGCCGAGCGTTTGACCCACCACAAGATCGCCGTCGCCAACACCGGGGCCGAGATCCGCTTCGAGGATCCGTGGAAGAACCAAATCCGCGTTAGTGTGGAGTCAGCACCTGCCGCAGCGTAGCGCCGGCCCACCGCCGGCCGGCGCGGCCCATCCACCGAAAGGCATCCGAGTGGCCATTTACTCCGAGTTCTTCATCGCCGACCATCACCAGGCCGTTGCGCGCGCCAAGGCGCGCGAGGCCGGCAAGTCCCCGGCCATCGACGTGCCGGTGCTGCCCACCCCGGGCCTGAGCGACTTTGAAATTGAGGTCCTGGGTGAGCTGGCCGTGAAAAAGGTGCACGCCACGGGCGTCGCCGCCGAGCTGAGCCTCGTCGACATTGAGCTGGATACGCTCTTTGCCGTCCCCGACGCCCTCCTTGAGGTGTTCGCCGAGCTCAACGCTCCGGAGGACCCCGAGGACGTCACGGACCTGGCCGCCGAATGGGCCGCCGCGGAGGAAATGGAATCCACGCCCGCCGTGACCGACCCCCTGCTGCGCGCCCTCACGGCGATGTCGGCCTCCGCCCTGGAAGCTGCCGCGGACAACCCCAAGATGGGCCTGTTCTTCTTCTCCGCGGAGTAGCCGGCGCCGGTCGTGGCGCACAACACGGAGAGTGGTGAACGTAACGCGTCGCGCGGATGCCCGATCATCTGGCATAATGGACGGGTACTCGATCCGCGCGGCCCCTCTCTCCGTGTGATGATCCTGTCCTTAGAAATCCGCCGATCGGCCCGCCCCACGGGAGCGTGAAACGGAGTTCGCCCCTTTTTCGAACCAGGAGTAACCACAAAAGTGGCCGTAAAGATTCGCCTTAAGCGCTTTGGTAAAATGCGTGCACCGTACTACCGCATCGTTGTCATGGACTCTCACTCAAAGCGTGACGGTCGTGCCATCGAAGAGATCGGCAAGTACCACCCCACCGAGCAGCCTTCCTTCATCGAGGTCGACACCGACCGCGCGCAGTACTGGCTCTCCGTCGGCGCCCAGCCGTCCGAGCCCGTTGCCAAGATCCTGAAGATCACCGGTGACTGGCAGAAGTTCAAGGGAATCAAGGGCGCCGAAGGCACCTTGAAGACCAAGGTAGCGAAGGTTCCCTTCGTTGCACCCGAGGCCACCAACCTTGTTGTCAAGGAAGCCATCACCAAGAAGGCCAAGAAGGCCGACGCTGATGAGGCTGTAGAGAGCACCGAGGCTGAGTAGGTTGTTGGCTGAAGCGCTGGAGCACCTTGTCCGGGGATCGTTGATTCCCCCGAAGATGTCAAGGTGAGCGTCAAGAACAACCGCCACGGGGAATCCCTCGAGGTGCGCGTTCATCAAGACGATCTGGGCCGGGTTATTGGCCGCCAGGGCCGCACCGCCCGTGCCTTGCGCACGGTGGTTGCCGCACTGGCCCACGGTGAGCCGGTCCGCGTTGACGTAGTCGACACGGACCGCCGCCGCTAACCTGCCGCCACGGAACTTTGCCCCGCTCGCGCGGAGCAAGTAGTTTTCAGCAGTAAAGCCAAACGTTTGGCCCCGGCACCATAATGGTGTCGGGGCCAAATTGCTTTCCCCCAGCTTTTCCCCTTTTAAGAAGCACGTACTAGGAGTACACATGCAGGTTCAGGTTGCCCGTATTGGCAAACCCCACGGCATTCGCGGCGAAGTGACAGCACTTGTCCTCACCGACGCCCCCGATTCCCGTTTGCCGTTGGCACCGAATTTGTTGTGCAGCCGGCCAGCCTGGGAACCCTGACGGTGCGCAGCTCACGATGGAACAAGGACATTCTGCTCCTGGGTTTCGAGGGTACCAACACCCGCAACGACGCCGAACTGCTCCGCGGCGCCACCCTTTTCTTTGAGTCCGACGACGACGAGGACGACGACGCCTGGTACGAACACGAGCTGCTGAACCTTGAGGTGCGGGTCGGCACGCAGAAGGTGGGCAAGGTGACGGGCCTGCGCACCCACGCCGTACAGGACCTGCTCCTGGTGAAGGACAACGACGGCGACGAGGTGCTGGTGCCGTTCGTGGACGAGATCGTCCCCGAGGTGAACATCGAGGAAGGGTACATCCTGCTGACCCCTCCGGCCGGGCTGTTCACCGTCAACAAGGAAGCCACCGAGAACGACGAGATCGATCCGGAAGGAACGCAGGCGTAATGCGCTTTGATGTTGTCAGCATCTTCCCCGAATACCTGGCGCCGCTGGAACTGAGCCTGATCGGCAAGGCCCGCACCGACGGCCTGCTGGAACTGAACGTGCACGATCTGCGCGGCTACACCGCCGACCGCCACCGCACCGTGGACGACACCCCCTACGGCGGCGGCGCCGGCATGGTCATGAAGCCCGAGCCGTGGGCGCAGGCACTGACCGACATCGCGGAAAAGTCGCCAGCGGCAGGTGCCGGACGCCGGCCCACCTTGATCGTCCCGTCCCCGGCGGGGGAGGTGTTCACCCAAAAACTGGCCTATGAACTGGCCGAGGAAGAGCACCTGGTCTTTGCCTGCGGCCGGTACGAGGGCATCGACGAACGCGTCCTGGAGTGGGCGGATGAACACTACACGGTGCGTCCCGTCAGCCTGGGCGACTACGTGCTCAATGGCGGGGAGGTCGCCGTCCTGGCCATGGTGGAAGCCATTGGCCGGCTGATTCCCGGTGTCGTCGGCAACCCGGAATCCCTCATCGAGGAATCCCATTCCGACGGACTGCTGGAATACCCCGTCTACACCAAGCCGTCGAGCTGGCGCGAGCGCGAGGTGCCCGAGGTGCTGCTCAGCGGCAACCACGGCAAGATCGCCAAGTTCCGCCGCGAACACCAGCTGCGCCGCACGGCCGCCCGCCGGCCGGATTTGCTGGACAAGCTGGACGCCTCCAACTTCAGCAAGACCGAACGGAACATCCTCTGGGAACTCGGGTACGCCGTCGTCGATGGCAGGGCAGTGCGCCGCGAGGACGACTGAGCCTAGCGGCGCCAATTAAGCGCGCCGGATCCATTGCCCCCGTAAAATTACGGGAGTAACATTCACTTTGGGAGCAACTACCAAAGTGGAGGTAACTACCATGAGTGGATTCTCGTCAAAGAAGTGGTGGGCCCTGCTCGCGTTGAGCCTGGCGGTCATGGCCGTGAGCCTGGACTCCACGGTGCTCAGCGTGGCACTGCCCACCCTGGCAACAGTTTTCAAGGCCACCGAATCGGACCTGCAATGGTTCACCTCCGGTTATCTGCTGGTCCTGGCCGCCGTCATGCTTCCGGCCGGGCTGCTTGGGGATGCGTTTGGCCGCAAACGCCTGTTGCTGACAGCCCTCGGACTCTTTGGCCTCGGCTCGGCTGCGTGCGCATTCGCCACCACCACCGCCGAGTTCATCGTGGCCAGGATGGTGCTGGGACTGGCCGGAGCCGCGATCGTCGTCATGGTGCTGGCGGCATTCACCGTCCTGTTCACGGAAGAGGAACGGCCCAAGGCGATTGGAGTCTGGGCTGCCGCGAACTTCCTGGCCCTGCCGCTCGGTCCCATCCTGGGCGGCTGGATGCTCACCCGCTTCTGGTGGGGTTGGGTCTTTTTGGTCAACATCCCCGTGGCCGCGTTGGGCCTTGTCGTGGCGGCGTTCCTGGTGCCCGAATCCCGGGCCGCCGATCGCCCCGGCCTTGACCCGGTGGGCGTATCCCTCTCCACGGTGGGGCTGATTTCCCTGGTTTACGGCTTCATCCGGGCCGGCGAGGACGGCTGGGGTGACGCCGTGGCGCTCGTGGCCATTGCCGCCGGAGCCGCGCTCCTGGTGGTCTTTATGCATTATGAGGCACGCCTTGGCCGCAAGCCCGGCGGCAGGCCACTCATCGACGTTGGCTTGTTCGGCTATCCGTCCTTCACCTGGGGAGTTGTCTTGTCCGCGGTTGCCGGGCTGGCCATGATCGGGTCGTTGTTCACCATGCCGCAGTACTTCCAGGGCGTCCTCGGGGCCGACGCCCTCGGCTCGGGTTTGCGCCTGCTTCCCCTCGTGGGCGGGTTGCTGGTGGGGACCCTCCCGGCCGCCTGGGTCGTCAAGGCCGTCGGGGCCAAGGTGTCCGCGGCCGCCGGGTTCATGCTGCTGGGCCTGGGAATGGGGATCGGCACCCTGACCACCATTACCTCCGGCACGCTGTTCCTGGCCGGCTGGCTCGCCCTGGTGGGCGCCGGCATGGGACTCGTGATGGTGACGGCAAGCTCGGCGGCACTCTCCCAGCTCGACGCCGACCGCAGCGGAGTGGGCTCCGCAGTGCTGCAGGCCGTCAGCAAGGTCGGTGCGCCGCTCGGGGCGGCCATCCTGGGCAGCGTGTTGCGCTCCGCCTACCAGGGAGCCCTGGCCGGACATGACCTTGGCCCCGCGGTCGCGGCCGCCGCCCGGCAAAGCGTCTTTGCCGGCGTCGCCGTTGCAGCGCACAGCAACCAGGCCGCCGTCGACGCCGTCCGCACCTCCTTCACCACCGGCATCTCCGCAGCACTCTGGGTCTCGGTGGCCATCTCCGTCATGGGAGTTGTCCTGGCCCTGCTGTTCATGCCGCGAGGCGGCGCGGACCGGGATAAACTCGAAAAAACACGAGCCAAGGAGGCCCGACTTGTCGCTGGAGACGCCTAGCCTGCCCACCGGGCTGCGGGAACGAAAACGCGCCAAGATGCGCCAGGACATCCAGGCCGTAGCCCTGCGTCTGTTCCAGCAGCAGGGCTACGAGGCCACCACCATGGAACAGGTGGCCGACGCCGCACTGGTCTCCGCAAGTACGCTCTACAGGCACTTTCCCACCAAGACCGACCTGGTGCTCCGCGACGAACTCGACCCGCTGCTGGACGCCGCCTTTGCCGCCCAGCCCCCGGAACTGAGCACCGTCCAGGCCATGGTCGGGGCCATGCGCGAGGTGGTCAAGCACCTCTCCCGTGACGAGGTCGACGGCGTGAAGGAGCGGGCGCAACTCTTCTGGGGCGTCCCGGAGCTGCGTGCCGCGGCCCTGGGCCAGCTCATGGACGCCATGGAGCAGGTGGCCCGGTTGGCGGCAGCCCGCACGGGCCGGGACGTCGTCGACCCGCAGATCCGGGCGCTGTCCGGAGCGGTCGTCGGCGCTTCCATAGCGGCCCTGGCCGGCGTGGCCGACGATCCCGCCGCCGATATCTTCGAGGTCGCTGCAAGCTATCTTGACCACATTGAGGCCGCCCTGCGCCTGTAACACGGGCGCCGGCAACCCGGATGCAATTCGTCGCCCGGGCCGTCCCTGTGGCAGAATTGTAAGGAGGTGCCAACTGGGCGCGCTCCTGCCACAGGGGGAGTGTTCGTCAACAGCACGGCCCACCGGAAATCCACCCATGGATTTCCGGTCGACTAACTTTCGGTTTCCATGACAGGCCTTCGCGCCGTCCATGAAAATCGTGACACAAAGTAAATGACCTGTGGCGTTTACCTGGAGTGAGAAAATGCATCTTCTCGATTCTGTTGACGCAGCCAGCCTGCGCAGCGACATCCCCGCCTTCCGCGCCGGTGACACCCTCAACGTTCACGTGAACATCATTGAAGGTTCCCGCTCGCGTGTCCAGGTATTCAAGGGCTTCGTCCTTGGCCGCCAGGGCGATGGCGTCCGCGAAACCTTCACGGTCCGCAAGGTCTCCTTCGGTGTCGGCGTGGAGCGTACCTTCCCGGTACACTCCCCGGTCATCGAAAAGATCGAGGTCGTCACCAAGGGTGACGTTCGCCGCGCCAAGCTGTACTACATGCGCAACCTGCGCGGCAAGGCTGCCAAGATCAAGGAAAAGCGCGACAACCTTCCCACCAAGTAAGGGATTCGCACTTTGAACCAAGCGAAACGCCGGCCCAGGAAACTGGGCTGGCGTTTTGTGGTTATAGCCGTCGTCGTGGCCTTTTTGCTCATTTCGCTGGTCCGCAACGTGTGGATGGACGTGTACTACATCCCGTCCGCGTCCATGGAACCGCTGCTGCTCACGGGCGACCGGGTGCTGGTCTCGCGCACCGATTTCGCCACCGCCCCCATCCAGCGCGGCGACGTGGTGGTCTTCGACGGGCGCGGATCGTTCACGCCGCTGAACTCGGGCAACGATCCCATCACCGACGCCGCCATCGGGGCCGGGCAATGGCTGGGCCTGGTGCCCAACAACAACATCTACGTCAAACGCGTGCTCGGCGTGGCCGGGGACACCGTGAAATGCTGTTCCGCCCAGGGACAGCTGGAAGTCAACGGCGTACCCATCTCCGAAAGTTACCTTTATCCCGGGGACGTGCCCAGCGAGTTGAAGTTCGACGTGACGGTTCCGCAGGGTAAATTGTGGCTCATGGGTGACCACAGGGACGTATCCTTGGATTCGCGGTCGCTGCTGGGCATGCCCGGCGGCGGGCTGATAGATACCGACCGCGTCATTGGCCGGCCGTGGGCCACCGTATGGCCGCTGGGCCGCATCCACGTCCTGGAACGCGACGCCGTACGCGCACCGTGAGTTGTGCGTGACACTGCGGCACTGGATTTTTTGAACTGAACTTTAAGGAAACGACGTATATGTCACACAATGTGCCCGGCGAGCCAGAAGAGTCCGGCCACGACGGCGGCGGCCGCGCAGCGGAAACGCCGTCCCACGGCTCGGAGCGGCACGGCCACGCGGCCCGCCACGTCCGCGGCGCGGAGCCGGCGGAAGACGCCGCCGGCTCAAGCACTGCCGTCCGCCTGGGCCACGGCGCGTGGGCGTGGAGCAAGGAAATCGTGACGATCCTTGCCATCGCGATTGTGCTGTCGTTCCTGATCAAGACGTTCCTGTTCCGGGCGTTTTTCATCCCGTCGGGCTCCATGGAAAATACGCTGGAGGTTGGTGACAGGATTTTCGTTAATCTCCTGGTGCCCGAACCCTTCGCACTCAAGCGCGGCGACGTCGTCGTCTTCAAGGACACGCAGGGCTGGCTTGCCGGCGAACCCACCACCCCGCCGGGGCCCTTTAGCTGGATTGGGGATGCGGCAACCTTTATCGGTCTGGCCCCCGACAGCTCCCAGCAGCACCTGGTCAAGCGCGTGATCGGCTTGCCCGGGGACCATGTGAAGTGCTGTGACTCGGCCGGCAAGCTGATCATCAACGGGAAATCCATCACCGAGCCGTACCTGTTCCCGGGGGCTGCGCCGTCGGACACCACCTTTGACATCACCGTCCCGGCCGGGCACCTGTGGGTCATGGGCGACCACAGGAACGATTCCGCCGATTCGCGCGCCCACATTGCCACCGGCACCGAGTTCGTGCCGATCTCCGACGTCGAGGGACGCGCCGTCGTCATTGCCTGGCCGGTGACCCGCTGGGGGATCCTGGGCAACTACCCGGACGTGTTCAAGGACGTCCCGGCACCCCAAAGCACCAGCCAGGGCTCCCCGCAAGCCGTCCCGAGCGGCCAGTAGTGGCCGCCGCGCCCCCCACCCTCGAATGGGAACGTGAACTCGCCGCCCAGGGCTACACGCTGGTGGCCGGCTGCGACGAGGTGGGCCGCGGCTCCCTCGCCGGCCCCGTCAGCGTGGGACTGGTGGTCATCGACGCCGCCACGGCCGTCGACCTTCCCGGCGTGAAGGACAGCAAACTGCTGCGCGAACCCGTCCGGCAGGCGCTGGTGCCCGCCATCGAGGAATGGGCCAGCGCCCACGCCGTGGGCCACGCCTCGGCAGCCGAGATCGACGCCGTCGGCCTGGTCGCAGCCCTGCGTCTGGCCGGAACCCGCGCGCTGGCCACCGTCGCCACGGAGCTGCTGCCCGACTACGTGATCCTCGACGGAAACCAGGACTGGCTGTCCATCCCCGCCCAGTCGGACCTGGGCTTCGGAGCTGACTTGTTCTCCCAGGAAGCACCCCAGGACGCACCCTCGGGGGCGACCATGACCGTGCGCACCCGCATCAAGGCGGACATGACCTGCCTGTCCGTGGCGGCCGCCAGCGTGCTGGCCAAGGTGGAACGGGACGCCATGATGGTGGCCCTCGCCGAACAGTTCCCGCAGTTCGGCTGGGACGGCAACAAGGGGTACGCCACGGCCGCCCACCGCAGCGCCATCGCCGAACACGGCGCCACCGACTTCCACCGCAAGACCTGGCGGCTGGTCTAGTTTTCTCCACGGGCGTACGGCCCCGTTCGCTGGCAGTGCCCCAAGTGATGGATGATGGAACCATGAGCGCTGAGGATCTGGAAAACTACGAAACCGACATGGAGCTGCAGCTCTACCGCGAGTACCGCGACGTGGTGAATCTCTTTAGCTATGTGGTGGAAACCGAACGGCGGTTTTACCTGGCCAACCACGTTGACCTGCAGGCCCGCTCCGCCGACGGCGAAGTGTATTTTGACCTGACCCTCCAAGATGCCTGGGTGTGGGACGTCTACCGCACGGCACGGTTCGTCAAAAGCGTCCGGGTCATCACCTTCAAGGACGTCAACGTCGAGGAATTGATCAAGTCCGACGACCTCCAAATTCCCAAGGACGGGCAACTGGGCTCACTGGGCTAGCTCCTTTTCAGGGAGGACGACGGCGGAACCTGCGTTCCGCCGTCGTCCTCCTTTTTGTTGCCCATTCCTCCACAGGGTGACTGACGTTGCCGGCCGTCCACATTTTGCCCCGGGGTACTGCCGGCGGGGCTCATTGTTCGCCACGCTGGGACGTGGAGGTTGCCATGAAAGCAAAAGACGTGCTGGGCCAGTCGGGTGAACGGGTGGCCGCGGACTACCTTGAGGACAAGGGCATCCGGGTCATCGACAGCAACTGGCGCTGCCCGGCGGGGGAGATCGACCTGGTGGCCCTGGACGGGGCCGAGCTGGTCATCGTCGAGGTGAAGACGCGCCGCTCCCGGCGTTACGGGGACCCGTTGGAGGCGGTGACGGCGGCGAAGCTGGCGCGGTTGCGCACCCTGGCGGTGTTGTGGGCGCGTGAGCACAGGCATGTGATGGGCGGGCTGCGGATCGACGCCGTCGGGATCATCATGGATGGGCGCACGGAGCCGCACATCGACCACCTCAAGGGGGTGGCCTGAATGGGGATGGGCCGGGCGTTGGCGGTGGCCCTGGTGGGGCTCAACGGGCACGTCATCGAGGTCGAGGCCGACATTGGCCAAACACTCCCGGCGTTCATCCTGCTGGGGCTGCCGGACGCGTCGCTGACCGAGGCGAAGGAGCGGATTAGGTCGGCCGCGCAAAATTCCGGGATTCCGTTGAGCCGGCGCAAGATCACCGTCAACCTGGTGCCGGCCTCGCTGCCGAAGAAGGGTTCCGGCTTTGACCTGGCCATCGTCATGGCGGCACTGAATGCGGCCGGCGACGTCCGGCGGACCGGCGGAACGGTGTTCATCGCCGAACTTGGCCTGGACGGCCGGCTGCGCCCCGTCAGGGGAGTCCTGCCCGCGGTGTTGGCCGGCGTGGCCGCCGGCCGCCGTGAATTCGTGGTCGCGGAGGCAAACCTGGCCGAGGCGGAGCTGGTGGTGGGCGCCAAGGTGCGCGGCTACGGTTCGCTGGCGCAGGTCGCCGCGGACTTTGACGCCAATCCACAGGACCTGTGCGATGCCGAACCCGACCCGGCCGCCGCACTGCCGGGCGGTGAAACCCAGCCGGCACCGGAGAATGCCCAGGCGCCCGTGGACCTGGCCGAGGTGGCGGGGCAGGCCGAGGCGAGGCTGGCGCTGGAGATCGCGGCGGCGGGCGGCCACCACCTGATGATGGTGGGCCCGCCGGGCTCGGGGAAGACCATGCTGGCCGAACGACTGCCGGGCCTCCTGCCGCCGCTCAACGACGCCGAAGCCTTGGAAGTGACGGCCATCCACTCCCTGGACCACGCAGGGGCGGGCATCACGGCGCTGGTGCGCCGACCACCCTATGAACGGCCGCACCATTCGGCCAGCACGGCCTCGGTGATCGGCGGCGGCAGCGGCATCCCGCGCCCCGGAGCCGCATCCCGGGCGCACCGCGGCGTGCTGTTCCTCGACGAGGCACCCGAATTCGACAAACGGGTCCTCGACGCCCTGCGCCAACCGTTGGAAAGCGGCGAGCTCGTCCTGCACCGCGCGGCGGGAACGGCAGCCTATCCCGCACGTTTCCAGCTGGTCCTGGCCGCCAACCCCTGCCCCTGCGGGAAGGCCGTGGGCAAAGGGGCCGGCTGTGACTGCACCCCCATGGCCCGGCGGCGCTACTTTGGCCGGCTCTCCGGACCGTTGCTGGACCGCGTGGACATCCAATTGCAACTCAACCGGGTCCAGCTGGCCCAACTGGCCGATTCCAGCCCCCGCGAGAGCACCGCACAGGTGGCCGTGCGGGTGCAACAGGCGCGCGATCTCCAGCAGCTGCGGCTGCGCCCGTTTGGCCTGGTCCACAATGCCGACCTCACCGGCAGGATCCTCCGCGGCCCACTTCGTCTGGACCCCAGGGACACCGCGCTGCTCGATCGGGCCATGGGCACCGGAACGCTCACGGCGCGCGGCTACGACCGCGTGCTCCGCCTCGCCTGGACGGTGGCCGACCTTCGGGGACTGGACCGGCCCGGCACCGACGAGGTGGGCCTGGCATTGACACTTCGACAACGAGGAGAGAATCCATGAACGCACCGGCAAGCGGGCAACGCCCGGCGGATCCGTCCCTGCGCCTGGCCAGGGCGGCCCTGACCCGGCTCATCGAGCCCGCGGACCTGCCTGGCATGGCCTTGATCGCCGTGGCCGGGCCGGAGGACGCCCTGGCCTTTATCCGCAGCGGGGCGGCCTCCAGTGCCGTCCTGGAACAGGAAATGACGGCCGTGCTCGCCGGGGCCGGTACCGGACGCTGGCAGGGCCTCGCCGAGGCGCTGGGGCGGTGGCGTCCCCGGCTGGCGGACCTGGCCCCGGAACGCGACCTGCGGGTGGTGGAGCGGTACGGCGGCGGGCTGCTGGTTCCCGAGGACCCCCAATGGCCGGCCGCCCTGGCCGATCTCCAACTATCCGAACCCATCGCCCTGTGGATGCGGGGGCACGTGTGCGTCATCCCCGAACAACGGCGATGCATCGCCCTGGTCGGCTCACGGGACAACACCAGCTACGGCGCCAACGTGACCCTGGAAATCGCCGCATCCCTGGTCCAGCGCGGCTTCACCGTCATCAGTGGCGGAGCTTACGGCATCGACGCCCACGCCCATCGGGGAGCCCTCGGCGCGGCCCCGGCAAAGGCCGGGTACGGTGCGCCGCACCAGCCGCCCACGCTCGCCGTCATGGCCGGCGGCGTCGACAGGTTCTACCCCTCGGGCAACGAGGACCTCCTGCGCACGGTTGCCGAGAGCGGTGCCATCGTCGCCGAGGTCCCGCCCGGCACCAACCCCACCCGTTACAGGTTCCTGCAGCGCAACAGGCTGATAGCCGCCTTGTGCGAGGTGAGCGTCGTGGTCGAGGCCCGCTGGCGCTCGGGGGCGCTCAATACCGCCCACCACGCCGACGGGCTGAGCCGTACAGTGGGGGCGGTTCCCGGTTCGGTGTATTCGGCGAACTCGGCCGGCTGCCACCGGCTGCTGCGCGAAGGCGGCGCCGTCTGCGTCACGGATGCCGCGGACATTGCCGAGCTGGCCGGAGTGTCCGGGGCCAACCTGGTACATGAACCGGAGTCCGCGCCCGCACTGCATGACGGGCTCGGCGTGGCCGATCTGTTGCTGCTCGACGCCCTGCCGCTGCACTCGGCAAGCACCGTCGAGAAAATCAGTGTCGTGGCAGGGTTGGGAGCGGCCTCCGTACTGGCCGGGCTGGGGCGCCTGGAACTGATGGGCCTGGCCCAAAGGAGCCCCAGTGGCTGGAAACGCGGCGGCAAGTAGCCGGTATCAACGGGCCCCATGGTCGAGGGAGGCGCGGGGTTGCTAGCGTGGGTCCATGGAGATCACCATCATTCGTGCGGACATCACCACCCTTGACGTTGACGCCGTGGTCAACGCCGCCAACTCATCGCTCCTGGGCGGTGGCGGCGTCGACGGAGCCATCCACCGGGCGGCCGGTCCGGAGCTGCTGGCGGAATGCCGGGAGCTGCGGCGCACCAGGTATCCGGACGGGCTGGCCATGGGGGACGCCGTGGCCACAGGAGCCGGAATGCTCAAGGCGACCTGGGTCATCCACACCGTTGGCCCCAACCGCCATGCCGGCCAAACGGACCGGACCCTGCTGCAGCGATGCTTTGCCCGTTCCCTGGACCTCGCGGGGCAGCTCGGTGCACATTCCGTGGCCTTTCCCGCGATTGGCGGGGGAGTGTACGGGTGGTCGGCGGCGGACGTTGCCCACGCTGCCGCCGACGCCTTTGCCGCCGCGACGGAAACTCCGGACCATGCCCTCCCGCGCAGCGTCGTCGTTGCCGTTTCCTCGGCGGACATGGAGGCGGCGTTCCGGGCGGCCCTGGGCTGACCGGCGTCCGCGGGCCATCCGGACGCCGTCGCAGGATGGTTGCAGCGCGCCAACTTGCCCCGCCGGTGCGAACAGCGCACAGTGGGTGTGTGGATCATGACGAACGGGCGCGCCTGCCCGCACCCCTGGCACAAGCCGCGGACGGTTTTGAACGTTACCTGGTGGCAGAGCGGGGCCGCTCGGTCCACACCGTCCGCGCCTACCGCGGGGATGTCGACGCACTCCTCCTCCACGCCGTCACCGAGGGCATCAGCACCCTGGCCGGGCTGGACCTTGCCCTGCTGCGACGCTGGCTGGGGGAACAAAGCGCGGCGGGCCTCTCCCGCTCCACCCTCGCCCGCCGGGCCGCCACGGTCCGCAGCTTCACCGCGTGGGCGCTTCGGGAGGAACTGTTGGAACTTGATCCGGCGCTCCGCCTCAAGGCACCCAAACGCGAACAAACCCTGCCGGCCGTCCTGCAACAGCAGCAGATCCGCCGGCTCATGGATGCCCTGGCCGCCGAAGCCGCCGCCGGGGAACCCCTTGCGCTGCGCAACCACGCTATGGTGGAACTGCTCTACGCCGCCGGCATCCGGGTGGGGGAGCTTGCCGGAACGGACGTGGACGATCTCACCATGGAACGGCGCACACTCACGGTACTCGGCAAGGGAAACAAGGAACGCGTGGTCCCGTTCGGTGTTCCTGCGGCCCGGGCCGTCCAACGGTGGCTCGAGGTGGGGCGGCCGGCCCTGGCTGCCCCGCACAGCGGGCCCGCACTGTTCCTGGGCAAGCGCGGCGGACGGATCGACCAGCGCACCGCCAGGAGCGTCGTCGCGACCGTGCTCGATGCCCTGGGCGACACCTCCGCGACCGGCCCGCACACGCTGCGGCACTCCGCCGCGACACACCTCCTCGACGGTGGTGCCGACCTGCGCGCCGTCCAGGAGATCCTTGGCCACAGCTCCTTGGCCACCACGCAGCTCTACACGCACGTATCGGTGGAGCGGCTCCGGGACAGCTACAAACAAGCCCATCCCCGGGCCTAGAACCAGGCTCTCGCGGCACTTTCGGACTTACGGTGGCGTAATTGGCGCCGCTACGGCACAATGATAGGGAGCCACGGCACCGAGAACAATAATCGACCGCCAGGGCTTGATTTGCCACCACGGAAGGCCAGGCAATCCGGGCAGGTTCACACCATGCCGCGCAACACATGATTCATCCGTTGAGAAGGTCGTTGGGGAAGACGCACCTACTGCAATGGAGGATGGAATGAACGTCGTTATGACGCGCGGTGTCTTGTTTGTGCACTCAGCCCCGGCTGTCATGTGCCCACATATTGAGTCATCCATCGCAGGCGTGATGGATCAGCGCACGGATCTGCAGTGGACTGCACAGCCCGCGGCGCCCAATGTGCTGCGCACCGAATACGCTTGGACGGGCCCCGCAGGCACCGGCGCCCGGCTTGCCTCCGTGTTGCGCGGCTGGGCCAATGTGCGTTACGAGGTCACCGAGGAACCGAGCCCCGGCGTCGACGGATCCCGCTGGTCGCACACCCCCGAGCTGGGCATCTTCCACGCCGTCACCGACGTCCACGGCAACATCATGGTCTCCGAGGACCGCATCCGCTACGCCTACGAGGCCGGCAAGGGTGAACCCTCCGCCGTCTACCAGGAGCTGTCGCTGGCCCTGGGCGAGGCCTGGGATGAGGAACTCGAACCCTTCCGCCACGCGGCCGCCGGCGCCCCCGTGCGCTGGCTCCACCACGTCGGCTAAACCCTTCGGCACAAAAATGCGGCGCCCACCAATTGGTGGGCGCCGCATTTGTACAGGGCGAAAGCCTAGGCCATCTCGACCTTGGGGCCGGTGCTGCGGATCGCAACAACGGCGTTGTGGCCGCCAAAGCCGAACGAGTTGTTCAACGCCATGATCTGGCCCTCGGGCAGTTCGCGCGGGGTACCGGTCACCACGTCCAGCGGGATTTCCGGATCCTGGTTTTCCAGGTTGATAGTGACGGGAGCCAGGCGGTGGTAGACGGCCAGGACCGTCAGCACGGACTCGACGGCGCCCGAGGCACCCAGCAGGTGGCCGGTCTGGGACTTCGTGGCGGAGACGCACACATTGTCCACGTGGTCACCGAGGGCGGCGCGCAGCGCCGTGTACTCGGGACGGTCGCCCACGGGCGTGGAGGTGGCGTGCGCGTTGACGTGCACCACGTCCTCGGCCTGGGCGCGGGCGTCAAACAAGGCAGCCTTCAGCGCACGCGTGGCACCGAGTCCCTCGGGGTCCGGGGCGGTGATGTGGTAGGCGTCGGCCGTGACCGAGGTGCCGGCCAGTTCGCCGTAGATGCGGGCGCCACGGGCGATCGCGTGCTCCTCGGCTTCGAGGACCAGCGCACCGGCGCCTTCACCCATGACAAAGCCGTCGCGGCTGACGTCGTAGGGACGTGAGGCACCTTCGGGGTTGTCGTTGCGCTTGGACAGTGCCTGCATGGAGGAGAACGCAGCCATGGGCAGCGGGTGGATGGCGGCTTCGGCGCCACCGGCCACGACGACGTCGGCCTTGCCGGAGCGGATCAGTTCAAGGCCCAGGTGCAGGGCCTCGGTGCCCGAGGCACAGGCGGAAACGGGGGTGTGCGCACCGGCGCGGGCACCAAGGTCCAGGCTCACGGCTGCGGCCGGGCCGTTGGGCATGAGCATGGGAACCGTCATGGGCAGGACCCGGCGCGGACCCTTCTCACGCAGGGTGTCCCAGGCGTCCAGGAGCGTCCAGACGCCGCCGATGCCGGTGGCGAAGGCCACGGCCAGGCGGTCGTGGTCGATCTCCTCGAGGCCGGAGTCCTTCCAGGCTTCACGGGCGGCAACCACGGCGAACTGGGTGGACGGATCCATGCGCTTGGCTTCGACGCGGCTGAGCACGTCGGTTGCGGGAGTCGTGACCCGGGCGGCGAAATGTACGGGGATGTCGTACTTTTCCACCCAGTCATCGGTCAGGGTGTGGGCGCCGGAAACACCCTTGAGGGCGTTCTTCCACATGGTCGGGACGTCTCCGCCGATCGGCGTGGTCGCTCCCAGTCCGGTGATGACAACTTTGCGGGCCATGGTTCAACTCTCTTGAAAAATAATATGTACAGGACAGTCACGAAGGTGCTGTGGGTGGCCGGCACCCAAGAAGTGCCGGCCATCCACCATGCCCTGTGTCGCTCTAGCGGAAAGGGCAGCTGCTGCGCTAAATTACGCCTGAGCGCCGGCGATGAAGCTGACTGCGTCGCCCACGGTCTTGAGGTTCTTGACTTCCTCGTCCGGGATCTTCACGTCGAACTTCTCTTCGGCGTTGACCACGATGGTCATCATGGAGATCGAGTCGATGTCCAGGTCGTCCGTGAAGGACTTGTCGAGCTCGACTGCCTCGGGGGCAAGGCCGGTCTCTTCGTTGACGATTTCGGCCAAGCCGGCCAGGATTTCTTCGTTGCTAGCCATTGATGGCTCCTTCTCTTATTTGTTTCACTGCGATCAAGGACTTTGATCTTTTCAGGCAGTATTGATCAAACCACGGTTATGGTTTGCTGTTCTGTCCGTTTCTAGGGCAGGCGCACCACTTGGGCGCCAAACACCAGACCGGCACCAAAACCGATCTGAAGCGAGAGCTTACCGGAGAGTTCCGGATTCTCGGCCAGCAGGCGGTGTGTTGCCAGCGGGATGGACGCCGCGGAGGTGTTGCCGGCGTCGGCGATGTCACGGGCGATGATGACGGATTCCGGCAGCTTCAACTGCTTGGCGAGCTCGTCAACAATGCGCATATTGGCCTGGTGCGGTACGAAGGCGCCCAGGTCCTCGGCGGTGACGCCGGCAACCTCGAGTGCCTTCTTGGCCATCTTCGCCATCTCCCAGACAGCCCAGCGGAACACGGTCTGGCCGTCCTGGCGCAGGGTGGGCCACAGGCTGGCCTGGGTCTCGCCGGCGGCAGCCAGGTCAAGGTCGGTGCCGGCGCGCATGCCCTCTTCGGCGAAGTCGCGGATGTCCAGCTGCGAGTGGGTCATGCCGATGGCGTCCCACTTGCTGCCGTCCGAACCCCAGACGGAGGGGCCGATGCCGGGCTCATCGGACGGGCCGATCACCACGGCTCCCGCGCCGTCGCCGAGCAGGAAGGAGATGGTGCGCTCGTGGTTGTTGATGACGTCGGAGAGCTTCTCGGCGCCAATGACCACGACGTACTCGGCGGTGCCCGAACGGACCAGGGCGTCGGCCTGGGCAATGCCGTAGCAGTAGCCGGCGCAGGCAGCGGAGACGTCGTAGGCGGGGGCGGGGGAAGCGCCCAGCCGGTCGGTGATGAGCGCGGCGGCCGACGGCGTGGCGTACGGGTGCGTCACGGTGGAGACGATGACGGCGCCCACCTGGGACGGCTCGATCCCGGCGTTTGCGATGGCTTCGCGGGCCGCGGCCTCGGCCATGTCCACCACGGAGACGTCACGCGGGGCGCGGTGGCGGGTGATGATGCCCGTGCGCTGCTGGATCCACTCGTCGGAGGAGTCAATCCACTGGCAGACGTCCGCGTTCGTCACAATGACGTTGGGGCGGTAGGCGCCAATGCCCAGGATCCGGGTCCCTTCGCGTACGGGGTTTTGTTTCAGCGTCGGCGTGCTCACTCGGTTCCTTCTTCCCGCTTGGCGGCCTCGGCTGCCAGCAGTTCCTTGGCGGACTCCAGATCTTCGGGAGTTTTCACTGCAACGGTGGCAACGCCGGTCATGCCGCGCTTGGCAAGTCCCGTCAACGTTCCGGCCGGTGTGAGTTCAATCAGCGATGTGACGCCCATGGCGGCCATGGTGTCCATGCAAAGGTCCCAGCGGACGGGCCGGGAAACTTGGGCGATGAGCGACTCAAGTGCCGCCGCACCGCTGGGTACCACGCCGCCGTCGTAGTTGGAGAGCAGCGGCACCGTGGGCGTGTGCGTGGAAAGCGACGGAGCCAGGGCCTGAAGGCCGGCAACGGCCGGGGCCATGTGGTGGGTATGGAATGCGCCGGCAACCTGGAGCGGGATCACGCGGGCCTTGGCCGGCGGGGCGGCCACGAGGGCGGCGATCTGCTCCAGGGTGCCCGCGGCGACCGTCTGGCCCTTGGAGTTCATGTTGGCCGGCGTCAGGCCGGCGCCGGCGATTGCGGCCAGGACCTCCTCCGGGTCCCCGCCAACGACGGCGGCCATTCCGGTGGGCGTGGCGGCGGCGGCAACAGCCATGCCGTTGGCCCGTTCGCGCACGAACGTCATGGCGTCGGCGTTGCTCAGGGTTCCGGTGATTGCCGCGGCCGTGATCTCACCGACGGAGTGGCCGGCAACCACCACGGGCAGACCGGCCAGCGGTGCGTCCAGCAGGGCCTCGGCGGCGATCAAGCCGGCGGCGACGATCAAGGGCTGCGCAATGGCGGTGTCCTTGATGGTTTCCGCGTCAGAGGTGGTGCCGTGGGTCAGCAGGTCGATGCCGGCCGCCTCACTGAGGGAAGCCAGTTTTTCCTCTACGCCGGGGCGTTCAAGCCAGGGCGAAAGGAAGCCGGGAGTTTGTGAACCCTGTCCAGGGCAGACGATTGCAAGCACATTAACCAGCTTTCCAAACTTGGGGGCGTTTGCACGGTGTTTCGGTACACCAAGCTCACAGGGTGGATTTGTAGGAAGTCTACAATAAGTGCGGTTTGCCTCCCGCACCGGGCGCGAACGTCGGACCAGTGTCAGCCCCGGCCCCCGGGACGCTCCGCGGACGAGCGGACCGGCGGGGCGAGGCGTCCCACGACCAGCGCGGTTTGGAGCACGAAGGCCTCCCGGGGGATCAGCGGGTCCCATCCGGTGACGTCACACACCCGGCGGAGCCGGTAACGGACGGTGTTGGAGTGGACGAACAGGTCACGGGCCGCAGCCTCCAGGGAGTGGCCAAGCTGCAGGTAGCTGCTGAGCGTCTCCTCGAGCCCGTTGGATGCCGCCACGAGCGGCCGGTAGATGTTGGCCAGCAGGGCCCGCCGGGCGGAATCGTCACCGCCGATCACGCGCTCGGGCCACAGATCGTCGGCGGACACGGGCCGGGGTGCCGCGGCCCAGCCCTTGGCAACGGCCATCCCGGCAAATGCCGCCTTGGCCGAGGCCGTGGCGTCCGCGAGGGTTTGTGCCATGGGCCCGTAGACAACGGAACCGGGGGCGAACAGCTCGCTGAGCCGCAGGTACGCCGTTTCCGGGTCCGACACGTCGCCGAGCACCAGGATCAGCCGGTCGCCCTGGATTCCCACCATGGCGTCGGCGGCAAACCGGCCGGCGGCACGGCGCACGGAGGCGAGGTAGGTGGGGTTGGCCTCGGACGGGGCCTGGCCCACCATGATCGTGAAACGGCTGTGGGACGTCCAGCCCAGGGCGGAAATGCGCGACTGCAGGGCGTCGATGTTCTCGCCGCGCAGGATCCCATCCACCGCCAGCGCCTCAAGGCGGGTGTCCCAGGCACCGCGGTTTTCCGCGGCACGGGCGTAGACGTCGGCGGCGGCAAAGGCCACCTCGCGGGAGTACCGCAGCACGGCCTCGCGCAGGCTCACCTGTTCATTGGCGCTGGCCAGTTCCGGGACCCGGTCCTCCACCACCTGGACCACCGTGCGGATCAATTGAAGGGCCCGCTGCAGGCTGATGGAGCGGGTAAGCTCCGTCGGCGCCGTGCCAAAGACGTCCGAGAGGACCCAGCTGGGCGAGGAGGGATGTTCATACCAGGACACAAAGGCCGCAATGCCGTTTTGCGCCACCAAACCAAGGGAGGAGCGTTCATCGGCACTGAGCCGCCGGTACCAGGGCAGGGTGCTTTCCAGCTCACGCAGCATGGTGGTTGACAGCGGGCCAATATTGGCGCGCAAACGCTCGAGCGTTTCGGAGGTGTTCGCGGCCGCCGGGGTGCGCCGTGCCGGTGCCGTCGCTCCGGCGGACGGAGTGAGTGCTGCATTGGTGTTCTTCGGTGCCATTCCTTGAGGATATGTCCTTTAAGCTCCGGGACCCCTAATTGTGTGAATACGACAACTCGGGCGCCGTCCCTGGATACGCCGAAGGGGCCGGTGCCACCAAGTGGTGGCACCGGCCCCTTCGGGGTTGGTGTTTAGTTGGGCCCACGCTCGTGAACTGGTCCCCGAATGTTGGACTTGGTAAATAAGAGTCTAGGTAGCGAGTGCCTGGGCCCGGTATTCCATCGGGCTCAGGCACTCGAGTGTTAACGAGATGCGGTCTTTGTTGTACCAGCGGATGTAGTCCTCGAGTTCAGTGATGAAGCTTTCGGGGCTGGTGTGTTCTTGGTGGTGGAACATCTCTTCTTTTAAGTGTCCGAAGAAGTTCTCCATCACTGAGTTATCCAGGCAATTGCCCTTGCGGGACATCGATTGGGTCATGCCGGCGTTGCTGAGCAGCTTCTGCCAGCTGGCGTGTTGGTACTGGAATCCTTGGTCCGAGTGCACCATTGGTGCCTCACCCGGTCCCAGAGTGCTGATCGCCTCGCTGAGCGATCGGTTGGTGAAGGCCGTGTTGGGCGACTCGGAGACCGCGAAGGAGACCACGGAGCGGTCGAACAGGTCCATGACCGGGGAGAGGTAGACCTTGCGGTCCGCGACCTTGAACTCGGTCACATCGGTCACCCACGTCAGGTTCGGTGCCGCGGTGACGAACTGGCGCTTGAGTAGGTTTTCAGCGATCTTGCCGACCTGGCCCTTGTAGGAGGAATACCTGCGGCGACTGCTGCGGACCTTGCAGACCAGATTCTCGGCGCGCATCAGCTTTAACACGGTCTTCTTCGCCACCTGCCATCCCTGGCGGCGCAGGAACGCATGGATGCGTCGGTGCCCGTAGCGGCCCTTGGCCTCGGTGAAGACCTCGTGGATCCGGGCACGGAGTTCTGCGTGCCGGTCAGGGGCCGTGAGCGCGGCCTGGCGGTGGAAGAACGTAGAGCGGGGCAGCCCGGCCGCGGCCAGGAGCAGGGGCAAGGGGTGAGAGGCCCTGAGGGCGATCACGGCGCTAACCTTCAACGCGGTGGTTGGTTCCTCAGGGCCCGTACTTTTTTTAGGTAGGCATTCTCGGCCTGCAACCGCTGGTTCTCAAGGCGCAGCTTCTCAAGCTCGCTAACCTCGGTAGGCAATTGGTCCACGGCGGTGTGTGGGCGGCCCCTCGGCCGGGGCTTGAGAGCGTCCTCACCGTCCTGGCGATACCGCCGAACCCAGCTTTGAACGAGTTTCGGCGAACTCAAGTGATACAACTGGGCCAGTTCCGTCGATGTTGCTTCAGCAGCGAGGAACTGACGAACCACCTTGATCTTGAACTCAAATGAATACGCTGGCACAGCCGGTCGTCTATCCAAAGCGGCCCTACCCCAAATCTTGAAACGTTGCTCCAAGCGCTTACAGGCATCCCTGCTGACCTGCAGCCGAGAAGAAACCGCACCATAGCCGAAGCCTTCCTCGAACAACCCTATGGCAGCAACCCGCTGCCGAGCACTCAACGAACTCCGCGAATCCATAAAAAACTCCCCGAAAGTAAGGAACCGAATTAATCAGTCCAACTTTCGGGGAGCAGTTCACTCGGCAGGAGCGGATTGGTGGGCCCACACTCGCCAGGTTCCCGCTAAATCGCGTCAGCGATTTAGCGGGCCGGCGAGTGGGGTTTAGCTGTCGCCGCCGGCGTTGCCGGTGGTTCCTGCGTTGACGTTGTGGAGGTCGTATTTTTGGATGGCTTGTTGGGGGAGGGTGGGGTCGATGGTGCCTTGGTGGGCGAGCATTTGGAGGGTGCGGATGACGACGGAGTGGGAGTCGATTTTGAAGTGTCGTCGTGCGGCTGCGCGGGTGTCGGAGAAGCCGAAGCCGTCGGCGCCGAGGGTGGCGAAGTCGTTGGGCAGGAATTGGCGTACCTGGTCCGGGACGGCTTTCATGTAGTCGGTGACGGCGATGACGGGGCCGGTCGCGTTGGCCATTTTCGCTGTGATGTAGGGGGTGCGGGGGGTTTCGTTGGGGTAGAGGAAGGCGTGTTCTTCGGCGGCGAGGCCGTCGCGTCGGAGTTCGGTCCAGGAGGTCACGGACCAGATGTCCGCGGCGACTCCCCATTCCTCGGCGAGGATGTGTTGGGCTTCGATGGCCCAGGGGACGGAGACGCCGGAGGCCAGGATTTGGGCTTTGGGGCCTTCGATGGTGGCGGTTTTGAGGTGGTAGATGCCGCGGGTGATGCCCTCGGTGTCGATGTTTTCGGGGGCGGCGGGTTGGAGGATGGGTTCGTTGTACACGGTGAGGTAGTACATGACGTTGGGGTCGGTGGAGGCGGGCCCGTACATGCGCTCGAGGCCGGCGCGGATGATGACACCGATTTCGTAGCCGTAGGCGGGGTCGTAGGTGATTACGGCCGGGTTGGTGGAGGCCAGGATTGGGGAGTGTCCGTCGGCGTGTTGGAGTCCTTCACCGGTGAGGGTGGTTCGTCCGGCGGTCGCGCCGATGATGAAGCCGCGGGCCATTTGGTCTCCGGCGGCCCAGAACTGGTCTCCGGTGCGTTGGAAGCCGAACATGGAGTAGAAGACGTAGATCGGGATCAACGGTTCGCCGTGGGTGGCGTAGGCGGTGCCGGCGGCGGTGAACGCGGCGACGGAGCCGGCTTCGTTGATGCCGGCGTGCACGATCTGTCCGGAGACGGATTCCTTGTAGGCCAGGACGAGGTCGCGGTCTACGGAGAGGTAGTTTTGGCCGTTCGGGTTGTAGATTTTCGCGGTCGGGAAGAACGCGTCAATGCCGAAGGTGCGGGCTTCGTCGGGGATGATCGGGACGATTCGGTTGCCGAAGTCCTTATCGCGCATGAGGTCTTTGAGTAACCGGACGAAGGCCATGGTCGTGGCGGCGTGTTGTTTGCCGGAGCCACGGTTGGCGACTTCGTAGGTTTTATCCCCCGGCAGGGTTACCGGTGTGTGATTGTGGCGGCGTTCGGGGACGAATCCGCCTAGCGCGGCGCGGCGTTCCATGAGGTATTGGATTTCGGGGGAGTCCGGGCCGGGGTGGTAGTACGGGGGCCGGTACGGGTCTGCTTCGAGTTGCTCATCGGTGATGGGCAGGTGCAGGTGGGTGCGGAAGTCCTTCAGGTCCTGCAGGGTGAGTTTCTTCATCTGGTGCGTGGCGTTGCGGGCCTCGAAGTGGGTGCCCAGGCCGTAGCCCTTGACCGTGTGGGCCAGGATCACCGTGGGCTTGCCCTTGAACTCGCTCGCGGCCTTGTAGGCGGCGTAAACCTTGTGGTAATCGTGCCCGCCACGCTTGAGATTCCAGAGCTCGTCGTCGGAGAGGTGGGCGGCGAGTTCCTTGGTTTGCGGGGTTTGGCCGAAGAAGTGCTCACGGACGAAGCCACCGGATTCGGCCTTATACGTTTGGTAGTCACCATCAACGGTGGTGTTCATGACATCGACCAGGGCCCCGTCGGTATCGCGGGCGAGCAGGTCATCCCACTCCCGACCCCAGAGGACTTTGATGACGTTCCAGCCGGCACCGCGGAAGAACGCTTCGAGTTCCTGGACGATTTTGCCGTTGCCACGGACCGGGCCATCGAGGCGTTGGAGGTTGCAGTTAACGACGAAGTTGAGGTTATCGAGTTTATCGTTCGCGGCGAGTTGGAGCAGGCCACGAGACTCGGGCTCATCCATCTCACCATCGCCCAAAAACGCCCAGACTTGCTGGTCGGAGGTGTCTTTGATGCCGCGGTTATGCAGGTACCGGTTGGACTGGGCCTGGTAGATCGCGTTCATCGGGCCGATACCCATCGACACGGTCGGGAATTCCCAGAACTCCGGCATCAGGCGCGGGTGCGGGTAGGAGGAGAGGGCGTGGCCTTCCTTGGACTTTTCCTGACGGAACCCATCCAAGTCCTCCTCCGACAGGCGGCCTTCGAGGAAGGCGCGGGCGTACATGCCGGGGGAGGCGTGGCCCTGGAAGAAGATCTGGTCTCCGCCACCGGGGTGGTCCTTGCCGCGGAAGAAGTGGTTGAAGCCGACCTCGTACAAGGTCGCGGCCCCGGCATAGGTGGAGATATGCCCGCCGACACCAATATCGGGGCGCTGGGAACGATGGACCATGATCGCAGCATTCCACCGCAACCACGCCCGATACTTCCGCTCGATCTCTTCACTACCCGGGAACACCGGTTCCTGATCGGCAGGAATCGTATTCACATAATCCGTCGTCACGACCATCGGCACGCCAACACTCTGCGCACCAGCGCGCTGAAGCAGCGACCGCATAATGAACTGGGCACGCTCAGTACCCCGATCCGCAATCAACGCATCCAAAGACTCCAACCACTCGGCAGTCTCATCCGGATCACGATCAGGCAACTGATTAGTCAACCCGCTCAGGATATGGGAGTTATTGTCTCCTGAAGCCACGTTCAACCTCTCTTAAAAGCAATGTGGGTCGCCCAGCGCTGTGGCCCTGAGCGTTTACCAACACTCTAGACCGCCGCCGCCGGATGTGTGTAGCCGGGATTGCTGCGTGAAGACGGCCTGTGCGAGGGGCGCCGTCGGCGCTAAATATGGTTCCGAAAAGGCGGCCGGCGCACTCCGCCGCCGTCGTGCCTATAGAAGGTGGAAAAAGGGGTGCAAACTACGCGCCGTGCCACGGTCCCCCCAATTCCCGTGCCGCTTCGATGCCCGCAATCGGCCGAACCCGGGGTAACGTAAATCACGTCCCATCGGGTGTTCCCGGCACCACATTGATGCAGGGCGGCAGGGTTTGCCGTTCTGCGGCGCGGTGTAGAGCCAAGATGGGCGCACCCCCTAGACTGGGACAGGTAAAACGTAAACCAACGCGGAAGCGTTGAACGCAGGAGGAATCACGTGAGCGACGCCGACGCCGGCACCGTAGCCAAGGTGGCAGGCAATTTGGGGTTCAAGGATGGGGATCTCATCCAGGAACTCGGATACGACGAAGACGTTGATTTTGACCTTCGCGACGGCATCGAGGACCTAATTGGCTCCGAAATGTTTGACGAGGACGACCACGACGTGGTTGACGCGATCATTTTCTGGTGGCGCCAGGACGACGGCGACCTCGTTGACGCGCTGGTGGATTCACTGACCACCCTTGATGAGGGCGGGATCGTGTGGATCCTCACCCCAAAGTCCGGCCGTGACGGCTATGTGCCGCCGGCGGAAATCCAGGAAGCCGCCCCCACGGCAGGTCTGCACGTGACCACCACGGCGGGCGTTTCCACAGACTGGGCCGCTACACGCCTGGTCCCGCGCAAGCGCCAGTAATGAACGACGCCGGCACGCACCGGAGCCCGGGGGTGGGGGACACTGCTCCCGACTTTGAGCTGGCCAACCAGTTTGGTGAGCCCATCTCCCTGGCGGCGCTGCGAGGCTCCACGGTGGTGTTGGTGTTCTACCCATTCGCCTTCTCCGGCATTTGCACCGGTGAGCTGTGCGAGTTGCGGGACAATTTCGGCCAATTTGCCGCACCCGATGTTCGGCTGCTGGCGGTGTCGGTGGACAGCAAGTACACCCTGCGCGCCTACGCGCAGGCCGAGGGGTATTCCTTTGACCTGCTGGCCGACTTTTGGCCGCATGGTGCGGTGTCCCGTGCCTACGGCGCTTTCGACGCCGACCGCGGCATGGCAGTCCGGAGCACCTTCGTGATCGATGCCTCCGGTGTCATCAAGGACGCATTCACCACGCCCACCGGCCAGGCCCGGCCCCTGGAACGGTACCGGCAGGCGTTGGCGGCGCTGTAACCATGGACGGCGTGCGCCCCGGAATCGGTGAGACGGGTTTTGTCCGGCCCGGCGCCTCCGGTTTGGACGCCGTCGACGGCGCCACCTGCGGTGCCACCCGGCTGACGGACGGGCAGGCCGCGGGCCTGGACCAGGTGCTCGCGCTCTTTGCCGGCAAACCTTTTGCCCTGCTGACGGGTGCCGGCCTGAGTACCGACTCGGGGATCCCCGACTACCGCGGTCCCAACGCGGCGCCCCGCAAGCCGGTGACCTACCAGGAATTCACGGGGGATCTCTCGCTGCGCCAACGGTACTGGGCCCGCAACCACCTTGGCTGGGCGCAGATGCACCGCGCCGCGCCGAATGCCGGCCACTTTGCCGCCGCAGCGTTGGAACGGCAGGGTGCCCTGACCGGCATCATCACCCAAAATGTGGACAGGCTCCACGAAGACGCCGGAGCGGCTAACGTGGTGGACCTGCACGGCCGTTTCGACCGGGTGGTCTGCCTGCAATGCGGTGAGGTGTATTCACGGGACTTCATCGCCACCATCCTGGGCGAATTGAATCCGGGCTTCCTGGCGGCCGTTGAGGCGGCCGGCGGAGCGGGGAGTGCCCCGGACGCGGACGCCGACCTGGAAAGCGAGGCGCTGATTGCCGCGTTCAGGATCGCCTCCTGCCCCCTGTGCGGCGGCATGCTCAAACCCGATTTTGTGTTCTTTGGCGAAAACGTACCCAAGGACCGGGTGGAACGTGCCTTTGCCATGGTCGATTCCGCCGGGGCCCTCCTGGTGGCCGGCTCCTCGCTGACGGTGATGAGCGGACTGCGATTCGTGCGAAAAGCCGTCAAGAACGGTGTGCCCGTTGCCATCGTCAACCGGGGTGCCACGCGCGGGGACGAATTGGCCGACATCAAGCTGGAGGCCGGCGTGGGGGAATCGCTGAGCTACCTTTCCGCCGCGCTGGGGCCCTGATTGGCGCAACGGTACAACATCGGGTACAGTAGTTTCTCGTTGGTCAGCCCGACAAGCGCACAGCTTGGAAGTCGAATCAATGAAATGGGTCTTTAGCTCAGCTGGTAGAGCGCCACGTTTACACCGTGGATGTCATCGGTTCGATCCCGGTAGGACCCACCAGCAAACCCGCTGGACCAAGGAATTTTCCTTGGTCCAGCGGGTTTTTTGCGTTTGACGGCGACGGCCGAACCGGAACGGACGAAGCAGCCCGCAGTGTCGACTTAAAGTGAAAGGCTCCTCGCCACAGCTATTGGGGGACGCTGTGGAGAGGAGCCAGTAAGAAAAATATATCCGGTCTTCATCGCAAATGCAAACCGCTGACCCGTTTTGTGAAAACGTGTCGTTAAAGTGGAGGACCCTCCACTGTGGCTATTGGGGGACGCCACAGTGGAAGGTCTGCACACGAATATACATGGATTGCCGCTCGCGCACAAGAGTGGACGTCCCACCTCTTCCCTTGGACAGTATGATGGTTAGTGTTCACTGCAATGAACCGTGTTTATTGTGGTGGCGGTGCGATGCTGCATGGATCGCGCCTCGTGATCCCCAGTGCAGAGGAATGACATGACTGAAACGCAGGCCCGCGCCCTTCGTGGTGCTGAAACCCTGGGAACATCGTCCCCCGCCCCGGCGGTGACCCGTGCCGCGGCGGTCCTTGATGTCATTGCCCAGTCCGACGCCGGCCGGCTCACGCTCAGCGACCTGGCCCGCGAACTGGGGATTCCCAAGTCCTCCACCTCAAACCTCCTTCAGGCGCTTGAGGACTCCGGACTCATCACCCGCGTGGGCGCCGACTATGCACTGGGCATCAAACTCGTTGAACTCGGCGCGGCCTACCTGAGCCGCCGTGACGAGGTCCGGGAGTTCTACCGCTTCTGCGAGCAGGCGCCGACGCTCAAGGGGGAGACCGTTCGCATTGCGATGCTCGACGGCACGAACGTCATCTACCTGGCCCGCTATGAGGGCCACCCCGCCGTGCGCCTGACCTCCAATATTGGCGACAAGATGGCCGTATCCCTGTGCGGGGTGGGCAAGGCGCTGATTGCCCGGCTCCACGACCATGACCTTGAGGAACTGTTCCCGGACGATTCACCCCTTCCGGTCATGACGCCGAAGTCGCTGACGACGGGCGCCGAACTCAAGCGGGAAATCGCCGTGATCCGAGAACTCGGCTACGCCCAGGAGGATGAGGAGTCCACCCTGGGTGTGGTGTGCCTTGGCGTTGCCGTGCCCACGAGGGGCGCCCACGGTCCGAGCCTTGGCGTATCCGTCACGGCGTTGAAGGCAACTTTTACGCCGGAATTGCGCGATTCCATGGTGGCGGAGTTGAAGGAGCTGGCCCGAACCCTGGGCAATCCCATGGGTTAGGGGAAAAGTTACGGCGGGCGCCTTGGCATGCCGTTCACTATGTTGTACGCTGTTCAACATAGTGATCGACATCTCAGGTGTCGTTGTCACCGCCAGGCCAATGGAGGCCTGCGCCGTTTCAAGGGAGAACAAGTGACTACTCATCAGCCTTCGCGGACCACCACCGCGGCAGACCCGGACTCTACTCCGGTTGACCCCGACCAGCTGCGGCGGGCGACGCTGGCCAGCTCTGTTGGCTCGGCGCTCGAATACTACGACTTCTACATTTACGGCCTGGCCACGGCACTGATCTTCGGGCCGCTCTTCTTTTCGCCGCTGGGCGATGCCGGCGCCCTGATCGCCTCCTTCGCCACCTATGGAGTGGGTTTCGCCGCCCGTCCCTTTGGCGGACTGGTCTTTGGCTATATCGGCGACAGGTTCGGCCGCAAGCAGGTCCTGCTGCTGACCATCGGCCTGATGGGCACCGCATCCTTCGCGATCGGCCTGCTGCCCACCTACAAGCAGGCCGGGATGGTCGGCGCCATCTTGCTGGTGCTGCTGCGGATCCTCCAGGGCCTGGGTGCCGGCGCCGAGCAGGCGGGCGCCACCACGCTCATTTCCGAGGTGGCCCCGCGGAAGCGGCGCGGCTTCTTCGCCGCCCTGCCGTTCGTCGGCATCCAGGTGGGCACCCTGCTCGGTGCCGGCACCTTCGCCCTGCTCGGCATGGCCAACCCGGCCGTCCTTGAAGGCTGGCTGTGGCGGGTACCCTTCCTTGCCAGCATTATCCTGATTGGTGTCGCCGTCTTCATCCGCCTGCGACTCAAGGAGACTCCCGTCTTCCAGGAGCTGGAGAAGCACAAGAACGTCAACAAGAACCCCATCGGCGTGCTGTGGCGGACGTCCAAGAAGAACGTGCTGATCGGCATCGGCCTGCGCATGGGCGAGAACGGCAACTCCAGCATCTACTCCACCCTGTTGGTGGCATTCATGGCCGGCAAGGGAGGCGTCTTCGATGGCGACAAGTTCATCGGCCCCACCGGCCTGCTGATCGCCGCCGGCTTCTCCGCCGTCATGGTGGTCGTCTTCGGCGCCCTCTCCGACCGGGTGGGCCGGGTCAAGGTGTACCGCTACGGAGCCCTTTTCCAGGCTGTCTTCGCCATCCCGGCGTTCTACCTGATCTCCCTCGGCAACGTCACCCTGGTGTGGGTGGTCATGAGCGTCGGCATCGCCCTCGGCGTGCAGTCAATGCTTGGCCCGCAGTGCGCCCTGCTGCCCGAGCTCTTCGGTTCCACCCACCGCTTCACCGGCGTGGCCATGAGCCGGGAGATCTCCGCCGTGTTTGCCGGCGGCATCGCGCCACTGGTTGGCGGCGTCCTGCTGGCCGCGACCGGTCACTCCTGGGTGGTCCTGGCCGTGTACTCCCTGGTCCTGGCGGGTATCTCCTTCGTCACCACGTTCTTCACCCCGGAAACCGTAGGCCGTGACCTGGTCCAGACCCGGGACGCGTAACGCGTAGCAGTACCAATGGAAGGCGCCTGCTCCGGCAGGCGCCTTCCGGCGTTAAGGGCCAGGGCTGCGGACCCCGCCGCTATGATCGAACCATGGACGGCGAAGGTGTTGGACCGGACGGCGCAGCTGCGCGAAAGGTTGAGCAGGACAGGGTAGCTGCGACGTCATTGTGGATCGCGGCGGCCCGGGCCGCCGAAACCGCCCGCCAGGACAGCCTTTTTAGCGACCCGTGGGCGGAATCGCTGGCGGGGGAAAGGGGCCGGGCCATGTTCGCCGCGGCCCCGGAGAATCCGTTCCTGCCCGTGCGGACCCGCTACTTTGACGACCGGATCCGTCAGGCCTGCCGGCCCGGCACCCAGCTGGTGCTGCTCGGGGCCGGAATGGACACCCGGGCATTCCGTCTGCCCTTGCCCGCCTCATGCGCGGTCTACGAACTCGACCAGGCCGGCGTGCTGGAGGCGAAAAACCACGTCCTTGACCGCGCTCACGCCGCCTGCGCCCGGACGTGCATTGTGGCCGATCTGGCGCAGCCCTGGATGCCGCTCCTGCATGCGGCGGGATTTGACCCGCGGCTACCCACTATCTGGATCGCCGAGGGTCTGCTGTTCTACCTCAGCGCCGCCGCCGTGGACAGCCTCCTGGCGGATACCGCCGAGATGTCCGCGCCGGGCTCGGTCTTCCTGGCCGACACCTTCGGCACCGGGCTGCTGGAGACGCCGGCCCTGGCGCCCCTGGTCCTGGCGCGCGACAAAAATGGTCGCGAACTGCCGTTTTGCACCGACGACCCGGGGGCGTTGTTCCGCTCGGCAGGCTGGTCCGGCGTCGACGTCGTCCAACCCGGGCAGCCGCGGGCCGACTACGGGCGCTTTCCACACGGCGCCGAAACCCGGACTCCCGACATGCCGGCCACGCTGCGCACCTACCTGGTGGCGGCGTCCGTGGGGCCCGCCGACTGAGGAACGGGCTGCCGGGAACAACGCACCGAGGGAGCCCCCGCAAAGCGGGAACTCCCTCAGGAAAAGCGGGCGCGCAGGGCCTAGTAGAAGTGCACGGGGTCCACCACGTGCAGCAGTGGTTCCCCGGCCTGGAAGCTGGCGAGGTTGTCGATGAACCGCTCGGCGATGAGGCGGTTTTCGGCGTCGCTCAGGGCGGAGGTGTGCGGTGAGACCATGACGCGCGGGTGGTTCCACAGCGGGCTGGTCTCCGGCAGCGGCTCCACGGCGAAGACGTCGAGGCAGGCGTAGGACACCTGGCCGTTCTCCAGGGCCGCCAGCAGTGCGTCCTCGTCCACCACGGTGCCGCGGCCCACGTTCACGAACACGGTGCCGGGCTTCATGGCGGCGAAGACCTCGGCGTTGAGCATTTTCTCTGTGTACGGGGTGCCCGGCAGGGTGTTGACGACGGCGTCGGCCGTGGCCACAAGCGCGGGCAGCCCGGCCGTGTCCGTCACGGTGTCGATGCCGTCGATGGCCTCGAGGTTCCGCTTGGTGCCGCTGACCTTCATGCCCAGGGCGCGGGCCAGCCGGGCAGTCTCGAGGCCGATCTCGCCCAGGCCCGTGACCACCAGGGTGGACCCATTGACTAGGCGGGTGGGCGTGCGCAGTTCCGGCCAGTTCTTGGCGGCCTGGTCCCGGGCCATCTCGGCCGTGCGCTTGAAGCCGTTCAGGATGCCCATGACGGCAAACTCGGCCAAAGGCAGCGAGTGCACGCCGGCCGCCGTGGTGACCGTGATCCGCTCCAGGGCTTCGGGCTCCAGCTTGGCGGCCTTGACGGCTCCGCCGGCTCCGGCGGCCATGGCCTGGATCCACTGCAGCTTTTCACTGCCGGCAATCTTGGCCAGACCGGCCGGGCTCTCGTTGGGTAAGCCGTACAGGACATCCGCGCTGTGCAGCATTTCCCAGTACCGTTCCTCCTGCGCGGGGGTCCGGCGGAAGGCGGGATCGCCGGAGTGGTCGGCCGGGAAACGCTCCGGCGGAAGCAGCTCCGGCTCATACAGGACGGTGACGGACGGGTGCGCGGCCCGGATGCTCTCGACATGCTCGGCTTCAAGCGGAACGGCAATCGCGACGGTGAGATTCTGAGGTGTCATGGTGTTCATCATACTGAATTGTGGATAGAATGCTGAACAGATGTGACGAAATGACGTCGGTCAACCACAAAGTAGTGAGGACTGTTGTTCAAATGACGCAACCCACCATCGGATTTGTCGGCCTCGGCTACATGGGTGCCCCCATGGCGGCGAATTTGCTCGACGCGGGCTGGCCCGTGACGGCCTGGAACAGGTCCCCGGCCGCCCTTGAGGCACTGGCGGCCCGCGGATCCCGCACCGCCGCGACCGTGGCAGAATTGCGCGACGCCGGCGTCATCATCTTCATGCTCCCGGATCTCGGCTTCATCGAAGACGCCGCGGCGCCGCTGCTCGACGCCTGGCGGGCCGTTCCGCCTGCGCCCGGCACCGTCGTCGTCGTCATGAGCAGCGTGTCGCCGCAGGGCGTGCGCGGCTTCGGGGACGCCGTGGTCCGGGCCAGCGGCGGCAACGCGGCCGTGGTTGACGCGCCCGTCAGCGGCGGCACCGTGGGCGCCCAAAACGGCACGCTCGCCATCATGGCCGGCGGCGACCAGGGCGACTTTGACCGCATCCGGCCCGTCCTCGACGCCATGGGCACCACCGTGCGCCTGCTGGGCGGGCTTGGCGCGGGCTCCCTCGCCAAGGCCTGCAACCAGCTCTTGGTGGGAACGACGACGGCGGCCCTCGCCGAGGCCGCCGAGCTCGCCGAACGCTCCGGCATGGACGTCGCGGCCCTGTTCGAGGTGCTGGCCGGCGGACTCGCCGGCAGCCAGGTGCTTACGCTCGCCGGGCCGCGGATCATCGCCAAGGACTACACGCCCACCGGCCCGGCCAAGTTCATGCACAAGGACCTCGGCTTCGTACTCGAAAGCGCCGCCGTCGCCGGTTCCGCGGTGCCCATGGCCACGGCGGGGCACGCGCTCTACGGGACGTTGAAGGAGCAGGGGCTCGGGGACATGGATTTGACCGTCGTCAGGGAGACCATTGCCCGGCTCGGCGGCCACTAGAACCCGCACGTTTTCCGCCAGTAAAGTTTTCGACCAAAACAGCTAAGGACAAGTAATGAGTGGACTCTTTGACCTGACCGGGCGCGTTGCCCTGGTGACGGGATCCAGCCGGGGGATCGGCAATTCGCTGGCCCGCGGGTTGGCCGAGGCCGGTGCCACCGTGGTGCTCAACGGCGTCAACACCGAACGGCTCGCGGCCGCAGAACAGGCCATGGCCGCCGATTTTTCCCCGGGACAGATCCGCTCCCATGCCTTCGACGTCACGAGCGACACGGCCGCCGCCGACGCGATTGCCTGGATCGAGGCCAACGTCGGCCCGCTGGACATCCTGGTCAACAACGCCGGCATCCAGCACCGCGTCCCGCTGCTGGACCTCGACGTCAAGGACTGGAACCGGGTCATCAACACGGACCTGACCAGCGCATTCCTCGTGGGCCGGGAGGCGGCCCGCGGCATGCTGGAGCGCGGCCGCGGCAAGATCATCAACATCTGCTCCGTCCAGACGGACCTGGCCCGGCCCACCATCGCCGCCTACACGGCGGCCAAGGGCGGCTTGCGCAACCTCACCCGGGCCATGACGGCCGAATGGGCCGCCGGCGGCCTGCAGATCAACGGGATCGCCCCCGGCTACATCCACACCGAAATGACGCAGAACCTGGTCGACGACGAGAAGTTCAACTCCTGGATCCTGGGCCGCACCCCGGCACGCCGATGGGGGACCGTCGCCGACCTGGTGGGTCCGGCGGTCTGGCTGGCCTCGGACGGCTCAAACTTCGTCAACGGCCAGACCATCTTCATCGATGGCGGCATGACGGTGGTGGTCTGAGATGGTGACCTTTGAGCTCCCCGCCAGCGCCCCCGCCGTCGTGGCCCACGGCAAGGAGGACCTCCGCATCGACGAGGTTCCGTTGACCGCCCCCGCCGCCCATGAGGCCGTCGTCGAGATCGCCTACGGCGGCATCTGCGGCTCGGACCTCCACTACTGGCTGCACGGTGCCGCCGGAGAGTCCATCCTGAAGGATCCCATGGTGCTGGGCCACGAGGTGGTGGGCGTGGTGGCCCGCGCCGCCTCCGACGGCACCGGCCCGGCCGCCGGAACGCCCGTGGCCGTCCACCCGGCGACCCCGGCCCCGGCGCGGCCAAATACCCGGCCGACCGTCCCAACCTGTCCCCGGGGTGCACCTACCTGGGCAGTGCCGCACGCCACCCCCACACCGACGGTGCCTTCCTGCGCTACGCCAACCTGCCCACCCGCATGCTCCGGGAGTTGCCGCCCACCCTGCCGCTGCGCCGGGCCGCCCTGGTGGAGCCGGCCAGCGTGGCCTGGCATGCCGTCTCCCGGGCCGGCGACGTGCGCGGAAAGTCGGTGCTCGTCGTCGGCTGCGGACCCATCGGCACCCTGGCCGTGGCCGTGCTCAAGCGGGCCGGCGCGGCCCACATCACCGCCGTCGACATGTATGACAAACCCCTGGAAATCGCCATGGCCGTGGGGGCGGACCGCGTCCTGAAGGCGAGCGACGCTGACGCCATCGCGGCCGTGGAGGCCGACGTCGTCATTGAGTCCTCCGGAAACCACTTCGGCCTGGCCTCGGCCATCAACGGGGCCGTGCGCGGGGGCGGGTGGTTATGGTGGGGCTGCTGCCGTCCGGGCCCCAACCCGTGGCCATCTCCCTGGCCATCACCCGGGAATTGGAACTGCTGGGATCCTTCCGCTTCAACGACGAAATCGATGAGGTCATTGCCGCGCTGGCCGACGGCTCACTGAAGGCCGATCCCGTGATCACCCACGAATTTGCCCTCAAGGACGGGCTGGACGCCTTCGAAACAGCCAGGAATTCGGCGGTTTCGGGCAAGGTCCTGCTCAATTTCGGGGCCTGAAACCACGCCCCCGGGCGAAGTTGACTATAACTTGAACAAATGTTCCAGCGGTGCAATATTCACCGACCCATCATGAAATCGCATGGGGAAGCTGCACGGTCACCGATAAGCTGGTCGAAACCGCTTGTCATCATTGGAGGAAGAATGTCTGCACAAATCGGCGTCACAGGACTGGCCGTGATGGGCGCAAACCTGGCCCGCAACCTTGCCCGCAACGGATACACGGTAGCCCTGCACAACCGTTCCGTCGAAAAGACCGATGCCCTGCTTGCCGCACACGGCGACGAAGGCAGCTTCGTGCGCACCGAGACCCTGGCTGAGCTTGTCGAGTCGCTGGAGAAGCCGCGCCGCGTCCTCATCATGGTCAAGGCCGGCGGCCCGGTTGACTCCGTGATCGATCAGCTGGTGCCGCTCATGGAACCGGGCGACATCATCATCGACGGCGGCAACTCGAACTTCCAGGACACCCGCCGCCGCGAAGCGGACCTGGCCAAGAAGGACCTCCACTTCGTGGGCGTCGGCGTTTCCGGCGGCGAAGAGGGCGCGCTGCTCGGCCCGTCCATCATGCCCGGCGGTTCCAAGGAGTCCTATGACGCCCTGGGCCCGCTGCTGGAGAAGATCTCCGCCAAGGTCGACGGCCAGCCCTGCTGCGCCTGGATCGGCACCGACGGCGCCGGCCACTTCGTCAAGATGGTCCACAACGGCATCGAATACGCGGACATGCAGGTCATCGGCGAGGCCTTCGACCTGCTCCGCAGCGCCGCAGGCATCGAGCCGGCCGCACAGTCGGAGATCTTCGCCAAGTGGAACGAAGGCCAGCTGGCCTCCTTCCTGATCGAAATCACCGCCGAGGTCCTGGGCCACGTGGACGCGAAGACCGGCAAGCCGCTGGTTGACGTGATCGTCGACTCCGCCGGCCAGAAGGGCACGGGCCGCTGGACGGTCCAGTCCGGCCTGGACCTGGGCTCGCCCATCTCCGCCATCGCCGAGTCCGTGTTTGCCCGCGGCCTCTCCAGCCAGCGCGACCAGCGTGCCATCGCCCAGGACGTCCTGGCCGGCCACGAGGTCTCCGTTGACCTGGGCGCCGACTTCGTCGAGGACGTCCGCCAGGCACTCTACGCGTCCAAGCTCATCAGCTACGCGCAGGGCATCGACATGCTCACGTCCGCCGCCAAGGAATACAACTGGGACCTGAAGCTCGACGAGATCGCGTCCCTGTGGCGCGGCGGCTGCATCATCCGCGCCGAGCTGCTCAAGGACATCACCAAGGCCTACGCCGCCGCCAACAAGCCCGCCAACCTGCTGTTCGCCCCGGCGTTCGCCGCGGAAATTGCCGAGGTCCTGCCGGCCTGGCGCCGCGTGGTGGCCACCGCCGTCCAGCTGGGCATCCCGGTACCGGTGTTCTCCTCCTCGCTCGCGTACTACGACGGCCTGCGCCGCAAGCGCCTGCCCGCCGCCCTGACCCAGGGCCTGCGCGACCTCTTCGGCGCCCACACGTACAACCGTGTCGACATCGAGGGCACGTTCCACACGCAGTGGAGCGGCGACAAGACCGAGATCGAAGCGGTAGACACCCACTAATCCCCACGCCCGTGGGCCCATACCGTGGGCTCAACTGTGACGCAGTAGTTGCTGGAAAACCATGAGTTTTCAGCAACTACTGCGTCACAGTTGTTTAAGGGGACGTACGACGGCGGAGCGCGGCTAGGCGCGGCCCATGCGTTGGCGGGCGGTGCCCGTTCCGCGGCCGATCGGTGTTTGTCGGGTTGCCGCGGCGAGGCCAAACAACGGCATGTCACTGTAGACCGTCTCCTGGTCCTTTACGTTGACTTGGTAGGTCTCGTGCCAGATGCCGACGTCGCCCGTTCCGGCGGACTCCCTCATGAAACGGCGCCAGGGCTCCAGATGCGGGGCATCACGATCGGCGGCAAAGCGCTGCAGGTGTTCGGGGCTCTGCCAGTAGGACAGCATTAACGTGGTCCGTCCGAACCAGCTGTGGAAGCCCAGAAGTCCTGACTCCGGATAGTCCATGAGATGTTTGAGCATGCGGGGCATGGCTGAGGCGGCCTGATAGGTGGGTCCAAGTGTCCACCATCGATTGGCGCGCATGCCGATCAGGAAAACAGTAACCGCGTCAGTGTCCGGAGACGCGGTGAACCGGCCCGGAAGTACGTGCTGTGCCATGGGATTCTCCTTGCGGGAGCCGTTTAATAACGCTGTTATGAAACGATGTTATGGCAGGATGGAAGGCATGGCAAGACCTATTCTCCATAACGATGAAGTGCGCTCCAGGCTGCTGGAGGAGGCTGCTGCGCTGGTGGCTGCCCGCGGTGTTGCCTTGGTGAGCCTGCGCGATATTGCCAGCGCGGCGGGCACATCCACTGCTGCCATCTACTCACTCTTTGGTGGGAAACGCGAACTGCTGACGGCCGTCGTAGATGACGGATTCGCGTCATTCGCGGCATCCCAGGCCGCAGCGGCACCCGAAGGGCTCCTGTCGCTGGGCCGGGCCTACCGCCGATGGGCGCTGGAGCACCCGTCCCTGTACTCACTGATGTTCACCGGATCACTGGGTGGCGTGGTTGACTGCCCGCCCACTCCCGAAGTCGCCAATGATGCCATTTCTCCTTTGGTGGCCGCCGTTACCAGCGGGCTGTCCGCATCCGGTTCCGCCGAGCCGCCCGCCGCCGTGGCCGGCGCCATTTGGGGTCAGGTCCATGGACTGGTCGGTCTTGAGCTGGCCAACACCCCGCTGCCGGGTGGTGATTGGGCGCAGGCGTACGAGGTTGCGCTACGAGGGATCGCCCGGGCGTATCTTGAGGCGTGAAAGCGCCGTGCGAAACGCACTGGCCACGCTCTTCCCATCGATAGCGCAGGGGGTGCGGAAAGAAGTTCCCGTAAAGCGATGACAGTGGCTGACATGCGGCGTTACACTGATGACAGCCACTGACATTAGGAGCTTTTCATGCAGATATTCATCACGGGCGCGTCCGGCTGGATCGGCTCGGCGGTCGTCCCCGAACTCATCAACGCGGGCCACCAGGTCCTTGGGCTTGCCAGGAGCGACTCCGCGGCCGCCGCCATCACGGTGGCGGGCGGCGAAGTGCTGCGCGGCGGACTCGATGACCTGGACACCCTGCGGGCCGGGGCAGCCGGCTCCGACGGGGTCATCCACCTTGCCTACGTCCATGACTTCAGCCGGGCGGACGATGCGGCAAAGGTGGACGGCAGCGCCATCACCGCACTGGGTGCCGCCCTTCTCGACTCGGGCAAGCCCCTGGTCATCGCCTCCGGGACACCGATGATCCCCGGACGGGCCGCTACAGAGCGGGACGATCCTGCGTGGGCAGGCCCCATGGCAGCCCGGGCCGAAAACGCCAGGGCGGCCCTGGCCCTGGCAGCCCGCGGCGTGAGATCGTCCGTGGTGCGGCTGCCCCGTTCGGTGCACGGTGACGGTGACCTCCACGGCTTCATTCCCCGGCTGGTGGGCCTCGCCCGAGAGTCGGGTGTCTCCGGGTACGTGGGGGACGGCTCCAGCCGCTGGCCTGCAGTCCACGCAAAGGATGCCGCGCGGCTGTTCCGGCTCGCCCTCGAAGCGGCACCGGCCGGATCGGTGCTGCACGCCGTGGGCGATGAGGGCGTTGCCGTCCGTGACTTCGCTGGCGTGATTGGCCGCCGCCTTGGCCTGCCCGCGGCCTCCAGGCCCGCCGAGGACTTCGGCTTCCTGGGGGCGCTCCTCGGGGTCGACATGTCGGCATCCAGCACCCTCACCCGGGAGCTGATGGGGTGGCAAGCTGTGCAGCCGGGGCTCCTTGCGGACCTCGAGCAGGGGCACTACTTCGCCTGAGCGGCCGTCGTCGTCCTCATGGCGCCGTCGTCCTTAAACACCTGTGGCGCGGTGACTTCCGGAAACCGGTAGTCACCGCGCCACAGGCGGCCAAGGCGGGGCTAGATCCACATGGCGGGATCGATGTATTCGGCCGGGTCCACGGCCGGGGCCATTTCACGCTTCTCGTCCCGATGCCGCCACGTCGCCGGGATTCCGGTGATGATGGAATTGGCGGGCGCATCCTTGACGACGACGGCGTTGGCCCCCACCGCCGAATCGTCACCGATGTAGATGGGGCCCAAAACCTTGGCGCCGGCACCAATGGTGACCCGGTTGCCGATGGTGGGGTGCCGCTTGACCTTCGCCAGGGAGCGGCCGCCCAGCGTGACGCCGTGGTAGATCATGACGTCCTCGCCGATTTCCGCGGTCTCCCCGATCACGACGCCCATGCCGTGGTCAATGAAGAACCGCTTGCCCACTGTGGCGCCCGGGTGGATCTCGATCCCCGTGGCGAAACGGGCCAGTTGGGACAGGGCGCGCGCCGGGAACCGGAGGGACGGGTTGGCCCACATCTTGTGCGTGAGCCGGTGTATCCAGATGGCGTGCAGCCCGGAATAGACAAAAAAGTTCTCCACGGAACCGCGGGCCGCCGGGTCATGTGACCGGGCGGCCTCGAGGTCCTCGCGCAATCTTGCGAAAAATCCCACAGACTTCTTTCCTGTATGAAGGTGTGCGGCCCCGTACCTGGGCCCCAGTTTTGGGGCCCGAGTTTGGGCCCCCGCTGTCCAGGTTCCTGATACATCGCGCCAGCGATGTGTCAGGCCGGACAGTAGGGGATTAGCCGCGGATGTCGTCGTAAAGCACGGTGGAGATGTAGCGCTCACCGAAGTCGGGCACCACGGCCACGATCAGCTTGCCGGCGTTCTCTTCGCGCTTGGCAAGCTCCAGGGCTCCCCAAACGGCGGCGCCGGCGGAGATGCCGCCGAGGATGCCTTCCTGGGTGCCCATGGCGCGGGCAACGGCCACGGAGTCCTCCAGGGTGGCGTCGAGGACTTCGTCGTAGATGCCCTGGTCGAGGACCTCGGGGATGAAGTTGGCGCCCAGGCCCTGGATCTTGTGCGGGCCGGGTGCGCCGCCGTTGAGGATGGCGGAGTCGATCGGTTCCACTGCCACGATCTTCACGCCGGGCTTGCGGGACTTCAGGAGCTGGCCGGCGCCCGTGATGGTGCCGCCGGTGCCGATGCCGGCCACCAGGATGTCAATGGCGCCGTTGGTGTCTTCCCAGATTTCCTCGCCGGTGGTGGCGCGGTGGATGTCCGGGTTGGCCTGGTTGGCGAACTGCTGGGCCCAGATGGCGTTTTCCGTGTTGGCCACGATTTCCTTGGCCTTTTCCACGGCGCCGCGCATGCCCTCGGAGCCCGGGGTCAGCACGATCTCGGCACCGAAGGCGCGCAGCATGACCCGGCGTTCGGTGGACATGGTCTCGGGCATGGTCAGGATGACCTTGTAGCCGCGGGCCGCACCCACCATGGCCAGGGCGATTCCGGTGTTGCCGGAGGTGCCCTCAACGATGGTTCCGCCGGGCTTGAGTTCGCCGGACTTTTCCGCGGCGTCGACAATGGCCACACCGATGCGGTCCTTGACGCTGTTGGCCGGGTTGTAGAACTCGAGCTTCACGGCGACAGTGGCGTTCAGGCCCTCGGTGAGTCGGTTCAGGCGCACCAGCGGCGTGCCGCCAACAAGCTGGGTGACATTGTCGTAAATACGTCCCATGGAAGGTCCTGTTCTAAGAATTTCAAGGAATGACGGCCACGCGAACCGTGTGGCCCAAAAGTGTACTTATGCGCCAGCGTAACGAGCCGGATGCCCGGTTTCTACGCGGTGAGCCACTCTGCGTAATGTTTTCTCACTTTGGCGATCTTTGGGTTGATAATGACCTGGCAATAACCCACTCCCGGGCGTTGTGCGTAAAAGTCCTGGTGGTAGTCCTCGGCCTCATACACGTCTCCCAACCGGGTCACCTCGGTCACGATCGGATCGCGCCAGTTGGGCTGGTTGCGCACAATCGCGGCACGGAATGCGGCCTCGTCCTCGGCGTTCGTGTAGAACATGGAGGACCGGTACTGGGTGCCCGTGTCGTAGCCCTGCCGGTTCAAGGTGGTGGGGTCGTGCTGGGTGAAGAACATGTCCAAGATGACGTCGGCCGGAATCACCGTCTCGTCGAAGGTCACCGCGACCACTTCCGCGTGCCCCGTCATGCCGGAACAGATCTGGTCATAGGTGGGGTAGGGAATGGCCCCGCCGGTATATCCGGACACCACCGATTTCACCCCCTTGGTCATTTGGTACACCGCATCCAAACACCAGAAGCAACCGCCGCCCAATACAAAAGTTTTCACATCCATGTATAAGTCGGGTGCCGGCGATTTGATTCCCGGGCGTGGCCTGCCCCACTGCGCACTAAGCTAGAAACATGAGCATGGAACCAAGCGATCCCAGGCACGACGGCGAATCAGGCCCGGGTGCCCCCGGTGCCGAGGCGCCGGCCGGCTATGTTGCACCCGAGGACGCCACGGAGCACGCGGATCTTGACCTAGCCGTCGCCGATTCCCGCGATGAGCAGTTCGACGACGAGCTGCCCGAGGACGAACTGCCCGAGGACGGCGCCCTTCCGGAGGCTCCGGCGTCGTTGGCGGCCCAAAGCCTTGCCGCGCCCGCGGCAGGAGGCACCGCCGAGCTCGGCGCGGAGGAGCTGGACACCCCCACGTTGTCCGAGGTGCTGCTGGCCGTGGAGGAACTCTGGCCCGAATCGCTAGCCGAGGATTGGGACCGTGTGGGCCTGGTTGCAGGACGCCCGGATGCCGACGTCGACCGCATCATGTTCGCCGTGGACCCCACCCTCGAAGTCATTGACGAGGCCCTTGAGTGGGGCGCCAAACTGCTCATCACACACCATCCGCTGCTGCTCAAGGGCGTGAACTCGGTGGCTGCAACGTCCGGGAAGGGCCGTGCCGTGCACCGACTAATCGAGGGCGGCTGCGCGCTCCTGACCGTGCACACCAACGGTGACAGTGCCGTGGGCGGGGTGTCGGACGTCCTGGCCGACGCCTTGGGCCTGGTGGACGCCGCCCCCCTGATGCCCGCCACGCATGGCCTGGTGGAGGAGGGGATTGGCCGGGTGGGCATGCTGCCGGGCGCCGAAAAGCTTGGCGACCTCGCCGCCCGGATCTTCCTGACCCTGCCGTCCGTGGCCGGGGGAGTGCGCGTGGCCGGAGACCGCGACGCGCTGGTCCACAAGGTGGCCGTGTGCGGGGGCGCCGGGGACAGTTTGTTCGACGCCGTCCGGGCCAGTGACGCCGACGTGTTTGTGACGGCGGACCTGCGTCACCATCCGGCGTCGGAAGCCCGTGAAGCGAGCTCGGACGGCCGGCCCTACCTGATAGACCTTTCCCACTTCGCCAGCGAGTGGCTGTGGCTTCCCGCCGCCGCCCAGGCGCTGGGCAATGTGTTGGCGGACCAGGGGTTCGAGGCGGAATTGGCGGTCAGCCAAACCAACACGGATCCGTGGGACTTTATCCTGACGCCCGGCAACTAGGCTGGCATCAGGGAACGTAGAACATCAATGTTGGTCCAGCAGGAGGAAATACATGGCTAAGGCAGCACCGGCGGAACAAATGCGCCTTTTGGACATTGCGGTTTTGGACGGCAAATTGCGTGGCCTGGACGTCCAGGCGAAAGCGTTGAAGGAAGACCCCCGGCTGCCCGATCTGCACGCGGGCGTCACGGTCGCGAAGAGCGATCTGGTGGTCCTGGACACCGCCGTCAGCGACGCCACCCGCGCCCTGACCAAGTCCGAGGACGACGTCGCCGCGGTCGCGGCCCGCATTGCCAAGGACGACGCCAAGCTCAACAGCGGTACCGGACTCTCCAAGGACCTGGTGGCACTCCAAAGCGACATCGAATCCCTCACCAAGCGCCGGGGGGAGCTGGAGGACGTGGAGCTCGAACTTATGGAAAACCTCGAGGCCGCCACCGCCCGCCAGGGAGCGCAGCAGGCGCTCGTGGCGCAAATGCAGTCAGTCCTCGACGAGGTGGTGTCGGAGATCCGCGGAAAGCTTGGCGCGTTGCGTATGGAACGCGATGCCACCGCCGGCGAACGCGCCGAATTGGCAGCCACCTTTGAGCCGGCACTGCTGGCGATCTATGACCGCACGCTGGCCAAGTACGGCGTTGGCGTGGCACGGCTCTTTCACGGCACCTCCGAGGGTTCCGGCATGCAGCTGAGCCCCGGCGACCTCGCCGCCATCAAGAATGCGCCCGCCGACGACGTCGTATTCTGCCCGGATTCGGGCGCCATCCTGGTCCGCTCGCCCGAATGGAACTAGCCCACCGCTGAAATAGCCCCCCGCGTCTATGTTGCAGTTGTTGGACGAAAAACCCCGAAAATCGGGCAAATCGGTCCAACAACTGCAACATAGACCTGGACGAGGGCGTTGTCAGTCCTCGAGGATGATGTTGAGCATGTGGGCCTTGCGGGCCGTGCCGGGCACCAGTTCAACCTGCCACTTTTCGGCGGCGGCCTTAGCCAGCTGCTCCGGCGTCTCGGGAGCCTTGCCGCGCCGGGTGAGCAGGTGGCGGGCCAGTTCGCCGCGCGTGTGCTTGGCGAAGTGCGAGACCACCTTGCGGGTGCCGTCCCGTTCCGTGAACACATTAACGGCCACGGTGCGTTCGGGTGCGGGCACCCACGCCGCCGCGTAGGTGCTCGACCGGCAGTCCACCAGCAAGTGCGCCGTGCTGAAGTCCTCAAGTGCGCGGGCCAGCTTGGGTTTCCAATAGCTTGCCAGTTTTCCCACGCCCGGCAGGCCCACCGACATCGAGAGCCGGTACGCCGGGATCCTGTCCGCGAACCCCACGGCGCCCCACAGCCCGGAGACAACCACGACGGCGTCGTCCGCCTTGCGCTTCTGGGTGGGCGTCATGCTGCGGTAGCCCAGGGCGTCGTAGAGGACCCCCGTGTAGATGCTGTGCGCCGGGGCGGCGGGTTCATGGGCCAGGCGGGTGTTGCGCAGCACCTCGTGGGACAGCGACGCGCCCACGCCCAGGTGTGCCAGCGCGTCGTCCTGGGCGGAGACGGCGGCAAGGGCTTCGGCCACATCCTGCCGTGCCGCCGTCAGCTCCGGAAAGTGGAGTTGTTCCAGGTCAACGGGGTCGCCGGCGTCGGCGGGGGTCTTGCCTTCGGACGGGGGAAGCAGAATCAGCACCATGAGAGCTTATCGGTAATGAACGGTGGGGCCATGCGACCGAGGGGCCCGCTGCTAGCGAAGCAAGGTGTGGAGGTCGTGGGTGGGGATAGACCGGTCTAGTGAAGTGCCTCACGGAACTCGCGGGTAACCGTGTGGCGCTGCCTAAGATGGTCTCGGCCTAAACCAAGGGTGTTTTGGGCTAGAAAAGGTTATTTACGTGACAGTGAACAGTGACGCCGCGCTCGATTCATGGATCCAGCGCGAAACCATGGCGGAAGCAATGATTCCGTTGATTGGCCGCCTCTACCGCGAAAACAATGTGGTGACGAGCATCCACGGCCGTTCCCTGATTAACCAGTCCGTCATCAGCCTGCTCAAGGCGCACCGCTTCGCGCGGCAGATTGACGAGGTTGAACTTCCCGTTGAGGAAACCCTGCCGCTGCTGGAAGCGTTGGTGACCCTGCAGCTGGGCGCCGCATCCGTCGACCTCGCCCGCTTGAACGCCCGTTACAAGGAGGCCGGTGCCGGCCAGACCCTGGAGGCGTTCCTGCGCACGGAACTGGCCGACGTCGTCGACCGTTTCGGCTTTGACGAGCGCGACTGCACCGACGTGGTGCTGTATGGCTTTGGCCGGATCGGGCGCCTGCTGGCCCGCATCCTCATTGAGCACTCCGGCGGCGGGCACGGCCTGCGCCTGCGCGCCATCGTGGTGCGCCGCGGCTCCGACGCCGACCTCACCAAGCGTGCGAGCCTGCTGCGCCGCGACTCCGTGCACGGTCCGTTCAACGGAACCATCACGGTCGATGAGGAAAACAACGTCATCCTCGCCAACGGCACGGCCATCCAAGTTATCTACTCGGATGACCCCACCTCCATCGATTACACCGCGTTCGGGATCAACAACGCTCTGGTGGTCGACAACACCGGCCGCTGGCGTGACGAGGCCGGGCTGTCCCAGCACCTGCTGAGCCCCGGCGTCGCCCGTGTGCTGCTGACCGCGCCGGGCAAGGGCGCACTGAAGAACATCGTGCACGGCATCAACCACGGCACCATCACGGACGACGACGTCATCGTCACCGCCGCGTCCTGCACCACGAATGCGATCACGCCCGTGCTCAAGGCGCTCAACGACAAGTTCGGCATTGTGCACGGCCACGTCGAGACGGTGCACTCGTTTACGAACGACCAAAACCTGACCGACAACTTCCACAAGGGCGACCGGCGCGGACGTTCGGCGGCCCTGAACATGGTGCTGACCGAGACGGGTGCCGCCAAGGCCGTCGCGAAGGCCCTGCCGGAGCTGGAAGGGAAGCTGACGGGCAACTCCATCCGCGTCCCAACCCCGGACGTGTCCATGGCGATCCTGAACCTGACGCTGGAGAACGGCACCACCAAGGACGAGGTCAACACCTACCTGCGTGACATGTCGCTGAACTCGGAACTGCGCAAGCAGATCGACTACATCGATTCCCCCGAAGTGGTCTCCACTGACTTTGTGGGCTCCCGGCGTGCCGGCATCGTCGACGGCCTGGCCACCATCAGCACCGACAAGAACCTGGTGCTCTACGTCTGGTACGACAACGAATTCGGCTACAGCTGCCAGGTGGTCCGCGTCATGGAGACCATGACCCGGGTGCACCCGAGGGCATTCCCGGACGCCGCTCCGGTGGGCTTCGAACGGGTGGGCGCGCTGTAGCGTCCCGGCAGTTCCTTCCGGACGGTACACTAGGTAGCTGGATAGGGCAGCTGGGCAACCGCGAGTCGCGCAAGTGATTCGAGGAACGTCCGGGCTCCACAGAACGGGGTGGTGGGTAACGCCCACTCGGGGCAACCCGCAGGAAAGTGCCACAGAGAATAGACCGCCCGCCGGCCGCAAGGCCGCGCAGGTAAGGGTGAAACGGTGGTGTAAGAGACCACCAGTTCCCCAGGTGACTGGGGAAGCTCGGTAAACCCCACCCGGAGCAAGGCCAGACAGGGCATGACTGAGGGCTGTTCGCCCGAGTGCCTGGGTAGGCTGCTAGAGGGCGTCGGCAACGGCGTTCGTAGATGGATGGTTGCCTCTCCGCAGCGGGTAACGGCTGCGGATGACAAAACCCGGCGTACAGGCTGCCCTATCCACAAAATGGCGTCTTTGCCCCTGAATTTCAGGGGTTTAGGCGCCATTTTTGTGCCGAATACCCTCAAATTGCTACTAGGGAGCTTTCCTATCTTTTTGGGGTTTTGAGGACACCTTCAGGGTTGAAACTCCCTGAATACTCCCCGGCTATTGGTGGCTGGTAAGGAAAGGCGTCGTGGCCGCAGTATTGGCTGCAAGTGGCCCAGATTTTCGGGAAGTCGTATGCGTGCCATCTAATTGTCAGGCGCGCAACAGGAATGCGATCGGGGACATCCTGGCTGTTATTCTTGTGCTTCATCTCACGCATATTATTCCTTTGGGGGAACAATGTCTCGACGCATTTTTGTGCCGCTTATGGCGCTAACCATGGCAGCCGGGCTCGCCGTTTCCGGCAGTCTGACAGCGAACGCTGCACCGTTCACGACGGCATCGCCGATGGCAGCGGCGCAGGCCACCAAGCCAGTAGTGACGAAAGTCGCAATCAATAAGATCCCGACCATCAAGGTGGACAAGAAGACCAAGCGGGCTGTGGTCAAGCCGGTCGTCAAGTCGTCCGGTCAGGTTCAGATCGCGTCTTCCAGGATCACCGTGAAGCAAGGTAGCCGGATCGTGGCGAAAAACGTGCCCTCGGCCAGCCTGGCGGCAGGTAAATATCAGGTCACCACCACGGCAAAATTCAAAACCTGGACCAACAAGACGACGACCAGGGACGTCAAGTCGACAACGCTGGTGTCGAACGGCAGCAAGCTCGTCAAAATGAACTGCAAGGTTGTCAAGGTTGAACCCCACTACACCGAAGGGTACGACGTTGACTTGCTGTTCCTGGAATGCACCGGTGCGTTCGATGGTGTCTACAAGGCCCGAGCCGGGTATTTCCCGTATACGGACAACAACTGGTACGTTGCCGGCCAAATGATTTGGGGTGATTCGTTTCCGGAAGAACCGAACATCCGCCCGATCCTTGGATCACGGTTCACCACGAATGTGTATCCCTTGGAACGCAAGGTTTACAAGACGACAATAACGAAGAAGTCGACCGTCACCAGGGTTTGGTCCAAAGAGCAAGCTAAGGTTTTGGCGCAGACCCTGTCCGTAGTGAAGTAGATGGTTCCTTGTCTGACGAATCGGCTTGGCCCACCAGGGCCAAGCCGATTTTCATTGCCCGGGCCGCCGCAGCCGCGCTGCGCCGTGTGACGGCCGCAACTGACGTGCGCCCAGGCTGTGCGTAGACTGGCGGGCATGTTGATACGTGAGGCAACCACCGCCGACTGGCCGGGAATCTGGGCCGTCCTCGAACCGATCATCCGCGCCGGGGAGACCTACACCTTCCCCCGGGACGCGCACCAGGACACCATCCGCACGGCCTGGATGCCCGCGGATGCTGCCGTTTCCGAGAACGACGCCGCAACCCCGGCCCGCCCGACCCGCACCTTCGTCGTCACGGAGGAGACCGGCGGGACTTCGGCTCCGATGATCGTCGCCAGTGCACAGCTGCACCCCAATTTTCCCGGCGCCGGCAGCCACATTGCCAACGCGTCCTTCGCCGTTCATCCGGACCACGAAGGAAAGGGTTATGGCCGGCTCCTGGCGCACCACGTGCTGAATGCGGCATTCGCCGATGACTACGCAGCCATGGTGTTCAACGCCGTCGTCGAATCCAACACGGGCGCCGTGTACCTGTGGGAGTCGCTCGGCTTTGGCATCATGACCACCATTCCCGGTGCGTTCCTCCACCCCGTCCTCGGCCCCGTGGGCCTGCACACCATGTACAAGGCGCTGCACGCCTAAACCCCTGGAATCTGTGTTGCACACGATGGACCGGAATGCGCTTTCCCATGGCATTTTCGTCGAATAACTGCAACACAGACCGGGGTGTGGATAACCGGCGGCACGATTCCGCCCGACTGCCTAGAGTGGAACCATGGTGATCCGGACCCGGCCGCGGGCCCGGGGAGAGGACGGCCATGTCACGGCATGCGGTGCAAACACGGCATCACGACCCGCCGACCCGCGCCGTCCCGCGGTCATCGGGAAAAGGCGGCCGCGGCACGGTGCGCGGCCTCCTGGCGGCTATCGCGGTCCTCGGCGTGCTGCTGTTGTGCCTGGTGGCCGGCTGGCTGAACGCCAGCGGACGGTGGCCGTTCGAGGCCGACGCCGGTCCGCCTCCCGTGGAAAGCACCCCGCCGCCCGGGCTGGGCAAGCCGGCCGTCGTCGTGGGTCCGGCCACGGCCCTGGCCGTCCTGGACACGCTGCCGGTCAAGGGCAAGGCCCCGGCCACCGGTTACGACCGCACCGTCTTCGGGGAGGCCTGGCTCGATGCGGACGCCAACGGCTGCGACACCCGCAACGACATCCTGCGCCGCGACCTCACGGACATCACCTACAAGGCCGGATCGGAGTGCCTGGTGGAGGCGGGCACCCTGCACGAACCATACACCGGGAAGATCGTGAAGTTTGCCCGGGGTGCGGACACGAGCGCCGCGGTGCAGATTGACCACGTGGTGGCCCTGGGCAACGCCTGGCAAACCGGGGCGCAGGCCCTCACCGCCGTCCAGCGCCAAAGCCTCGCCAACGATCCGTTGAACCTGCTCGCCGTTGACGGCCCGGCCAACCAGGAGAAATCCGATTCCGACGCCGCAAGCTGGCTGCCGCCGGCGAAGAAGTTCCGCTGCCAGTACGTGGCCCGGCAGATTTCCGTGAAGGCCGCGTACCGGCTGTGGCTGGCGCCGGCGGAAAAGGAGGCCATGAAACGGGTGCTCGGGGCCTGTCCCGGACAGCGGGCGCTGCCCTCCGGGTACCTGAACTAGGCGCCAATCCCTGACACGCTGCATGCCACCGTGGGCAGGTATTGGCGGGGGCACCCAATTGGTGCAATGATGCCGCTATGAGTGAAACAGAGTTCAATAACCCGGTAAAACTAGCCCAAGACAACCTGGACGAGGCCAACCGCCAGCTGACCCGCGCCACCAACGATCTGCGCGACGGTTTCATCACCCAGGCGCGCATGGACCAGCTCCATGAACTGCGTGACCTGGCCGCCGAGGACCTGCAACGGGTCGTGCGGGAAAACTAGTCCCGCGCGGTCCCGATTTCGGTCAACGGCAGGTCCGGGTAGTTCTTTTCAACCCGGCGCATGGCCCAGATGTCGTTGAACAACGCCAGGAATTCCCCGTCGCTGCGCTCAAGCACCTCGGCGCCGTGGACGGTGCTCAGCGTGGCGGCGGCGTCCGGTGTCGTCAGCCGGGCCAGGGAGTAGGGCAACCGCTCCAGGCGCATGGGGGCGTTGAAGTCGTGGTGCATGCGGTCCTCGACCACCTCGAACTGCATGGGTCCGACGGCGGCCAGCACGGGCGCCTGGTCTCCGCGCAGGTCCGAGCGCAGCACCTGGATGACGCCCTCGTGCTCGAGCTGCTCGATGCCGCGGCGGAATTGCTTGTACTTGCTGGGGTCCTTGGAGCGGGCCACCTGGAAGTGCTCGGGCGCGAACAAGGGGATGGCCGGGTATTCCACCGGCTCCTCCACGAACAGGCTGTCGCCCACGCGCAGGGCCGAGGCATTGACGAGGCCGACGACGTCGCCCGGGAACGCAGTGTCGATGACTTCACGTTCGCGGCCAAAGACCTGCTGGGCGTACTTGGTGGCAAAGGACTTGCCGGTGCGGCCCTGGGTGACCACCATGCCGCGTTCAAACATGCCCGAGCACACGCGGATGAACGCCACGTGGTCGCGGTGGGCCTGGTTCATGCCGGCCTGGACCTTGAACACGAAGCCCGAGAACGGGGCCTCCACGGGGCGGGTGCCGCCCGTGACGTCGGGCCGCGGCGCCGCCGGGGGAGCATAGTCCACCAGCGTGTCCAGGATCTGCTTGACGCCAAAGTTCAGCGCAGCGGAGGAGAACAACAGCGGGGTGGCCTTGCCGGCGTAGAAGGCTTCCAGGTCGAGGGGGGCATCGGCGTCGACCACCAGGGAGGCCTCGTCGATGGAATCGTCCCAGGCAACGCCTTCGGACTCGGCTGCCTGCTCCGGCGTGAGGTATTCGGTCAGCGCAATGTGGGCGCCGGAGCTGTTGCGGGCAAACTTGGCGAATTCGTTGCGCTGGATATCCCAGACGCCGCGGAAGTCGCCGGCAATGCCGATGGCCCAGGTCAGCGGCATGGGCGTCAGGCCGGTGCGTTCGGTGATCTCGTCCATCAGTTCCAGCGGGTCCAGGCCGGGCCGGTCCCACTTGTTGATGACCGTGATGATGGGAAGGTTGCGCTGGCGGCACACCTCGAAGAGCTTCATGGTCTGCGTTTCCAGGCCCTTACCGGCATCCACCAACATGACGGCGCAGTCGACGGCGGCCAGCACCCGGTACGTGTCCTCGGAGAAGTCCGCGTGGCCCGGGGTGTCGAGGAGGTTGATGACGGTGTCCCGGTAGGAGAACTGCAGGGCCGCGGAGCTGATGGAGATGCCGCGGTCCTTTTCCATCTGCTGCCAGTCGGAGACCGTGTCCTTGCGGTTGGACTTGCCGTTCGTGGCGCCCGCCGTGCCGATGACCTTGGCGTGCAGGGCCAGGGCCTCGGTCAGGGTCGACTTGCCGGCATCCGGGTGGGAGATGACGGCGAAGGTGCGACGCCGGCCCGCCTGGCCGGTGATTTCGGTGGCGCGGGCGGGGGACTGGACCGGAGTGGACACAAGACTGCTTTCTGGCGGCGTAGGTTTTTCGTGGCTGGGTCTAAACAGCAACTCCCAAGTTTACCGCAGCCTTGCCCGGCCCGCGGTGCACCGGCGACGGACGACGGCGGCGCCCGGGTTAGCGGGGAAGCACCAGGTAGCCGAAGCCCAGCTGCCAGGTGCCCCCGGCCGCGATACGGTCAAGGACCAACCGCTGAAGGGCTGTTGCGCGAGGCAGTTCGTCCAGGTGGTCCATGCTGCGTGTGCGGAACGTGAAGTACACGGCGTCGCTTGGTTCGTCGCGCGGTTCGCCGTAGGGGGTGAAGAGGGCGGCGAAGCGGTGGATGTTGGACCACTCGTCAATGTTGGCGGCAAGGTACGGGTCCAGCAGCCAGGACTCACAGTTGGCGGTCGCCACAGGCTGGTCCGGGAAATGCGTGGCGAAGAACGGCACTGCCGCCGCCAGGCTCTCGGCCACCGCGACCGTGCTGAGGCCGCCGCCTTCGGGGATGTGGACGCCCAGGATCCACTCGCCGTCGGACACGCCCGGAATGGCGGCGGCGGGCTGGTGGATCAGGTATTGCAGGCGCCCCAGCTGGAAGATCCTGCCGGCGAAAACATGGGTGAGCCACTTGTACGTGTCCATGCCGAAGCTGCCGTGCACTCGACGGTTGATGGCCATTTGGCGGCCGAAGTCCGCCAGCGTGTCCCGGGTGACGGCGTCGGGAATGTCCTTGCGGGCATGCCATTCCAGCAGGGCCGGCACAAACCGGAGCATGGCCGCCAGCCAGTCCCGTTCCGTGACGGGAAGCGTGGCGGTGCCCAGCTCCGGCACGGAGTCGTCGGGGCTGCCCAGCCGGGCTGCCAGGTAATCCTGGACCACGGCCGCCGTGGGGCTGATGGGCCCCTCCAGCAGCGGCAGGCATCCGGCCCTGTCCTCTGGGGCAACGTCGAGGTAGTCAAGGGTCAACTCATGGCTCACGGCCGTGTGCGGGATCATCAAACCAGCTTAGCGAACTACCTACCACCATGAGGTCCGGCTACTTGGCGGGCTTGACCTTCTTCACGAACAACGTCTCGGCCTGCTCCAGGGACATGCCGTTGGTTTCCGGGACCTTGAACATGACGAAGAAGAACGACGCCGCCGCAAACAGCGCGTACATGCCGTACGTCAGCGGCAGGGACGCCGCGGCCATGATGGGGAAGCTGAGCGTGATCAGGAAGTTCGCGATCCATTGGGCGGCGGCCGCCAAGCCCAGGGCGCGGGCGCGGATGCGGGACGGGAAGATCTCACCCAGGAGCACCCAGACGAGGGGACCCCAGGAGGCGCCAAAGCTGATGACGAAGACATTGGCCGCCACGAGGGCCACGGGGCCCCAGGCGCCAGGCAGGCTGACGTCCTTGCCGGATCCCGTGGACGAGGCGAACGCCAGGGCCATGACGCCCAGGGACACGGCCATGCCGATGGATCCGGTGAGCAGGATGGGGCGGCGGCCGATCCTGTCCACGAGCGCAATGGCCACCAGGGTGACAAGGATGTTCACTATCGCGGTGACGACGGAGATGGTCAGCGAATCCTTTTCCTGGAAGCCAACGGCCCGCCACAGGGTGGTGGAGTAGTAGAAGATGACGTTGATGCCCACGAACTGCTGGAGGACCGAGAGGATGATGCCGATCCACACCACCGGCAGCAGGCCCAGGCGTTTGCCGCGCAGCGAGCCTTTCTTGGCGGAGAGCGAATCCTCCTTGACCGCCTCCTTGATTTCGCGGATGCTGCGCTCAATGTCGTCGTCGGGGGCAATCGTCGCGAAAACCTTGGCGGCTTCCTCCTCCTTGCCCTTCAGCACCAGGAAACGGGGCGACTCGGGCAGGACGAACGCGATCCAGCCGTAGGCGATCGCCGGGATGGCGCCGGCCAGGAACATCCAGCGCCAGGCGGGCAAGCCAAACCACAATTCCTTGACGGCGCTGCCCGCGGCGTTGGCAAACAAGGCGTCGGAGAGCAGGGCGGCGAAGATGCCCACCGTGATCGCCAATTGTTGCAGTGAGGCGAGTCGACCGCGGTGGCGGCGCGGGGAGATTTCGGAAATGTAGGCGGGGGCGATCACCGAGGCCAGGCCGATGCCAAGCCCGCCAACGAGGCGCCAGAAGATCAGGTCGAGCACGTTGAATGCCAGCCCGGTGCCGATGGCGCTGACCAGGAACAGCAGGGCGCCGAGCTTCATGGCGGGCAGGCGGCCCTTGGCGTCGGCGATCTTTCCCGCCATATAGGCGCCGACCGCGCAACCTAGCAGGGCGACGGCGACTGCGAAGCCGGTCAGCGCGTCGCCGAGCTTGAATTGGCCCTGGATGGCGTCAACGGCACCGTTGACCACGGAGGAGTCAAAGCCGAAGAGAAATCCGCCCACGGCCCCTGCCACGGCCAAGCCAACGACTTTCCGCGGGATTCCGGTACTTGCGCCCTGGTCTTTCGTGGTGGCCATGATTTCCCCTCACCGATTGTCCGCGCATTCGGCAGGTCAACTCACTCCTGCCGGCGTGGATCACGCTTGAGAGGCACGATACTCCTGCCGGGCCGCACTGGCCACGCGACAGGCACGAAGACGGACAGGGGAGTCGCTGGGTGGGCCCACGCTTGTGAACTGCTCCCCGAAAGTTGGACTGATTAATTCGGTTCCTTACTTTCGGGGAGTTTTTTATGGATTCGCGGAGTTCGTTGAGTGCTCGGCAGCGGGTTGCTGCCATAGGGTTGTTCGAGGAAGGCTTCGGCTATGGTGCGGTTTCTTCTCGGCTGCAGGTCAGCAGGGATGCCTGTAAGCGCTTGGAGCAACGTTTCAAGATTTGGGGTAGGGCCGCTTTGGATAGACGACCGGCTGTGCCAGCGTATTCATTTGAGTTCAAGATCAAGGTGGTTCGTCAGTTCCTCGCTGCTGAAGCAACATCGACGGAACTGGCCCAGTTGTATCACTTGAGTTCGCCGAAACTCGTTCAAAGCTGGGTTCGGCGGTATCGCCAGGACGGTGAGGACGCTCTCAAGCCCCGGCCGAGGGGCCGCCCACACACCGCCGTGGACCAATTGCCTACCGAGGTTAGCGAGCTTGAGAAGCTGCGCCTTGAGAACCAGCGGTTGCAGGCCGAGAATGCCTACCTAAAAAAAGTACGGGCCCTGAGGAACCAACCACCGCGTTGAAGGTTAGCGCCGTGATCGCCCTCAGGGCCTCTCACCCCTTGCCCCTGCTCCTGGCCGCGGCCGGGCTGCCCCGCTCTACGTTCTTCCACCGCCAGGCCGCGCTCACGGCCCCTGACCGGCACGCAGAACTCCGTGCCCGGATCCACGAGGTCTTCACCGAGGCCAAGGGCCGCTACGGGCACCGACGCATCCATGCGTTCCTGCGCCGCCAGGGATGGCAGGTGGCGAAGAAGACCGTGTTAAAGCTGATGCGCGCCGAGAATCTGGTCTGCAAGGTCCGCAGCAGTCGCCGCAGGTATTCCTCCTACAAGGGCCAGGTCGGCAAGATCGCTGAAAACCTACTCAAGCGCCAGTTCGTCACCGCGGCACCGAACCTGACGTGGGTGACCGATGTGACCGAGTTCAAGGTCGCGGACCGCAAGGTCTACCTCTCCCCGGTCATGGACCTGTTCGACCGCTCCGTGGTCTCCTTCGCGGTCTCCGAGTCGCCCAACACGGCCTTCACCAACCGATCGCTCAGCGAGGCGATCAGCACTCTGGGACCGGGTGAGGCACCAATGGTGCACTCGGACCAAGGATTCCAGTACCAACACGCCAGCTGGCAGAAGCTGCTCAGCAACGCCGGCATGACCCAATCGATGTCCCGCAAGGGCAATTGCCTGGATAACTCAGTGATGGAGAACTTCTTCGGACACTTAAAAGAAGAGATGTTCCACCACCAAGAACACACCAGCCCCGAAAGCTTCATCACTGAACTCGAGGACTACATCCGCTGGTACAACAAAGACCGCATCTCGTTAACACTCGAGTGCCTGAGCCCGATGGAATACCGGGCCCAGGCACTCGCTACCTAGACTCTTATTTACCAAGTCCAACATTCGGGGACCAGTTCACTTGCCAGGGTTTCGCCGGGGTTTGGGCCCACGCGCCCGAGGGACCCGCTCTTTGTCGCGCCCCGCGCGGCAAAAAGCGGGAGGGCGTGGGAGGGCCCACGCTTGCCAGGTTCCCGAAAAATCGCGCCAGCGATTTTCCGGGCCGGCAAGTGGGGACTAGTGGCCGAAGGGGTCGGGGTCCACGCCCGGCATCCAGGTCAGCCCGGGAACGCCCCAGCCGTTTTCCTTGCGGGCGCGCTTGGCCTTGCGGGCGTAGCGGTCGTTGAGCCGGTCTACGTAGAGCTTGCCGTCGAGATGGTCGTACTCGTGCTGCATGCACCGGGCGAACCAGCCGGTGGCTTCAAAATCCAGGGGGTTGCCGTCAACGTCAAAGCCGCGCACCCGCACCCATTCGGCGCGCTTGAGCGGGAAGTCGATGCCGGGCACGGACAAACAGCCCTCTACCTCGTCGTCGGGGTCGGGGTTCTTGCCGGAGATCTTGCCCACGGTCAGCGTGGGGTTCACCAGCACGCCCCGGTCGGGAACGCCGTCGTCGTTCTCCATCTTGTACGTGAAGATCCGCAGCCCCACGCCGATCTGCGGCGCGGCGAGGCCTACGCCGTTGGCGGCATCCATGGTCTCGAACATGTCCGCCACGAGCGATTTGAGGGCGTCATCGAAGGCGGTGACTTCATCGGCCCGGCGGTGCAGCACGGGTTCGCCCAAAATTGTCACGGGGTGGATGGTCATGGGGGAGTCCTCTGTCAAAAACGGCGGGGAATGAAAAACACCCCGATCAAGTGACCGGGGTGTTTCGTGTTCCTTGAAGAAACACCTTGGGGTGAGATACGGGGGTTGAACCCGCGACCTCCTGGACCACAACCAGGCGCTCTGCCAACTGAGCTAATCCCACCATGCGCCACCGTCAGGCAGCCACACCGTGAAGTGTGCCCTGCGCTTTTGGCAACGACGAAAACTCTACCGGATCTTCGGGGCGTTCATAACCAAAAACGGCCCATTTTGGGAAAAAGTGATTCAGATCGCTTTTTGTTGCCCCGAAAATCCTTGGAAAATCGCGGAAGTCAGTCCTGGATCTTGGCCGCAATCTTTTTTGCGGTGGCCGAATCCGGTCCCGGCGCGGGCACGAAAACGGCTTCCCGGTAGTAGCGGAGCTCGTTGATGCTGTCCTTGATGTCGCCCAGGGCGCGGTGCCCGCCCGTCTTGGCGGGGGACTGGAAGTAGGCACGGGCAAACCAGCGGCGGGAGAGTTCCTTGATCGTGGAGACGTCGATGACCCGGTAGTGGAGGTGGTCGACAAGTTCGGGCATGTCGCGGGCCAGGAACACCTTGTCGGTGCCGATCGAGTTACCGGCAAGGGGCGCCTTGTTCGGCTGGGGCACGTACTTCTTGATGTAGGCGAGCACCTGCTCCTGGGCGTCCTCCATGGTGGTGCCGGCGTCGAGCTCGTCGATCAGCTTGGAGGAGGTGTGCATGTTCCGCACGAAGTCGCTCATCTGCGCGAGTGACTCGCCGGAGGGCTTGATGACCACGTCAACGCCCTCGCCAAGAATGTTCAGCTCGGAGTCGGTCACCAGCACCGCCACCTCGATCAGGGCGTCATTGACGGCATCCAGGCCGGTCATCTCACAGTCAATCCACACAATGCGTTCATTAGTAATAGGCACCCGTCCAATGTACCGCTTTCGGTCCGGGCACAGGCGGCACTGCTAAAATCGCCGTACCCCGCCATCTGGCCGGGACAATTGATGCTGACTGATTTTTGACGGCCGGAGGCCTGCGATGACTGCCCTGCCCCGTGCGTCCACTCCGCGTGTGCGGGAACTCGCACGCCCGCGGATTGCGATCTGGGAAGGATTGCTTGGCTCGGTCCTGATGCTGCTCGGATCCGTCGGCGTGGGGTGGATTGCCAACGGCTCACCACTGATCCGCAATTCGATTGTCATTGCGATGCGCACGGACGGATCCGGCGTGATTGTCTCCGTCATCCTGCTGACGGTGGGCGCCATGGTGATGCTGCGCTCCTGGTTGCGGCTGGGCCAGCGGTTGGCGGGCTGGGGCCCTGGTGCGTTGCGCCACGTGGTCAGCGCGGTGGTGGTGTGGGGCGCCCCCTTGTTCCTGGCGGTGCCGATCTTTTCCCGCGACGTCTACGCCTACACCGGCCAGGGACGCCTGATGGCCGAGGGCATGAACCCCTACACCACGGGCATCTCGGCGCTAAGTAACTGGTTCATGCTGGGCACGGATCCCTCCTGGGCGGAAAACCGCACCCCCTACGGCCCGCTCTTTTTGTGGCTGAGCCGCGGCGTGGTGGGCATCACCGGGGCGCAGCCGGATGTTTCGGTGCTGTTGTTCCGCCTGTTCGCCTGCGTCGGCGTGGCCCTGTGCGTCATCTACGTCCCGAAACTGGCCGAACTCCACGGCATTGGCGGCGCCCGTGCGTTGTGGATTGTGGCGGCCAACCCGCTGTTCCTGATTTCGTTCGTGGCCAGTGCCCACAACGACGCCTTGATGCTGGGGCTGGCCGTGGCCGGCACCTACTATGCGGCCAGCGGGCGGCCGGTGCGCGGCATCGTCCTGGTGACGGCGTCCATTGCCGTCAAACCCATCACGATTGTGCTGCTGCCCTTTATCGGCTTGTTGTGGGCGGGCCATGCGGCCGGCTGGGGGCGGCGATTTGCCTGCTGGGCGGGCACTGCGGGCATTTCCGCGGTGCTGCTGTTCCTGGCCGGCATCCCCGACGGGCTCGGATTTGGCTGGACGTGGGCCATCCTGGATGGAACCCCCGGATACACCGGGTACTCGCCGTCGGGGTTCCTCGGGCAATTGGTGGAGATGGCCGCGAACGGGGTGGGGCTGGACGGCGGAGCCGTGGCCGGCGGGTTCCGGACCTTGCTGACCCTCGCAAGCGTGGCAATAGCGGCCTGGTTGGTGCTCTTTGGCGACTCCCGGCGCGTGGTGCGCAGGCTCGGCCTGGCGTTTGCCGCCGTCGTGCTGCTGGCGCCGATCATCCAGCCCTGGTACGTGCTCTGGTTCCTGCCGTTCCTGGCCGTGACGGGCATCCGCAACAACTGGCAGATTAAGACCCTGTACGTGGTGACGGGATTCTTCGTAGTGTTTGGCGCCCAGGACCAGGTGTTTGTCTGGAATTTCGTGTCAACCCCCGTGGCGGCCGCGTCGTTGGCCTATTGGGTGGCCATTGGTGCCGTGGTGTACCTGTTGGTGGTGGACGTGCACACGCGCAAGCTGCTGTTCAACCGCGTACCGGCTCCGCACTGACGCAGCGGGCGTAGCCGAAGCGTTCCACGCCAAACCGGCCGTGGGTTTTGCGTGGAACAGTGTTCCGCGCAAAACCCACACCGGGTTCAACGCGGAACGGTGCGCTGCCCCGGAGCGGGCGGCAGCTAGCTCGGCAGGGGAGCGAGCCGGGCCTTCCGGCCAAGCTCCACGGTGCGTCGCACGGCCCACGCCAGCAAGGTCACGAGCAGCACGTTGCGGATGGTCAGCACGGCCGCCATGATCGGGTTGGCATGGATCAGCGGGGTGTAGAACAGCGGGTAGATGACGAACGTGGTGAACGCGATGCCCATCAGCAGCATGGCCGGGACCTTCCACCGCTCCCAATGGTGCGTGAGCCCGGCAACGACCACGGGGGCCAGCCAGATGATGAACTGCGGGGAACCGACCTTGTTGAACACGATGAACGCGCTCACCATCAGCAGGGAGCCTTCGAGGATCAGTTCCTCGCGCTCGGCGCCGCGCCGCAGCGCCCAGATCATGAGCGCCGCCCCGGCCACCGTGGCCAGGATGAGCAGCGGCTGCATGAGCGTCGCCGCCAACGGTGCGCCCGGCCCGTAGACCTCGGTGGAATTGATGGCCACGTTGTCGGCAATCCTGGACCCGCCCACATTGAAGACGCTCAACCACACCCACGGCGTGGAGAACGTGGCCTCCAGCTGCATGCCGCGTTCGCCCTGGTTCACGGCAAACTCCAGCAGGTGGGAGCCGGCCCCGCTGAGAACCGTGGCACCGGCGACGACGGCGCTGACCGCGACACCCGCCAGCAGCACCTGCACCCGCTTGGTGCTGGCAATGAGCAGGGGCGCGATGACGGCGGCCGGCCACACCTTGATCCAGGTGGCGACGGAGAGGAGGACGGCGGCCACCACGGGATGGTCGGCCGCGTACAACAGGGCGATGATCACGATGGGCGCGGTGATGCCCTCCACCCGGGCAAAGCTGAGGTATCCCATGAAAACGGTGAAGAACAGCCAAAACCAGGCGGGGGCAATGCCGCTTTGTGCCCGCTTGCCGCGGGTCAGGTACGCCATGCCCACGGCGTTCAGGGCGGTGACAATAAGCGTCCAACCCAGCAGGTACAGCGACGGGCCAAACACGTTGGCGGCGAAGATGGGCAGCTGGGCCAGGACGGGGTAGACCCATGGGCTGATGGCATCGCCCAGCTGCGCCGGGTTGTAGCCGAGCAACGCCCATTCGCGGTATTGCGCGGTGTCGCTGAAGGTCTCCCCGTGGACGATGAACGTCATCATCCAGGCCAGGAAGTACAGGTGGACGGCGGTGAAGCCCCACCACACGCTGGCGGGGGTGCGGAACCATGCCAGCACCTTGGGCGGGAGGAACTGGTTGCGCAGGGCCGTGGCGCGTTGGAGCGTCCTGACGGAAAGTGGCGTGGAAATCTTAGGACTCCCCGCCTGCGGTGCGGTCAGGGGCATCCGGTGCCGGGGCCGCCGGGGCGGAGGCCGGCGCGGCCGGGGTGCCGATCAGGGAACGGGCGGCCGCGGCGGAGGAGGTGCGCCCCATCAGGAACAGTTGCCGCACGGCCCACACAAAGAGGACCACGAGCAGCAGGTTGCGCAGCGAAAGGACGCCGGCCATGACGGGGTTGTTATGGGACAGCGCGTCATAGAACAAGGGGTACACCACAAAGGTCAGGGCGCCGATCACGATGAGCAGGACGGCCGGGACCCGCCACATCCTTGCGCTGTAGGCCAGGCCCACGGCAACGGCGGGGGAGAGCCACACCATGAACTGCGGGGAGCCGACCTTGTTGAACACCACGAACGCGGTGGCCAGGGCCAGTGCGCCGAGCAGCAGCAGTTCGGTGCGGTCAACGCCGCCGGCCACCCGCTTGCCCGTGTGCAGGGCCCAGAAGATCAGCCCGGCCACCACCAGGGCGGCGAGCACCAGCAGGGGCTGCATGAGCACGCTCATGATTTCCGTGCCGGGACCATCCACCTGCATCGAGTTGATGTCCTGGTTCATGTACATGTGCGCCCCGCCAATGCCGAAGACGCTCATCCACAGCCAGGGGGTCGTGAACGTCGCCTCGAGCTGCATGCCGCGATCGCCCTGCTGGGTCAGGAAGTTCAACAGCTTGGGCAGCGAGCCCATGGAGAACGCAATGCCGACTACGACGGCGGTCACCAGCACGCCCGCCAGCACCACGCGCATGCGCGCCTTGACCACCGTGAACAAGGCCAGCACGACGGCGGCCGGCCAGACCTTCATCCAGGTCGCCGCGCTGAGGATGAAGGACGCCAGGAACGGGGCGGACACGCCCAGCGACAGCGCAATGAGGACCACGGGGGCAGTGAACCCGTCCACCCGGGCAAAACCAAGCCAACCCAGCAGAGCCGTGAACGAGATCCACCACAGGGCTGCCGGGATGGCCTTGCGGTTCCGGCCCCAGCTGGTGAGTTTGGCCACAGCAAGGGCGTTCAGGACGGTGATCATCAGCACCCACAGGAACAGGAAGGGCCCGCTGCCAAACATGTAGGCCACCGCCATGGGGGCCAGGGCCAGGATGGGGTAGACCCAAGGGCTGGGACCCGTGATGCGGGTTTCGTCGAAGCCCACTGCGGCCCAGTTGCGGTAGATGAAGGTGTCGCTGAACGCCTCGCCCCGGGAGGAGAGGATGGCGGCGAAGACCAGGAAGAACAGGTGGACGGCGGCGAAAACAGTCCACAGGCCGGCCGGTGACGTCAGCCAGGCCTGGGCCGGTGCCGGCAGGATTCGGTCCCGGAACCGGGTGAGCGCGGCAAAAAATGTGTCCGTGGAGATGGCTGGATCCTTCTCAAGCATGGTTGGCGAGGCAGGCATTGGCGGCGCTGGAGGCGCGGGGCCGCCAATGGCCACGATTCCCGGGCAACTGTTCGGCGGAAATGGGTAGAATGCCAAGAACGGTGTCCTTCGGCTTTTTACATATTAGCGCAGCCGGAAATCCAACCACGGCTTCCGTGGCCCGGCACACGCGGGGGAAACGTGAGAGGCGAATGCCCGTGACAGTTCAGGAGAGAACGTTTGACCAGCCCGAGTATTGCTGATCACGAGATGAGGAGTCCGGTGTCGGCCAAGGACCCTGTGCGCCGCGGCACCGTGCAGTCGGCGGTGTGGCAAGGCTTTGCCGGTTCCGTCATGCTCCTGCTGGGGTCCCTCGGCGTGGGCTGGCTGGCCAGCTCGTCCTCCCTGATCCGGACAACCCTGCTCATTGTCGCCAGGACCACCCCGGCGGCCGTCATCATCTCCACCGTGCTCGTGTGCCTCGGTGCGCTGCTGATGATCCGGGCCTGGGTGCGGCTGTACCAACACCTGCGCGGCTGGGATGCGAGTTCGACGCCGGTGCTGCGGAAGGCGCTGATCCTGTGGACGGCGCCGTTGATGCTTGCACTGCCCCTGTTCAGCCGGGATTCCTACGCCTACATCGGCCAGGGCCGGCTCATGCAGCAGGGGCTGGACCCGTATACCAACGGCATCTCGGCGCTGAGCAACTACTTCCTGTTGGGCCCGGACGGCCTGTGGACGGAGGCCCCCACCCCGTACGGCCCCATCTGGCTGTGGATCGAACAGGGCGCGGTTGCCCTGGCGCACGGCAGCCCCGAGCTGACCCTGATTCCGTTCCGGCTGGCCAGTCTCCTGGGCGTGGTCCTGCTGGCCATCTATGTCCCGCGAATCGCCGAGCTGCACGGTTTCAACCCGCACCGCACCCTGTGGCTGGTGGTGTTGAACCCGGCCGTGTTGATCAACTTCGTCGGCAGCGTGCACAACGATTCGCTGATGCTGGGACTGGTGGTGGCCGGTCTCTACTATGCCTGCGTCAAGCACCCCGTCGTGGGAATCCTGTTCATCACGGCGTCGGTGGCCATCAAGCCCATCACCTTGATCGCGCTGCCGTTCGTGGGCCTGCTGTGGGCCGGTTCCCAGGCCGGCTGGGTGCGCAAGTTCGGCCTGTGGGCGGCCACCCTGGGAATCTCCATGGGTGTCATGGCCGTCATGGGAGTGGTCAACGGGCTGGGCTTCGGCTGGCTCGCGGCCTTGAAGACGCCCGGCACGGTATGGATCTGGTACGCCCCCGTGGGCCTGCTCTCCAACACCGTCGGGTTCGTTGTCACGCTGCTGGGCGGTGCCGGCGCGGCCGTGACCAGCGTCATCCAAACCATTGGCCAGGGCGCCTCAATCCTCTTGGTCGCGGCAATTGCGTTCTGGCCGGTGCGTCCGGCCGGACCCATGGCGGACCCCGACGTCGAACAGCGGTACGGCCAGGCCGTGTTGCGCCGCATGGCCTGGGCGTTTGCCGCCGTCGTGCTGCTGGCGCCCATGATCCAGCCCTGGTACATGACCTGGCTGCTGGCCTTCTTTGCCGTGACGGGCCTGAAGGACGGCTGGCAACTGCGCACGGTGTCCTACCTGACGGTCTTCTTCACCTTGATCGCCCTGACGGACCAGCTGAGCGTCTTCCAGTGGATCCCCATCGGGATCATCCGCGCGGTGGCCATTGTGGTGGGCGTGCTGGCAGCGTTTTGGGTCATGTTCTGGGACAAGAAATCCCGGGACATGTTTGTGACCCTGAAGGGGGCAGGGAAGACGGCGGCGGTTCACGCCTAGCCGTGCAGGTGCTTGAGCGCCTCCCGGCGTGAAAGCGGGCTGAGTCGGCTCTCGCGGCTCGCCACGTAATTGAGCACCCAGGCGGGGTCGGTCCGAGCATATTGCCGCAGCGCCCAGCCGATCGCCTTGCGCACAAAGAATTCCGTGTCGGCCAGGTTCGGTTCCATGACATCGCGCAGCAGGGCCGTGTCGGTGGCGGCCTTGGCCGGCAGTTGGGCGATGATCGCGGCCCTGCGGAACCAAAAGTTCCTGTGCCCGCTCCACTCGCGCAACAACGGATCCATGGTGTCCCGGTGCGCCAACAACAGCTCGCACAGCCGTGGGGCCACGCTGTCCACATAGTCCCACCACTGGCCCGTCTCGATGACGGCCGTGTAGAAGGGGAGGAGCCCCAGCTCGCCCCGGGCCAGGCGTGAATCGGTGAGCATGATGGCCGAATACCGTTCCTCCCGGTGCACCGCGCCGTCCCACAGGATCGCCGCCGTGGCATGGAGCTGGGCCACATCCGTGAACGGGTGGGTCTTGGCCAACCCCCGCACGGTCTTCCGAACCGTGGGGGACGGCACACCCAGGTACGGCATGGCGGACTTCATGTACGCCGCCATCCCGGCCGCCTTTTCCGGCAGGGCGGCCGCTGCCAGGGCGGGACCCAGGGCGGCGAGGAAGGGGGCGTTGGGGACAACGGTGTCGTGCGGCATTCTCACAGCTTAACCCGCGCTTTAGTACTGTGGATTCCCCACGCGGGACGAAGGGACACCCATGGGCCGGATCAAGACGGCAAGCGAAATATCGGCACTGCGCGAAGCCGGGCGCGTCGTGGCGCGGGCACTCGAGGCGGTGCGCTCGCAGGCCGGCGTGGGGGTCACGCTCAAGGAGCTCGACGCCGTCGCCGCGGACGTGTTTGCCGCGGCCGGTGCGGTGCCCGCATTCCTGAACTACCACCCGAAGTGGGCGCCAACGCCCTACCCGGGCGTGATCTGTGCCAGCGTCAACGACGCCATTGTGCACGGCATCCCCACGAACTACCGGCTGGCCGACGGCGACCTGGTCAGCATTGACGCCGGAGCCTTCCTCGACGGCTGGTGCGGGGACTCGGCCATCAGCTTCACGGTGGGCACGGCCCGGCCGGAAGACGCCGCGCTCATCGAGGCAACGGACGCGGCACTGGCCAGGGGCATCTCGGCGGCCAAAGTGGGCAACACCCTGGGCGACATCGGCCACGCCGTGGGCAAACTGGCCCGCCGCGCCGGCTACGGAATCCTCGCCGACCACGGCGGCCACGGCGTGGGCCGGGCCATGCACGAGGATCCGCATGTACCCAATGACGGACGTCCGGGCCGGGGCATGAAACTGGCCGAGGGGCTGGTCATCGCGATCGAGCCGATGCTCATCCTGGGCGGCAAGGACGATTACCGCCACGATCCGGACGGCTGGACGCTGCGCACGCCCAAGGGCAAGAGGGCGGCGCACAGTGAACACACCATTGCCGTCACCGCCGACGGCCCCGTGATCCTGACACTGCCGTAGGGGCTGTACTGGTCTCGCGAAAGCTGCAACGGTTGCCGAGAACTGCTTTTGTCGCCGCCCGGGCCGGCCGGACAGCAGTTTTGGGCGCCAAATGCAGTTTTCGCGGTAAATGCCGCAAGCGGCGGCAATCCGCGGGCATAGCATGGGGAATCTATGGAGCCTTCTGTGGATCTTCCCCTTGAACGAATCGTGCGCGCCTTGCGCACGGCAGGCTGCGTGTACGCCGAGGATGAGGCCGCCATTCTTCTCGAGGCGGCGCGGTCGCCCGCCGAGCTGGACGGCATGCTTGCCCGCCGGGTGGCCGGCCTGCCCCTGGAACACCTTGTGGGGTGGGCCCAGTTCCACGGCATGCGCATGGCCGTGGCGCCGGGGGTGTTCGTGCCGCGGCTGCGCACCGAGTTCCTGGTTGGTGAGGCCGCCCAAATACTTCGCGAGGTGGTGGGGACACCCCGGTCAGGATTGCCGCAGGCGGCGCCGGGTGCCGCCGTCGTGCTTGACCTGTGTTGCGGCAGCGGGGCCGTGGGAGCAGCCCTGGCGCGGGACATCGACGGCCTGGTGGTGCATGCGGCGGACATCGATCCCGCGGCGGTGGCCTGTGCCGCCGAAAACCTGGCGGCATACGGCGGGAAAGCGTATTGCGGCGATCTGTTCGACGCCATCCCGCCGGCGTTACGGGGGCACTTCGACGTGATCGCCGCCAACGCCCCGTACGTGCCCACCGACGCGATTGCCTACATGCCGCCCGAGGCCCGGCTCTTTGAGCCCGACGCGGCGCTCAACGGCGGCGTCGACGGGCTGGACATCCAGCGGCGCATCGCCGCGGCGGCCGCCGGCTGGCTGCGGCCCGGCGGATTCCTGCTCGTCGAGACAAGCGTCCGGCAATCCCACGCCAGCGCGGCCATCATGGAGGGGCACGGTTTTTCCGCCGGAATCCGCCACAGCGAGGAGCTGGACGGCACGGTGGTGGTGGGCCGGCTCGGTGCCCCGGTGTCGTTCCCCTGAGGCCGGGTCCTTCTGAAAGCGTGCCGAATTGGCTAGCCTCGTTACTACGGAGTAGATCGCCTATGCAAGGGAGTCATCCATGAGCCTGCACAAACACCATCCCCGGTCCGACGCCGACATTGTGGACTCCGCGTTTGACGGCGGAGTGGGGACGATCCCCAAGCACCGGCTGCCGCGGGGAAGCCAGGACGCCGACGCGGCCATGAGGTTCATCCAGGATGAGCTCATGCTCGACGGGAATGCGCGGCAGAACCTTGCCACCTTTGTCACGACCTGGATGGAGCCGCAGGCGACGACGCTGATCAGGGCGTCGCTGGAGAAGAACATCATCGACAAGGACGAGTATCCGCAGTCGGCCGAGATTGAACGGCGCTGCGTGAATATCCTGGCCGATCTTTGGAATGCACCCACCCCCACGGGAGGGGCGGACGCCGTGGGTTGTTCCACCACGGGCTCCTCGGAGGCCGCCATGCTGGCCGGGATGGCGTTGAAGTGGCGCTGGCGGGCCCGGCGGGAGGCTGCCGGCCTGGACGCCGGCAAGCCCAATCTGGTGATGGGCGCCAACGTGCAGGTGTGCTGGGAGAAGTTTGCCCGCTACTGGGATGTCGAGGCCAGGCTGGTGCCGCTCGACGGTGCCACGCACCTGACCGCCGCCCAGGCGGCCGCCGCCTGCGATGAAAACACCATTGGCGTGGTGGCCGTGCTCGGCTCCACCTTCGACGGATCCTACGAGCCGGTTGCGGAAATCGCCGCGGCGTTGGATGCCCTGCAGGCGGACACCGGGCTGGACGTGCCCGTCCACGTTGATGCGGCGTCCGGGGGTTTCATTGCCCCGTTCCTTGACCGGGAGCTGAAATGGGACTTCCGCCTGGACCGGGTGAGGTCCATCAACGCCTCCGGCCACAAATACGGACTGGTCTACCCCGGGGTGGGCTGGGTGCTGTGGCGCAGCGAGGCCGATCTGCCCAAGGACCTGATCTTCAGCGTCGACTACCTGGGCGGCTCCATGCCCACCTTCGCGCTGAACTTCTCCCGCCCGGCCGCCCAGGTCATCGCCCAGTACTACACGCTTGTCCGGTATGGCTTTGAAGGGTTCCGGAGCATCCAGCAGCACTCACGCGACATTGCCCGTACCATCGCCGACGGCGTGGGGCGGCTTGGCCCGTTCACGCTCCTCAGCCACGGGGAGGAGCTTCCGGTGCTGGCGTTCAGCCTGACGAAGCCGGACGGCTACACGGTCTACGACCTCTCGCACGAACTGCGCAGCTACGGCTGGATCGTGCCGGCCTATCCGATGCCCGAGGGCATGGCCGACGTCGACGTGCTGCGGGTGGTGGTGCGCAACGGCTTCACCTTCGACCTGGCCGCCATGTTCCTGGCTGATCTTGCCAAGTCGGTGGACAGGCTCTCCGGTGCCGCGCAGGCACGCGTGGCGTTCCACCACTAGCCGGGCAATTCGCAGGAACGTCGGTTAGGTTCACGGACGCGACCGATCCCACCAACACTCCAGGAGTACACGCATGTCCGAGAAAGTAGCGTTCGTCACGGGCGCATCGTCAGGAATTGGCCAGGCCGCGGCAATCGAGTTGAAGAAGCAGGGTTTCACCGTCTATGCGGGGGCGCGGCGCACCGAGCGCATGGAAGTCCTGCGAGTCCAGGGCATCAAGGTGCTGTCCCTCGATGTGACGGATGACGCGTCGGTCAGCGCGGCCGTGGCGCTGATCGAGCAGGACGCCGGCCGGCTCGACGTGCTGGTCAACAATGCCGGTTATGGGTCGTACGGTTCGGTCGAAGAAGTCCCCTTGGAGGAGGGCCGGCGGCAGTTCGACGTCAACGTGTTCGGCGTCATGCGGCTCACCCAGCTGGTCATTCCGCTGATGCGGCGCCAAGGTGCGGGCCGCATCATCAACGTCACGTCCATGGGCGGGAAGATCGCCACCCCATTCGGGGCCTGGTACCACGGCACCAAGTTCGCCCTCGAGGGCATGAGCGACGCCCTCCGGGTCGAACTGAAGCCGTTCGGGATCGACGTCGTCGTGATCGAACCCGGCGCCATCAAGACCGAATGGGGAGGCATTGCCGCCGACCACCTGCTGGAAACTTCCGGCCAAGGGGTCTATGCGACGGCGGCGCGGAAGTTCGCGGCCACGCTCACCTCGGGCATGGCCCATACCCGCGCATCCGATCCCTCGGTCATTGCCGCGCCAATCCTTGCCGCGGCCACTGCGCGCCGGCCCAAAGCGCGGTATGTTGCCGGGTTCGGGGCGCGGCCGATCCTGGTCCTGCGGCGGATCCTTCCGGACCGGGCCTTTGACGCCGTGGTGGTTCGCGGCCTCGGCTAGCGGGGCCCCGGTACTTGAGGGCCCAGTGACGGGACCGGCGCCGGGCCTAGACTGGGCCCTATGCTTTCGGACGAGGACGTAGCCGGCCTGCCCATCGAGGAGTACGCGTTTCCCGGACCACTCCGGGACGCCCTGGTCGGTGCCATCCTGGCGGGGAAGAAAATCAGCACCACGTCCCTGGTCATCGAATACCAGCTGGAGGGGGCGGCCCTTCCCGAGGTTGGCCAACGCGGCGCCGTCATTGATTCCCTGGGGCGGGCCGTGTGCATCACCGAGGTTGTCGACGTCCGGGTGGTGCCGCTGGCCGCCGTCGACCTGGCGCACGCCGTGGACGAGGGCGAAGGCTACGAATCCGTGGCCGAGTGGCGATCGGGCCATGAGGACTTCTGGCACAGTGCCGAATTCCGGGCCGAGATGCCCGACCCCCACTTCGCCGTCTCCGATTCCACCGAGGCGATCCTGGTCCGCTTCACGGTGATCAAAGCCGCTTAGCCTTCTGGCAGGTACGTGCCGCGAAAGCTTATCCAAAACTCTTGACGGCCCGACGCTGCGGGGTTACTTTTAAAGAGTCAACCAGTTGGTTGATAAACGAGTTGGTTGATTAATGGGCTGATTGACTAATGAATCAGTTGATTGAGGCGGAGTGATCATGCAGGACCAGGGTGCGGTGGACGAGCGGCTGAACATGGCCTTCATGGCCCTGGCCGATCCTGTTCGCCGGAGCCTGATTGCCCGGCTCTCCCGCAGCTCGGCCACTGTCAATGAACTGGCCGAACCGTTTGAGCTGACCAAACAGGCGATCTCCAAACACATCCAGGTGCTTGAACACGCCGGGCTCATCACCCGAACCCGCGACGGCCAGCGCCGCCCCTGCCACCTGGCGCCGGCGGCCCTGGAGGAACTCACCTCCTGGATCGACGGGTACCGGCTCGCGGCCGAAGCCCGGTTCCGGCAATTGGACGCCCTGCTGGCCGGCATGTCCACCGCCACTACGCAAACACGGAATACTCAAACACGAAACGAGGAACAGTCATGAGCACGTTCAATGCCCTTGTTATCACCGCCGAACCCGGTGTGCCCTTTGTGGACATGGTGCGGGAGGTGGACGCCCCCGTGGCCGACGTCTTCCGCGCCCACACCGATCCGGCGCTCGTGGCCCAGTGGGTGGGTCCCCGGGAGCTGACCATGAAGATCGACTCCTGGGATCCCAAGATTGGCGGCACCTGGGCCTTCACCCACACGGATCCGGAAGGGAACGTTTACGGCTTCCGCGGCGTCTTCCACGACGTCGTTCCCAACCAGGGCATCGTGCGGACCTTCGAATTTGACGGCTTCCCGGGCCACACCAGCCTGGAACGGGTGGAGTTGGAAGACCTTGGCGGGCGCACCCGCATCCGCTCCCACAGCGTGTTCCAGTCCCAGGAGGATCGGGACGGCATGGTGGCGTCCGGCATGGAAAGGGGCGTGCGGGAAGGCTACGAGCGCATGGACGAACTGCTGGGCTTACGGGCCTCCTAGGCCTGTTCGCCCACAGCCTTGCCCAGGGCGGCGAGCCCCTTTTCAAAATCGCCGCCCACCAACTTGTCCATGTTCATGAACAGCATGAAGACCCGGTTGATGCCCTTGCTCTCACCGGTCATGCTCCAGGTGACCCGGGTGCCGGCGCCTTCAGGGGCAAAGGTGAACGTCGTGGGATTGACGGCCTTCATGGGCTTGGTAAATTCGAGCCGGATGCCGATCTTGGCCGGCTCGTCGGCTTCCACGATTTCCATGGTGCCGGCGCCGGCCTTGCCGTTGCCCTTCCACGCATACTGTGCGCCCACGCCGGTGACGGGGCCGTTGTACGTGCGTTGCATGGAGGGGTCGATGTTTTCCCAGGGCGACCATTTTGTCCATTCCCGGAAGCTGTTCACCAGGGGAAAGATCTCTTCGGCGGAGGCCGGGATAAGGGCGCTGCGTGCGACGCTAAATGATGACATGTGCCCAGCTTAAACTGTGTGGGCGGCCACGTCTGCGGCCCTGGGCAAATTACCCCGCCCGGTTGACTTAAAACGGCCATTTGGGTGCAGGATGGGGCCATGGGATATCAAGAAAGCACGGGGGTCGGCGGGGAACCCGCCCAGGCCCCGTACCGGACCGGCCGGCACCCCTGGCACCGGTTTGTGGCCCTGGGCGACTCGTTCACCGAGGGGCTCGGCGATCCGCAGCCGGACGGACCCCACGAATTCCGTGGCTGGGCCGACCGGGTGGCGGAGGAACTGAGCACCGGCCAGGGCGACTTCGCGTATGCCAACCTGGCGGTCCGCGGCATGCTGCTGCGCCAGGTCGTGGACACCCAGCTGCCCCAGGCCATCTCCCTGCACCCGGACCTGGTCTCGATCCAGGCAGGCGGCAACGACCTCCTGCACCCCGGCGCCGACCCCGACAAGCTGGCCGCCGTCATGGAACAGGCCGTCATCGAACTGCGGTCCCTCGACGCGACAGTGGTGATCTTCGTGGGCCCTGACTCCGGCCGCTCCACCGTGATGGGGCAGTTCCGGACCAAGATCGCCATCTTCAACGAAAACGTCCGCAGCATCGCTGAACGGCACGACGCCGTGGTCGCCGATCTGTGGGCGCTGACCGAACTCCACGACAGCCGCATGTGGAGCGCGGACAGGCTGCACCCCTCAGCTCTGGGACACCATGCGGTAGCAGCCATGGTGCTGGACACCCTCAACGTCCCGCACGGACTCCAGCCCTTGACGCCAAAGCCGCTGCCGGCCCAGGGCTGGCGGCAAGCCCGTGCCGGAGATCTCCTCTGGGCCAGGGAGTACTTTGTGCCGTGGGTGCTCCAGGGCATCAGGAACCGGTCCCACAGCGACGGATTCCAGGCCAAGCGCCCGCTTCCGGCCCCCGTGTTTGGCACTGCCGTGCCGCCGGTGCGCAGCCGCCCCGGACAGCAGTAGGGCGGATAGGTGGAGAACATCCTCCAGCGGTGGCGGCGTGAGCTGCGTGGCACGTTCAGCGCCAATTCCCCCACCGTCCCCCAGTGGGAACTGGACCTTGCCAAGGGCGACGACGGCGGCTACTTTGGTCCCGGATCGGCCGCCTGGGCGGTTCACGGGTCAATGACGCCGGTGGTGGCCGGCATCCAGGCCCTGCTCATCCAGGCACTACACCCGGGCGCCATGGCCGGCGTCCACGACCACTCCGACTACAAGGGAGACCCGCTGGCGCGGCTGGCGGGAACCATCCGTTGGATCTTCACCGTTACCTTCGGGGACACCGCGGCGGCGCAGAAGGCCTCGAACAAGGTCCTGGCCATCCACACCTTCGTCAAGGGAAGCTATACAGCCAACGACGGCACCGGCATTCCCTATACCGCCAACGATCCGGACCTGCTGCGCTGGGTGCATCTGGCCTTCACCGAGGCATTCCTCGCCTCCCACCTCGCCCTCGGTAGCCCGATTCCCGGAGGGGCGGACGCTTATGTGGCCGACTGGGCCGTGGCCGGGCACCTGATGGGGGTTGTGGACCCGCCCCTGACCGCACAGGCATTGCGCGATCAACTGGCCGTTTTCGCCCCGGCCCTCCGCTACGACCAGCGCGTGGCCGACACCGTCGCCTTCCTGCGGAACCCGCCGCTGCCGCGCTCGCAGCAGGCGGGCTACAGGGTCCTTTTTGCCGCCGCCGTCGCCACCCTGGCCCCCGAATATCGGGCCCTGCTCATGCTTGAGAGCCCGCAGCTGGGGCCCATACCGCTTCCGGTTCGGACCAGCGCCAGGGCCGTGCTCGGCGTCGTGCATCTGGGATTGGGGAAAATGGGTCCCAGCGAAACATCCGCCCGGCAGCGGCGGCGGAGGTTGGGGCTCGACGCCGGAATATCCGAGCCCCACTAGCCGTGACCTGACGTCCTAAAACACCGGTGCGCTAAAACATTGGCCCCTAAAATACCGAGGCCCTAAAGTGCGTCGAGCTGGTGGGCGGTGCGGCTGAGATAGATGTGCCGGTCGTCGACGTGGTCCACGGTGTCCAGGCTGGCAAACCTACTGCCCGACCACAGGCCATGGCCGGAAATCTTCACGAAGCCCGAACGGAACAGCCGGGCCGACATTTCCTTGGGAACGCGGGGGGTGACACCAAAAATGGCTGTCAGCATGAGGTTGATGGGGTCCTGGGTGGACGCGCTGGCCGCCAGCTCAAAGTCGGCGATCTTCTCGTTGGCGGGTTCCACATGGCTCACCTTGCCGATCTCGTGTCCATCCGAGTCAACCACCAACATGCCCTTTGCGACATGGTCAAATGTAATCATTGCGGGAACCTCCTTGAGCCGATAACTGCACTATATATCCGCCCATGAGAAAGTGTCTGAAAAGAAGCTGGCAATTTCAGATTGTCCCGAAAGTCCCAAAAATCCCGCCGTGTGGCATGCACGGGCCATGGCCGGTTCTCACAGCAGACACTCGATGTGTGTGCAGTGCCGATACAGGGAATCCACGTTTACTGAAAAAGCAAGCACAACCGCAGCAGTAAAACGAGGAGACCTTCGGTGAACGAAAACAGCATCAACAACGGTGACGGCGCCCCGGAAGCGGCCGGTGGCGGAGCGCCCGTTCCCGACGGCTCCCTTCCTATGCAGCCACAAGCAACACCAACACAGCCCTATCCCGCCCAGCCGGCCCCGCAATACCCCGCTCCCCAGTACATGGCCCCGCCGGTGCCGCATTCCCAGCACACGCCCCACGGAGCGCCGAAGACGAAGGCCAGGAAGGGGTGGTGGACCATCCCCAAGGTGGTGGTTGCCGGCGCTATCGCCGTGCTGCTCGCAGGGGCCGGGGGAGGCGCCATCGGCTACGGGATCGGCGAGGGAGGTGCCGGCCACCACGGCTTTGCCAACGGCCAGTTCAGGGGCGGCCACTACCGCAACAACTTCGGTACCGGACCCAATTCGGGAAGCCAGTCGACACCGGCCCCGGACTCGGGCAGCAGCAACAACAATCCTTAAGCGTTCCAGACCGGATCGCACGCCAACCCCTACCCAGTCCGCGGGTGGGGGTTTAGCCTTGAAGTGGGCAAAGCCCGGCAACTATGAGCTCAAGCGTGGAGGTACTCGTGTTGGACAACGGCAAGCCATTCAACTTGGAAAACAGCAAGGCGTTTAGCGGGTTTTCGGTCTCGGACACGGACGAGGCGCACACATTTTATGCCGAGTCGCTTGGCCTTGACGTGACCGAGGACAACGGCATGCTCACCCTGCACCTGGGCGGCGGCGGACGGGTAATTGTCTACCCGAAGGGCGAGGCCCATCAGCCGGCGTCGTTCACAGTGCTCAACTTTCCCGTCCACGACATCGAGGCGGCGGTGGGAGCCCTCACCCATGAAGGGGTGGAGTTCAAGCATTACGACGGAACCCCCATGGAGACGGACGCCCTGGGGATATTCCGTGGCGGAGGCCCGCTGATCGCCTGGTTCGCGGATCCGTCCGGCAATATCTTCAGCATCATCCAGGACTAGAACCGCCCAGTACTAGCGGCGTTGGGGACCGGAACGAGGTAGGCGCCTGCCCGGCGGGCGGGCGCCTACTTGGTTCCGCCCGTGCCAACAAGTCCCAAATCCAGCAGGCTTTGCGCCGTCGCCACCAGTGCGTCCTCGTTCGAGAGCGGCGCCCATCCCAGGACCCGGCGCGCCTTTTCGTTGGAGAGGTGCTTGACCTCGCCGAGCCTGGGCACCACCTCTTCGGCCAGCGACTTGTTGAAGATGGCCACCGCGCGCACCAGCAGGTCCGGCAGGACCCGGGTGGGCACCTTGGCGGCGTCGGTGCCCAGCCGGTCGCGGAGCGTGCGGGCGATCTCGGCCATGGACATGGAGTCCCCGGCCGAGGCCAGGAAACGCTGCCCCGCTGCCTCCGTGCTGACCATGGCCAGCACGTGCAACGACGCCACATCCCGGACGTCCACGATCCCCGAGGACACCTTTGGCAGTCCCGGAACGTCGCCGTTCATGAAGCGCTGGACAATTTGGACCGAGCTGGAAAGCCTGGGCCCCAGGGCCGGCCCAAAAATCCCCACCGGGTTCACCACGGCCAACTCCATCGCGGAGCCCGAGCCGTCGCCGTCGTCCATGAAATCCCACGCTGCGCGCTCCGCCAGCGTCTTGGACTTGATGTAGGCGCTGACGGGGGAGTCCGGGTTGGTCCAGTCCTCCTCCGTGTAGGGCCGGTCGCGATCGGGCCCGCCGTAGCCGATCGCCGCGAACGACGACGTCACCACCACCCGCCGCACGTTCGCCGCCCGCGCGGCACCAAGCACCCGCAGGGTTCCTTCCCGGGCCGGAACAATCAGCTCGTCCTCGTCTTTGGGCATGGTGGGCGGAAACGGAGAGGCCGTGTGGAGAACATAGTCCACGCCGTCGACGGCGGCCGGCCAGCCGGCGTCGTCGGTCAGCTCGGCCGCAACAAAGGAGAGGTTGGCGGACGGGGCGCCGCCACCGCGCCGGACCAGCGCCCTCACCTCCTCCGCCCGGTCAAGGGAGCGGATGGTGGTCCTGACCCGATAGCCGTCCGCGAGGAGCCGCACAATGCAGTGGGCGCCAAGAAACCCCGAGCCGCCAGTGACCAGGACCAGTTCATTTCCCATGCGCGCTACCCACTTCACAGCTCGTTCCGGTGTTGGCTTCCATCATCCGCCTTGATCGCGCCGGTCCGCCAGAGCCGTAACGCGACCCAAATCTTCCGCGGTTGCATAGATGATCTGCGTGAAATACGATCTGTAGTGCAACATACTTTTCGAGTCTTGGAGGCAGCAGTGGAAATTGGCGCATACAGCTTTGGTGACACCCCGCTGAACCCCGGTGGAACTCCCCGTTCCACGGCGGAGGGCATCCGCAACCTTTTCGACGCGATCGTCCACGCCGACGCCGTGGGCCTGGACTACTTTGGCGTGGGGGAGCACCATACCGTGTCCATGCCCGCCTCCTCGCCCGGCGCCATGCTGGCGGCCGCCGCGGCAGCCACCAAGACCATCAAACTCGGCAGTGCCGCAAGCATCATCAGCACCGACGACCCCGTGCGGGTATTCCAGCAGTTTGCCACGGCCGACGCCGTCTCCGGGGGCGGTCGGATTGAAATCACGGCGGGCCGCGGATCCTCGGTGGAGACGTTCCCGCTCTTTGGCTACGATCTTCGCGACTACGACCAGTTGTACTCGGAAAAGCTGGACCTGCTCATGGCCATCAACGATGCCGCCGGCGAAAACGTCAGCTGGAGCGGATCCGTCCGTCCCGACATTGACAACCTGGCCGTCGTGCCGCGCCCCGTCAACGGAAAGTTGCCGCTGTGGATCGCCACCGGCGGCAGCCCGGCGTCGTCGGCGCGCGCAGGACGCCTGGGCCTGCCCGTCTCCTACGGCATCATTGGCGGCGCCCCGCACCGGTTCGCCCCGCTGGCGGAGCTGTACCGCCAATCCGCGGCGCAGGCCGGGCACTCGGGGGAGGACATCAAGGTGTCCGTCGCGGCGCTGGGCCTTGTTGCCCCCACCAAAAAGGAGGCGCTGGAGCGGTTCCACCCCGGCTGGTACAACCTCAATGTGGAAATGGGGCGCCTGCGCGGTTGGCCGGCACCGGACAAGGGCGCCTACCTGGCCCAGGCCGACGCCCCCGGCGCCTACTATGTGGGAAGCCCCGACGAAGTGGCCGAACGGATTGTCCACCTGCACGGCTACCTCGGGCATGTGCGGCACTTCCTGCAAACCGACATTGGCGGCTTGCCGCACGATCACCTGAAGGAGTCCATTACGTTGCTGGCCACCGAGGTCAAGCCGCGGGTTGAGCGCTTGCTTGCGGCGAAGTAGCCGCCCAATCCCTGCGTTGGCTTCCGGCCTTGCGCAAGGCCGTGGGCCGTGAGTGGGGACTAGTCAAAGAAGACTGTCACCGTTGTGCCAATCTGGGCGGCCGAATTTGCCGGGGGATCCTGCTTGGTGACGGAATCCTTCTTCCCGGGTACCACGCTGTCCCGATTCGCATCGGGTTCCTGGTAGGGGGACGGATTAAGTTTGAAGGTCGTGGTGCCCAGAGCGGACTTGGCCTCGGCCAGGCTCATCCCGACGAGGTTGGGAACCGTGTCGGTCCCCACGGACGCCTGGAGGATGTCGGATCGGGCCTGGTTGGCCGCAGTCAGTACGTCCTGGCGGGCGGCGTCGGCCGACTTTGCGGAGAAATAGAACGCTATGGCGGCGCCCACCGAGGCCGTAATGCCGCCGACCAGGGCACTGCGGAGCGAGGTGTCCATGATCCCGAAGGAAAGCACCGTCAGCAGCAACAGCCCCACCACCAGGGTCACGGCCATCCAACTCCGAATGAAACTCTCGCCATGGGCCGCCGTGACCCCGCCGGCCGGAGGGGCTGCCGCCCCGGCAGCCGTGCCGGTGGGCGCGGCCGCTTTCGCGCCAGCCGTGGCTTCCCTCCCGGCCAGGAGGACGAAGTAGGTCACGGCCACGATGGTCACGGCCACGATGGCCAGCGCCCAGAGCGATATCGGTGCGCTCAGGGAGTCGGGCATGGTTGTCGGGGCGGACGGTGTGGGCGTGGGGGTTGGGTCAAGGAGGGCGATTGCCAGGCTTGGATGGCTGAATGCTGACATGACTGCACTGGACATCTGTGCCTCCCGGGCCGGTTGTCCCTGGTGGATCCGGGGCGCCGTCCGCTGGTACCGGAGCGCTTGCTGGGCGCGGTGATGGAGCGAATTTTACGCCGAAATCGGGTCAATGTAATTAGTTGTGGTCCAATTTGGCGGTGTTCAAACTTGGTGTTTGACGCCGGAATTTGCCCGGCCCATACTGATCCCACTGGCGGTCCCGCCCATCACGGCATGCCGCCGCTTCGACGGGGGTGCGCGATGTCACTTTATGCAAGCTGGGTCCACGGGAACGCGGTAACCGTGGAGAGTCCGGAAAACCTCACCCGGGTGGGCCATTACGGCTGGGGCGGTGACATGGCATTCATCCCGGGAAAGGCCAGCTGGCTGCACATTCCGCTGCCCACTCCCGTGATTGTCGGGGACCAGCGCTCCACGGTGCAGAAGTTGTTCCTGATGTTCATGACCGATTCCTGCAGCATCCGCCAAGTGCATTTTTATGACGGCTCGTCAAAGATCGAGGAATTGAACAACCTGAATCTCGCCGGCGAGCACCGTTCCTCCCTGGACGCGCAGAACACCTTCCACCTTTCATCCCCGCACACCGTGGTCTGGGGCCTTGGCATCACGTTCTTTGTGCAGGCGGATATCGGATTTGATTCAAATATCTCAACGCGGCTGATTGTTGCCTCCGCCGGCGGGGACTTCAACGCCTGATCGACTCCTTGGAGCGGCCGGAACCTTGGTGGTGGGGCCCAAGGCCTTGATTCCCCGCCCCGGAACGCCCGTTCCAGGCCTGCCAACGAGCTACATTGCGGACGAATCGATCGTTGCGAAGCCTTGCAGCGGCGCGCATACTGAACCTGTCCGGTGGGAGGCCCACATGGTCCGGAGGTCGAAGCAGTTACTTCAAGCTGTCGCCGCAACCGCCCTCGCGGGTGGCTTGGCCCTGCTGTCGCTGGCGGCATGCTCCGTCCAGTCCGAGGGGTCGGCATCGAACCAGGCCGGACAAGGCGTCGTGACGGCATCCACGGATCGGGGAGTGGTGGTGCCCGGCCCGGCAGACCCGGGCGGCGCCGGGGGAAATGCCGCCGGCCTGCCCGGCTGGGTTCCGCCGGGTCCGGCCGATCCCGCAGATCCGCCGCCGGACGGCTGGTATGCACCCCTGGTCGCCAAGGACTGCCAGTCGATGCCCGGGGTGGATACCAGCGGGGACGGCGGCGCTATCACCCTGGTCACGGCCGCCTTCGACGTGTGCATCGCGGTGACCACCAACAGCGCCGACGCCTGGGACGCGGCATCGGCCGCCGTCGAATCCCTCACCGTCCCTTCGGGGTCCGGCTGCCTCGAGACCGCAACCTTTGCCGTTCTGGGCAAGGTGCTGGCCTATCACCTCGCCCACGCCGGAACGCCGGTGGAGACCGTCCCCGGAACGGGTACGGCGTGCCCGCTGGGGCTGACCGGGGTCACCGAGCAAAACGGCGATCCAAGCGCGGTCAACCCCCAGGTCCCGGCACCGGGTGGCACCGAATTGCGGTTGATGGGCCGTTTCCTGGCCGTGACCTCGGTGCTGGTGAACGGCCTAAGCGTCCCCGTGAGCCGCCTCGCCGAAAACCACTTTGACTTCACGGCCCCGCCCGCGGCGGTGCCCGGTCCCGTGACCGTGACGGCCGTGGGGCCGGACGGGGCTGCCCTGCCCGGCAGTGCCACGTTCACCTATCTGGCATCCGCCGGTCAACCGTCGACGAGCTCGGATGCGTCCGCCGAACCGACGACGCCGGACACCATGGGTACACCCTAGGCGGGCCGTCATGGCGGACAATGAAACCTCGGCGTTTTCCAAGGCCATCGCGGCGGTGTCGGCTTTTGGCCCGCCCCTTGCCGTCATCACCGCGCTGCTGGTGTACTTTGGCTGGGCACGCTCGGACGCCCAGGCCCGGGCCATGGGCCTTGACGTCAGCCTCTTCGGCTACTCGGTGCAGGACTATGTCCTGCGCAGCATCCGGTCGCTGTTCGTGCCGTTGGTGCTGCTCGCCGCCGCCGCAATCCTCTGGGTGGCGCTGGACCGCTGGGTCACCGGTGCGGAGATGGCCGCCCGCCACCATCACGCCGTGCGGCGTTGCGGCCTTGCGGCGATCGCCGTGGGAACCGCCGTCGCAACCGTGACCTTTGCTTCGACGTTCCTCCAAGGTGGTGCGGATGCATCGTTCCTGCCCTATGTCATGGCCGCCGGGGTGCTGCTGGCCGCCTGGGGCAGCCACGTGCGCCGGCAGGTTCCGGCGTCGGCCGCCCACGCCGCAGCCGGAACCACCCCGTCCGGAACCGCCCCGTCCGCTTTAAAGAACAGGTCCCTGGAATCCGTGCTCGTTTTCAGCGTGGTGACGCTGCTGTTGTTTTGGGGCACGGCCGACTTTGCCCAGGCGGTGGGCCGTGGCCTGGCCGTCCAGGTGGAACAAAACGTGGGGACGATGCCCCGGGCCGCCGTCTACAGCGACGCCCGGCTGGCCATCGGCGTCCCCCAGGTCACGGAGACGTCCCTGGGTACGGCGGCTGCCCCGCTGTACAAGTACCAAGGGCTGCGCCTGCTGGTGGTCAGCGGCGGAAACTACTTCTTCCTGCACAACGGCTGGACGCTGCGCACCGGCACCGTGGTGGTGCTGCCGGACGATCACTCCATTCGGGTGGAATTGGGAAACTAGAGCCCCGAATCCGCCCAACGCCCGCGTCGGGCCTGTCGGACGCATGGACCCACCGCTCGTGGACGGTTTTCCGGGCCGGAGCCGGGGGCAAAAGTGGTGCTTGACTCATGGGCCAAGCCGGAGGAGCCTCATCATTATCCATGCTGTATGAGGTCTCATCGGGCCACGGCATGGCAGAGGAGGGAATATCACCATGGCCAGAACCAACTCCCGATACGGATGGGTCCCCGACCTTCCGGACCAGCGCGACTTTCACTTTGCGGCGACCGCGGCCGTGCAGGCGGCACTGCCGCCGTCAATCGACCTGAGGGGCTCCTGCCCGCCGGTCTATGACCAGGGCCAGCTGGGCTCATGCACCGGCAACGGGGTGGCCGGGGTGGTGCAGTTCGACGCCATGAAGGAGGGCCTCGCGGATACGTCCACACCGTCGCGGCTCTTCATCTACTACAACGAGCGTGTCATCGAAGGAACGGTCAAGTCCGATTCCGGTGCGCAGATCCGCGACGGCATCAAGACCGTCGCCACCACGGGTGTGTGCGACGAGACCCTGTGGCCCTACGACATCACCCAGTTCGCGCACAAGCCGACGGCGGCCTGCTACAAGGCGGCCAAACTGCAGCGCGCCATCCTCTACTCCCGGGTGGGCCAGACGCTCAGCCAAATGAAGGGATGCCTGGCCTCGGGATTCCCGATCGTGTTTGGCTTCACGGTCTACGACAGCTTCGAGAGCGCCACGGTGGCCAGCACCGGAGTGGTCCCCATGCCGGCGGCCGGCGAAAGCGTGCTGGGCGGGCACTGCGTGGTGGCCGTGGGGTACGACGACGCCAGCCAGCGCTTCACCATCCGCAACTCCTGGGGCACCGGCTGGGGCATGGCCGGCTATGCCACCATGCCCTACGCGTACCTGCTCAGCTCGTCGCTGGCCAGCGACTTCTGGACGTTGAAGTCCACCACCTAAAACACCACCGGAGCGCTCAACTTTGGGAGCGTCCCATCCTTCAAGTGCTCAGTCGATGATGCCCTGGATCAGGGCGCCGTATTGCTGGACCAGCTGTTCCGTGGACATTTCCTCCTCGGACAGCAGGCCCAGCGTGCGCAGCCCCGTCCCCAGGCCCATCACGACGCACACCGCCAACTGGGATTTTTGCAGGCCCGGGCTGGTGTCCTCGATTTGCCGGGCGACCCAGGACACGTACTTGTGCCGCAGTTCGGTTTTGGCCGCCTCCTGGTCAGGGGAGTCCTGGACCAGCAACGACACCTTGGCCCAGGGCTCCGACTCGTCCGCTTCGCGTCGCGCCAGGATTCGGCGCACCAGGGTGAAGCCGAGGGGTTCGCCCTCGCCGGGGTGGAAATCCGGCGTCGGCACTTCGGGGGCGGCCGCCGCATACAGCTGCGCCTTGCTGCCCATGACCTTCATGACCATGGCGGGGGAGTAGCCGGCACGGGCGGCCACATCCTTGATGGTGACGGTGCTGTAGCCGCGTTCGCCAAAGAGTTCCCGTGCCGCATCAATGATGATGTCCCGGGTGCTTGCTTCACTCACGGCACGGCCGCCAGGGAGCCGTCGGAATGCTTGGCGTAGCTCTCGAAGTTGAAGTCGGCCACCGTGGAGTGCGCCGTAATGACGATCGGCTTGGACTGGGAGTGTTGGCCCGTGGGTTCCAGGCACGTGAGGATGTAACGTCCCGGCGCGGGCAGCGGCACCTCGAAGTAGCCCGACGCGGAGGTGGCTGTGGAGACCACGAACTCGCCCGTGGGCTTGATGAGCGTGACCACCGCCTGCTCAAGTGCACGGCCGGCGGCATGGGCGCTGCCCGAAAGCGTCAACCGTTGGGCAAGCCGGATTTGCTGGGTGCTGGAGGAATCCGCAAACTCCAGCACCTGGGAGGTCGGGGACCAGCCGTCTGCGCTGGAAATCACCAGGTAGCGGCCCGGGGCAGGCAGCACCAGCGAGTAGCGCCCGTCGTTGTCCGCCCGGCTCCAGTCGGCAGGCTCACCGTTGGTGTGCAGGGCGTTGACCACGGCCTGCCGGATGGGCTGCGAATCGCCGCGCACCACGGTTCCGCTGACCACGATCTCGTCCTCGGTGGCGCTGCGCAGCTCCACGGCGGCGCCCTCGGCCGCAGTTTCGGGGGCCGCGGCAAGGCCCGGTGTGCGCTCGCCCTGGGTCGTCGCGGGTGCCGCACCGGAGCCGGCAGGCTTCACGGCCGCCGCACCGGCAGCGGCCGGACCGGGCGTGCCGGGCGACTTCGGAATGAACACGGAGACGCCGATCGACAGGAGCGCTGCAATCGCCGCGTACCAGAACACGTCCCGGAAGGCGTCCACGGTGGGCAGCGACACCGGCCCTACGTGGACCACCACCGATGTCAGGACGGCCGCCACCACGGCCGACATGGTGGAGGTACCGACGGCGCGCAGCAGCGAATTCAAACCATTGGCCGAGGCCGTCTCGGTGATCGGCACCGAACGCATGATCAGTGTGGGCATCGCGGCGTAGGCAATCGCGGTACCCATGCTGACCACGGTGGCGCCCAGGATCACCATCCACACCTCGCCGGTGAGGAAGACGCGGGCCACGTACGCGACGGCCAGGACCGCCGATCCCACAATCAAGGTCGCCTTCGCGCCGTACTTTTTGGTGATCGCGGCGGACACCGGTGCCAGGGCCACCATGGCCAGGCCCGACGGCACCATGCACAGGCCGGCAACCACCACGCTGAGCCCGAATCCGTAGCCGCCCACCGCGGGCAGCTGCAACTGCTGGGTGGTGCTGAGCATGTTCGCATACATGGAGAAGCCCACCAGGATGGAGGCGATGTTGGTCAGCAGCACGGGCCTGCGGGCGGAGGTGCGCAGGTCCACCATGGGCTGGCTGACGCGCAGTTCATAGGGGAACCAGGCGGCCAGGAACACCGCGGTGCCAATGAACAGCAGGATCACCGGCTCGCTGCTCCAGCCCCAGTCGCCGCCCTTGGAAATGGCCAGGAGTAGCGACACCAGTGCGGCCGTCAGCAACACTGCACCGACGACGTCGAACTTGCCCTTGGTGCGCACGGACGACTCGGGGACCACCGCCAGCACGGCAATGATGAGCAGCACGCCGATCCCTGCGGAAATCCAGAAGATGGCCTGCCACCCGAGGGATTCGTAGATCACCCCGGCCATGGGCAGTCCCAGTGCACTGCCGATGCCCAGCGTTGCGCTCATCAGCGCCACGGCGGACGCCACCTTTTCCCGGGGGAGTTCATCACGCATGATGCTGATGCCGACCGGGATCAGCGACGCGGCAAGGCCCTGGAAGGACCGGCCGATCAGCAGCGTCAGCAATGTCCCGCCAAGGGCGGCAATCAGGGAGCCGATGACCATGGCAACCATGGCGACCACCATCATCCGTCGCTTGCCGAACATGTCCGCCAGCCTCGAGACGATGGGGGTGGCGATGGCGCTGGTCAGCAGGGTCACCGTCACGAGCCAGGACGCGTTGTCGGGGGAGGTGCCCAGGATCTTGGGGAAATCGGGCAGCAGCGGAACCACCATGGTTTGCTGCAGTGCCACCACGGTTCCGGCCAGGCACAGGATCGTAACCACCAGCGAAGTGCGTTTGGGAGGGGCTTGCTTGCGGGACGACGCAGCGGGGGGACGTGGGGTGGCGGCGGTGGCCAAATGCGATGGCACGGTATTCCTTAGCGAACGAGGCAGGGCGGTGAACGGCCGTTCACCATTTTAGTGAACCACCGTTCACCCCGCCGGGTCAACTTGTATTGCAGCGGTCACATTGAGGAGTTTCACGCCGCGCCCGCCGGAAAGTATTGCATGTGATGCCGTGCACATTTATGCTGAATGTGCGTTATTAGAACTTGATGTTCATATAACGAACAAAGTCCGGAATGTCGTAAGGAGAGTCCAGTGCAGTTCCACCACCACGGATATGTATCCGGTGATCCCCGCATTCAGCCGGCCGCCGGGACCGGGATCGACCGCCCCGAGGAACTGCCCGGGGAGGTGGATGTGCTCATTGTCGGCTCCGGCCCGGCCGGGATGCTGGCCGCGGCCCAACTCTCACAGTTCCCCGGCATCACCACCCGCATCGTGGAGCGCAGGGACGGTCGCCTCGCGATTGGCCAGGCGGATGGCATCCAGGCGCGCAGCGTCGAGACGTTCCAAGCCTTCGGGTTCGCCGAGCGCATCATCGCCGAGGCCTACCGGATCACCGAGATGGCATTCTGGCGGCCGGATACGGAGAATCCGCGGAACATCATTCGCGGCGGCCGTGCGGTGGATGACACCACCGGGATCAGTGAATTTCCGCACCTGATCGTCAACCAGGCGCGCGTGCTTGACTACTTTGCCGAGGTCGCCGCCCACTCGCCCACCCGCACGACACCCGACTACGGCTGGGACTTCCAGGCCCTCGAGGTTGCCGGCGAAGGGGACCATCCGGTCAAGGTCACGCTGGTCCGCAGCGCCGGCCCTGAGGCGGGTACCGAGAAGATCGTCCACGCCAAATACGTCGTTGGCTGTGACGGTGCGCGCAGCAAGGTCCGGGACGCGATCGGCTGCACCATGGCCGGCGACAAGGCGAACCACGCCTGGGGCGTCATGGACATCCTGGCCGTCACCGACTTCCCCGACATCCGCACCAAATCCGCCATCCAGTCCCACGACGGCGGGTCCATCCTGCTGATTCCGCGCGAAGGCGGGCACCTCTTCCGCATGTACGTCGATCTGGGCGTGGTGCCCGAGGATGACAAGGGCGCGGTCCGCAACACCAGCATGGAGCAGATCATCGCCCAGGCCAACCAGATCCTGCACCCCTACACGCTGGACGTGCGCAACGTCGCCTGGCACAGCGTGTACGAGGTCGGCCACCGGCTCACCGACAGGTTCGACGACGTCGTGCCTGCGGACCTTGGCACCCGCACCCCGCGCGTCTTCATCACCGGCGACGCCTGCCACACGCACAGCGCCAAGGCCGGCCAGGGCATGAACGTGTCCATGCAGGACGGTTTCAACATCGCCTGGAAACTGGCCCACGTGCTGGAGGGCCGAAGCCCGGAATCCCTGCTGTCCACCTACTCGGCCGAGCGCCAGGTCGTGGCAAAGAACCTGATCGACTTCGACAAGACCTGGTCGACCATGATGGCCAAGAAGCCCGAGGAGTTCGATGACCCGGCGGAGCTCGAGGACTTCTATGTGCGCACCGCCGAGTTCCCGGCCGGCTTCATGACCGAGTATGCCCCGTCGCTCATCACCGGATCCACGGCCCACCAGGAGCTGGCCGCCGGATTCCCGGTCGGGAAGCGCTTCAAGTCCACCCTGGCGTCCCGCGTCTGCGACACCAACCCGATCCACCTCGGGCACCATGCCACGGCCGACGGCCGCTGGCGCATCTACGTCTTTGCCGACCGTCCCGAAGCCGGTGCCGCATCGGCCGTGACCGACTTCGCCCGGTGGATTTCGACGGCGCCCGACTCACCCCTTGCGGCCACGCCGAACGAGCTCGACGCCGATGCCTGGTTTGATGTCAAGGTCATCTACCAGCAAAGGCTCGACGACATCGACATCAACGCCGTGCCCGCGGCGTTCAAGCCCCTCGTGGGCCCGTTCGCCCTCATCGACTATGAAAAGGTCTATGGGACCATCGACGGCAATGACATCTTCGAGGCGCGCGGGCTGAGCCGCGACGGCGTCGTGGTCGTCGTTCGCCCCGACCAGTATGTGGCCAACGTCCTGCCACTCACGGCAACGGCCGAGCTGGGGGAGTTCTTCGCACAGATTCACGGGTCCGGGAAAACCGCCCGGTAGCCGGAGGGACCCGCTGGTCAACCGTTCCGGCCGGCCCTGCCGGCCAACCCTGCTTGTCAGGCTTGGCGGAGCCGCTCGAGCACGAGCGCCAGGGCCGGCCAGGCGCTGCGACCGCTGCGGCAGTGGGCGTAGGAGCGCAGTCGTACCTCGGGATTGCGCAGTGGCAGGATGGCAATGCCGTCCCTGGGTGGGCGGTCCACGGGGAGAAGCCCCACGCCCAGTCCCGCAAGGATCAGGTCCTCCACCAAATCCAGGCTGTCGGCCTGGTGGCGCAGGGCCGGGGCGAACCCGGCCATGGAGCCAATGATGCGCAGCACCGTCTCATCGGCCCCGTTGCGGGAATTTCCAATCCAGTCCTGTTCCTGGAACGCGGCGAACACGGCGGCGGCGTCGCGGGGCCCGGGCTGCCCGGCGAGCCGTTCGGCGGCGGCACCAGGCACGCCCAACCCCCATTCCGTGCTCCAGAGCGGCAGGGTCTCCAGGCCGCTGCCGAGCTGATCGGGCGCGAGGTTGTAGTCGTAGCTCAGGGCAAGGTCGACGTCGTCCGCGACCAGTTGCTTGAGTGCCTCGGCCGGTTCGTGCTCGAACACCACGATCCGCACCCGGGGATGGAGATCGGCCAGTTCTCGGATGATGGGCATCAGGGTGAGGCGAATCGCGCTGGCAAAGCCCGCCACCCGCAAGGTGCCCGAGGGTTCCGACCCCGGGTCCAGGTCCAGCCGGGCCGCGTCGACGGCGGCGAGGATGACCTCCGCATGCTGTGCCAGCCGGCGCCCGGCCGGGGTAAGCCGCACGCCGCGCCCGTCCGGTTCCAACAGTTGGGCGCCGGATTCCTTGGCGAGCTGCGCGATTTGCTGGGAAACCGTGGAGGTGGTGGTGCCCATGCTCTCCGCCACGGCGCGCATGGAGCCAAGTCGGGAAAGTTCGAGCAGGTAGTGCAGGCGTCGGGTCTCCATGGCCTCCATTGTGCAGGATTTATAAACAATATGTTGAATATTGTCACGTGGACACGAATGGATGCATCGCTGTCTACTGGAGGAATGATCTCGACAACAGCACGCAGGAATTCCCCCGGCATGGGCACGCTCATGGCGTTTGCGGCCATGAGCTGCGTGCAGCTGGGGCTTGCTGTCTCGGTGGGGCTGACCGGCCGGCTGGGTTCGGAGGGTGTGGCCTGGTTGCGCCTGGCCGGGGCTGCTGTCATTATCGTGGCCATCGCCCGCCCGTGGCGGATTCGCTACAGCCGCGGCACGCTCGGCATTTGCGTGCTGCTGGGCCTTTCCACGGCGGGGATGACGCTCGGCTTCATGTTGGCGATCGCCACCATCCCGCTGGGCACCGCCAGCGCCTTGGAATTCATGGGTCCCTTGACGGTCGCCGTGGTGCAGGGCAAGGGAGCGGCTCGCTGGTGGGCCGTGGTCGCGGCGGCCGGCGTGCTTTGCCTGACCGAACCGTGGAGCGGAGGGGTGGAGCCGGCCGGAGTGCTCTTTGCCCTCATGGCCGCGGCCTGCTGGGCAGCCTATGTGCTCCTGACCCAGCGTGCCGGGGACGCCGTGGAAGGCATTGGAGCCCTGGCGATTTCCCTGCCGGTTGCTGCGCTGGCGGCCACGCTGGTCGTGGGTCCTTCAGTGCTGGGCCGGATGGACTGGCAGTTGGTGTTGATCGGTTTGGCGTTGGCGCTGCTGTTGCCGGTCATCCCGTTCAGCTTGGAGATGCTTGCGCTGCGCCGGCTGACTACCGCGGCATTCGGCACGCTGATGTGCCTTGAACCGGCCATTGCCCTGGCCGTGGGGCTCGCAATCCTGGACCAGGTGCCGCGACCGGCGGCGCTTGCCGGCGTCGTGCTGGTGATTGCCGCAGGCATCGGGGCAACCCGTGCCGGTAGGCGCGGCCCCGCCGGACCGGGTGAAGCAAAACGTGCCCTGGGCATGGCGGCAGACGCACAACGCTAGCCAGGGACCCACAGGTTTCCCTGCCAGGGCCGACGCCGGACCCAGGAAGGCAATTCTCATTAAATGTTTGCCAACGTTGTCGATCCGCGCTCCCTGTGCGCGTCGTATGAGTGTGGCCCCGAAAGAAACGGGCCGTTCGATAGCGAAAAAAGGAAAACACATGGTGAAGAACCAGCTCCCCGACGCACCCACCGAGGCCGTCGAGCAGATCGAGGCCCTCTTCGAGGAGATCTACGCTGCCTGGGCGGACAATGATGCGGATGCCTTCGTGGCGTCGTATCGGGACGATGCCACGGTGGTCATGCCCGGCGTGTACCACCGCAACAAGGAGGAGATCCGCGCGTCCATGGCGGCCGGCTTCCGGGGGCCGCTGAAGGGTTCGCGTGCGGTCGATGAGCCGATGGGCATCCGCGTTTTGGGGAACGGCACGGCGATCGTGGCCAGCAAGGCCGGCATCCTCATGGCGGGAGAGTCCGAACTCCCCGCCGGCCGCGAGGTCATTGCCACGTGGGTGCTGGTTCGAGAGGATGGGAACTGGTTCGTCGCCTCCTACGCCAATGCGCCGGCCCACTGAAAATCGCAGCAGCAGCCCAAATCGGCGTTCAGGCAGAGGGAGTACGACGTGCCAAAGTACCTAATGATGATCTTCCAGGAGGACGTGGTGGCCGGCGAAGCCGCGGGGGAGGGCGTCAGCGACGAGTACCTCGCGTTCATGCAGCGCCGCGGGGCCCATCTGCTCAACGGGGCCGCACTGGAACCGGCGGAGACGGCCACCACCGTCCGGCCAGATGGGGCCGGCGGGCACTCCGTGACCGACGGCCCCTTCGCCGAGTCGAAGGAGGTGCTCGCCGGCTACCACCTCATCGAGGCCGCCGACCTGGATGAGGCCCTCGCGATTGCCAAGGACGTTCCCGCCGGCATCGGGGTCGAGATCCGTCCCGTGCGGGTGGCCAGCTGATGGCTCCGGCCGCCGGCTCGGAGGTGGCTGCGGCGGTTGCGGAAGCGCACCGCCTGGAGTGGGCGTTCGTGCTGGCGGCCACCGTGCGGGTCGCCGGTGACATTGATGCGGCGGAAGAGGCCGTCCAGGACGCCTACGCCGGCGCCTTGGCCACCTGGGGAACGCGCGGCATTCCGGCGAATCCGGGGGCATGGCTGACCGTGGCTGCCCGGCGTCGGGCGCTGGATATGCTCCGGCGGGCCGCGACGGCACGGCGGGCACTGCCCAAACTCCTGGACCCGGACGGCAACCACTACGAGGATCCCGGCGCGGACACGGCCGAGATTCCCGACGACCGCTTGCGCCTGATCTTCACCTGCTGCCACCCCGCCCTGGCGCAGGACGCGCAGGTGGCCCTGACGCTGCGGCTCCTGTGCGGGCTCTCGACGGCGGACATTGCCCGGGCCTTTCTGGTCACGGAAGCGACCATGGCGGCGCGGATCACCCGGGCCAAGAAGAAGATCGCCGCCGCGCACATCCCCTACCGGGTTCCCGAGGGCGAGGAGTTGCGCGAGCGCGTGGACTGCGTGCTGTCCGTCGTGTTCCTGGTGTTCACGACCGGGCACACCGCCCCCTCCGGGGCGGAGCTGATGCGACGGGACCTCGCCGAACGCGGCCATGAGCTGGCGAGGATGCTCCGCGTCCTGCTGCCGGGCAACCGCGACGTCGCCGGGCTGCTTGCGCTGGTGCTGCTCACCGACGCGCGCAAGGATGCGCGGCTTGACGGGCACGGCGGGCTGGTGTTGCTGGAGGACCAGGACCGGTCACAATGGGACCGCCCGGCCATCGCGGAAGGGGTGGCGCTGCTGCGAGAGGCGCTGGGCCGGCGGCCGCCGGGCCGCTTCGCCCTTATGGCGGCCATCGCGGCGGTCCACGACGAGAGTGCCTCCTGGTCCGACACCGACTGGCAGGAGATCCTGGGCCTCTACGAGCTACTCGCCGAGACGTGGTCTTCCCCTGTGGTCAAGCTCAACCGGGCCATCGCCGTCGGCTTTGCGGTGGGCTATGAGGAAGGTTTGGCGGAGCTGGATGCGCTAGGGGCGGAGCCGCAACTGGCCCGCTACCCGTACCTTGCCGCCGCACGCGCGGACTTCCTGGCCCGGATGGGCCGCCACGACGATGCCCGGCTCGCGTTCGAGGAGGCGTTGATCCTCACCGGGAACGACGCCGAGCGGCGTTACCTGCTGGCCCGGCTGAACGGCCCAACGGGCTGATTCCGATGCAGGGTCCTGCGGGACGAAATTGGTTGCCTATTCGGTGAAGGTGAAGATCGTGACGGGGGAAGCGGCGGCTCCCTGGGCCCGATAGAAGTCGAGCGCGCCCGTGTCCTCATCATCGGCCGGGACAAACACTTCGCTGATCCCCTGGAGTGCGGCGGCCGTGCGGAGTTGCTGCACCAGCAGGGTGGCGACGCCCTGCCGTTGGTGATCCTCACGGACGGCAAGGTCGTAGATCAGCACCTCCGACGACGCCGTGCGCGTCATCGGCAGCGTGTGGGCGGTGAGTCCGCCGATGACGTCGGCGCCATCAAGGGCCGCAACGGCCCAAAATGATTCCCGGCCGAGCAGCCCCGTGAGGTACTCGTCGGAGACGGGCTCGCCGGCCTCCTTGAACACCGCCGACATCATGGCAAACATGACCCCGGCCAGGGCCTCGTCGCCCGGGACCAATCGCCTGATGAGAATTTCGCCCATGGCACGATCATGCCACGCCGCCACCCGGGCATCCAGCCTTCAGTAGCTCGACGGGGTCTTGGCCGGCCCAGCCACCGGCTCCTGCGGGATGTACTTTGCAGCCAGGGCCTCGCTGCCGCGCGCAAGGAGGGCGACGTCGGCGCCCACCAGGATGAAGTCGACGCCGGATGCCAGGTAACGCCGCGCGGTGGCTTCGGCGAAGGCGTTGACGCCCACCGGCTTGCCGGCCGCCTTGACCAACTTGATGACGCCCTCGACGGCGGCCACCACGTCCGGGTGGTCCTGCTGCCCCAGCAGACCCATGGACGCGGCCAGATCCGACGGCCCCACAAAAACGGCGTCGATCCCGTCCGTGCCCGCAATGGCGGCGGCATTCGCCACGGCCTCCACGGATTCAATCTGCACCACCACCGTGATGGTCTCCGAGGCCCGCAGGAGGTAGTCGGGAATCCGGTTCCACCGTGCCGAGCGCGCCAGCGCCGAGCCCACGCCCCGGATGCCCAGCGGCGGGTAGTGGGCGGCGGCAACGGCGGCCGCGGCGTCGTCGGCCGTGTGGACCATGGGGATCAGCAGCGACTGCACGCCAAGGTCAAGGTACTGCTTGATCACCACGGGATCGTTCACGGGCGGGCGGACTACGGCGGTGACCGGGTAGCCCCGCACCGCCTGCAATTGCGCCAGGATGCCTTCAAGTCCGTTGGGGCTGTGCTCGGCGTCGATCAACAGCCAGTCCAGCCCGGCCCCGGCGCAGATCTCTGCCACGAGCGGGCTGGCCGAACACACCCACATGCCGGCCAAGGGGCGGGTCGCGGCGGCCAAATCGTCCTTGAAGGACGGGTCGGGTGCTATTCGAAACGGCATGTGATGCTGCCCAGCTTTCCGTAGTCGGCAAAGACCGTGTCCCCGGGGTTGACCCACATGGGCCGGGTGAAGGAGCCGGCCAGGATGAGCTCGCCGGCCTTGAGGGTGTCCCCGTGCGGGGCGATCTTGTTGGCCAGCCAGGCCACGCCCGACGCCGGGTGGTTCAGTACCCCCGCTGCCACCCCGGTCTCCTCCACCGCCTGGTTCTTGTACAAGATGGCGGCCACCCAGCGCAGGTCGACGTCGTCGGGCCGCACCGGTGTCCCGCCCACCACCATGGCACCCATGGCGGCGTTGTCGGAGATCGTGTCCACGATGGTCCGGCCCTCCATCTCGATCCTTGAATCCAGGATCTCCAGGGCCGGCACCACATACTCGGTGGCTCGCAGCACGTCGAAGATGGTGGCATCCGGGCCGCCGACGTCCTCCTTCAACAGGAACGCCAGCTCCACCTCGATGCGCGGGTGCGAATACTGCTTCCACTCCACCACGGCGCCGTTCTCCAGGATCATGTCCTTGAAGATGATCCCGTAATCCGGCTCCGTGATGCCCGTGGCATATTGCATCGCCTTGGACGTCAGGCCGATCTTGTGCCCGCCCAGCACCCGCCCGGCCGCCTCGCCGCGCTGCCGCCACAGGCTCTGCACCCGGTAGGAATCCTCCACCGTCATCTCCGGGTACCGCGCCGTCAGCCGAGGCACCGGCACGCGGCTCCTCCCGGCCTCCACAAGCTCGTCGGCAATCCGGGCAATGGTGTCATCATCAAGCATGGTGTCTCCTACTTAGTTTCGAATGCCAAGAGCCGGCGCTGCAACCGCCGGGAGCCGGTGGGGCATTTTGCCCGCGGGAGTGGCTTCGGGCACCCGCGAAGCGGGCGGCGGGTAAATGCCCCACCGGCGACGGCGGTCTGCGCGCCGGCGAAGGCATTCGCACTAGAGCTGGTTGCCCATTTTGAAGCCGCGCTCCTCGCCCGGTTCGCGGGTGTAGGAGAAGCCGTCGGCGCCCACGGTGACGGCCATTTCGGAGGCATCGGTGCGTTTGATGACGGGCTGGGGGTTGCCGTCCAGGTCCAGGACGAGGGAGGCCTCGGAGTACCAGGACGGGACTACGGGGTTCCCCCACCAGTCGCGGCGCTGGTTGTCGTGGACGTCCCAGGTGACGGTCGGGTTGTCCGGGTCGCCGGTGTAGTAGTCCTGCGTGTAGATTTCCACGCGGTGGTCGTCCGGGTCAAGGATGTACAGGTAGAAGGCGTTGGAGACGCCGTGCCGGCCGGGGCCGCGTTCGATCCGGTCCGAGATGCGCAGGGCGCCCATCTTGTCGCAGATCTGGATGATGTTGTGCTTCTCGTGCGTGGCGAAGGCAACGTGGTGCATGCGGGGGCCGTCGCCGCCGGTCAGGGCGGTGTCGTGGACGGTCTGCTTGCGGTGCATCCAGGCGGCGTAGGTGACGCCGTCGGAGTCCTTGATGTCCTCGGAGACCCGGAAGCCCAGGTCTTCGAGGTACTTGCGTCCCTTGGGGACGTCCGGGGTGACCTGGTTGAAGTGGTCCAGGCGGACCAGTTCGCCGGCCGTGTAGAGGTCGTAGCGCTGGGTGAGCCGCTCCACGTGGGTGGTTTCGTAGAAGAACTCGTAGGGGAAGCCCAGCGGGTCCTCCACCCGGACGGCGTCGCCGATGCCCTTGACGAAACCGTCCTTGCGGCGCTCGGTGCGGCAGCCCAGTTCCTTGTAGTACGCCTCGGCGGCGTCCACCTCGGCGGGGGACTTGACCCGGAACGCGGCGACGGCGACGGCGGCAACCGGGCCCTGGCGCAGCACCAGGTTGTGGTGGATGAACTCCTCCAGGGAGCGCAGGTAGATGGTGTTTTCGTCTTCCTCGGTCACATGCAGGCCCAGCACGCCCACATAGAATTCGCGGGACTTGGCCAGATCGGTGACCACCAGCTCCATGTAGGCGCAGCGCACGATGTCCGGGGCGGGCACGGAGGGGGTGGGGATGAAGTCGGTCATGGGGGTACTCCTCTTTGAGTGGGGTGGTCAGTTGGCGGCGGAGGCGCCGAATTTGGGGGTGTGGACCGTGCCCAGGGTGATGTGCACTGCCTGCTGGTCCGTGTAGAAGTCGATCGAGCGGAAGCCGCCCTCGTGGCCCAGGCCCGAGGCCTTGACGCCGCCGAACGGGGTACGCAGGTCCCGGACGTTGTGGGAATTGAGCCAGACCATGCCGGCCTCCACGTTCTGGGAGAAGTTGTGGGCGCGGGTCAGGTTTTGCGTCCAGATGTAGGCGGCCAGGCCGTACTTGACGCCGTTCGCCAAAGCCAGCGCCTCGTCGTCGTTCTCAAACGGGGTAATTGCCACGACCGGGCCGAAGATCTCCTCCTGGAAGATGCGCGCCTCGGGGGCGACGTCGGCAAAGACGGTGGGGGAGACGTAGTTGCCGGTGTCCAGGCCCTCGGGGCGCCCGCCGCCGGCCAGCAGCCGGCCCTCGGACTTGCCGATCTCCACGTAGCTCATGACCTTGGCGTAGTGCTCCGGGTGGACCAGCGCGCCCACCTCGGTCTTGGGGTCATGGGGGTCGCCCACCACGATGTTCCGGGCCCGGGCGGCGTACTTCTCGCAGAATTCATCGTAGATGCTGCGCTCCACCAGGATCCGGGATCCGGCCGTGCAGCGCTCGCCGTTGAGCGAGAAGACGCCGAACAGGGCGGAGTCGATCGCGGCGTCGAGGTCGGCGTCGGCAAAGACCACGCAGGGGCTCTTGCCGCCCAGCTCCATGGACAGGCCCTTGAGGTTGGTGGCGGCGTTGCGGAAGATGGTCTGGCCCGTGGTGGTTTCGCCGGTGAAGGAGATCAACGGCACGTCCGGGTGCTTGACCAGGGCGTCGCCGGCGTCCTCGCCCAGGCCGTTGACCAGGTTGAACACGCCGTGCGGCAGGCCGGCCTCCTCAAAGATGGTGGCCCACAGCGAGGCGGAGAGGGGGGTGAACTCGGCCGGCTTGAGCACCACGGTGCAGCCAGAGGCCAGGGCGGGGGCCAGCTTCCAGGATTCCAGCATGAACGGCGTGTTCCAGGGGGTGATGAGCCCTGCAACGCCGATCGGCTTGCGGTTGACGTAGTTGATCTGGGATCCGGGGACCTTCATGGCGTCGTCGAACTGGGCCACGATCAAGTCCGCGAAGAAGCGGAAGTTCTCCGCGGCACGCAGCGCCTGGCCGCGGGCCTGGGTGATGGGCAGGCCGGAATCGAAGGTTTCCAACTCGGCGAGCCGGGCCTCCTGGGCCTCGACGGCGTCGGCGATCTTGTTCAACACCCGGGCGCGTTCGCGGGGCTTCATCCGCGGCCAGGGACCGTCCTTGAACGCCTTGGTCGCGGCGGCCACGGCCAAATCAATGTCGGCCTTTTGTCCGGCGGCAGCGGTGGCGTAGTTGCTGTTGGATACCGGGTCCAGCACGTCGAAGGTTTCGCCGCCGACGGAGTCGACAAACGCACCGTCGATGTAGTGCCGGATGTGGGTGGGAAGGTTTTCGGGGAGGTAGTGCTCAGCCATGGGTGGGTTCCTTTGCATCATTGGTGAGGAAGTGTGGAGGGAGCGACGTTTAGTAGGTCCGGGCCAGGGTGGCGGCCCGGTCGGGGGAGCTGTGTGCCAGATAGGCGTCAAGGGTGGCGGTGCGGTGGGCGCGGGCGGCATGTTCAATAGCGTCAGCCGAAGCGCCGCTTTCCAGCAGCGCCAGCAACGCCTCATGTTCGGTGACGGATTCGCGGGCCCGGCCGGGGACGTAGCTGAAGGTGGAGTTGCGCAGCGCCTGGAGCCGGTTCCACCCGCGGTGCACCAGGTCCAGGATGTGCGGATTGGGGCAGTTTTCAAACAGGACGCTGTGGAAATCCAGGTTCAGCGCCGTGAAGCGCACGGGGTCAAAATGCTCCAGGCAGTCACGCATCTGGGCGTTGACGGCCCGGGCCCGGGCGATGTCCGCCGGTGTGATCAGGGGGGCGGACAGCGCGGTGGCGGCGCCCTCCACGATGGCCAGGGTCTGCATCGTGTAGAGGTACTCGGTGGGCTCGATGCCGGCCACGGTGGCGCCGACGTTGCGCTCAAACGTCACGAAGCTTTCGGCCTCGAGCCGGCGGATCGCCTCGCGGACCGGCACCACGCTGAAACCGAGGTCCTCGGCCAGCTTGGCCAGGACCAGCCGGTAGCCGGGGGAGTACTCGCCGCCAAGGATCTTGTTCTTGATGGCCGAGTACGCGCGCTCAGACTTGCTGCCTGCGGCCTCATCGCCGCCTGCCGGGGTGCCGCCTGCCGCGGCGTTCACGGCCGGGCCGCCGGGTTCGGGTGGCTTGCGGCCCACTCGGCGAATTTCGCCCTCCAGGCCGCGTTCATCGGGTACAGGCCCTCCACGCCGTGGCCCCGGCTGACCATTTCGGCGATGAACGTCTCCTCGTGCTCCTGCGCGATCGCGGCGTCGGCCACTTCCTCCGCCAACGACGGCGGGATCACCAGCAGTCCGTCCGCGTCGCCGACAATGATGTCGCCGGGCTGGACGGTGGCGCCGCCGCAGGAGATGGTCAGGTCGGTGTCCCACGGGATGTGCCGGCGGCCCAGCACGGCGGGGTGGGCGCCGGTGAAGAAGGTGGGCATGTCGAGGGCGGCCACGGCCGCCACGTCGCGGACACCGCCGTCGGTGACGATGGCCGCGGCGCCGTTGATCTGTGCGCGCAGCGCCAGGATGTCGCCCACCGTGCCGGTGCCGGCCTCGCCGCGGGCCTCCATGACCAGCACGTCGCCGTCGTTGAGGGTATCGATGATGCGCTTTTGGGCGTTGTAGCCGCCGCCGTGCGTCTTGAACAGGTCCTCGCGGTTGGGCACGTAGCGCAGGGTCCGGGCGGTGCCGGCAATCCGTACTTCGGGGCGGGTGGATTTCAGCCCGTCGATGCTGACGTTGTTCAAGCCGCGCTGGCGCAGCTGCGCGCTGAGGGTGGCCGTGCCGACGCTTGTCAGCTTGCGCTTGAGCTCGGCGCCCAGGCCCTTCGGCGCCAGGCCGGCGGCCTCGGCGGAGCCCCAGGCGTCCTCGCGGTCGGCATCGGTGGTCTTTGGTCCGTTGCCGTAGTCGGCGAATGCGGCGGTGCCCTGCACGACGGCGGTGCGCAGCCGGCCCGTGCCCAACCCGGCGTCAAGGGAGTCGACCTCCACCTCGACGACGTCGCCCGGGACGGCCACCGAGGAGCCCGCCGGGGTGCCGGTGAGGATGACGTCGCCCGGCTCAAGGGTCATCAGCTGGGAGAGGTCGGCGATGATCTGGCTGAACGGGAAGAGCAGCCCGGCCGTGGTGTCCTCCTGGACCAGCTCGCCGTTGACCCAGGTCCGCACCCGCAGCGTCGCCGGGTCCAGGCCGGCCGCGGGGATGAGTCCGGGACCGAACGGGGTGAAGCCGTCGCCGGATTTGGAGCGGACGTTGGAGCCTTTGTCGGCGTACTTGAGGTCGTAGACGCCGAAGTCGTTGGCAGCCGTCACCTGCCCCACATGGGTCCAGGCATTTTCAGGGCTGACCCGGCGGGCCGCCGTGCCGATGACCAGCGCGACCTCGCCCTCATAGGCCAGCAGTTCGCAGCCGGCCGGGCGCTCAATGTCGGATCCGCCCAGGCTCAACGACGACGACGCCTTCAGGAAGTAGGACGGCTTGGCCGGCGTCCGCCCGCGCTGGTCGGCCCGCGACCGGTACGCCACGTGGACGGCGATGACCTTGCCGGCCTGCTTGACGGTTGCTGCGGTGACTTGTTCCACGGATCACTCCTGGGGTGGGGACTGGCATGGTGACGCTTCGCATCATCAAGTACGAAATCGTATATGATCTAGCATGCGTTGTAATCCATGTCACGTCAAGCCCGTGGTGAAGGTTTTTTTGTGGCCCCGTGCCCTGTTGGAGCCCTAGACGCCGGCCTTGAGCAGGAGGGCGTCAATCATCATGAAGAAATGGTCGCGGTGATCGGACGCTTCGGGGGCGGTCATGCATTGAATGGCCGCACCGTCGAAGATCATCAGGAATGACCTAACGAGGGTATTGAAGCTTATGAGGCATTCCTCGCCCTTGTTTTTTGCCGCGGTGGAGAAGATATTCCCCAGGTTTACTTCATAGGCTGGGTAAATCTTTCCGGCCAATGGGCTGACGGCGGCATTGCGTGTTGCCCACAGAATAAGTTCGATTTCGGAAAGAATGCTCGCCGGTTCTTCCTCCAGGGCGCGCCAGTACCCTTCGGCCACTTGTTCCACCGCCATGCGGAGTCCCAAATCCACCGCCACGTCATCGGAAAAACGGCTCAGGTTCTTGAACCAGGCCTCCGCGGCCGCGTCCATGAGCTCTTCCTTATTGCCAAAGCAATAATGCGCCGTGGCCAAGGGGGCATTCGCCTCCTTGGCTATTGCCCGAATGGTTACCGACTGAACGCCCTCGCGACGCATGAGCTCAACTGTCGCCGCAATCAATTGTTCTTTTCGATCTTCAGCGGAAATCCGCATTGCTCACTCTCCAGTCTCCCCGGTTGGGCTCGGCAGGGACACTGCCATACAGCAAGACTATTGTGTCAGTCATAAAAAGCACGTTTCGTGGGCGCGTGGACGGCCATCCTGACCCGGCAGGCCTGGTCCGGCCTGCCGGGTGGGCGGATCCTTTATGCAGGAGTGCGGCCTATCGCTCGTCGTCCTTTCCGGCTTCCACCGGCGGGGTGAGTACGGACGCATAGTCGTGCTCGCTCGAGTAACTGAGGAAGCCAAGGTGGGACTCGTAGCGGGCCAGGACGTCGTCGATCATTTGCTGGTGCGTTGCATCCATCAGGTCGTAACCCTCCGAGCCGGTCTGCGAGAAGACTTCCGCGCGATAGTAGAGACCTGATTCGTGGGACGTGCGCCCGCCGAATCTCGGCACGGGAGCTTCCACGGCCTGGACCTGGTAGAGGAAGTCCCGATGGTCCGCAATGGCGACCGACAGCCCGTAGCTGGAAATGCCCGTGTGTTCGTTCGGGGCAATATCCAGGGCGGCCCGGTAGCCCTGCTTGGTGAACTCCCCGAGGACGTCTTCGAGTGCCGGCTGAACCGTGTTTTCCATGAACTCGGTGATCTGGGCCTTCGACGGGAAGGAGCGCATCCCGGCCAGCCGGTGGTGCCAGGTGCGTTCGGGTGCCATGCCGCCGTGCGCCGGCCTCGCCTGCCGAAGCAGCGCCCGGCCCTCGCGGTGGGCCCGCTCCATCCGCAGCGCCTTCGCGAAGGAGGCCATCACCAGCCAGGCGATGATCGTCACCGGCAGGGCAAAGATCAGTGTGGCGTGCTCCATGGTGGTTACCCCACCGGCCACCAGCATTGCGATGGTGAGCAGCGCGGTCAGCACGGCCCAGAAGATGCGCAGCCACTTGGCCCCGTCCTGCGAAGGATCCTTGATGGTGGAGGAGAAGTTGGACATCATCATGGCGCCGGAGTTTGCACTCGTTAGATAGAACAACATGCCCGACAACGTGCCCAGGCCAATCAGGAGGGGTGCCCCGGGGAACATCTGGAGCAGCGCGTACCACCCTTTTTCCGGGCTGTTCATGGCCAGTTCGGCAAACTTCGTGTTGCCGGCCAGGACCTCGTGGATTGCGCTGTTGCCGAAGATGCTCACCATCAAAAAGTCGCACAGGACGGGGGCGGTGATCGCGGCGATGACGAACTCGCGCAGCGTCCGGCCGCGCGAGATCCGGGCCAGGAACAAGCCCACGAACGGGCCCCAGGCAAGCCAGAAGGCCCAGAAGAACAGCGTCCAGCCGGCCATCCATTGCGATCCGCCCGGATCGTAGGCGAACGTCTGCAGCGTGCGGCCGGGCAAGGTGACGGCAAACTGGCCGATGTTCTCAATCAAGGCATTGAGCAGGAACGATGTCTGGCCGGTCACCAGGATGTACAGCAGCAAGGCGGCGGCTACCCAGATGTTCAGCTCCGCGACCCAGCGGATCCCCTTGTCAACGCCGGACGTGCATGCCGCAATGGTCAGTACGACGGCGACAATCACCAGGGCGATCTGCAGGGCAAGGCCCTGCTCCAGTCCAAAGATGATGGAGAAACCGACATCCAGCAGGACCACGCCAATCCCCATGGCCGTGGCCACGCCGAAAACGGTGCCCACCAGGGTGACGACGTCGATTGCGTCGCCGAGGCCGCCCTTGACCCGCTTGCCGAGCAACGGGTACAGGACTGCCCGGATCGACAGCGGCGTGCCCCATCGGTAGGCGAAGTAGCCCATGGCCATGCCAAGGAGCGCGTACATGGCCCAGCCGGCCACCCCGTAGTGGAACATTGTCCACACCACGGCGTCTTGGGCTGCTGCCGCCGTCTGGCCCTTCCCCTCCGGCGGCCTCATGTACTGGGTGATGGGGCCGGTGACGGAGTAGAACAGCATGTCGATTCCCACGCCGGAGGCAAACAGCATGGCCACCCAGGTGAAGAGTTTGTATTGCGGGCGGGAATGGTCCGGACCCATCCGGACCGAGCCCTCCTTCGACAGTGCCACCCACAGCACAAAGACGATCACGACGGTGACGGTGAGGACGTAGAACCAGCCAACGTTCTGTGCCACCCAGGCCGTCACCGTTTCCATGGTGCCCTCTGCATTGCCGGGCACCAGTATCGCCCAGAGGGAGAAGGCGATGATGATGGCTGAGGCGATGAGGAAGACACGCCAGTTGACCCTGGGTCCGGTGTATCCCAGGGGTTTGGCGGGTTTCTGCTCAGAATCCTTGTCGATGCTGGTGATGCTCACGGGTCCAACTCCAATTCCTCGTTGAATTGCTCATTGAATTCTTCGTTGTTGCTGCTTGAACCAAGGTGCGGCAGGGTGGTGCCCACGGCATTTTCCCGGCCGGTCATGGGGGAGGTCCCGGCACTTCAAAGGTGCTCCTTGAAGTACCGGGACCTCCAACTTCCGGGTCCGGAGCCAATCCGCAAGCTCCGCTCCCGGCGCTTCCGCCGCCCCTTTCGCCAGTGACGGCGCGGATGCGGAGGATGGATGCTATTGCACTTTAGGGTGCGAAGGTGCGGTCGCCGGTGAAGAAGCCGAGGCCGTAGTCGGGGGTTTCGAATTTGACGGTGGTGCCTTTGGGGAAGAAGAGGACGTCGCGTTCTTTGGCGTGGGTGGTTTCGCCGGTGGTTTGGTCGGTGAGGATGAAGTGGCCTTTGATGACGACTTTCATTTCGTCGTAGGTGTAGGTGTAGACGACGGGTTCGGAGGCTTTGAGTTCGAAGAAGCCGGCGCTCATGACGGTGCCTTCGGGGTTGTGGAGGGAGTCGCCGATGGCGGCTTCGCTGCCGGGGAGGTTCATTGAGGGTAGTCCGAGGTAGCCGTTTTCGACTTTGTGGATGGCGCCGGCTTTGGTGAGGGTGCCTACGAGGGTGGTTTCCATGGTGTTCTCCTGTTAATGGTTGTGGTGAGTGAGAAGAGGGTTATTTGCCTGGCCGGGGATGCGCATGGTTGGCTGCGTATTGCTGGCAGGCGGGGTTTTTGAGGTGCTTAGAAGATTACGTAGAGTTTGCGCAGCGTCTCGTGGATCTCCCAGTTGCCGCTCCAGCCGCGGGGGATGAAGAGGGTGTCACCGGGGCCGACCAACTTGGGTTCCTCGCCGTCCGCCGTGACGGTCATTGATCCGGAGAGAACATGTACGAACTCGTTGGTTTCAAGGACCCAGCGGGAAGGTCCCGCGGTGCATTCCCAGATGCCGGAGTCGGTACCGTTCTGGTCCTTCCAGAGGTAGCGGCCGCGAGTGTCCATCTGAGCTCCGGTCGCTTCGGGGCAGGGGCCCCAATCGTCCAGCTCCGAAATGTTCGCTGCGTCGCGGATAAGTTGGGCGGAGATGGTGGCTGTATTTCCAGTCACTGTTTTTCCTTTCGTTTTCGCCATCAGTTATTTCTGCCGAGTGCGGGTCTTTAGCCTTCTTGTTCCTTGTTGAGGGTTTCGTAGCGGAAGGAGTGGGATTCGAGTCCTTCGGGGTTGGGTCCGTAGATGGTGACCATGCGGGCGTAGACGGGGGCCCAGTAGCGGCCGGTTTGTCCGGGGTTGACGCGTGCGCTGTCGCCGGGGCCGAGGATGACGGTTTTGCCTTCGCTGTGGATGTGGAGTTCACCGGCGAGGACGAAGTTGGTTTCGGTGTGGGGGTGGAAGTCTTCCCAGGCGCAGGCTTCGAGTTCCCATTCGGAGAGGATGAAGTCGTCCCAGGCGCCGATGGGTTTGGCGTTGATGAAGCGGCAGCGCAGGCTTTGCCATTTGTCTTCCATGGGGCTCAGCGGCGTTGCCGGCCAGAAGTCGATGGCTTCCCTGGTGGCCAGGGTGGGCTGAGGGGTGGTTGTGGACATTGTCTTTAACCGTTTCTCTAAAGGGGGGTTCTGCTCGGGGAGCAAGCCTTGGGGGAGTGTGTGAGGCGTCATGGACGAGATGTGGATGTCATCTTCGTGAATGGTCCGCGGTAGCGTGATGTGGATCACTTTGCTGACAAAAGAATGACACGAACAATTGTTCAAGTCAACTGTTCGTGTCATCTTTGTTGAAAACTCGTCACAACCTCAGTGCGTAAGGGACTGGGCTGTTTTGCGGGCAGTGCCCACCACGGCACGGGGGAAGGATGGCCGGTGTGGCGCGGCCATCCTTCCCCGTGACGGGTGCCGTTCAAGAAGCCGCAGGGGTCTTCGTGCCCGGGAACCGCTCGCTGCGCTCAGCCCTTGGTCAGCGCATCCCGGGTATCGCGCGGCAGGCTGCGCGGCCCAAATACCTTGGGTTGAAACTGGGCAAGGAGCAGGTAGACGACGCCCGTGGACAGCGTTGCCGGCAGCGAAGCGGTCGTGAAGGCAAACAGCGGAGAGGAGGCAAAGGTGATCGGGTCGAGGATCAGCAGGTAGACCACGACGCCGAGGGCCATGCTGGCAAAGCCGGCCACATTGATGCCCTTCCAATACCAGTACGCGGTCCCCGGACCGTCCATGTACAGGCCGTCCAGGTCCAGGCGTTGCTTCCTGATGATGAAGTAGTCAACGATTTGCAGCCCACACAGCGGACCGAAGACCACGCCCGATAGCGTGAGGAACGCCCCGAAGTTGTCATAGAAGGGCTCCGCCAGGAAAACGATCAGGACCGCAGCAGTCAGTACCGCCGCCGTCGTGGCCCCCCGCCAGCTAAGCCGGGCGTCGATGGAGGGCTGCTGCTTGAGGGAGAGCGCCGCCGTGTACGTGCCAACCATCGTCGTGCCAATGTTCGCGACGATGATGAACGCGAAGGCCGGCAGAGCCACCCAGACGCCGCCGATCTTCAGCAGCCCGGGGAGCGGGTTTCCGCCGGAATCGGGGAAGGCCAGCCCGGTGTACAGGCCAATGAGACAGATCACCGAGAGCGAGAGGCCGAGCCCCAGCGTTACCGGCCGCACGGACTTCTTCGTACTCTTGGCGAACCGCGTCATGCCACCGATAAACGGCCACCAGGACAGGGCCGTGGCAAGCATGAGCTCCACCGCCGTCGTGTAATCCAAAAGCTTGTTGCCGCTGGCGGCGCTCGGCTTGGCGTCGAGGAGGGCGCCCAGGCCGACCTTGGAAACGATCACGACGATGACCATGACCCCCAGCACAAGCACCGAACACGCAACGATCACGCCGATCCGGCGAAGGATGCCGGGACCGCGGCTGATCAAGCCCCAAACCACCGCAAGGCAGGCCAGGCTGCTCAAGGTTTCGGCAATTGCCCCGTTGCCCTCGCTGACCACGCCAAGGGAGACCAGCAGCAAGGCGGCGGACTTGCCACTGAAGATCATCAGGGTCGTGCCCCACCCGACGGTGAAGAGAAAGGTGAGGGCCACTGCGAAGAGGGAACCCCGGGTGCCAAAAACCGGCCGGGTTGAGCGCACGGCCTCCAGCCCATACCGCGTCGCCATCGGCACCGTGGCCAGGTACACCAGGAACATTCCCGCCATCATGGACGCGATCATCACGATCGAGCCCTGCATGGCCGGCAGATAGAAGGACACATATCCGCCGATGATGAAACACCATGTGGCCACGGCGGTCTGGGAGGAACTGAAGAACAAGGCCCTGGAGCTCCAGTTCCGCTCACGCCCCAGCAGGGGAAGCGATCCTTCGGTTCCCGATGTCGAGACTTCGTCCTTGGTCTGGCTCACAGGAACCACCCGATTATCAGGGCGATAACGGGAAACGCGACGGTGATGGCAAGCAGGGTTCCCATGTCGGCGAACCTGTAGGGGGTTTCCAGTGTGCCGGATTGCCATTCGGCCAGCCTGGTGGCGAGGTCTTCTCTGTATTGCTCTTGGATTGTGCTCACGGTGTGCCCACTTTCAATGCGTTGGAGTAGTGCTGAACCTCGGCGGTTCCGAGAAGTGCGTTGAATTCCCAACAAATATCGCCCGGGGGCTAACTCCGCCGCGGTGTCCGGGAGAAAATCCCGGCGATACTGGTGGGCCTCTGCGTGTCTTCTGTCATTGGCAATGGGTCACCACTGCGTGGTTGCGGGGTGAGAAGAGCCCGGTAAAAGAAGATCGTCACGCCGGAATCTGCGGGAGCCGGAGGGTGCGTACCCTTCCGGCTCCCGCATCTGGCAGGCCACGAAACGCGGCCGCAGGATTATCAGAATGCCGGCGATGATTTTCAAAGACGCCGATGACCATCACCGATCCAGGCTTACTGGATGGGGAAATGTTCCCGGTTGGGGGCGTCTCGTTTTCCTAACTGGATTCGTGCTGGTGTTGCCTTGAGCTAGCTGGCGCCCACGGCGACGGAACACGCGTGTCGGCGTCCAGGTCTTGCGAGGGGCCGTTCAAGTAGCGCTCCATGGAGTCATCCATGGCGTTGAGCCAGCGGGTGTGGTGTTTGGTCGCCATGGTGCCGGTGACCACCGAGCGATGGACCATGTCGCGGTACCCCAGGATGTCCCTTTCCTTGTGGCCCATCCAGTCCTTGAACAGCTGGGAGACGGCGTCCAGGTCAAAGGGCGGGTAGTCCGTGGCGTCAATGAGCTCCCGCAGGTAGTCCGACTGGAAATCGGCCTCCGCGTTGTGGTCCGGCAGTGCGGCGAGGCGGTCCAGCCACACCTGGATGTCGGCTTCTCGCGCCGCCAGCGACGGCAGCGAAATGACGCCGGTCATGACGTCGCGGGCGAACCAGGCCTGGGCGTCAAACATGTTGAAGGTGTAGTACTGGTCCTGCGCGCCAAGGTAGAACAGGTTGGTGTTTTGCTGCCACACCACGCCCTTGTAGAGGTTCGCCGGATACAGCACGTTGGGGGATTTGAGCGAGAGTTCGCTCGGCAGGAACGGGTACTTGTGCTGGTAACCCGTGCAAAGCACGACGACGTCGAACTCGCCCTGGGTGCCGTCGCTAAAGTGCGCGGTGCGGCCCTGGAAGTCGGTGACGAGCGGACGCTCCTGCGTGTTCTCCGGCCATTTGTAACCCATCGGGGCCGTGCGGTAGCTAAAGGTGATGGATGCGGCGCCCATCTTGTGGGCCTGCATGCCAATGTCCTCCGCGGAGTAGCTGCTGCCGATCATGAGCAGGTGCTTGCCGTCAAAGCGCTCGGCGCCGCGGAAATCGTGGGCGTGCAGGACCTCGCCCGGGAAGGTCTTGATGCCCTTGAACTCGGGGACCGACGGGACGGAGAAGTGGCCGGTGGAGACAACGAGCTTGTCGAAAATGTGGGTCTTCGTGGTGCCAGTCTTGAGGTCCTCGACCGTCAGCGTGAACTCCGCCGTGTCCTCGTCGTAGCTGACATGGCGGGCAACGGTGTTGAACTGGACGTACTTGCGGACATCGGACTTTTCCACACGCCCCTTGATGTAGTCGAAGAGGACCTCGCGGGAGGGGAAGGAGGAAATGGGGCGGCCGAAGTGCTCGTCAAAGGAGTAGTCCGAGAACTCCAGGCATTCCTTTGGGCCGTTGGACCACAGGTGGCGGTACATGCTGGTGTGGACGGGCTCGCCGTGTGCGTCCAGGCCCATTCGCCAGCTGCTGTTCCATTGGCCACCCCAGTCGTCCTGCTTTTCAAAACACAGGATCTCGGGGATGGCGGCGCCCTTTTGACGTGCCGATTCGAACGCCCGCAGTTGTGCCATGCCGCTGGGGCCTGCACCAATGATTCCGACTCGTAGTGTCATTACTTTCTCCTTTTCTAGTGGATCTTCTTCTTGGGTCACAGATTGCGAAGCTGGGAGTCGCCGTCAATGCCAGGGCAGCGACCAGGCGTGGGACGGCAGCAGTCCTCTTTGACGCCGGGGTGCATGGTGGGTCTTAGGGTGCGAAGGTGCGGTCGCCGGTGAAGAAGCCGAGGCCGTAGTCGGGGGTTTCGAATTTGACGGTGGTGCCTTTGGGGAAGAAGAGGACGTCGCGTTCTTTGGCGTGGGTGGTTTCGCCGGTGGTTTGGTCGGTGAGGATGAAGTGGCCTTTGATGACGACTTTCATTTCGTCGTAGGTGTAGGTGTAGACGACGGGTTCGGAGGCTTTGAGTTCGAAGAAGCCGGCGCTCATGACGGTGCCTTCGGGGTTGTGGAGGGAGTCGCCGATGGCGGCTTCGCTGCCGGGGAGGTTCATTGAGGGTAGTCCGAGGTAGCCGTTTTCGACTTTGTGGATGGCGCCGGCTTTGGTGAGGGTGCCTACGAGGGTGGTTTCCATGGTGTTCTCCTGTTAATGGTTGTGGTGAGTGAGTAGGGAGTTACTTGGTGTTGAGGGTTTCGTAGCGGAAGGAGTGGGATTCGAGTCCTTCGGGGTTGGGTCCGTAGATGGTGACCATGCGGGCGTAGACGGGGGCCCAGTAGCGGCCGGTTTGTCCGGGGTTGACGCGTGCGCTGTCGCCGGGGCCGAGGATGACGGTTTTGCCTTCGCTGTGGATGTGGAGTTCACCGGCGAGGACGAAGTTGGTTTCGGTGTGGGGGTGGAAGTCTTCCCAGGCGCAGGCTTCGAGTTCCCATTCGGAGAGGATGAAGTCGTCCCAGGCGCCGATGGGTTTGGCGTTGATGAAGCGGCAGCGCAGGCTTTGCCATTTGTCTTCCATGGGGCTCAGCGGCGTTGCCGGCCAGAAGTCGATGGCTTCCCTGGTGGCCAGGGTGGGCTGAGGGGTGGTTGTGGACATTGTCTTTAACCGTTTCTCTAAAGGGGGGTTCTGCTCGGGGAGCAAGCCTTGGGGAGTGTGCGTGAGGCGTCATGGACGAGATGTGGATGTCATCTTCGTGAATGGTCCGCGGTAGCGTGATGTGGATCACTTTGCTGTCCAAACATTGACATGAACTGATGTTCAAGTCAACCGTTCGCTTTAAGTTTTTTGGATTAATATTCCAAAAACCCCGGCGCCGCTCCTGACTTGTTTTGCCCCCCTCTGCGAAATGGGCCCGGCCTCGGGTTTGGCGCGACAGTAAACGCGGGATGTCTTGGCCGGCACCCAAAGACGTCGATGTCGGTCTGGAAGCCCCATGGAGGCTGCATTGCCACTCATTTGCTCAGTCTATTTGCGGGCGGTCCGCACACATCCCCATGCAAAAGGGTAGTTAAGACTAGTCAAAGTGGTGTTTCCCCTACCCAAAAATGACAGGAGGATGGACTGAAGGCCACATCTCAAGGAGGAGAAGTGAATCTAGACGTCCTGGCCGAGCCCGTCTCGGAAAAAACCACGAAAGCCCCGCCCACATCGCCGTGGGCCGCCGGCACAGTCTTCCCGGCCGAACGGCGGGAGCACGCGGACCCTGAAAGGTCCCTGCTCCACCTTCGGTCCGCCCAGTACAGATTGCAGAAATAGAGGTATTCCGATGCTACAAACCACAGATTCCTGCCTTGACACCTGGATGAGCCGGGAAGCCCTTGCCGAGTCCATGATTCCGGTAATCGGCCGGCTGTACCGCGAAAACAACGTGGTGACCAGCATTCATGGCCGAAGTTTGATCAACAATTCCACCATGAACATCCTCAAGGCGCACCGCTTCGCACGCCGGATCAACAAGGTCGAATTGCTCCCGGAGGAGACTGCCCCACTGTTGGACACTTTGGCGCAGCTTCAGCTTGGCCCGGCCGCAATCGACATCGCGCGCCTGAACCAGAAGTTCAAGGACGAGGGAACCGGTGTCACCCTGGAGGAGTTCCTTCGTTCCGAGCTCGCCGAGATCGTCGACAAACACGGCACCGGCCACGGTACCGGCACCGACGTCGTGCTTTATGGCTTCGGCCGGATCGGGCGGTTGCTGGCCCGGCTCCTTGTCGAAAAGGCGGGTGGCGGTGATGGCTTGCGCCTGCGGGCCATTGTGGTTCGTCGCGGGTCCGGCAACGACCTGACCAAGCGTGCCAGTTTGCTGCGGCGCGACTCGGTCCATGGACCCTTCGAGGGCACCATCCGGGTTGACGAGGACGCCAATACCATCACGGCCAACGGGGTCCGGGTGCAGGTCATCTATTCGGACAGCCCCGCGACCATCGACTACACGGAGTATGGCATCAACAACGCCCTGGTGGTGGATAACACCGGCCGATGGCGTGATGCCGAAGGTCTCTCCCAGCACCTGCAGAGCAAGGGTGTTGCGCGGGTATTGCTGACTGCGCCCGGCAAGGGTGAACTGAAGAACGTCGTCCATGGCATCAACCACGACACCATTGTGGATACGGACCGGATCGTGTCAGCGGCATCGTGCACCACGAATGCCATCACACCGGTCCTGAAGGCCATCAACGACAGGTTCGGTGTGGTCCACGGCCATGTGGAGACCGTTCACTCCTATACCAATGACCAGAACCTGATCGACAATTTCCACGCGGGTGACCGCCGCGGCCGTTCCGCCGCGCTTAATATGGTGATCACCGAGACTGGTGCCGCCACAGCCGTGGCCAAGGCGCTGCCCGAGATGCTCGGCAAACTCACGGGCAGTTCCATCAGGGTCCCCACCCCGAACGTTTCCCTGGCCATTTTGAACCTGAGCCTGGAGAACGGAACCACCAAGGAGGAAGTGAACAGCCACCTTCGTGAGATGTCGCTGCACTCGAACTTGCGCAGGCAGATCGACTTCGTTGACTCGCCCGAGGTGGTTTCCACGGACTTCGTCGGCTCGCGCCGTACGGGCATCGTGGACGGCCTCGCAACGGTTTCCACGGACAAGAACCTGATTCTCTACGTCTGGTACGACAACGAGTTCGGCTACAGCGCCCAGGTGGTCCGCGTCATGGAGCAGATGGCCGGCGTGAAACGGCCGTCCTTCCCGGCGACGGACGTCGTTCAAGAGGCCATCTCGGTCCTTGCCGCCCTGCGAACACCATAAGCTGAACCGCCGCCCGTGCCTTGGCCCGCTGACTGCAGGGGGCCAAGGCACAGTCGTGTGATGGGTGAAGGGCCCATGGCTCTAGGGATGGCAATCACCAGACGCGCCCGCAAGGCGTTGGCCCCAGACAGCTAATGGCTGGCGACATCTGTCGCCAGCCATTAGCTGTGCCCCGATTGAAGAGCTGTATTCTTGTATCCCCAGGAACGCCTTTACGGTTCAGCTGCGAGGTGTTAGTTCTCGTTGCAGCAGGTGCTTTCATTGCTTGTTGTGGCGGCCTGGGTGAGGTCGGGCAGGTTCAGTGCGGGGTTTTGGTCGAAGAAGCCGTGGGGTTCGAGCATGAAGCCGATGTTCTGGCGGGGCATGACGGGCCAGTCTTCGAGGCGTACGACGTGGTGCATGCCGAAGGTGTACCAGACCACGAGGTCTTCATCGACGATGTTCCGGTCGTTTTTGGTCCATTCGGGCAGGCCGTCGCCGCCGGTGGACTGGTTCGGGTATTCCCCGGCCGGGAAGCGTTCGTCCCGGTTGTAGGGGGTGACCCAGAGGTTGTTGCGGGCGAACTGGGCGCGCTGGCTCACGTGGGAGCGTTCGTCCGCGGCGAGGGTGATCGCGTTGGTTGGGATCAACCGGTACGCGACGGGCTCGTTGACGAGGTTCTTGCTCTCGTGGTTGACGACCTTCCAGAAGCGGTGCTTGGCGACGTCGGCCTTACGGATCGCGGCTTGTTCGGTTTCCAGGAGCCGGTCCACGGCCCGGAACGCCGTCAACGTCGGGTTGTCTTCCGGGATTTCGGTATCGACTTCGTAGACGGAGTTCCGCAGCCCGTCCAGTTCAAAGTCCATCCGCACGTTGAAGAGGTGCTGGTGGATGGGGGCGTAGAGACCGTCGTTGTTCAACGCCTGACCATACGGGGTTCGCTGGTCCGGGTGCTGGGCGGCGGTGGAAAGGATACCGGTGGCCTTGACGAGGAACTCGATGCTGCCATCAAGGAACAGGTGCCAGTAGAACGCGTACTCGTAATTCGCGACCGTGGCGATGAAGGAGATGACGAGTTTACGGTTGCGTCGAACCTCGGCGGTGCCCTCCCGGAAATCGAAATGCTTCCACAAGATGCTGTCGTCTTCTTCGTGCATGCAGATCGCGTTCTTGATCGTCATCGGGTTGCCGTGGCTATCGGTGGTGATCCCGTCGAAGTACTGGATCTCACCCAGGCAATCACAACCAAGCTTGAGGGAATTGGCCATGTTACCGATGTTGTACTCACCGGAATCAAAGGCGTTCTTCTTCGCCTGCACCGGGGCCGGGTCACCATAGGGGACCACCATCTCCGCCAGCGAGGCACGGTTGATCACGGGACGTTCGGTGTCCTTGTTCCGGAACCGCAACTGATGGAGCACCAGGCCCTCACGCGGGGTGAACCCGACCCGGAAGGACCAATCAGCCCAGGTCACATGGTTGCCGGTCACGGTGAAGGAGGCACCCTCGGGCTGGGTGATCGAGAGCGGCTTCAGATCCGTCCGGGCCGGGCCCACATACTTGGGCAAGTAATTACCGGAGGCCGCCGGGATCGGGATGACCTCGTTGTCCTCGATCCGGGCCACCGTGCCCGAACTCAGATCATAAATGACCACCAAGTTCTCGATCGGGTGCGCGTACGGGCTATCGTCGGGATCCTGCCGGACGAACACCAGGGCCCGCATCAGCCGCCGGCCCTGGGCATCCTCACCGAACCAACCCACCGACCACGGCTCGAAACACACCAAATCCAAATCCGTCAAACCACGTGCGTTCAACGCCTCGACCACGCGCGGGTCCTTCTTACAGTTCTCCTCACACTCGGCAAACTCATCCAGCATGAAGGGCGGCTGAATGCCGGCCGCCAACTGCGTCCACCGGGTCACGAGCCCCGCATCAAGATTCACGATCGCCTCATACGCACGCCCGTCCGCCCGATCAATAAGGACCGCGTCCGCCTCACGCTCAGTCACCGTCCCGTTCCGCAAATCCTCCTTCGACGGCTCACGCATCTCAACACTGATATAACGGAACGTCTCCGCCCCCGCCGGACCATCCTTCAAAATCGACACAGCCCGGGAAATCTCCGCACGCGACAACTGATCAAGAGGATGCGAAACGCCTAAAACGGTTTGAACTTCGGTGTTGGCAGTCATAATTTTCTCCTTGTTTCGATAATTCAGATGAGGTTCGGTACAGCATGGCAACTCAAAGGCACAACAAGCCGGCTCGGAATCAGCCGTTCAGAAGCCAGGACGATGCGGCTTTGCGGTAGCGGCTGATTCCCTTGTATTCGGCCATGTCTTCGGGAAGTTCGGCCAACACGTGGCCCAGGCGTTCGCGCCAGAGGGGTACTTTTGCGATGTCGGTGAGGGGCAGAAGGTAGCTCCTGATCAGGAACAACACCGCCCCGGAGTGTGGGAGGCAGATCAGGTGCTGAATTTCCACTCGCAAGTGGAGCCTATTCGGCAGCTCGGGGTCCGCAGCTATGGTTCCACGGTCGGGAGCCCAGATCGGGTAGGTTTCGGTGGAGGTGTCCAGGCGGCGGTCCACGGTCATGGTCCAGTTGGTTCTGCGGTATTGTTCCCCGGGTTGCAACCGCAGGAGGAACTGATGTGCCCGATTGATGACGGGTTCGTCATTGACCCGGGGGACCGGGGCATGGACTTCCATGAATTTCATGCCCACGTCGAATCCAAAGGACCAGTCGGCCGCGAAGGTGACCAGACCGGCGTCGAGCCACAGCGTATCCTCGCGGGGGTCAAGGAAAACGATGTCGTCCTGGATTTGGCTGCCCAGGAACTGCAATGGCCCCATGGGAAGCGAATCGTCGTCGCCGACCGTGAATTCCAACTCTAGGTTCTGCAGGGCATTCGCCCAGCGGCAGGCATTTCCGTCACGCTGGTAGGACATCGTGTCCGGGTTTTCTTCGGCCATGGCGGGCAGCAAAGTGGTGATGGCATCCCAGACGGCGGGGCGCATGTGGGGGAGGACCTGGGTGCGAGTGGGATCCTTCTCCAGCACCTCGTTGCGGTCCCGGAGGTCTTGAAGATAGAACTCGTCGACGTCGATAAGGAACGATCCCCAGGAACCGGCCTCCGTCTCCACTAGTTTCCGAGCGGGCTCGACATTGGCGCTGTAACGGTAGCTGTCACCGGAAAAGGGGAACGGAAAGTGCCTGATCCGTTCCGGAAGGACCCCGGATTCGAGTTCATTGTCGATGATGGTGGTAGTCACAGGTCCAACTCCAATTCTTCGTCGAGGCTGCGGGAAACGCAGCACATCATGGTGGTGTTCTCAGCCTTTTCCTGGTCGGTCAGGTAAAGGTCCCTGTGCTGGGGCGTCCCTCGAAGTACCGAGAGGGAGCATTCCCCGCAAATGCCCTTGCGGCACATGTTGGGGATGCTTTTCCCCGCATTCTCCAGTGCCTCCAGCAACGAAACACCGGCCGGAACTTCCAATCTGGTGCCACTGCGGGTCAGGTTCACCGCGAACGGTTCGCCGTCGTCCAGTTCGGCTGCGCCAAAGGCCTCCGAGTGCAGCCGGGCCGCCGGCCACCCATGCTCGCGTGCCTGGTCCAAAACGTCGTCCATGAAGGCCGCCGGCCCGCAGACGTAAAGGTGGGTCCCGAGCGGCTGGTGCGTGAGGCTTTCAGCCAATACCTTCTGGAAGCTGGCCCGATCACTGCATTCGGTCAGGCCATCCCCCAACAATTCCCTGGCCTCCTCGACATGGGCCCCGGCGCCGGGCCGGTGTACGTAGATAAGGTCCGTTGCCGTGCCCCACTCGACCGCCGAGCGGGCGTGCGAAAGCACAGGGGTGATGCCGATCCCTGCCGCAACAAGGAGCTGGTGCGTAGCATTCGCCACAGGGGCAAAAGCGCTGCGGGGACGCGAAACCTGGACAAGGTCGCCCACTGAGAGGCGATGCATGGCCTGCGAGCCGCCGGCCCCGTCCTCGACTTGCAGGACCGAGATGATGTACTCAAACGGCGTGCTGCCCGATCCGGTGAGCGAGTAGGCATTGACGCCCGCACCGTACTGGACCACCAGGTGACTACCCGGGACGTAGGCGGGAAGCAGCCCCCCGGCGAGATCGGCAAAGGTGATGCTGACAATGGAATCCGTCTGCCTGCTGATGTTTGTCACCTCGAGCAGTAGTCCTCCCTTGACTGCGGGGTGGGCCTGGTCCAGGAGCGGGGTGGTGGTCATGCTGCCTCCTCGGCGTGAGCTGAGAATCCCAGGTATGCGCCCATGCGGCGGGAGAAGTGGTTGCTGATGGCCAGGGTGGTGGTGCATCCTGGGCAGTCCAGTTCGGTGCCGGTGGCTTGGGTGGTCATGGTGGTGGTGCGGCAATGCGCGCAAAAAAGGACGAGGGGTCCGGTTTCTTCACCGAGGAGGGTGATTTCCTCTTCGACGAGTCCGCATTCCGTGGCGGTTGCGGCTGCTGCTTTGATGTCGGCTGGGGGGCCGGCGAGGACAAGACGGACTCCGACGTGTGCGCTTTTGAGGCTGCTGGCCAATTGCGTGAGGGTTGTCGGGGTTGCCGTAATGAAGTGTAGGTCGCGGCGGAGCTTGGCACTGGTTTCGTGGTGTGTGGCGGTGTTTGTGGTGCCGAAGGTTGCGTAGATGGTGCCGCGGTAGCCTGGTTCGCAGTGTGTGGGTTCTGCTGGGGTGCTGGGTGCGGGGTGCATGGTGGGTCTTAGGGTGCGAAGGTGCGGTCGCCGGTGAAGAAGCCGAGGCCGTAGTCGGGGGTTTCGAATTTGACGGTGGTGCCTTTGGGGAAGAAGAGGACGTCGCGTTCTTTGGCGTGGGTGGTTTCGCCGGTGGTTTGGTCGGTGAGGATGAAGTGGCCTTTGATGACGACTTTCATTTCGTCGTAGGTGTAGGTGTAGACGACGGGTTCGGAGGCTTTGAGTTCGAAGAAGCCGGCGCTCATGACGGTGCCTTCGGGGTTGTGGAGGGAGTCGCCGATGGCGGCTTCGCTGCCGGGGAGGTTCATTGAGGGTAGTCCGAGGTAGCCGTTTTCGACTTTGTGGATGGCGCCGGCTTTGGTGAGGGTGCCTACGAGGGTGGTTTCCATGGTGTTCTCCTGTTAATGGTGTGGTGACGGTACGGGTTACTTGCCTGGGCCAGGGATGTGCACTGACGGATGCGCATGAGTGGAAGGCGGTACTGAAGGTCAGTTTGAATCCCGACGGGAGATTCGGGAGGGACCGTCTGTAACCTCGATGTTTCTGGAGGACCAGTTGAGCTCAGCTCCGAGCCCTTTTGGTGTGATGCAGGTCACGAACGTTCGTCCCACATGCAAAGCTACGCCACCTAATTCATCTAGTCCAGTCTTTTTTATGATTATTAACTAGGGATATTTAAGTGCCCGCCCTCCATGGCGGTTGAAGGCGGGCTTGAGCCGGTCGGAGACAAGCTCGCGCCGGTTTTCCTCGGGCGCAAAGAAAGGTAGGCAGGCCGTTTGGCAACGGCCTGCCTACCCTTCTTTGAAGCCACGGTTCAAGGGACGTGCGCCTGGATCGTCGCCAACGGCGCTAATAGTCCCACGCCACTGGAGATGCCGACCAAACTGTCAGTCGACGCTAACCAGCGCCCTCTGTACCTTGTTCTTCGAGCGCTTCGCTTCATGTTGGGAATACAGCCAGATGGGTATGTAGAGGGCCAGGACGACGAAGCTGACCCAGGTTGATGCCCAGCCGACCTCCTGGCTGTTCAGGTAGATCACGCCGGCCAGGCACAGGGGCAGATTGAACAGGCCGAAGATCATGGCCACATGCTTCCATCCCCTGGGTGCCTTGAAGGGTCGTTCCAGATTGGCAAAGGCAGGGTCCTTCCTGGCCTTGACGTAGGCGAACAGGCTGATGCCGTTGGCGCAGGTGTAGCCAATCGCCGAGGCCCCAAGAATTGCCTCGGGAGTTCCCATCGAGATCAGGATCAGGTTAAAGGCGCCGATCACCACCATGGCAACAAACGGGGTCCCGTGGCGATTCAGCTTGCTGAGTGCCTGGGGAAGGTTGCCTTCCGTCGCCATGGAGTGCATGGCGCGGGAAGAACCCAGATAGGCCGTTTGGATGATCAGGATCATGGCGAAGATCAGCATGATGATGGTAATCATGGAACCGGCGCCACCAAAGACCGCATGGGCCACCGGAATGAGGGGAGATACGGACTCGGCCAGTACGCCCTTCACTCCAATGACGCCGATCACCGAGGATTGCACCAGCACGAACAGGACGAAGCAGATGATGCCACAGGCAAACAGCGCTTTTGGAACATCCTTGGACGGATTCTTGTACTCGGGGCCGTAGATGGCTGCCGTTTCCCAGGCGCAGGCACTCCATTGTGCAATCGCGAAGATGCCAAAGAGAATCAGGATATGGTGCAGATCCCAGGCCCAGTCGCTCGGCCACCAGCTGCCGGTGATATTGGACAGTTCCACGTGTCCGGTGGCAAAAGGTGCCACGGCCAGGATGATCAGCGGTATCAGTGATAGCGCCGCCAGGATGTAGCCCAGGAGGGCGCCATCCTTGAGGCCGAACCAGTTGACGGCAAACAATCCGGCGAAAATCACCACGCCCGACATCAGCGAGAGCTGATACGCCGTGAATATCTCGCCCAGCACCGGAAACAGCCCGTGCAGGTAACCGCCGACCAAAATGGAAAAGATCGCCATTACCGGGTTCCAGGCAAACCAGTAACTCCAGGCGCTAAAGCCGCCAATCAGCTTGCCCTTGTCATACTTCCCGTGGAAGTTTTCGGTTCGAAAGACGTGCTGCGCAAAACCCGGCAGCCCGGAGGCCTTCGGGAAGGTGGTGGCCATTTCCGCATACGCGGTGCTCTGCATGAAACCTTGAAAGACCGACAAACCCCAGATGAGAATTGCTGCGGCGGAGACCCACATCGGAAGATAGCCCAGGGACGGAAGGATGAGCAGGGGGACGCCCAGCGCAATGGCCAGGCCCTGTTTCCAGTCGATCGATCGTTCCAGGTGATCGACTCCGCCGGAACGGTTTTCACTCATGGCAAGCTCCCTTGGGTCTTTGGTGTGTGGGTTCTGCTGGGGTGCTGGGTGCGGGGTGCATGGTGGGTCTTAGGGTGCGAAGGTGCGGTCGCCGGTGAAGAAGCCGAGGCCGTAGTCGGGGGTTTCGAATTTGACGGTGGTGCCTTTGGGGAAGAAGAGGACGTCGCGTTCTTTGGCGTGGGTGGTTTCGCCGGTGGTTTGGTCGGTGAGGATGAAGTGGCCTTTGATGACGACTTTCATTTCGTCGTAGGTGTAGGTGTAGACGACGGGTTCGGAGGCTTTGAGTTCGAAGAAGCCGGCGCTCATGACGGTGCCTTCGGGGTTGTGGAGGGAGTCGCCGATGGCGGCTTCGCTGCCGGGGAGGTTCATTGAGGGTAGTCCGAGGTAGCCGTTTTCGACTTTGTGGATGGCGCCGGCTTTGGTGAGGGTGCCTACGAGGGTGGTTTCCATGGTGTTCTCCTGTTAATGGTGTGGTGACGGTACGGGTTACTTGCCTGGGCCAGGGATGTGCACTGACGGATGCGCATGAGTGGAAGGCGGTACTGAAGGTCAGTTTGAATCCCGACGGGAGATTCGGGAGGGACCGTCTGTAACCTCGATGTTTCTGGAGGACCAGTTGAGCTCAGCTCCGAGCCCTTTTGGTGTGATGCAGGTCACGAACGTTCGTCCCACATGCAAAGCTACGCCGCGTAATTCATCTAGTCCAGTCTTTTTTAGAAAATTTCACATCTCGCATCGATAATGTTTTGAGGGGTCACGAAGCGCCCGCGAGCCGGCCGCCTGAGCGGACTCACTGCCGTTGAGTGGCCTGCGCCACATAGAGCATAGGGCATCGCAGGGCCGGCGGAAGTGGACCGCATGAATGTGGCAATGAGTGACGGCGGCCATGCGCCGACGGTGCAGCTGATGTGACCCCGCGGGCCCCCTTGCCCGGGGGTGAAACGCTACACGGAGTGGAGAAGCGATAGCCCAAGGTGGGGGACATCCAGGGTCAATAGGCTCTGGTTTGGCGCTACGGATTTGATCCGCTGGCCGGCCAGGTATTTCCCGGAGTTGCCGAGAATGACCCGGTTGCTGGCGTTGACGAGGGCGGCGTCGCCCGGGATGACGCGCAGTTTTGGCATGATGAGTGGTTCCAGATCCTTGACCCGAATGTCGCATCCGGCCACCCCGGCAAACTTTCCATGGATGGAAAACGGCGCCGCGAAGGTGAGGATGTATTCCTCGAAGCCGAGATAGTCGACATATGGGCCCCAAAGGGTCTGTTTGCCCGTGGAAGCGGCGGTCGAGAAGAACGGAAGCTTTTCGTAGTCGTAATATCGATCGCTGCCCGGAGTTTGGTCAAAATCGAGCCTGCCGATCGTCCCGGATTCCTTGCGGGACCACCAATCCCAGGCCGGGCCGCCGGCCTCAACGGATTCCGCGGCGAAGAAGGTCCCTGCGCCAACGGCAAAAGCGTTCCGTGTCAGGAATTCTCTCGTCGATGCTTCCAGGCCGGCAAGCGCGGTCGTATCAGCCTTGGAATGGCCGGCGGGATTTCCTTCAAGCTGCGTGGAAACGTTTCTTGAAAGTGTCTCGACTTCTGTGCAAACCCGGCCAAACCACACGGTGAGGGCATCGGCGGCCTGTGCGACTTCGGTGGTTTGGTTCATTTGCCATCCTGAACTGATTGGGCGTACCCGAGAGTGAGTTTCGTGTCAATGAGGTGGAAGATGCTTCGCCTGATGTGCTCGAGCACCAAATTCTGCGCCTTATCGGGCTGGTCCTCGGCCACCGCCCGAACCAACTCCAAGTGTTCAGCGGTTGCCGTTTCGGGGTCAAATGCCATGGCTAGGGGGGTCCACAACTGCTGGACCGTTTCTTCCTGGAGACGTATTTCGGCGGCGGTCAGCCTTGGCGATTGCGCCGACACCGCCAATTCGATGTGGAATCGGCTGTCAGCAGGTGCGCGCACTTCCGGGCTTGCCGCGAGTACCAATGCCCGTGCAAGCTCCCGAAGCCGATCGATGTCGTGTGGTTCCGCACGTTCACATGCGAGCCGGACGGTCGCGGCCGATATGGCCGAATGTTCGTCCCCGATGTCGCGAATTTCGGAAATGGACGTTGAGAGAAACCAATCCCGGATGGCATCTGTCTGGGGTTGAGGCTGGTTGACGATGAAGGTTCCCCCGCTCCTGCCCCTGCGGGTCTCAACGACTCCCTGTTCGCGCAGCTCTCCCAACGCTTCACGAAGGGTCGCGCCGCCGACGCCGAACATCTCCGACAGCTCCGCTTCGGGGGGCAGGCGTTCGCCTATCTTGAGCAGCCCGAGGGCAATGGCTTTGGTAAGTCTGTCGACAATCGCATCGGCCCGCTCGATTTCGGGCAGGGTTCGGTAGATCTGTGACTGGAATTGGGTCGGCGAGGCCAAAAGTCTGCGCTCCGAAAATGGGAAACGGGTCGGGTCGGTTCTAAGCAGTGCGAGAAGTACTTACGGGACTTTGATCGTTGCTACGAGTGTATGCAAATAAATCCATCATTACAGCAGCTTTCAGCCGGATTGGCCTCCGCGGACGGCTGAACCAAGCGCGGGGAGGGTGGATAACGCCGCAATCCGGGGCTGTGTTTTTCTGGTCAGCCTGTGGGTGTGGTGTGGGTCTCCAATCCTAAAGTGTAGTCAGAACTGTCAGAAAACAGTGTTACTCCTATCCGTTTGTTTCGACAGGATGGTTATCAGTTAGCAGGTATCCATTCGGTTCCCGGTTGTCGGGGGTGGTGGATCGATCAGGAAGGGATGTAGTTGTGAGTTCTGTAGCAGTGGCACCGCGTTCGGTGCATAGTAGCGCTGATGATATTGTCCGTAATCTTTCCCTGGTTCGTGATGAGATCGCGGACACGGCGGCGAAGATCGATGAGCATGAGGTGGCGGGCCTGGCCGGTCATTTGAGCCAGAACGGGCGGGTCTTTATCGCCGGTGCGGGCCGGAGTGGTTTGGTGTTGCGGATGGCCGGGATGCGGTTGATGCATCTGGGGTTGACGGTCCATATTGTCGGGGATACCACGACGCCGGCCATCAGTGCCGGGGACCTTCTTCTGGTGGCGTCGGGGTCCGGGACCACGGCCGGGGTCGTGAAGGCGGCGCAGACCGCGGCGAAGGCCGGGGCCCGGATCGCGGCCTATACGACGAATCCGGTCTCCCCGCTGGCCGAGCTGGCTGATGCGTTGGTGATCATTCCGGCGGCGCAGAAGACCGATCACGGCTCGAACCTTTCCCGCCAGTACTCCGGTTCCTTGTTTGAGCAGGTGTTGTTCCTGGCGACCGAGGCGGTGTTCCAGTCGTTGTGGGACAACACGGACGTGCCGGCCGAGGAGCTTTGGCTCCGCCACGCCAACCTCGAATAACCCCCAGACTTACCCCCTAGTTTTCCACCCTGTTTTTTTACCCATGTAGTTCCCTAGAGAAAGAAGCATGATCATGAAACTCCAAGTAGCGATGGACCTGTTGACGGTCGAAGATGCCCTCGAGTTGGCGAACCAGGTTGCCGAGTACGTGGACATTATTGAATTGGGTACTCCCTTGATCAAGGCTGCCGGGTTGGCTGCGGTGACCGCGGTGAAGAACGCGCACCCGGATAAGATCGTTTTCGCCGATATGAAGACCATGGATGCGGGCGAGTTGGAGGCCGATATCGCGTTCAAGGCCGGCGCCGATCTGATGACGGTGCTGGGTACTGCCGATGATTCCACGATTGCCGGGGCGGTCAAGGCTGCCAAGGCCCATAACAAGGGCGTCGTGGTGGATTTGATTGGTGTGGCCGATAAGGTCACCCGGGCCAAGGAAGTTCGTGCCCTGGGGGCGAAGTTCGTCGAGATGCATGCCGGCCTGGACGAGCAGGCCAAGCCCGGCTTCGATCTGCGCGGGCTGCTGACCGCGGGCGAGGAGGCCCGTGTTCCGTTCTCCGTTGCCGGTGGCGTGAACCTGAGCACCATCGAAGCCGTCCAGCGTGCTGGTGCCGACGTCGCCGTCGCCGGTGGCTTCATCTACAGCGCCCAGGACCCGGCCCTGGCCGCCAAGCAACTCCGCGCCGCCATCATCTAACCCCCACCAAGAGTGGCGCCCCACCCAAAACAACGGGGCGCCACCTCTTTGACAGTAGGACCCCTGACAATGTCAGGGGTCCTACTGTCATTGACACGCGTGGCTCGGTCCGGGATAAGAACCTGGGGGCAGTGCGTGGCGTGTCGGGTAAATCCTGCAAGCTCTCGGCAACACCTCCACTCCACCCGGTGAGCACATGCCCGGTAGCGTCGAGTTATCGGCAGGCGTTCAGTGCCTGGTGTTGAAGCCGCGTCGCGCCGCCGGAGCACATTTCAACCCGAGCACCTTCAACGCGTCACGCACCTCGATGGACCGTGATCAGCCCGGATGATCCCGAGGCGGCACACGCGTTTACCGCCCCGTCCTTGCCATCGGCTGATGGCGTGGGCGAGGCGGTAGCGGCGCTGTTATGTAGTTGTACTAGGGAGTCCTCGGCTTCGTAGCCGATCTTGCTTGTGGTTTAGGTTGCGTTGCGTGCGGTGGTGAGGGCGGTGTTGATGTCGGTGAGGAGTTCTTTCCAGCTGGTGACGAATTTTTGTAGGCCTTCGGTTTCGAGTTGTTCGACGATGGTGTCGTAGGAGATGCCCTGGTCTTCGAGGGCGTCGAGGGTGGTGGCGGCTTGCTGGTAGTGGCTGGTGATGGTGTTGCCGGTGATGGTGGCGTGGTGGTAGGTGGCGTCGAGGGTTTTTTCGGGCATGGTGTTTACGACGCCGGGGGCGGCGAGTTCGGTGACGTAGAGGGTGTCGGGGTAGGCGGGGTCTTTGACGCCGGTGGAGGCCCAGAGGGGGCGTTGGGGGCGGGCGCCGGCGGCGGCGAGAACGGCCCAGCGTTCGGTGCTGAAGAGTTCTTCGTAGAGTTGGTAGGCCAGGCGGGCGTTGGCGAGACCGGCTTGGCCTTTGAGGGCGCGGGCTTCGGTGGTGCCGAGGGTTTCGAGGCGGTGGTCGATTTCGGTGTCGACGCGGGAGACGAAGAAGGAGGCGACGGAGTGGATCGTGGTCAGGTCGTGGCCGTTGTCCTTGGCTAGTTTCAGGCCGGCTTGGAAGGCGTTGATGACGGCGCTGTAGCGTTCCAGGGAGAAGATCAGGGTTACGTTGACACTGATCCCGGCGCCCAGGGTCGCGGTAATCGCGGCCAGGCCTTCCAGGGTGGCCGGGATCTTGATCAGCACGTTGGCTTTGTTGACCTTCTTATAGAGTGCCTTGGCTTCGGTGATGGTGGCTTCGGTGTCCCAGGCCAGGCGTGGGTCGACTTCGATACTGACCCGCCCGTCCACACCGTTAGTGGCCGTGTAGAGCGGGGCGAAGAGATCGCAGGCGTCGGCGACGTCGGCGGTGGTGATCTCAAAGATCGTTTCTTCGACGCTGGCGCCCTGGGCGGCCAGGGCGGTGATCTTTTCCTGGTAGTCGGTGCCGGAGGTGATCGCGGCCTGGAAGATCGAGGGGTTGGTGGTGACCCCGACGACGTTCTTCTCGGTGATGAGGCGTTGGAGGCTGCCGCTGCTGAGCCGGGCCCGGGAGAGATCATCGAGCCAGATCGACACCCCGACCGCAGAAAGCAGCGCAGTCGGAGTCTCGGTTGTGGTCGGGGTTGTGGTGGGGGTTGGGGTGGAGGTGGTGGTGGTGGTCATGGCGGTTTCTTCCTTCAAAAAGGGGAGGGGTGCGTGGAGGGGGTGGGGGTGCGGCCGGCACCCCGGACCACCCACAAAAAAGGTTGGGGGAGTGGTCCGTGGTGCCGGCCGCATGTTGCTGGGTGTTGTTGGGTGCTGTGGTGCGGGGGCGTGTTAGTTGGTGTTTGCTGCGGTGAGGGTGTTTTTTGCGGCGGTGGTGACGGCGTGGGTGGTGATGCCGAATTCCTGGAAGAGGCGCTTGTAGTCCGCGGAGGCGCCGAAGTGTTCCAGGGAGATGGACTGGCCGGTGTCGCCGACGAATTCCTTCCAGCCCAGGGCCAGGCCGGCTTCGACGGAGACCCGGGCTGTGACGGCGGCCGGGAGCACGGACTCCTTGTAGGCGGGGGTCTGCTGGTTGAACCATTCCACGCAGGGCATGGAGATGACCCGGGTCGCGATCCCCTCGCCCTGGAGTGCTTCACGGGCTTCGATGGCGAGTTGGACTTCGGAGCCGGTCGCGATCAGGAGCACCTGCGCCGGGACGGTGACCCCGTCCCTCGACGCTTCGGCTAGCACGTATCCGCCACGGGCGACGCCGGCGGTGGAGGCGAAGGTATCACCGGTGGCCGGGCCGGTGCCGCGGGGGTAGGTGGGGACGTTTTGGCGGGTCAGGATAATCCCGGCCGGGTTCTGGTGGTTGCCCAGGATGGTTCTCCAGGCGGCGGCGACTTCGTTCGCGTCCCCGGGACGGACAACGTCCAGGCCCGGGATCGCGCGCAGGGTCGCGAGTTGTTCCACGGGCTGGTGGGTGGGCCCGTCCTCTCCCAAACCGATCGAGTCATGCGACCAGACATAGATGGAGGGGACCCCCATCAGGGCGGAGAGGCGGATCGCGGGGCGCTGGTAATCGCTGAAGATCAAGAAGGTGCCCGAGAACGCCCGGGTCGGACCCCCCAGGTGGATGCCGTTGACGATGGAAGCGGCGGCGTGTTCCCGGATGCCGAAGTGCAGCACCCGCCCGTACGGGTTGCCCTTCCACGCGTCCGTGGAACGCGAGGCCGGGATGAATGAGGGGGAATTTTCGATGGTGGTGTTGTTGGATTCGGCCAGGTCGCAGGACCCGCCCCAGAGTTCGGGCAGGACGGGGCCGAGTGCGTTGAGGACCTTCCCGGACGCCGCCCGCGTCGAGACATCCGTGCCGGCTTCGAAGACCGGCAGCACCGTATCGAGGTTGGCGGGGAGTTCCTTGGCTTCGATCCGCGCCAACAACGCCGCGTTCTCCGGATTGGCCTCCTGCCAGGCCTGGAACGCGGTGTTCCAGGCGGTGTGGGCGGCGGCACCCCGGGCAGCGACGGCACGGGCATGCGCCACCACCGCCGGGTCAACCTCGAAGGACTGGGCCGGGTCGAAGCCGAGCACGGTCTTCAACGCGGCGACTTCCTCGGCGCCCAGGGCGGAGCCGTGGATTTTGCCGCTGTTCTGCTTCTTCGGGGCCGGGTAGCCGATAATGGTCCGCAGCGAAATGATCGAGGGCCGGGTCGTGTCGGCCTTCGCCGCAACCAGGGCCGCATGAAGGGCCCGGACGTCCTCGACATACTCGCCCGTCTTCGTCCAGTCCACGCGTTGGGTGTGCCAGCCATAGGAGGCGTACCGGGTCAGGACGTCCTCGGTGAAAGCAATATCGGTATCGTCCTCGATGGAGATATGGTTCTCGTCGTAGACCACCACCAGGTTCCCCAATTCCTGGTGCCCGGCCAGGGAGGACGCCTCACTGGTGACGCCTTCTTGGAGGTCACCGTCGGAGGCAATCACCCAGATCGTGTGATCAAACGGACTCGTGCCGGCCGGGGCGTCGGGGTCCATGAGGCCGCGCATGCGCCGCTGGGAATACGCGAACCCGACCGCGGACGCCAGGCCCTGCCCCAACGGGCCCGTCGTGATCTCCACCCCCGGAGTGTGCTTGTACTCCGGATGCCCCGGCGTCAACGACCCCCACGTCCGCAACGCCTGCAAATCCTCCAGTTCCAGGCCGTAACCGGAAAGGAACAGCTGAATGTACAAGGTCAGGGAGGAATGCCCGGGAGAAAGAATGAACCGGTCCCGCCCCGTCCACTCCGGCACGGCCGGATCATGACGAATCACCTGCTGAAAAAGCAGATACGCCGCCGGAGCCAACGACATGGCCGTCCCGGGGTGGCCGTTACCGACCTTCTCCACCGCATCCGCGGCCAACACCCGGGCCGTATCCACCGCCCGCCGATCAAGCTCCGTCCAGGAAAACGGGGCCAACCCCGCACCGGGAACGCAAACAGCAGGAATGGATGGTGAAAGTACCGCAGTCGTTGGATTCACGATTCTAGATCCTCTTCGAGTAAGTCAACAACCCCACAACAGGGTCGACTGGATGATGCCTGGCTACATCCATCGTCTCGAATCAAACAGAGAGGAGGAACACTGATTTCTGACAGTTCCCACTACCCAAAAGAACAGCAACCACCCCAACCACACCCACAACCCAACCACCAACCCCACCCAAACAGGCAGCCAAGCTTCGTCAAAGGGTGGGCAATAGTAGTCCTGTCACTAGCACCAGCCGGACCGCCCGTCGTCGAGCCGGCTACTAGCTCGCGGGGAGTAGCTCAACACCTTAGACAGGCCGAGCGCCAGGAGCCGTACCAGTTCCCGGGACCGGTCGTCGTTGGGGTCGGCCAGGTGCTGCATGCTGATGCCGTCAATGCCGGAGATAAACAGCCGGGTGACCTGCTCAAGGTTGCTCGGAATCTGTTCGCCGGCTGCCGTTGCGGCCTCCGTGAACAGGCCCATGGTCGAGTTGATCCAGCCGTCATACATGGATTGGTTCATCGCCAGCGCCTCGGACTGCTCGGTGTCCCCGACCCGGAAGCGGCGCAACAGGAGTTCAAAGGTGGTCACCTGCTCGTGCGGATTGCCGAGCATCCTGTCCCAGATGCGCAGGGCGTGGGCCTCCATGACATGTGCCAGCCCCGCCGTGGTGGAGGGGACGGGCGCCAGCGCGGTGGCGTAGTCGCGGCTGAGGTAGTTGTAGACCTCCTGGAGGAGCTCATCCTTGTTGCGAAAGCAATAGTGCAGCGACGCCAACGGCGCATTGGCCTCCGCGGCTATGCGCCGCGTCGTTGCGGCGGCAACGCCATGGTCGGCAATGACCCGGGCGGCCGACCGGACAAACTCACTCCGACGGTCATCGGCTGAAATGCGCGCCATGATTCCTCCCCTCTGCAACAGCACACGGACGATCCGTCTACTGCAAGGTCTCTGTGGCGGCGTCCGGGGAGCGCTTGTGGCGTTACCGAACGTCTGCCCTCAGGCTACAGAAATAATTCTACGTCTTGATCTAGTCAAGTGACCAAGTCATCTGACATACTCATACAACGTTAGCTGGATCACAGAGAGGTGATGGCGTGTTGACCCCATCGACAGCAAGCAACCAGGCACCCGACATGGTGTTGTTCGGCGGCTCCGTCCTGAGCGGCGAACTGTCAGACGCGGCGTCCCTCGCAACGGACGGCAACCGTCCCACAGCCCTCGCCGTCACCGGCGGAATCGTCTCGGCAATTGGAGGGGAGGAGCTCCGTGAACTCGCCGGGCCGTCCACCCGCCTCGTGAACCTGAACGACGGCGCAGTGATTCCGGGCATCAACGATGCCCACCTGCATTTGATGGGCACTGCCATGAGCCTCTTTGGCTATGTGAATATTGGGTCCGCCGTCGCCGCCGACTGGGGCCAGGTGGCGAAGATCCTGCGGGAGACCGCGGTGCCCGCCGACGGATGGATCCGCGCCCACGGCTGGGACTCGTCAACCCTGGGACCCGGCGGCACCGAGGCCTTGCTGGACTGCCGCGAGGATGTCCCGGTGGTCGCCTTTGACCAGACCGGACACCAGCTGATCGCCAACCGCGCCGCCTTGGCGTTGGCCGGAATCACCGCGGACACCGCCGACCCCGCCGGCGGTGTCATCGCTCGATTCCCCGACGGCACCCCCACGGGACTGCTCCAGGACGGGGCTGCAACCCTGATGAACAACGCGCTGCCCGATGTTCCCCGGCCCGTACTGCACGCCGCCCTCCTGAAGGCGCAGACGCTGCTGCACTCCCAGGGAATCACCTCCCTGACCGAACCCGGTCTGGGCCCGGGCAGCCCCGGACTGTTCGACGGCTCGGGCACCACGGGTGCGCTTGAACTGCTCGGCGACATGGCCCTGGCCAACGAGCTGAGCCTCCGGGTCGCAGTGCTCATGCTGTTCGCCGGGACCGGCGGGGTCAGCGCCGACGCCGTCGAACGGGGCCTCGCCTCCGGGCTGGGATCAACGTACAAGGACCGGGGGATCGACCCCCGCCGGCTGGCGATCGCCGGCGTGAAAATCTTCTCCGACGGCATTCCGCGCAGCAACACCGCCTGGATGAGGGAGCCCTACGGGGCCGAATGCACCCACGGGCACCTCGTCGTCGCCGGCACCAGCGACGAGGAACGGGTGGCCGAGCTGGGCAGGATCCTGGCCATGATCGACGACGCCGGCCTCCAGGCGGGCATTCATGCCACCGGGGACGCCGCCACCGAAACGGCCATCGAGCTGCTGGGCGGCTTGGGACCCGGCCGGGCACGGGACGCCCGGCACTACATCATCCACGGGGCCTTCAGTTCAAACGCCACCCTGGACACGATGAAGGAGATGGGCATTGGCTACAGCACCAACCCCTCGATCAGGGCCACCGCCGGCGATCTCATGCGCGAGGTCATGGGCGAGGAGCGTTTCGCCCGGCACCAGCCGCTGCGCTCCGCCCTCTCGGCCGGCGTCCAGCTGAACCTCGCCTCCGATTCGCCCGTCACCTCCACCGACTGGCGGCGGACCATTATTGCCGCCGTCCGCCGCAGCACCCCGGCCCGCCCGGGCCTGGCCTCGGACCCGGAACGCATCACCTCCCTTGAGGCGCTGGCGGCCATGACGTCCCTGCCGGCCTGGCAGGACCACGCCGAAACGTACAAGGGAACTTTGCGCCCCGGCATGGTGGCCGACCTTTGCGTGCTGGACGGACCCTGGCCCGACGACGACCGGATCGAGGAACTCCTGGAGCGCCGCGTGGTCCTCACCGCCGTCGGCGGGCGGGTCGTGCACGAACACGCCCCAGCCGCAACACCCTAAGACCTTCTCCCGCAGCAACAACGCAGCACCCCACCCCCACCAACAATTTTTGACCAAACCCTAGGAGCCCCCCATGAAGCTACGAGTACCCATCGCCGTTGCCGGTCTGCTTGCCCTGGCCCTGACCGGGTGCAGTTCGGGATCGGGCGGTTCGGCGTCGGACAGCAACGGCGTCACCACCCTGAAGGTCGGCACGATCGGCCTCAGCTCCGACGCCGCACTTCAGATCGGCATCACCAAAGGCTTTTTCAAGGATGAAAAGCTCAACGTCCAGGTTTCCACCGTGGCAAACCCGCCGGCCGGAATCGCCGCCGCGCAGAGCGGACAACTTGCGCTCACCTATGCACCGTCGATTCCCGTCATCAACGCCATCAGCCAGGGCGTCCCGCTAAAAGTGGTCGCCGGGGCCGACGGCTATGAGCCGTCGTCCGAGCAGCCCAAGGACCTGAGCAAGGTCGATGACACCGGATTGTTCGTGCCCAAGGGCAGCTCGATCACCTCGGCCAAGGACCTCGACGGCAAAACGATCGCCGTTCCGGCCCGCAAGGCGCAGATGGAGGTCACCATCACCCAGGTCATCAAGGACGCCGGCGGCGACCCGTCCACGGTGAAGTGGATGGTGTTGGACTTCGCCTCCGCCGTGCAGGCGTTGAAGACCGGCCGGGTCGACGCCGCCGCACTGGTATCGCCGTTCACCTCGGAGGCAGTCACGGACGGCGCCACGCTGCTGGCCTCGCCCGGTGTCGCCTTCTTCAAGGAAGGTGCCGTGGGCCTGTACGTTGCCGGCCAGTCCACCGTGCAAAGCGAAACCCCGTCGCTTGAAGCCTTCCAGCGGGGAATCTACAAGGCCAACGCCTACTGCGATGCGCACCTGGCCGAGTGCCAGCAGGTCGGCGCGGACCTGACGAAGCAGCCGCTGTCCGTCATCCAGGCAGGCGGCGTCACGTACTGGCCCACCGCGGTTGCCCCCGAGGACCTTTCCCGCGTCAACACCCAGCTGGTCCAGCTCGGCTTCCTTGCCAAGCCCGCCAATCTCGACAACGTCATCCTGAAGTAACTCCGGGACAAGGGATCCGAAGGTAGCAACCATGAAAACCTCTCAAGTCACCAGGGGAGCAATTGGCCTTGCCTGTGCCGCCCTGCTCTGGCAGCTTGTGGCGATGACGCCGTGGGGCGCGGCCATGCCGACGTTCACCGCGACCCTGGCAAAGCTGGCCACCGACGTCTCCGGCAGCGACTTCTGGATGGCCCTGGCGGAGACGGTCGGCGTCGCACTCCTGGGACTCGTGAGCTCCGCCGTCGTCGGCATCCTCGTCGGCATCCTGATCGGCAGCTTCCCGGCATTCCGCTACGCCACGCTGGCCGTGCTGGAATTCCTCAAGCCCGTCCCGCCGATCGTGATCCTGCCGCTGCTGGTTTTGATCCTTGGCCCGACGGCGAAAATGGCGTGGCTGCTCGTCTTCTTCGGCTGCGTGTTGCAGATCGTCATGCAGACGGTCGACGGCGTCCACGACACCGATCCGGTCGCCAAGGACACGGCGCGATCCTACGGCATGGGGCGCATCGAGATCCTGGTCCGGGTGGTGCTGCCCAGCGCCATGCCATTCATTGGGACGGCCATGCGGGTGGCCGCCCCTGTCGCGTTGATTGTGACGGTGGTGGCCGGCCTGCTCGGCGGCGGGCCGGGCCTGGGCAACAGCATCCTGCTGGCCCAGAATGCGGGGGACTACCCCTCCCTCTATGCCCTGGTTTTGGTCCTTGGACTGCTGGGCCTCGTCTTCATCGGCCTTGCCAGGACCGCGGAGCGCAAGCTCCTGCACTGGCATGCCTCCTACCGGGAAGCGGTGGTGTGAACCATGCGTAAGACCCTCTATATCGCCTTGGGTGTTGGCACCCCCGTAATCCTTCTTGGACTGTGGTTTGCCGTCTCGGCCGGCTCCACCAACACCTTCTTCCCGCCACTGTCCACCATCCTTGTCCGGTTCCAGCAGCTGTGGATCTTCGCGCACTTCTCCTCCGACGTGCTGCTGAGCCTGCGCAACCTGCTCATCGGCTACGCCATCGCCGTGGTGGCCGGGATCGGGCTGGGATTCCTGCTGGCCATGATGCCCCGGGTCCGCGGCTACGTTGACCCCGTGATCCACCTGTTCAGGGGCATCCCCGCGGTGGCGTTGATCCCGATCCTGATCTCGCTGGTTGGCTTCGGCATCGAAATGCGGATCGTCAGCATCGCCCTGGCCGCGGTGTTCCCCACCTTGATCGCCACGGTGGACGGCCTGCGCGGCGTGGACTCCACGCTGAAGGATGTCAGCAGTGTCTACCGGCTCACGGTTTCGGAACGGCTGACCCGGGTGTACCTGCCCGCGGCTGGCCCGCAGATTGCCTCCGGCATGCAGGTGAGCCTCCAAACGGCCTTCGTCGTCATGATCGCCAGCGAGATGCTGGGCCCGTCCGACGGCATCGGGGCCATGACCCTGCTGGCACAGCAGAGCTTCATGATTGCCGACATGTGGTCCGGCATCCTGTTGCTGGGCGTCATCGGCTTCGCCGCCAACATGATCTTTGAACTGGGCCGGCGGCGCGTGCTCGCCTGGTACATCGGATCACGCAAGATGGCCAGGGCCGCCTGATGCCGATCCGGACCACAGCCGCCCTCCGCGGCGCCACACCATCGACCACCCCCGAGCGAGCGAGACGTGCCATGACTAACGAAGCAACCCGACAGCAGCGCGAACATCCGCGCCTGGACGTGAAGGCCCTGGCCAAGTCCTACGGCACCGGCGCCAAGGCCAAGGTCATCATCGAGGACCTGACCTTCACCGTGGAAACCGGTGAGGTGGTGTGCATCGTGGGCCCCTCCGGCGTTGGCAAGACCACGCTGCTCAAATGCCTGGCCGGCCTCCAATCGGCCACCAGCGGAAGCGCCGCCATCGACGGCCGCGTGATCGACGGCCCGCCGCCGGAAATGGCCCTGGTGTTCCAGGACTACAACCGGTCCCTGATGCCGTGGCTGACGGTCCGCAAGAACCTGGTGCTGCCGCTGCGCCACCTGAAGCTGCCGGCCGCCGAGGTGCGAGCCCGCTGCGACAGCGCCCTGGAGGCCGTGGGGCTGACCCATGCCGAACAGCAATATCCCTGGCAGCTTTCCGGCGGCATGCAGCAGCGTGTGGCCATTGCCCGGGCCCTGGCCTACCGCCCCGAGATCCTTGTCATGGACGAACCCTTCGCCTCCGTCGACGCGCAGACCCGCTTCGACCTGGAGGACCTGTGCCTGAAGATCCGCAAGGACTTCAACATGACCATCCTGGTGGTCACGCACGACATCGACGAGGCCGTCTACCTCTCCGACAGGGTGGTGGTGCTGGGATCCAAGCCGGCCCGCGTGCTCAAGACCATCGACATCGACCTGCCCTCGCCCCGGGACCAGATCACCACCCGCTCGCTGCCGCAGTTCGCCCAGCAGCGCACGGACGTGCTGTCCCTGATCAAGCGGCCCGCATGAGCGCCCCGCAGGCGGAAGGCCGGCGGCCCAACGTCATCGTGGTCGTGGCCGACCAGCTCCGGGCCGACCACCTCGGCTTTGCCGGAAACCCCGTGGTCAAGACACCCAACCTTGACCGCCTGGCGGGCGCCGGTGTTGTCTTTTCCGAGGCCACCGTCGCCAACCCGACCTGCTCACCCAACCGGGCGAGCCTGTTGACGGGCCGCTGGCCCTCGGCCCACGGCACCCGGTGCAACGGCATCACGATGGACCCGAACGCCAGCACCATGGTGCGAAGCATGGCGCGCGACGGCTACCGCACGGCCGCCGTGGGCAAGCTGCACCACCAAAACATGGGCTGGCCGTTCGAGGACGAGCAGCGGACGGAAATCCAGGCCACGGACCCGCTGCTGCTCAGCGAGGTCCACCGGGACGCCGTCGAATTCGACCGGGAGCCCGGTTGGGACCGCTGGGAAAACCGGGCCGACCACGAGGCCGCGTTCATCCGCATGCCCAAGGACTACTACGGGTACCAGGATGTTGACCTGGTGATCGGCCACGGCGACAACCCCGGCGGCCACTACCTGCATTGGGCGCTCGAGCATGGCCTGGATCCGCGGACCGTGGGCGGTGCGGCCAATGCGGCGGCCGCATACCCGGGCTGGAGCCAGGTGTATGAAACCGCCGTTCCGGCCGAGCTCCACCCCAGTGCATACATCGCCGGGAAGGCCGTGGAACGCATCGGGGCGCTGGCCGGCACGAACGATCCGTTCTTCCTGTTTGTCTCCTTTCCCGACCCGCACCACCCGTTTTCCCCGCCGGCGGGGTACTCGGACCTGTACCGTCCCGAGGACATTCCGCTGCCGGTGGGATTCAACCAGGACCACGGCGCCTCGCCGGAGCACATCCGCGCACTCGCCGACCATCGGGGTGAGCCCGGCCAGGATTCAACCATGACGTGGGCCGTGACCGAGGACCAGTACCGGCATGCGGCCGCAGCCCAATACGGGCTGATCACCTTGCTCGACGAGCAGATTGGCCGGATCCTCGCTGCCGTGCGGGACCACGGGATCGAGGACGACACGATAATTGTGTTCACGAGTGACCACGGGGACCTGCTGGGCGATCACGGCCTGATGCTCAAGCACTTCACCCACTACCGGGCCCTGACCAATGTGCCCCTGGTCATCAAGGCGCCGGGCGTTGTACCGTCAAGCAGCAATGCCCTAGCCAGCACCGCCGACCTGGCCCCTACATTGCTGGAGCTCAGCGGCACCCAACCCTTCCGCGGCATCCAGGGGAAGTCCCTGGCGCCGATCCTGAAAGGGGAGGCGCGGACGGTCAGGGACGCCCTGATCATCGAGGAGGACCAGCCGTTCGGGCTGCCCGGCCTGCCGGGACCGGTGCGGATGCGGACCATTCTGACGCCCCGGGCCCGCCTGACCCGGTACTTCGGGACCCGCATAGTGGAACTTTTCGACCACACCAGCGATCCGGATGAAATGCACAATGTTGCCGCCGATCCGGCCCATGACGGGCTCCTGCGGGAACTCACGGAATTGATGCTCGAGGAGACCATGGCCATGACGGTCATGGGAACCCGGCTGACGGCGTCGGCCTGAGCAATGCCGGCGCCGGCGGCCCACCATGCGCCAGGGGCGCCCGGCATCAACCGGGCGCCCCTGGCGGGAACGGGTCACGAGCGAATGGGCCTAGGGTTCCTGGTTGGGGTCCGGGGCGCCGCCAAAGCCGATGCCCCGGTAAATGTCCGGGCGGTCCCTCTTCAACCGCAGCCCCCACAGCAGCCCGGCAACCCCCGGGACCACCACCAGCGCCGGCAGGATCCAGGAAAGCGGGGAAAATCCCTCGGAGCCGATCAGCACATTGAAATTAACCACGATCAGCACAAAAACGGTGCCAAGGGTGAGCGTGGCCAGGGCCGGGGCAATGACCCTGGTCCACAGGGAGTATCCGCTCCCATGCTTGCGGAAGTAGCCGATCACGGCAATCGAAATGAGCACCAGCAGGAGCACCAGGCCGAACGCGGCGGTATTCGTCAGCCAGGTGAAGAACGTCAGCACCGGGTAGAGCTCGCCGAGTGCGGAGCCGATCCCGGCAAGAGCGAACACGGCCAGCATGACGAGGGCCAGTACGGACTGCGTGAGGGAACCGGCCACCGGGGCGTGCCGGGCATTGACCCGGGCAAATCCGCGCGGCAGCACGCTTTCGCGACCCAGCGAGAAAACATACCGGGCCACGGCGTTGTGGAAGGCGATCAACGCGGCCAGCAGGCTCGTGATGAACAGGACCTGGGCGATGTCGGAAACAATTACCGCGCCGTGTCCGGAGAGGAAGACGAACAGCAGGTCGGGGCCGAACTTTTGGGCCTCGCCAATGATCTGGCCCGGGCCCGTGCCGATGGTCATGGCCCAGCCGGAGAACGCGTAAAAGAGCGAGATGACGCCGACGGCGATGTAGGTGGCCCGCGCAATGGACCGGGTGGGGTCCTTGGCCTCTTCACTGTAGATCGCCGCGGACTCAAAGCCCATGAACGCCGCCATGCTGAAGGCCAGTGCCGCGCCAACGCCGGCCGTGAACAGGTTCGACGGCGCCAGTCCGGCTCCGCTGACCCCTTCCGGGCTGACGGCGAAGGAGACGATGTCGAAGATGATGACGGCAACGAACTCCAGTCCCACCAGGACGCCGATGATCTTGGCGGACAGGTCCACCTTGTTGATGCCGAGCCAGCCAACGATGACGAAGCCCACCAGGGCCGTCACCCACCATGGCAGGTTCAGCCCGAACTTGCCGTTGATGAAGGAGGAAGCCGCGAATCCGAAGAGGCCGTAGATGCCGATCTGCATTGCGTTGTAGGAGATCAGGGCGACCCAGGCGGCCCCCACCCCCGTGGCGCGCCCCAGGCCCTGGGCGATGTAGGCATAGAACGCTCCGGCATTGCGGATGTGCGCGCTCATGGCCGCGTAGCCCACGGCGAACAGGACCAGGCAGACCCCCAGGACAATGAAGGACAGGGGGATGCCGACGTTTCCGGTGACGGCGAAGTTGCTGGGAATTCCGCCGGCAACCACCGTCAGGGGAGCGGAGGCGGCGATGATCATGAAGACAAGGGCGGGTACGCCAAGCGTGCGTTTGCTCAAGCCATTGCTGGTCCCGTCGCCGGCAATCGTGCCGGTGGTCGGGAGGGTCGTTTCGGATGACATGAAAACCTCCAGTGGGAGAATAAAGATGACTTGAGTGTGGCAGCCATCACAATCGATGTCTTGTTGTTTACGGCACCGCGGTTGACTTCCAGCGCAGGACTTCCGCATGGTGCAGGGTCCTTGATGGCGCCTGAAACGCAGGAGCAATGGCAAGAGGGCCGCCGTCACGGAAGGTGACGACGGCCCCAGCGGTCCGAAGGTGCTCTAGCCGTTGATCACCTGGGGGACACCCAGTGACTTGAGGCCCTCGACGCCAAATTCGAGGCCGTAGCCGGATTGCTTTGCCCCGCCGAACGGGATGCGCGGGTCAATGGCGCCGTGCTTGTTGATCCAGACCGTGCCGGACTGCAGGCGCGCCGCCACGCTGCGGGCGGCTTCCAGGTCGGAGGACCAGACGGAGGCCCCGAGGCCGACGTCGAGTGCGTTGGCCATGGCGACGGCGTCGTCAACGGAGCTGTAGCGGATGATCGGCAGGGCCGGGCCAAACTGCTCCTCCGCCACGAGCGGGTTGTCATTGTCGATGTCCGCCACCAGGGTGGTCGGGTAAAAGTAGCCGGGCTGGCCCTCCTGGGGGTTCCCTCCCAACAACACCCTGGCGCCGGAGTCCTTGGCGGCCTCCACGAGCCGGGCCACGATGTCGTATTGGGCCTTGTTCTGCAGAGGGCCCAGCACGTTGGCCTCATCCAACCCCACGCCCATGGGAACGGCGGCCGCGACCGCCGTCAGCGCCTCGCACACCTCGGTATAGATGTCCTCGTGCACGTAGAGGCGCTTGAGGGCGGCACAGGTCTGGCCGGTGTTGATGAAGGCGCCCCAGAACAGGTCCTCGGCGATGGCCCGGGGATCGGCGTCGGGGAGCACGATCCCGGCATCGTTGCCGCCCAGTTCAAGGGTCAGCCGCTTCACGGTGCCGGCCGAGGACTTGATGATGGCCTTGCCCGTCGCGGTGGATCCGGTGAACATGATCTTGCCGATCGCGGGGTGCTCAGACAACCGGGCGCCCACCTCGCGGCCGCCGCAAATCACGGAAAGCAGCCCTTCCGGAAGTTCCGCGTTGATCACGTTGACGAGCGCCAGCACGCTCAGCGGCGTGTATTCGGACGGCTTGACGACCACGGCGTTGCCCATGCGCAGCGCCGGTGCGATCTGCCAGACGGTGATCATCATGGGCCAGTTCCAGGGCCCGATGGCGCCGACGACGCCGATGGGCCGGTAGTAGATTTGGGCGTGAGTTGCGCCGTCGTCGACCACCGTTTCCGGCGCCAGCTCGGTGGTGGCGGTGGCGCGCAGCCAGGCGGCGCAGGCGCCCACCTCAAAGCGGGCATTGGGGCCGTTGAGCGGTTTGCCCTGCTCGCGGGAGAGCAGGCGGGCAAGTTCCTCGGCGTTGCGTTCCACGGCGTCGGCCGCCTTGAGCAGGGCGGCGCTGCGTCCCTCGTGGCCCAGTGCGGCCCAGGCGGGTTGGGCTGCGACGGCGGCCGCGACGGCGCGTTCCAGGTCCTCGACGTCGTGCACCGGTGCGTCGCCGACGGCTTCCCCGGTGGCCGGGTCAAGCAGGGTGCGGGTCTTGCCGGAGGACGGCGCAATCGCGGTGAGGAGGTCGGCGTACGTTTCCATGAAAACTCCACTTCGAGTCGGTAGGTGCAAGGCCGGGGCGGCGCTGCCCGTTGCATCAAGTCTGCCGGGGTGCCGACGCGGCGTCTTGTCGATCCGCGAAGGCAAGTTGTCGCGTGGCGAACAACCTCGGCAGCCGGGCGCGGGGCTTAGTGGTGGCCGCCGCCGGTGCGGCGGTAGGAGCTGGGAGGTTCGCCGAACGCGGAGCGGAAGATCCGGCTGAAATGCGCGGCGTCCACGAACCCCCAGCGGGCAGCGATGGTGCTGACGGAGCGGTGCGCCAGCAGCGGGTCACGCAGCTCGCGCCGGCAGTTCTCCAGCCTCCTGGTGCGGATCCAGCTGGCCACGGTGGTGCCGGCCTCCTGGAACACGTTGTGCAGGTGCCGGGTGGAGATGAAGTGCGCCGCGGCAACGGCGGCCGGGGAAAGGTCCGGGTCGGCTAGGTTTGCCTCGATGTAGCGGCGAATGTTGGCGAAAAGCTCGCCGTGGTGGTGCTCGGCGTCGTCGCCGGGGCCGTCCAACTCGGCGGCAAACAAGGTACTCAGCAGGTCGATCGTATTGTGGGCCAGCCGGTGGCCGCTGGGTCCCGAAAGGACATCGAGATTCTCGGCCAGCCGGGTCATGAAGGGGTTGATCATCTGCCCAAGACCCTGATCCGCCGCCATCCGCCGGGCCGTCAGCCGGCCGACCGCCCCGACGGGCAGGTCCAGGGCGTCGTGCGGGAACATCAGCACCAGCATGCGGAAATCCGAGTCAAAGGCCAATGTGTAGGGGCGGTGGGTGTCGTAGACTGCCAAGTCCCCGGGGTGCAGCACGGCCTCGCGCTGGTCCTGCACCAGCATGCCGCTGCCGGCCAGCTGCAGATTGAGCTTGAAGTAGGGGCGGTGTGAACTTTCGATGAGCGCGGGGGTGCGGTGCACGCTGTGCCCCGAGGCGGTTACCTCGACGACGGACAACTCATCGAGGAGGCGGGAGCGGAGCTGGCCGTGGAATTGCCCGGAATTGCGGGTGCGCACATGCAGCGGAACGAAGGACTCCGAGATGACCTCACGCCACGCGGGAAAAGTATGGGCGACGGCGGTGCGGATCGCGGCGTCGGTTCCGGGTGCGGCGGTGACGGACATTGCTAATCCTTTGGGTGGTGCATGGCCCGGCGGGCGGAGTGTGACGGGCGACACTTTTGACCACTCTAGCCGTTCGGTTGGCAGCTGTCACGTTTTTTCGACGACCGGCGAATATAAAGAAGTGCCTGTTTCGGATCGGAGCCGTCCCCGCCGGCCTCAATCGCCGGTCGGTTACTTCAGCAGCTCCAGGTAGGCGTCCAGCTGGTCGGTCAATTGCTTGGGTAGGTGTTCATCGGGCGACATCGCAGCGATGATCTGGGCGCCCAGCAGCATGCTCATCAGCTGGTTGACGATGTCCTCGTCGCGTATGGCGGCCGAAACTTCGCCGCGGTCCCGCGCAGCGCGCAGGTGTTGGTCCAGGGTGGCCCGCCATTCGTCCATGGACTGCTCGTGCAACTGGGCCTTGGCGGGGTCGGTCAGGGCTTTTTGCCAAAACGGAATGACGATCCGTGCCTCGTTGATGCGGTCCTCGTCGAGGGGGAGCACCTCCTGGCAAAACGCCCGCAACGCGTCCAGGCCCACCAGGCCGGACGCCCGCTCGGCAATGCGCTCGTTGGTCCTGTTGAACACGTGCCCGAACGCAAAGGTGATCAGGTCGTCCTTGGTGGGGAAGTAGGGCTTGAGCGCCCCGTTGGCAAAGCCGGCCTCGGTGGCGATTTCCCGCATGGTGGCGCCTTCGATGCCATGCCGGGCAATGATGCGCCAGGTGGCGTCCACGAGCTCCAGGCGGCGCAACTCGTGATTGACAATCTTTGGCACTAGGACTCCCCCGACGGGCCGGTGTGGCGAACAATTATGGGCAAGGCCCTTGTGATGCATCTTACGTGTGAGTATTCTCTACAACCATAGAATAAAAAATGTGCGGCCGGTCACCGGCCGCCAAACTACTGGAAGGGCGCCCATGACTGCCGCCACCGACCTCACACCCCATTCGCTGGCCACGGCCGCAGAGATCACCGCGGTCCGGGACATCCTGCAGGCCGCCGGACTGCTGGGGGAGCAGGCACGCATCGCCTACCTCGGCCTGCTCGACCCGCCGAGGGGCGCCGCCCGGAACTCGGTTGACCGCCGCTTCCGAGCCTTCCTGCACGACGTTTCCGGTGCCGCGCCCCGCGACGTGGTGGTCTCGGTGACCCGGGGCGTGGTGGAATCCGCCGTCCAGCTGAATACCGCCGAAACCGGGGAACTTCCCGTCCTGGAGGAGGAATTCGAGGTGGTGGAGGAAATCCTGTCCACCCATCCCGAATGGCTTGCGGCCCTCGCAGCGCGGAACCTGGACGTCGCCAAGGTGCGGGTTGCCCCGTTGTCCGCCGGCGTCTTCGAATACCCGGAGGAATCCGGCAGGCGGATCCTGCGCGGGCTCGCATTTGTGCAGGACTTCCCGGAAGACAGCCCCTGGGCCCATCCGGTGGACGGACTCGTGGCCTACGTCGACGTCGTCAGCAAGACCGTCGACACCGTCATCGACTTCGGCGCTGTCCCGATTCCGGCCGAACACGGCAACTACACGGACCCGGAACTGACGGGCCCGCTGCGGGAAACCCAAAAGCCCATCAGCATCACCCAGCCGGAAGGGCCCAGCTTTGCCGTGACGGCCGGCAACCACGTCGAATGGGAGAAGTGGAGCCTGGACATCGGCTTCGACGCCCGCGAAGGGATCGTCCTGCGCAACATTGCGTTCGACGACGCCGGCCGCCGGCGCCCCATTATCAACCGGGCCTCGATCGCCGAAATGGTGGTCCCGTACGGTGACCCGTCCCCGGTGCGGTCCTGGCAAAACTACTTCGATACCGGCGAATACCTGGTGGGCCAATATGCGAACTCGCTGGAGCTCGGCTGCGACTGCCTCGGCGAGATCACCTACCTGAGCCCTGTCATCAGCGACGCCTTTGGCAATCCGCGCGAGATCCGCAACGGCATCTGCATGCACGAGGAGGACTGGTCCATCCTGGCCAAGCACTCCGATCTGTGGACGGGCATCGACTACACACGCCGCAACCGCCGCCTGGTGATCTCCTTCTTCACCACGATTGGCAATTACGACTACGGCTTCTACTGGTACCTCTACCTGGACGGCACGATCGAATTCGAGGCCAAGGCGACCGGCGTCGTCTTCACCAGCGCACACCCCGGAAAGGGCTACCCCTTCGCGTCCGAGCTGGCGCCCGGGCTCGGTGCGCCCTACCACCAGCACCTGTTCGGCGCCCGCCTGGACATGGCGGTGGATGGATTCGCCAACCGGGTCGAGGAGGAGGACGTGGTGCGGGTTCCCATGGGCCCCGGCAACGAGCGCGGCAACGCCTTCACCCGCCGGCGTACGGTTCTGGCCACCGAGCAGGAGGCCGTCCGTGAGGCCGACATGCGCAGCGGCCGGACCTGGGTGATCTCCAACCCCGAGTCGCTGAACCGATTGGGCGAACCGGTGGCGTACAAGCTCCACCCCCAAGGCCAGCCCATGCTGTTGGCCGATCCGGCGTCGTCCGTGGCCCGGCGGGCGGCCTTCGCCACGAAGGACCTGTGGGTGACCCGGTTCGCCGAGGACGAGCGCTACCCCACGGGCGACTTCGTCAACCAAAACAGCGGCGTGGCCGGACTGCCGGCCTTCATCGCCGGAGACCGCGCCATCGACGGCGAGGACATCGTCGTGTGGCACACCTTCGGCCTGACCCACTTCCCCCGCATGGAGGACTGGCCCATCATGCCCGTGGACACCGTCGGGTTCAAGCTGCGCCCCGAGGGATTCTTTGACCGCAGCCCGGTGCTGGACGTACCCGCCGGCATCAAGGCCGGAGCGGGCCATCACGACGGGGCGCCCGGTGATGACCACTGCCAGTGCTGAGGTGACGGGCGCCCGGACGCCGGGGACGATCGGCGGGACGGTCCGCGTCAGGGCGTGTGCCACAGTCGCGGCCGCCTCCGTCGTCGCACACCTGTGGATGGCGTGGGCGCACCGGTCGATGCCGTGGGAAAGCGCGTTGATGGTCCTCATGGCTGCGGCGTGCCTCCCGTGCGCCGTTGCCGTGTGGCGGCGCGGCCACGACCGGGCCGTGCAACTGCTCTTTGCCATGGCCCTGGTAATGGTCGCCGTGCACACCACACTGCTGCTGGCACCGGGCGCCATGGCAGGGCAGCAGCACGGCGGCATGGGATCGATGGGGATGGACTCGATGGGGATGGCGGCGAACGCGCCGGCCTCCCACACGGGAGCCATGCTGGGCGTGATCGCTTTGGAACTTGTGGTTGCCGCACTGGCCGCCTGGGCCATGCGTAGCGCACGGTCTTGTCCGCGCAGCGCCTGATCCGGCAGAGGCTGAACCCTCAGCGCCTGACTCGTCGGTGCGTGACCCGGCGGCCTTCTAGATCCGTCGCGGACCGAGCCAGCCGCCAATCACCATGGCGGCCAACGGGAGCAGCGGGGCCCTCAGCACGATGCTGACGGCCGTGGCGGCAACGAGGAATGCCGCGGTGGCTGCCCAGATCACGAACTTCCTGTGGCGCCTGTACCAGCTGGGTCGGGCTGGGGACGGCGGCGGCACCGTTGCCCCGTGCGCGGTGCAGGGTTGTGCCGGGATCAGTTCCACCAGGGCCGGAGGAACGTGGGTGATCGCGGAGATTTCCGCGGGCGCCCAGCCGTGGGCCTTCATGTGCGGGATCGCCAGGGTGCGCATGCCGGGGGCGTGGTCGGATCGGCCCGGCCCGGCGGGTCCCTGCTGTGGCGTATTCAGAGTCATCGCACCTCCCCGGCTCATCCCTTGGGCGTGGTGGTGCCCGGAACCGGATCTCTCACATTTTACTCCGGTTCCGGGCCGTGGGACCTGTTTGGTCCCGCGTTGAAAGGCCGCCATTCCGGCGAGTGGCGGCCGAAGCCGGGCTAGCGGGCCGCCGGTTGCTCGGGCTGCCCGGCCATGGCGGCGTCCGGGTGGGTGGGCAGCAGCAGGCGCTCGGAATCGGCGTCGTACTCGTACAGTTCGGCATAGCGGCCCCAGTCGATGGCGGTGTCCAGCTGCGCCCGGGCGTCGTCGTCGCTGTAGCCGCGGCGCAGCTCGGCGAGCACGGTCTCGGACCGCAGGGCGCCGTCGTCGCTGTGCCGAAGCTGGCGGACAATGCTGCGCACCAGCGGCGCCTGCTCCACGGCCAGCGTGGCAAACTGCTCCTTGGCGCGCAGCACATCCGCGGCCGCATAACGGCGCCCCTGTTCACTCAAGCGGAGCCGGCCGTCCTGCGGGTAGGCAAGCTTGAGCAGTTGCGCGGCGTCAACCAAAGGCAGCAGGTCATCGAGTTCGTAGCGGAGCTGGTCGGCGATCTCGGCCAGGCCCTCGTTGCCGCCGCCGGCGTTGAGGAGCTCCAACAAGCCGCCGAGCTCGCCCGTGCTGGCCTTGGGCAGGGGCGCCTGAATCTCCGTGGGCTCGGCGCCGAAGGGCGTGGCCGGGGTGGTGGTGCGGGCGGCGGACGCCTGGCCGGTCAGGATCCCGTAGACCTGGTCCACCAAGGCCTCGAAGGCGGGGCTGCGGCGGTCGCGGGGATGGGCCAGCTCGATCGACAGCTCGGCCTTGATGCGGCCCGGGTTTGAATCCAGCACCAGCACCCGGTCCGCCAATTGGATGGCCTCCTCGATGTTGTGGGTGACGATCAGGGCGCTGCGCGTGGGGAAGGTGCCGTCATTCCACAGCCGGATCAGCTCACCACGCAGGTTCTCGCTGGTGAGCACGTCCAGGGCGGAGAACGGCTCGTCCATGAGCAGCAGGTCCGGCTCCACCACCAGTGCCCGGGCGAAGCCCACCCGTTGGCGCATGCCGCCGGAGAGCTCCTTGGGGTAGGCGGTTTCAAAGCCGTCCAGGCCGATCATGTCGATGGCGCGCAGGGCCCGTTCGCGGCGCTCGGCCGACGGTACGCCGCGCGCCTGCAGGCCGAGCTCCACGTTTTCCTGGACGGTGAGCCAGGGCAGGAGCGCGAAGGACTGGAAGACCATGGCGACGCCGGGGTTGGCGCCGTTGAGGATCTCGCCCTTGTAGGAGACGGTTCCGGACGTGGGGGAGGCGAGGCCGGCGATGCAGCGCAGCAGGGTGCTCTTGCCCGAGCCGCTGCGTCCCAGCAGAGCCACGATTTCGCCTTCGTTGACGCGCAGGCTGACGTCGTCGAGCACTGTGAGGTGGCCGCCGTCGGTGGCGAAGTCCATGCCGACGTTGCTGACGTTGATAAGGGTTTTGGGGGTGGTGTTCATGGGTTCCTCCTGGAGGGGAATCAGCTAAGCGAGAAGCGGGTTTCGGCGAGCTCGTACAGCCTGCGCCAGAAGAGCCGGTTGAGGCCGACCACGTAGACGGACATGACGATGACGCCCACCAGGACCTTGCCGAAGTCACCGGTGGTGGTGGCCTCGGTGATATAGGTGCCCAGTCCCGAGGCGGTCAGCGTCTGGTGGTTGTAGGTGACGATTTCGGCGACGATCGCCGCATTCCAGGCCCCGCCGGCTGCCGTGATGCCGCCCGTGACGTAGGACGGGAAGATCGCCGGCAGGATCAGCTTCCGCCACCGCTGCCACCGCGAAACCCGCAGACTGTCCATGGCCAGGCGCAAATCGTTGGGGATGGCGCTGGCCCCGGCGATGACGTTGAAGAGGATGTACCACTGGGCGCCCAACGACATCAACAGGATCCCGCCGTAGTTCAGCGAGATGCCGGAGAACACGAAGAACGCGATGGCGAACGGGAAGAGGAAGTTCGCCGGGAAACTGGCCAGCAGCTGCACGATGGGTTGGGCCAGCCGGCTGATCTTCGGGTTCATGCCGATCCACACGCCCACGGGCACCCACACGATGGTGGCCGCGAGCAGGATCACCAGGACCCGGGCAAAGGTGAGCGTGCCCAGCCCGAACGCCTCCGCAAAGGCGCCAAGTCCCGCCGTGCCCTGGACGAAGGTGAACGCTTCGTAGACGCCGTAGAGAACCATGGCGCCAACGACGACGGCGAACGCCGCGTCCCCGCCGCGCCTCACCAGGGCGGGGGTGTGGAGCGGGTGCTCGGCCAGCCCGAAGGGCCGCGTTCCCGAATCCAGGAGCCGGCCAACGGGCCGGAGTCCGCGGGAGATTACGTGCGGGATCGAGGACCGGCGCAGCATGTCAAGGACCACGCTGCGCGGACGTTCGACGGCGACGGTGTCCTCCTGCCGGAACTTCTCGGCCCAGGCCACCAGGGGACGCCAAAACAGGAAGTTCACGCCGATGACCATGATCGCCATGGCCAGGATGGCCCACCAGACCCGGCCCAGCTGGCCTTGTTCGACGGCGGCGGCCACATAGGCTCCCACGCCGGGCAGGGCATAGTCGTGGTTGTTGACGGAGATGGCCTCCGAGGCGGCCAGGAAGAACCAGCCGCCGCCAAAGCTCATCATGCCGTTCCACACGAGCGGGATCATGCCGGCCGGCACATCGAGTTTCCAGAAGCGCTGCCATTTGGTCAGGCGCATCAGCCGGGCCGCCTCGTCCAGTTCCCTGGGCTGGCTGACCAGCGCGTAGTAGAACGCGAAGGTCATGTTCCAGGCTTGGGAGGTGAAGATGGCGAAAATTGCGGCGCATTCCAGGCCCAGCGTGGAATGCGGAAACAAGGCGATGAAACCGGTCACGGTGACGGACAGGAAGCCCAGGATGGGCACCGACTGCAGGATGTCCAGCAGCGGTAACAGCACCTTCTCGGCACGGCGCAGGCGTGCGGCGGCAATGGCGTAGACAAAGGTGAACACCACGCTGGCGGCCAGGGCAATGAACATCCGCAGCAGGGACCGGGCCGCGTAGTAGGGAAGGTGGGACGGGTCGGTGGAGATTGCGGCCGGGGCGTTGGCAATGTTGAAGGGGGCGTTCAGCCCCGGGCCGAGGCGCACGAGCACGAACAGCAGCACCAGGACGGCGCCGCCAACAAGGAGGTCAACCCCGTTCAGGGTGGGGCGCCGCAGGATTCCGGCGCCGGGAAGGGGACGAATGGCAGGCATGAAAAACTCCGCACGGGAAAGCCCCGTCAGCCTTCAATGGCCGTCTACGGCGTCGAGGGGAGGCTGCGGGAAGTGGGGGTGGATGATGTGTAGCGCGAATGCGGGCCAGGTTTCAAAACCCTCACCTCCTTAGCGTCAGTGCCACGGTCCATGCCGCGGCGCGTTCGTCATGTCAGTTTTGTCATGTCGGCGAGGCAACGCAGGGGGAGCGCCAAGGCAGGGCAAAAAAGGGCCTGCCGGCGGCGAACACCTCCTCGTCAGAGCTTTGGCACTGCACGGCGTAGCCCTGGGGGCAGCCACTTGGGGTCACCCCTTAATCCGGGGAGACCTGTCCTGACCTGGGGTGTCTTTCGACAGGGAAGGTCAGTGGCCTGTGTCCATGCAGAAGCCTCACCGAACAAGGTGTTGCAACAAGACGAACGTAACCCTTCCGGGCGCGCCCGTCAAATGCGGAGCCAATGACACCGAACAGCCGGCATGGGAAGCTCGGTTGGCAGGCTCGTTCACAGAGTCAACCGCCGCCACATCCGCAGCGTCAGCCACAGGGCGAGGGCTGCAACCGGCAGCGCCAGCAGCAATTGCAGCACCGCCGTGGCACCCAGGGCAGCGCCGCCGGCCGCCGCCCACAGCCCCGGTGCGGCGAAGGGAAACCAGCCCCCGATGCCCGTGATCACCGCCACCTGGGCCAGCGCGACGACGGCGGTGACGGCGCCGATTGCCGCCAGGTAACCGCGCCCCACCGTTGCGACGCAGGCGCACGGCAATGCCAAAAGTCCCGTCAGCAAGGTCACCAGCAGGAGCCGGCCGGCGAGGGCCGCCACGTTCGCCGCGGGTGCGTGGAAGCCGAGGAGCCAGCCGGCGGCCAGCACTCCGGCTGTCAGGGCCAACGCCATGGTGCCGATCCAAGCCGCGATGATGGTGAACTTGGCGGCGGCGATGGCCGGTCGGGACACGGGGATGCCAAACAGGGCGGTCGCGGTGCCGTCGGTGAATTCCCGCCCGAACATCCACCCGATGACCACGCCGAAGCCGAGCAGGCTTGCCACGGCGCTGACTTGGGTGGCGCCGTCGAACAGGCCGGTCCAGCCGCGGTCGGTGCTGATGGTTGCAGCCTTTGCCGCGAACGCGCCTGAACCGCCCACGGCCAGCACGGATGCCAGCGAAATCAGCAGCAGGCCGCACACGAGCAATGCACTGGTCACGAGTGTGACGGGGGCGGCGCGGAACTTGGTCCATTCCACGGCCAGGGCGGCCCGCCACTGCGCGGCGGCGTTCACAGCGACCGCTCCACATCGGCGTAGACCAGTTCGAAGAAGCGCCGCTCAATGTCCGGGGCGTCCGGTTCCAGGCCGCCAATCGTGCGCCCGGCGTTGATCACGGTAATCCTGTTCGCCATGCGGGCCACCTCGTCGAGATGGTGGCTGGAGACGAGCGCCGCCATCCCCTGCGCCACCCGGCAGGTGATGGCCGTCCGGACTGCGACGACGCCGGCCGGGTCCAGTGCGTTGGTGGGCTCGTCCAGGACCACGATCGATGGATTGTCGATCAGGGCGGCGGCCAGGCCCAGCCGCTGCCGGTTGCCCAGGGACAACGCGCGGGAACGCTTGCCCCACCAGGGCGTCAGCAGCAGTTCCTCCGCCATGCGGCTCGCGGCGGCCCGCGCGGACTGTGCGGTGAGGCCGGCAAGCCGACCGGCGATGCGCAGGTTCGCCTCCACCGTCAGTTCCGGGTAGGCCAGCGGGGTTTCGATGAGGTGGCCCACGCCGCGCCACTCGGCCGAGGTGAGCCTGCCGACGTCGCGCCCGCGCACCCGGACGGTGCCGCCGCCGGCCCGGGTCATGCCGAGCACCAGGCGCATCAGGGTGGTCTTGCCGGCTCCGTTCAGCCCCACCAGGGCATGGATCTCACCGGCGGAAACCGTCAGGTTGATGTCGCTGAGCACGTCTTCCTTGCCGTAGCTTTTGGCAACGGCGGTCAGTTCAATGCAGGGCATGGTTGGGTTCATTTCGGTGCCTCACTATGCTGCCCGGCCAGGGCCAGTTGCCCCAGGGCCGTCTCAATCCGCACGCCCAGGCCGCCGGAGTCTGTGCGGGCCCACTCAAAGAGCGCTGCCGTGATGGCGCCCAGGCACGCGCCGGCGGCCACCTCGGCCTCCAGCGGGGGCGTGCCGGTGCTGCGCAGCGCGGCGACGATGACCTGGTGGGTCAGCTGGTTGTTTTCCCACATCCGTGCCCGCAGCGAGGGGTGTGCGTCGACGATCCGCACGCGTTCCCAGGTGTCATCCCTGTCGGGTTCGGGCAGTTCCGCCCACGCCTGGAGCAGCCCGCGGCGGGCCCGCTCCAGCGCTGGCAGGGCGGCGGGCTGTTGGGCCACGGTCGCACCGATCAGCGGGTCGTACGGGTCATCGAACAGCACGGAGCTTTTTGACGGAAAATGCCGGAAGAAGGTCATGGCTGACACTCCGGCCTCCGCGGCAATCTGCTCCACCGTTGTTGCCTCGTAGCCGTGCAGCCGAAACAGCCTGACGGCCACGGTCTGCAGCTGTGCCTTGGTGCGTTCCCGCTTGCCCATGGGAATAATGTTAGTCACTAACATTATTGTCCGGCAAGGGCTTTGACGAGGATTCAGCCCGCCGTGACGGCCTTGAGCGCGTCGAGGGCTTCGCCGACGATACGCGTGAAGGTTCGGGTGTTGTCGGCTGCGATCCACTGCTGGAACGCCACGTGGAATACCGTGGTGCAGCTTTGGGCGGTGAGGCTTGCCGCGGGTTCGCCCACCCCTCGCTCACGCAGGCTCGCGGCAACGGCCGCGGAGAGGCCGGCAAGTTTGATCAGCTCGCGTTCCTGGAGTCCGGGGCTCGTATTGATGATGCGTTGGCGTTCCTGGGACCAGCGGCGGCGCGGCTCAAAGTCAAGCGCGGCGGCGTGGAGCGCGGCCGTGATCGTTGCCAGGGGGGAGGCGCCCTCGGGGGCCAGGGCAACCGAGGAGATAAACAGTTCCTGGAATTTGTCCTGGCCGAAGAAGAGCACCTCACGCTTGTCGGTGAAGTGCCGGAAGAACGTGCGTTCGGTCAGGCCCGCCCGTTCGGCAATGTCGGCAACAGTGGTTTGCTCGAAACCATGCTCCACGTAAAGCTCCATCGCGGCCAGCTGGAGGCGTCCGCGGGAATCGGGCTGCCATCTGCTCATGGCCCCATCCTACCTAATGACAGTCGGTGACATGACGGGCGGCGTCGGTGGTACCGGCAGGAGGTGCCCGCCGGTACCACCGATCCAGGACCCTAGCTGCGGCGGAGGCCTGCTGCCGGGTCGCTGAAGCTGGGCTTGCCGTTCTCCCGGTGCCCTGCGAAGCGGCGGAAATAGGCCGCCGCTTCGTCATCCGTGACGGTCACGTCGAACCAGCCGTAGCTGTCCGCCAGGTCGATCTCCACCGACACGGTCTTCCGTGGCGGAACGGTCACCTTGCGGACCTTGTCGCGGCTGTAGGAGTTTGCCACGCGGACCTTGCGCGGACGGTTTCCGGAGTTGACCAGCACCAGGGTGCCGCCGCCGTCGTCGATCCCGGCAGCCACTTCATCGGCATCCGCCAGGGATCCCTTGAATTCGGCGAGGTACCCGTTGGCGCCCCAGACGGACAGCGCATAGGCGGGGCTGTTGGCCCACGAGTCCCGGACCGTGTCGGCCGCGGCCACCTGGTAGCGGCGGGGCGCATCGGCGGGGGACAGGCCGTTGCGGACCTGGAAGTACGCGCCGGACTTGCCGCGGTTGGCAAATTCAAGGCGCAGCTCGGTTCCGCTGACGCGGGCCAGTTCGACGCCGAAACGGTAGGGGAGCGGGCGGGCCGGGCGCACGCCGGGGTCCTGGACGGGCATGGCCTGCGGGGTCTGCACAGAGAAGGGCCGGCCCTGGCCGTGGATCGGGGCCGGCGGAGTCATCGCCTGGAAATCGGCCTGCTTGCGGGAGAAATCGAAGGCCGACGTCAGGTCGCCCACCACGGAGCGGCGCCAGTCGCTGATGTTGGGCTCGGCCACGCGGAAGCGCTTTTCCAGGAAGCGGATCACGGAGGTGTGGTCGAACACCTCCGAGCACACCCAGCCGCCCTTGCTCCACGGCGAGACCACCACGAGGGGCACGCGGGGGCCCAATCCAATGGGTTGGCGGCCGTGGGGGTCGGCGCCGGGCACCAGCGGGCTTGCCTCGCCGGGGTGGAGGTCAAGGTCGAGGATTTCATCGGCCAGGCTGGCGGCCAGGGAGGTGGAGACCAGGCCGTCGGTGCCCGGGCGGTTCGTGACCGGCGGCATGGGCGGCACCACGTGGTCGAAGAAGCCGTCGTTCTCGTCGTAGTTGAGGATCAGGGCGGTCTTGGCCCAGACCGCCGGGTCCGCGGTGAGGGCGTCGAGGACCGTGTCGATGTAGTAGGCGCCGTCCGTGGGGGATGCGGACGGGTGCTCGCTGTACTTGTAGGGCGAGACCACCCATGAGACGGCCGGCAGGGTTCCGTCCAGGACGCTCTGCTTCATTTCGGCCAGGGTGTGGGTTGAGGCGCCGTTGTCCACGAGCGGGCCGCTGGCACCCTGAGCCCTCTGGAAGTTGGCAAAGAACTCCAGGGAGTTGTCGGTGTAGTTGTCCGTGGGTTGGCCCGCCACGCCAGTGCCGCCCTGGTAGACGCGCCAGCTGATGCCGGCGTCCTGGAGCCGCTCCGCGTACGTTGTCCACGTGTAGCCGTTGGTGCCGTTCCGCTCGCCGAGCCCCGGGCCGTTCGGCTTTGTGCCCATGCGGTTTTGCGGGTCGAGGGTGCCGGTCCACAGGGCAATCCGGTTGGGGGCCGTGTCGGCGTGGACCGAGGCGAAGTACGCGTCGCAAATCGTGAAGTTGTTGGCGAGCGAGCGGTGGAAGCTGTTTTCCTTCTCCGTCAGGTATGCCATGGTCAGCACGTCCTGCTTCTGGTTGACCCACTGGTCCCAGCGGCCGTTGTTCCAGGCCAGGTGCCCGCTGCTCCAGCCGTGGTCGGTGCCGGCAATATTCTCGCTGGTCCGCTCCGAATTGAGCGGAAACGGCAGCACGAAGCTGGACCCGGCCGGCAGGCCGCGGGCGTTGTAGCGGGCGGTTTGAACCTCGGCAGGCGGCTGGTGCCACACGTCCTGGCCGTTGGGCAGGAGCCATGGGCGGGGGTCGCCAAAGCCGCGCACACCGCGCATCGTGCCGAAATAGTGATCAAATGACCGGTTCTCCTGCATGAGGATCACGACGTGCTCGACGTCGTTGATGGTTCCCGTGCGGACGTTGGGTTCGGCGGCAAGTGCCCGGGTGATGGATGCGGGCAGCGCCATGGACGCGGCAGCGGCGGCCACGCCTCCCAGGAGGGTGCGGCGATTGATGCTGGTCATTGCGGGGGTCTCATCTCTTGTGGTGCCTGTGGGACTCCATGACACTCGCACCCCGTGGGGAACCGGACGCAAATGGTCGCAGGACATGGGATGAACAGTGTGGGAAATTGCTCCCGCCGTGCCCCGGCCGACGCAATGGCATGCTGGTTCCATGACGAATCCGCTCCTCAACCACTGGCCCCCAACGGGTGCCGGCCACCGCCGTTCCGAAGTGTCCGCCTGGTTGGGCAGTGGTGACGCCGTCTGGGCGCGGGCCAGTGCGGAGGTGCTGCGGTGGACCGTGAAGACCCGCAGCGGATTCACGGTGGATTCGACGGGGCCGGTGCGGATCGGCGAGCGCGTGCACATCACGGTCCGGCTCCTGGGCCTGGTGATCGTGGAGCCGGTGGAGGTCGTGTCCGTGGTTGCCGGGAGTGACCGGGTTGGTTTCGCCTACCGCACCCTGCCCGGGCATCCGGTGAGCGGCGAGGAGGCGTTTGTTGTTCACCGTGAGGGCGCCGAGGTGTACGTGACCATTCGGTCCCTGACGCGTGCGGCGCCCCAGCAACCCTGGAGGGCGCTCTACCCTGCGCTCCGGATCGCGCAGAAGATGGTCCGCGGGCTCAGCCCGCGCGGTCGACGCCGGTGTCCGGTGACAGGAACTCGAGCCGGTTTCCGTGGGTGTCCCAGGCGTAAAACCGGCGAATGCCGGGGAAGTTATTGTCCCATTCCACCAGATGGCCGTGGCTCACGATCCGCGCTGCCAGCGCATCTAGATCGCGCGCCAGGATGCCCGGGTGGGCCTTCTTTTGCGGCTGGAAATCGCTCTCGACGCCCAGATGGATTTCGAGCCGGTCAGCCCTGAGCCACAGGCCGCCGCGGGCTGCCAGGACGGGTGGTTTCTGGACTTCCGTCATGCCCAGGACGCCCACATAGAACTCGCGGCAGGCGTCCTCGCCGCCCGCCGGCAGGGCGAGTTGGACGTGATGGAGCCCCAGGCCGAGGCCCGTGCTTGCCGGTTCGGCGCCATACGGTTGGACGGCGCTCATTGCTGAGCCACGGACGGTGCGATGCCCCGGGGCAAGGTGGTCTCCTGCACCTTAGCCGGCGGTGACGCTGAGCTGCCAGGAGACGCCAAAGCGGTCGCTGAGCCATGCGTAGCGTTGGGCGAAGGGGTATTGGCCGGGCGGCATCATGACGGAGCCCTGCTCGGACAGTTGGCCGAACAACGCATCGAGTTGCGCCTCGTCCTTGCAGTCGAAGAAGAACGACACCGACGGGGTGAACCCGAATGCGTGCACGGGCGGGCTGTCGATGCACCTAAAGGTCTGGTCGGCGATCCGGAACGTGGCGCCCCTGACGGTGCCTGCCCGGGCCGGATCTTCCGGCCCGTTCCGCTCGATCCGAAGGATCTCGGCATCGGGGAAGGTGGAGACATAGAAGTCCATGGCCTCCTCGGCCTGGCCCGTGAACATCAAGAATGGAGTGATCGTCATGGGCCCACTATACAAAGCCGGCGTCGTGCCTGCGAGGGAACCCGGAGGGCGTCACCCGATCCGCCGGCGGCCCGGCATTTGCGGATCCTCCGGCCTGGTCTCCTTAGAGGTGCGGTTCTTGGGCCGGTACGGCAGGACCGGTTCAAAGGTGAACCGCCGCGGCCCGCTCCACATAGAGGGAGGGGCGTCGATCGCGAAGGCGATGGCGTAGGCCACTCGTTCGTAGTTGGCGCGCCAGCCCTTGAAGTGCGGCCAGGCCTGGTCGGCGCTGACTTCAACGGGGAAGTCGACGCCGCGCAGCATCTCCACGGCCCCCTGGAAATCGTCGAAGGTGATGTTAAGCGGGGTGTCGGGGTCGACGTCGTCCTCGACCGGGATGTGGATGGCCCGGGCCACCTGGTTCATGCAGGTGAAGCCCATCCGCAGCACCAGGCGGGCGCGGGTGTTGGGTACGGTTCCGGGGCTCAGGGACAGTTGCAGTGCCGCGGCGTCCATCACGCTCAGCAGGGAAATGAGCCAGTTCGATTGCGGTGCGGGGGAGCGGAACCAGACCAGCGTGAGGTAGGTGCTGTGGGACTCGGCGACGTCGGCGGCCCAGCGTTCCCAGGTTTGGTAAAGTTCGGCCAGCTCGCTGACGCCACCGTGCGCGTCCCGGCCAAAGCGGGTGCGGACCAGCAGCTCCGGCCCCCATGCCGGTGAGCCGGCCCGTGAGACCAGCAGCGTGACGTCCGCTTCGCGCCGGTTGAACGCCGCATAGAGGGTGGGCAGGTAACTGACCTGCAGGGCGATGACCGTCAACCCGGTATAGGCGGCGGCGTAAACCAGCACGGTGTTGCCAACGTTGTTAGGCGCCGCGTAACCCAGCGTGAACATCGCCGATCCGGTCTCGGACGCGGCCCGGAAGATGTCGCCGTCCACGAACGGCAGCAGCAGGAGGCCGTAGGAGACGTAGAAGAGGACCATCCACACCAGGAGCCGGACGAACAGCGACATCGGGGCCTGCCAGGACAGGATCCGGTCGCGCATTTGGTAGGAAGTGACGGGCCGCAGCACCCCATGGAACACGTTCATGGTGGCCAGTCCCGTCACCCGGGACAGGACGCTGTGCAGGGGCCGCGGCACGATCAACGTTCCAATGACGCTGATCCAGGTCATCAGCACGCCAATCGCCCCGGCGGCAAAGCACGCCCAGATCGCGACGTCCACTAGGCGCTTTCGGTACCGTCCGGCTGATCGCTTTCCCCGGGTTCGACGCCGGTGCCCTCCGCCGGCTCCCGGCCCGCCTCCCCGGTCCCGGGCGCGGGCATTTCATCCTCCGGCATGGGGGCACCGTAGCCGCCCTCGTGAATTTCGGCGTGTTGTGTGGGTTCTTGCTGGTCCATCACTTGTCCTCCTCCGTGGAGCCGCGCAGGCCGTTGGGTGCCGGGAACGGACGCCCGCTTCGGCATGCGCTACTCAAACTGTAGCCACGGCTTGCCCCGGTTGCCACAGGAATTTTGCGTAGTTGTCGTGTTGCCGACCGCCGTGGAATTCGCGCCAAAAATTTCTTGGCGGCCCCTTGCGCCGCTAGTACCTAGTGCTACTATGTACTAGTAGTTAGTAATGCTGAGTAGCTAAGGAGGTGTCCCATGGGGAAGCAAATGACGGAGATGCTCAAGGGAACCCTTGAGGGCATCGTCCTTGCGATCCTGGCCGTTCGTCCCGCGTACGGATATGAGACAACGGCGAGGCTGCGGGACCAGGGCTTCACCGAGATCGCCGAAGGGACCGTCTACGCGATCCTCGTGCGGATCGAACGCAACGGCCTGGTCGACGTGGAGAAGGTTCCGTCGGAGAAGGGCCCGCCACGCAAGGTGTATTCCCTCAACGCCCAAGGTCGTGAATACCTTGACGAGTTCTGGAGGACCTGGAGCTTCCTCGCTGAACGTCTTGCACAGCTCCACGAAGGAGAAGACTAGAAATGGCTGCAAAGTGGATCGAGCTGGTTACCGGATCACTCGAACAAAAGAAGCAATACCGCCAACACAAGGCCCGCATGGAGAGCCTGCCCGAGCCCTACGGCACCACTGCCAAGGCGCTGATGCGGTACTTCATGTATACCGGCGGCGTCACGGACGGCGAGACCGCACTGAAGATGATGGGCGACTTCGTCGACCTCTGGGAGCGTGCCGCCGTCGACGGAACACCCGTGCGGGCAATCGTCGGCGAGGATCCGGTCGATTTCGCCGACACCTTCGCCCAGGCCTATGACGGCAAGACCTGGATCGACAAGGAACGGGACCGGCTGAACAAGGCCATCGACGGCGCCACCGGCGCCGAACAATAACCCTTCGGATGTAGGGAGAAGCAGATGACAACCCAACAGGACCAGGCACCCGCAATCCACGTGCGGGAGCTGACAAAGTCATACAAGAACGTGGAGGTGCTGCGCGGCGTGGACTTCGACGTCGCCCGCGGCAGCATCTTCGCCCTGCTCGGATCGAACGGGGCGGGCAAGACCACCGTCGTGAACATCCTGGCCACACTCCTCAAGGCCGATTCCGGCACGGCCGGCGTCAACGGCTTCGACGTCGTCACGCAGGCGCCGGACGTGCGGGAGTCCATCAGCCTGACGGGACAGTTTGCCGCCGTCGATGAGATCCTCACCGGCCGGGAAAACCTGGTCCTGGTGGCCAGGCTGCGGCACCTGAAGAACCCCGGCACCATCGCCGATGGCCTGTTGGCGCGGTTCTCGCTGACCGACGCGGCCACCCGGAAGGTGGCGACGTACTCGGGCGGCATGCGCCGCCGGCTCGACATCGCCATGAGCCTTATCGGGAACCCGCCGGTCATCTTCCTCGACGAACCGACCACGGGGCTCGACCCCCAGGCCCGCATCGAGGTGTGGCAGGCCGTGAAGGAACTCGCCGGCCACGGCACCACCGTGCTGCTCACCACGCAGTACCTGGACGAGGCCGAACAGCTCGCCGACAGGATCGCCATCCTGAACGAGGGCCGGATCATCGTCAACGGCACACTGGCGGAGCTGAAGGCACTGCTTCCGCCCGCCAAGGTCGAATACGTCGAGAAACAACCCACCCTCGAGGACGTCTTCTTCGCCATCGTCGGTGACGCAAGCAAGGACGACGACGCCGGCAACCCCCGCGTCGCCACGAATGAGTGAGGTAAGTGCAATGAACAAGCATTTCTTCGGCGACACGGCAGTCCTGCTGGGACGGTCCCTGCGCCACGTCACACGCAGCATGGACACCATCATCACCACGGCACTCATGCCCATCGCCTTCATGTTATTGTTCGTCTACGTGTTCGGCGGCGCCATCAAACACGGCTCGGGCCCCTACGTGACCTACCTGTTGCCCGGCATCCTGCTCATCACGATCGCCTCGGGCATCTCCTACACCGCCTACCGGCTCTTCCTGGACCTGCAGACCGGCATCTTCGAACGATTCCAATCCATGCCGATCGCACGCTCCTCGGTGCTGTGGGCCCATGTCCTCACCTCACTGGTGGCGAACCTGATCTCGATCGTCGTCGTCGTGCTCGTGGCCCTCATCATGGGCTTCCGCTCAGGGGCGGGAGTACCCGCCTGGCTCGCCGTGGCCGGCATCCTGGTCCTGTTCACCCTGGCCCTGACCTGGCTGGCCGTGATCGCAGGCCTGACCGCGAAATCCGTGGACGGTGCGAGCGCATTCTCCTACCCGCTGATCTTCCTGCCCTTCATCAGTTCGGCGTTCGTGCCCACCGCCTCCATGCCGGGGCCCGTACGCGCCTTCGCCGAGAACCAGCCCGTCACCTCCATCGTCGACACGATCCGAAAGCTGCTCGCACAGCAGCCCGTCGGCGGGGACATCTGGATCGCACTCGCCTGGTGCGTGGGCATCCTCGCCGTCGCCTACGCCGTCGCGGTGACAAGCTACCGGCGCAAGACCGCCTAAGCCGTGTGGCCCGCCGCGCTCGCCGTCGGCGGGCGCACGGCGTCGTCTGGGAAGATAGGCGCATGAGAAGAACGAGCCGCGACGGGCGCCCGGGTCCACGCCGGTCGATCACCGCCGGACCTTCGCGAAATGGCGGCCGGTGACCGCCGGGTATGCGGCGATCGCCGTCGAGCTGCGGCAGCGGATCGAGTCGGGGGAGTTCGCCGTCGGCAGCCGGATTGCCAGCGAGGCCGCGCTGGCGGCGGAGTACGGGGTCACCCGCAGCCTGATCCGCCGGGCGATGGCACAGCTGGCACGGCAGTCGCTGGTCCGTTCCAGCCCCCGCGGCGGCTGGTTCGTCCAGGCACCCCACCAGGCGCAGGGCTTTGAGCGGATGCAGTCGTTCACCGAATGGGCGCAGGCGGGCGGCCGTGTGCCGGGCGGGCTCGTGGCGTTGAAGGAGCGGCGGCCGGCGAGCGCCCGTGAGGCCCAGCAATTGCACGTGGGCCTGGGTGAGCCGCTGCTGTGCGTGACCCGGGTCCGTTCACTGGATGGCAGCCTGGTGATGATTGAGCGTTCCGTTTGGGCGCCCTGGGTTGCCCCGTTGATTGATGTCCTGCCCGACGACGCCGTCTCGACCACCGCTGCGCTGGCTGCTGCGGGCATCCGGGTGGCGTTGGGGAACCACCGGATCGAGGTTGCGGCCGCATCCAAGCAGGATGCGGAGCTGTTGGGGGTGCGGCGATCAAGTCCTTTGCTGCAGGTCAGCCGCGTCACCACCACCAGCGACGGGCGGGTCATCGAGCTGGGGGAGGACCGTTACCGGGCGGGGACCATCGCGTTCAACGTGAACGCGGGGGAGAGCACGCGCGCGCTGGTGTAGCCGGCGGGGACGTCACGGAAGTGCGGGAAGGGACCCAGTGCGCACACTGGGCCCGCCGATGTTGTAGGACGTGGCGGGTTATCCCCTTTTGATTCCTTCTGTTCACCAAGGGTTGGTTTTGGGCTGTTTCTCTGTGAACGGCCCAGACCTCCCCGAACTAAGGAATCCCATGTCCAGCGAGCCCAAAGAATTTACCCCCGACCCGTACGTGCGCAAGGAGAGCGTGCCCCCGGAAGTCCTCCGCTCGGGGCTTTCGCGTCGCGGCATGCTCAAGGCGCTGGGGCTGTTGGGCAGCGTGGGGACGCTCACCGGCACCGCGGGCGCCGCCTGGGCGCAATCCGGCACGGGAACAAACACCGCCGGCCTCAAGACGGCGGGGACGAACGCCGCACCGGTGAAGTACGCGCTGCCCGCCGGCTTCAAGGGCGACATCACCGACATCAAGCACGTGGTGGTCCTGGTGCAGGAAAACCGCGCCTTTGACCACTACTTCGGCGCGCTGCCGGGCGTGCGCGGCTTCAACGACAAGCAGGCGCTGCGCTTCCAGAACGGCGCCGACGTCTTCTCCCAGCCCAACGGCTCGTCGTTCGTCAAGCCCACCCGGGTCACCACCGTCGCGGGCACCACCACGGGCCTTGACCACTCGTACTCCGGCGGATTGGGAGCCTGGAACTCGGGCCGGTACAACAACTGGATCGGTGCCAAGGGCGCCCCCACCATGCAGTACCTCACGGGCGAGGAAATCCCGTGGCAGTGGTCGCTGGCCAGCGCCTACACGATCTGCGACAACTGGCACTGCTCGGTCATGGGCCCGACCACGCCGAACCGCCTCTACCACTGGACCGGCACCTCCAACGGCGTCACCGGCAACGGCGGCGAATCCGACGGCAACCGCACCTGGCAGACCTACCCCGAGGCGCTGCAGAACGCCGGCGTCTCGTGGCGCATCTACGTTGACAACACCAACAACGGCAGCAGCTGGGTGGGCGACTACACCGACAGCCCCATCCGCGGATTCTCCGCCTTCACGACTTCCGGCTCCACGGCCACCGACCTTGCCAACAGGGCCGACCCCGTGAAGAACGCGCCCGGCACCGGCCTTGTCTGGCGTGCCGGCTCCGCCCCGTACGCCTCCACCGGCACGCCGAACAACGACAGCGACGCCAACCTCAACGGCGTCCTGAAGGACTTCATCGCCGCCTGCCAGCCGGCCGCCGCCAACCCGCTCCCGCAGGTCTCCTGGATCGTGGCCCCCTACAGCTGGTCCGAACACCCCTCGGCAAACCCCGAGCACGGCGCCCACTTCAGCAACCGCGTGATCCAGACGCTGCAGGGCAACCCGGACCTGTGGAAGAGCACCCTGCTGATCATGACGTTCGACGAGAACGACGGCTACTTCGACCACGTCCTGCCGCCGTACGCCGAGCCCGGCACCCCGGGGGAGTACTCCGGCAGCACCCCCATCGGCTACGGTGCCCGGGTCCCGGCCATCCTGGTCTCCCCGTGGACGCGCGGCGGCTGGGTCAGCGGCGAGACGTTCGACCACACCTCCATCATCCAGTTCCTGGAGAAGTGGACCACCGCACAGGGAACCCCTGCCCTCAGCACCACCATCACTGACTGGCGCCGCGGCATCAGCGGGGACCTGACCAGCTCCATGGACTTCGCGAACCCCATCTTCGACACCCCGTCGCTGCCGGACACGGACGCCCTCGTGCAGATCGCCCGCGCCGGCGGCACCATCAGCACCCAGGTGCCGGCCGCCGACAAGTGGGACGGCGGCACGCTGCGCCACCGCCCGCTGTCCTTCCACCCGCACGGCTCCTTCGTCGAGGACCGCAACAGCGGCACGGTCAGCGCCAAGCTCAGCCTCGTTGGCGGGCCCAAGGGCAAGACCGTCAGCCTGCAGGCCTTCCCGGACAAATACGCCGCCTTCTCCAACACCCCATACACGGTCTCGGCCGCCAAGTCCGCCAGCCACAACTGGGACGCCTCATCCCGCGACGGCAAATACGCGTTCTCCGTCTACGGACCCGACGGCTTCGTCCGCTCCCACGCCGGCACCGTGCTCCCGGCCGGGCAGAACAACGCCGGGGTGCCGCGCGTCGACGTCGACCTTGTCTCCGGCGCGGAGCCGGTCGTGAAGATCACGCTGCGCAACGACGGCCTGCAGCCCGTGCACTACGCACTGGCGGCCAACGACTACCTGGGCGGCACCCGCAGCATCTGGGTCCACCCCGGCAGCAGCGAATCGATCAACTGGCCCACCTCGGAGGGCTACTACGACGTGATCCTCACGGCCGACACCGGCACCGGCTGGCAGCACCGCTACGCTGGCCGCGTGGCCCAGCTTTCGGCCTGACCCACAGCCACCCAGTCACCCAATCCACCCGACCCACCGAGCCAGCTGGAGAAGCTTATGGCCGCATCCCCCCGCCCCAACTCCACCATCCCCATACCCCGATCCCGTTCACACCGCCTCATTGCTGCGGGCACGACGGCGGCAATCGTCGTCGCCAGCGTCGTCGGCGTGGCCTACGCGGCCTCGGCCGCCCCGGCCTACGACCCCGCGGATGCCATCAAGCCCGTGGCCTCGTACACCTTCGACGGCGACACCGGGACCACCGTCACCGATTCCTCCGGCAGCGGCAACAACGCCGTCTGGAAGGGCACCCCGGCATATGTGACCGGCGTGTCCGGCCAAGCCGCATCCGTCAGCGGCGGGGCCAACTACCTGAAACTGCCGCTCGTGGCGGGGCAGACCGATGCCTCCGCAAGCTTCTCCTACGAATTCTGGATGTCGGAGGCAAGCCGGACCTCCTACGGCCCCATCGTCAGCAACCAGAACTTCGCCTCCTGCAACAACAAGGGCCTTTCCCTGTACAACCAGACCACCCCGGGCGTGCTCGAGGCGTGCTGGGGCCAGACCTCCGGCGGCACCAAGGAATACGTCCACGGCGCCACCCCCAACATCCTCAACGCCTGGCACCACGTGGCCGTCGTCGTCGACCGGACAGCCAACACGGCAACGTTCTACGTGGACGGCGTACAAAAGTCCACCGCACCGGCAGGCTCGATCACCGCCTCGGCGGCATTCAACAGCGGCCTGGCCTTCAACATCGGCGGCCTGGGCGGCAGCGAGAACGACACCGGAGACGGCTACGTCAACGCCTCCATCGACAACTTCTCCTTCTTCAACGCCGCCATCCCCGGCGCCCAGGTGGCCGCCGACTACACGGCGAGCAAGCCGACCACCGTCAACTACACGGTGGCCTTCAACGGCAACGGGTCCGACGGCGGCACCACCGCCTCGCAGAACCTGGCCGCGGGGCAATCCGCGGCACTGACCGCCAACGGCTTCACCCGCTCCGGCTACAAGTTCATGGGCTGGGCCACCAACGCCTCCGGCCCCGTCGTGTACAAGGACGCGCAAAGCGTCACGGACCTGGCCACGAACCCGGGAGCCACCGTCAGCCTGTACGCGGTCTGGAACCGCTACCGCGCGGTCGGCGACACTGTTGCCCCCGTTGTCTCCTACGACTTCACGAACGACTCCGGCACCACTGTGACGGACAGCTCCGGCAACGGCAACGCGGGTACCTGGTCCGGGACGCCGTCGTACGCAAGCGCCGTCAGCGGAAATGGCGCCTACGTCAACTCCCCGGCCGGCAGCAACAAGGGCGTCAACTTCTTCTCGCTGCCGCTGGTCGCGGGTCAAACCGACGCGTCCGCAAGCTTTTCCTATGTGTTCTGGATGAATGAGGCGGCCACGAGTTCCGACTCGCCCATCGTGTCGAACCAGGACTTCCTGCACTGCTACAACAAGGGCACCACGCTGTACAACACGGCGGGCAACCCGGGCATCCTGCGTGCCTGCTTCGGCCAAAACGGCACCTCGACCTCGCAGAACTACCTGGCCAACGTCAGCGCCAACTCGGTGATTGGCGCCTGGCACCAGGTGGCGATGGTCGCGGACCGCACGGCCGGCACCATGACCACGTACGTCGACGGCGAACAAACCGCGCAGAGCACGGCACTGACCAGCGCGTTCAACCTCATGAGCGGGCGGCCCTTCGCGGTCGGCGCCGAAGGCTCGGGCACCGACACGACCGACGGCTTCATCAACGCCACGATCGACAACTTCGACTTCTACAACGCGCCCATCAGCGCCGCGCAGATCCAGAACGAGTACGCCGCGGTCAAGGCGAACACGGCGGTGTCGAACACGGGCTCCACGATCGACAAGGGCTTCGTGACCGACACCTTCCGCGCCCCGCAGGTCCGTGAGGGCGGGACGGTTTCACAGCCGGTCTCGGGCCTGTGGAACGGCAATGCCGTCACGTCCTACACGAAGGTCTCCGGCGATGACTGGCTCAGCGTCGGCACCGACGGAACCGTCACCGGCACGGCCCCGTCCGGCGCCTCCCAGGACCCGGGCACCATCACGGTGAAGGCCACCGACGGCACCACCACCTCCCAAATCACGGTGGAGGTGGGCGTCATCGGCGCCAAGGAGGCCCCGCAACTGGCCACCGCCACCTGGAACCTCTGGGATGCCGGCAGCCACGTGAACGATTCCACGTTCAAGGACCTGGCGGTCATCGCGTCGAACGGACTCGACGTGATCGGCGTCCAGGAGGACAACGGCACCGTGGCCACCGCGCTTGCCGCGGCCCTTGGCTGGCACGCCGTCGAGGGCGCCGGCGGAGTGGGCATCATCTCCGCCTACCCGCTCGACGCCGATGCCGCGGCAAGGGCGGCCACCGCCGTCGCTGTTCCCGCAGTCGGTGCGACGGCCCATGTGCTGGGCCAGGATATCCGGGTGTGGAGCGCCGGGCTCGACGACGCCGCTTACGGTCCCGAGGCCGCCTGCCAAGGCGGTGTGAGTGACCCCGCAGCGCTTGTTGCGGCCGAGAAGGGCACCGACCGTTTCACCCAGGCGCAGGGCGTTGCCGCGGCCGTCGCCCATGACGTGCCCGCGGCCGGGGCCACTCCCGTGATCGTGCTTTCCGATCTCCAGTCGCCGTCCGCCAGCGACTGGACGGCGGCCACGGCCGGCGCCCACTGTGGTGTCGGTCCGGTCGCCTGGCCGGCCCCGGCCCTGCTGGACGCCGCCGGTCTGCATGATTCGTTCCGCGTGGCCAACCCGGACCCGGCGACGGCTGCCGGCACCACGTGGTCGCCGCTCGTGGCCACCAACCCGTCAACGGGCACGCCCGAGCCGCAGGACCGCATCGACTACATCCACTTCGCGGGCGATTCGCTGAAGGTCCTTGGCTCCAACACGCTGGTGGCCGGCTGGCCGTCGGTCAAGAACATCCCCGGGAACAGCTGGACCAGCAACCACCGCGCGGTGGTGACGACGTTCAGCGTCGGCACGCCGGTTCCGCCGAAGCCGGCACCCGTGGTGTCCGTGGCGAAGCCGTCGCTGGTCCTCCAGCTGGGTGCAACGCCCACGGCGGCCGAGTTGCTCGCCAAGGTCGGTGCCACGTCGACCACCGACGGCGCCACCTTTGCCCTGGACAGCAGCACCATCGACTTCACGAAGACCGGCAGCTACACGGCAGACGTCACGGCGACCGATCCCGCAACGGGCAAGGTGTCCGAGCCGGCCGGCGTGACCGTGAAGATCGTGCCCGTGGTCAAGGTGACCCTGGCTCAGACCGCTGCGGACATTGCGCTCGACGCCGGCAAGGACCTCACCGAGGCCGACGTCGAGGCGGCACTCAAGCCCGCTCTCAACGTGCCGGGCACGATTACGATCGACCTCTCCAAGGTCAAGCAGGGCGCCTCCGGCGCCTACCCGGTGACCATCACGGGCACCGACGACGACGGCTTCACCGCATCGGTGGACGCGCAGCTGACCATCACGGTTGCGCCGACAAGCACCGAATCGCCGAGCGCGACGGCCTCGCCTTCCGCGGAGCCAACCGATTCGCCGAGTGCAACGGCCACGGCGTCCCCGTCAACCGATCCGACGGATGCGCCGACTGATTCGCCGAGCGCGACCGCCACGGCATCGCCGACGACGGACCCGACAGCAGATCCGACGGATTCGCCAAGCGCAACGCCCACGCCAAGTACGTCGGCAACCGCGTCGGCCAAGCCGAGTGCCACCGCGACGGCCGCTCCGAGTTCGTCGGCCGCACCGAGCGCCTCGGCGTCCGGCAAGCCCGGCAAGCCGACGGCGTCGTCGTCGGCCTCGGTGAAGGCCTCCGCCGGTGCAACCAAGGCATCGTCGAACGTGACGAGCGCCAAGGGGCAGGGTTCCGACCTCGCCAGCACGGGTGCGAACGCCGGACTGCCGCTGGCCCTGGCCGCGCTGCTCCTGCTCCTCGGGGCGATCGCGCTGGCCGTCAGGCTCGTCGTCATCCGGAGGCGCGAGGCCGAGTAGCGTGGCTGTCCATCAGGCGTGAAACAGACTCCGGCCCGCGAGAAGGTTGTTGCCCAACAGCTTCCTCGCGGGCCGGGGTCTGTTTCGCGTTCTGGTGAGATGGAAACCGGATCCTTGACGCTGATGTGCATCAGGGTGAATCATGGCGACGACCGCCAAATTTCACCTTCACAGCCAGGAGAACCGTCATGCCCATGATCGATGTGTACGCAACGGCCGGCACCTTCGCCGACAAGCACCAGCTTGCCAAGGACCTCGCCACCACGTTGATGGGGATTGAGGCCGTGCCGAACATCCCGATGTTCCGTCAAAACACCGCGGGCTTCGTCCACGATTTGCCGGAGGGCGACCTGTCGAACGTCGACGGCGACTCGAACTACGTGCGGGTCCAGGTGCTGACGAATGCCGGTGCGCTGGACCGGGACAAGCAGCTGGCGGTCGTTGCCCAATTCACCGAGCTCGTGGCCAAGGCCGCGGGCGACCCCACGTTGACCGAACGCACCTGGGTCCTGCTGACCGAGGCGGTTCCCGGCGGCTGGGGCCTCGCCGGGCACGCCAATACCAATGATGAACTCATCGCGGCCGCGCGCAAGCAGATCGGCGAACTGCAGGCTAAAGCGGGGCAATAGTCGCAGTTTCCGCAGGAGATGTCACACGCGGGCGCCGGGCGGTGTCTCAATGTCGAAGGAATCGAAACACCCACGACATAGGAGCAGTCATGAACAGCGAAACCCGCATTCCCCCGATCGAGGTCACCGGCGCTTTCGGAGCGCTCGTGAAGTTCGGGGCCCGCCGGATGATCGGCCGCGTACCCGACTCGATCGGGGTGCTGTGGCACCACAAGACGGTCATGAAGGACTCCATGGGCATCGGCCGCAAGGTGGAAGGCTGGCACGAGCTCGCCCCGGACCTCGCGACGTATGCGGCCATGGCGTCCGCCGCCACGATTGGCTGCAGCTTCTGCCTCGACTTCAACTACTTCATGGCCCACAACCACGGACTTGACGAGGCGAAGGTCCGCGAGGTGCCGCGCTGGCGGGAATCGACGGTCTTCACGCCGCTCGAATGCAGGGTCATGGAATACGCGGAGGCCGCGAGCCAGACGCCGCCCGCCGTCACCGACGAGCTATCGGACGCGCTCCTGGCGGAAATCGGACCGGCGGCACTCGTCGAGCTCGCCGCGCGGGTCTCGTTCATGAACATGACCGCCCGCATGAATGTCGCCCTTGGCATCCATTCCGAGGAATTCGCGGACGCGTGCGGCCTGGCCCCGCTGGCGGTGCGGTCGACCGTCCCGGGCACCCCGGAGTAGGCTCCCGGATATGAGCAGTCCTGCGCCCGCCGGGGAGGATCCCTTCGTTATCCACCGGAGGCTGCTGTTCACCATCGCCTACGAGATGCTCGGCTCGGCCGCGGACGCCGAGGACGTATTGCAGGAGTCCTGGCTCCGCTGGCAGGAAGTGGACCGCTCGGAGATCCGTGCCCCGCGGGCGTACCTGGTGCGCGTCGTGACGCGGCAGGGGCTCAACCACCTGCGCGCGGCGTCGCGGCGCCGCGAGGACTACGTGGGCGAGTGGCTGCCGGAGCCCCTGCTCACGAGTCCCGACGTGGCCGACGACGTCGAACTCGCGGAAAACCTCTCCATCGCGATGCTGACAGTGCTTGAAACCCTGGTGCCGGCCGAACGCGCCGTGTTCGTCCTGCGCGAGGTTTTCGACGTGCCGTATGACGAGATCGCCGACGCCGTCGGCAAGACGCCGGCGGCCGTTCGGCAGATCGCGCACCGCGCCAAGGACCACGTCCAGGCACGGCGTCCGAGGGTTCGCGTGGTTCGTTCCGAACACGAGGAGGCCGTTGAACGGCTCGTGGCCGCCCTCAACACCGGCAATATCCAGGGGCTCATGGACATCCTTGCGCCCGATGTCGTTTCAGTCGCCGACAGCGGCGGGAAAGTTCGCGGCGCTGCGCGGCGGCCCATCGTCGGGGCGGATCGGCTGGCCCGGTACCTCGTGGGCGGGATGGCGAAGGCTGCGGGCGACCTCGCCGTGACCACCATGCGGGTCAATGGCCGTCTCGCCTTCCGGATGGAGCTGAACGGGCAGTTGGTCGCCGTCGCGAGCGTCACGGTGGAGAACGGAAAGGTGACGCAGATCTTCTCCACCGCCAACCCGGACAAGCTCGGCCGGCTCGAGCAGGAGACCGCACTGAGCCGATGACGGCCTGCCTGGGGGATGTCCTGGCTACGCCTCGCCACCCTGGGGCTCGGCGTCGTCCGGCGGCTCGGCTGCCGCCGTCGTCGTTCCGGGTGACATCGGCACCAGCGCATCCCGTCCCGTCCAGATCTTGATGATCGACCAGCCGACGGCGGTGAGCGGCACGGCGAGCAGGGCGCCGGTCAGCCCCGCCAGGGTGGTGCCGGCGGCGAGGGCGAGCAGGATCGCCAGGCCGTGGATGCGCAGGACCTTGCCCATCAGCAGCGGCTGGAGGACGTGGTGTTCGAGCTGGTTGGCGCCGACGAGGACGATCAGCACGATCAGGGCCGGCACGGGGCCGTTGAAGATCAGTGCCACCACCACGGCGAGGGTGCCGGCGGCGGTGGCGCCGATGATCGGGATGAATCCGCCGATGAACACGAATACGGCCAGCGGCAGTGCCAGGGGCACGCGCATGATGGCCAGGGCCAGGCCGATGATGAGCGCGTCGGTCAAGGCCACCAGTGCGGTGCCGCGCACGTATCCGCCCAGCACCACGGAGCCGTGATCGGCGGCGATGTGGGCCTTGGTGCGTTGGGTCGTGGGGAGGAAGCTGAACAGGAAGTTGCGGATCTTCTCCCCGTCCTTGAGGAAGAAGAACAGGATCACGGCCATCAGAACCGTCCCGACGGCGACGTCGGCGGCGACGCGCAGGCCGGTCAGTGCTTCGTTGCCAAACGTGGCGCTGAGGATGAATTTTTGCAAGGTGTCACGGATGGAATTGATCTGGGCGTCGGTGACCGGGTAGGGGCCCTGGACGAGCAGCCCGTGCAGCCGGTCGATGCCGATGTCGGCCTGGGCCACCAGGTCCTTTGACTGGGAGCGGATCAGGAATACGATCCCGGTGATGACGCCGCCGAACACGGCGAGGATCGCCACAAATGAGGTCAGCACCGCCAGGGCCCGGGGCCAGCGGTGCCGGCTGAGCCAATGGACCATGGGGCCGATCGCCGAGGCAAGGATCAGTGCCAGGAGGATGGGGGTCAGGACCAGCGGGACCCGGGTGAGCCCCCAGATGACCACCGAGACCAGGGTCAGGACCAGCAATGCCTGGGCGGAGCGGATCGCCGAGCGGCCCAGTCCGTCGCCCCAGATCACGGGCAGGCCCTGGGTGAATCGCCCGCCGCGGGTATTGACCGGGTTCACCGGGAGCGGGGGCTCCGCCGGACCGCTGGATTGTGTGTGCGCCATGGAGGCAATTCTTGCACCGTTCCGCCGAGTGCGCGTGCTTGGGCCAGTCCTACGATGGGCGCGTCATCACGACGGCGTCGCTGCCGCGGCCCTGACCTCGCGGACCGCCTCCGCGCCCCCGCCGTTCCAGGGTGTGCCGTGGCCGGGCAGCACCCAGGTCACGTTGAGTGACTCCAGTTTGCTGAGGGAGTCCAGTGCCTTGATTGGGTCATCGGTGAACGGCGCCGGTTGGGGGCCGGTCTTGCCGGTCAGGACGTGGCGGGTCGTGAGGGCGTCGCCGACGAAGACGGCGTCGACGGCGGGCACATGGACGCCGATGCTGCCGGGGGAGTGGCCGGGCAGCCCGATGATCCGAGGAGCGCCCGGCAGATCGAGCACGTCACCGTCGTGCACGGTGGCGACGTCGGCCAGGTACTTTGCGCGCATCCCGCCCTTGCGCAGCGCATACCAGAGGAACCGGGCCGTCGCGCCGGGCTTCATCTTGCCCCAGGACGGTTTTGAGGAGACCTCGCCACGGGCGCGGGCGGCGTCGGACTCCTCCACGTAGATCGGCACGCCGTGGTCGCGTCGAAGGCGTTCGGCGAAGCCGATATGGTCCGTGTCGCCGTGGGTCAGGACGACGGCGCGAATGTCGCCGACCGCCCGGCCCATCGACGCCAGCTCCTTGATGAGGTCCTCCCACTGCCCCGGGAGCCCGGCATCGATGAGGAGCACCCCATCCGGGGCGTTCACGAGGTAGGCGGCGACGATGTCATTGCCGACACGGTGAAGTGATGGTGCAAGTTCCATGTGTTCGTCCTTCGATAGTTCGCGGGAACGTTGAGGCTCATGACTCTTGACTGGTTATCAATAGTAGCCGTAAAGTTAATATCATTAACCAACGAGAGGATGCGTCATGACCACGAACTTTACGCCTATCCGTCCGGAGGCCGCCGGGAAGACCTGGGCGCTGCAACGCACGGCTCTTGCGGGCTTTGGCTTCACGCTTTCCTGGCTCATTGGGCTGTCCGTTTTTGCCGCATCGACCACTGTGGTCTCGACCGGTGCCGAGATCATTGCGGCCTACCGCGGGCGCGCGGCTGCCGGCGTGCTCCAGTACCTCTTCACCGAGGGGTTGCCACCTGTCGCGATCCTGGTTGTCGTCGGGGCGCTGGCGCGCTGGGCCCGTGGGGCTGGATACCGGCGACTTGCCAAGGCCACCTGGGTGGCGGCACTCGTCGCCTCGATCATCTCGTTCGCGCAGTTCGTATTCGGCGTCGTTCTGGTGACGGTGGCAGTGCCGGCCGGTGACGCGGCAATCAGCGCACTTCTCTCGGATTCGGTGACCAGGCTCGACGGTGCCAAGATGCTGCTGTTCGCCGGCATGGCCATCACGACGTTCGTCTACCTGGCCCGGGCTCAGCACGGTCAGCTGCTGTGGCTTCGCATCGTCTCTTTGCTACTGGCCGTGACCATCACGGTCTCGGGCCTGGGCTATCTGTTCATGGTCACCTCGCTCGCGACGGCGGCCGATGCTTCGCTCCCGCTCCTCCTCGTCTGGGTGACCGGGTTCGCCATTGTGCTCGGCCGTAGGGGACACTGAAGCAGTGCCACGAAAAGGTCTTTCTCATTCACAGGTAGTCGCCGAAGCTGCCGTCCTTGCCGACGAGGTGGGGCTCGATCAGCTGACGTTTGCCGCGCTTGCAAAACGGCTCGACATTTCCTCCCCGGCCCTTTACAAACACGTCGACGGCCTGGACCGGCTCCGTCGTGACTTGACCCTTCTGGGCCTCACCGAACTGTGCGGAAAGATCCGTGGGGCGGCGGTCGGCAAATCGAAGCGTGACGCTCTCCTGGCCGTCGCGCAGGGGTATCGGAACTTTGCCCTGGCGCGGCCGGGGCTCGTAAACACGGTGCTCCGCGCTCCGGCGGCCGGAGACCATGAGCATGAAGCCGCGGCTGAGGAGGCGATGACAATCCTCCGTCTGGTGCTCGCAGGTTACGGCCTCTCCGAGGATGACACGATCCATGCCGTTCGGGCACTGCGCGTGGTCATGCACGGCTTCACCAGCCTCGAGGCTGCCGGAGGGTTTGGGATGAGCCAGTCGCTCGACGAAACCTACCTCCGACTCATTGACGCGTTAGATCAGTCGTTGTCGGGCCGGCACGGTTAGCGACTGCTGAGCTTGCTGACGCGCGTCCGGGGAAGTGGCCTCGGACCGGTTGGCGAAGCGCGCCGGCGCACCGGCGCTCCCTTCGGTCAGGCCTGACCCTTCGGACGCCAAACGCCGAAGCGATTGCCTTGCGGATCAACGAGGTGCGCGAACTCGATGGCTCCGTTATCAACGAACGGGACGGCGATGCTGGCGCCGAGCGCCTCGGCCCGGGTAATTGCGGCCTTCACGTCCTCGACCTGCACGTAGAAGATCGCCCAAGCCTGTCCACCCATCGACGCCGTGTCCCACAGGCCGCCCTGGTCGGAGTTCACCATCTGGTAGCCGACGGGGGATTGCTCACCGAACCCCCAGTCGAAGAGCGAGCCGTAAAAGGTTCGTGAGGAAACAGGGTCGGGGGAGCCGATCTCGAAGTAGTTCACGACGTCAGCCATCGTCATCTCCATATCGCAATTTGAAGCAAGGGAACGGGCAGGCCGCGCGGCATTGTCAGCCGAGGGGGCCGGCACCAATTGTTCGCAGGCTACACCCTGGCAGACTCCGCGGGCTATCGAAACTTCAATGGATTTTGCTATCAGTCAGAATTGCGGCAAGGGCAAAACCCGGCCAGCTATCCGCACAGGCAGCGATGGCCTCCAGGAATGGCTGTCCAGCATCACGGCCCGGACAGCCGCCACGACCAATCAAAAGGGATAGTTCTGACCATCCTGAATGGGCGTTACCTCCTGCTGAAAATGACTGGACGATGAATACTAGGCCCACCTTTGGAGGAGGAGATTTGGCCCTCATGACCGATCCTTCCCCTGCAGGACCGAAGATTCCATCGCGGCTTGATTGAGCCGTGCCGACACCATAAATACGCCGGAGATGATGCCGGTGTGAAGCAGTAGAAAGGTAAGTTGAAATGAGCGTAACTTTCAAGCCCCGCGAGCTCTTCGAAGAGAAGCTGGACGGATCTCCCTTGGGTCCCCCGTTGGCAGAGGTGATTGGCAAGGAGATTCCTACGAGGATCGCCATTCCGTTTACCAGTGACGACTCACGCATCCTGTCCGGAGTGTGGGAAGCCGATCCGGGCCTCTCGCGATGGGAGTTCTTGGAGCGCGGCGAGGCGATTCATGTCCTTGAAGGCCGCATGGTGGTGACCGAGGATGGCGGTGAACCCATCACCGTGGATGCCGGAACCTCCGCGATTTTCCCCATTGGATGGCAGGGAACCTGGGAGATCAAGGAACGCATCAGGAAGTTCTTCGTGATCTTCACAGCCTGACCGCTCGACCTCTCCTGACCAATGGCCGGGTCAGCCAACACGCTAAGGATGAGGTCTGGGCCCTGGCATGCGGTGTTCAGGTCTTGAGAGAAAGTGCACCCCATTTGTGGTTGGCCGGAGGGTATTTGACCCTCCGGCTTGCCCATGTCCCGAACTGATGGCTTGTTCGAAGCGGCTCTGGCCTGCGAGATGAAACCGCAGCTCAGGGCCGCTTTGTTGGTCTCCACGAAACGTCAGTATTCGCCATATTCTTGGTCGACTTAGAAAAGTAGAAGATGAGAATTGCGGTGGTGTCGTCGGCACCTTTCGATATTCGCGTCCAGCAATCTCCGAAAACACGATCATTCGCCGTGAACCGTTCCGGGTTTGATGCCGCTGTCTCGTTCTGACCGGAATTTGCCACGAAGACGTTACTGCCTGCCAAGAAAGAGCCGCACTCGTCCCGAACATGGGCTGTGGTCGCTTCCCTAGGGCACCAGGATGGCCGTAGTGATCGTCGCCCCGTGGAGTCCTTGGGCGGTGTCAACGAACCTCAGCCCGAGGGTATGGGGTCCGGATGCCAAAGGTGGTAGATCACGAGTCAACGGCTGGCCATTCATAGGGTGGTAATTCCCTGTTGGCTTGCCATCGATAATTGCTTCAACTGTGGACCCCGCAGGGCCGTCGAACTCGACCTGCCTAACCCCATTGGCGGTTGTCAGGGAGATGACGGTGGGGGTTTGCAACTGGACGGGGGAAGTTGGTGGCGTGGGGGCCGAGGTAAGGGCGTTCGAGGTTTCGTAGGCGGCGAACTGCACGGTTCCGTTGGGCCCAGGGACGGCTTCAGGTGTCACTGACCACGCACCGGCAGCGTCCACGGTGGCTGTGGATACCTCCTTGCTGTTGGCGAGTAGGTGCACGAGGGTGCCGGGGACTCCGGTGCCCCTCAAAAGCGGCAGGAACAGCCCCCGATCCACCGTCGAAACGATGGCAGGCTTCGCCAACGCCACCGTTGGAATCGTGGGTGCGGGCGTCGGTGTCGGAGTTGGCGAGGGACTTGCGGTCGGCGACGGCGTAGTTGGCGGCGTAGGTGACGGACTCTTTGTTGGCGCCGCTGTCCGTTTCGGCGTCGGGCTGGGAGCCGGGACCAACAGGGCGGATGGTTGGTGTACCACAGTTGGGCTGGTGGCTTCCGGTTGGGACACGGGCAACTGGACCAAGGGTGCGGGAGTAGCCCGGGGAATTGGCTGGGGCACTGACGCCGGGGTACCAGTAATCGGCCTGTCGTGGCCGGCAATGGTGGTGCGCGGTGCGGGAGAGGACTGGGCGGGGGTGCTGGTCTGTGACGCGGCAGCATTGATGGTGATACCTGGCTCGGCTGCGGAGTCTTTGGCTGCCGGAGTCATGGCAACGGCGGCAGCAACGATCACACCGACGGCCACGGCGGCGGTGAGGACGCTCAGTCTTACGCGGTGGCCATTCAACGGACGGCTTGCCGCAGCCCAGGCAGGCGCGGTACTTCCCAGCGGAGTGCCGAGAGCAATGGCGCCCTTCAGGCCCGCGGTGGCCGGTCCAAGGAAGAGCGGCAGCAGAACCAGGCCGAGGTTCCGTCCGACCTGATCGAGTTCTTCAACAAGGATGGAGCATTTGATGCAGGTGGTCAGATGTTCTTGGACGCGGTCTCGATTGCGTTGGCTTAGTGAGTTGCGGTTGTACTTGCCCAAGCGCTCGACGGTCCATTGACAGTTCTTATCCGCCTGGGCGTCGTTGAGGTGTGCTTGTAGCCAGGACACCCGCAGCCCCTCGCGTGCACGGTACGTCAGGGCCGCGATCGTATTGGCGGTCATTCCGAGTAGGGGAGCAATGTCGCGCGGAGTCATTCCCTCGACTTCGGAGTACCAGAGCACCGTGCGCCATTCGGGTCGGAGGCTTGCGAAGGCGCGTCCGGTGATGGATTTGTCGATGATCTGGTTTTCAAACGAATCTTCGGGATCGGAAACGTAGTCAAGAATATCGAGATCCGTCGTAGCGCCATGAGGAGACTTCCAACTCATGGAAATCGAGCGCAGCACTGTGTACAGGTAAGCGCGGAACACTTCACGAGGCCCGGCATTGCTGCGAATAGCAGTGAGAATCCGCAGGAACGCTTCCTGCACGAGGTCTTCCGGGTCGTGGTCGCTGGTGAGGGAGGTTGCGGCTCGCAGGGCGGCTTGGCGGTGACGTTCCCAGAGCTCGCCAAAGGCTTCGTTGTCGCCGGCGCGGGTGCGTGCGACCAATTCAATATCCGAGGGCCTGATCGGAGCTTCCTCAGTTGGTGGGAGTTGGGTATCCATGGGATCGCCGTTCGTGAAAAAAGACGCTGAAAATCTGTCACCCCAAGATTGGGGCCGCCGTGCCAAGCGCTTGGAGTCAGGACAAAAGAGAGCACACGAAGCAATGAAAATCAGTCGAGACGGGGTATCTGCGCGGTCTTGGCCGGTGGTTTCCAACGTCTAGCGAGTTAATTTAGCACGGTTGAGCGGCTCCAGCAGCCTCATGGGCGCAGCCGCCCCCTGACGCGTCCTGCCAAGGAGCAGGATTAATTAATCTTTTGCGAATCCGCGTCATGATCCCGCTGCCGAACCACTCTTTACTGATGAATGCCCTTCATTTAGTCCTTCCGGGGTCCGGTCGGGCCGGGATGAATGGGCCGGGCGAGGGAAGGGGGTTCTCGCCGGCGATGACGTTGATTGAGTAGAGAGAAGAACGCAATGCAGGTTAGTCGGACTCCGTCGGGAGCTGCCGGTGCGCGCCACGGGCGAAGAGGGTTGGTGTCCTTATTTACGCTTTTCCTGTGCGTAGCGATTGCGGCCATTGGTCTGACGACCGTAGGCATCCTGGGTTCCTCGACGCCGGCATCTGCCAATCCCGGTAGTCCCGGCACGACGTCGGCGCCCGTGGTCACGTTCTTGGAGAACTTTGAGAATGGCATGACCAACGTCGCGACCGGCGCGAAGTCGTACACCACCACCAATGGAGCCACGCAGTATGTTGGGGCAGCGGGTCAAACGTACACGGGCTCAACCGACTGGATCAACGGCAACCGGTGTAACGGCGTCATCCTCAGCTATAACAATTCCATCGTGCCGGCGTGGGCGGCAACGCCCCTGCTGAGCAATAAATGCAGCACGGTTGCAGGAGTCCAGAGCTACAACGGTATTCGAACCCTGGCCCGGGCCATGGGTGTCTACACGGGATCCGGGGACAACGAACACATCGTTTCCGGCTACACCGAATGCCAGCTCGACGCCCTGGGCAACACCAGCAACTGCGACACGATCGGCAGTGGCGCCACCAACGGTGTGATGTTCCAAACCACCTCGACGCTGCCGGTGACATCTGGGCACTTTTACACCTTCGGCGTCGACACCGTCTACGGCAACTGCGCCAGCCCTGCCAGCACCACCGTGCAGGCCAGCGACCCGCAGTACCAGTTCCAGCTGGTGGACAGCACCGGAGCCGCAACGAACATCGGCAGCGTCCTGGATGGCTGCCGCCCGAGCGCCACCCGCCAGCAAATCACCGTCAACCGCCCCCTCGCAGTAGGGGCCGCGACCACCATGGCCACCTATGTCAGTTCCCTGGTGGCAAACGCGCCGTTCCAGTACAACAGCACAACCCTCGGCATCAAGATGTACAACGCCTCCGGAGTGACCAATGGTAACGACGGCGGATTCGACAACATCAAATTGCTCGACGTCACCCCGCAGCTGGACAAGTCGTTTAGCCCGGCCACGATCAGCCAGGGCCAGAACACTGTCCTGACCTATACGGTGACGAATACCAGCGATCTGCTGGCCAAGAACGGCTGGCACTTCGTGGACAAGCTGCCCGCTGGCTTGTCGGCCAGCGGCGCGTTGGGCGGCAGCTGTGTCAGCACTGCTTCCAGCATCACCGCCGGCACCGTGGATGTGACCGGCAACCTGGCCGCCGGCAGTGCCTCGTGCACCATCACCGTCACGGTCACCAGCAACACTCCGGGCACCTACAACAACTCCGGCTGCGTGGCGAACAACGGCACCGCGATCCCGAACTGCACCAACAACTTCCCGACCATCACGGGCATCAACCCGCCCGGGACGGCGCCGCTGACTGTGCTGCCCGTCGTCGACCTTTCCATCACCAAGAGCGCCACCCTGGCCCAGTACACCCCGGGCAGCCCCATCACGTATACGGTGACCGTCCACAACAACGGGCCCAGCGACGCCATCAACGCGGTCCTGACTGATCCGTTGCCGGCGTCCGTCACGGGCGCCAACTGGACGTGCGCTGTCACCGCGGCGGGCACGGCGAATCTGCCGCCTACCACCGGGCCCACCCAGTGTGGCGCCGCCAGCGGCACGGGCAGCATCACTGACACCGTGCGCATCAATACCGGCGGAACCCTCAAATACACGGTCGCGGGAACGGTGGCCTTGGCAACCACCGGCAACCTGGTCAACAAGGCCACGATTGTCCCGGCCGCCACGACCAGCATCCCCAACATGCCCGGAGGCGGCCCCAACCCCGTGACGGGCTCCACCACCGTGGTGACGACGGTGGATACGAATTGTCCGCCGAGCCCGGGAGCCGGTTGTTCGGCCACGGTGACGACCCCGCCGGCCCCCGGTGTGTGGAATGTTGCCAAAACGGCCACGGTCAACGGGGCCACGCCGGCCACCAATGTGGTCCAGGGCGGTGACGTGATCACCTACACCGTCAAGGCGACCGGTGTCAGCGGGCTGAGCAGCAACGCCGTCCTGACGGACAACCTGAGCAACGTCCTGGACGACGCCACGTTCGTCTCCGGATCGGCAACGCTGACCGTTGGCGGGGCGGCACCGGTTTCGGTGCCCAACCCGGTGGCCCCGGGAAACATACTCACCACGGGGAAGTTCAACCTCACCCCCGGGGTGGTGGCGAGCCTGAGCTACCAGGTCACGGTCAAGGCCGGTGTGTGGAACAAGCAGCTGATCAACGTCGTCACCGGCACCGGTGATACCCCGCCGACCACCTGTGCTGTTGGGGTTACCCCGGTGGCGCCCGTCTGCACCACCACGCACATCACCCCGGCGAAGGTGCTGATCGCCAAGATCGGCGAATCCGGAAACGCCGTTTGGGTCCCCATGGCAGGTTCGTCCTGGTCCGTGTCCAATGACAACGCCGGGCACGAGGGCACCGCCTACACGGGGTCGGGCGTGACCGCCGTGGTTCCGGCAGCGACCGGCCAGTTCCAGCTGCAGAACATTCCCGTGGGCACCTACTGGCTTTCTGAAACCGCCGCGCCGGCAGGGTTCAGCCTGTTGGCCGAACCGGTGCAGTTCACGATTGCCGCGAACGGCGCAGTGACCATTGGTCAAGGCGCCGGGGGCGGAGTCGTCACCTCGGCCGACGTCGATGGTGACGGAATCTTCACCATCACCGTCCGTGACGTACCCGCCCTGAAGATGCCGGACGCCGGCGGAACCGGAACCCTGCCGTTCATGGCAGGTGGATCGGTGTTGCTGCTGGCAGCCGTGGCCCTGTTCGTGGGCAGCCACCGCCGCCGTCGGAGGTCCACCGGATCGGATGGGCGGTAAATGAGCGCCCTGTTTCCGAACCCGCCCCCGCCGGCGACCCACAGACTCTCTCCCGTTCAAAGAAGCACACACATGATGAATCAATCTGAAAATAGAAAGCAGACCACAGTGGTTAAGAACAAGAAGCTCGGGCTCTGGCGGACCACCGCCGTTGCCATCGCCGGAGCGGTGGTGGCAATGTCGCTCTCCGTTGTCCCCGCGTCCGCTGCGACCGTCAATCCAGGCACTGTTGACGGAAGCCAGGTCGGCTCCATTACGGTGCACAAATTCCAGCGGCCCAATACCCCTACCGGCCTGCCGGCCAACGGCACCCAGGTTTCCACCACCGGGTTGACGCCGCTTGCGGGGATTGGCTTTACGATCCAGCAGGTCAACACGATCGACCTGACGACGAATGCCGGCTGGCAGTCGGCAAACACCCTGAGCAACACCTTCGATCCGGCTAACGCCGCAGGCTCCATCACGAGCAAGGGCTACACGCTCGGAACAGCCACGGTTAAGACGACGGACAGTACCGGAACGGCTGCCTTCACCGCCCTGCCCCTGGGTCTGTACCTGGTGCAGGAAACCACTTTCCCGGCCGGTGTGACACCGTCGGCTCCCTTCCTGGTGTCGGTTCCGTTGACGGATCCGAACAACGAGAACGGGTGGCTCTACAACGTCCACGTGTACCCGAAGAACTCGATCACGACCGCGACGAAGACCGTCCAGGACGCCTCCGCCGTCAAGCTTGGCGACGCCGTGAATTGGACCATCACCGGTGGCATTCCCACAGACGCGGTCATCGACGGCTACAAGATCGCTGACAAGTTGGACGCGAAACTCACCTACGTTGGTGCCACCGTGACCTTGGCCGACGGCACCGCCATCACCGCCGGCACGGACTACAACGTGGTCTTCGACGCCCCCAGCAACACCGTTTCAGTGGTCTTCACCGCCTCCGGACGTGCGATCCTGGCAGCCCACAACACCACCACCGTCAAGGTCGCCGTCAACACCAAGGTCAACACCATTGGCGAGATCGCCAACACGGCCCTGGTCTACCCGAACAATGCCAGCATTGTCGGCACCCCCGGCAACCCCGGCCCTGTCGTTACCCCTCCGGTCGTGACCAAGTGGGGCAACATCACCGTGCAGAAGGTCGACCAAAACGGTGCGCCCCTCGCCGGCGCCTCCTTCTCCGTCTATGCCAACCAGGCCGACGCGAAAGCCGGCACCAACCCGATCACCCTCGGCGGACAGACCGTGTTCACGGTTGGCGCCAACGGCCAGCTCACCATCACCGGCCTGCGCTACTCCGACTTCGCCAACGGTGCCACCGTGGCTCCGGGTGACGCAGGCTACATCACCTACTACCTTGCGGAAACCACGGCACCGTCCGGCTACGAATTGCTCGCCGCACCCGTGTCGTTCCTGGTGAACGCAGCCACCACCGCCGTCGGCGTTGACCTGCAGGTCAAGAATGTGCCCTCCAACTCCGGTTTCCAGCTTCCCTTCACCGGTGGCCCCGGAACCACCGTCCTGTACGGTGCGGGCGTTTTGATCCTCGCCGGTGCAGTGCTGCTGTTCGCTCGCAGCCGCCGCAGCAGCCGCAGCAACGGCTAACGTCCGAACAGCTGAAGCTGTAAGGAACTGACACACCAGCAATGGGGGAGAGCGGTTCACGCCGTTCTTCCCCATTGTGCTCGGTTCACGCGTAGAGCACTTTCCCTCCCCTTGTTTTAGGAAGATCGATGACCCAACTCCAGTACTCGCCGCGGCGGCTTGCCCGGCCGCCCCAACTCTGGAGCCTGCAACGACTCGCGATCGTGCTCATCGCCACCATCGGCGTCGGCGTCCTGCTGTACCCGACAGCCGCGGCCTGGTTCTCGGACCGGGTCCACGACACGCAAATCAGCGGCTACGCCACCACGGTCAAGGACCTGGCCCAGACTGAGCAACAAAGACTCCTGGCCCAGGCCCACCAGTACAACGCCGAGCTCCCGGCCGGCCCGCTCCGGGACCCGTACTCGTTGAACGAAAACGGGGAGACGGAAACTGTTGGCTCGGGTTCGGCAGCGTACAAGAAGATGCTCGCGGTGGATCCGGAAGGCATGATGGGCACCATCAGCATCCCCGCCATCAGTACGAATCTGCCGGTCTTCCACGGCACCGACGAAGCCACCTTGGCTAAAGGGGTGGGGCACCTTTTCGGGTCCTCTCTTCCCGTGGGCGGTACAAGCACCCACGCAGTGCTGACGGCCCATTCCGGGTACGTCAACTCCACCCTGTTCGACTCACTGAAAAGGGTGGTCACCGGCGATGTCTTCAGCGTCACCGTGCTGGATCAGACCATCTACTACAAGGTCGACCAAATCAAGACCGTGCTCCCCGACGAGACCGAGGATTTGCGGCAGGTCAAGGGCAAGGATTACATCACTTTGGTGACCTGCACACCCACCGGCGTGAACACCCACCGGCTCCTGGTCCGGGGCGAACGCATTGCGGACCCGGTAAAAGCCAATGGTCCGCAAACCGTGGCGAACAATGTCACCAACCCGGGCTTCCCGTGGTGGGTCGTCATCCTGGTAGGCACCGCCGCCGGCACGATCATCCTCACCCGCCCGCAAGGCCGGCGAGTCCGGAAGCAGAATCAACGATTAGAAGAGATTGAGTGGCACAACGATGACCTGTGAATCAGTTGTCGGAGCGGCTGAAATGCCGAGCGACGACGAAGCCGCACCCAAAGAAGCCAGTATCCGCGCCGCCTTTGAACCGCCACGGACCCCGGAACTTTGCCCCTTGGCCGGGTTCTTTGCCCATCGCGGAGCCACCGAAGTAGCCGGCATCAGTCTGGTGCACATGGCAGGGCAGGAATCAGTGGCTGCCGGGGACCTCATCACGTTCACCGCATGGATCTTGAATGCCACGGCCGAGGCGCTCACCGACGTAACTTTGCACCTCCACTCGTTTACTAACGAGCACGGAGACCAGCTTGGCTACCGGACGGAGCCCCCGGCCTCGGAAATGATCGGACGAACCCTTGGCCCCAGGCAAGCGCTGAAGTACCACTTCAGCTATGTGGCGACTGAGCGGGACGTCGAGGAACCAGGTTTGCTGATCAGCGCCCTCAAAGCAAACCTCGTGACACCACGCCAGGGACGGCTTTTCAGCGAATGCGATGCCTTGGTCTCCGTCGCCGTGTCGGGTGCTCAGCCGCTGACCTTCCAACACAGCTGACCCCAGGTTCCACGGCCCTCAGGACCCGAAATAGAAAGGCCGAACCGATCCCTCTTTCCGCAGACGATCCCGTCCGTGAACAAGCGTTGGTCCCTAAGGAATTGCAGCGCCCCAAAGACCTTGTGCATCAACTGCACGCAGCCCACGCAGTGGCAGGCGAATCCGAAGGTTGCCAGCGCATTAGTGATCTATTTGTCGAAGCAACTCACCAAGAGCTTCGACGCTTGCAACAAGGCTACAACGCCGGCCGTCCCTGGCCCGACCGACCAGAACCGAACTCAGCAAGCACCCACGTCCTCGGCTCGCAATGGGCAGCCATGCCCATTGCGGCCTCCTCGACGCAGTCAGATCCTGGAAGGTGACCCCATTAAGACTGAAGTCAAGATCCCTTACAGCGCCGACAGTTTCACTGTCGAAGCCGAACGTATTCCGGCCCTCTTCGACCTCCCCGTCGTGCGTGTTTCAGTCGGAGAACGTCACGTAGCACTCACCCCCGATGAGGCTATCAAACTCGGGCAGGCGCTCCTGGAAGCGTGTTCCGAACAGCAATGAGACTAACAAGGAAGAATTCTTTGACTTCAACAGCACCCAAGGATCCGACAACGGAGCTCGCTGCTCTCCTCGCCATGAGGGGATGGCAGATCAACGCTGATCTCAGTCCGGCAGAATGCCCTGTCTGGGACTTTCTGCCCAGCATGCCGCGTAGCGATTCCTCTGGCCCGCAGGGACATCCCACGGGAATCTTCATTCACACCCCCGAGGAAAAAGGGTTTTGCTGCGTCGAGCCGGCGAGCTGGTCGCCGCTGCGAAATCCGTACGTCAGGACCTTCCGGGGTGCAGCTGACTTGATTGCTTGTCTGCCGCAGATCGAACACTGGCGCGCCCCGGCCGCCCCCACCCACGCAACCCCCGCAGAACTTGCACGGATGCGGGCCACCGGCGAGATTACCACCGAGGAGTTGATGTACTCCCTGGACCACTTTCCTTATCGAACCAGGCATCGAGCGTCCTTCGGCGAACTGCGCCTCATTCGGGATGTCGGACTCTTGACCCCGCAGGAATTCGTGCTGCTGACCGCATCAAAGCAGCAATCACGCCTAATAACTACGCATCACGGCACGCAAGTGTGAGATGCAGCTGTCCCATCCCAAGGGAGCGTGGACTGGTTGCGTCATGATTTGTCTGTTCGGGACTCTTTAAGCGTGGGGGATGTCTTCTCTCCTTTCAGGTCAGCATGAGGTCCTGAAGGGAAGGATCGCATCCCCCGCCACAGCCCAAGTTTCGCAGCGAACGACGAGACCAGGGCTGGACTCGACCCCTGCTGAAGCTACAAGGCCCAGGCATCAGGGTGGAAGGCGTGAGGCAACGGAGACACGGGTTCGACCGCACATTACTCGCGGACACAGCCGAGCCCTGACCTCCGTTGCCTCGCGCCGGTGGGTGTTGGGTGGCTACCACCCATAACGGAACCGTCGGATTGATCGGGAGCAAATTGCCGTCACTCGTTGGCGATTACCCTCACCGGGGTGCAGGCCGCAGAGGCAGGGTCAGCCGCTTGGCGGGTATCAAGGTTGATGCCGGTTTTTGCAGTCTGTAAGTCCCCATGTCCCATCAACGGCGGTCAGTGGGTGAGCTTGATTGCTCGCGGATCAGCATCTGTACCAGCGTCTGGGACTGTCCTGCCTCGAGCGCGGCGACGCCGGCACAGACAAGACGCTCAAGGACTTCTTCGAAGGTGATGACACGCCATCGCGCAGATGTCCTGGCCCAGGTGTCGATGGTTTCCCGAACATGTGGGGCCTCATGACCGGGGGTCATGATGACCAAGTGGTCTTCTCGATCTCGCTGGGCTTCGCGGTCTGCGCCGTCATCTTGGCACATCGCATACCAATCGGACTGGATGCCAAGCTCGAGCCCGTTAAGTGGATCCACCCGTGGCAAGACTTGGATCTGGACTGAAGGCGGCATGCTCGGAAACCAGTCCGAACCGTTGGAGTAGCCGCTGACATCCGCGAAACTCTTGGTTGGGTGGGTTCGGTAATGAATTTCGCTGGGGAATCCGAAGACTCTGCCCCCCTAGCCAAGGGTTGTTGCTCAAACTAAGACCCAACAAGGATCGGATCGGTGGCTCGTCGATCCCCGGATACATATCGGGACCTCCTCCTAGGACGGTGACGAGGGCGCCGGCCGAGAAGTGGATCTGTGCCTGGGGAACAATCGGTAGCAGTAGTTCGACGGCGGTTTCAGTCATGGATGGCCTCAAAGTCGCGGGGAGTGAACAGGTAGGCAGAGGCAAGCTCCGTTCGCCGTGGGGGCAGGCCGACGGCGACGAGAAGCGCGCATCTCCTTGTTAAGAGCCCGGTTTTGCGGGATTATGACGCGGGATATCCGTCCTTGCCGCAAGAAGAGGTGTCCTGGCAAAAGGGCAGACCGATTTGCCCCAATGACGCTATTTGGTGATTCACGTTTCTGTGGGCCACTGGCCGCTGGAGCCGCCAGGCAGACCACACTGCCGGACCTCGGTTGCTCGGTGACGTGGCGCGATGTTTACTTCGGCGGTGGCTCCGGTGGGCAGGGGTTAGCCGACGCGCGTCATGGATGAAACAAGCCGCGTCAGTTCGGGCGTTGGCGGCAGGAAGCAATGATTATGGGTTTGGTGTCGAGGCGGACGGTCGTCTTGAAGTAGTGCAACTGCCAACGAACAGGTCATGCGACCTGGCTGCGGACTAGCTTGTCTCGGGTGAGGTGAACCGCAGTGCCAGTTCGGCCAGCAGCCGTGTGCCGAACGCTGTTGGTCCGCGGGGGATCCACCGGCTCGTTGTCGGAGCCTGCGCCGTTCCTGCGATGTCTATGTGTGCCCAAGGGGTTCCGGCCACGAATTCCTGCAGGAACAGCCCGGCGGTGATCGAGCCGGCATTAATACCGCCGATGTTCTTGATGTCGGCAATGTCGGAGTCGAGGTCGGCGCGTAGACGCGGAGGCAGTGGCAGCCTCCAGACCGGCTCATCCGTGGTTCTTGCCGCCGCTTCAACCTGGGAGAGGATGCTCTCGTTATTGCCCATCACTCCGGCGATTTCTGTGCCGAAGGTGCGCAGACAGGCTCCGGTGAGGGTTGCAATGTCGACGATGGCGTCCGCACCGGCCTCTACGGCCAGTACCAGCGCGTCCGACATTACCAAGCGGCCCTCGGCATCGGTGTTGAGCACCTCGACGGTTTTACCGCCACGCGTGATGAGCACGTCACCCAATTGCATGGCCGAACCTGACGGCATGTTGTCCGTGCACATCAGGTACCCGGTGACCTCGGCCGTGCAGCCAAGCGAGGCAAGGGTCGTCATCGCCCCGAGGATGTCGGCCGCCCCCGTCATGTCGTTTTTCATCTGGGAGTGCGAAAGGTCCCCGGGTTTGAGGCTAATGCCGCCGGAGTCGTACATGACGCCTTTTCCCACGAGGGCCAGGTGCCCTGAAACAGTTCCGCTTGGCCGGTAGTGGAGCACGATCATGCGCGGTGGCTCCACCGACCCTTTGTTCACACCCAGCAGTCCTCCGCAGCCAAGTTCCACCAAGGCAGCTTTGTCATAAACCTCAACCTCGAAGCCGAATTCCGCCCCGAGGGACACGGCAACCTCTGCCATCCGCGTCGCGGTGAGCATCCCGGCCGGACTGGTGGCGAGGTCTCGGGCGAGCATAGTTGCGCGTGCCGTGACGCGTCCGCGCTCGGCGCCGGCTCGTGCGTCGGCCAAATCCGCTTCGTTGACGACGAGCGCAAGTTCCTCGACCCTGACGCTGGCCGCTGGTGTGGTTCGCAGGTCAAAGTGGTAGCGCGCCAGCAGGACGCCCTCGACGACGGCGGCGGCCGCGGCACCGACGTCGAGGTTTGGAAGGTCCTTGAGGAGAATAGCCAGGCGCCGCGCAGTGACGGTTTCGCTTGCGAAGGCAGCCGCGGCGTCTCGGACGCCTGTGACGTCCAGGGAACCGGCTTTGCCTATGCCGACGGCAACAAGTGTGACTGGACTAGCGGGGACGGTTAGCGCCGCACCGATCTTGGCGTTGAACCCGGCTCGGGTGAGCGCATCGATGTCGACTCCAAAAGAGGCCGGTGCAGGCCCATCGATGGGCACCGGCACACCGATGGCATCGACGTCTGGGGTCTCACCGGTGACAACTTGTACGGTAAAGGGGGCGGTGTGGGAGGGGATGACGGCGTCCGTGGTGTTCATCGCGGGCATACCTTTCTCAGGATTGGTCGGAAGTTGATTTACATGTTCACCGGGGCGCCGGGACCCCACGGAATGCCAAGCAGGAACCAGGCGGCGAAGAGGACGACCCAAGCAACCAGGATCCACAGTGTGTACGGGACCATGAGGGCAATCACCGTGCCGATTCCGGCGTCCTTCTTGTAGCGTTGGGCAATTGTGACGATAAAGGGCATATAGACCATCAGCGGGGTAAGCACGTTCATGGGCGAGTCACCCACCCGGTAGGCGGCCAGTAATGTTTGGGGGGCGACATTGAGTGAAGCAAAGATGGGCAGGAATATCGGTGCGAAAATCGCCCATTTTGGTACCAGGCCGGGAAGGATGATGTCCAGTATGAAAATCACCAAGATAAAAGCGATCAGTAGCAACACGGCCGGGATGCTGGCCCGTTCGAGAAGTTGGGCGGCCTCGACGGCGGCAATTGTGGGCAGGTTGGTCCAATTGAACAAGGCAATGAACTGGGCGATCATCAAGAACATGATGAGCAATCCGCCCAGGCTGCCAAACGTCTTTGCAATTGCCCCCACGACTTCGTCGCCACCGCGGAGTGTTTTGGCGCCTATGCCGTAAAAGATCCCGCAGATCAGAAATGCCAGCGAGATGATGAAGATCAAACTTGCCATGAAGGGTGTGGGGCCGATCAATTGTCCCGTTTCGGTGTCACGCAGTGGTGCTCCCGGCGGCAGCGAGATCGCCAACACACCGATGACGACGACGACGAAGGCCCAGAGAGCGAATTTGAGGCCGCGGGATTCGGCCGCCGCATCAATCTGCTCCCCGGAATCTGCCGCGAGTGGGTCGGCCATCTCGTATTTACCCAGCCGGGGCTCGACGATCCTCACCGTGACCAGCACGGCCACCAAGGCCAAAACGATCGAGGAGACGATGCTGAAGTAGAAGTTGGCGGTCACGGAGAGCGGTTGCGCACCGATGTTTCCCAAAGCCTCGTTGGTGATCTCGGTAATCATTGAGTCAGAAGGGGTGATCAGGAGATTGACCCCAAAAATGGCACCAACGCCCGCGAAGGCCGCAGCCATGCCGGCCAACGGATGCCGTCCGACCGACAAGAATGCCGCGGCCGAGAGGGGTATCAAGATCAGGTACCCGGCGTCGGAGGCCACCGAGGACAGCACCCCAACGAAGATCAAGATGAAAGCGAGCGACCAGCGCGGGGCCACCTTCACGATCTTGCGGATGAGGGCCGCCATGAGGCCCGCATGCTCGGCGACGCCGACACCGGCCATGGCGACAAGGACTACGGCAACGACGCTGAAAGCCGCAAAGTTGTCCACGAAGGAGGAGAAGAAGACGCGCAGGCCGTCGGCGGAGAGCAGGTTCTGGACGGCGAATGTTTGCTGGCTCACCGTATATTCAGGAAGTGTCACCGCCATGCCGGTCGCCGTATCAAAAGGCACAATCGTCCCACCGAGTGCGTCGTTGAGATGTTGGAGCTGTTCTGTGGGGACCGGCGTCATGACCTTGTCGGTGACTTTGACGTTGGCCCACGACAGGATTGCCGACAAAATCGCGACAAGTGCAATGAGGTATACGAACATGATGGTTGGGTTGGGAATCTTGTTTCCCAAACGTTCAATCGAATTCAGGAATCGCCCGGATTCACTACCTTGGCTGGTGCCTGGTGATTTAGCCGCGCTACTTGCCCCATTTGATGACACGGAAGACTCCTGAACTAAGGTGGAGTGCCATCGGAACTGATGACACTTGATCGATTCGGGCCTTTTCAGCACAGCCTAAGAGGGTGCCAAGGCAAAAACAAGAGGATTCGATGACTTGCAACAAGTGCAGGCGAAACGCGTTGGGCCGTGTGAGGTCGCGCCTTTGCAAAGCGGTTGGCCGTGCTGCATGTATCCGGTGCATTGACGGATGCCGGGCTTACCCCTGTGAAAGCATCACTGATTGGATAGGGCATATTTCTGGCCCAGAGATGGATACGCGATGATTCGCCCCGTCATCTGCGCATTGGCCTTAGATTCCAAAACGAAGTAAATTATTTGAGCGACGCCGGTCCGCCCTGCGGAGGTCTCCTCGTGATCGGTGGATCTAGGATTTCAAGGTTCGCCGGATGCAAACCCTTTCAAGGGAACGAAAATATTGCACGAGGCCACGCTGAACTTCCGTAAAAGACTTTTGGTCCATCGTCGTATTCTGTTTGTTTTTGCCCTACCTCATCTTGCTGTTCCAGATTGAGGGGGCATCCTCCGCGATGCCAGCCTCTCGGGAAGTTACAAGGCACTGGAAACTCTCTTCCTACTGGTGGCGCCGGTTGTTACTGCGCTGATTTACATCTTCGACCGCGACGGCGGCAGCGGAATGGCTGAGCGGAGCGTCGCCTCCTTGCGAACGGGGTCGCAGCTCGTGCGGGCGATCACGTCATGTGTCCTCCCGTGGTGAGATCTTGAGTGCGATTTTCCAGTAGGACAGTCGGTTCCTTTTCTCTCGGAATGGGTACTTTCTGCGGAGAGCCATTGTCGTTAGCCTGAGAGCTATGACGGACACGGGCACTATGCTGGTCATCTTGGCGCTGACTATTGCGATTTTTGTGTGGAACAAATTCCCGGTCGAGGTCGTGGCGATCAGTGTGACGCTTGCCCTCTTGGGTGCGGGAATTATCAATATCGACGACGCTTTCGCGGGTTTCGGTTCCGGGACCGTGGTTCTCATCGCGGCCCTGTTTGTCGTAGCCGAGGCGATTGATGCCTCCGGAGTCACGACGTGGCTTGGGGGAGTGCTGATAAGGTTCGCCGGCTCCAGCAAGATCAGGCTTCTTGTTTTGGTTATGCTGTTCACCGCTTTTCTCTCAGCCATCATCAGTGTCAACGGAGCGGTCGCGGCGCTCCTTCCCATGATCGTCGTCCTCGCCGTGCGCCTGGGGCGTGAGCCTGGCCAGCTGCTGATGCCGATGGCCTTCGCGGCCCACGCCGGCTCCCTCCTGGTCTTGACCGGTTCCCCGGTGAACATATTGATCCTCGAGGCGGCTATCAGTTCCACCGGGCGCCGAATCGGTTTCTTCGAGTTCGCGCTGGTCGGGGTGCCACTGCTGATTGGCACCGTCATCATTGCGGTCACCCTGGGTTCAAGGCTGCTTCCGCAACGCACGCCGGAGGAGTTGCCCAAGGACTTGAGTGCTCATCCAGCGGTCCTTCTGGAGCAGTACTGGCCAGGTGAACAAGACCTTGCACGGCTTCGAGTGCCGAGCGGAGCGCCGAGAATAGGGGATGCGGTCGCCGAAGTGATGACCGGCGGTGATGGCGGTGTGCACCTGCTGAGCGTTCAGAACGCTCAGGGGAAGCCGGCCACTACGGGTGAATTGTCCGCCGGCGATTATCTTGTGGTCAGGGGAACACCGTCAGACATCGCGGCGTTTGCCAGAGACAATGGCCTTGGCACGGAGACTAACAACGACCAAGCTGCCTACGGGTTGGTGAGTAAGTCATTTGGTGTGGCCGAGGTTGTGGTGTCGCCGCGCTCCACACTTGTCGGAACCGAGGTGTACCCGGGAATGGTTACCGTGAGTGGATCACTGGTGGTTCTGGCCCATCAGCGAGCCGGGAAGCCCTCTGAAACCAGGGTCAACCAAGTTAAGGCGGGCGACATCTTGCTGTTACAGGGAAGTTGGTCGGCGCTGGATAGGCACACGCGGGACCAAAACGTGCTGCTCGTCGATTCACCGGACGCGATCCGCCGTCAGACGGTACCTCTCGGACCGGGCGCCGTGCCTGCCCTTGCCATCCTGGCCGCCATGGTCGTCTTGATGACCACCAACTTGGTGCCGGCCCCGGTCGCGGCACTGCTGGCCGCGATGGCCATGATCCTGGCTCGGGTTGTGACGGTGGGGCAGGCCCACCGGGCCATGTCCTGGCAAACGCTGATCTTGGTGGCCGGGATGATCCCACTGTCCACCGCTATTACCCGCACCGGTACGGCGGAACTGCTGGCACACGGGATCGTCTCCCTCACCGGTGGGGGGAGTCCCTACCTGCTGCTGGCCGGGATCTTCCTGGTCACTGCCGTGTTGGGACAACTCATCAGCAATACAGCGACTGCGTTGATCATCATCCCCATCTCCCTATCCGTTGCCGCGGAGGCCGGAATCTCGCCGATTACGGTACTGATGTGCGTCAGCGTCGCCTCATCGGCCGCCTTGCTGACTCCCATCGCCACACCTGCAAACATGATGATCATGCGTCCTGCGGGGTACAAATTTGGTGACTATTGGAAACTAGGCCTGGTCATCATGGCCTTGTATTTTGTGGTGTCCGTGTTCCTGGTCCCTGTGTTCTGGCCGTTACGTTAACCTTGACATTCTCGCTATTTCACGGCCACCCGCCGGAATCCTAGCTTCACGGAGACGCAGTGCCTTTTGGAGGCAGCCATTGGACGGGTCTGCTTGGGCCGGCAATACATCCTCTACAACCCAGCCAGACCATGGTGGGTTCGACGTCGACCGGCGCCGCGATGCGGCTGCGTGGGCTCTGTCCTGCGTACAGACCTCTTCGCTCCACTGGTTCAAACAAGAGTTCGGCGATTGGACGATACTCGTATCCCACCAAAGCTGGATCGTGTGACGCTCCAACGAGTTCACCTCTGCTCGAGCGAACTGCATCAGCCTTGACGAGCACCGCCTGAAGCATGGCGGCGGTGCTTTTACCTCAGTCCATGCGGTGTCTGTGCGGGTGCCATGGGTGTGCTCAAGGGCAGCCTTCCTGCGTCCTATGAGATGGCTAAAGGCGTGATTGCGCCGTCAGCGGCGTATCGATTTGTGCTTTGAATGATGGTCCTAGTGCTTCAACGGACTCATCCAGGTCGGGCCGGAATGCGTTACGGTTCGAGCCGGACATCCAAGCGTCGGTCCCACTTGCTGTGTGATCTCAGGACACGGTTGCCACTCCGGTTGAGCAGTGATTGCCAGCGAAACCCGGCATCTGCTGCAACCAAGGAAAAGAGTGCGTTCACCACGTTGAACATCGCAAACTGGCCGTCTACAACCTAATGGCGGACGAGAGATCCGAGCGTACGGCTCTTTAGGTCGCCTTCGCAATCCAGCGCGACCGAGGGTAGAAAAGCACCATGATCCGAGACCGGGGTGTAATTAAACGTCCTCACACGGCATGTGAACGACGTCTCGAGAGATAGTGGGAACCATGAACCGAGACATCACAGGGTTCCCCGGGTGAGAATTGAGCCTACGACCAAGAGAAACTCACCATCTGGACGTCATTGAGTATCGGCGACCATCAAAATTCGCTTATTCTCGAGAATTTTCGTCCGTTTTGGTTCCTACGACATGTCAGTAATCATCGTAGTTTTCGTTTGAATTAGATGGGTAAAAGATGGGTGCTTTTTGGCCCCTGCGAATTCTTCCGGGATTCGGCTGCATGAATCTTCAAAAGCAGGTTCATCAGCGATCCTCGAGGCAGTGCAGATCACCGTCCGTGACTATCAGTTTACGCTGAGTCCTGGTCCAGGGCGCTGGCGGGCGGACTCGAGATCGGGACGCCATTAGTGTTTGCCAGGGACTGAAGATCGGCCATTGTGACTGTTAGAACGTGTTGGGAAGCACTAGACACTTTCCCAACACGTTCTTAGTGCACTGTTGCGCTGTTGTGAACTTATGCGTTTAGTGCGGCTGCGTCTTCGAGGTTTTTGCCCTTGGTTTCGGGTGCCATGAAGTAGCTGGCACCAGCGCCTATCAGGGCGATGCCGGCAGCGATCCACATGGTTCCGGAGAGGCCTAAGTGGGTCAGGGCCAGGGGTGTGGCGAAGGTGCCGATGGCGGCGCCGATGCGGCTGGTTCCTGTGCACAGGCCCACAGCCGTAGCACGTACCTTGGTGGGGAAGAGCTCGTTGGGGTAGATCCATTCCAGGATGGAGGGGCCGCCGTTGAATATGGCATAGACGGCGAAGGCCAGGGCGATCAAGCCCAGGGGAGCGGTGGGGAAGATCGCCAGGAACAGCAGGCCGACGCCGGAGAGAAGGAATCCCCAGATGAGGACCGGGCGGCGGCCTAACTTATCAACCAGGAGGAGTGCGACGACGTTGCCCACCAGGAAGAACAAGTTGATGAGGCCGTAGCCGATGTTGGCTGCATTTCCGGAGTCGAGGTGGAAAAGGGATAGGATCTGTGGTCCAAATGCGTAGATCGAGAACAGGGTCACTATGGTGCAGGTCCAGAAGATGGAGATGAAGATGACCCGGTTCAGGTATCCGCCGGTGAGGACCATTGAGAAGGCCTTCTTGGTGCTGAGCTTGACCGCGTTGGGGTCGTGGGCGGTGATACCTTCCAGGGTGGCGCCCTCGCCGATGGCCTTCTTCAGGATGGCAAGAGCCTCTTCCTGGCGTCCCTTGCCCACGAGCCAGTGGGGGGATTCCGGGATGGTGGCCCGGGCGATGAGGATCAAGACGGCCGGCACGGCCGAGGACAGGAGCATCCAGCGCCAGCCGTCCTCGAGGGAGAGCAACCAGTAGCCGACGAACGCGGCGACAGTGGCCCCGACGAACCACATGGCGTTGAGGCCACCGAGCAGGCGGGCGCGCCAGTTCGCGGGGACGAATTCGGCAACCAGGGCGGTGGCGATGGGGTAGTCGGCGCCGACCGCGATGCCGATGAGGAGGCGCAGGGTGAATAGTTGCCAGGGTTCGTTGACCCAGAACTGCGCGATGGAGAACACGATGATCGCAATCAGGTCAATCGTGTACATGAGCTTGCGACCGATTTTGTCGGTGATATTCCCAAAGACAAGCCCACCAATGAAGACCCCGATCAGCGCGGAGGCGCCGATGAGTCCGTTCCACCACTCATTCATCTGCCATTTCGGAATGATCTGGACCAAGGCGATGCCGATAATGGCCAGGATGTAGCCGTCCAGGAATGGCCCGCCCGAGCTGAAGAGTGTCAGGCGCTTGTGGAACGCGTTCAGCGGCGCTGAATCGATGGTGGTTTGGGATGTGGTTGATGGAGTGGGGGACGGTGCGTGGGAGATCATGGTGGTTCCGATCTGAGCTAAGGGAAAGCGACGGTGGTAACCCAACAGATGCGTGGCCGTGGTTCGGTTAGGCAGTTGCGGCTGCGATGGCATCGATTTCGATGCGTTTCTCACCACGGAAGCGGGCAATCTGCACGGTGGTCCGGGGAGGCAGAGGACGGCCGCTGAGCCGGGTGAGGTAGGCGGCGTTGTAGTCTTCGAACTCGTCAAGGTCTGCGAGGAAGACGGTGAGTTTGAGAAGGTGGGACAAATCTGAATGTGCCGCCAGCAAGGCGTGTTCCAAGTTATCGAACGCCTGGGTGACTTGCTCCGCAATATGGGCAGGACACGATCCGTCGGGACGGGTGGGTACCTGCCCGCAGAGAAAGATGATGCCGTTCACGGCAGCCGTCGCTGAGTAGGGCCGCGGCTTGCCGTCGGAGAACTGGGTACGGTCGATGGTGCTCATTGGTCCGCCATCAGGTAGTTCCGGGAGAGCTGGTACATGCGGTGCCATTGTTCGTCACGTACTTTCAGGGGTCTCTGGGTGATGCCGGCGTCCTGTTGGATTGCTTCGGCGTGGTAGGGGAGGACGACGACGACCGTTTCGTTCCCGTCAGCGGTGGGTAACAACGACGCGGCGATGGCCTCGCTGGGCGGTTCCGTCGTCGTCGTGATGGCACCATTGCGGACGCTGAGGTATTCGGTGCCGCCGGTGCCGGTTGCCGCGGCGGTAGTGATGGCGATGATGATGGTGCGCTGCAGACGGGCGCTGTAGCGCAGCAGGAGATCGTTCCACAGTGGGCGCGGGATGCCCGCAACAGTGGTCCGTGCTACCCGGACTTCCTCGGCACTGCCACTGCAGGCGAGGTCCATCAGCTGGATCGCTGAACGCAGTGCGGGTTGCCCCGGGCAGTTGAGTTCATACACAGCGACACCGGCCCACGATGTCGACTGGGTATCGGCAGGAACCATTGGCTGCGTCCAGTCCGCTTCGAGAAGTTGTTCCAGCAGGGCCAGACCGACCTGGGCGTCGGCTTCGGCCCGCAGCACGGCTAATCCGCCTTCCTGGGCTTCGGCAGGATCACCTCCTGCGGCGCACAGTGCACGAAAGGCCGTTTCGATGATTTCGCGGGGCTGGACAGAGACAAGGCCAGACCCTTGAACATCGGCTGTGTCACCGGCCACGGCATAGGTCTTGTCAGACATGAGCACCCTCTTTCGTGTTGTCCATGACGTCGGTGAAAAGGCGGCTAAAGTTTCCGCCCAGAACTGCCGCGACGGTGTCATTGGAGAGCCCCGCGGCGAGGAGCCCCTCGGTGAGGCGTGGAAAATCTTCGGGCCCGGTGAACCAGTTGGGCCAGTTCGGCCAGGTGGGTGCCTGTTCCGGTGCCGTGGGCTGCCAGCGTCCGTGGCGGAGCCAGCCGACGAATTCGTGGTCCCAGCCACGGGTGCAGTCGCTGCCCAAGCCGATGTGGGAGGGTCCGTACTGGTCCACCATGCGGGCGACCATGGCGGAGAAGCCTTCGATGGTCACGTGTTCGCCGCCGCTGACGGTCGGGTAGAGGCAGCAACCGATAACGCCGCCGCGGTCGACGAGCGGTTGGATGACATCGTGGGGCTTGTTCCTGGGTGTGTCGAAGAACCAGAGGGGGTTGGAATGGGTGATTGCAACGGGCACGGAAGAGGCCTCGATCGTCTCGCGGCTGGTCCGGTATCCGACGTGGGAAAGGTCGATGAGCATGCCGACCCGGTTCATCTCCGCCACGACGACACGGCCATAGCGGGTGAGTCCGGAGTCTTCGGTTTCGAAGCATCCACCGCCGAGCAGGTTCTGGTTGTTGTAGGTCAGCTGGGCGATGCGAACACCGAGTCGGTGGAAGAGTTCCACATACCGGTAGTCGTCCTCAAACGGGCTGGTGTTTTGGAAACCGAGAAAGACAGCGATCTTGTTTAGTTGTTTGGCGGCTTCGATGTCGGCGCCGCTGGTCGCCAGGAAGATAAGGTCGGGGTTGCGGTTGGCCAGTTCGAGCCATTGGGCGATGGAGCGGATGGTTTCACTGGCATTTTCCCAGACGGCGCAGGTGACGTTGACGGCGCTGACCCCGCCTGTGCGCAGTTCCTCCAGGACCGGCCGGCTCCAGTTGCTGATCTGAAGGCCGTCGACGACGGTTGCCTGCTGGTGCACACTCATTAGTTCTCTCCTTCGGGCGCCAGCGGAAACAGCCAGTCGTCATCGTCGGTCCCGTTCAAGATGTCCGCAACACGTGGTGCGCCACTGAACAAGGTGACGCGGACCCAATCAGTTGACTGCGGGCTGAAGTTGTTCATCCCATAGGTGGCCAGCTGGAAGCGTTGAGTGCTCAGTGGCAGGAAGTCGGCGTCCAGGAGGTTGTCCTGCAAATCCCTGTAGTAGTAGTCCCGGGTTTGCTGGATCCGTTCGGCAGCGAATCGGTGTTCCGGATGGGCCAGCAGGAATTCAGCCACGCTGGACTTGTCGGGGAATAATTCCAGATCGGTGGTCAGGGCATTGACACGGCGGGCGACGTCGGTGCAGTGCTCCACTGTGCCGGCTGCCATCGCTGCGCGCAGCGCCCGCCGGGGTTCTTCACTGTCCGCGGATGAGTACCAGTAGTAGCTGGCGCGTTCCGGGGTGGCAAAGTCGTAGTTGTGAGTCCAGGCGTAGTTCTGATCCAGCAGCCGCCCCAGTGCATGGCAGCTCATGGCCGGGTCGAAGGCCGGTGGAGTTGTCACGGTGAGCAGAGCCTCAGCTTCTTCATCAAAGTCGGTCTGGAGTTCGATGACGATTGAGGCGAAGAGGCCACGGGCTTCCGGGCTGAGGTTCGTTGCTATTTCGTGCAGGCGTGCGAGTACTGGGGTGGCTTTCGCTTCGGAGGTCATAAATGCTTGGAGTTCGGAGAGGAGGCGGCGAAGTTGGGGCCTGATCGATTCCGTCGAGAGGAACGGCATAGTTTTGAGTTCGGATTTTTCTGCCAGGTGCCGGTCCGCTCTCGTGAGGAGTTCAGCGATTCGGCCCAGGTTCGGGTGGTCGGGGCTGTAGCAGGCTGCGAGCCCCGCGGCGAGGGGAATCTCGCGGAGTTTGCACCAGGCGTCCAGGTAGCCTGGATGGTTGACGAGGAACGGCACCATTCCCAGGCCGGTGGCGTTGCCCAACCCGAAGTATTTGCCCCACGCCGCATCGAGGGGAACGGCCACGGTGCCCGCGGCCTGGGCCTTGGCCCTGGCGACGTGCTCCACCAGGTCCATGCTGAGCTCGCGCAGCAGCCAGGCTGTGAGCATCTGGGAGCGGTAGGGGACGGACAGCGGATGGTTTGACGGGAAATTGTCTAGTTCCTTAAGCCCGAATTTGCCGTTGCCGTAAAACGCGGTGCTGCGTATCAGGTAGGGGCTGGGACCAAGCGCTGCGACATCGGGCTGATTCCCCGTGGCAAGGCAGTCGCTTACGTAGTCGAAGAAGCGGGCGCTGCGGTTGGCCCGGGTCATGATGATCGTTTCCGGGTCGGTGCGGCCCTGTTCCTGGACGGGGATGTTGCGGCGCAACTCCGCTTCACGCTGCGGGGTCAGTTCGCCCTCCACGAGGGCGGCGGTGACATCCCAAGCGTTGGCGATCACCCGATCGGTGCGTTCGCTTTCCTCCAAGGCCTGGCAGAAGGCAATGAACGTCAACTCAAATCCTTCGGCATTCACTGTGTACACGGCCGTCCCCCGGCCCTGGCCATCCAGGTCCAGGCGTGTCTTGGCCACAGTCCAGCGGTGCGCGGCCGCGCGGCGGAGCATGGTGCGGGCAAAACTGTGCCGGGTGCCCCAGGCTCCGTTCATGTCGGAACCGCAGAGGACGACGTCGGGGGCGCGGAGGTCACAGCGGGTCTCTTCGTCTATCAGGTTCATGGTCATGCCTTCTCGGGGGCCAAACGCAGGTAGGCGGTCTTTTCATGGGTGAAGAACGTTGCGGCGGCGGCACTGTTTTGTTCTCGGGGACCGGCAAACGTCGAATCTTTCATGCCGCCGAACGGGGCGTGAAGTTCGGAGCCGGTGGTGGGGGCGTTGACCTTTACCAGGCCGGCCTGCAGCTGGGAAACGCAGCGGCGAATGGATCGCTCATCACTGCTGAAGACTGCGGCGGTGAGGCCGAACGCCGTACCGTTGGCGAGGTCAATGGCTTCATCAAGGGTGTCCGCGTGCAGCACCGTGGTGACGGGACCGAAAACTTCTTCCCGGCAGATGGTCATGGATCGGGGGCCGGTCAGCACTGTTGGCGCGACGTAGGACCCGGCCCCGGCCGGCACTGTTGCCTGGGCCAGGATTTCACCGCCTTCTGCCAGTGCCTGGCGGATTGCGGCATCGATTTCATCGCGCGCCGACGCGGAGACAACGGGGCCGATCTGAACGGACGGATCCGTGCCCGGTCCAAGAATGAGGGCTGAAACCTTTTCCTTCAGCCTCGACAGGAACTCCTCATGCCCGTCGCCGACCAAGATGACTCGTCGCGTGGCCGTGCATTTCTGGCCTGTGGACCCCATCGCGGCGTTAACGACGCTGGTGGCGGCCAGTTCAACATCGGCGTCGGGAAGGATCAGTGTTGCGTTGTGACCGCCGAGTTCGAGCTGCAATTTGGCTCCGCGTTCGCAGACAATGCTCCGAATGTGGTGCCCCACCGGCACGGAGCCCGTGAACGTGACTCCACCGACAATGGGGGAGGAAACCAGTTCAGAGCCCAGCTGGCCCGGACCCAGGAGTAGGTTGACAACGCCAGTCGGGATGCCGGCGTCGGCCAGGGCTTCCATAAGCATGACGGAGACCCCGGGCGTGTTACTTGCCGACTTCCACACCACCGTGTTGCCGTGCAGGAGGGCCGGTGCAATCTTCCAGGCAGGAATCTGCAGGGGGAAGTTCCAGGGGGTAATGACGCCGACAACGCCCAGTGGACGCCGTACCGTCAGGATTCGCTCATCGGGATGGCTGGACGGGTATTCAGTTCCCACCGGATTGCGGGCCGATGCGCCATGGTAATCGAATGTATCGGCCGACGCGGCAACTTCCATTCGCGACTCCGCGAGGGTTTTACCGTGCTCTGCCGTCATCATCACGGCGATCTCCTCGGCCCGTTCACGGATCGCGGCCGCGGTGGCGGCCAGGAAGCGTCCACGGGCCAGAATGCCCAACTGGTCCCATGCCGCGGATACGGCATTGGCGGAATGGATCGCCTGGTTCAGTTCCTCAGAGCCGGCCTGATGGTAGGTAGTTACCACCTCCTCCGGCAGGGCCGGGTTGTACCGGGACACGAGCGCACCTGATCCTTCAACCCACATACCGTTGATGTAACTCGTAGCGGGTTTGGTCAATACGGGCATTATTGGTCCTCTGTTCCATTCCGATCTGTGACTTCTCTCACGGACAACGTTAGACGTCCAGACCTTCGGACTGAAGTATCTATTTCGCTCCGATCAATATCCATTTAGTCTTGGTTCATGAATCTTAGGCGGCTTGAACTATTCGTAGCAGTGGCGGAAGAACTCCACTTCAACCGGGCGGCCCAGCGGCTTCACATGGCTCAGCCGCCGCTAAGCCAGCAAATCCGCAAGCTGGAGGAGGAATGTAAGGTCGCCCTCTTCGTACGAAATTCTCGAAACGTGGAGCTGACTGCAGAGGGCGAGGTGCTGTTGCGGCATGCGCGCAAGGTTCTGGCGCAGTACGCGGCAATGACGGCAGCACTTAGCCACGCAAAGAACGGGGAACTTGGGCGGCTTCGGCTCGGCTTTGTTTCGTCAGCAGCAATATCCATAGTTCCTGCCTTGGTCCGGCAGACACGCTCTCGATGGCCTGGAATTGAACTTCAACTCCGCGAGGAAACGACGGACGTGCAGTTGGAACTTATTGGTGCCGGCGCCCTCGACGCTGGAATTGCCCGCGAAGTCCGATCAGTTCCTGGCATTAGCGCAACGACGCTGCTCCAGGAGCCGCTGATCGTTGCCGTAGCCTCCGATCACCGCTTGGCTTCCAGAGCTCATGTCCGCTTGAGGGAACTCCACGGCGAAACGTTCATCGCTTTTCCCCGAAGTCGCATCTCGCGGCTCTTCGACCACATTTCCGCGCTACTCCATGCAGTGGACGTCGACTTCGACATCTCCCAGGAAGCCGTACAATTCCCCACCATCCTTGGCCTGGTCGCCGCTCACCTGGGCATAGCCATAGTGCCGGAATCCATGCGCGCGTTCGCCATTCCCGGGCTCGTGTACCTTGACCTCGATGACGACAGCGCCACGTCAACAGTCAGCTTCATCTGCGCAACGGACGCGGTCGACTCGACGCTCATCACAAATGTCCTGCAAGCATACAAAGAATTGGCGACCCCCTAATCATCCGCCACAAGCTCTGGAGGATCACCCTCATCTCCGGTGATGCCCTCCTGCAGGGCCGGGCAATAGGGCCTTTAGGCGTTCGGCCAACCAGAGGTCGCCGGCGGAAACCGCATTACGACGACGCGGAGGACTCCCTAACTGTCAGGTGCGGCACCAGCGTCCGTGCAATGACGGCTTGGCCCTCGATCGCATCGATCAGGGCCGATGCCATGGCCTCGCCCTGAACGCCGATGTCGGTTCCTGCGGTGGTCAGGCCAGGCCTGAGCTGCTCCGCCAGCTGCACCTCCTCGCAGGCCACCAGGGCCACCATGTCAGGAATGCTCAGGCCGCTGTCCGCCAAGGCAGAGATGGCACCGAGCGCGATCGGTATGTTTGCCGCGACAATTCCCTGGGGCATGGTCGCACCATCCAACAGCCTCGCCGTCTCGCGCTGGGCCGACGTGCTGTTGAAACCGGCATCGAGCACCATGGTGTCTCCTTCGCTGTGGCCAGTTTCCAGGCAAGCTCTCAGGTAGCCGGCGCGCAGCAAAGTGGAGATGACGGAACCCTTGGATCCGCCGAGGAGGGCTACAGGCCACCGTTCCTGAGCCAGCAGGTGTTTCGTGGCGAGATAGCCAATCTCTTCAAAAGGGGGGCTGACAGTGAGTGCCATCGACGAGTCTGGCTGAGCCGAGCCCAGCAGGACGAGGGTCCCTTTGGCCTCGGCGGCATCAATGGCGGCCCGTATTCCAGGTGTTTCGATGGCATCTCCGGTGGCCAGCATGATGCCATCGACGCCTTGCAGAGGCAGTACAGTCAGGAGTCGCTGTAGCCGGTCCATGCTGTGATCGAGATCGCAGAGCAGCACGCTGTAGCCGCGATCCTCGGCAGCATGCGCAACCGATTTGGCCAATTGACTGTGGAACGGCTGGGAAATGTCGCCGACCAGGAGCGCAACAGTGTTCGAACGTCCGCTGCGCAGACTCCTCGCGGCGGCATTGGGACTGTAGGACAGGTCCTGAACCGCTCTCATCACCCGCTCCAATGTGGCAGCGGCTACCGATTCCGGGGCCGTAAACACCCTGGACACGGTAGCTCGTGAGACTCCTGCATGAGCGGCGACGTCCAGCATGGTCGCGGGTCCTTGATGATCTGTTGCCATAACTCCCGATCGTATCGACTATCCGGGTCCCAGAGCCAATGCACCGGGCGGCCCACCTTGAGGTTGCCACCCGGTGCCCGGCCCAAGGCCGCCTACTCTGTGGCGGCCATCAAATCCGCAAGGTCTTCCAGGTCGGGGCCGGTATCAAATCGAAGCACGACACGGTCTAAGACGCTGCCGGCCATGGCAAACGGCGCTACGTAGTCCGGCGAGACGGTGCTGACGGGGTCGGCCCCGACATCCATGCCCCAGAAGGACAGGTGGCCGGATACCTGCGGCACAACGGCCCGGCCCGTGACGATTCCCTGTTGGACAAGTTCGACGGTGGCCGACCTCCCTTCATGCCGGATGAGCCTGAAGCCCACCGTCGTATCGCCTTCGGGGATGGGGGCATCGGCTTTGAGCACCACCCTGGTTCCCAGATGGTTGTGCTCAAAAGTTGCCGTCCCGTTGCGGATGTAGAGGACATAACCACCCCGGATATTACCGCTGGCCAGTAGGACGCCCTCCGTGCTCGACTCGAAGCCGGTCAAATAGGCGTTGACCTCCATGGACCTGTCGCTGCCGGCGATCGCGCTGGCGAACGGGACATGGCTCTGCCCCGGGCGGAGCACAATCTCTCTGCAGTTGATGAGGCCCGAGGGGCCGCGCGCTGTCAGCAAGTCGTAGAGGGTCCTGTCATCCAGGGGGAAGGCCCCGACGCTGTGTGCCTGGTTCCACCACAGGGCCTTTAGGTTCTCCACCTTTTCCGGGAATTCCTCGGCCATGTCAATGGATTCGGAAAAGTCAACGGCACCGTTGTACAGGCGCCACTTGTCGTCATCGAAGGACTCTCCGCTAACATGTTCGGTCACGGCCTTCCATCCCTTGTGCCAAATGGCCCGGTGCCCCAGCATTTCCCAGAACTGGGTGTCGCGGCGGGCTGGTCCGGTAGCTTCGGCCAGAGAGTCGCGCAGGCTGGCGCCGTCGACGTCGTCGGGCATCTCGATCCCGGCCAAATCCAACAACGTAGGCATGATGTCGATGGCGTGGACGAACTGGTTGCGCACACCGCCGCTTTCCTTGATCCCGGCGGGCCAGGAAAAGACCAGAGGGGAGCGGACGCCGCCCAGGTCAACAAATTGCTTGTACCGGCGGAACGGTGTGTTTCCTGCCATGGCCCAGCCCTCCGGGTAGTGGGCGGGCCCCATGGCGGTGCCCAAGTCGGGCAGCAGTTCGAGTTGCTCGGCGGCGGGGCGATTAGTGCCCGAATAAGGCGCGTTGCAGTCGACGTCGCCGGTCGGACCACCTTCCCGGGAGGCGCCGTTGTCCGACATGACCAGCACAATGGTGTTCTCCTTTAGGCCCAGGGATTCCAAAGTCTCCAGCAGGCGTCCGATCTGCGCGTCGGCGTGCTCCAGGAAACCGGCAAAGGCGGCCTGGAGATGGGTGAAGACCTCGCGCTCGTCATCGCTGAGCCCGTCCCAGCGGCGAACACTGTCACTTGGCTCCGTCAGGATTGTGTTGGCCGGGACGACGCCCAGTGCCTTCTGTCGTTCCAGACGCTCGGCCCGGGTGATGTCCCAGCCCTTAGCGAAGACCGGCAGGTATTTTTCGATGTACTCCCGCGGAGCCTGGAACGGGGCGTGCGTAGCGCCCAGTGCGAACTGGAGGTAGAACGGTGTCTCGGGGCGGAAGGCGACATGGTCCTTGATGAAGGTTGCTGCGTGGTCCGCCAGATCCTCGCTAAGGTGGTAACCCGGGGTGGCTGGCGGAGCGACTGAGTGGTTGTCCTGGATGAGCTCGGGTGCGTATTGGTCGGTGCACCCATCCATGAATCCGTAGTACTTGTCGAATCCCCGGCTCAGCGGCCAGTTCTGGAACGGGCCGGCGGGGGTGATCTCGTGTAGCGGGGCCAGATGCCACTTGCCGGCGAGGTAGGTGCCATAACCTTTGCTGCGCAGTATTTGCGGTAACATCGCGACATCCGGGCGGATGGCGCCGCGGGAATTGGGGAATCCCGTGTCGGCGTCGGCAAGGAACCGCATGCCCACGGAGTGGTGGTTTCGGCCCGTCAACAGGCTGGCCCGGGTGGGGGAGCACAGTGGGGTGACATGGAAGTTGTTGTACCGTAGCCCGGTTTGGGCCAGTGAATCAATGGCGGGTGTGTTGATCTCGGAGCCGAAGCAGCCAAAGTCCGACCACCCGGTGTCGTCCAGTATCACCATGACAACGTTGGGTTTCCCGGCCAAGTCGGCCGGTGGGGTGGGCCACCACGGCTGGGATTCCGCGACGGTGGTGCCGATGGTGCCCTGGAAATCATGGGCGTCTGTATTCACAATAATCAGCTTTCTGAAGTGCTAAAGGTTCGTGCCCGCAGGGATGCCTTTCGGGAGGTCAGGTAGATGGCACTGACGAGGGCGATGATGGCGACAATGACCAAATATGTGGAGATTGACCAGGTTGCTCCGCCAGCGTTGTTCTGCAGTGCCTGGGCGATGAGGGGGCCGAATCCGCCGCCGATGACGGTCGCGACCTGGAAGCCGATGGACATTCCCGTGTAACGCACTTTCGGCTCGAGTACGCCAGCGAACAGTGAGGCCTGTTGGCTAAAGAGTGTGCCGACGATCATGCCGTTGCAGACCATCACGATGAATAGCGCCGTGACGCTCTTGGTTTCCATGAGCCAGAACATGGGAAATGCCCAGAGTGCCAGCACCACGGTGGCTGTGACCAGGACACGGCGGGAGCCGATCCGATCTGCGATCAATCCGGCCAGCGGGGTCATGATGAGGTTTGCCATTGATGCGGCGATGTTTGCGGTTAGAGCAATGGTCGGACTGATGCCGAGGGTTACCGTGGCGAATCCGAGGATAAAAACACCCTGGATAAAACCGAGGGTGGTATCGGAGACATGGAGGCCGATCATGGCCAGAATCTGCTTCGGGTACTGGCGCAGTACCACTCCCAGCGGAAGTTTGGTCCTGGCTGGCGCGGAAGCTACAGCCTTCTGGAAGTCAGGCGTTTCCGTCAGGCGCACCCGCAGAATGAGACCGAATATCACCAACAGAACGCTGATCAGGAAGGGAATGCGCCACCCCCAAGCCAGCAGATCAGCTTTGGACATTGAGGCCGTAAGGATGGCGACGATGCCACTGGAGAGAATGACGCCGATCGGCGCGCCGGCCTGGACGAGGCTGCCGAAGAATCCGCGCTTAGACTCCGGGGCGGACTCGACCGCGAGCAGCGCCGCTCCACCCCACTCGCCACCCAGTCCAAATCCCTGAATGAAGCGCATCAGCACCAGAAGGATGGGCGCCCAAACACCAATCTGGCTGAAGGTTGGGAGACAGCCGATCCCCACTGTGACTCCACCGGCGATGAAAAACGTCAGCATCAACATCGGCTTGCGGCCGAACTTGTCGCCCAGATGCCCGATGACAATTCCGCCCAGTGGCCGGGCAATAAATCCGACGGCAAAGGTGCTCAGCGCCAATAGCGTGGCCAGCGCAGGATCGCCTTTAGGGAAGAAGATGGCACCGAAGACCAAAACCGCCATGGGGCCGTATACAAAGAAGTCGTAATACTCCAGAACGGATCCGACCATGCTTGCCATGGCTGCTGTCCAAGGCGTCGTCGGTGGCTTGGTGGCCACGGCCTGACGGGACTGAAGTTTTTGGGGGTTCATGCTGCTCCTCATTGAGTCACTCAAGAATAGGATCGATCCCAAAACTAAACAAAAGTTGGAATCAAGGACGTGAGATCGATCTCATCAATGTAGGTGTTGAGATCGATCCCGTCAATACTTTTGCGTGCATTGCCTGTTTCAGATGGCCGGGTTCGTAAATGCGGTTGACGGCTGCGCCGATCCGGCCCGAGTCGATAGTGGGTGTTGGCTGCGGACCTGAACCCATTGATGCAAACGGTTAGGGCAGTTCCGTGAGCCATCGTCCACCGGCACCCGGTTGGCGACGTTGGCAAGGAGTATGGACTGATTGATCCATACTCCTTGGATATGAGCGGCGCGATCGAAGGGGCGGTGATGAGAATCGGTCTGGAATTGATCGTCCAACCAAGTCAGGGTCGCGTGGTGCCAGGATCCACGCCGCCTACCTTCGATAACCACGCCAGTGCACTCCGTAGAGTCATGACCGGTTGGTGAGCGGCCGCCGCGTCGGCGCGCTCACAGGCCTTATGGATAAGAAACAGATCAAGCCCGACCAACGGGGAGAAGAGGGCCAGAGTTTCGGGCTGAGGTGGAGGGCGCAAAGAGTTTCAGTGAGATCGTCGACTCCCCGGAAAGGCATGCATGCCGCTGTCTCATGGAAGGAAGGTGTGCAAGTGGCCACATCCACCTGCTGGGAATAGGGAATCGCACCCCGGAACCCAGCAGGATCGAGAATGCCGTATTCGCGGGCCAGGGCCGCTTTCGTGTCCCCGGCTGCTGCGCGCCGGGCCAGTTCGGCTTCCTGCTCGGCGGAGAGTGCTTTCTCGCGTCTGCGATAGGAGCCTCTCTTCTTGGCTAGGGCGGTGCCTTCCCTTTGGCGTTCACCAATGTGGGCCCGCTCGGCCTCCGCAAATGCTCCTATGACAGAGAGCATGAGGTTTGCCAGGGGTGAGCCTTCGCCGGTGGAGAAGAGGTTTTCTATAAGGAGCTCGATGCGGGCGAGTCGGCTGGTCAATTTTTGCACCATGGAGTGCACGTCATCGAGGTTGCGTGCCAGCCGGTCCTTGCTGCGCACAACTATGGTGTCGCCGTCGAGGACGGACTTTAACAGTTCCTCGAACTGCGGCCGCTTCGTGTCCTCGCTGGATGTTTTGTCCGTGAACACTCTGCTGAGCTGGATGTTCTCCATTTGCCGTTGCGGGTTCTGGTCCAGGTTGCTGACCCGAATGTATCCAAGACATTGATCGCTCACTCTTGCACCTCCACGATTGAGCGAGACTGTCATGATGAAATCTGAGATCTGCAGCAAAATGTGTCAATAAATGTAGATAGTGACTCCAGTCTGACGGCATCACGGGGCCGTGTCTGACTTCTGGTTGGGGCACACCTCAATCAGACGACAATACGGTCGGCGCCGGAAATCCATGCTGTGGTCACCGGAAAATGAAAAGGTCTGAGTTGTGACTGGTAGCTCGGAGTTCGGCAATAACCCTCCGTTTCATTCTGGACATCACTATGGGATCCTATAGACGTTACATCTCGGAGGAGGCTGCGTAGTGATCGACGGTGACGGGAAGATCAATGCCTACCTGTCCTCTTGGCGGGTCTATTCGATCAACGACGACTACCTATCCAAGCGTCCGGAAGACGAACAGGATCGGTTGGGGGTCATCAGTGGCCAGCCGAAGGATGGAGACACTCTAACGATCCGTTTTGGCGGCCTCCCTCCCGGCTACCACGACACAAAGAAACAAGTAGGCGCCAGCTTGAGTGCGCTTTTGAACTGCTCCCCGAAAGTTGGACTCGGTAAATAGGAGTCTACGGGGCCTGAGGATGATCCCTACGAGAATTCACGTCAAGAGGAACAACCGCACGGGGTGTCCCAGTTAGCGCCTGGGCGTTTTCTTGGGCAGTGTATTCGACAATCTGACACCTGCAGAAGTACGCAGTTTCGAAAGTTCCCGAAGTAGTCTGCGCTTGTTTCGGTGAGGCCCCCCTACAGACAACGTGGCGCAGTGCGGTCGCTTTAGGAAAATTACACGATTCGCCACCACGAGCCAACGTGGATTCGTATCGAGTCCCGGGGCAGATCAGCAAGAGGGGGGCGGCGATCGACCGCCGCCCCCTCTCCTGTTTCTGGCGTTAGACGCGCCTCCGAGATGTCGCCCGCTAGGGGTGGACGACGGGCAGGATGAATTGGCGGGGGTAGCGTCGCTTCTCCGCCTCGTCGACCAAGAAGGTGGCGAGGTTCTTCCGGCTGATCCCGGCACCTTCATTCCCTTGTGAAGTGAGGTAATGCCGGTCGGCGTACCGGTGGTGCTGTTGTTGGACAGTATGCCGGGTCGCACGATCTCCCACTGCAGGCTCGTGGCGGTGAGGATTTCCTCCATCCTCGCCTTGTCGGCATACATCCGGCCCAGTAGAGCGTTCATGAAGATCCGGGCGACCGGATTCTGGAACTGTGCGCTATCGCCAATTCCGAACCCGGTCACCACGATCACCGGTGTCCTTCTCCCTGTCATTGTCTCGAGGAGCGCGGCCGTCGCGTCGCTGAACAGCGTCGTCGTACCGAGCTTCTTGGTGCCGAGGGTGACAAGGACTTCGTCCGCGCTGGCTGTCACCCGGCGGACGTCGTCCACTGATGTGGCGGTGCCCTGCACGACGGTCAGGTTCTCAGCGGCCGGCAGTGCGTCGACTGATCGAGACAGGGTGGTCACCCTGTGTCCGCGGGACAGGGCAGCGTGCACTGTCGCTAGTCCGACTCCGGCGGAGGCGCCGATGACCGTGATGTTCATGCTAGGAGGCGGCGACGGCCGCGCGCACGGCGTCAGCCGGGGTGGTGGTCGGTCGTCCGATGAGCGTGCGGAGGTCATTGCCCTGAACCAGGAGTTCGCCGCGGGCGAGTCCCTGATCTGCGTCCGCGAGGATCCCGGCGAAGGCCTCCGGGATGCCGAAGGAGGTCAACAGGCCCACGTACTCAGCGGCGGGGAGGTCCTTGTAGACGACGGTGGTGCCGGTGACGGCCGTGATCTCGGCGGCAAAGTCGGCCATGGTGAACGCGGCGTCGCCGCCGAGTTCGTAGACCTTGCCTGCCTGGTTCTCGCCGAGCAGGACTGCAACTGCGGCTTCTGCGAGGTCGCGGCGGGTGGCGGCGTTCACCTGGCCGTTGCCGCCGGCGCCCATAAGCACGCCTTGTGCGAGGGTTCCCTGGAGCTGCTCGGTCCAGTTCTCGAAGTAGTAGCCGTTACGCAGCAGGGTGTAGGGAACGCCGGCGTCAGCGAGGATCGCCTCAGTCGTCTTGTGGTCTTGGCCCAGGATCGTGGAGTTGATGTCTGCGTTCGCGTTGCTCGTGTAGGCGAGCAGCTCGACTCCCTCTGCCTTCGCGGCCTCGATCACTGTGCGGTGCTGACCGGGGCGATCCTTGCAGACCTCGGAGCTAGCAATCAGGAGGACCTTGGTAGCGCCGGTGAGGGCCGCGGCCACGGAGGCCGGGTCGTCGTAGTCCATCGCTGCGACTCGCACGCCCTGGGTAGCGAAGTCCTCGAGCTTCTCGATGGACCGGCCTGCGGCGACGATCTCGGTCGCGGGGACGTTGCTATCCAGCAGTGCCTGAAGAACGTTGCGGCCGAGCTTGCCGGTCGCGCCGGTGATGACGATAGTCATGGTGTTTCCTTTCGAGGTTCTTACGTTGTCATTGCTCACAACCACCCCATTCTGGATTTACTTCCCAATAGAGAGTACGCACTTTAAGGTAAGGTACATATATGACAGTTAGTACCTCCCCCGCGAGCATCCCCACGATCTTCACCGACGGCGTTTTCATGGCGGGCTGCCCCAGTCGAACAGTGCTGGAGCACGTCACCAGTAAGTGGGGCCTTCTTCTGTTGATCGCTCTGTCCGAGGGCGAGCAGCGCTGGAGCGCCCTGCGTCGGCGTGCCGACGGCATTAGCGAGAAGATGCTGGCCCAGACCCTGAAGACCCTCGAGCGAGACGGCATCGTCAACCGACACGCGCAGGCCACTATCCCGGCGCGCGTGGATTACAGCCTGACCGGCCGGGGCCAGGAACTGAGCGCGCTGCTCGTTCCTCTCGCCGCCTGGGCCATCCAGAATGCAGGCGACATCATCAACGGGCAGGACTCTACCGCGACCTGACGCGAATCTACGCAGCCAGTGCCTGGGCCCGATATTCCATTGGGCTCAGGCACTGCAGCGTTAACGAGATCCGCTCGTAGTTGTACCAGTGGATGTAGTCGTCCAGCTCGGTGAGGAACCCGTCGGTGTCGGTAAAGTCTTGGCGGTGGAACATCTCGTCCTTCAGATGACCGAAGAAGTTTTCCATCACCGAATTATCTAGGCAGTTGCCCTTGCGGGACATGGATCGGGCCATGTTGGCGTTGCTGAGGAGTTTTTGCCGGCTGGCGTGCTGGTATTGAAATCCCTGGTCTGAGTGCATCATCAGGGTCTCGCCTAGGGTCAGGGTCCCGATCGCCTCGATCAGTGATTCGTTGGTGAAGGCAACGCTCGGAGATTCGGAAACCGAGTAGGAAACGATAGAACGGTCGAACAGGTCCAGGACCGGTGAGAGGTAGACCTTGCGTTCAGCGATTTTGAACTCGGTCACGTCGGTCACCCATTTGGTGTTCGGCGCCTGGGCGTCGAACTCGCGCTTGAGCAGGTTGTCGGCGATTTTGCCGACTTGGCCCTTGTAAGAGGAATATTTGCTGCGGGTACGGACCTTGCAGACCAAGTTCTCCTCACGCGTCAACTTCATCACGGTCTTCCGTGCGATTTGCCAGCCTTGGCGCGTCAGGACTGCGTGGATGCGCCGGTGCCCATAGCGGCCTCTGGCTCTGGTGAAGACCTCTTGGATCTTGGCTCGAAGCTCAGCGTGCCGGTCCGGAGTTTTCAGGGCCGCTTGGCGGTGGAAGAACGTGGAACGAGCCAACCCAGCTGCCTGTAGCAACAGTGGCAGGGAATGGGATGCCTTGAGGGCAATCATAGCGCCACCTTTGAGTGCCGTGGTTGGTTCCTCAAGGCTCGTGCTTTTTTAAGTAGGCGTTCTCCGCCAGTAGACGCTGATTCCCTGGACGCAGCTTCTCCAGCTCGCTGACTTCACCCGATGGGGTGGGAGGGGCAGATTTGGGTCGCCCCTTGGCCTTGGGTTGCAAGCCGTCTTCGCCATGGATTCGATAGGTGTGGACCCACGTGCGCAAGAGCGTTGGAGAACTGAGCTCGTGCTTGAGGGCTAGCTCGGACTGGGTTCCTTCACCATTCAGGAACTGGCGAACAAGCGCGAGTTTGAACTCAAAGCTATACATCGGCCTGGTCGGTTTACTTTCCAATGTCGCCCTACCCCAAATCATGAATCGTTCCCGAAGACTCCGAGCGGCCTTAGCGCTAACGTTCAATTTTGAGGCTACCGCGTAGTACCCGAATCCCTCCTCGAATAGATCAAGGGCGGTCAACCGCTGAGCGGCGGTCAAGGAACTTTGTGGACGCATGAAAAACTCCCCGGAAGTAAGGAACTGAATTGATCAGTCCAACTTTCGGGGAGCAGTTCATTTTTGACGGCCCCTTCAACTCTGCCGAGGACAGTCTCGATGCCAGGGACAAATTCATCGATAAAGCCGCAGATGAACTCCCGATTTAGGATCCTCCCGGCAAGACATGGCTCACGCTGGAACTTCGGAGGTATGTCCGTCTCAAAGACGCAACAGGCAGTCGCTACCTCTGGAATGACATGAGCGAGTGTGGCCCGCTCATTGATGACTTCAGAGCCGAGATGCTGATGGCGTTCGACGTGCTGTCAGCGGGTCTCTGTGCGGTACTTCCGAACTCGCTCAACAACTTGCTCGACAACGTGCAGAAAGACCGGGAGTACATCTACATCGGTGCGGATGGGAAGGGACCAACCTTCGTGCCTCGCTTGGAAATGGGCGCGCCCATAGTCTCTGTGGGGCGCGAGTGGGCAGAAATTTCGGCGGGCTTGCTCGACCAGGTTGTTGAAAAAGCCCGGCCTCTAATCGAATTAGGTGATCGAGCGATCACTGCCCCCGCCCGGTGGCTGACGGCGGCAAGGCGTGAGCCGGATGATCCCTTTCGCCGATTCATGTTTGCGTTTTTTGGCCTGGAGATGTTGGCCGCGAAATTTTACAAAGCAGACGGCAAGAGAACGGTCAAGGGAATCGAGTCCACGGTTAACATTCCGCTAACTGAACTTTTCTGGCCCCTTCCGGACGACGAATCGAGGGATCCGTGGAGACGTACCATGTTCAAGTTCGCCATCATGGCGGTGGCATTGTCCGATAGGGCCCGCGAAGACATCGACTCGTTCCGGCCGCTGATGAAGAGCAGAAATGAAATTGCGCACGGTTCCAATGTGGATATCCAGACATTGCCGGCAACGGAAGCCGAGGCCTTATTCGGGCGCTATTTGGGCCTCGTATTCCAAAGCATGAATGAAGCAGCCACTTCCCGTTGACGCCACCGATCACCTCGGTTTGAAGTTCTTCCCTGCACCTTGCGACGCTCATTCGGCTCAGGTCCTTAACCGCAGAGGTCTCCACGACTGACATGTCTTGGCCCATACCACGGGGGTTTGTGCTGTGCGCGGGCATCATTGGCGCTTAGCAGCCCCAAGGCTAAAGGGGCCGCTAAAATGATGTCGTTCCGGTCAACAAGGTCTAATCGAAGTGCAAGGTTGAGAACTTCAGGCGTTGCTTTCGGTCATCGGCTCGAGACTTACCAATTCCGCTAGCCTCCCGAAGAGAGTTCCTCTCCGTGCGCTGTCCGACCCTCCTGCTAGATCTAAGAGAAGGACGAAGATGGCTGAACCGGACTGGTTTAGCGTGGACGAGGCCGCCCACGCGCTGAAAGCCTAAGACCAGGGATCGGACGTCGACCCGGCCGTTTGGGAGGAAGACACCCCGAAGCTGAGCGCCAGGACTACCGCTGGGAAGCAGCCCGTATCGCAATTGTGCTGGAAATTCTCATACGAACCGCATCGACCTAAGCGAAGAGAAGAAAGGAGACTGGTCATGCAAATGAAGTTTTGGAGTTACAAGACAAAAGCCGCGATGACCGCGGTTTACGGAGTCCTGACCGTCGTTTGTTCGCGGGATACGTCTTCTTTCCAGTCTGGGCATGACAGCCTGGGGCACCGTCCCAGCCTTTGTGATCGCACTCTGCAGCCTAGCGATGGCCCTTGCTTGTGGGCAGCTTGTCTTCTTTGAGCGACGAATCCACAACGGCTACCCGTATCCGAGAACAGTGCTTGCAACCGACTTCAAAAGCAACCATGGAGGGGAATCGTGGTTACTAACGAGGCCGTATTCCTTACCCGGTACGTTGCCACCGTAAAAGAGTGACGAGGGCGTGGAAGCGGCGTTCCTCGTTGCAAGTGTGAACAGCTTCGGATCACGCGATAAAACGGGAGTGATGCTGGCTAATGGGATACCCAATGCACCAGCCAGCCAGCTTGGAGCCACGCGACGCACTTGCGTGCGTTGCACCGCAATCACCGTTTTGACCGTCGGGCACTTGTCCCATCACTGGGACATATGATAGTGTCCCAGTTATGGGACAACGTAAAGATTATCTTGAAAATGATTCAGAGTGGCATGCCTCGCTTACTCGGGCTGAACGACTGAACCGCTGGTGGTGCAGTGCCTCTTTCGGGCTTGCGTTGAGTGGCAAGGCCTCGCGTGGGCTGGCAGCGAGTGAACGGGCTGTGGCAGTTGCAGAAGCGGCCCGGGATCTTGTGAGGCACCAGGCGATCTATGCACTTCTTAAGGAAGGGCTTAGCGTGCGGGACATTGCAGGGCAACTTCAGCTCTCCAAGAGTCAGGTTGGGCGTATTGTCAAGATTTTAATGAAGGATGGTCAGCTTGAAGACTTGACGATCCTTCCACCTCAGGGTTTGGACGATGAAGTACTGACGCTGGTACTGGGGGCATGGGGGATGTCCGACCTGACCAGTGCGATTCAGGACTATCCACGGGGAACCATCGAAACTATGGAATCTAAGCGAACGAACTTCGGGGGAACGAACGGCCACCAATAAGGACCGGTTCTGACAAATTCTGAATGGAAGGGCTATTCATTTGGATCTTATGGCACAGTTTGTGTCGCCGCAGACGGAGCGGGGGCCACACGCCAGGTGAAACCCAGACTGGGGTCTCCCCATCACCCCGCGGTCCGATCGGTGCTTGCGCCCAGTGCGCCGGTTTTTCGAACGTAAGGACTCCCGGAGATTCCCCAGAAATTAGATCTCGTTTGACGTTCCCACCGTTGGACTTCGCGCGGATGAAGGTGACGCTCCCATCGGCGAAACCGTTGATCGGGAGTCTAGCTGCGGTGCCCGCGATGGGCTGGCTGGTGGGTGGTGTTGGGGGATTGATGGCAGCAACTCGTCTTGATCTCCCCTAGTGGCCTCTGTGGAGTGGGGCTATTCTGAAGGCGTACTGTCGGCACGCGCTGGCGGAACAGCACTCGGGCAGTGGGGGATTGTTATGGGTCTGGGTGGGACGAACAAGGACGCCGCCGGTGAAGTGGCCGGCAATGACGGGTTGAGGGTTGACGGTAACACTGATCAAGATAAGGCGGAACTGAGGCAAGCTGCTGAAAATGCCGAGGATATGTTCAAAAAGCACTGACAGGCGCGGGAGGACCCCGACAGAGGGTTCGTGCTCTGTTCGGGCTGGGCCGGCCGGCCAGTAGTCATGGGGTAGAGGTTGCCCGGGGGTGGCCATCGACCAGGTAAGAGTTCCGAGGGGCACTAATCCGCCTACATTGACGCCGATATAGCAGGAACCGCCACTTCCCCCTCCAGAAACAGCGATGGAGCGCACTCACCGAGCACCAACGGCATATTCGAGAAAGGTTCGACCTTCATGAATGAAGAACCAGCATCGCTGCCAAGTCTGCCACCGCCTGATCCGGAACCTGTATGGCCACCGACGGAGCCGTTTCCGCCTGGGCCGCCTCCCCGTCGCCCTCCGGATCCAACCGAACCAGTCGACCCCGACGGGCCGCAGGAACCGACAGGCCCCTTCCCTCCTGATCCTTTCTTGCCACCGGTTCCTCCCGTTCGCTAACTCCCGAACGTGGAAGTACCACAGTTGGCTGCGACCGTAATTGGTCCATGACGCACAGTTTCACTGATGAAAGAGGGCAGCCCATGGCTCCTGAAACCCCTATTCCGGCCGAGGAGAACACACCTCTAGACAGCAGCGCCCGCCTCTTGGCTCGCCGGGGCCGAGACGAGCTACTTCTCGTTGAGGGCATCGGTGGGCCAGCCAGACTGCCGGTGAAATACTCGGCGGATAGTTGCTTGGACGTGGAAGGGAAGAATCTCCACCCCCAGGTTGGTCACATCGAATTTGTCGACCCTGGGGTTGTTGTTGAGTTTCCCGGGTGGCCGGGACTCGACCCCGACCGGGAGTATGTGCACTGTGGGGAACCCATGACGATGGGCTCGACCGCCAGAGGTCCCGTCACCTCAACGTTGTTGAGTAGCCCGGTCGAGAAACGACGCCTGGAAATCTATCTGAGGACACGAGTCCTACACTGCCAGTGCGGGTTTCAAATGGAATTTCCCCGACCCGCACGGGGCTAGAGCCTCCAAGATGCACGATGGATCTTCTGGCCAATCGTCGCAACGGCGCGCTGGCAGGAAACGCGGCGCCGTCCTCAAGCCGTGGTCAGCGGCGGTTATAGGGGGCGAATGTTTTCTGCCTGGGGTCCCTTGGGGCCCTGGACCAGATCGAATTGGACTTTCTGGTTCGCTTCCAGTGTCCGGTACCCGCTACTGGCGATGGCGGTGTAGTGAGCGAAAACCATCCGGGACTGATCATCGGCGGTGATGAAGCCAAACCCTTTCTCAGAGTTAAACCATTTAACGATGCCTTTGGCCATGACTTCATTCCTTCATCAGATCCGCAACGCCTGCCCCCAGGAGAACAGTCGTGGACGTCTTTGTCGTATGCACCCTCAATGTACGGTGCCCCGCACCGGGCGAGCAAGAAAACGGGCTCCTGGCCGACCAGTTCCTTCGGGAATCGCTGGGATCCTGGGCCAAGGTGGCAATGCTCCGGGGAACTATGCTCCGGTTGATAGTTGTGTGCAGGCAGGGGGTGCTTTGGGCCCTATATTTAATGACTGGGGGGACTGCTCCCCAGGGTCGACATTCGCTGACCACCCCGCAATGACAGGAACCCTTGATGGGCCCGACTGTTCCCTTAGAACTCAACCTTGACGTCACGACCGAGCACGGTGCCACGGTCACCGTTAACGTCACTATCACCTACCCGGAAGGCCAAGGCCTCTACGCCATAGCGGCTCTGGAGGAACTAGCCGGCACTACCAAGTCTCTTTATCGTGAAATGGCGGCCCGGAAGGATGCCTCCACTCTTCGAGCCCTCGCCACTTTGGCACGAACCCCCAACATCACCGAAGGTCAGCCGTTGGAGCGTTGCTGAGGGTGCCGCCCGTTAGCCCAGCGCAGGGCACGGTTCTCGCTAGGACTGTTCGGGGTCCTGTGTGAACAGGTGCCGGGGTACCTTCTGCGCCCCAGGCCCGGGCAGTGGCTCTCCGGTATTTGCTGGGTTGGTGCGCCAGCTGGTCATCTTGTACAGCCCGTCCCTGATCGCGCCAAGGACGGTGGATTCATCCACGCTAAGAGTGGCGCCTATTTCTGTGGTGTCGAGTCCGTCGAAGTAGCCAAGACAGATCGCGTCCCGTTCCAGGGGGCTTAGCCCTGCCATGGCGGCTGCGGCAGCCCCGACCATCACCGGTGCGTCAACACTGGTTTCTGGGTTTCCTGCCGGGTGTGGTGGCGGGTTCGCTGCCGCGGCACGACCAAGGGTGCCAGCTTGTTGGTCATGGCGCCGGTGGACGGCTACTTGGTGGGCGAGGGCCATCACCCAGGCCAACCCGGACCCCTCCGAGGAATTATAGGCGGGTGCCGTGGTCCAGAGGGCGAGGTAAATGTCGCACACAATCTTGTCGGAGCCGGCGGTGTTGTGGAGAATCCGCTTCACCAGTGGGTACAAATGATCCGCAGTTGCCGTGTAAAGGTCCGCAAACGCCCGCTTGTCTCCAGCGGCAACAAGTTCAAGTAACTCGGAAAGATCCGTGTGGTAACTGCTCGTGCGAATCAAGGGCAACTCTTTCAGAACTCGAGACCCAGTACAGCTGTGCACTGACTGTAAGCGTCACACGGTACCGGCCACCAACGGAAGGGTGTGCCGTGCGGCGTTACCTCATCGATACACAAAGAATCGATCTCAGGCGGATCTGTTGATCGCTGACGGGTGACCGGTGATGCGCCGTCGTCGGTACAGTCCGTGCTGCTGGATACCGGCAAGTGCCCCTACCTGTCGCGCTCCCCTTTGGCTCTTGGAAGGGGTGAGGAGTTTGTCTCTTGGAAAGCTTGTGGAGGATCCGGCGCAACTTTTTTGAAAGAATTTTGGTTTTGTACCGTGAGGTTTTGCCGGTGGGATACGCCTTAGCTCTGTAAGCACGATCACGAATCCGATCATGAGGAGATGTTTTCTATGACAGAGGCAAGCAGAAGCGCCGGTAACTCCGGCGCCGTCATGGCCACCCGGAGGAGCAAAAGCGCAACGATCCGCAAAAGCAGCCCAAGACGATGGATGCACTGCATACCGAACGTGGGGACACCACGATCGAGGAGACCGTGGTGCAAAAACTCGCTGGCATGGCCACTCGTGAGGTTCCCGGTGTGTACGCGATGGGCAGTGCAGGCCGCCGGGCTTTTAGTGCGTTGACCGAACGTATCCCCGGTTCGCAGACAAACGTCAGCGGCGGCGTGAGCGTGGAAAAGGGTGAACGCCAGACTGCCATTGATGTCACCATTGTCATCGAGTATGGGGTCTCGGTGGTCGACGTCAGTCAGGGAATCCGCCGCAACGTCATTCAGTCAGTGGAGCATGCCACCGGCCTGGAAGTACTGGAAGTGAACATCAATGTCACTGATGTGCACCTGCCTGATGACGACCAGCAGGATCAGCAGGAGCAGAAGGCTGATCTTCAGTAAGTGCAGGGATCCCGGGCGGGAGTCCCCGCCCGGGGAGGGCTACGGGCCGGTGAGGAGAGGAATGGCTATGTCTACTACACGTTGGTGCCTGACCATAGGTTTGGTGCTGGGAATAGTTTTGGGCTTCGGCGGGTGGTGGGCGCTGGGGGCTGCTCTCGTCCTTGGCTTCATCGGCCTGACGGTTGGCCGGGTTGCCGAAGGGAAACTGAATATGCAAGCCCTGTTCGGTAGGGCATCGAGTCGATGACACCGCCAGGATCCCATGTCCGACCAGTCGCTAGAGGCGGTGCCGATGCCGAGACGTTCGCCGAGATGGCGTCGCGAGGACAAACCGTACTGGCCGATAAAGTGATCGAAAAGATTGCCGGACAGGTCGCCCGGGATGAATCCCCTGCCGTCGGTTCCTCCGGAGGCTTTCTGGGTATCGGCGCCCATGCTGATCTCTCTGCACGACCCAAAGCACGCGTTGAGCTCAGTGGGAACATTGCCACTCTTAGTGTGGAAGTCGGGCTCGTGTATCCGGTGCCGTTGCGCCAAGCCACCGAGGCAATACGTCGACGGATCAGCACACGGGTGACGGAGTTGACCGGGGTTCAGGTGCGTCAGGTTGATATCCAGGTCTCTTGGCTGACCACCAGAGCCGACACTGCCGGAGGAAGGAAGCTGCTATGAGTCGGCCCGACCAATATTCATCCCGCCTACGTCACCGGCCTAGCCGTACCATTCCTGCGCTCATTGCCGCCCTTGTGTTTCTTGGTCTTGGCGTTGCTTTGCTCTGGTTGACCATTGCGCGGCTGGTCAATGGTCACTGGCCCACCCTTTTGCAGGGGCCACGCGACTGGCTCGCCTCGCTGATCTGGAATGCCCCCTCCCTTTGGGGAATCGGTGTAGTCGCTGTCGTGGTGGGTGTGCTCTTGATGCTGTGCGCCATCATTCCGGGAGGGTTCAATGCCCTAACGGTGCAGGACTCCGGGCTCAACGAGGGGAAGCTAGAGCCAGCGGCGCGCGAGCAGGAAACGGTGATGACTCGCCGGGCAGTCGCCCGCCTGGCCAAGGCTCAGTGCGGACAGATCGATGGTGTTGGTTCCGCATCGGTGACAGCAACCGCAGGGCGAGTCCATCTGAGCATCCAAACACCCCTGCATGAACCCGGTGACTTGGGTACTCGGATCACGGCCAGCGTCCGGGCCCGCCTGAAGGACACGGGGCTAGAACCGGTCCCGCGGATCACGACCACCATTCACCCCCGGCGGTGAGATCATGCCCGTACCTTTACGCCCTCGATTGTTGAAGGAAGGATTCCGATGAGACAGAGCCCAGGAACTATGAACCGCATCTGGTTAGCGATCTTAGGTGTGGTGGTCCTGATCGCCGGTATCACCTTGCTCTTACAGGCCAGCGGCCAGTTGCAGCGCCTCCTCCAGAGCACCCCATCAGGAACCCGTGTGGTGACCGGTAATCTACATGCGTTCTTCGCCGCACCATCGGTGGAGGCCATCTTGCTGATCGCCGGAGTCATTGCCGGTGTGCTGGGACTGCTGTGGATACTCGGCCAAATCCCGCGCAAGAATGCGGCAGGGAGCTATCGTCTGCAGGGTGAGGACGCTGGCGGATTCACCGTCTGCGACCCGGACGTCCTAGCGTCCGCCGTTGAAAACCAGGTCAACACCCTGCCCGGCGTTATCTCCTCCTCCGTGCTGCTGCGCGGCAGCGCGGATGCCCCGGACCTGACCCTGAAAGTCACGGTCAATGACAGGGCAAACATCCAAGAGCTCATCCACCGTATCGAGACCAGCACCTTCCCGGACCTGGCCACCGCCTTGGAAGCACCACTACAGCGCACCCGAATACTAGTTGACGTCAGCGCACGCACTCAACGCACGGGAACCGTGGTGCCCTCCACCGGCACGATCGTCGGATAGGACGCGCCTGGGTCGTCGTCCCAACACCCTCCATCATTCATCAACCATCATTTATCGAAGCAAGCCGGGGTTGCGACGCTTGTCGTCCCGGGCAAAGGAGCAGTCATGAAAGCCAAAATCACGTTTCTCGCTGGAATGGCGACCGGGTATGTTCTCGGCGCCAAAGCCGGTACGCAACGCTACGAAGATCTCAAGAACATTGCTGCGAAGCTATGGCACAGCGAGCCCGTGCAGGGCAGCGTATCCCTCGTGGAGGACACGGTCGGAAAGGACGCAGCCACGGCCACCAAAAAGGTCACAGCCAAGATGGCCCGAACCCTTCGCCGCCAAGCCAAAAAAGCCCGCCGCTAACAGACACAGTCACAGCCCCGCGGGCCCGGACATGACTGGCTCGACCTAGTACGGGATACTGCTGCGATTGCCCTTGCAAATGTGCTGCATCCGCTGATGTTCTGAATCCTGCCGTTGAGCCCGATCGCACTCGTCGATCACTGCGGCCCGCATTCCAAGTCCCCACCACCGTGAATGCTTCCGGCAGGAGTTCGTGGAGGAAAGTGCCCGGTTCGGGACTACTAGGTTTTGCTGCCATGGATAGTCTGGAGGCAGGGTGCATAGAGTTCGTCTTATGCCAGACCGGAAACCAGTTGGGCGTCTGCGGCGCTTCACTGATGCGTGGGGGGTTACTGACCCCGGAGAACCCTTGGGGACCTCGATCCCTGGCTATATGTTGGCATTCGGAATCGTCACTCTAGGTGTCGGTCTCGTGTGGCTAATTCCTGCCATCATCAACTGCCGGGCAGGCAAGGCCGACTTCTGGCACCTCACACTTGGAATTATTTACTTGTGCCTTTCGAACGTCGGTTTCCTTCGCTGGCGTCGACCTCGGAACCGTAGACCTGGCCCCGATGAGTAGGTATCAAGAAACGATCAAAAACGGCGCCCGTTCCCGTGATCCGCTGATGGGTCGTCGCTCAAGGATGAGATGTTGGACCCGGCGGGTCCCGTAGCGGTGTATTGGCGCCTCCGGTGCGCCAGGACGGACGACCGCGGGACTTTCAATACGGCCAACGTTCTTCGAGGCGTGCCCATCTCACAACAGAAACGTCTACCGGACACCGTGGACGTCCATGGCAACCTTGTGACTACTATTGGCGACATGAGGTCTTGGATGAAGAAGCATCCGGTCGTTGTTGGTTCCATATGCGTGATTGTCGTTTTTGTCATTCAACTGACACTTCTAATGGTTTGGCATAAGCCGTTAAAAGAGGCCACACTGCAGGCATCCTTATGGACCGGATTCATGGCGCTTTGGTGGTTTATCCCCCAGGGTATGCGACGCCGGACAGCTCGTAAATTGGAAGCGAAAGGCCAATTCTTGGCCTACATTCGATACCCCCAAGCCCGCCCAGGATCTTTAGATTCCATCTGGGACCAAGGAATTCTCACCCCAAGTTTGGGAGTATTTAGATTTCAGCCCGCGCTTTACGACACCCTTGAGCCCTCCGGGGGTGCCAGAACGTTCACTGTTGTAGAAGTGTCGCGGGAACTCAGGAAACTCAAAAGGCTTGATTCAACGTACATAGGAGTTCAGGGTTGCCGAGCCACGACCGTCACCACCGACCTGGAAGTCATCGATATAGCCGCGAGTCCGGCAGCGCTCCAGAAAATCATTGAGCATGTTGCCCCGCCGAGGAAGTCCGACATTCCCTAGAACGTGCCCTATGTGGAACCTCCTGCGGGATGGCAAGATCCACCGAACACGGTGCTCCCCCAAACCGACGAAGCATGAGCGGTGAAGTTCCCAAATCGCTACTACGCTTGTAGCCTTCAACCCATGAGTCAGGTTCGGCGTTCTAAGAGACTTCAACCCAAGATGACGCGCGGCAGTTTCCGCGTCCTGCTGGTTGTGTGGACCGCGTGGACTGTATTGCAGCTGGCTATTGTGGTGTTGCGCCTCGCCACCCTCAAGGTGTGGGGTCTGGGCGACTACACGTACCTTTCGGGGCTGCTTTTGGGCATCGTGAGCCTGTCTTACCTCTTGTAAGTTCGTCATCATGACGGCCACTTCAGGGATAAGGAAGTTGCAGAGCAGGATGATTGGGAACGACGTGGACGAGCATTGTGACGCCTATGGCCTACCCTCCTGCTAGGGGGCCAAAATTCCGAATGCTGAGGCCGCCCGTCAAAGGAACATTCTGCGGGATAGCTGCAATGACAGTAGTCGCAAACTTTCCAAATAGGGCTGGATGACGAGGGCGACGGGCTCTAGGGAGCATTCGAGGTGACGGTTGCAGGGCCATCCGAAACAAAATTAGGCGCTAAGACGACGGGCCCTAGCGATGGTGTCTGCAATGTCATTCATTCCGAGTCGACGAAGTTCCGCGAGATAGGCGGGCCACGGGGGAACATTGCTCCTTTACGGATTGGCACAAGGCCCAATGTAGAGGCCTCCGCCTGGCCCGACTGAGAGGCCTCCGCCTGGCCCGACTGAGAGGCCTCCGCCTGGCCCAACAGAAAGCCCGCCGCCTCTACCGACGGATAGTCCTCCACCGGCACCGATGTACTCGCCGCCGCCTGGGCCAATATAGAGATCACGAGGCCGTCCAACATTGTTCATGACCAGAGTCTATGGCAGTGTGACCGCATTCGACCCACAGGTCCACGCCATCCCGTTGCCGACATAGGAATTGACTCGGCGCGGGGAAAATAGACATAAATGCGGTTTAAGTTCAAAAGCTGATCTAGGCGAGTACGACTGTGCCTCAAGGGGAACGCTAAGCGAACAATCGTGACTCAGGCTGATCACTTTGTCCGGAGCGTCAAGTCGCTGCTCAGAGAATGTGGCGGGAGTCTACTGTGCTATTTCAGGACTACTATTGGCAGCATGAGGCCTTGGATGAGGAAGCATCCAGTTGTATTTCGTTTCGTGCTCCTTATTGCCGTTTTTGCCATTGAGCTGGTTCTCCTACTGGTGTGGCGTAGACCATTGGGGAGGCTGCGCTCCAGGCCTCCTTGTGGACTGGTGCCATGGCAGTTTGGGGGGCCATCACTTTTGGTAGCCGACGAAAGTCTGAACGTGAACTCAAAGTCAAAGGGCAGATTCTGGCCTATATTAGGTATCCGAATTCCCGTCCCGGATCTCTGAGTGGATTATGGAACCGAGGAGTCATCACTCCGAGTTCGGGGGCGCTGGAGTTTCAGCCAGCCGTATACGACACATTGGAACCCTCCGGACGTGCCACAAATTTCGTCGTGTTGGATGTGGCGCCCGAAAGACGGACGCTCCGAGGCAAAGAGGCACGATACATAGGAGAGATGGGCTTCCAGGCAATATCGGCGACCACGGAAAACGAAGTTATCGACATCGCCGCGAGCCCGGAATCACTTCAGAGGATCATTGATCGACTGGCCCCGCCTTCCGAGTCAACTGAAACGAACTAACAGGTTTCCAAGGGGAAATCCGTACGGGACGATTGGGGTGTCCCGATCGAGGTTCGTCAAGCGGGGACGCCTGAGCGTTGCCTGGGATGTGGCTGGAAGTCGGTGACGGGTGCCCAAGTCGTCACCGCTCGCGTCGGCCAGTGCGGTGGTGTTATCAGCTCATCCCAGGGGCGCGGTCAACTCGATGTTGATGTTGTCGGGGTCTTGGAATGACAGGATGGCAATGCCGGCATCGCTCAGATCGGTCACCTCGCCGTGCTCGATCCCGGCGTTGTCCAACTCGGTTGCGGCCGCCTCGAGTGCGGTCCGTGATTCGACAGCGAAACTCACGTGATCCAACCCTGTGACATCAGGGTTGAAGGCCTCGGTGCCCGCCGGGCGTAGTCCGAACAGTGTGCCCTGAGGCGTCTGGTAGATCACGCCGCCGTAAAACTGTTCCGGGGACTGCCGCACTCCGGGATCATCAACCTGCGCGGAAGTGTCCACCGCCACCTGCCATCCGAAAAGTTGGTCGTAGAAGTCCTTGGATCGGCGGATGTCAGTGACAGTTAGGCGGACGTGGGCGAAGCCTGTGCTTGAGACGAGTGTCATGCCTCCGGACTCTACACCTACCGGCCAAGCATGTCCCCACATCGACGTCTCGATTCCGGAGGCACGCTCGGATCAGGCCGGGGCACGGTGTAGCAAAGGAGCCCGATCTTGAACGTGCACCCGTTGGAACTGTCGACGTGACTTTGCCCCTCCCGCGAGGGGACGGCCCTCGGGATACCGAACCATCAGACCCACGATGTTAACCACCAGAGATAGCTCGTTTCACAGGGGAGCGTCCTGCGGGACACCTGTTTACTTGAGGGCTGATTGGTCGTCATTGCCTAGGATGCAGCATGACTGCTTCGGTTGCTTGGGTCATGGTTGCTCTGGTGTGTTGTGACTTGGCTTTGTTCCGGCTAGGGATGATTCGATCGTGTCCAGTGAGTTTTCTTGGCCGGCGATTTCCAGCGGGCCCTCGCTTGTTTCTAGGGGAAGGACGATGGTGTTCGTTCCAAAGCGATTGAATTTCTCCCATTTGGTGGCAGGCAGCCGCGGACCAGCGCTGGGATGGACTTTGAGGGTGAAGGGCGTGCCCCGTGCTATGAGCGTCCCGCCCAAAGTCGGATGAATTGTTAGGGCACCGATGTCGGGGGCTATGAGGACTGATTTCCACTTCCGAAATCGATTTCCCGCTGGGGCTGCTGGGCGACGAATGAAACGGGATACCTGCCCTTGTGCGGAAGTTCGCGCTATGGATTTCCGGCGTCGGCGGAAAATGACCAGGCAGACCAGACTCATCCAGGCGAGCCAAATAATCGTTGACAACCCTGCTACCTCGAGAGGCTCTCCCGACAGACATAGATAGCCAAAAAATGCGCCACCGGTACCAATGGCGTATAGAGCCAGATACCACCGACGTTTATTCTTGGTCATGCCTGAGTCTATGGGCTGAGGGGCAAACTAGACAGGACCCACAGTCGCTGCCTAAGAACTACACCGACGCCGGTCCCACTGATCAAATGAAGAGTGCGTGAAGGATCCACCGGCTATCTGCCCGGACCTCGCTTCCCATAGGCGGAACGATCACTGGGACGGGTTCGGGCCTCTTTGCCGCCACACGGCCGGGTGGCGGACATGGCTTGCCGAGCATTGGCGTTTTGGAAGCGGATCAGAAGGCCGGGGTGGTCGTCAGAAATCGGCCGGCCCGCCGGAAGTCGCGGATCAGAAACACCATCCCGGTTATCGTTGCGGCCACCGCTGCCAGCATGAGCCAGGCAAGGGGTGCTGCCTGCCCGGCCCAGTTCGCCGTTAGGGAAGCGAACAAGAACAAGTTGCTGGGCATCAGGAGAAATAGTCTGGCCAGGCCCTTGCGCTGCTGAACGGCGCCCGCCCGGGCGACCGAAAGGTGTTCTCTGTCGATAGGGGCCTTTCCTGCGATCTGGCGGTTGATCTGTTTCCGCTCCTCGCTCTCCAACGGAAACAGAATGTCGCCGCTAGGTAAGCGTGCTGCAGGTGACACCTTCTTGGCGTTGTAGATTAGCCCGCCAATGACGGTGCCGGCCGCTGCAAGGACTAATCCCAAAGCCAGATACTGGGGCCAGGCCGACGGGTTGCCTCGGAATAGCAGCAGGCCGAGCGCAGTTCCGGCCACGATCAAGACAAGCACGCCGGCCGGGAAGTACCGGATATAGTAGGTTCTTACTGCCTGGCCTAAGCCAAGGTCTTTGACATCCTGGGCATTTCTCATGGCCCGCGACCAACGGTCATTGGACTCTGCCAAGAGATCATCAAGCCCGCTCATCGTCTTCTTCCCAAGAATTCCGTCAAGGCCGGCCCTGCCAAGGGATCGACGCCGGAAACAGCTGGGCCGATGTTCATATCCTGACCCATTCTCTCCGGTGTGCCAATGATCCTGGTTTACAACTTCCTGCGGAGGCCACCGGCCCGGCTTACTCGATTGTCACTCGTCTGGGAAGTTGTGAATGAATTTCGGGTCAGGGCATACCCACATCAAGTGTCCTGATGAACTTGGCAATGGACCTTTAACTGATTGCTCCGAGTCCGTAGGGGAACCGTCTAAAGGACACATTCACCTCCGAAGGTTGGCTTGAGTGGGTCGGGGCGGCCACTCAAGATCTCCGGCAGTTCAACGGGTGGCAACTATGCATCGCCTTTGGCGACGAGTGCCCAGATTCCCGCTTCCGCTTCGCCTTGGACATCAACGCTGAGGCCTCCAGCCAGTGCAATTTGCTGGACCCCGGTGATCTTCTTGGTCCCCGCAGTGCAGTCGACTTCAGTCTTTGTCCCAGAATCGAGGGTGAGCGTGACGCCACCTTCGGGGACTTGGCAGGTGAAGTAGACAGTGAAGGGTCCCTTGCCGGAGACGTCTGGGAAGCTTACTCGGTTCGGTACCTCTGAAATGTCACCGCCAGTAGCCACTAGCCTGGCGCCCGCAGCAGACTCGGTAGACGTTTGCAGGGCTTCCATCAAAGCCACACTATTCGTTTCCTGCGCACTGGCGGCATCGGCTGATTGTGTGTCGTCAGGAGCCGGAGTCCCGATACAACCGGTCAATGCGAGTACCAAGCAGGCCACGCCAGCAATCGCGATTCGTGAAAGTATCAACTGCAAATTCCCCCAAATTCCGTTCTCAGCCTAACTGTCAACCAAGGCTACGCGACCCCGGGCACCTCACATGGCCGCGAGTGGGCAGCTTCAACTGGCCGCTAACATTCGCGAAAGTGTCGCCCGCGCACCGCAAACCGAACGCTCTGCGGTACTGGCTCATTGGATCGACGTGTCCCATTCAATTGCTACCACCGACGCACACGTCTTAGGGGCGATTGTTCAGCTCGTAGATCTGCTGCTTCTCCTCAGCCGTGAGGTCCGAGGCCGCCAGCACGTCCTGAAGTACTTCAGACTTCCCTGCTACGTAGCGAGACATTTCCATTTCCGAATCGCTCGCGAGTTGCCTCTTCACTTGTGCATAGCGGTTTCGGAGCTCAGAATCCTGGCGGAGTGTGTTGCGCACTGCCAGGTGGTTACGAACGTGCAAGGTGTTTTCGACGCCGACGTACACGTGGCGAACTGGGTCCTGATCGGGTGCGATGAATGCCTCACGGTCGGTCACACCCAGGTCTCCCTCGTGGGCATAGCCGGCCGCTGTGAGTGCGGTGATCGCGGCATTCACATCCTCGCGACGCACAATAATGTCGACATCGAGGACCGGCTTCGCAAAAAGCCCCGGAACCGCGGTGGAACCGACGTGCTCGATCGCGACCACGGGCACACTTTGCAGCCATGACCGAAGTTCGTCAGCAAGGTCGTCAAACTGCTTTGCCCAGTCTGACGAATAGGGCACCACTTCAATATTCATCGGTCAAGGCTACAACAAAGCAATCCACGTGCTTCGCAGCCAACAAACCGGTCGGTTGCTGGTCCCATAACCGGAACGATGAACGGGACATATTTTAAGATTGCAGGCCGTCAGGGTGCTGCGTGGTTACCCTCTTGGCCAGTTCCACGACCGTCGCGCTCATTTCGTCCGATAGCTTTAGCACGTCGTACATGCCTGTAACCGTCCGGTCCCCACTGCAGGCGGTAATGCTGGTCCCGCCGTCGATTTCATCGACCCGAAACTGGACGCCGGTCACGGATTTCAGGTGAGGGGCGGCATCCTTGTGGAACCAAGCCCCACCTGTCCAGTCGCGCCCGATTTTGACCCACATGTCTTGGCCAACCGTCGTTGTGCTGAGCCCCGTCTGATCGAACTCCCGACTCAGGGATGCCAGGGCCGCGGCGAAGGGCAAAGCGGTGGTCCATTGTTCGGATTTCTTGAACCGCTCTCCAAGGGCTCTGAACTGCAGCAGAATCCATAATCCAACCATGCTGGGCCACAAAGCGGTCGTCACAAGGGCCTCCGGTACAGCCGCAAATCCGAAGGCGACGGCGGCAACGCCGAACGCGGCAATGACGGCTAGGCCGTGTGCACATAGATCCGCCTAAAACCCCTAGATTACGCCTGAGGGCACCTTCAGGAGTACCAGGCCTAGATCCTGTTTTGTGGTCGAGATGCGCGCATGGCCAATGTCCGTGCCAGAACTGTGCCGAAAGTTTATTTCGTTCGTCGGCATGAGAAGCGTCTTCTGGTAAAGCTTTTTGGGCTGGACAAGTTACCCGGAATCCTGGCACCTTTGGTGGCGGGGACGCGGCCCCGGCCGACGGCACCTCTTCCGATGATGTGGAACGGTTTGTTCTTGAGTGGGCGGGTAAAGCAGGAGAGGAGCCTGACCTTGAAGCGATCCATTTTTACGTCAAGTTCGAGCAGAGACTATATCTGGGCGGCTCATTCGGGCTGATGCGGTTGTTCTTCTTGGTCGTCGTCAGAGATCGAGCCACCGTCAAGAGAGTTTTCTCCCGGTGGTGGACCATCTCGAACTTCGCCGAAACCTCCATACTTTCGTTCAGAGTCCTGATCCCATCTTCTTCGTCTCTTTCCATAGAGGCCTGACACTGTCGCCGCAACAACGAGCATGAGAGTGATAAGCAGGGCTCCATTCCCTCCCCAAATTACTGTTGCAATTGTGACACCGATTACATAGACGACTGCAATCAGAATGTAGCCCGACCGTTTGCTCATTAAGAGACCTCATTTCTCCTGTTTTCAACCATTCAAGAATCCCAAACCTCCTGTGAGAATCCCGCCAACAGCGCCCCCAATTGCCCCGTTTATTACATCACCCTGAACACCAGTACTACTATCCCCGTTGAGGATACCTGCAGTTCCCGCTCCAATTCCGCCGCCGACAGCTCCGCCGAGGGCTCCGACAGCAAGCACACAACCGACCCCTGCGGATGCCGCACACAGTCCGGCGAAAAGGGTTCCTCCAATAATTGCACCTGCCGCGATACCGAGGACATCTCCAATTGTGATTGATCCGAGTGGGTCTGCGAGGTTGATGGGGTTGTTGGCGGCGTAGGCGTAGCGGTTGGCGTTGGCGGGGTTCAGGGGTGTGTCGAGGGTGTCTTGTTGGGTGAAGCGTCCGGTGGTGGGGTCGTAGTAGCGGGCCCCGTATTTGACCCAGCCGGTGGTGCGGTCTTGGGTGCCTTGTTTGAAGAGGTAGGGGTTTTGGGGGACGCCGTTGCCGCCGGCGGTTTGGGTGAGGGTGGGGACGCCATAGGGGTCGTAGCTGTAGGTGAAGCCGGGGTAGGCGGCGGTGGTGGTGACTCCGATCGGGTTTCCGGTGCCGTCGTTGACGTACAAGGATTGCAGGCCGGAGGAGGTGCGGAGCATGAGGGGTTCGCCGGTGACGGGGTCGTGTTCGATGTAGGCGGTATTCGCGTTCTCGTGGACTTGTTCAATGATGGGTAGGCCCTGGGCATCGGTGCGCCCGTAGGTGTAGGAGTAGGTCGCGGTGGGGGTGGTTTGGGCCAGGAGTTCGTTTTGGGAGGCGCCGGCGTAGCTGTAGGTGTAGGTGGTGCCGGCCTTCGTGGTGGTGGCGAGTTGGGAGGCCCCGTTGTAGGTGTAGCTCCCGTTGGGGTCTTTGGTGAGGTTCCCTGTCCCGTTGTAGGTGTAGCTGGTGTTGGTGATTTGGTTGCCGGCGTTGACGGTGAAGGACTGGTTGGTGGTGGTGGCCCCGGTGGTGGTGGTGGTGGCCCCGGTGGTGGTGGCGGTGAGTCGGTTCCCGCGGGAGTCGTAGCTGTAGTTGTAGGTGATGGCGGGGGTGGTGCCGCCGGTGGTGGCGGCTTTGGTGAGCCGGTTCGCCCCGTCATAGCTGTAGGCGGTCACGGAGCCGGTGAGGTTGTCTTTGGCCCATTGGATATTGGCCCGGTCCGCACTGGCCGTCGTCGGACACGACGGGGCGGTGGAACCGAAAGCGTGACAGTAGGAAATATCCAGGACGGTGGTGTTGGAGCTGTTGCCGGTACCTTGGGCGGCGGTGGTGCGGGAGACCCGCCCGGTGGTGTCGTAGTCGGTGTGGGTGTGCGCGGACCAGACGGTGTGGGCGGGGTTGGTTTGTAACCAGGTATCGGTGCGCCGGCCCCGGTCATCGGTAGCAAATCCCAAGGTCCCGGCGTTCGGGACACCGCCAAGGTTTTGCAGGTACGTCAACGAGGTGGGTGTCCCGGAGTCGTCATAGGCGTAGCTGGTGGTGCCACGGGTGTCGGTGGTCGAGGCCAGGTTCGAGGCCAGGTCGTAGGCGTAGGCGATGGTGCCCCCTCCGGCGGTGTTGACCCGGGAAGTCAACCGACCCATCTGGTCATAACTGTAGGTGGTGGTCCCGGCCCCGTCGGTGCGGGTCAGGATCTGCCCGTTCTCGTTATACGTGTACCCGATGGACGGGGTTGTGTCGGAGAACATGGTCCCGGCCAATCGGCCCACGGCGTCGTAGCTGTAAGTCAAGGTCGTCCCGGCACCAGTGGTCTGGGTGGATAGCCGTCCCCATTGGTCGTAGCTGGAGGATTGGGCGTTAAGGGAGGACCCGGTCACCGGTGTGACCGTGGTCAACTCATGGTTGCCGTTATAGCCGTAGAGGGTTTTGTTGGCCCCGTTGCCGGGCGCCAACGCGGTGGCCACGGTGCCATCGGTGTTGTACGTCAGCGTCGCGGTCGCGGCGAGTGAGTCAGAGGAGGTCAGGGCGTTTCCGGCCCCGTCAAAGGTGAACAGCGAGGTGTCCCCGGCGTCACTGGTGGAGGAGGTCGGTAAATACTTCGTCGACGCGGCGGTGTTTCCGTAGGCGAACTGGGCGGTGGCCCCGCCGGGGGCTTGGGACTGGGTCAGGGATTGGCCCGTGTTCGCCCCGAAGGTGTTCGTCGTGGTCCCGGCCGTGGTGCCGGTGCCCTGGGTCGTGGTGAGGGTGTCGAAGTCCGCTGTGTAGGTTCCGGCGCGGGCCCGACTCATCGGATCTGTCGCCGCTAACACTCTGCCCGTGGTCGATAGTGTGTAGGTGGTGTGCGGGCCGGTCGCGACAGCAACACTTTGGTTGGTATTCGGGCCGGCCAGCAGGGTTTGGGAGCTCGAGGGGTAGGTCAGACGGGTGATCGAATCCCCGGGCGAGCCGGCAGAACCATTGACTTGTTTGATCGTGGTGACACGGCCGGTGCTGTCGTAGCTGAGGTTCGTGACCCCGCCGGCCGGGGAAGTAATCGTGGTGACGCGATTGGCGGTGTAGCCGAAGGTCGTGGTCTTTCCGGCCAGGTCCGTGAATCCGGTCAGGTTCTGCGACCCGTCCCGGGCGAACGATACCGACCGGTTAGAGGCCCCGGAGGTTTGGGAAATCGAGTTCAACAACCCGCTCGTGGAATCGTAACCGAGGTTCGCGACCCTGGCCCCGGCCACACCCTTCGTTGAGGTCACAACACGGGGCCGCCCGGAGGTCCAGATGATCGTGGTGGGGTTACTGTTGCGGTCGGTGATCTTCGTGGTTCTCCCGTCCGTATCGAACGTCACCACACTCGCACTCGTCCGCGAGGTCAGGATCCAGCCTGTGGTGCCTGTCTTCACCAGATCGGCTTTCACCCCGACAGGGGAGGTGTACGCCGTCGTTGAACCCGTCACCGGGGTGAACAGGGCCGAGTATCCATCCCCGGAGGTAAAGAGCACCCCGGTCGGGGCTGTGGAGAGGGACCCGGCCGAGCCTAGGGCCAGGGTCCAGCGGGGGCGACCAGCCCGGCGGTACCGGTGTCGGCGGAGAGGGAATTGAAACTCATCCCCAACCCCACAGTGCCGCTCACCCCCGGCAACGACAGAGCGCTCACGGCCAAGGCGAGGTTGCCGGTCCCGACGTCGATGGAGCCACTGACTTGGTCACTGATTTGCACCGGCAACCGGGTGGCTCCCGGGCGGGCACCCAACAACCCCAGAGTGGACACATCCCCCGTCGGTAACGCGGCGAATGACGGGGCGGCAGAGCCTAGGCCCACCGCCAACACCAACCCCAAGGTCACCGTACTGGCCAGGGAGGTTCGCCCCACCCACCTCCACCGCCCGGGGTAAGAGCCCCGCTTCATCGAATCCGGCATGACTTGTGGCTGGCGCAACGTCTTCATTGACATCATGGTCCCCTCAAACCCAGGCAAAGTGATGGGCTATGTCTACGCCCACTTCCACCAATTTGGCAAGGATCACAAAACGAAAGCCGGTCCGGCAGACCAATCCGGTCCGTGGATTCAGGATCCGCCCCCCGTGCTCGTTCATCCCGGAAACAACAGGCAAACCCTGGACCTTTTTGGCCCTGCCATCAGGAACGCGCCAGCCGTTGAGGGATGGGACCGGAGCGCGTCATCGGGCGGGGGAGGGGCCAGGATCTACGGGTGCATGGTTTTGACGTCAGGGCACGGGGGGTCTGGGCAAAGGTGGAAAAGAAGCCTAGGGTAACAATCACTGGGGTCCGCTGGTCACTTCTTCTGATTGGGGCATGACATGAATACCCGTTTGGCACCCTATGGACTTGTTTTTGCCGCGGCACTGGCGCTGACCGGCTGCGGCAACGCTGGGACGGCCGGATCTCCTGCATCGACCGCCATGGCAGGAAGCGCGACCACAGCCTCGGCAATGCCGTCGGCTTCCGCGACCGCGAAGACCTACACGGACACGGAGCTCGCGTCGCTGATTTCCTCGTTGAAGGATCCTGCGGGGCAGGCGTTTACGGTGATCCCGGCCGCCCAAATCGATCAGGGATTGCAGGTGGCACGGCAATTGCTGAAAACCGCGACGATTACCCCGAAGGCGTGTGGGGTGCTGGCGACTAACAATTCCCAGGTCCCCGAGGGTAGCAGCTATGCGGCCGGCAATAGTCTCTCCGCGGCTGATAAGACCAGCATTAGTGTCACCGTATTCGCGGTCAAGGATGCTTCCTCCCTGTCCGAGCAGCTGACGGCAAGTCAGAAGGCCGCGTCGCAGTGCTCCACGGTGACTATCACGGTCGCTGGGAAGAAGACCACCTCCAAAGTCACCCCGGTCCCAGTAACCACTACCGGGGACACCTCGCTGGGTTCGTTGGCCAGCGAGACAGCCCCGACCGGGCAGAAAGTTACCGCTCTCACCGTGACCGCTATCAAGGGCAATCTCGCCGTCACGGTCGTTAAGACCGGGGCTGCGATCACCCCGGCCGCCAGCGGTGAACTCGTCAAACTCGTGGACACCGTCCTCGCCAAGCAATAGCGTCCACGTCGGTATCATTCCCGGCCGTGGGCACGAATCCGAATTTTGCAGCCGCGTCCGTCGTGGCCTAACCTGTGGATTCAGGCCCACAGGGGCCCAGAACTTATTGGGGGAAGAAACACATGGCTGACATAGCAACGGTCCTGGCAGCGCTGAGGGTCGAAGAACTCATCGAAATCAAAGCACTCGGGCCCAAAGGGCACCTGGGTCGGCATCTCATTGATGCTCTTGACCGGGCCGCCGGTGGACCAGGTGCCGGGCGGGGTTTCTACATCCTCGATGGCACCGTTAACCACACCGGCGGACAAAACTATATCCTCCGCAACGACGTGAGCGAACAGATCTTCCAGGCCGAGACCGCCTAGAACAAGACTGGCAACGCAGGACAGGAGGGCCCTTCCCCGGAGCCGGGGGAAGGCCCTCACCCGTCCACGGCTGGGCCTAGATTGTGGCGGCTACGCCTTGTAGAAGGGGTGCCGTCTCGGTTGAGGGCAGGGAGTGGTTACAGGGGGTGGATGTTCTCAGCCCGGGGGCCTTGCTGGTTCTGCCCCAACGACCGGTACCCGCTCCTAGGAAAGGCCATCTAGTAGGAACAAAGCACGCAGACATGTACTCGTGGGAGAAGGAGACGTATTCCTCCTCAGCGTTGGGCAAACTAGCAATGTCTGGTGTGAAGACTGTGTTCCCTCGTCCGACTGAACTCTTCCGCAATGATCTTGCGTCGGCGGCGCAGCGCTATCTGCGGTCGGGCATGGAGGGGTGAGACTCGGCGGGCGGGCCTATGTGGTCAGGGCTGGAGGCGACGACGGGTGCACCGTCTCCGATTTCCCGGAGGCGGTGCACCCGTGGTGGCTTGTTTTCGTGGGGCGGTTTAGTCGTCACCGTCGCGGTCGTTGTCTCCGCTGGTGTTGATGGTGCCGTTGACGCCTTGGGGGAAGAACCCGCCGGAGCGGACCTTCTCGCCGGTCAGGTAGACGATGTTTAGTACTTGGGCGGTGGTGCGTCCGAAGGCGATGCCGTTGGCGTCGGTGGGGACCAGGTTCGCCATGCCGTTGAGCACGATGGGCTGATCGTCGTCGGTGCGGCCGTCGACGGCGTCCCTGAGGTTGGAGATGTTCACCGTTGGTGCGGCAAGGCCCATCTCCAACAGGGTGCTGCGGATGATGCCTGCATGGTAGGCTTCCACGGCGAGGATCCCCGCAGCGGCGTCCAGGTAGGTCTTGTTGGTGACCAGGGGTGCGGCGCCCTTGTAGGCGGTGACGCCAACGTCTTCGAAGACGAAGGCTCCGAGGAGGAAGTTTTGTTCGTTCGCGTAGACGTTGAATTTTTCTCCCTTCTTGATTAACCCGGCGGCGATGGCGGCCGCGGTGAAGCTGTCATCGATGTTGATGCTCGGGCGGGAAACCGCGACCGATCCGAGGGCACCGCGCAGGAAGGCGACATGGGACTTTTCGTCGCTAGCGATTTCGGTGGCGATCTGGCGGATCCGCCGTGTCTTGAAGGGAACAGCGTGGCCGCCATCGACGTGCCCGCGGCGTCCGGTCCCTGTTGTGAGGTTCTCGGGGAGACCGTGTCCAGTGACCGCTCGGAGATAAAACTCGGCTTCGAGGTATTCCAGGTTCAGCGCGAAATTCAAGATAGAGGCGTCACTGGGACCCTTGGAGGGGGCGGCATCGGCGGCGCTAGCGGTGGCTGCTGCCAGGGCGGCAATCCCGAATCCGGCTCCCGTGAGTCCAGCCACCCGGAAGAAATTGCGTCGATCGGAGGGCGTTTCAGCACTACGGGAAATGGCTTCGGCAATGAATTTTTGGTCAAACATTATCGGTCTCCAAACGTTGGGATATCGCTATGGATAGTGCCGAGACCGTGACCCAAACGTTACACCCGGACCTTAGGGCAGGGGAAGGCAATCCAGGAATATTCCGGCCACCCACTGGTATCCCGTTGCTTTCAGCCAGTCGCACTCACCCGCGATTGAGCGCTGCATTCCAGCCTGCAGAGAGTTGGATTCACCCGCAGGTTGCGGTGATGAGTGCCCCCAAACCGCAAATACTTGCCGCCGTTGCCAGCAATTCATCACGGTAGGTTTCTGGACATTCCAGCCACTCGGCCAGAAACATCGGGCAAGCAAGCAGTGAGAATTCACGAGACCGACGGGCGACAGTCACCCGCCCGTCGATAGACCGACGCCATGACCATTACCCACTTGTTGGACCACTTCCACGTCCCAGTGCCAGGTCTTCAGTCATTAGAAGATTTCGCGGTCGCTTGGACCAAATTTTGGGGTGCAGCGGACCTGCGATCCGGCCCGACTGCGACAGACGAAAGCCTCTACCAGGCAGCCTTAATCAGCAAAGCGGTGGCGGCGATGGCATCGCCAAAGGCTGCGCAGATCGGGCTAATCTATTTCGATCAGGACGTCAACACCATCTTGAAGAGTTGGAGACTTCAGGATGAGCAGTTAGGCTCGGGAGCGTCCGCCGATCGGATACTCATGAGTCACACCTCCGGCATCGGAGACGGCACTAGCCTTCAAGGGTTTCTACCGGGCAAACCGCTGTTGACAGTTCAATTAATCCTTGAGGGGCTGGACAGATCGATGGCTGTAGTCCTTCCAGGGACAGGGCGTCGGTGTAGCGGATCGACGTGTACTGGCTGCCCGCGTCCGAATGATGAAGCAGCCCGTCCGGGACAGGCCGGCCTGCGTGTTGGCGCCGCCACAGTGCCATACGCACGCACTGTTCCACGAACGCTTTGTCCTTGATCGTGGAGGTCTCCGGTCCACAATGGCACACGAGTGCAGATCAATGAGCAAGACAACATATACAAACCCGGGGTAGACCAGGATATTCGTTGCTGTGGTTGGCCAAATCGGCACTGCTGCACTTGCTCGTCGGCCCTCTAATCATCAACAAGTTGTCGATGCAAGGGGTCCAAACCGCCTTGATTATTGGATTCTGCGGCGACGAGACCGTCCATCATCAGCCTGACGTACCCGTTGGCTAAGTGTATTACCCATGAAGGTTGGGTACGCGGTCTGCTGGTGTGAGGCCTTTGAGTGAGGTGTGTCCTCGTTGATGATTGTAGTAGTGCAGCCAGTCGGGGAATGCTGCGACTCTCTCGGTCTCTGAGCGGTAGGGTTTCGCGTAGGCCCATTCCTCGAGCAGGGTGCGGTTGAAGCGTTCGACTTTGCCGTTGGTTTGGGGCCGGTAGGGGCGGGTGCGTTTGTGGGTGATGTCTGTTCCCAGGGCGTCGGCGAAGGTATGGGAGCGGTAGCAGGAACCGTTGTCCGTCAGGACCCGTTGCACGGTAATCCCGGCACTGGTTGAAGTAGTTGTTGGCGCGTTCCCAGAACCCGGCCGCAGTTTCCTTCTTCTCATCGGTGAGGATTTCGGTGTAGGCCAGTCGGGAGTGGTCATCGACTTCCGTTATGCAGGTACGCGTAGCCGGGCTTGCGGTTGGCTTCCGTGCGGGTCTTGTTCCGTTTCCCCGCGGCTTTGCCGAGGACTTTGTGGCCGCCACCGTCCGGGATGCGCCCGAGTTTCTTGATATCGACGTGGATTAGGTCCCCGGGAGCGGGGTGTTCATAGCGGCGGATCACCCGTCCGGTGGCCCGGTCCAGCCAGGAAAGTTTCGCTAACCCGTACCGGGCCAGCACGTTATAGACCGTGGAGGGGTGCAAGCCCAGCAGGTAGGCGATCCTGGCCGGGCCCCAGCGCCGGTTCACTCGCACCCCAATAATCCTTCGCTCGATACGCTCCGGAGTACGTCGCGGAGAGTTCTTGGGTCGGGAGGAACGATCGGCCATGCCGGCCTCACCGTGTTCCCTGAAGCGGGCCGCCCACCGCGCCGCGGTCGTCGCCGAGACCTGAAAACGCTCCGCGGCCCGACGCACGGGCCACCCGTCCTCCACAACGCACCGAGCCAGCATCAGCCGGCCCCTCGGAGCCAAAACTAGCGTTAACATGGGACATGAAGAAAACCTCCGGGCTGAGTAAATGGATCTCTAGACAAGTTCCACCTCACCCAGAGGTCTTCTTTTTGTCACTCAGCCACGCCGCACGCCACTAACGTCCCGGGGTAATACAGCTAAGCCTCGGGGATCCTGCTAAACGAGGTGGCGTCCGGACTTATCTGAATGCTTCTCGTCACACCCACTCAACGGGAGGAGAAGATTGCAAACGTTAGTCAGGATGCGCCCTGGTACGGGCCGGACAGGCTGCCGATCTGGCGGGCACTTGAGTTTCCGGAACGGTCGCTGGCGCTGCAGGCGGACGCTACCTGGGATGGGGAATGCTCCGGATGCGGGGCGATTTTCGGGCTGCTCCGGTAGTTCGCGCGTATAATTACTGGAGGTTTAGTACCAAGCCTGTGAATGCCGTTCCGCTCTTCGGAACACATCGAATAGAGGCCCTCATGGCCCGGCTGATCCACGATGACTTTGAAAACTCTGTCCACGTGCCACAGGATTCCCCGTCTCGGGGTGGAATTGACGCCGGGGACGGGCGCCATGAAACTCGCAACGAACAGCGCGACCGGAACTGGGATGACCTGCTGCAGGAATTGCGGGTGATGCAAACCGGAACTCAGATTATTGCCGGATTCCTGCTCACGCTGCCGTTTCAGCAGCGCTTTGCTTTCCTTCCCACTCCAGCAGTGGTCTTGTACCTGTCTCTGGTGATTGTTGCGGCCGGGGCGACGGGCTTGATGCTTGTTCCCGTGGCGGTACATCGTGAACTGTTTGGGCTAAGAATCAAGGAGCGCTTGGTGGTCGCCGGGCACCGTGTGGTGCAAACCGTGCTGTGGCTGGTCGGCACCTTGGTGGCGGGAGGTGCCGGCTTGATCTTCTACGTGGTTCTCGGTGCGCTGGCGGCGGCACTCGTCATGGGATTGCTGATTATTGGCCTCGTGTTCGCACTAATCGTGTATCCGAGGCTGTTGCGTTCGATGGGACGGGACAAAGAGGGGACCTTGTCATGAGCGGGATCCGCGTGCCGGACACACATGACGAGGTGGGAACGGCGGACGATCAGCCTGCGACCCAGTCCCGGTCCGGGCACAGGAATCCTCTGCTGCGCTTCCTCAAGATTTTGGGGCCGGGTGTGGTGACGGGAGCGGCCGACGATGATCCCTCGGAATTGCCACATATTCGCAAGCCGGCGCCGCCTACGGAAACGGCCTGCTCTGGACAGTTCCGGTGACGATGCCGATGATGATGGCCGTCCAGGAGATTTGCGACCGAATGGCTTTGGCCACAGGGGACAGCGTAGGGGCGCTCATTCGGCGCAAGTTCACCCTCGGTTTCAGGATCGAGATCGGGGTGCTGGTGGTGGCGCTGATTGCGGCAAATTGCCTGAATCTGGCAGCGGATCTGAACGCCATCGGTCTGGGCATGACACTTTTGAGGGCTGGCCCGGGCTTCTTCAGGACAGCGATCGCCTGCGTCGGCACCATTGTGGCCGTAGCTTTTGGCTCCTTTGAATGGATCGGGCGGACTTTCAAACGGCTGTGCCTGGGGCTCCTGATCTATGTAGGTTTCCTATTCGTCTCAGGCGTCAATTAGGCCGACGTCGGCCGTGGCCTGCTGGGGTTGCAATTCCAGCTCTCGCTGGCGTACTTGGGGCTGATAGTGGCCGTGTTGAGCACCACGATTTCCCCGTGCATGTTCTTCTGGCAGTCGGCCCGACGTATCGAGGAACTCCGTGTCGAATCCAGGGAAGGCGACATGGCACCGGCATTGAAGAACCGGCCCCGCAGGGAGGCCGATCGTACGTTGCGCAATGGCCGGGTCGACGTCTTCCCGGGAATGGTGTTCAGCGCTCTGGTCATGTTCGCCATCATCGCTTCATCCGCGGCGACCCTAGGCACACAACACAAGACAGTCAGCAGCGTCGCCGATGCGGCCCAGGCCCTAGAGCCCGTGGCGGGTAGCTATGCTGGAACCCTTTTCGCGCTAGGCTTCATCGCTCCGGAATGCTTGCGGTTCCCGTCCTTGCAGCCTCCGGCGTCGTTGGACTCATGGGACTGTTGAACAAGAACTGGAGATTGGATCGCAAACCAAGTAAAGCTCCAGCGTTCTATTCACTGCTTGGGGCCGGAATGGTCCTTGGCACGGTCCTCGCCGTCATCGATACCAACCCCATCGGGCTGCTAGTTCTTAGCGCAGTGGTCAATGCCACCACGGCCGGACCGTTCCTGATCATCATGATGCTCATTTCACGGGACCGGAAAATCATGGGCAAATACCGCAATCGCGCGCTCTCCACCATCCTGGGCTGGGCAACCACGGCCGTCATGTGCGTGGCGGGCGTCTACGGGATCTGGTTCACCGTCACGGGCGGCTGACTGGCAGGGGTCCCGCACCGCACTGAGCAGTCCGGCCGGCCGACCGGACCCCGCTGCCAGTCCCTGATCCACACGGATGGGTCTCCCCGCCCGGGCGTAGGGAGTTCGCGGCGCCCAGACGTCACTACTGGGGTCTGTGGTGGCCTTCAACTTCCAGCTGCCCCAAGTCCAAATGCTCGATTGGAGCTAGATGCTGGACGGCGGAAGGAAGGGCGGGACCCCTGCGGGGGCGATCCCACCGAGTCCGTCAAAACCTGTTGCCGCATCCGGGGAGTCCGTTTCCTCGACGGCGACTCCCGCGTGTGCAATCGATGTCGCGGCCTTCTTGATCTTGTCAATGGCGGCCTGTTCCTGGTCCAGGTTTGCCCGCAACAGGGCCACCACCTCCGATGCACCCCGGGCGTCGGCGTGGGTGATCAATGTTTCGTAGACGGCCGTTTCGTAGTGCTCGGTCTCGAGGGCGCCGGCGAGCACCACGGCATCGAGGAGGCTGTCGTCGGTCTTGGCGATGGATGACTTGCCTTCTTTGGCCAAGCCCTTGGTGGTGGGCGAGGGGGAATCGTTCACGTCTTCGCCGAGCAATTCGAAGCACTTCTTGAGGTTTTCAATTTGCTGGCGGGTTTCCGCTGCGTGTTCCTGGAACAGCGTTTTGAGTTCGCTGCGCTGGGCCGTCGTCTCCAACTCGCCGAGCATTTCCAAAGAGTCGTACTCCATGGTCAGTGCTGAGCCGAGCTTGTAGCTGAAAATTTCTTCGGGCGTGGTGAAATGTTCAAACATGGGGGTCCTCCACAATGGTTGGATGGTTGTGGAGCGGGCAGCTACCGGAAGGGTAGTCGTGATGACTGGCAACCGATGGTGATCTGGACACTCCGCACACGCCGATGGCTGCTTCATCTGCTGTTTCCGACTCTAGACCTTTGAATCCGAAGAAGCTACGGGCCGTCTCGCCGGCTGCCGGCAATGAGTGCGGGGACAAGCAGTCGACAGCCTCCGATGTGGAAGTGGGCCGGTGGCGCTGCCCGGTCATGCGTGGTGTACTGCAATAGAGGCACAATAACGCGATAGACCCCCAATACCCCTATTTCACCGGGAACGGACTTATGACCGATCTTTCAGCTCTCGCCATTATTTGCACGCTTTCCCCATCACCGGCGGCATCCAGTAGTGAACTGCTCGCGCAGCATGTGTTGGGTGAACTTGAAAGCCACGGAGTCGCCACATCTTCACTTCGTGTGGTGGATCACAACGTCAAGCGGGGCGTGCTTGTGGATATGGGCGATGGCGACGCTTGGCCCTCCATCAGGGAGCAAATCCTTGCCGCGGACATCCTGGTGCTGTCCACACCTATCTGGATGGGCCACCCGTGCAGCGTTGCCCAACAGGTCATGGAACGGCTGGATGCCGACCTGTCCGAAACCGACGCCCAAGGCCGCCCCATCATGTACGGCAAAGTCGCGACCGTCGCGGTGGTCGGCAATGAAGACGGGGCCCACAAAACTATCGCTGACATGATGCAGGGCCTCAACGACATTGGATTCACCCTGCCTGCGCAAGGTGGAACCTATTGGGTGGGCGAAGCCATGCAAACCATTGACTACAAGGACCTCGAGAAGGTTCCTGACCTGGTGGCTTCAACCAACGACGGCCTTGCACGCAACGCCGCCCATCTCGCCCGTTTCCTGCGCGAAGACAACTACCCGGCCGCTTGAATGCCGCCCGGTGGGTTAGTTGCCTCCTTAGGCCAGGCCAGGCCAGGCCACGGGTGCAGGCGGGGCGCCTAGCTGTCGAAGTGGGTGGTCACGTTGGTTTTGGTGAGCCAGTTGACGATTTCTTCGGCGATGATCCTGATGTTTTCGTTCCGTGAGGTGGCCGCCTTGCACAGGAGCTCAAGGGCTGTGTCTTGGGGGCAGTGTTGTTGGCCCATGATCACGCCGATGGCGAGGTCCACGACAGTCCGGGCATTCATGGCGTTTTGAAGGTCCTCGGCCTTCTGTTGTTTAACGCCGATCCGGACGGCCAATCGGAGGGCACCTTGTGCCTGCCTGGCGTATTTTTTGGCGCTGGCCGCCATGTCGTCGTCGAAGGCATGCGGGACGGTGGAGTAGAAGCTGATAGACGCCGCTGCCCCGTCGCCCAGTATGAGTGGAACAGCCAGGACGCTGTTAACTCCACGGTCTATGAGTCCTTGGCTGTACAAAGGCCACCTCTGGTCGGTGAGGGCCTCGTGGATAACGATGGTGCGCTCTTGCTTCAAAGCCGCCAAGGATGGGTTCTGTTCCGTGTTATCGAGAAGCTCGTTGAGCAGCTGGGCTCTGGCAGTGTTTCCTGTTCCGGCGAGCGTTCGGTGGCGTTGGTAGAGCATTACGGCACACTCGACGGCGGCGGGCTGGTCCTCGGCGGTGGCCAGGGTTGCGGAGTAGTCGCAGAGTAGGAGGAGGAATTCAGTGAGGTCGGTACTATCGATGACAAGTTCTTGAAGGTGTTCGGCCACCGTGAGGCCCGGGCCCGGTGGCGATTGTTCTTTCGCGGTCTTGCACGGGGCGGGCGTGTTGTTGGGGTGTGTCTGATCGATGGTTGGCGTGGTCATCAACAGTCCTCTAGCCGGCGTGCCGGGGATCGTTCCCGAACGCATGGGGTGGTGTGTTTCCTGCTATCAGCAGGTCCCTTCCCCACCGGAAGATGGGCCATATGGTGACAGGTGTCCGTAGCTTGAACGCCTTCCCCTATTCTATGTTCTCTGGTGGTGACTGGCGCGTTCTATCTTCCTCGAATTTGTCGGGGTATCACGTACCGTGGAGCCGTCATTGAGGCGGGATCCTTGGTCAGGGAACGGTGCTGATGGCGTCGTCGGTCGACAGCGGTTTTGTGGGAAATTGTCACAATCGAGGATGGCCCGAGGCTCCGTGAGGCAAAGGTCGAGATGGCGTGAACAGTAAGCAGAATGATGGCGGCAACGATCGTTGTTTCCAGGAAGACCGGCGGGAGCAGTTCCCCGAATCAATGGGTCGGAATCGACATTTGAAATCCGCAATGGCATCGCAAGACGGAAGTTTCAACCGTCACCGCCGGTGCGTCAGCTAAATCGTCGTCGTCAACTTTCAACGTTGTGTAGTGAAGTTCTCCTGCCAGCATCGGTTCGCCACAGTGAATGTACTTTCCCCCAATTTGCAATACGTTTGACGTGGTAGATGTCGCCGCCAGCAACCTGCCTACGCTCTTAAACGGAGCGTCGTGTGCGTAAAACGATTCGCAAGCCCCGCAGCTGTATTCAATACTGACCTGATCGACGCAACCGGTTGTCATGGGTCCTAAGGACTCCAAAATCAGGCTATCGGGGTTGTGACACTTAGGACAGCTGAGGTCTGGCTCGGGGGCGTCCGGGTTGTCACTGGGAAGATGCAGGGAATCGTTGGCCGTCATCGGAAAGGTCCTCACTGAGCGGACTATAATCAACAAGTGGTGGATTCTTCACACAGCTCTGGCCCTGCCAGTTGATGTTTCCCAGCCCATTGCTTAGGCCGTCGATCAAGTCTGCAGGCCACTCTAGTCGGTTCCGAGTGCTTTGCACAGGAGTCGCACTAACTCCAAGTAGACCTAGGGTGGCCAGGTGTAGAGAATTTCGCGCCGGCCCAAAAGAGTCCGTGATTAATCTACTTGTCAGTTTCACGAACACCTCAATCGTTTCCAAAGAAACGTGCAAGCACATCGGTCAGCGCGTCCGGTGCCTCCTCGGCGATGTGGTGTCCTGAGTCAATGCCGTGTCCTGAGTCAATGCCGTGTCCTCGAACGTCGGGCGCCCAATTGCGCCAGATAGCGAGCGGATCCCCATGCAATCGTTCCAGATCGTCTTGTAAAGACCACAACACCAACAAGGGGTTCTCGACCCTTCGCCCGGCCGACCGGTCGCCCTCTTCGTCGGCGCGGTCGATGTTTAGCCCGGCCCTGTAGTCCTCAAGCATGCCTCGCACCACATCCGGGTTTCGGGTGGCGGCCCGCCATTCGTCGTAGTTTTCGCGGCCCATACTTTCTGCATCGCCGTGGTACCAGCCGTCCGGATCGGCATTGATGACGCGTTCGGGAGTGCTGGGCTTGGCGAAGAAGAACCAGTGCCACCAGCGTGTTGCGAAGTCGACGTTGATTCGCTCGAGATGTTCGACGATCCGCAGGCCGTCCAGCAGAACGACCTTGGTCAGTCTTTGGGGATGATCCAGCGCCAATCGGAAGGCGACGTAACTGCCGCGGTCATGGCCGGCGACTGCAAATTTCTGGATTCCGAGCGTGTCCATCAAGGCCACAAGATCGCGAGCCATCGCGCGTTTTGATGCCGGCGCGTGGTTTATCGCGGCCGCCGGCCCGCATGAGGCACCGTAGCCCCGAAGGCCGGGAACCGCAACGCGAAAGCCGCGAGCGGCTAGAGCGGGCGCGACCCAATGCCAAGTTGAGCCTGTCCGTGGGTGCCCGTGTAAGAGGAGCACTGCGGGCCCGTGCCCGCCGTGGCGCACATGAACAATTCTCTCGCCGACATCAATGTCCTCAACAATGAAATTCTCGAACATGGCACCACTATTCATCCGGGCTCCTGACGGCTCAATCGTCCTCGCCAAGGACAACATGGCCTTGCACATAGACACAGCCACCAAGAATCCCACCGTAAGCGAGCACAACATGTCAAGAGAGAAGTTCTCCTCTCAAATGTCCACTACAAGCTTGGCCTGCTAGTCCGGACACTAGCCAACGAGCCCCGCGACCAAGTTAATCGTGGTCGCCAAAATGATGGCACCGAGCAGGTAGGAGAGGAGTGCATGGCGCAGTGCTGTGGACCGAATCGCATCCGTTTTCAGATCGGTGTCGGAGACCTGGAACGTCATGCCTACGGTGAAGGCCAGGTAAGCGAAGTCACGGTAGTGGGGCGGGGTCTCCTCATTGAAGTCGACTCCTTTGTGATCGCGGTAGTAGAGGCGGGCGTATCGGAGGGTGAACATGGTGTGGATGAGGAACCAGGACAAGGCCACGCTCGCCAGGGCCAGGCCAAGGATTGCCGCTTTCGAGCCTCCTTGGGCTGAGCCGGCGTTCAAGAGAATCAGGACGACGCCGCCGAAACTTGCCATTGTCGCAGCCAGGAGGAGCACGTCCGAACTCGCTTGGCCGGGGTCTTCCCGGCCGGCGTGGGCGGCGGTGCCCGCCGGATCCAGTCGACCAATGATGGCCCAGACCCAGCACAAAAACGTGAGCGACGCGGCATCCCATCCCAGTGACGGGGCAAAATCCCAGGAACCGAAAAGTCCCACTGCCAGCGCGGCGGCAACGCCGATCGCCGCCATGACTGCCAAGCGAATCCGGGAGTGGTGGGAGCGCCTGTTGAAGCGTTGCATGCTCATGGCCTTATTGTGGCACCTGGCCCTTGCCTGTGGGGCTGATTGAGTGCGACGGCCAAGATCCCGGGGCACTTATCTTGCGGACCGCCCCTCCGTCCGGACGGAGGGGAACCTCCATTTGAAACCCGCAGCGGCACCGCAGGACTTGCATGGGGGAACGCCTGGGAGGTTGCCACGAATCGTGGTGGGGACCCATCCGCGCGTGGGGTGTCGGCATCCGGTCGCCGGTGGGCGTCATGGGCTCACCACAGTGGAGGTACCCGGCCGCCTTTTCGTTGACGAGTGGGATGCCGAAGCTTGCCAGGACATTGGATTCCATTCCGGCTTTGGGGGTCAAATGTCCGTAAAAGCTCTCGCACCCGGCACAGACGTAGCTGACATCGACGAGGTCGAAGTGGTCGGGAACCTCCACCACGGCCTCGAAATTCAAGTACTCGTCAGTACCACACCGGCAGCACCACGGCAGGTCCCTGTGACTGGACGGTGGTGGTTCCTGCGGCTGGGGGGCGGACGGGTCCATGGCAGTGCCTCGGCTCTCAGGCGATCCGGTAGGGGACCATGTCGGCGGTGCGCAAGGCCAGCCCGTTGCCGGCGTCGGAGGTGGGTGTGAGAGTCCCGCCTGCCGGGTCCAGACAGCCGTCGAAGAACATCGTTTCTATGCGGACGTGGTCGTGGAACCACTCCAGATGCCGGAAGTTCGGCGTGGCTGCTCCCACGTGAACGCTCAAGTGCGGGGCGCAGTGGCCGGAGACTTCCAATTCGTGGGCCGCAGCGACGGCGGCGATCCGCAGCCATTCGCTGATACCGCCGCACCGCGAAACATCTGCCTGCACACAATCGAGGGCATTGGCTGCGCACATTCGTTGGTAGTAGCTCAGCTCCGTACCGTATTCGCCGGCGGCAACGTCGGCATCGACCCGATCGCGGACCTCCCGCAACCCGGCCAGGTTCTCCGAGCTGACGGGTTCTTCCAGCCAACGGATGTCCAGGCCTTCGGCCTTGGACATGAGCCGGATGGCCTGTTTGGCGCTGTAGCCGCCGTTGGCATCGACGAATAGTTCGACGTCGTCACCGACAGCCTCTCGAGCCTGCCGCATCCGCACCAGGTCACGGGCCTCCCGGGTCCCGCCGGATTCGCCTATCTTGATTTTGACCCGGGGGATCCTTTGGTCGTGAGCCCAGCCGGTGAGTTGGGATTTGAGCTCCCGCTCGTCATAGGTGGTGAAGCCGCCGCTGCCATAGACGGCCACCTCACCCCGGACGGCCCCGAGGAGCCGGTGCAGGGGCAGCCCAAGGAGCCTGGCCTTGAGGTCCCACAGTGCACAATCGACTGCGGAGATGGCGTAGCCAACTGCGCCGGGGCGGTTGGCGTTGCGCACCGCGTGGGCCATCGCGCCCGCGGCGGCGCCCACGTCCAGGGCAGACAGGCCGACGACGGCGGGACTGAGCAGTTCGGTGGTTAGGGCTGCACAGGCTGCCGGGGCGTAGGTGAAGCCGAGCCCGGTGGCGCCGCCCCCGTGAGCCTGGACAAGGACCATGGTGGTGGAGTCCCAGGCAAAGGTGCCGTCTGCTTCCGGGGCATCCGTGGGCACCCGGAACGCAGATACCTCCAGCTTCTGGATCATCGGATCGGACTTCACGGCCTTAGTTCTCCTTGTGGGGGAGGAATTCCTGTAGCTTCGTTTTGACGCCCTCCACGATGATTCCCAGGGCGCTTTGATCGCCCTTGAGTACTGCCTTCGCGCTATCCAGGGCCTGCTCGAAGGTTGCGTGCGGTGGGATCGGCGGGACGTCGGGGTCAACCCGAACGTCCAGGACGGTGGGGCGGTCCGCGGCCAGGGCCCGCTCCCAGGCCGGGCCGACGTCGTCCGGGGAATCCACGTAGATGCCCTGCAATCCCAGAAGTTCAGCGAACTCGGCGTAGGGGATATCCGGGAGGGTTTGGGACTCGGTGAATGATGGTGCACCTTCCATGGCGCGCATCTCCCAGGTGACCTGGTTCAAGTCGTCATTGTGGAGGACGGCGACGATAAGGCGGGGGTCGGACCATTCCTTCCAGTAGTGCTTGATGGTGATCAGCTCGGCCAAGCCGTTCATTTGCATGGCCCCGTCCCCTGCGAAGACGATTACGGGTCGCTCCGGGGAGCCGAACTTGGCGCCGATGCCGTAGGGAACTCCGGGGCCCATGGTGGCCAGGTTGCCGGAGAGTGAGCCGCGCATGTTGCCATGGAATTTCAGTTGCCGAGCATACCAGTTGGCTGATGATCCGGAGTCCGCCGTGACAATGGCGTTCTCCGGCAGGCGGGGGGAGAGCTCGGAGAACAGGCGCATGGGGTTGATGGGTTTGGCATCGACTTTGGCCTCCATCTCCATCGTCTCCCACCATCGGGTGACGTTTGCTTCGATGGTTTCGAGCCAAGTGCGGTCCTCCTTGCGGACCAGCAGCGGGATCAGGGCCTGCAGCGTGGCTTTCGCGTCGCCAACAATATTGGTTTCGTAGGCGTAGCGCATCCCGATCATTTTGGCGTCGACATCGATCTGAACGCCGCGGGCCTGGCCGGGTTTGGGCATGAACTGCGTGTAGGGAAAGCTGGAACCAATGGTGAGCAGCGTGTCGCAGTCCGCCATGAGTTCGTAGCTGGGCCGGGTGCCCAGCAGGCCGATGGATCCAGTTACGTAAGGCAGCTCATCGGAGAGGACATCCTTGCCCAGCAGGGCTTTGGCGACGCCGGCGCCGAGTAAGTCGGCCACCTCCTGGACTTCCTTGCGGGCGTCCCGGGCACCGGAGCCCACCAGCATGGCCACCTTGCTGCCGGCATTGAGCAGTGCCGCAGCCTCCTTGAGTCCTTCATTGTCAGGGATGATGGTGGGCCAATGCACCCCGAGGCTCGAGGGCACCATCTTGAACGCGTGGGTGGGGGGCGAGTACTCCAGGTCTTGCACATCCGAGGGGATGATGATCGCGGTGGGTGCCCGTTCGGCCATGGCGATCCGGATGGCGCGGTCCAACACATTGGGTAACTGCTCCGCAACGGTGACCAGCTGGACGTAGTCGCCAGCAACGTCCTTAAACAACGTCACCAGGTCGACTTCCTGCTGGTAGGAACCGCCAATCGCCGATTGCGCGGTCTGCCCGACGATGGCCACCACCGGAACATGGTCAAGCTTTGCGTCGTAGAGCCCGTTCAGGAGGTGGATGGCCCCTGGGCCGGAGGTCGCCATGCAGACACCGAGCCGGCCGGTGAATTTGGCGTAGCCGACCGCCTCGAACCCGGACATTTCCTCGTGTCGGGACTGAATGAACTTCGGCTGGTTTTTCGCGCGCCCAAACGCCGCCAAGGTGCCGTTGATGCCGTCTCCGGGGAAAGCGAACACGTGCTCCACGCCCCATTCGCGTAGTCGTGCCAGCAGATAGTCCGAGACTGTTTCCTTTGCCATGCTTCTCTCCTCCAACGATGGGTGTTCCCAAGGGTCGCGGACGCGGCCGCGGCCTTGGTCTTGTTTTTGGGTCTTAGTTCTGCCGGTTCGGCCCTCCGTTGATGAGGAGCCGGTCGGCGGCGCGGGCGGCTACGGCCATGATGGTCAGTGCCGGATTGGCGCTGCCTTGGGTCGGCAGCACGCTGCCGTCTGTGATGAGCAGGTTTTCCACGGCGAAACTGCGGCACTCCCCGTCAACGACGCCGTCCTCTTCCCTGGCGGCCATGCGCGCACCGCCCACCAGATGGGCGTAGCGGTCGATCGTGATGACCTCATCGGCGCCAGCCGCTGTGAGGATGAGCTCCATTTGTTCTTGGGCCGCCTTCATCAATGCCTGGTCGTTCCCGCCCTGGGAATAGCAGAAATGCGCCACCGGAAGCCCGTAACGGTCCTTCTCCCCGGAGAGGGTGACCCGGTTGTCGGCATTCGGCAGGAACTCGCACAAGGCGCCCAGGCACGCCCAATGGACGTAGTCGCTCATGTAGTTGCGCAGGGATGCACCCCAATGACCCTGGGCCATGACGTGTTCGGCCCAGGTGATGGGCAGGGGCGAGACGGTTTGGATGGAAAATCCGCGCTTATAGGGTTTCGCGGGGTCGGTTTCATAGAATTCTTCGCTGCTCACCTCCGGCGGCGGACCTTTCCACATCCGCACCTCGGCGTCGAAACGCCCGGCCGTCTGGGGTGCTCCCTGAACCATCAGGTAACGACCCACCTGGTCAAAGTCGTTGCAAAGCCCCTCCGGGAACCGCGGGGTGGCGGAGTTCAGGAGCAGGCGGGGTGTTTCGATGGAATAGCCGGCAATTGCCACCATGCGGGCCCGCTGAAAACGCGCCACGCCCTGGCGAATGTAGTGCACGCCGGTGGCCCGGCCGGTTCGTGCATCCACTTCGACCCGGGTGACCATGGAATCCGGACGCACCTCGGCACCATGGGCGAGGGCATCGGGAATGTGGGTGATCAGGGGTGAGGCCTTGGCGTTGACCTTGCAGCCTTGAAGGCAGAACCCACGGTAAATGCAATGGGGACGGTTGCCGAAGCGGCCGTTGGCGATGGCAACGGGGCCCACCTTGGCTGTGATCCCGCAGGCCTGGGCGCCGCGCAAAAAAAGCTCCCCGTTCCCGGAGACCGGGTGGGGCCGGTGCGGATAACCGTGCGGGTCTCCCCAGGGCCAATGCTCACCGGCAACGGGCAGTTCTTCCTCGATGTCCTCGTAATAATGCTTGAGGTCCTGATACTGGAAGGGCCAGTCGGCTCCCACCCCGTCCAGGGTGTGGGTGCGGAAATCGCTGGGGTGAAATCGGGGCACATAGCCGGCGTAGTGGACCATGGAACCGCCCACGCCGCGGCCGGAGTTGTTGGATCCCAGCGGCACCGGGTCATGTCCGGCGATGACGCGAGGTTCCGTCCAATAGAGGTGGTGTGAACCAGCCTCATCACTAACCCAGTCGCGTTCCGGATCCCAAAACGGACCCGCCTCCAGCGCCACGGCCCGCCACCCGGCCCTCGCCAGGCGCTGGAGCAGCGTGGAACCGCCCGCACCCGCACCAACTATGACGATGTCGACCTCATCCTCGTCAGCGAAGCAGCGCATTTGCTCCCGCAGGCCGTGGTTGGTGCCCGGCCCGGCAGGAAGGAGCCACGCCGACTCGTTGCGATCACGAAGGGCACTCATGAGGGTCCCGCCTTCGCTCGTGTCGGGTCATCAAGCGGGTGGATATCCCGCACCTCGAACGGCTCCCTCGCATCCAACCCCAGGTTCTTATAGCCGCGTGGATAGGCTGGTCCGGCAAAGCCGATTTCGTCCCACGCCCAGGGGTGGGAGTAAAACGCGGTGCACGCGTAGCGAGTCCACAAGCTCCACACTTGTTGCGCAGGCATCCCATGCCACGGGCCTTCGCCGCGGTTTTGGATACTCTGCAGGAGGCGGGCCTGCTCGTTCCAAGCGGCCGTTGCGAACACCGCGCCGCAGCGAAGAAGAGCATCCTCATCAAGTGCCGCCAAGGTTCGCGCCCAAGCCTGTGCATCTGATGGCATGTCTTCGTAATGCCAGCCATCGGTCTCCTTTGCCGCCAGGCGGGCGTCGACCAAGGCCACCACGGGGACGCGCGGTTCCTGGCGCTGATCCAAAAGCTGGTTGCACAAGGCACCGGCGGCCGCCTCCTGGGCGGGAGTGAAGAAGCGGATGTCCGAGGGCCGGCCCAGGCGGCCCATGACGACGGCGGAGGTCGCCGTGTCCCAGTGCTTCGACTGGCTGGCGGAACTAAATCCGGGGAACCGGGCGCCGCCGTCGTTCGCGGCAAGTGGCAGGGTGCTCACTTTTCCCGCCTCAGCACCGCAGCCACAATGCCCATACCACCCACCAGGGTCACCAAGAGTGGGGCGAGCAGGGGTGGACCCATTTCCATGTTGTAACGCAGGTTCTTGAAGCCGCCCGGTTTTTGCGCAATCCCGCGGGCATGAAAGTAGGTTCCCTGGAGCCCGTTGGCGACAATGACGGCAGAGGCAAGCGGCAGCGCGGTTTTTGCCATCCGCTTGCTGCAGACCCCCGCAACGCCGGCCGCAGCCCCCACAGGCCCCAAAATCACCGGCACCCACATCCATTTATTGCCAAAACTTGCCTTGTCATGTTCAAAATAGATCTCCGCGGCGGTGACCAACGCCCCAGCGGCCGTGAGTGCCGCGAGTGAACGCTCAAAACGGCCGGTTTCAACATTGCGCACCATCTTGTCGATCCCGTGGATAATGTCGGCAGGTTCTATCCCCGAGGTGCGTGTGGGGCTTGCTAGATTTTTCATGGGTTGTTCCTCAGTGGTGGTGGGGGTGCGGGACGGTATTAGGGGTGCTTGTGGGGGCGGCAGACCGGGGTTTGTGGCCCGCAAATACTCAATTCCGCGCAAGCATTGCATATACGCAACGAAATGATGGATACTCGAAGGCGTGAAACACCTTGATTCCCCCGGCCTTGCCAGTGACAGCTCGGCCGCCGAAGGTATCGCAGCGGAGTCCGCCGGCGATATCGACGCGGCGATGCGCGCCGCCCGCGTCTTCCTTGCCGTCATCGCCCAATCGGTAGCGGAAGTTGAACACCGGGTCACCTCCACGCAACTACGGGTCTTGGTCTTCATCGCAACGCATGGGCCGCAAAACCTCGGGGCGGTGGCCGTCGATCTGGGCGTGCACCCCTCCAACGCCACCAGGACCTGCGATCGGCTGGTTGCTGCGGGCTTGCTGGACCGCCGGGACAACCCAGCCGACCGGCGATATTTGCTGCTCGCCCTCAGCGCGAAGGGCAAAGCCCTGGTGGATGGCGTGATGGAACACCGGCGCGCAGCCATTGCCGCCGTGATGAACAGGATGCCCTCCGCATTGCGCCGCTCCATGGGGCCGGTGCTGGACGCTTTTGCCCGGGCCGCCGGGGACGTCACCGATGACGAGCGTTTCGCCTTGGAATTGCGGGACAGACCCCTTCGGGGGCGGTCCGGGCCTAGGATCTGAATCACCGGGCCTCCAACGCGGCAAGCGTCGAGGCAAGGGTGGCATCAACGCCGGCTGGCTTGCGCCACCGTTGATCAGCACAGGCGACGGCGACCATGGTTCCGGCATGGGCCAAGTCAACGAGGGCACCACACCGGTGTGCGGTGGTTCCGGCCCGTGCCAACAACAAGGCCTGGAGCACATGCCGGGTGCCGAGGACTCGCATGAGCACAACGGTGCCGGGAGACGGCGCTGCTCCGGTGGCGACCCGGTAAAGCAGCTGGGCCGGACCAGCTGGCACAATCCGTAGCTACCCCGGATGATCTCGAGTGTTTTCATCGACGCACCTGACGACCCAGGAGTATCCCCGTCGCTGCGGCTATTCCGAGGACCGCGACGCCGGCCCCCACCGCCAGCACGCCGTGATGGTGGGACGCCCAGAGTTGGGCGCTTCGCGGAGTGGAACGGGCGTCGAAGGCACCGTGTGTGCCAAAGTCGGCATTAGCATCCTCCGGCTCCCAAAGATTTTCCGGTTGGTCCGACGGTCGCGTTTCGCTGGTTTGCTGCGAGGCGTACCCCGTTCGGCCTAAGTAGGCATCCAAGAGCCCGGGTGCCACCGCATTGGCCAACAACGTGGCAGCTGTGCTGCCGCCAACCCAATACTCGCGCCGCCGCGGATGGTTGGCGGCAAAGACGACCGCACGGGCCGCCACCTCGGGTTGATAAATAGGGGGGACCGGTTGCGCTTTCTTGGGCAGCCGGGACAGAACCCAGGAGAATTGTGGCGTGTTAACTGCGGGCATCTGCACCATCGTGGTGCGGATGCCGCTGTGCTCGTGGAGCAGTTCGCAACGCAACGATTCATTGAAGCCCTGGATGGCATGTTTGGCACCGCAGTAGGCGCTTTGCAACGGTATTCCCCGGTAGGCCAAGGCGGATCCAACCTGGACGATCGTGCCCTGGTTGCGGGCGCCCATGCGGTGCAAGGCGGCCATGGTGCCGTAAACGTAGCCGAGGTAGGAGACGGCGGTTACCCGCGCGAATTCATCCGGCTTGATCTGGGTGAAGGGTGCAAAGACGGAGGTGAAAGCCACATTGACCCACACGTCAATGGGACCTAGTTCTTTCTCCACCCGGTCCGCCGCGGCATCGACGGCGGCGGAATCCGACATGTCCACGGAAATCGTCAACGCCGTCCCTCCGGCCGCCGCCACTTCCGCCGCGGCGCCGTCGAGCCCGGCCTGGCCCCGGGCCAGCAGGGCCACCGTGGCGCCCCGGCGCCCAAAGGCGATGGCGGTGGCCCGGCCGATCCCGCCGCTGGCTCCAGTCACGACAACTATCTGGTGAATGGTTTCCATTGTTTCTCCTAAAGGTTGATCCGGTTCGGTACCGGTGGCGTGGCAAGCCGGCTTGCGGCCTCGAGCAGGGCGGCATGGACGAATGCCTGTGGGAAATTGCCGCGGAGCTGGCGCTGTTCGACGTCGTATTCCTCTGTGAACAGGCCGGTCGTTGCGCAGGCGGCGCGGTTGCGTTCAAACCAACGCATTGCCTCCGCTTCACGGCCTTGCTGGTGTGCGGCCATCGCCATGTCGAAGCCACAAAGGAGAAATGCACCTTCCGCCTGATTGAGGGAACGTGCATCCTGTCTGAACCTGTAGACATAGCCGTCGCGGCTCAGCTCGGACCGGACGGCCTCCACCGTGGCCAGACTGCGGGGGTCAGCCACCGGGATGGCGCCCCGCAACGTTGGCAGCAGCAGGGCCGCATCGACCCGGTCGTCGTTCGGGCTGCGCTGCCACCGGCCGCTCGGGTGCAGGCAATCGGCGGCCGTGGCGGCAACAATCGTGTCAGCCAACGATGTCCATGGCACGCCCTGGGCCGGCGGGGCATGGACAGCCATGGCCCGCAGGCCCGCGGCACAGGTCAACCGTGAGTGGGCCCAATGGTCATTGTTGAGCTCCCAAATTCCGGCGTCGGGCTCCTGCCAGCGGTCCGAAATGGCTTGCACCGCCACCTCGGCGGCCCGCCAGTTTTCCAGATCCAAGTGGTCGTAGCCCGCTGCGGCCGCAAGGAGCAACAGGGATTCGCCGAAGGCATCCAGCTGGAATTGTTCATTGACCCAATTCCCAACTTTCGCGGACCCGCCCGGATAGCCGGGCAGAGCGAGTGAGGTTTCGTCCGGAACCCGCCCCCCGCTGACTGTGTAGGCCGGTTTCAGGCCGGGCCCATCCTCCAGGAGCCTGGCGGTGATGAAACGGACGGAGTCATCAAGGAGCGAATAGTCCCCGCATGCGGCAATCGCCTGGCCCGCGTAGCACTGGTCGCGGATCCACGCGTAACGGTAGTCGTAGTTGCGTTTCTCCTGGGCACGTTCGGGCAAGCCAAGTGTGGCTGCCGCGACCATGGCCCCACTGGCTGCGGTCATGCCACGCAACACGGCATAGGACTGGCGGGCATCGTCGGGCGCTATGGTTTCCGACAGCATTGGGACGGCATCATGCCAGCTGGCTTCTGTTTCAGCCCAAGCGACGCGGGCATCCACCGGTGCCGAGGTGAACGGCAGCTCGGACAATTCCAAAACGAAATCATGAGCCTCGCCGGGGGCCACCTCGAGACGAAGGTGAAGCACGCCCTCACACACCGTGGCCTCTGGGGCCCCGCTCAGGCGGATGTGCAAGGGGCCGCTACGAGCCGTCCAGATCCCGTCCGCACATTTGAGCCGTGTCATGGCGTGCCGGCCAAACCCGGCCGCAACTTCAAAGACCACATTCATTTCCGCCGGACCCGAGACCGCATGCACGCGTCGCAACAACACTGCCCGATGCGGGTCGGCTGGTTGTGCCAGGGCCTCCCGGCATTCAATGATTCCATCGGTGGTAACCCAGCGGCTCTTCCAAATCAGTGTCCCTTCCTGGTAACTGCCGCCCCAGACGTACCGGTCACAGGCAGGCGTCACCGCGAAACTGCCGCTGCCACCAATCAGGGAGGAAAAGGACGCCGCACTGTCCCACCGAGGGGCGCACATCCAGGCGACATCCCCGCGGGGGCCGATTAATGCCGACCGTTCGCCGTCGGCAATCATGGCATATTCACGCAGCACGTGCGGGGATTGGGGGCTTTGCGTTGTTGCCGACATATTTCCACCGTAAGCGCAATGATTGCGATAGCGCAAGAGCTTGCGGAGCGCCCCCACCACCCAAAGGGACCAAAACACCACCAAAATCCCGCATCATTGCTGCACTGATCCGCAACGAAAATCCAGCCAAAATTGCCATGCCATTTCCCCTGGACGCAATGGACTTTGCGCTGAAAAGCGATCATTGCGGGCTTCTTTGTGCCGGAGTATGTTTGATGTGTCCACGCCAGTTGAGCAGATGTCTGGTGATGTTCACGCCAGCAAGGGCGCATCCACCGGACGGCACGAGTGCCGGGATCGGAAGCCGCTCCGCCCACGAAGTTTCGCAACCTCACGGAACGGAATGCCACCTCCCGTGCTCCACATGCCACGGCGGCCCAGCCTTGCTGAAGTGCCAACGATCGGATTAGAAAGCCGGTAGGGAAATGGCTACTTCTTCATCTGCGCGCCCGGGGCACCCCAGCGCCAGTTCGTCCTCAAAGTCTTCAAAGCAGGGGAAAGTAGTGGGGGTGACTGTTGCTGCAGCCCTAGGTGGGTTGCTGTTTGGGTTCGATACATCGGTCATCAACGGGGCAGTAAATTCCATCCAAGCCACCTTTGCCCTCAGTCCGGCGGTCCTTGGATTCACCGTGGCCGTCACCTTGATCGGATGCGCCATCGGGGCCTGGTTTGCCGGCCAGCTGGCCGATGTATGGGGCCGAAAGCCGGTTATGGTACTCAGCGCCTCATTGTTCGTGATCAGCTCCATCGGATCCGGTTACGCATTCGCGGTGTGGGACCTCATGCTGTGGCGCACGATCGGGGGGCTGGCCATCGGAATCGCTTCCGTCATCGCCCCGGCCTACATAGGTGAGATTGCGCCGGCCAACAGGCGCGGTGCCCTGAGTTCCCTGCAACAACTGGCAATCACCCTTGGCATTTTCATTGCTTTGCTATCCGACGCAACTTTTGAACGGTCCGCCGGTGGCGCGGGTGATGTTCTTTGGTGGGGATTGCCGGCATGGCGGTGGATGCTCTTGGTTGGGGTCCTCCCCGCGCTTATATACGGGGCACTGTCCCTGACCATTCCAGAGTCACCACAGTTCCTCATTCGTAAGGGCCGGGACCAGGATGCGCTGAGGGTCATCCAACACACCACCGGTTCGCCGAATCCGCCTCAGCGTGTGGAGGAGATCAAGGAAACCCTGGAAAATCAACGCCATTCCAGCTATCGGGACTTACGCGGTCCCGCCCTCGGCATCCAGCCCGTTCTGTGGATTGGAATTAGCATGGCGGCATTCCAACAGCTTGTAGGCATCAACGCCATCTTCTACTACTCCACCACGTTGTGGCAGTCTGTCGGATTCAGCCAGCAGGACTCGTTCACCACTTCCGTCATCACGGCCACGATCAATGTGGTGCTAACGTTCGTCGCCATCTTGTTCGTTGACAAGGTCGGACGCAAGAAGCTGCTCCTGGTCGGGTCCGTCGGCATGTTTGTGGGCCTCGTCGCGGCTGCCGTCTCCTTCGCCCAAGCCACCGGTTCCGGAACCTCCATTACACTGCCATCGCCATGGGGGGCTGTCGCCCTGGTCGGAGCCAACCTGTTCGTGATCTTCTTCGCCGCCACGTGGGGCCCGGTAATGTGGGTGGTCCTTGGCGAGATCTTCCCAAACAAGATGCGGGGTCTGGCCTTAGGGATAGCCACCGCCTTCAACTGGGTCTTCAACTTCCTGGTCACCCTGCTCTTCCCGATCCTGAGCCAGGCAGTGGGACTCGGATTTGTTTACGCCGGATTCGCCCTGTTTGCCGCACTGTCCTACTGGTTCGTGAAATCCCTGCTTCCCGAGATCAAGGGCTTGGAACTTGAGGACAAAAACAAATTGCTCCGGCACAGCTAGGAACATGCCACCCCGGACCGGTCTTTCCAGCTCTCGGCATGAGTCCCCACTAAAGGTCTTCGATCGGCAGGAGAATCACTGATGTCACAACCAAGGGCCGTCCGGCCCAATCGCGCGGCTCTCATCGTCAATCCGCTAAAGTGCAAAACCATCGATGTGCGGCAGATAGTGAGCACGGCATGTACCGGGGAGGGATGGGCGGAGTCGCTGTTCCTGGAAACCACTGCCGATAGCCCTGGAGTGGCCCAAACACGACACGCCCTGTCCGAAGGGGTGGATCTGGTGATCGCCGCCGGGGGCGACGGCACGGTTCGTTGCGTGGCACAGGCCTTGCAGAATACGGGCACCGCATTGGGCCTCATTCCCCTCGGAACGGGAAACCTGCTCGCTAGGAATCTAGGCCTAAATATCAGCAACCCGGGGGCCGCTGCCCGAGAGGCGCTCAGGGGAAGCGATCATCCCATCGACGTGATCGGGGCGATCCTGGATCAGGACAAGGCGCAGCAGCTGTTCGTTGTGATGGCCGGTCTGGGATTCGATGCAGCGGTCATGGCGGATACCAATGTCAATCTCAAGGAGTCGCTTGGGTGGCTGGCGTACATCGAGGCCGGGATTCGCAAGCTGCCTGGCCGGCCCGTAAAGGCATCGATCAGCATCGATGGCGGACCGGCGTCGGCCCACCGGTTGCGAGGCATCATGAGCGGCAACTGCGGGAAACTCCAAGGAGGGGTTGAAATCTTCCCGGGTGCACGGTTCGACGACGGCAGCTTTGACCTAATGACCCTCGCCCCCAGTGGGACGTTTGGCTGGATGGGTGTGCTTGCCGGGCTGCTGAGCCGCGGACGAAGCAAGGACCCTTCCATCCAGTACTTCCGCGGCAAGAAGGCCGAAATATCCCTAGCCAAACCACAAGCCCTCCAGTTGGACGGAGACCCCCTCGGCGATGTGTCACATGTGATCCTGACAATTGATGCGGGGGCACTGCTGGTAAGGAAATTCTGGCCATGACGCCGATGCGCCGTCCTCACGGCCAGCCGGTCCCGGTGCGGGGTTTGTTGGCGGTGCCGCATCCTTCCGCTCCCCGGGCGGTGACTTCAGGCAGACCAAATTCAGGCAGACAATTGATGTCCGCCGGTGCCGCGGTGCAAGAATCTTTCCGGGCCACCGCGGGGTCGCGGGCCCGAATCGAGCCAAGCCCGTAATCCCGCAGGATCACGGAATTCCAGTTCGTCAAGATAGGCTTGGCGAAGGGTCACGATGTAGGCCTGCAGCGCCAGGGATTCCGCGCCCTCCAGCCATCCGTAGCTGCGGCTCCAGGCCTGGCAGAGGTCATGGTTGTCGTAAGCCTTGATGGGCGGTGCGAAGACGGCCGCCTCAACAGGGACCCTGGGAGTGGATTCCGGTTCGGGGGTGGAGGGGGCCGCCAGTGGAAGATGGGCTGTCCTGCTGATAATGAAGTTCACGGTCAAGGGAGAAGTGAGGAAAAACGCCAGTATCAGAGGCCAAAGCCACGCGCCGAGAACGGTGTCGAATCCAGCGACAGCGAGGAACCCGACGCCAGCGGATAGGGCATGGATGGCCGCCCGGCGGTGAGGGCTTCGCGTGAGTGTCTTGGCGGGTCCTACAGGGGTGGTGCAGTACGAAACCACGGCACCCCCGGCGGCTCCGGTACACAAAAGTGTCATCGTCGATGAAAGCGGATAGGCAACGGCTGCCAAACATGCTCCCATGACTGCCATTGACTTAAAGGCCGCAAGCCATAGCCGCATATACAGATTCACGGGGCATCATCGCCCAGCGGGCATTCCGGATTTTCACCTATGGGAGTGGGCTGCACACCTGCGCGCAGCCCATGTCCGGCCACTGGCCATCCCCGAGCACTCCACGGTATCCCGATGGCTGGCATCACTGACTTATTGCTGGAGTTCATCATGGCAGGCCCGTCGAATTGCGTTGGATCGGCCTGCCTGCTGGGCTCTAATTCATCACTTTTAGACTATCGCTCCGGCTGCGCTGTGACTAGAGCTTGCAGGACCGCAATTATTGCGGGATTCAACTACCGCGACCGGTCCAAGCTAACAGCGCGGGAATCCGTCCGCGGGTGGGTAGTGCTGTTTCACAAGCGGGCGAGGTCCATGGAAAGACGAATATGCGCGGACCTTGCAGCAACCGCCGAATGGTTGGGCATTTTGGGTCTCACCCGGGCGGCATTGTTTCCTTTTGCGGGTTGGGCGAGCACAATGGCGTCCATGAGTGAACTGTATACGGCCTCACGGCCGGTCATCTCAGATGCCGCAGTAATCAGCGCCATTCGGGAGGCCACGATAGAACTGCACGAGATTTTGGGCGCGCATGGAATCGACATGTCTTTTGAAGCCATAGCGCTCTTGGGTCACACCGAGTCCTGGGACAGCGATGGAAAGCGGTGGGTTCACGTCATGTGGGCCACTGACGATGCTGAGTAGCCGTAAGCCTTGAGGCCGCCGGGCGATGAAAGGATTGCCGTCTTGACCCGGCTGAGCCGTTGGCTCAGATGGCTTGGCTCTGGCTTGAGCCAACCGACCCATTGCGGAGGTGTTTCGAGCTGTCCTGACCGAGCGAAAATAACAGGGTAGGGACTATTTCGCAAAGATTGCGACTTTGTGATAGTTGCGAATCGCAAATCTTTTTGGTTGAATTCCCGGCAACCATTGCGGCCATCCAAGGGGGGCTGCTATACCGAAACTAAGCACAACTTTCGCACCAAGGTCTGCCGCGCAACCGCCAAGGCACCTGTGCGTGGAGCCTCCAGTGAAGAAGGTGCCTGGCATGAAAGGCAGCAAACCACCAGTAGCAGACCCGACCGATGCCGAATTGCAGGTGAGCGAGCCGAAGCGGTGGGCGGCCGGCTGGCCCAGCCTATACGAATCCCTGCCGCTTGCGTTGACCGAGATGGGGGTGGATCGGTCGTTCAAGACGCTAACGGCCCTCAATCAGAACCGCGGCATTGACTGCATGAGCTGTGCGTGGCCGGACCCGCCACATCGCAAGGTGGCGGAATTTTGTGAAAACGGGGCAAAAGCTATCAGCTGGGAGGCAGACCTGCTGAAAGTCCCGGCGTCGTTCTGGACGGACCACACGGTCTCATCGCTGCGCGACCGTAGCGAATACTGGCTTGGCCAGCAAGGCCGTTTAGTCGAGCCGATGTACAAAGCCTCGGGGGAGGACCACTACCGGCCGATCGGCTGGGACGATGCCTTCGCCGTCATCGCCAGGGAGTTGAAAGCCCTTGATTCACCCGACGAGGCAACGTTCTACACGAGCGGGCGCACCAGCAACGAGGCGGCCTTCGAATACCAGCTGTTTGCCAGGGCTTTCGGCACCAACAACCTGCCGGATTGTTCGAACATGTGCCATGAATCCACCGGTGCCGCCATGGGAGAGGTCATCGGCGTTGGCAAGTCCGCGATTTCCTACACGGACTTCGCCAAGGCGAACCTGATCATCATTATGGGCCAGAACCCCGGTACCTGCCATCCGCGGATGCTGACTGCACTGGAGGAAGCCAAACGCGGCGGCACGAGCATCGTCGCGGTCAATCCGCTCCTGGAGGCCGGGCTGATCAATTTCCGGAACCCGCAGCGGCCCCGTGGCTTAATTGGAAAGGGCACCGATCTCGCGGACCAATACCTGCAGATCCGCCTTGCCGGGGACATGGCCCTGATGCAGGCGGTCTCCAAGCGCGTCCTCGACGCCGAAAAGGCCGCCCCGGGGACGGTCCTTGACCACGCATTCCTCGCCAAGCATTGCGATGGACTGGAAGAATTCCGCACGTATCTGGAGGACCTTGACGAGGCTGATGTACTGGCTGCCACCGGCTTGGAAACCAAGGAAATTGACGAGCTGGCGAACCGCTACTTGAAGGCGGAGAAGGTTATTATCACGTGGGCGATGGGCCTGACCCAGCACAAGAAGGCGGTCCCCACGATCAAGGAGATTGTTAATCTGATGTTGCTGCGAGGCAACATCGGCAAGCCCGGGGCCGGACCGTCGCCCATCCGAGGCCACAGCAACGTCCAGGGCGATCGCACCATGGGCATCTGGGAGCAGATGCCGCCAGAGTTTCTGGACGCACTGCAAAGTGAGTTTGGTTTCAATCCACCACGGGAGCCGGGCCTGGACGTCGTCGACAGTATCCGCGCCATGCGTGACGGCAAGGTCAAGATCCTCTTCGCCATGGGTGGCAATCTCGTTTCGGCAGTTTCGGATACCGACGTCGCGCAGGCGGCCATGCTGAAAACCATCCTGTCCGTGCAGGTCTCCACGAAACTCAACCGCTCCCATGCGTTTGTTGGAGATCAGGCACTGATCCTGCCGACGCTTGGCCGTAGCGAGATCGACCTGCAGGCCGGCGGACCGCAATTCGTCACGGTGGAAGACACCGTCTGTGCCGTGCACGGGTCCGCCGGGCGGATCGAACCCATTTCGACGGCGGTCCTCTCCGAGGTCGCCATCGTCTCCCGGCTTGCCCGCGCCGTCCTCGGCTCGGACCACCCGGTGAACTGGGCCGGCTTCGAGGCCAGTTACGACACCCTGCGCGAACACATCTCCCATGTTTGCGACGGCTGCGAAGACTATAACGCCAAGGTCCGCCAGCCTGACGGTTTCGTGCTCCCGCATCCTCCCCGCGACACCCGAACCTTCCCCACCGCTACCGGAAAGGCCATGATCACCGTCAATGAGCTGGAGACCATCGAGGTTCGGGAGGGCCGCCTGCTGCTCCAAACCATCCGCTCACACGACCAATTCAACACCACCATGTACGGTCTCAACGATCGGTACCGCGGGGTGAAGAAGGGCAGGCACGTGCTCCTGGTCAACCCCGAGGACCTCGCGGAATTGGGTTTGGCTGACGGCGACTATGTGGATGTTCATGGCGAGGCGGCCGACGGCGTAGACCGGGTCATGACCCAACAGCGCATCATCAGCTACCCGACGGCCCGCGGCTGTGTCGCAGCCTATTTTCCCGAGGCAAATGTCCTCGTCGCACTGGACGATGTGGCCGAAGTGAGCAATACGCCCATTTCCAAATCAGTCGTCGTTCGGCTTGAAAAGGTCGCCGCCCCGTCCTTTGCGACTGGTCACCATTGATTCGCATACTCGCCAAAGGTTTCAGAGATGTCATTTGAAACATCCACATTCGTCCCCCTGGCGCTCGGGTTCTTTGGACTCGGCACCGGCTACCTGATCTACGGACCCCAGGAAATCTTCCATTGGCCCAAACGCGACGTGGCCGTGGACAAATCCACCGGAATCTGGGGCATTTGGATGCCCGGCTTTTGCCAACTCCTCACCGGCATCTACCTCTTTGTCGGCCTGACCTGGTTCCAGGTATTCAAGGACCCGCCCCTCTACATGGCCGCCCTCGCCTTCTCCGCGTATGGAATCCACTGGTTCGCCTTGGGCTTCAACCGTTGGCAAGGCAGCGATCCCCGCCCCAATGCGGGAATGTCCGTGGCCTTCACCCTGATCTCAGTTCTGGGCCTCGTGGTGTTCTTCAAAGCCGGAGACTGGCCCGTTGCCCTACTATTTTGCGGATTGACTGCCGTGTATGTCAGCGACTTTGTGCACAGCATCGGTGTAAAAGCCGGAGAGCGCGCCCTGGGCCTTTTTCACATTGTCACGGGCCTATGGCTGATGTACCTGACATTCGCGACCGTACTCAACCTGGCCTCGGGCATGCATCTGCCCCTGTAGCCCGGAAACTCTCCAGCGAAAGGAAACGGCCATGAACAACTTGATCCATCAGGATGACCTCAATCCCCTGATCCAGAACGGTGGCACCGTCCACGACCGCTCAGGTGAACAGATCGGCACACTGGGAAGGTTTTACGTGCCCGACGGTACCCACGAGGCGGCATGGGTAACGCTGGCCCCCGGGTTGTTCTCGACGTCTGAGACTTTTATCCCGCTGGATAGTGCCTGGATCGACGGTCTGGCTCTATATGTGACTTTTTCAAGGGAGAAGATCGAAGCGGCTCCGCGGCAGAACCGGGACGGCGTGCTCACTGGAGACGAAGCCCGGGAACTGGTGGCCTACTACGGGGCCCCGTGACGTCGGACGGCCCCGTGGTGCGCGGGCCAAGCACAAGTACGTCATGGTGCAGCTTTGGGAATCGTGTTGCTTAGGCAATGCCCCACGACAGCCATGGAGAGGCAATTAAATTGGTTGGATCCCAGCAACCGCACGGCCTGTGGCCGAATTCCGCCCCGCAGTGCGGTGGCAATGCGGTGGTGCACTCGTTACGGTGGAAAGTAGGACGGTCAATTGAAATTGGCCGCTTTGAGAGGAGTTCCAATGGTTTCCAAGAAGACTTCCACCGCCAAATTTACTGTCCCGGGTCTGTCCCTGAAGGATGGACATCACGTGGCAAAGATCCTGCAGGGTAGGTTGTACGCCCTGAATGACCTACAACTTACACTCAAGCATGCACACTGGAATGTAGTGGGCAAGGACTTTATCGGTGTCCACGAAATGCTCGATCCCCAAATTGAACTCGTCCGGGCCATGATTGATGAAACCGCCGAGCGCATCGCCACCCTGGGGGTGTCCCCGAACGGGCTTCCCGGTGCCATGGTTAAGGAGAGGTCCTGGGACGACTACTCCGTAGGCCGGGCTTCGACCACCGAGCACTTATCCGCGCTGGACATCGTTTACGACGGCATCGTCGCCAGCCACCGGGACGCCATTGCCGCCACAGGGGATCTCGACCCCGTCACCGAGGACATGCTGATCGGCCAGACAGCGAAGCTTGAACTCTTTCAGTGGTTCATGCGCGCACATCTGGAGAACGACGGCGGCAACCTCCGGCACGACGAGCCACCGAGCCACAAGAGCGGTACATCGGCCGCCAAAAAGTAGGCGGCGGCTGAACTGGCGCCTTCGCCCTTGTTGTTCTTTGCCACGCATCGCGGACCGCTCGCCGTCTTTGAGCTCCAGCCGGCGTAGCGCAGGCCACGGAACTTGATCATTGGTACGGTCGCCGTCGGCAGTGATAGGCAAGGCCCAATGCCATATCCATATGGGGTACTCCAGGAACAGGCTGCCTGTTGCTTGGGCGGCTCGTGCGGCCGCGACACCGGCGCCATCGTGGTCCGTGTGGCCGTCATTTGACCAAGGTGCCACGATCAAGGTGGTGCCGGGACCCCCGGCCGTTGCCGCAATTTCCGCTTCCAGTTCCAAGGCATGAGCGGCGACGTCTCCATCGGGGATGCCCAAAACCCGGTGATGAGCCCCGGGAGCCACAATTGCCAGGGCTTTTTGCAACTCGTCGGATCGCAGTTTGGCGAGGTCTGCGGAGGAGTGCGTTGGAGAGCCGGGGTGCGATCGTTCGCCCAGCGTGGCCACCAATACGTCCGTGGCGACGCTGTGGTCCGTTGCCCGTTTGAGCAGCCCGGCTGCGCTCAGCGTCTCGTCGTCAGGATGTGCAGCCACGACCACCAGACGCGCAAGGGATCCCCAACCGATGTCCAGGGCTGGCATGGCGGCAAGTGCGGTGCTTCTCAACCAATCGGATTCAAGTGCGGAGTCCTGGTTGTGCGTGAACTTCACCATGGTGACTCCTGGGGTGATCCGCCCGGGTTGAGCGCCAGCAGTGCGGCTCCGTGCGCTGCCAAGGACCGCTCAGCATGGTCCTGTCGGAGATAGAGCTCGAGGTCAGCCACGCGCTGGAGGTGGGCGCCTTCGAAGGCCAGCGGCTCCGGGCCCATGCCGTGGGCGGCCACCGACAGCACGGCTTCGGCGGCACCAACGACCGTGGCCCGCAGACAGGCGGACCTTATGCCAGCTGGGATGGCATCCTCGTCAGCACCTTTGCTGGCATCAGCAGTGACGGCCGCCGCCTGGAATGCCGCCTGGGCGGACCACACCGCTTGGTCCATCCGGCCCAGGTGCCAGAGTGCAACTTGGTCTGGGTTCCGTGAGCGAGAATGCTCGTGCGAGCGCCTGGCCACTGCTAACGCGGCACCGTGCCAAATGGCGGCAACCCTGGCCCCTACCCAGGCAAATCCGGGCCTGCTGAGATACGAACCAGGTGCTCCTACCGGCACTGCCGGGACGTTGTTGAAGGACAATCCTGCGCTGGGAATTGTGGGCAGGCCCAACGTCAGCCAGGGCCGTTGGTCCCGGGTGATTCCGTGGCTGCGCAGATCCGCGGCGAAAAGTTGGACCAATTGTCCGTTTCGTGCAGTGACTAGGGCTTGGCTCAGGCTGTCCGCAAGTGAGCACCAGAGGGCTTGTCCCCGGTCAGGTGCTAGCCGTGGCTGTCAGAGGCGGTCAGCACCTCTCCCGGAGCCTGTGCGGCGAACACGCCCCATGTGGACCCTGCAATGTTGAGGTCCCCCTGTCCCGCTTGGGCAAGGATTGACAAGGCATCAAGGTGGGGTTCGATGATGCGCGCAGCGCTCAATCCGGCCGCACCCAGGGTTGCCAACTCCTGCCAGAGGGACAAGGTTTCGCCTTCTGGGGTCGGGGGGTGAAGGCCCCATTGTCCGTGCCAGCTCAAGCGTGGCGGCCACGTCCCCGTTGGATCGCTCTGCAGAGGGGTGTAGGTCATCGAGCCTGGCCTGTGCTTGGCCCGCCCCGCGCAATGTTGACGCATCCAAGAGCACTCCACCATGCTGCGGGAGCTCACGCCCGGGGGGCCGGCGCCTCGCGGTTTCCGCGTCATATGGTTTCGCTGTGAACTTCAGTGGAAATGAAACCGGATCCTCATGTTATTGGGGTGTGTGGGCTTGGACGACGCCGGTTAGGCGCTGCCACCTGATGCGTCGGCGTCCGATTCAGAGGAGAAGGACTCCCGGTCGTTACGGGCGGGCTCGGTATTTCCGTCATCCAGGGGCGCATCAGTGGAGGGTGCTTCAATCGGGGATTCATCGCTGGGGTCCACACGGGCACCGAGGGCATCCGCTGTGGCAAGCTCGTCGCGGAACTGTTCGTCAGCTCCGCCGAACCTCCCCGCTTCGGGCTCGCCATCGCTGCCTGCATCCTCATCGTCAAAGAAATTCTTCTCCGGGGCTCCCAAGCTTCCGTCGCTGGTCAAGGATTCGACATCGCTTTCTTGATCACGCAGGGTCGGATCCGGTGATCCGGGGTTGGTGTCTGCGCTTCCGGGCACTTCGTCCTCGGGAAGCGGGGCTCCGTAGCCGCCTTCAGCTTTGGTGGGGTCGTTTTCGCCATTGGTGGCGTCGTCGCTATTCATGGAGTTCTCCTTCGATTGTTGCTCGACTCGAATGGTCATGACGTGAGCGGTCACGCCGGGATGGATTCGCTGCTGTAAGGGGCCTCTAAGCGCAGGCTGGCTACGGCCAGGCTGAAAAGCCCTGATGTGGGCCGGGAACCCCCGCTGCTTGGGGCCATGTGCCGCGTGTTGCTGGCGACGGGGTGCAGGACGGGCCACCCTGGGGCGGGCCTGCCGCGTGAAGCAATTCAGGCCTGAACGGCTGGACCGTTGATTCCACTGTAACCACATGCGGCAGCTTGCGAAAGCCTCCTCGGTTCGGAACAGTGGGTGGTGAAGGCAACATCGTTCTGAGCAGAAATGGAGGCCATGCCATGAAAATCCTGATCAAGCTTTTGGGTGTCGGCGCAAGCCTCGCGGTGGGCGCCGGGGCCCGCAGGGCGTTGGGGGCTGTCTGGCGCAAAGGTACCGGGAACAAACCTCCCAACGAAGCCACGGATTTACGCAACCCCATGGCCGGTGTGTTGGTGTTTGCGCTGGTAACCGCAGTTTCCGGGGCCGTTACCGGGTCGTCACCCAGCGGCTTGGGAAGAAGGCAGCGGTGAGGTTGGAGGCGAACGCCAAGGACGGATAGCAGCTTAGCTTTCTCCGGTCGTCCAGGTGGTCCAGTTCAGCGGGTGGCATGAAAGGGCAACTTTCCCAGAAATTGCCGCCAGCGATTCCGGGTAAAAGCCACTTTGGCCTCAATCATACGACGGTAATATATTGCATGAGATTTTCAACTTAACGCCCAAAATCAACACTAGAGTAAAAATATGGGAGACCACCGGAATCCTTCTCTGATTGAGGCGCCACATGAAAAATCGAATCGTTCCATACAGCATCGCAATTGTCGCAGCGATGGCTCTGGCAGGTTGCGGCCAAGCCGGTACAGTGGCTGGTTCCACGACGTCTGGGAGTACTGCGGCAACAACGTCGGCCATGGCTTCCCCCACGGAAAAGGACTACACCAATAATGAGCTGGCCGCGATCATTGCGAAGCTCAAAGACCCCAGCGGTAGGGCGTTTACGGTAATTCCAGCCGCCCAGATTGATCAAGGGCTGGAAGTGGCAAGGACGCTGCTCAAAACTGCGGTGATTACACCAAAAGCTTGCGCAGTGGTGTCGACCAACAATGCCCAGGTTCCTGAAGGCAGCACCTACGCGGCCGGGGCGAGCCTTTCAGCAGCAGACAAAACCACCATTACCGTTACTGTGTTCGCCGTCAAGGATGCATCGGCCATGTCTGCCCAGTTGGCAGCAAGCGAGAAGGCAGCCTCGCAATGTTCAACGGTGACGGAGTCCGTGGCGGGGAAGAAGTCCACCGTCAAGGTTACTCCGGTCCAGGTTTCCACGAACGGAGACAAGTCATTGGGTGCTCTGACCAGCGAGACGGCGCCGACTGGCCAGAAAGTCACCTCACTCACCGTGACTGCTGTCAAGGGCAATCTGGCGGCGACGGTCGTTAAGGCCGGTGCTGCAATTACATCGGCCGCGAGCAACGAACTCGTCAAGCTGGTCAACACCGTCCTTGTCGGCCAATAGCGATACCCATTGCATAAGTCCCAAGGCAGGCGCCACGACCAAGGGGCATGAGGCCCGAATTTGGCTTGCGGGAATTTGCGCGGTGCAGGGCGTTGCGCGAACTGTGGTTGAATTCCGACGGTACCTTCTTTATGGTGGGAAGGAAGTGGCCGCTCAATATTTGCCGCCCTGCGAGGAGTGTGAATGGTTCCCCATAAAACTTCCGGAGAAACTATAAAATTCTGTGACTCTCACTCAACGCTTGAGGCCAAATGGGGACAGCCTTCTCCCAAAATTGAAAACATCCACATAAAATACAACGTTTCTCCAGGAGGATTCGTGGGCTTCATCGGATGGATTATTCTCGGCCTGATTGTGGGCGCCATTGTCAAGGCCATTATGCCCGGACGTGTCGGTGGAGGCTGGATCACCAGCCTCATCCTGGGCGTCGTCGGCGCAATCGTTGGTGGGTGGATCGGTAACCTGATTTTCGGATCCGGAGACATGAGATTCTGGAACCTAGGTTCGTGGATTCTGGCCATCATCGGCGGTGTAGTGGTCGCAGGCGTGTATGGGGCAATTACGGGACGCTCGAAGAGCAGGGCTTAGACAAACCATTTCCCGGAACTGTTGCAGGCCGGAGCGAAGAGCGGCCTGCAACATCGTTCTGATCCCGAAGACTCGAAGGTGGCTGCGATGGCGAAGGAAAAGAACCACGTCCCAAGTGAACTAGAGCACGAATCCGGGCTCCCTGGCGACGACCCAAAGCCGGGCACACCTGTGGACACGCACCTATCGAAGTGGCGGTACGTGGCGAAACGGACGGTTCGCGAATTCACCAAGGACGCCTGCCCGGACATGGCCGCAGCGCTTACCTACCACGGAGTGTTGTCCATCTTTCCAGCCATGCTTGCCTTGGTATCACTGCTGGGATTGGTCGGGCAGGGTGAAAGAACGACGGCGACGCTACTTGACGCGGTAAGAAACGTGGCACCGGACTCCGTGGCGGTTTTGAAAGGCCCCATTGAGCAGATGACGCACGCCAACGGTGCGGGTTTTGCCTTCGCTGCAGGCATTGTGGTGGCGTTGCTTTCAGCGTCCGGTTACGTGGGATCGTTTGGGCGGGCCATGAACAGGATCTACGAAATCGATGAGGGTCGGCCCGCGTGGAAACTGCGCCCGGTGATGCTCTTGGTGACACTCGTCGCCGTCCTTCTGGTGGCGTTAATGGTTTTGATGTTGGTCCTTTCCGGGCCCGTGGCCCAAGCGGTCGGGGACGCCGCCGGCATGGGCGGCACGACCGTGGCGATCTGGAACGTGGCCAAATGGCCCGTGATCGCCATCCTCGCCATAGTCGTCATCGCGTTGCTATTCCATGCAACCCCGAACGTACGGCAACCCAAATTCCGCTGGATCAGCCTGGGATCGGTCATCAGCCTCGTTGTCTTTGTCGTGATCTCCGTAGGTTTCGGCTTCTATGTCGCCAATTTTGCCCACTATAACAAGACCTACGGCACCATTGGCGGGGCCATCGTTCTGCTTCTGTGGCTATGGATTCTGAACATGTCGCTCCTATTTGGCGCCGAGTTTGACGCCGAGCTGGAGCGCGGACGAGAACTAGTGGCGGGTATCGCCGCAGAGGAAACCATCCAGTTGCCGCCCCGCGATAGCAAGGGGAGCGTGAAACGGCTTTGGAAGGACGCCGAAGAGATTTCGGTGGGACGTCGGCTGCGCAGCCAGAGAAAAGCCGCCCCGGCGGACCCTAGCGATCCCGAACGATAAGCGAGGCAAGGCCGGACCGTGAATGGCTATGGCCGGCTCACCTCAGCGGTGCCCGTTCACGCCGACACGTGACGAACAAGAAGCCCACCTTTCTCATACAAAAGTGTCGACCTCATGAGGTGCCCCCTTCCATGGACCCTGGGTCCGCTCTCGGAGCCCGTCAAAAGTTTAGGGAAGGTTCATCGGCGGTCGAAGGGGTCATAATAACGTCTTCGATGCCATCGTGCTTTTCAGCTTGCCTCTCGACGGTGCGCAAATTGGTGGCCACCTCGGATTCGGGGCGGTTCCCGGCGAGGTCGACGGCGCCTACCAGGCAGAGCTTGCGCGATCCAATGAATTCCAGGTGCAGGTAGGTGATGTGGACTCTTTCCGTATCCTCTAGCAACTGACGCGTTAGGGCCCCTCTAACTTCGGCGGTGACAGCTGGGCCCACCAGGAAGCGCCTGCTTTCCTGGATCAGCACTACGGCGATACACCCCAACAGCAGTCCCCACCTTAATGGATCCCAGTGCGTCCGGCACGGGGGCGCCTGTCAATTGGCGGGCCAAGATCCCGGCAAATGCCAAAAGGATGCCCGTCAGGTCCGCCCCGTCCTCGGCAAACACGGCTCGGGTTGTGGTGTCCGAACTGTTCAGTACCTGCTCAAATCCGTCTCGACCGTGTTTCCGAGCATCGCCTTGATCCTGCCGCAGGGCCTGGCGAGAGGAGAGACTCTCCAGGAAAAAGGCGACGCCCAGTACCACATTGGCCACCGCGAACTCCGCTCGGCAAAGAAGAGGGATATCTGGTTACCCGTGTTCGCCCAGGAGTGCTCCGACTCGACCACCATGGAACCCGAACCCGTTGTGAGTGAGGCCACCGTTTTAGCCACCGCCACCAAAAAGTTATAAATAGCGCAAAGAGCACAGTGGCTCCCACCTTGTGCAGGGCTTTCGTGGAATCGGAACGCCCCCGGATCTCGCCAAGCGGTGCTCCTTGATATGGGTGTGCAGACTATTTGCGCAGGGGCATGCCCATCACTTCACTTTGCGTCGCCATGGCATTAGATGACGGGTGGGGCGGCGGGGAGGAATGGGTCCGGGGGAGGGATTGTGCCGGGCTCAGGTTCGGGCACTTTGGGTTCGAGCGGGCCGAGGGGTCCATCCGGCACCGTGGGATCAGGGCTTGTCGGGAACGGTTCGGGAACGGGACGCTCCGGATCGGTTGGCTGTTGGTCGTTCATCGCTCAAGCCTTTCGTTGATCGCGGGTGATTTCGGCGGAATGCTGAGGATTTGTCCAATCATCGGCAAAAATGCCTCTCTATTGCCCATGCTAGCGAGCCCGTCGGTGTGCGTCCACGGCCAGCTCAAGTCCTTGGGGGCAAATACGGTGCCGACGCCCTTGCGGCCCTCGTCGACCTCGGCAGACGCCTTCCGGGGCGGGACATGGGCATGGCAATTCCCGCCAGAAGTCGCTACAGTCGGAAGTAGCGGATGAAGCAGCCATCGGCCCGTGGAGCACAGTTCCGGCCCGTAGGTTTCCAATAGCTCACAGCACAATTTGGATGGTCCACTTTTCCCCCTTTGCGGGTGCCAAGACTAAAGAACATATAGGGCAAAACATGCCGGTTCATGTCGCTATCGCCGTCAATTCATCGCGAGGACGGAAGGGAACTTGGTGCGCCGGCCTGGAGTAAAGCCTCGGACGATGCGCTGCAGGAAAGGACAATGACATGCCACAGGAGAAAAGTTCCAGCATAAAAGACCCCGAGATGTATGAGGCCCTGCGTGAGGATGGAGCCTCGGCCCAGAAGGCCGCCAGAATATCAAATGCGGCAGCCAGGGATGGTCGGACCTCAGTGGCTCGCAGGGGCGGAAGATCAGACGCCTACGAGGACTGGACGTTACAAGAACTCAGGGCAAAGGCCAAGCAAATTGGCTTGAGCGGCTATTCGAAACAACGCAAGCAGGAACTCATCGAGTCGCTGCGCGACTCGTAGTGGCTTCTTACCGGACCAGGAGAATGCGATGGACGAAAGCGATAGTGAACCCGTGGAGATTTCGACGCGGATGGGCCCGGGCGAATGGACCCCGGAAACGTTGACCGAATTGGTCGGGTCCTACCAGCACAAGCTGTGGGAAATGGGTGCCGCCGAGGACGAGATTGAAACATCCGTCGAAACGTCGGCGGACGGTTCTGCCAAGGTCAACCTCAGCTGGTGGCGCACGGAAGTGCAAGCCTTTGCAGCCACCGGACAGACCATGATGGAAGAGTCAGATAACTCTCGCGGACACGGCGAGATCATTCGTCCAGGGGAGACCACCCGGGACTCGAAGGGGCTGGGTGCCGTGTTCGGTGATGCCGAACGCTCTCCCATTGATGGCCCTCCAACCGGCTGTGCGGTGAAATCCAAGGATGACCAGAAAGCTCCGGACTATGTTCTCTACACGGGCGAGGATGGCAAGAGCTACGTCAAGGATGCGGGTCAGGCCAAGGAATGACCAACGTTCCTCAACGCCCGTCTGTCGACGGCACGGTAGCAACGCGGGAGCCACCTATGAACAGGGGTTAAACAAGGATGAATGCAATGGGTATCGGCGACAAGATGGACGCTGCAAAGGACAAGGTCACTGGGAAGGTCAAAGAGATCGTTGGCAAGGCCCGGGGAAAGGTCCCAGGAAATGGAAGGCAAGATTGAGCATGCCAAGGGCAAGGTTGCAGACACCAAGGCGCGCTTGAAGGATGAGGTGGTGGACCGTCACAGCGACGACACCGAGGGCGGCGCACGCAGCATCTAAGCGCGAATAGGGGCAAGCATGAGTGGGGTGGCGGGTCCAACCGGGTCGCCATCTTTAATGCCGCGCTCCGGTGGGGCGCAACTCCCACCTCACCGCTCTTTTCCGTCATGGGAAGGCGCCGTCTACGGGGAACAAAAGTGCCCGGCCGTGTGTAGTCTTGGAGTAGGGATTGATGAAGGTGCGATGCTCCACGAGCGTCCCGACAGGAGGAGCTCACCGTGATCAACGCAGAAGAGGCACTGCCACTCGCCAACGAGCTTGCCGCGGTTGCCGCCCGAGCCTCCGGGCTTCTCCTGAGTGAAAAAACCGTCGCCGAAACCCTCAAGCTCATCACCGAAGCAGCCAAACTCAGCTTCCCTGACGCAGTGGGGGCCGGGGTAACGCTTATTGATGAAAATGCTCGCAAGATAAGTATGGCTGCCTCCGATCCCATCGTCGAGGAGGCCGACGCCCTGCAGTACGCCCTGGAAGAAGGACCGTGCCTTACGGCTTGGGCTACGGGGGAGACTGTGGTGGTCGATGACGTCGCCACCGATCCGCGCTGGCCGCGGTGGTCCCAAAGCGTTGCCACCTTGGCGGTAACTGCCTGCATCAGTGTGCCCATGAAGTCTGGGGGGCAATCCTTTGGTGCGGTTAAGGTGTATTCGGATACAGCCTGGGCGTTTAATACCAGTGCCCGGAGGGTTCTGGAGCTGTTGGTGGCCCAGGCCACGGTCCTCCTGGAGCATGCGCAGACGGCGGAAGGTGCCCACCGTCTTAGCCAGGATTTGCAACACGCCCTGCGTTCGCGTGACCTGATTGGCATGGCCAAGGGCCTTGTCATGGAGCGCGATGGGGTGGGCGAAGAGGACGCCATGCAGAGGTTGATGAGACTGGCCGTCGCGGATCGCGCGACGCTCAGGGATACGGCGGTGCGGCTAGTAGAGGCGGCTGTCCGGCACGTCAAGTAGCGGCTGGGATCGGCAATGGGGATTGGCGATGAAGAAAAGTTCGCGGAACTTCGGTGGGCCTTGGCCCTTGCAGAGTTGACCGTGGGTGAACTCTGGCTGAAATATTTTGCACTTGGCGGCTCCGCGGGTCAGTTTGAGTTGGAAGCGTATATATGTGCGGTGCATTCGTTTCCGCCCCTCGAACGCGACCTGCTGGCGCAGGCGTTCAATGAACAATTCATGAGCCTGCCCGTTGAGGTCAGGATCCCGTACTCCTCGGACCCGGATGAGGAACAAGATCCTTAATTGCCCGGTCGCGTCAGCGTGTTACTTTCATTTCGATGCTGGAAGTATTGAATGCGCCTAGAATATAGATAGGCGTCCAAGCAGCGGAAGCCTGAAAATCCGGGGCCTTTGCCGTGAGATGGGTGGAAGCCTATTTGGTGGCAGAAGTACTCGGCACCGAGTGTCCACGGATACTTCCACGGACGCCGTACAAAGGATCATTGATGACGACGAACGTATCCGATGACGAACGGCCCGACGGCATTCCCACACCCGCCTTCGCTGCCACCATTCAGGAATCGGAGCCTGACGGGCCTGATGTGACCGTCTCGGAGCAGCTGCAGGGGCTCGTCATTGAAAGTGTCGATGTAGCAGATTTCTTGCGTGAACTTTGCGAATACTCCGCCGCGCTGGCCATGGTCGATGGTGGTCCTGCCTTGGACTGCGCCGTGACGTTGTACCGGCGTCGAAGGGCACTGACAGGAACAGGAAACACCGCCCGGGCGCACATGCTCAATGAGCTCCAGGAACGCATGGGACAGGGCCCCTGCTTGACGGCACTCCAGGAAGAACGCACTGTGGTGATCCGAGAAACGCTCACGGACGGACGTTGGCCGGAGTACGCCCAGGAACTGTTCAAGGAAAACGTCCACAGTGTCTTGGCCGTTCCCTTGATCCTTGACGAAGGGGCTGCCGCCTCGATCAATTTCTTTTCCTCCGTTCCGGATGCGTTTGACGAAGGCATAGTAGCCAGTGCTGAGCAGTATGCCGGCCAAGTCCAGATGGCTCTGCGATTGGCTGTCCGGATCGGCGTCAAGCAGCAAACAGCGGACGACCTTCAGGAAGCCATGAAATCGCGAACCACGATTGATTTGGCGGTGGGGGTCATTATGGGTCAGCAGCGTTGCTCACAAACTGTGGCGTTTGAGATTCTCAGTAGGGCTGCATCCTCAAGAAACCAGAAAGTGCGTGATGTTGCCCAGGAGATGTTGGCGAATCTCAGTCAGGTCAACGTCGCAACACATTTTGACTGATGGCTTACAGGGCTTGAATTACCTGTGAGCTTCCGGCATGGGTCAACACGCACCCTTGTTTTGTGCCCGGCAGCTTTGTAGGCTGGAGGTGGTCGAGCAGAGGACCACCAACCCAACTACTGATGGGCATGTCATGGAAACCTCTGCACTCACTTACACTGCAACGTCTCTCTCGTCGGCGTACACCCTGGCGGCACAGCGACCCTCATCATGGGCGAGGCCTGAACTAGCTTTTTCCCACAACCAGCAGTTGTCGCAGATCGAGGTGTATCGCGCGGGCCAGCTGGCCGGGTTCACTCGGTACACCATGCGTGGCGCGGATATGTGGCTGTTGTTCACACATCTGACTCAAATGTCCGATTCGCACACAACTGACGCCCTCATCCGTGACGTCCTTGACGACGCCACGCGGCGGCGGATTGCCGTCCACCCGTACTGCACCATCACTCGCGAATTCATGCGCGCAAACCCCGGCTACATAGTCTTGGTTCCGGGCGCCGTTCGTGACCGCTTCCGGCTGAATGAGCCGGAGCCCGCCGTGAAGCATCGCACTTTGGTGCTATCGCATGGAAAGGAAGACCACTGATGTCATCGATGCAGTTGATTTGGATTATTGTCGGGATCATCGTCTTGTTGGTCATCGTTGGGATTCTCTCTGCGCTCGGCCGCAGGCGTGGCCGTGTTTCAGCGGTACACCAGCAGGCAGCGGATCGGCAGCAGGCCGCAACCCTGCGGACGGCTGCCAGGGACACGGAGTTGGATGCGCGCGAGTCCCAGGCCTCTGCCGCGGGCACTTCGGCCGAGGCCGAACAGGCAGAGATTGACGCCGAACGGTTGCGGATCGAGGCCGAGGAACATCGCACGGCCGCCAGTGCCCAAACCGAAGAGTCCACCCGTGCTCGTCGCCATGCCGATGCCATCGACCCCGACGTCGATCGGAAGAACGACGGCGATGCGTAGGCTAGACCCTCCGAGTACAGGCGGGTGCCCATAATCCCCAAGGGCAAGGCCTTGGCGAGCCTCAAGGTGTGGGTGAAGTCGACGGTCACCGGCCAGCGAATGCTTCTGGCCGCCAAGACTGCATTGGCTGTCGGTGTCGCATGGTTTCTCGGCACTCATGTCCCTGGTGCCGCCGACAAGTATCCCTACTATGCCCCACTGGGGGCTTTGGTCAGCATGTACCCGACCTTCATGGGTTCGGTACGAGCGGGTTTCCAGACCCTGATTGGCTTGTCGCTGGGCATCGTACTCGCCGCGGCAGTCTTGATTCTGGGAAGTCCCAACATCCTCACGATCTCCCTCGCCGTGGGCGCGGGGGTGCTCTTGGCGGGCCAGCCCCGTTTGGGGGCCGGACGGGAATATGTGCCGGTCGCGACGCTTTTGGTCTTAATTCTTGGCGGGCGAAACGCAGACGCCTTTTCGGCTGGCTACGCAATACAAATGGGTCTGGGCGTCATGGTGGGATTGGTCATCAACGTAATCATCTTTCCGCCGCTGACCCTTGATGCAGCGCGGCTGCGCATTTCACGAGGCCGCAAGGTGCTCATCAACCAACTCGAAGACATGGCCAAAGCGCTTTCAGAACACTGGCCGCCGGAACATGAGGATTGGGCGAGCCGCCATCAGGTCCTCGAATCATCCGTGAGCGAGATCCGTGGTGCCGTCCACGGCGCCAGCGAAAGCCACAAGGCGAATCCGCGTGCCTACCGCCGCTCGCGGCATCGGAGGGTCAGGGAGAGCATCGGTGACATGAAGGTAGTGGAAAACATCACTGTCTATGTTCGCGATGTCACTGAGGTACTCGCCGGTGTCATCTGGTCAGGACCCCTTGACGTTCACCTCAAAACGGAACTGGTCGAGCCGGTCGGCAACTGCCTGACCTCTGTCGCCGGGCTGCTACAAGAATGGGAGGATGGCAGGCTGGGAGAGGGCTCGTTCGACGACGCCAATGACGCCCTGCGGAACCTCACCGCCGCCCTTGTGACCGCAGACCGCAACCAGGCATTCACGCTTAATCCGGGGGCCTCCGTCGCACTGGATGTGCAGCGAATCCTGGTTGCGTTGCGTCGCCGGGTCCAGAACCCCACTGGAAGCTGAGCATGCCGGTCGATGACCTGCTCCCTGACAGGGAGGACAAGACCAAACTAAACGGGCGCCGAGAGACAAGCGATGTCCGCAATCATTGCGCATGGCGTCGTTTGGGCATAGCGTTAAAAGCTAGCCGCGGATGCGGTGAAGAGTTGCCGGCCATTGCCGGGGAATCCGTTCCTTGGTGTTTCACCGGAATTCTTGCAACCCGGGAAGCAGCCCCCGATAGCGACCTCAAGTGTTACTTCAATGCTGCACAGCTCCCTGGCCGGTTGGGTCCAATTGCACACAAACGGCGGCTACAGGGCTATGGTCCGGCAAATGGATGAGGACACTCGAGGCGAATCTTAGTGAAGCATTAGCGTCAACGCGCCGGCAAGGATGGTGCGAACGCAGTGGAGGTGGGAAAAATGGTTGGACTCATTGTCCTGCTGCTTGTCGTCTGGGCGATTGTGGCAGTTTTGGGATTCACTTTAAAGGGGTTGTTCTGGCTGGCGATTATTGGCATTGTGCTGTTCATTGCCACAGGGGCCATTGGATGGACCCGCCGAAACGCGCTGCATCGGTAGTGGCACCGGACAAGGCTGAACGATGAAAGGGGACCTGGAGGACGCCACAGAGACTGCCGAACGCGTCAAACGGTCCACCCTCTTCACGGTGGCCGCGCGGAGCGGCTTCGCAGTCAGCGGGCTCCTCCACATCCTGATCGGCTATCTCGCCATTCGGATTGCGTTGGGGGCGACTGGCGCGCAGGCAGACCTCAGTGGTGCCGTGGGCGGGATCGCCGCCCAAACTGGCGGGCAGGTGATGTTGTGGGTGGCCGGCGCCGCGTGTTCTGTCCTGTGCCTGTGGCATTTGGCCAACGCTCTCCTCGACCACGGTCCGCTCAAGGGCAGGGGGCGCCAAAGGCGGAAGGGCGGCGCAGGGCGGGCCCTTTCTTCACTGGCCCAAGGAATTGCTTTTGCCCTCGTGGCCGGCACCTTCGTGGCGTTTGCCTTGGGTCACGGGAGCAACAGCAGCAAGTCGACCAGCGACTGGACCGCTGAACTCATGAAACTTCCGTGGGGCCCAAAGATTGTGATCGGGCTCGGCGGAATAGTGGCGATCGTCGGCGTCGTTTTTGTTATCCGGGGGCTCATCCGCTCCTTCCGCAAGGAACTTTCCCTGCCTCCTGCCGGACCTGTCCGGAAGTTTGTTACCGTCCTGGGCATGGTTGGCTATGTGGCAAAGGGAATCGTCTTGTTGCTGGTTGGGCTATTGCTGGTCATGTCCTCGCTTCAGGCTAAGCCCCGGGAATCGACGGGAGTGGATGGTGCGCTCAAGGCCCTGCGGGCGCAGCCCTATGGCGTGTACGTTCTGTCGTTCGTGGGGGCGGGACTCATCTGCTACGGTCTTTATCTTATGGTCAAGGCCCGGTATCTGGACATGCGGGGGTGACGCGGAGCTCTTTCGACTGGGACTTCGCCGTGGATGAATTGTGCCTTGTCGCCGAATTGGTCGTCATGACGGGCCTTTCAGGGACAAACAGCGCAGAGGTTCGTACCGCTTTCGCGAGGATGAATCCGGTGTCTCGTTGATGTATTGCGGGTCCCCCTGCACCGGAGTAAATTTGACAGTGTTCACGCCAGCTGAGCAGATGCTTGGTGTTCACGTCAGCAAGGCGGTACCCGCGCGACGGCACTTGGGCCGAGCATGGAGGCTACCCCGCCGACGAAGATGTCCTATCTTTCGGGGTGAACCGTGACCACTACTGCCCACAATGCCGCATCGCAACCGGTGAGAAGCTTGGTGCCTGCCCGCATGGACCGGCTGCCATGGACGAAATTCCATTGGTCGGTCATCATTGGCCTAGGTGTCTCATGGATTCTTGATGGCCTGGAAATTCAGATTGTCGCCACCGCCGGGTACCAGCACGCATTGCACATGTCCACAGCCCAGGTTGGCCTTACCGGCACCATCTACCTCGTTGGCGAAGTCGTCGGAGCCCTGTATTTTGGCCGGCTCGCGGACAAGCTGGGGCGGAAAAGGCTGTTCATCCTGACCTTGGCGATCTATCTGGTGGGCAGCGGTATTGCCGGTCTGGCCCCGGCCATGTGGTTCCTGTGGATCTTCCGCTTTGTCGCCGGCCTCGGCATTGGCGGGGAATACACGGCCATCAATTCCGCTATTGACGAGTTGATCCCGTCGCACTACCGTGGGCGGGTCGACATCGCAGTTAACGGAACCTACTGGGCTGGCGCCGCCATTGGCGCCACAGCCAACCTCTTCCTCCTGGCAGACCCCGGGTTCGCCAACAGTTGGGGATGGCGCATCGGGTTCTTCATCGGTCCGTTCCTCGGCCTGATCATCATCTATCTTCGCCGCCACATCCCGGAAAGCCCCCGCTGGTTGATGACGCACGGGCGGGAGAAGGAAGCCGAAGAGACTGTCGACATGATCGAGGCCGGCATTGTGGCCGACGGGCACGAACTTGACGAGGTCGACGACGACCTGGCTCTGGAGGTCATCCCCATCAAGAGCGTCCCCTTCCGGCAGGTGTTCCATACGTTCGTCCGAAAATACCCCAGGAGGACCTTTCTGGGTCTGAGTATGATGATCACCCAGTCATTCCTCTACAACGCCATCTTCTTCACCTATGCACTGGTGTTGCAGAACTTTTACCATATTTCACTGAGCGGCATCACGTTTTACTTCTTCCCGTTTGCGCTCGGTAACCTGGCCGGACCACTTATTCTTGGTCCCCTTTTCGACACTATCGGTCGACGGAAGATGATATTTGCCACCTACGCGCTGTCGGGAATCGTTCTGGCCGTATCGGCCGCCCTTTTCCAGGCAGGGGCGCTGACCGCGCTCACCCAGACAATATTCTGGTGCGTCTCCTTCTTCTTCGCCTCCGCTGGAGCCTCCTCGGCCTACCTGACTGTGAGTGAAATCTTCCCCCTGGAGCTGCGGGGCCAGGCGATCTCCTACTTCTTTGCCATCGGCCAGGCTGTTGGCGCCTTTGCCCCCGCCTTGTATGGCGCTTTGATCGGGGACGGCTCCTCGCGGGGACCTCTGGCCGCGGGCTACTACCTTGGCGCGGGAGTCATGATCGTCGGCGGATTCATTGCCTTGTTCTTTGGCATCAACGCCGAGCGGCAATCGTTGGAGTCCATCGCGGATCCCTTGTCAAAGGTCCAGCGACCGACCGGCGGGACACAAGAACAGACTGCCAACCGCTGACGCCCAGTTAGAGCGGTCGGCACGCAAAGAGCCGTGAGAAAGGACAGCACAGTGAACAATGTTGTGGTCGGAGTCAGTGCTACCAGCGGTTCCCCGGAAGCACTGAGGTGCGCAGCGTCAGAAGCGAGATGGCGCGGCGTCGGGCTCGTGGCTGTCCAGGCTTGGCGCACACCAAGGGCGCCCGCGGCGCCCGGCGGCCGTCCGCCCGGGGTGACCCTTGACAACGTTGCCGCATTCGCGCAAGCGGAGGATGAGCTCAAGGCTCGGGTGGCCGAGACCTTGGGGACCGGGGCGGATGTCAGGTGCAAGCTGGTGCGGGGAGCTCCCGGCAAAGTCCTGGTGGACGAATCCGCCCAGGCCTGCCTCCTGGTGGTGGACGCTCCCCGCACCTGGGTCATGTCCCGGTCGCCACTGCTGGCCCACCGGCTGGTTTATAACGTGAAGTGCCCCGTCCTGATCATGCCACCGGCCCAGACAGGAGGAGCAGATTCGGTCTTGAAGCGGGGCGGCAAGGTGCTCGCTGCGAATGCCGCAAAAGCCGCGGCAACAGCAGGCCGGCCAGGACTGAGGTTCTAGCGACGGTACTATTCCTCGCTGTGAGACGTGTGGAGGCAATGGCATATCAAGATCTCGACGGAAAGTGCTACCAATATTAACACTCCATGACGGCACAATTCGGCCTATTAGGCCACTCGTGGGACCGTGGAAAACGAACCGAGGGCAGTTTCGATGACAGAGTTCAAGGCAGGAACACTTCCCTGTCCGGACTGGTCGATATTGTGGTGTATATGGCCGGGCGTCCGCAGGTAGTCATTAATTCCCAGGTTTTGCAAGGACTGTAAGCTGGTTCGAATCCCACCTTGGGCATGCTAAACCCCTGATCGCAAACAAGAACGATCTCACGCGTATCGCTCAGGCATATCAAGCAGAACTGGTCGCTCAACGTCTCTCCAGAGGCGACGTGCAATACATTACTGAAACCATGGTTCCACTCGTCGAGAAGCTAGCTGGCTCCTCGCAGGACGGCGACTCGGAGAAAACAGCCCAGATGATGGAATCCATCAAACCCTTTCTGTCGATTGAGAAGGTTAACGTCCTTCAGCTGCTCGGATTCGACTTCCGAAAGGCGATCGGAGCACCGCTCACGCAATTAGTTGAACGTGCCATCCTGTCCAAGGCCCCGGGAGGTGCGGCTCTCGAGATTCAGCGGCTGCAACTTGAGCGTGAGGTCAGATATATAGCGTTAGCACAAGTTCCAGCAGCGCATGCCCGACTTGCGGCATTGTATGGCAAGTAGTTCTCCTGCAGTCTTGGCAGCGTTACAAATAGACGTCACAGGCCGAGGCCTCTAGTTGAAGTTTCCGCGTCTGGGACGGGCCTGACATCTGGCTGGTCAGATTGAAAGCGGTCGGGCTTGGACGTGCAGCGCCTCTTTTCGGGCATGGGGGTTTGAGGCGAACTTGCCGACCTACGTAGGGTGATTGTTGGAAGCTTCGGCGTCGGGTTGTTTGCTGTTTTGGGGCAAATCCGTTGATCGCCGGCGTTGTTGGGCCATGAGTACGGCGATCACGACGAACCAGGAAAAGGGCCAGCTGGCTGCTCGGGAAGTCCGCCACAGGCTTGGGGTCCGCAGAGAGGACCGGATCCGAAACTTCAGGGACATCGGCCTGGCCGAGCTGCCCTTGCAGTTCTACGCTGGCAGCGAGCTTTGGTGCCACGTGGTCATGGGCGCCGCTGAGACCACCTCCTGGCCTAAATGATTACCGTCACCGGCAAGAAAGCCGGGCCCTGGGAACCCAAGAAACTCCGGCCCAGGCGGTTAAGATCGGCCGGAAAATCGCCGCCCACGCCCGCCACGCAACCCTCCATCTCGTCTCCACAGCACCGTAAGTGGAGCCACTGCGCACAGGGCTGAATTGGATCACGGTGCCGAGTCCGCCATAGGTGCAAACCTCAGCCATCCGCACCCACACAGGAACAAATCCAGCGCCACCGTGACCGGCGCGGAACCCGTCGCCGAAAATGGCCACACGGTCAGCGGACAGAATGTCAGACCCAAATGCCCAGATAGGAATAGACAGGCAGACGGTCAGCTCTGACCAGCCAGAAACCCCACACCATGAAAGTTTGGGGATAACTAGGCGAGCTTGTATTCGACACGCAACGGAGAGTGCCGAGAATGGTGCTAATGTGGTTATTGTTATGTGTTTATCTAATTGTGCGCTTTGAGCGCATAACTTTCCCTTGTGTCGCAAGGGGCGAGTAGCGCGGCAGAACTGATTCAAAGAGATCGGTGCCAACAAGCTAGGCCGAGGGGGATCATGGAGGCTGACGAATGGTCAGACAGGAAGAGCTTCACGCCTGGAATCATTATGATCCTAGCTGGCGCCATCACAACGACGTTGACGTTTCTAATGCTGTTTATCGAGCAACGACGAGGGTTGGACGCCTACTGCTGGACGGATTTCGGACCAATACTTCCCGGTGCGGACGATACTCACCTTCCGGTTGGTGAATTCAGCTGGTTGCCGTTAGGTACGGCGTGCAAGTACTTTTATTCAGATCTCGGAACGTATAAGACATATGATCCGGGATGGGCTTACACATTCTTTTTGTGTATCGGCATTCTGCTTGCACTTCTTGGGATCATAATTACTTTCAAAAGACTAAAGAATTAAAGCAATCATTAATAATGGGGGAAAATGAAACATAGAATTCTTTTAGCATGTTTCGCGGCAACATCGCTGGTTTTAGGCAGTTTAGGCAGTTTAGCCAGTTCGGCCAATGCGGAAACGCCCATACCGCCATCAACCATCCAAGCAACATCCACTGCTGTGTACTTCCCATTTGATCACCGTGTTTCACTTGCCGATGCTGTGTCTGTGGCCATAGGTACTAAAATGAAGAATATTGTCAGCTACAAATTCGAGACTCAAACTCAGGTTGGCGAATATGGAACAGGTGGCGGTCAGACGCCGACCGACTTTCTTGCCAAATTCAAGGAAAATTACGGGACAGTGCCGTCTTTTATTGGCATCTCCGTCATGTCGCCCCTCGATGCGACAACAAAACGTCCCACGTTAACGTCGCGCACCCTTGCGACCGGAAAGCCCGTGGCGCCTCTCAATGCGATGAGTGCGGCGGCGGTTGCCAAATACAGCCCCGACGCAACACAATCGGAAATCATGGTGCCGCAGGCCAAGGTTTCAGGTGTTGCCCCTATGGCTGCGGCCTCAGCGGAATGGCGACCAAACAACGTTGAAGTCCAAGTTCAAAGATTCGGCGCACGTACATGGCTGATACAGCGGGCCTCATGGAGTGCCGGGGCGTCTCCAGCGAATGTCCAAGATGGTGCCGGTCTTGAATTTGAGGTAAACCTGTACAACACAGCTACGTCCGATGCTCGGCCAGCATGCAACGGAAACTACAAAGACCACTTCATTGCAAAAAATTATGGCTGGAATTGGATTGCGATCAGCAATCCTGCACAGCGATTGAACGCTGTACAGCCGTATGCGGACTATAATGATCTTTCCGATCCGTGCAATCGGAATTCGATGGCAATTGGCATTCGATATCCGAGAGGCATTCCGCAGGGAAATAATAGCATCTATTCAATTACGCTTATTATTGATGCTCCCAACGGAGATATGCCTTCAAGCAAAGTAGGCGGTTTGGTTCAGCAGGTTTCTGATTCGGCATGTTTCGCCTTCTTTTGGATGGCACTTACAGACTGCATGGGATTGACATCCCTTCCGACGAGTCAGCCATTGGCCAGAATGACGTTGAACGAAACCAAGAATTGGGTCGCTGCGCCGAACCTATGCTGGGATTCACCTAATTTTGGGACTACGCCAGCTACCCTTCAAGTACCTTCGAGGCCCGGTGGCTGCTACTAGCATTTTCTTCAAGACTCGGTTGCCTTGCAGTCCATATTAGATTTTTGTTACAACCTCGTGGAACAATAGGTCCTTGATATAAGCGGTGCTAGGCGAATCTTCTATGGTTTATGCTAGAGGGGTTTGATGCTTCCTGAACAATTGTCGGGCGATGAATCTCCAGAGGTAACGGTGGATAAACTTGCTACTCGTGCATTCGGAGGTGCGTCGCCCGACGTATTTCTTGATGCGCTCGTCAAACATAATTCGGGATCGAGAGATTGAGCACAGTGCCCTGTTCAGTCGTCGGTGGCCGTGGCGATTGAGTCAGTGCCTGGTCTTGTTGCCTAAGGAGGCCGGGTTTGGGTTCACGTCGGCCAGCGCGGCGAAGGCCGCTTCCCGTAGCACGGCCATGGTGTGAGCAAGAGATGAGGGTATGGGCTGGGGTCTGCCGTCGGTCCCACCCGACGGTAGACCACCCCAGACCAAGGACGGCAAGGGAGCTACTAACGCACACGCCGGCAATGGAGCCGATTCCTCTAGCCAACCTCGAAGGAAATACAGACCAGTATCGGCGGGTGCGCAAGCTACTACAGTCTGAGCTTGGCCCGTCCACGTTGTCGATCTCCAAGAACGGGCAACTGCTACCCGAGCCGGCTGGCCGTTAGCAGTTCCTTCTGGGAACCTTGGCCGGCTAGCCGATGTGTTCTAGATTGTAGTGATGATGTTTCCGAAAAAGGGACAGATCTGGACTTATCGTGAAAGAGGCAGGTTCCTCAGCGTGCTCTGGGGGATACCGCTCATTGTCTTGTTGATATTTGGGATCTACCTCGCCGCAGCAAAATCGAACTGGCTTGTTCTCATAGTGTCGTTCATCGGCATAGTAGGTCTGGCCATGTTCTTTTTCAGCAATGACCGAAGTCATCGTGGTGAACCGTAGTTGCTGAATCGTCTCGTCAGGCGGGGCCGGGGTTCGGGGCGCGGAACCATTGGAATTTGGACATGAATCAGCCGCAGCAGCGCATCCCTAGGGGGACCGATAGCGGGACGGCCTCGGCCTTGCTTGGGAGTCTATGGCTCCCGGGCAGTCCCCTTACGCTGTCGTGATCGAAGTCGGAGCAAGTTGTAGGTCACCCAAATCGTGCCAATGATTGGCAGGAGAGGGAACGTGGGTCTGCCTTCAGCGATGAGGAAGGCGAAAACGGCCCAAAGAACAGAGGTGATGATGGCGATGGAAATCAAGGACTTCGGGGTGACCGGATAGGACGGTAGGGCGATGCCTTCGGCACGGAGTCCGCGGGCTTCAATCACTGCCCCTCGGATCAATGGACCGAACACAGCAGCCAATCCTGCGACTGTCACGAGGAGGCGCCAAGGTTGTGGAACGTCCAAAGCATCCAGTGCGGCGCCCTGCAGCAAACCCAAGACAAAGAACCACCACAGTCCCCAAACAACCAGTCGCCTTCGTTTTGGAGGCATGCCCTCCAACGAATCAGACGGTCGGGATTGCCAGTCGTACTTGGTACCGTTCTCGTCTTCCTTCGGGTCCATAAGCATCAGCCTAGCTTCATGACCCATGGGTACCTTCTGAAGAGGCTGGGGTATCGGCGGGAGCCTTCCCTGGATGATTTCCTTTGGACCTCAAAGCCCAAGGAACTGTCCACAGTTGGGGGCCAAGTCGGGCTAGATGTAACGGATCTCTGGGAGCCCCAAGGTAGCCTAGATCCGCTCGTCCCGCAGTACGAACCTGCTGCGGGACACCACCTGAACTTGCCCCGAAGGGCCTGCACTCTTGGTGGCCCAGTTTGCATCATTGCACTTTCTTTGGAAAGCCGTAGACACCTGCCCATAAGCATGCGTAGGGTTCGCTTTAGGTCAATTTCTTGACACCGCACAAAGCCTAAATGGGTGTGAGGCAATCATGCGCAAAGGACGATGGGTCGCCGTCATTGGACTGTCATGTTGTCTTGTCGGAGGAGCGGATTCCGAGGCCGTAGCAAATACATTTATGCAGCTGACTAGTTAAACACCTCTCAGGAGACTCAAATTGTCTACAGCAATAATATTGGGCGGAATTGTCGGTGTTTTATGCGCTCTTATCGTATTGTTTATGTTCAATCGACGCAAAAAGTAGACCCGTGAGTTGGTATGTGCTGACGTATGAGATCACCAAGTAAGCCGTAAGGACGCGCCGGCGACGACTGCCGCCCCCACGGTCTGTGCCAAATGGGACGGGACTCAGGTGCAGTGGCAGGTTGCGTCATGGCATTACCACAATGGCTGAGGCGGGTTGGTTGGTGCTGCCGCGATTGGTACCTTACTTCGTTGGACAGAGGCGGCCGTCTAGAACGGGGCAGTCCGTAGCCGGAACCCTCTGCGGGACGATCCCACGCTGCGGTGCCAATCCAGTCAAATTTGGCATTGTCCACTGCCGGCCACGCATGACGGTCTAGGTAGTCGATTGTCAGGCTGGAGGTGCTTCCTGTCCGGAATCGGACAAGGTCTGTCTCTTGTCGAGACCACCGTGGCAAGCTTGGGTATGCAATCGAGAATTTGTATCGAAACGTGGGGATCAGATGAACGGTGTGTCCAACCAGCAGCTCGATGTTTGTGTACGTGTCGGTGCTGAGCCTCTGGCTAGTCCTTCGGCTATGAAAGTCGGGATTTCCCGGAATGTTCAAGACGGCGTAGTGCCGATCAATGGCCTGCGGCATATTCCGGTGGGGGATACGACGGGTTGGTACATTTGGGCAGGGGAGGAACTGTCGGAGGACAGTGATTTCTTTGTTCCGTTGCATGTCTCCCACTTGGCGAATTGGTGCCCGCAAGTGATTGACTATCTGGCTCTGCCTCCAGGGTCACGGTTTCTGCTTGCCCCTGGCCACGAGGACATTTGGTTCGATGCAGCGATTGTCCACGATTGACCCAACGATTTATCGGCGGCCTGCAGGACTCCTGATGCTCCGAGACGCTAGAGATGCGCGGCCGAGCACGGGGTCCTTTAAGGGGTCCGCCGGCCTGCTCACGCGTTGCGTCAGGCTATAGGGTGAACTCAGTATCCGGTTCTCGAGTCAGGCTCGTCCTGCTGGCTGGGAAGCCGACTCCTGAAGTGTCGTGGCCATGAGGCGGACATGCCCGCATCTGATCCGTCGGCCTGGGCGCTAATGTCGACAACTTAACCGTCTTTGAAAGCAGGCACCATGAACGCGGGACAGCAGCATGCGCATCCAGGACGGGGACCTGGACACTCGGACCCGATGACCATCAACGACATGCGTCGAATCTTCCGCGAAGAGATGAAACTGGCCGGTTTCAAAAAAAGTAGGATCCATAACCTGGATGCTGGAATTTGAGGAAATCTCCTGGGTCTACAGCCTCACCAAAGACCGGTACGGCAACAGAATGACGCTCTACATTGGTATTGACATCAAGGAGATCAGTGACGGTACGCCGCCAACAAACTACATTGATTGCCCCATCACGGGAGATGTGGTCAATTTTCAACCGTCGATCGGTCACGACCACAGGACCATCACTGACCTGTTTAATGCGGAGGTCGATTTCGACGAGGATGAGCGTGAGGCTGAGCAAAGGTGCATATATAAGACTTCCGCCAGGTTTTCCGCGGAGCGGACCACGCTGTCAAGCATTCAAGCCTTGCTGAAGAACCGCCAACTCCCAGGCGTTGGAATCACACGGGTGGCACAGCCACTCATCGAAGGAAGCACGCCGTAACTGGTGGCCGAGATCGAGCCGGGGCAACCTGAGCCCGCTGGTTATGTCATTTCGGGAACCTTTACCGGACGCCTGCGCGGTGAAGTCGTTCCCTTCCCTGCCGGGTGAGCGCGTCCAGCGTGACCGGCGGGGAGTGGAAGAGGCTTTCGCCGCGGGCGTTGTGCAGTGCGGGCCACAGGCTCGCAGCCCAGGCAACTTCACGCTCCTCCTCGGTAAACGACCTGCCCCGCGCCAGCTGGAAGGAGCCGATGAATTCCTCCGACCATTCGATGGGTGCCAGTGTCGGGATGGTGGTGCTGGCAAAGGCGCCGGATGCTGCTCCGACAATGGCCGCTTCCGGGAGTGCGACAAGGCTGTCCCAATCATGGACCGCCCAGGGGTGATCGTCGTTCCAGCGTAAGTTTTGGCTCTCCCAGTCACCGTGCCCGACAACCAGGGGCAACTCTGCCCGTGCTAGGCGTTCGGAGACGGCACGGGCAGTGGCGTGCACGCGATCAGGCACCAGGTCCTGGTCCATTGCGTCGATTGCTGGATTGGGCGGCCATAAGCGGCCTGTTGGGGGATTCCAGTGCATCCACGGCGGGGGTGGGCCAAGTCCGGTTGGAGACTGTGTTTCAAGAATTCCCGTCAAGTTCGCTAAGAGTTCGGCAGATCGAGCCGCGAAGGGACGACCGCCGCCGGCATGCATCGTACCGCCGGGTCGCCATGTCTCAGCGCTGACTACCAGGCCGGGCCCGAGCTGGTCCGCGTCTGTGACGGGCCGGGCACACGGGAAACCGGCATCTGCCGCGATGCGCTGAAGTTGAAGGCATCGGTTGATCCTGTCGATGGAATCCGCCCGTACTTTGACGGCAACAATGCCGAGCTCGTTGGAATCGTAGCGAAACTGGGTGGACATTTCACCGCCAGCGTCGGCCTGCAACGGCGTGAGGGTGCCGGGACCGAGCGCACGAAAACACCATGCCCCAACTGGGACGGGTAGCTCCGGTGTCTCCATCGTTTGATTCTACAAACAGGGACTCCGCAGCTGGAGCCAAAAGGTGGCTATCGCTCACAGAGTCGCCTTCTGCTTCCACCCCGGAACAGGAACCCCGTGCGGCACAGCGGTGCGGGTATAGCCCTGCACTGGATCGATCGTCCGGCTACTATGCTGGCGTCATGGAATCCTTGACCAATGCTGATCCTGGTGAATGGCTCAGGTCGCTCCTTGATACCAAGTGGCATGACATGCACACGGTCGTTCCGCGAGGCTTCCTTGCCTACGCGAGGATCTTCCATCCGGTTGAGCGAGACCGTCCGAAAGACACCGGAACCTGGCACGGTCATGCCCGAACGGATGTCTACCCTCTTGAATGTGAAAAGGTTTCTTGGGCAGCAGTGGCGCAGGCATTCGGCACCCATATGCACCCGCTGGCTCAATTTCACCGCGTCCTTGGCACGGAATCGAATGGGCAAGAAATTTTGGATGCCGCGGGCTGGCGCTATTCGGCACCCCGGACCGGCAACCTTGCACCGGAAACACTGGCGGCGGCTGCCGTCCACCTCGGCAAGCACACGTCCACACCCGATCAGGGCGTGTCCGCCGTCTGGGAAGGGTGGGGAGGCCTGACAAGTTCCGCCGGATACGCCGAGCTTGCTGTTTCCAGCGACGGCGTTCACCTGGAAAATAAGGTCGCTGCCGCGACTCTAGGCAGCGGACCGGGGTCGGGCCTGCTGCAAGCGGAGGTAGTCAACGGAGAAACACTTGACCTGCCGGGGCGCGCCTACTACTTGTTCAATGCTGCGCCACAGTTTTACATAGATTCTGACTGGGTGAACCATGTGCCCTGGCACCATTCCCCGGGATGGCCGCAGTCACCGAACATTCTGTGGCCTACGGACGGACAGTGGGTCTTAGTGACAGAAATCGACTTCGACTCTACGGTGATCGCTGGCAGCCCTGAGCTCATATCAGCGCTCGTGCAAGACCCGACCATCGAAGCACTCCCACTGCAGGAGGGTGCGGACCTGACTTGGGACGCCGACATTCCCAACCGGCCGGTGAGGTAGCCAGCCCTGTCGCAACCGAGTCCGGAGAAATTCTCGACATTCGTCGCCGACAATCCGTGCCGGCACAATGTAGTGATCCCGAATACGGAACGGCATACGGGACATTGTGATCCATCGATAGCTGTCGATAGTGTCTGGCTCGTGGAGGAGTTGAGTGGCGTCAGTCTTGCACTAGCTGAGGCCAGTTGGTTGCGAAGTATGACACGAACGGATCTGCGAGTTTTTCTGAGCGGAGGTGGTCCCGTGTCACGGGGAATGACGGTGCGCGATAGCCGGGGTCGGCAATGGCCCGAAGGGAGAAGGCGTGGTCGGCGATGGCTGCCTTGCCGATGTAGGCGAGGTCAGCCCCCTGGTCGAGTACCCGCTTTACCGCCGCTGCGCTAGTTAGGTGCCCAGCGACACCGAGGGCTGTTCCGTGGCGTGGCAGGTCGAGGAAGTGCTCGAGGAGCGTTCTGCCGCCTTCCGGGGCATTGGTGGGAGGCTTCGCAACGTCCCACAACGACAGATCCAGGATGTCAATGTCCCCACTGGCGAAAAGCTCGCCGACGAGTTGGACCATGTCCGTCAAGACCAAGCCGTAGCGTTCGACGGAGAGTCGGAGCCCGATGTGAAAGCCCGGGCCAGTGCGTTCCCGGACCGCATGTACAACCTCTTTCACGAACCGGGCTCGCCCGGTGGGATCAGTCCCGTACCCGTCCGCTCGGAGGTTGTTTGAGGCGTCGAGGAACTGGCCGACCAGGTAGCCGTGGCCTCCGTGTACTTCGATGCCGTCGATGCCGGCTTTCTCGGCGCGTGCTGCGGCCTCGGCGAAGTCCTCGACCGCTTGCTGCACTTCACCGGTCGTCATGCCTCGCACCCCGGTCTGCGCATCATCCCACGGACCCATGACCTCCTGGCCGGACAGCGCCTTTTCCGCACGCACGCCTCCGTGGTGGAGTTGCACGGAGGATCGCGCACCGGCGGCGGAGACGGCGGCGGCAAGGCGTTCCAGCCCGGGGAGGTGCTCGTCGGAGGAGATACTGAGCTGGCCGGGCCAGACCTGGCCTGCCGGGTGCACATATGCGGCCGCGGTCTGCAAAAGGCCGAACCCTCCCTCGGCGCGGGCGACCAGCCAGGCGAGCTCGTCATCTGAGAGGGTCCCGTCCGGATTGCTCTGCTGATTGGTCATGGGCGCGAGGACCAGGCGATTGGGCAGAGGGTGCCCATGGCGCAGATCCAGTGGGTCGGACAGATACGTCATGTGGCTCCTGTGGGATGCGGATTTACCTTGTCTGCGAGAGCGAGTCCCGGTTCGAGGTCGTCCGGGAGGTCTCGGAAGGCCGCCAAATCCGAGGTGATCCCGCCAACGAGCTTGAGCGTCGCAACGGACCTGATCGCCTCGTAGATGATACCGATACTGTACATCGAACAGCATCCAGCCTTCGGGAACGGTCGGAGCCTAGCACCCGTCCGGATGGTGCGGCCGCACCATCCGGACCCCGGGGACGTGCACCGAAGTCGAACTCTCCCACTAGCATGTCCCGCTCTCCAACGGTCATCGGGACGGTTGAAGACCCTGAATCTGCGAACTAAGGGGACTTAGGCAGTCCCGACCATGCCGGCTCCTAGTTTTGCCGTCTAGGTTTTTAACAAGCCGCACCCCGGTCGCAGACAGCCTTCCGGGGTGCGGCTTACTTTTCGTTCAGCTTGTCGGTGAGTGCAGGGGCCGGCCGCTCCGTATCATCGAGGGTGATGAACCGATGCTGATCTGCAACGATTGCCACCCGCGATTGCTAGTCGGTGGTTGGGCGTTTGCCTTCGGCGATTGCTTTGGCTCGGATCGCGTATTCCTCCTCGGTGATGGCCGTCAGCCCTCGACACGTTCCATCGTGGAACGCGGTGAAGCCAAAGGCGAAGCTCCACGGGGATTCTTCAAACCCGACCCACTCTGTGAGGATGTGCATGCCGTTGGGATCGGTGATTCGCCCAGGATGCCCTCGGTAGAAAAAAAGAGGCTCTCCTTCTCGGCGGTCAACATTGATGTCATCCCCAAGCAGGGCAACAGCCTGTCCTACGCGAAACAGCTCAGAAGGAAGCGGCGGGGGTTCATTTTCAGGAGTTAGTGTCACGTTGAGTCCAATCTGGGCATCGAAGATCATAGGCAACATAGTCTGTCCTTAACGAGTCCAGGGGCACGGAGAACCGTTTCGGAGGGGACTCGCCCGGGATTTCCCTGCCCCCAGAATCTTGCCAGGGCGTCTCTGCTTCAATCGCGGAATGCTCTTCGGGACTTTTTCCAGTGTTCCGTTCGGCACGCTGTTTGCCGGCGGGCTTGGACAGCGAGTAATCGATGCCTCGGGCGCGGATCAATCTTCAGATGTCGATACTAGGAAGCGGCCTGCCCGACGAAAGTCGCGGACAAGAAGCACAATCGATATCAGCCAAACTGCCACTAGCATCAACATGATCCAAGCTAGTGGTTTTTCCTGTCCGGCCCAGTTGGTTGCTTGGGCCGTGAAGAGGAACACGTACGCAGGCGCGAGCACAAGTTGCCTGGCCAGACTTTTACGCTGCTGCACGGCGCCCGCCCGGGCCACCGATAGGTGTTCTCTCTCGATGGGGGCCTTCCCAGCAATCTGGCGGGTGACGTGTTTTCGCTCCAGATTCTCCAACGGGAGCAGGACGTCGCTCCTATAGGTGAGTGCCGCAGGCGATACTTTCTTGGCGATGTAGACGAGCCCGCCAACGAGGGCGCCAGCCATGGCAAAGAGGAGCCCAAAGGCCAGATTTAAGGACCAGGAGGAACCGTCTCCCCTGAATACTATTGTGCCGAGCACAGTGCCAGCCGCTACCAAGACAAGCGCGCCGGCCGGAAAATACCGGAGGTAGTACGTTTTTACCGCCTCACCCATGCCGAGGTCTTCAACGTCCCGGGCATTGTTCATGGCCCGTGACCAGCGGTCATTCGCCTCAGCCAGAAGGTCATCTATCCCGCTCATCGCGATCTTCCCTGGAATCCCGGTGAGGCCGGTCTAGCCAGGAAATTGGCCACCGGAACCGCTGAACCCATGATTACATCCTGACCTACTCCCGCCCATAAACCAACGGGCTACTGAGTAAAGTTTCAGCGCCCGAAGGGGAACCCTTTACGGGGCATTTTTACGTCTCTAGGTTGTCTCGAGTGGATCGGGGCGGCAGGCGAAAATCTTTGACGGTTCAACGTGAGGAGAATATGACTCCCTTTTGGCGACGAGTGCCCAGATTCCCGCTTCGCCTTCGCCTGAACATCGACGCTGAGGCCTCCGGTCAGTGCAATTTGCTGAACCTGGTGATCATCTTGGTCCCATCACAGCGATTGACCTCACTACGTTGGGACGGTTCGAGTCCGTCGACCTGGGTGAGCCCGTTTCTATGCAGGCTCCGCAAGATTGACTGCCCGTCGACATTGGAAACATCGCGAGGTTGCCGGTTGCTAGCATTGGGGCATGCGAACCGCTTCAGCTGTGGCCGTCCTTGCACTTGCAAGCCTGCTTCTTTGCTCGTGTTCGCCCGGAGGTGTGAGAATTCCAGTGGGTTATGTAGACCTTCCTCAATGTCCGCCAGAAGTGTTCGAGGCCGAACGATTGTCCGACCTTGGAGAACCAGGCTGCAATCTGCAAGGGTCTTCTATCGTTCTCCCTGATGGGTCTACGCAAAGAATCGGAGAAGTAGGAGCCGTCCAAAGCCAACATCTAATGTCTGTCTGTGGGTCCCAACACGCTGAGTATTTGGTTGTGAATTGGGGAATTCCTGGCGTCGGAGTCAGCAAAATATTGCCTGGAGAAACAGTCAGTTGGACAACTAGCGAAGCAGCGCGGCACCTTCAGGAGCAACAGCTTCGGCTTTAGCCCTACAAGCACCTGAGACTGGGAAGCGCCCGCGTCCCAGTCTCCTGCGTGCCCCTGACTCAACCTCGATCGTAGAGCGCTGTCGCGGCGATGGGGCAAAGTCCTAAAGATTCTGAGACGATTTCGATTCAGCGGACATAAGTAGTCGTAGGAACAACGCGTTGATCAGGAATTAGGGGGATATGTCGCAGGGTGCAGGAGTTCAGATGGGGCCGGAGATGGTGCCTGACGTCGACTTGCTGACTCTCGTTCAAACCGGCGACCAGCAGGCATTTCGATCCATCTATGACCGCCATGTTGATGCCGTGGCACTGGCTGCCTTACGTTTCCTCGGGTCGAGAGAATTCAGCGAGGACGCTGTGCAAGCAACGTTTATCGTGTTCTGGCAGAGGTCCAACGAGGTGGTGCTCGCCGACACTTCGCTGATGCCGTGGCTTGCAACGGTCTGTCGGCTGCAGTGCCGGAACATACAAAAGAAGGAGGCCCGGCGTCGACACATTCCACTCGACAGCGTCCTGCACCTTGCTAACGGTGAGAAATCACTGGAGGACCGAGCCGTTGATGCAGCCTTGATCCGGAGCATGGACCACGAGATTTCTAAGATGTCGACAATCGATGCAGAGATTTTCCGGCTCTGTCTGGTCGAAGGGTTCAGCTATGACGGTGCGGCCGAAACTTTGGGAGTCACCCGGTCGGTGGTTCGCAACAGGCTCTCTCGCTTGAAACTAAAACTTCGAGCCTTTCTCACCGCGAGGGCATAAAAGGAGGAACGATGACAGACATAGAAAAAGGTTCGTGGCCTTCAGAAACCGACAAGAACCGCATGTGGGACGCAACCCAGACAGGCATTTCCCGCCGGGTCCGCAACGCCCGCCGACGCAAAGTGTCCCTGTTGGCCGGCGCTACGGTCCTGACCCTGGGCGTCACCGTTGGTGCATTCATTCTTCCGGCAACGCACCAGCAGTCGCTAGCCACCATTCGCTGCTACATCGGAGAATCCACGACGTCCGAGTATTCAACTGTGCCCCTACCGGACGGGCATAACCCACTGAGCAATTCTGCGGCCATCACCAGCTGCGGGACGACTCCGAACTATGAAAAAACGAAAGCAAAGCACATGTACGAAGCAAGCAAACAAGGCGATGAAGCCCCTAATTCTGCGTTTGCTGTCTGCCTTCAACCCGACGGGGTCATTGCCGTATTCCCGCTCACAACACGCACGGGAACGCCACCGACACCCGCGGCACTGTGCCACACACTTGATCTCCAACCAATGACCCAATAACCCTTCGTGGTACCGACTGTTTCACGGCACTCTCTACCCGCCGTGTCCACCACGTGCCCTGACATCGAATTGAGGCCATCTCAATGCGCAATCGAATAGTTCTTGCCAGCATCATCCTTGGAAGCATGACGGGCCCAGCTCTCATTGGGCCGCCCGTGCAGGCCGAAGGTATATCCGCGCGCGGTGCGGATCAGTCCGCTTCGTCACTCACCGAGGCAGCACTGTCGCTGTCGCCCAATCTTCCTCCGCCTCCTCACATCGTGCCGCAACGGGCTAAGCCGGTCCCGCAGGGACAAACACCAGAAGAGTTTCAGCAGGCCTTGGGTGTTCCGCTAGGAGATGCTGGCGGTGGTACACATGCGGCACTGTTGCAGAATACCGAAGCGGCTAAAGCCAGCCTTGTTAAGGACGGTTACGCGGTCAATCAAACCCGATTGAACTACAACTCCATGTCTGCGGACATCTTCATCGCCTACAAGACTGTGACCGTCACTGACAGGGCTGCTGCGCTATCTGTGGCAAATGGGGCGCCGATCAATTTCATCACTGTTACGCGATCCGCGGCCGAGGGTGAAACACTGCAAGCCCGCCTTAGTGCCGACACGGCTGCCCTCACTAAGCAGGGAATAATCATCAGCACCACAGGACTTGTTGAGGACGGAGCCACCGTTCTGGTCACGCTCATCAACGGGACGGCGGCCCAGACCGACTACCTGCTGAAAACTTACGGGCCGACGGGACTCAGTGTCAGCATTGCAGCCGGCCCGATTCCCTATGAAAGTTAACTCAGAACCTCGCCGACAGGCTACCTAGGACCGCCGGTTATTTCCAAGGGACCGGCGCCTTAGACAACGAGCACCTCGTTGTCGTAGCGGATTGTGTTCGGTGCAGCCCGCATTCCCTATTGGGAACCTTGACCGGACGAAATACGGCACTTTGGACGCGTGAATGCCAAAATCGGATCAGATGCAGCGAGTAACGGCGGCAGCATCGGGAACTGCGAGCTCGTGTGTGCCTGACCCCTTCCCAAATACTGACGCTGCTTGTAGCGTCAGCGCATGAGCGAGGCTGAGGGGCCCAGAAGATTACAACCCAAGATGACCCGGGGTGGCTTTCGCTTTCAATTTGTCCTGTGGTCGATTTGGACGGGGCTTCAGCTAGTAGTACTCGTCATTCGTCTGGGCATGGGGTCTGTTTGGGATCCGGTGGATTACCTGGTCCTCGCCGCGTTGATCCTCGGGGTAGTCTTCCTGGTTTTCCTTTTGTACGTTCGTCATCATGATGGCCATTTCTGGGATGAGGAAGAGGCCACAAGAGATGATTGGGATCGGCGGGGCCGGGGGCTATGATGCCGGTGAAACCGGTGTGATCGGGTGAGTTGCCCACTGCGCAAAGCTCTCAAGTAGTGGTGGTTCAGACTCGCGTCCTGAATTCACAAACAGTCCTGCAAGACGGTCGGATTCCGCGGCACCGAACCATTGGAATTTGGGTGTGAACCGCCAGCGTCCGCCCGTCCGGCAGAGGAACCTCCTGCGGGACGGTTTCAGAGCCCAGAAGACGATGGCTGACCGGTTCGGTGTCGGGTTGCTGCCCAAGAGGCGCGCGAGGGGAATAGGTCGCGGCTATGTTGTGCACGGGCTGGTCTTTCCGGCGCGCGACGCCGTCGTTGCCAGGGTTGTGTACGCCATGATGAACCGCCCGCCCATCGAGTCGATGGCGGCACCGACGTGTCAGGCGGCACGGGGCAGACCCAGTTCAGGTGAGCTCGTATACGCTCATGAACATGTCGAAGCGAACGCGAACGCCGGATCCAAATGACTTAGTCACACACGCCGTACCGGGCTCTTCGATGCGGGACACACCGCAATTCGTGGAGATCCCCGGCGCCAGGAGAAAGCAACAGCTGAAGTTGTGGGGGCTTGTTGGATTCCTGCTCGTGATTTTTGCCGTGGCCGTCGTTTTGCCCGTAGCAACCGCAGACGCGGCGACGGAGGAGAAATTGACGTTCTTCGCCGTCGTTGGTGCCACAATCCTGGCGGTAGTACTGGTGCTGGCCCTGATCGTCCTGCTCATAAGTATCTACATGCGCGGTAAGCAAGCAGCCGCGATAGTCCTGCGACCCGGTGCGACTGCGTTCATCACCCAGCGCACGCCCGAGCTCCTGGCCGTACTGAAGGCAATTGGCATTGACCAACCGCGCCTTGGCCTGCAACCGGCGGTCACGGTTGGACCAGAAGGAATCGAATTATGGGGGCCTCGACGCGCCGGTAGACCGCGCGTCACCGTACGGTGGGGCGATATCGCTTACGTTCACCCGGACCACTTTGTCATCTTCAACGGCCGAAGGAGCTTCCCTGTGCTGACCATGCAGGTAGTACACAAGGGCAGTGGTCACTTGCTGGAGATGCCGTTGCCGATCAGTGGACGCAACGGACGCGCCTTTGCCCGAATCGGCCGTGCCAATGCACTACTCGGAGCCTTCGCCCGCTACGCCGACGTCGGCTGACGATAGCCACTGGACTGCCTGGAACAACGGGTCTGCATTGCCGAGTCGCCGTTTTCCGACGTCGTTTCCACGATCGCCCCTGCCCGATTACCGAACGGGCTACGGGACATCGGTGGAAAGGTTTCGGGTCACTTGCTGGCGATGAGTTCGATTTCGAATCCGTCGGAGTTCACCAGGTAGGCGGCGTAGTTTTCGGGTCCACCTGCGTAGGGATATTTCTCCGCAAATAGCGGCTGCCAACCATGGAGTTGGCTCTCCTCCAGCAGTGCATCAACGTGTTGTTCACTTCCGGCATGAAATGCTAGGTGATTCAATCCGGCCGCGGTTCGCTGATGATCTTCGCTAGTCAACGCCGGCGACTCCTCCGCAACGATGTAGGTGACACCTCGCCGCCAGCTAGTACCCCGGTCCCAATTCTGATAGATCGTGTATCCCAAACTCGTCAGAATCCAGCCCCACTCATCCCTGGCACGTCCAAGACTCGGCACCCACAGCTCTACATGGTGCAAGGCGCCCATTGATTCATCTTCCATCTCACAAGTTTCACACGAGCAGGAATCCCCGAAATTCGTTGGGACCATTTGAATGCGTGCCGACGCTGCGGTACGTCCGATTGCCGTATGTCGAACCTCCTGCGGGACGTGCGCTCTTCCGCGCATCGGGAGGCGCGCCCGTGGTGCTGGCCCGCCGCGAAGACTACCCTAGGGGCATGGGCCGTTCGACGGAGTTTGGCAACCACACCGACAGGGCTGTGCGGGTGGTGGTCCTGGCCCAGGAAGAGGCAAGGGTGATGATGCATGACGCGTACATCGGTCCCGAGCATTTGCTGTTGGGGCTTGTGCACGCTGAACCGGACGCGGTGCAGACGGCACTGGGCGTCTGGCCCGATGACGTGCGTGAGGCGATAATGCGTTTCGCCTCCCCTGGTCCGCTGGACACCTCAGCATCATTCCCGTTCACCCCCGAGGCTTTAGACGCCCTCATGGCCGCGCAGCGCGCCTCGCGGGAGTTTCCTTCGGATCACGTCGGGATCAAGCACCTGTTGTTCGGGGTGCTGAGTGTCCATGGCGACCGCCTGGATCGGGCACTGGAGGATGCGGGTGTGGACCGGGACAGTGCGCATGCACGGGTAAGGGCGGCGCTTGCGCAGGGGCGGTCGACTGGCCTGGGCGGGGCAACAGGCAGCGATCGCCCGCCCACGTCCGGCTGACGTGTAGTTGAATCAGGAAGCAGGGCTAGTCCGTCGCGCAGTGGAACCTTCAGCGGGCAGTTCTAGTCGCGGGTGTCAGGCAGTCGCTTCTTCTGGATGGAGGTGTAGATGTGGGTGAAGTAGACGCCGTACTCGCTATCGTCCGAGAACTCCGATATGTCCAGATCGCCACTTGCCTCGAACTCGGACCACAGCCTGTGGCCAACAGACTCCCAGATAGTCGGACCGCAACCGCAACACCATGGGAACTCCTTAGACATCCAACCCAGGACGAACCGAACCGTAGTGTCAATCTCAGCATTCGATGTGAGGAAGGCAAACAGCTCGGGGAAAAGAGATTTTTCGTAGTTGTAGTCGGGTAAGCCGGTCAGGAAGTCAGGTTCACTGCAGGACAACCATTCAATGAATGCGAGCCTGAGCGCGGTTCGTTTGTCCGGAGGAAGGAAGATCCAGCGGTCAACTAACGCGTTGCGCGATGCGGAGAGTGCTCCAGGGTTCTCCAACTCAATTGCTTCTCGCAACGACAAGGGCCATTTCTCATTCACGTCCCGATTCTACGGCACCTTGTTTGCCTGACTTTGGCGCTGTCCGGTAGGGAACCCTCTGCGGGACGAGTGAAGCGGCATGTGGTGCATTTGTGACTGATAGTGGTGACCGCGGTTGGAGTGTTCCCGTTAGGTTGGGTGCGCGTGGTCAGCTGGGCTGTTTCGCGCCCGTCGTTTCATAGGTGCAGGCGATGAGGAGGCCTGGGAAACGCGCGTTGAGATCGTCGCTACGCAGGGCGTTCATCCGTGAGGTTCCGACGTAATACTGCCGGATGACCCCAGCGTCGCGGAGCACGTTGAAGTGATGGGTCGCCGTCGAACGGGCCACCGGCAGGTCGAATCCGCCGCACCGGATATCCCCTTGGGATTGGTGGAGCTGGACGGCGATGCTGCGCCGCACCGGGTCGACCAACGCCTCCAGGACACGTTGCAGCGTAATTTCCTCCGTCGTAGGGTGCTCCGGCACCCGGCCACTCGACTGCGACACCGATACCCCTCCATTTAATAAAGATCGTTCTGCCAGGGTCCAGCTTAACGTCTTCCCGTCTCTACTGTCGATGGTCATCGAAGTTTGACATCCATCGGCATTACGAATCAGACTGGGTGCGATCACCTGGTTTTTTCGAGAGGGCGTTCCATGAACAGAGTTATCCGCTTCCACCACACCGGAGGACCCGAAGTCCTCACCATCGACAATGTAGAGGTCCCGCAGGCCGGACCTGGCGAAGTGCGTATCAAGCCTCGCGCGCTTGGCCTGAATCAGGCCGACGTCATGTTCCGCACCGGCAACCACTTCTTCGTCCCCAAGTTCCCACAAGGGCAAGGTCTTGAAGCCGCCGGGCTTATCGAGTCGGTTGGCCAGGGCGTGACTGGGCTCGCTGTGGGCGATGCCGTGAGTGTGGCCCCCGCGTTTCCCGTGCCGGATTACAACCTCCACGGAGAGCTGGTTATCGCCCCTGCCCGTGCCGTTGTAAAACATCCGGCGGAGCTGTCTTGGGAAGGTGCAGCGGCCCTGTGGATGGCTTACTCGACCGCCTATGGTGGCTTGATCGATGTTGCCGGGCTGCGGGCCGGGGACGTTGTTGTCATCCCGGCGGCTTCGAGCAGTGTCGGCCTGGCCGCGATCCAGATCGCAAACATGGTGGGGGCGCGTCCTGTCGCCTTGTCCCGTACCTCTGCAAAGCGCGACCTGCTGCTTCAAGCCGGGGCCGCAGACGTCATCGCGACGGAGGAAGAAGAAGTCACGGAACGATTGCAGGAAGTCGCCCCCGAGGGGGTGAATGTGATCTTTGATCCGGTGGGCGGAGCGCTGTTGGGGGCCCTCGCGGCCTCGACCGCGCAGTACGCAACGATTGTGATCTATGGGGCACTGAGCGGCGAACCAACCGAGCTGCCGGTGCTCTCGCTCCTACAGAAGAGACTTACGATCCGCGGGTTCGACATGGTGGAGGTTGTCGGTGACGATGATCGCCTCGCCAAGGCTGTCGCATTCATCAACGACGGCATTGCCTCTGGTGCGCTCAATCCGACCGTTGATCGGACATTCCCTTTCGACCAGATTTCAGACGCATACGCGTATCTGGAAAAAGGAAGCCACACCGGCAAAGTAGTTGTGACCGTACCGTAGGGGGCGTCTCTAGCCATACAGGCCGGTAACGGACTCTAAAGGTTTGGACTTCTGACTTTCTCATTTTTCGAAAGCAACTGAATTGGGTACCAAAGAAGTGTGCACTCCGCTTGCGCGTACCGTAAGCCGGTCCCATTGGGGAACGTCTAACGCGCGATCTGGGCAGGATTCCTTAGCTCGCTAGATCAGAAGCGGCAGATTCGACCAGCTCGCTAAGGAATACCCGGTGGTCTAGCCCGGTCGTTGGTGCAATGCCCGGCGGAAGTTCCGTCATGAAATCGTAGTGTCCGACATTCTCATGAACCCGGAAACTCACCGAGGCGGGCGCCGTCCGCAACAACTCGGCCGTCGCAGCAGGAGTGATGGCGTCATTCGCTCCGGAGTGGACGATGATCGGTTGGTGAACTTGCGCTAGTGCGTCTGGCGCTCGGAACCATCCCACGGTCGGTGCATACAATACCAATCGTGACACTCGTTCCTCTGTCGTGACCGCGATCGCTTGGCCGTCTCGAGTCCACGGTTGCCCGCCAGCGAGACACAGCGCTGCCCAGCCTCCGACCGAATGACCAGCGGCGACTACCGGAAGATGATCGTCTCCATAGTCCGAAAGCATTGTCTTCAGGCCGACCACACGTTCTTGAAGTTGCTGCGTGGTTACAGTGCGCGGATCGAATCGTTCGTGCCTGGGGGCAAGCACCACAAACCCGGCATCGAGAAATCCATCGAGCAATCCTCTATATCGCCTTGGCTCGCCTCCCGCGCCTGGTCCGAAGAGAACGATGCCGCGTGGTTCTTGCGAAGGCTCGAGGACAAACATGTCCAAAGTATAGATGTAGCCAATGTCGCGTGGGTGTGCATGACACCCGAGTAGTAGTTGCACCTAAATTAGTCGTGGACTGGAGAGCTGTGCAGACGCCTTCAGAAATTCTCCTATGTCATTCTCTCTAATAGATATTGGCCGGCCCAGGGCTGGCTGGCAGATTGGTGCCACTCCCGCCGGACCGCTCCCGATCTTTCCCTGTTGCCGCGGCGTTGAGCACGGCGAGGACGGTGGCGTCTAGCACTGAGCGATGGCGCCCCGCGGCCCAGTTCGTCTCGGACCCGTGCTGATATTCGAGGAGGGTGAGAGCATCACTGTCGTTGCCGGCAGCGAGCGATGTCTGGTGCAGTGACACGATCTCGATAGGCATGCCGCCGGTGCTGAGCAGGAGTGTCGTCGCTTCCACCAGCCCGACGTCGCTGAATGTGGCCGCATGTTCGGTGCCATCGATCTCGACCCGGAGCGCGGTCCGAGTCGTGCCGCCGGTCGTAGTGATTTCAAGTTCGAGTAGCTCGATCGCCGGGGCATTCGCGGTGAGGTAGCTGCGTTCGAAGACCCTGAGTAACTGCGCGGCGTTGAGTTCAAGGCCGGTGTCGTCGGCGTGCTGCTGAACGTGACGGGAGAAGTCGATTTGGAGCCGACGTGGCATTTCGATGCCGTAGTCCCGCTCGAGCAGGTAGGCGATGCCGCCCTTGCCCGATTGGGAGTTTACCCTGATGACGGCCTCGTAGCTGCGGCCAAGATCTCCGGGGTCGATGGGGAGGTAAGGTACCCGCCACGGGAGTTGATCAGCGGAAATGCCTGTTGCTTCTGCGCGGGAGCGATGTTCGGCGAAGCCTTTCTTGATCGCATCCTGGTGGGTGCCCGAGAACGCGGTGTGGACCAGGTCTCCGACGTAGGGGTGCCGAGGGTGGACCTCGATGCGGTTGCTGTGCTCGACGACGCGGCGGATGTGGTCAATGTCGGAAAAATCGATCATCGGGTCAATGCCTTGCGCATGGAGGTTCAGGGCCAGGGTCGCCATGTCGACGTTGCCTGTTCGCTCGCCGTTGCCGAAGATGCAGCCCTCCACCCGTTGAGCGCCAGCGAGGACGGCGAGTTCGGCGCACGCGATGCCAGTGCCGCGGTCGTTGTGGGGATGAACTGAAAGGATTACCGCGGAACGCCTGTCGAGGTTCCGGTGCATGTACTCGATCTGGTCCGCATACACGTTCGGAGTCGCTGCCTCGACAGTCGCTGGGAGGTTGAGGATCACGGGGCGATCAGGGGAGGCATCCCAGAGGCCTGTGATGGCGTTGCAGAGTTCGAGGGCGTAGTCGGGTTCGGTGAGGTTGAAGACTTCTGGCGAGAACTCGAATCGCACGCCGTCGAGGTCGCCAGCGAAGTCAAGCACGTCACGACCGCCGCCGAGGATCAGTTCCCGCAACGATGGACGATCATGGCCGAGCACGACATCCCGCCAGAGTGGGGCTGTCGGCGTGTACATGTGGATGACCACTTGGTTGCGGATGCCCCGGATCGATTCCACCGTGCGTTCGATGAGGTCACGACGTGCAGGGGTGAACACTACGATAGTGACGTCTTCGGGTGCGATGTCACTCTCGGCGATCAGCCGCACGAAGTCATAGTCTGTCTGCGACGCGGACGGGTACCCGACTTCGATTTCCTTGTACCCCATCGAAACCATGAGCTCGAAGAAGACCCGCTTCCTGCTCGGGTCCATCGGCTCGGCCAATGCCTGATTCCCATCGCGGAGGTCGACGGGGACCCAGAGCGGGGCTTCCGTCAGGCGCCGGGTTGGCCACTCGCGGCCGAGAATGGGCACCTCCACCCGTGCGAAGAGATCTTCATACCGGGACGAGGGCATCTGGGAATGGCGCTGCCGATTCCAGTGCGGCGAAGAGCTAGGAACCGGACCTGCCGGCGTGGACAGAGGAGAGTCGGAGAAGATCATCCCGAAACGATAACACAACTCCTCAGACAAGCTGAGGAGTATGCTTTGTTTATGGATATGAGTTCAGTTCATCGTGAATCACTTTCCGACCAGGTAGCACGTCTCCTCCTCGAACGAATTCAAGCGGGAGAGTGGGAGGTTGGGCAGAAATTGCCAGGAGAGACGACGTTAGGCCCACAGCTTGGTGTGGGCCGCTCAACGGTAAGGGAGGCGATCCGTCAGCTATGCGGACAAGGTGTTCTGCTGACCCGCCAAGGTGCTGGTGTGTTCCTGCACGCAGTCAACCCGGCTGAGGACTGGGACGCGCTGGTGACCCGGACGAACATCACGTCCATCCTTGAGGCACGCATCGCCATCGAATGCGAAGCAGCAGCGCTAGCCGCTGAACGCCATACGCACGAGGACATGCTCGCCATTCGCGCGGCACTCAAGCTTCGTGATGCCGACCGCATCACGATCGAGGTCAGGGTGGACTCCGACACCGCGTTGCACCGAAGCATCGTTGTTGCAAGCCATAACGAAGTTCTCACCGAACTCTTCGATACCTTCGCCGCACGGAGCCGCGATGCGATGATCCTGATGCTCAAGCTCAACAACGAACCAGGCACCGAACACGACCAATTCACCCACCAGGCAATCGTCGAGGCAATCGCAACCCGAGATGCAGGCGCTGCCTCCGAACTAAGTCGCACCCACCTCGTCGCCCTCCGCGACGGAGTCACTCACCATCAGAATGGAACACCATCATGACCGAGGATGTCCGCAATATCACCGCAGCACTTGCCAGCATCACAGAACACTGGCAACCACACCGGCTCACCAACATCAACGACTACGACGTGAAAGTCGTAAAGATCCAAGGCGAATTCGTCTGGCACAGCCACCCAGAAACAGACGAACTGTTCTTGGTCCTCGCAGGCGAGCTCACCATCCAGCTCCGAGACCGCGACATCACCCTCGGACCGAACGATATCTACGTCGTACCCAAAGGCATTGAACACTGCCCGAAAGCGAAGGGGGAAGTACATGCACTGCTCATAGAACCGGTAGGAACAGTAAACACAGGCAACACCGGCGGCAACATGACAGCCGAACTCCGCGAACTCAACTAAACTGCCCGCACGTAGCATCCTCACCCTCAACGAGATGCGCCGCCCTGTGCACCTGCCGTAGACCGGTCGGACATCGATACACAGAGCCTCGGAGACACAAGCGAGTAAAGTCAGTGACAGATCGTCCCACAGAGGAACCTCGACTGGGGCGAGGAAGAGGCTATTATGCCGATGCTTTGGACCCAGTTCAGATTTCTGGGCGGTTCCTCTAGCTAGGTGGCCACGTCCCGCTGAGGAGGGTCTTGGCTTCATCGACGATAAGCCCCTGAAAGTGTTCGCGTTCTACATCCCATGAGGGGTGCCAGTCGTCCCATTCGCTGACCCGGCCAACAAGGGGTTGGAGTGATTTCGGATAGCCCAGCTCGTCCCAGCGGTCCCAGATGAACTTTCCGGCGACTTCTGGCTGGGCACTTCCATCGACGATGGCCTCGCACAGCCAACGGACCAAGCGCCAACGCGTACTCTGTGAGTCGATGGGCGATGGGGGAGCGAGATCCAATTCAGTGGTGACCGCGCGGAAGAGTTCTTGCGCTTCGCCTTCCTCTCTGCGCGAGAGCCCGGCCAGGAGGGGGAGGGACGGCGAGTCTACGCCTTCCAAGAGTGCGCGCACGGCAGTATCAATCAACACGTCTGCGCCGACGGTCTCATTGAGCGCCGACCGGATGGCGTATCCGCGGAGGTCCCTGAGTGCGTTCATGAGTCGAGCCTCTCAAAGATAGCGGTGATGGGCATCCTCGTTGCACACGCGGTGCCGCTCGACCAATGAAATTGGCTCCCATGATTCCCAAACAGGCAAAACCGGGCAGTCCCTTTCCGAGGTGTCCCGTAGACCGGGCTGCCCCACACGGGAACCCTCTGTGGGCAGTTATGTCTGAGGTTCAAATCATCGTACTTCCAATTCCGTCACTAGAGTTGACCCATGGAAGCGCGCAACGTGGGGCCCGCGGCGAAGCGTTACACCCGAATCGTCTGGATTGGGGGCATGGCGTCCATATTCATAGGTGGGCTAATAGCGATATCTCTCCGCCTCAGTCCATTCATCACAATGGGGGTTCCGGTACTCCTGCTGTTGTTGGTGACAATACCGCTAGGTAGGGCCGCCGCTCGTGAACGCAAACGACGGTCAGACGGAGACTAGAGAACCGTCATTCAAGCGCTTGAGAAGTGGACCGTCTCTCAACAGGAACGGTTTGCGGGAAGTTGAAGGATGCCAGATACCCTATGCACCGGAATCGCAGCCATTCCGGCAGACTAGCTGTATTCAGACGTCTCGCTAGAGAGCTTCAGGCAGCTTCCAATCGGCTATGGCTCTGATTTTCGTCTCTTCAAAGTAAGCAGCAACCCGATAATTCCTGACACTGACAGGAGAATGCCTGCAATCCGCCCAAGCCAAGACTCGCTCGCTATGGCCAGCACGATGCCGCAAAAAACGATCGCTGCCTGAATCCAGATCAATGTATTTGCCCCGATTCCTCGGATCTGCGGCGAGTAATTGCAATGCCACCTGTGGAAGGCATCCTAGCCCGGATGGCTCTGAAGTGCCCACGATGAGTTGGGCGATGATCATTCCAGAATGGCGAATCCTGTGTACCGGACACCGAGCCACCTGTGGGACGGGTATTGGGAATGGCTTGTGCCCTGGACTGCCGGCGACTATGTGTCTGAAATCTCCACCGGGTGCCGCGTCGTCCTCGCGAACAAAATACGCATCCGGGGTGTGTTGCCCTCACTGATGCAAGGGGGGGGCTTGCCACAATAGCCATAGCCAAACAGTGGGTATCACTGTTCGTGCCAGTTTCAGCATCTTTGCGGTGTACCGGTCGCTCTCCGGGTCCATCACCGGCCGCTCACTGGGTGCGCGTCCGCAGGTAGCATGACTTGTGCTGCTGGCGGTTCATTGTTCCTGGGGGCTGCGCGGTAGTCGGATGCAAAAGCACGCGCCGTCGTCGGTGGAGACTGTCGGCTCTACCGAGAGCTGCACTCCGAGCCGTTGTGCCAATCGGGCGGCGATGGAGAGACCGAGCCCGCTGCCCACCGGCCGCTGGCCAGCATAGCGGCGGTGAAGCACTCCTCGTTCGAACGCCACGGCCGCGTCCTGGGCGGTCAGTCCGGGGCCGTTGTCCCGCACGTCAACCGCGACGACGTCGGGCAGGCCTGCCGGGGCTGCCGCCGAATACTCCAGTCTGACTTCAATTACCAGGGGTTTTCCTGCCGGCGTCACCCGCAGCGCATTACCCACCAGGGCGTCGATGATCTGCCGCAAACGCTGTCCGTCCGTGGTGACAGCAACGACTTCGCCATTTGCTGGCAGGCGGAGTTGAAGCGGCACGCCGGCTTGGGCGGCGGCACCGTGCCAGGCTTCCTGCACCTGTTTTAGAATTCCCTCAACATTCACGGGCCCAACTTCCAAGGCGAAATCCTCGGCCTCCAGGCGGGCTAGCGCCAGCAGATCGCGGACAAACCCGTCCAGCCGGTCTGTTTCGGCGGCCAGGACCTGCCCCACGCGTGCCACGTCTTCCGGCAGGACGAGTCCGTCCACCATGGCTTCTGCGTAGCCGCGCACCGCCGTCAGCGGCGTGCGGATCTCGTGGGTGATAGAGAGCAGGAATTCGTGCTGGCGGTCCTCGCTGGCTATAAGGGCTTGGTCCAAGGTGGTGATTGCCTCGCCGATCGCCCGCACCTCCGTCATCCCGGAGGGCGCCAGCTCTACTGTTCGCTCACCAGCAGCGATCCGGCGCGCGACAGCTGCGGTCCGCACCAGGGGCCGGGAGAGCCGCCGGGCCAGCAGGGTGCCGGCCAGGACTGCAATCAGTAGCCCGATGCCGAGGGCCAGAAGGGTTCGTGTTAGTAATTGGGCTGACTCTGCGTTGATGTCCTGAAGGGATCGGGTCAACACAATGCCGCCGCCTCGTTTAAGCGCACGGGCCTCCAGCAGTAGCTCCCCGCCATTGGTGGACAGTGTCCGGGAGAGGTTCTGCCCGGTGAGCACCTGCCCGATCTCTGCCGGTGCCAGGAGGTGCTGCGCGGGTCCCGTGACGGTTCCGGAAGCGGTGATGGTGGAGAGCTTGTATGTTTGCGGCCCCAGCACGGAGCGCTCCCTGACATCAAGGGCGCGCGAGGCCGCGGGGGCCGCCGCGTAGGCATCCGCTTGCCTGGCAAGCTGCTGCCGTGCCGAGTCTACGGTAGCGGCCCGGATGAGCGGAAAGGCAACGAGGCCGGTGACCAGTACGGCCAGAATGGCGACGGCGGCCGTCACCAGCGTGATGCCCCGCCCACCGAGTGAAACCACGCCCTCGGGGTGGAGGGGCGGTCTGCGGTTAGGGGGACTGGGCGTGCGCGGCCGTTATCTTCCATGCTCGCCGTCTCTGTCCGGCAGGCTGCGGGCTGTGTAGCCGACGCCGCGCAGGGTTTGGATCGGGCTGGCGGCGCCCAGTTTGGACCGGAGTGCGGCGATCTGGACGTCAACGGTCCGCCCGGGCGTGTAGCTGGCCTGCCCCCAGACCGCGGAGAGGAGCTGTTCGCGGCTGTAGACGTGGCCGGGGGTGGCCAACAGGTAGGCCAGGACATCGAATTCCCGGGCAGTCAGTTCCACCGGCAGACCGTCCGCGTCGACGGTGCGGTTGCCCGGGTCTAGAGTCACGGATCCGACACGAAGCACCCCGCTGCCCCTGCGTGCCGGGCCGCGGCGGAGCACCGTCTTGACTCGGGTAACCAGCTCGCGAGGAGAAAATGGCTTGGTCATGTAGTCATCGGCGCCTAGCTCCAAACCCAGTATCTTATCCACTTCCTCGTCTCGTGCGGTGACAAAGATGATGGGGGTCCAGTCGTCCTGGGCGCGCAGCAGGCGGCAGAATTCGATCCCGTCCATTCCCGGCAGGCCGATGTCCAGTACGATGGCCACCGGCCGCTGGCTGCGGATCACTGCCAGTCCCGCTTCTCCGCTTGCCTCGATGTGGATGCCAAAGCCTGCCCGGCGCAGGTACAGGCGCTGGACGTCGGCGATTGCGCCGTCGTCCTCCACTATCAAGACGAGGCCGCGGGTCTGTGGGGGTGCCGGGTCGGTGCCTTGTTCCATGGTTCCATTGAACCCTTGTGCAGACTGGTGTGGGGGCTACGCCGCGCATTCTTTACCTGGCCCTTACATTCCTTATACGTGGAACGGATACCCGTCCGCCACACTGAAATCACCACCCACCGAAGCGCAGTGCGAGACACAGCAATCTCCGCAATTTACTAGGGAGTAATCATGAACATTGACCACACCACGCCGGCCTCTGCTGCGGCGCCCGGGAGGCGGTGGCGCAAGCGCACGGCAGCCGGGGCCGCCGGTGCCCTGCTCCTTGGAGCCGGAATCTTCGGGGGGACGGCTGCTTTTGCGTCCGGACCCTCGCCAACGGCCAGCACGTCAGCGCCGGCCGCCGGAGCGCACGCCACGGCCGGTACACAGGGTCTAAAGACCGCTGCTAAGAATCACGCCAAAAGCCCGGAGGTGCATCTGCTCCGCAAGGAGTTGCGTATCGACATCCAGGCGAAGACCGGGTACGGCGACAGAGCCCATGTGGTGGCGTTTGCCCTCATCCACCGGCCGGCCGCGTTCGCCAAGCTGCCGACGCAACTGAAGACCGACTTGTCGACCCTTGAAGCGGCTCCGGCTGCATCCCGCGACGCGGACGCGGCCCTGATCAAGTCAACCGCGCTCAGCGGTGGTTACGGCGCGACAATCCAAAAGGAAGCCCAGGCCATCACGGCGAAACTCGCCTCCGTCCCGGCAACGACGGCCCCCTGAAAGCCCGGGCCGGCAACCAGCGCGCCGCAACACCCTGCGCTCGTGCCGGCCTGCGGCGCCGTTCGATCCACGCACCACCGGCATGCGGGACATGCCTTCGCGGGAGAGCCCCAAGAGAGGATCAATCGTTTGGCCACTTTGCCGACACCATGGCCGCCATGATCTGTTCTGACCCCGGCGATCGGATCAAACCTTGCACGGGTCACTTTGTGAGGCCCTGAGAGCATCAGTAGTGCATAGACAGGTCCATGCACGTTACGTAGTGTTCTTCTTATGTCAGATGAGAAACCGGTGGGGCGTGGACGTCGGTTCACCGACTTCCTTGGCCTGACCGAACCGCAGTACGGTAGAAGGGATCCACACTTTTTCGCTTTTCTAGGATTTGGTTCTGCTACTCTTGCCACCGTTTTCTTGGTTCTCGTCGTCTTCATTTTTATTTCTGAAGGTAAAGTCCATATTCTAGGGCTCATTTTCGGGATTCTGTTTTTGGGATTGGGTATCAAGTACTTCATTCTTTGGCGGCGGGCCCACAATTGAACATCTGTCATTGGCAGTTAACGCGCTTGCCCGAGATTCTATGTGCACTGTGCTCCGTTTGTTGGCAGGACACCGGTCTGTGCTGAGGGCATTCCAGTAGGGATTCCATGGATCTATCGCCAGCTAGGAAAGCGCTGAGGCAGTTAATCAATAGCATGCAGTGTGTCGATGGACGTTGCAGAACCGTCATGCAAGGGCTTGAGACGTGGACCGTCTCTCAACAGGAACCTCTTACGGGATCTCTCAACTGGAACCTCTTACGGGAAAGGTGCCTTGGGTGTAAAAGAACCAGTCCACAGGTGGTGGGCATGACTCATGAGCCGTTGTATCCCCTCTGCAGGGCTGCGAGGCTCTTGCTGGGTTGATCACGTTTCGTCTTGTCGTCGTTGTTGAAGGTGGCGCATACTCAGACTGTGTCCGTGGGAAAGGAACTCTGTGAAATTTCTACTCGTTGTGTGGTCGCTACTGGCAATCATTTCGGTGATAGAACTGATCCTCCACGCAAACACGGCCCTAACCATTAGTAGCGCGCTGATGTTGATACTCAGCGTCATCGCAATCATCTACACGATAAGACGCATTCGCTTGCAAAAGGGCCTCAATCTCCATCAGTAACTGCGATTTACTGAACGATTTCTGACGTGAAATCGAAGACCGCAGCTTCGCTTTGAGGTCTTCGATTTCCGTTTAGTGCGACCTCAAAGAATCGATTCAGTGGTGCCCTGGCCAGCGTCGTCCCGTATTGGCGTGGGCAAACCGTTCCATAAGCCGGCCGGCGGCCAGTCGCCGGATCATGCCGTAGATTCCTTGAGGCTACGTTTCCCGTTTCTCCGTAAGGGAACTGCGAATTCAGGCGGTCGTCGCACCAGGGGGTTTCACTGGTTCCGATAGTAGCCGTTCCATGGCTTGTGCGGGGGTGATTCCACCCAGGACCTTGCGGGGCCGGTCGTTGAGCTCGGTGGCGACTTCCAGCAGCCGCTTCGGTGAATGTACGGACAAATCCGTGCCCTTGGGAAAGTACTGGCGCAAGAGCCCGTTGGTATTCTCGTTGGTTCCGCGCTGCCAAGGCGAATGCGGTTCGCAGAAGTAGATGTCCATTTTCGTTGCCAGGGTGATCTGCCGGTGCTGGGCCAGTTCGGTACCCTGGTCCCAGGTCAGCGACTTGCGCAGGTGCTCCGGCGGGCGTTGATGGTCTTCACCAACCCCTCCCGGACGGCGATGGCGCCGTGGTCGTTGGGCAGGTGGACCAGCAGCGTGTATCTGCTTTGCCGTTCCACCAACTTGGCGATCGCCGAGCGGCAGTTCGACCCCAGCACCAAGTCCCCTCCCAGTGCCCCGGCACAGCCCGGTCATCGACCTCGGCGGGTCGTTCGCTGATCAGGACCATGTCCGGGATTTTGCCGGGCCGGTTTCCGGCGGAGCGTCTCGGTCGCCTGATTGCGCGGCTGGTCCTCAGGTGTTGGTGCAGGTCGGCATGCAAATGTCCGCGTCCCTGCACATACAGCGCCTAGTAGATCGTTTCGGGACTTACTCGCATCTGGGCCCGGTCCGGGAACCTTGCGGTGAGATGGTCGCTGATCTGCCTGGGACTCCACTTCACGCACAGCTTGGCCTGCATCAGGTCGGACAGTTCCACGTCGTCGAACTTGCTGCCCTTGGGCCGGCACCCGCGCAACTCGGCTTTCTTTTGTGCCGCATGCGGCGCATACGTCCCACGGCTCCGCACGCCCCTCGCAGGGCCGTTGCGGCGTAGCTCCCTGCTGGTCGTCGAGGCGGAGCGGTTCATCTGCACCGCGATTGACCGTGCGTTGGAGCCGGACAGGTGAAGGTCGGCGATCCGCAGTCGCTCATCCAACGACAGGTACCGGCCCGAGGGCTCAGGTTTCTTCCGCGGGATCCGCCCGCCGGTTGCTTGACGCCAACGGCGCCCGGTTCGTCGATCCACTCCTAAAACGTTGCACGCCGCAATCAACGTCGAGCCCTGGGCCATCAGCACCCAGAACCGGGCTTCCTTGGCAATACGTTGCGTCTTCGAATGCATGCACTACACCTCACAATAAATGGGGCGGTGCGACGACCGATTGAACTCGCCGTCCCCGCTACGGCACTGACATAATTGGCAGCCCAAACGGTGATACTTCGATTCCGGGCACCACGGACTTTGGTGCACGGCTACACACTGGGCAGCGATAAACCCTGATCAGTCGTTTGGTTTACCTGGCGGCCGTTGTAGTCGTTGACTGTGATGTGCTCGGCCCACGGGGTGGTCATGGACGGGTCTTCAAAGTTTTGGAGCATGGCGATGTGTTCCATGAAGCAGCCGGTGGCGGCGGCGTGCCAGTGCTCCTCACCGGGTGGGGTGTTGATCATCTCGCCGAGGCGGACAAAGATGGCGCTTCCGTCCCGGGTACCGAATCGGCCTACTCCTTGGGTGACACGGAAGTACAGGCCGAGTATGTGGGAGTGCAAGGCGGTGCAGGTTCGGGGTGTGATGCGGCCGGTCACGACAACCATCGCTTGACAGTCGGCGGCCCGGAATTCGCCGCTTTGATGTCAGGCAGGGGGATGCTCTTTCTGTGGTGCTTGTTCGGTGACAGCGATGGTCATGAGGGCTTGGTAGGCGCTGCGTACCGTGCCCTCATCGAGTGGATTGTCATCGTGGAGGGCGCGGTAGCTCCACCACCCCCACATGAGTGCGTCGACAGCTCGGGCTGCTCCGTCCGATAAGGAGCGGCGGAGGACCACGAGAGACTCCTTCTGAAAATCACGGAGGAGGTCGGCAACGCGCGGACTGCGTGCCCCGTAGAGGTGCATCTCCTCATACAACCGGATGTCGTCGAGTGTCGGGGCCGTTGAGCCGCACGTGGCGGCCACGAGCGCGTCAACGACGTCAGTTTCGGTGCGGGCGTTGCGCAGTGGTGCCGCGTATCGCGGTTCAATTTCATCTCGGAGGGTCTCGAACGCGCTGACGATCAACGTTTCCAGATCCGCGAAGTAGTACGTCGTCGACCCAAGCGGCACGCCGGCCTGCGCGGCGATACGTCGATAGGACGCCGCGTGCACGCCTTGCACAGCGATGACTTCCAGTGCAGCCTGGAGGATCTTGGCCCGGCGCTGGGGGTCGTTCGGCTTGCCCTTTCGCAAGGTCTTCTCTTCCATGTTTGTCTTTGATGCCAGGTTAAGTATGTACGATGGTACGCACATTGCGATAGCCTTACTTACGCAGAGACCTCAGGAGGTGACCATGAGAGATGACATGCTGCAGCAGCATGCCCGGAACCGCGTCGATGAGCTCCCGGGCACTGAACTCGGGTACCCCTTTGGGCCCGACTGGGAGGTGTTCAAAGTCCGCGGCAAGGTCTTCATGCTGATCACCGACATCACAGAGGAACCAATCGTGATCATCAAGGCCGACCCGGAAGACAGCAAAACTCTCCGCGAGCACCAGAAGGACATCACCCCGGGATACCACATGAACAAGAAGCACTGGATCACCTTGAATCCAGGAGGGGACCTGCACAAGGCTCTCGTCGAGGACCTCGTCACCGAGTCCTACCTGCTGGTGGTCGAGAATCTTCCTCGCGCGAAACGCCCCGTCGATCCCGAGATCTTCAGCGACCGGAGGGGCCTGTGACCCTTTCGGGAGAGCAGTTACAGCAGCAGGCCCGCGATACCGCTGTATCGCTCGAGAACGTCACCAATGGACGCCCGTTCACTCCGCACCTGGAAGTGTGGAAGGTGCATGAGAAGGTTTTCCTCATCGTGACCGACGACGATCCGAACCTGCAGATCATCACTGTGAAAGCCGAGCCCCACCGCGGGGACGCGCTCCGCCGCGACTTCGACACGATCACCACTGGCCGCTATTTTAGCAAGCAGCATTGGATCTCTATCGGCCCCGGCGCCGGGATCACGACCAAGCTGATCGGAGACTTGGTATGCGATTCCTATGACCTCGCCGACAACTCCTACCGGAAGCAGCAGTCGTGAGTGAGACGCCGTCGTTATTCGAGGTGGACGACTCCTCGCGGCCGCTGGCTGATCGGCTCCGGCCGCGCACCCTGCACGAGGTCCTCGGGCAGGACCATGTTCTCGGGGCTGACGCGCCGATCGGGCGCATGGTCGACGCTCAGAGACTTGTATCGATGGTGCTGTGGGGACCACCCGGGTGCGGGAAGACCTCGATCGCAAGGCTCCTTGCCGTACAGACCAACCTTGCGTTCGAACAACTTTCCGCCACTTTCTCCGGCGTCGCGGACCTTCGTAAAGTCTTTCAGCAGGCGCAGCGCCGGCGCGAGGTCGGTCAAGGTACCCTGCTGTTCGTCGACGAGATCCACCGCTTCGACCGCGCCCAGCAAGACTCGTTCCTGCCCTACGTCGAAGACGGCACCGTCGTCCTTGTCGGCGCGACCACGGAGAACCCAAGCTTTGAACTCAACGGCGCGCTGTTGTCCCGATGCCAGGTTTTTGTTCTGAAGCGCCTCGACGACGCCGCGCTGGGCGCCCTCATCACCCGTGTCGAAGCACTCATCGGTCGACCGCTTCCGCTTACTGATGCGGCTCGCGAGGCGCTGACGGCGATGGCCGACGGTGACGGCCGGTACTTGCTGAACATGATTGAGCAGGTGCAAGCCCTGCCCGCACCCGTGAACCCGGCCGCCCTCGCCGCGGCCGTGCAGAAACGGGCACCGCTGTACGACAAAGCGCAGGAAGGCCACTACAACCTCATCTCTGCCCTCCACAAATCGATGCGCGGTTCCGACCCGGACGCAGCCCTGTACTGGTTGGCACGGATGCTCGACGGCGGCGAAGACCCCCTGTTCATCGCCCGCCGCATCACCCGATTCGCCACCGAAGACATCGGCATGGCCGACCCGAACGCCGTCCAACAGGCCCTCGCAGCCTGGGATGTCTACGACCGCCTCGGTTCACCCGAGGGAGAACTCGCCATCGCCCAAGCCGTCATCTACCTCGCAACCGCACCGAAATCGATCGGCGTATACCGCGGATTCAACAAGGCGCACGCCGCCGCGAAACGCACCGGATCACTCATGCCCCCTGCACACATCCTCAACGCCCCGACCCGACTGATGAAGGACCTCGGCTACGGCGACGGCTACCAATACGACCCCGACACCGAGACCGGTTTCTCTGGCGCAAACTACTTCCCCGACGGCCTGCCCCGGGAGACATTCTATGAACCCACCACACTTGGGTACGAGCGCGCCATCACCGAACGGCTGCGCCACTGGGCCCAGCTCAGGAACGGCGACACCAGCGGCCCCACTCCCGAATTCGACGCCGGCTAATTCATCCTCGGAAGGAAACCACCTTATGACCGATAGTGCACCCACGAACGCCGTCCGCACCTGGCTCGGAATCCCCTACGCCACTGCCAAACGGTTCCGCCGCCCCACCGTCCTGCCGTTCAACCCCGAGTTGCCGTACGACCAGAAAGGTCCCGCACCACTCCACCCCGGGGACACGAGCTGGCTCGAAGCCGACAACGGATTCAGCGAGGACTGCCTCAACCTCAACGTCTGGGCGCCTGAAGACGTTAACGCCAAGCCCCTCCCCGTGATCGTCTACATCTACGGCGGCGGGTTCGAAATGGGTGCCAATACACAGACCACCTCCAACGCCTCTGGTCTCGCCTCCACCGGACGGGCGATCGGAGTGTCCCCGAACTACCGGCTCGGCCCGTTTGGATGGCTCTCCCTCTCCCACTACGGTGGCGCACTCAAGGAAGCCACGAACCTCGGCCTGCAGGACATCATCACCGCGTTGCAATGGGTAAGGAAGAACATCGCCCAGTTCGGCGGAGACCCGAACAATGTCACGGTCACCGGCCACAGCGGCGGCGCGTACTCGACCATCGGTCTCCTCGCCGCCCCTACAGCCGACGGACTCTATCATCACCTGGCCGCGTTCTCCGGCGGAGCCTCACGCATCGTGCCCGCTTGGTGGGCAGAAGAGCTCGCGCTCACGTTCCTCACCGAACTCGGTATCGAAGACGACCCCGAGCAACTACTGACCCTGGACGGAAAACTCCTCGCTGAAACACTGATCAAGGTCAGCCCCCGCGACATCGGGGACCGTCACGGCGTCGACAACACCACCATCGGCATCGTCGATGACCACACCCAGCCCGGTGCCGTGCTCACTGGACCGCCGCTGCGGGTCCTCGAGACCGGTAAGCACCGCGACGTCGACGTCCTCTTCAGCAGCGCCACAAACGAAGCGGACTGGTGGGTCATCAACAAAAGCGACGACTTCGACCCCGGCAGCATCGAGAACCTCGTCACCGAACTCGCCACCAAGAACCGCATCCCACGGAGCCGCGCGCGGAAAATCATCGCCGCGTACGACGTCGACGATCGCGCTCCGGTCGAAGTTCGCGGAGCCCTCTTCACCGACTACTTCTTCACCCTCCCCGCCGCCCGCGGAGCACTCGCGCACGCCGCAGCCGGTGGAAGCGCACACCTACTCGCCATCGGCCCCGCCAAGGGAGCGCACGCCGTGCATGGCACGGAGATGTACGGCATCGTCGGCCAGGAACGCCCAGGCGCCAGCGAGGAGCAGACCATCCGCGACACCTTCGTCCGCGACGCCCTGCTCACTCTCGCCTCGGGACGCATCGACGAGCTGTGGGCCGCAGTGACAACTGACCCCACCACGAAGGGCATCGGCAGCCCACCCTACGATCCCACCACCCACGCGGGCGAGGTCCTCCAGACGTTCGACGGCATCGAACGCACCTGAGCCCCCGGCGCCCCAGGCCGGCGCATTTATCCGAGGGGTCCTCCTAGCGACAGTCTCCAATTCGTGCTGAATTTGCCGAGCGGGCCAGGGCAAGCCACTCGTGGTGTTCGACGAGTTCCTCATGAATCCAGCGGTTCAAAAAACGGGGGGTCTAGACGCGACAGCCCCCGCAGCGCCTCACATCATGATGGTCTTGCGTGCACCGGGATAGCATTCAACGCCGTGATAAAACTGCCAGTTATCGTGGCTATTCACACACGTAACCCACCACTACCAATCAAGAAGTGACCGTCCCGTATGCCAGCCTTCACGAACTGATGCGAGCCCCGATGGAAATAGGCCGGGCCTGTCTGGACGGTCCTCAGCTCATCATTTGCCGACTGCGTTCAGTGCAGAGAATACGGCGATCGAAGGCCCGCTTGTTGCCGATAACTGTCTGGCCGCGTTCGGGAAATTGAGAACCGCGGAATCTAGGCACTTTTCGTAACTGAATGTTGAAAATGATGGGCGTCAGGTGCTGAAAAAGATGACCAGGGCCGTTTTTGCCTCTAAGTTGGCTCTGACCCGCGGAACATAACCGCAGGTCAGAGCCATGTTGTGCCCCGGGCCGGACTCGAACCGGCGGCCAGGAGAAACTCAGGAAACTTATGTCAATCTTCGCTGATCGTCGTGAAAAACCGCTAGTTCCCGGGGGAGTGCGGGACGTCGGACCCCTTTGACATGCCAACACTTCGCGTGGCTTGTCGTTCAAAGACGTAAGTAAAACGTGACGTGTGTCCGCCAGATTTCCCCGAAGCGCCTCGTGGCGGCCTGTTCGCAGGTTTCGCGGCATGGATGTTGGCAAATCGTTGGCCATGAAAAGACGGTCGTCTTGCTCGATCAGAGGTCGTTTTCGAGGGGGTATTTTCGCTCTGATTGGTCAGACCGCCAGAGCGTTCCACGAAGCTGGCCAATTGGTGCCGTTTTGCCCGGGGAGTGGATGTAGAGGTCGGGCAATCTCCCTGTTGACAGGAACGTCAACGGCGCGCCGGAGATGTGAATTGCGATCGTTTTGAGGTGCCAATTTGCGACCTCAAAATGGGCTGCCAGAACACTTCGGGGAGTCAAAGTGCGAATGCCCTGGATGCTATGGAATGCCCCATCGGTTAGCTGGATAGGTAGAGGTGGATGTTCACAGAAACCTTGATGACCTGGGCTTGGCGGTCCGTGACAGTGAGGTCGGTTGGAGAAGATGAGAAGGAGGTCGCTAATCCCGAAATACGCGAGCTGTGTCGGAATCAATGAGTGAATGCTGAGGGTCCCATCTCCTTACTGCGGGGTGCAGCTCCCTCGAGGGGGGCGGCGAGCCGTGAGGATTTGCGGGAGCTGCACGCCAGGATCCACAAAGCCGTGGCGCTTTAGACGAAACGGTGGCCGTCCTTCACCGAACATGAGTCTGGTGAAGGACGGCCACCGAAGTGTTCGACCACCGGAGCGTTAGAGGACGCGGCTGAGGAATTCCTGGGTGCGGTGGTGTTGGGGGTTGGCAATGATCTCGCGGGGGTCACCGGATTCGACCACGACGCCGCCGTCCATGAACGTGAGGGTGTCGCCGACTTCGCGGGCGAATCCGATCTCGTGGGTTACCACGATCATCGTCATGCCGGACTTGGCGAGGTCCTTCATGACCTCCAGGACATCGCCCACCAGCTCCGGGTCCAAGGCGGAGGTGGGCTCGTCAAAGAGCATCAATTCCGGTTCCATGGCCAGCGCCCGGGCGATCGCGACGCGCTGTTGCTGGCCGCCGGAGAGCTGGGCCGGGTAGAAGTTCGCCCGGTCCCCGAGCCCCACCCGGTCCAACAGTTCCAGGGCCTTGAGTTTCGCGGCGGCCTTTGATTGGCGTTTGACCTGGGTGGGGGCCTCGATCACGTTTTGCAGCGCGGTCTTGTGCGGGAACAGGTTGAAGCGTTGGAACACCATGCCGATTTCCCGGCGTTGAGCGGCGATCTGCTTGCTGTTTAGATTGTGGAGTTTGCCGTTGACCTCGCGGTAGCCGATCAGGTCGTCGTGGACGTGGATCCGCCCGGCACTGATGGTTTCGAGCAGGTTGACGCAGCGCAGCAGCGTGGACTTGCCCGATCCGGAGGGTCCGATGATGACGGAGACTTCCCCGGGCTTGACGGTCATGTCGATGCCACGGAGTACGTGGTGCTCGCCAAAGTACTTGTGCACGCCCTCGATCCGGACCAGGGGGGCGCCGGCGGCCGGGGTGGTGGCGTACTGCCGTGTGGTTTCAGACATTAGAGGCCACCTTCGGTGTCGTCGGTGGGGTGGGTGATGTTTTCCGCGTTCGGCGGGGCCTTGTGGGCGGCTGCCGCGGCGGCGGTCGCTTTTACGGGGGCCTTCATGACGTTGTCCACTCCCTTGCCGAAGTGGCGTTCGACGAAGTGCTGGCCGACCATCAGGATCGAGGTGATGACCAGGTACCAGAACGCGGCGACGATCAGCAGAGGGATGGGCAGGTAAATCCGGTTCGCGATCGCACTGGTGACGAAGGTCAGATCGTAGGTGAACGGGACGGCCAGCACCAGGGACGTGGTCTTGAGCATGCCGATGGTTTCGTTACCGGTGGGCGGGATGATGACACGCATGGCCTGGGGCAGGATGATTCGCCACATGACCTTGCCCTTGCGCATGCCCAGGGCCTCGGCGGCTTCCATCTGGCCGTTGTCCACGGATTTCAGCCCGGCCCGGAAGATTTCCGCCAGGTAGGCGGATTCGTTCAGGCCCAGGCCCAGGATGGCTGCGACGGTCGCGGTTACGACATCGGCGGTGGTGAAGGAGAACAGTTCGGGCCCGAATGGGACGCCCGCACTGATCTTGGGGTACAGGACCGAGACTAGGCCCCAGAAGACGAGCTGCGTGTAGACGGGGGTGCCGCGGAAGAACCAAACCCACGTCCAGGACACGTAGCGAAACAGGGGGTTGTCGGATTGGCGCATGAACGCCAGCAGAATCGCCAACACGATCGCGATGACCATCGACGTCACTGTCAACAACAATGTCCAGCCGATGCCCCGAATGACCAGGACGTCGAAGAGGTAAAGGCGGACTGTGGACCAGTGGAACTGCGGGTTGGTCCAGACCGAGTGGATGGCCTCGACCAGCGCGGCGACAATAATCACGCCGGCCAACCAGCGGCCCGGGTGGCGAACTGGAACAGCCCTGATGCGGGGAATCTCATCCAAAGCGACGTAGGGCGAGGGCGCTGTAGCCCGTGTTTGTGTCATTGGGTGACCTGGGGGTTGACCACGGCCTCTTTGATGGAGAGGACTCCGACTCCCCATTGGTCCATGATCTTGCCGTAGCTGCCGTCGGCAATGAGTTTGTTCATCACTTTTGCCACTAGGTCCGCCAGGGGCAGGTCGTCCTTGGCGATGGCGATGCCGTTGTGGTCAGGGTTGTACAACTCTCCCAGCATTTCCAACTGCCCGTTCGTCTGGGTAAGCGCGTAGGTGATGGTGGTGCCGCCGGAGACCATGGCGTCGATTCCGCCGCTGACCAGGCGGGTGGTGATGTCTGACTGGGTGGGTAGGCTAACTACGTCTATGGCGGGCTTGCCGGCCTTCACGCAAGCGGCGGAACGACCCGAAACATCCGGGTCTGCCTGCACTGAGCCGGTCTGTACGCCAACCTTCTTGCCACACAAGTCATCGAGGCTGATGTGGTTAGGGTTGCCCTTCTGTATGGCCCAGATGGATCCTGCCGTGAAATAGTCCACGAAGTTTACGGCATCCAATCGCTTCTTGGTGATAGAGAAGCCGCTCATGCCGAGGTCGTATTTGGCGCCCAGTGCGGGCAGGATTGTTGAAAACCCAGCGGTCTCGAAGTTAACCTTTAGCCCCAATGTGGTGCCAATGGCCTTAGCTAGGTCAACGTCGAAGCCCATGGGTGTCTGTCCGTCTGCGCCTCCGAGGAACTCAGCCGGAGGGTACGTGGTGTCCGAGCCGATCGTCAGTGATCCGGTTGACTTGATGGATGCTGGAACAAGGGCAGCCAGTGCGTCATCTTTCGCCACCGAAGTCGGGTCGAAGCTGGCTGTTCCCGAAGTTTGGCCGGTTGTCGGTGTGCCCAGGTTTTGGGAGGCGGTGGTGCAGCCGCTGGCGGCAAACATGCTGGTCAATGCCACAGTCGCCACCAGTGCAAGGCGGATCCGTCGTGATGCTCTCATTTCAATTTTCCAATCGTGAGTGGGCGCGGAGGGGAACACCAATGTTCACCAACGTGGTCCCGGTCTGGACAAGGGTGGGGTGGCGTAGCGTGCAGACGAGTCCGTCCAGGTGGGCCCGGTATTCCTGCCATGGCCGGTCCAGTTCCTCAATGAAGTGGACGCGGCCAACGAGGTCGCCGACGGCAACGTGCTGGCCAAGGTCGACGGAGGGTTCGAACAGTCCTGCCCCACGAGCCATGACGGCCGAGTCGGCTCTCAGCTCAAGGTAGGTGATGCCGTCGTCGGCCCCGGCGGATCCGTCGGCATCACGCCCGCTGTGGGAGGCGGAGTCGTCAGACCCCGACGGTATGGGAAGGACTCCAACGTGCGCCAGCAGCCGGTGGAGTCCGGTGCGTGCTTCCGCGAGGACCCGGCGGTTGACGGTCCCACGGCCGGCAAGTTCAGTGGAGATCATCGTGACGCCCACACGGTCGGCGGCGCCACTAATTGAGCCGGCGACGAAGTCGGGCTTGACCACCACACAGTAGGGCTGCCCGAACGCCTCGACAGCTGCCACCTTTCGGGACCATTTGTCCTCGGTGGGGCCGGCGTAGACGAAGGCTGAGGGGATGTATTCGTTGACTGAGCCTCCGGAGTGGATGTCCAGTGCGAAGTCCGATAAGGGAGTAGGAGACCCTCGATGATCTGTGCAATCTGGTCGGTGGGGCCTCCGGCGGAGTTGCCGGGCAAGGCGCGGTTGAGGTTGGCGCCGTCCACCTGGGACACGCGGCGTCCCTCGCGGACGGCCGGGAGGTTCAGGGACGGAAGAACAATGATGCGGCCATGGACTTGGGCCGGATCGATCCCGCGGATGAGCTCATGGAGAAGTACTTGGCCTTCGTATTCATCCCCGTGGGTGCCGGCCGTTAACAGGATCGTCGGGCCGGCCGTGCCATTCAGACCGGAAATGACCGCAATCGGCACGGGGATGACAGCGCCGTCGTGTTCGTTGTCGGAATGCACGATGGCCAAGTGGCCAAGTTGCTTGCCCGGGGCGGCAAAATCAATGCCGACGATCCGGTCGATAGTATGGGGATTCACTACGCTGTATCCAATCTGTAAGATTGGATACAGCGTAGCCGCGGGATACGGTGAAGTGCAATACTTTTTCTGAGTTGGTCAGGAAAAATTCCCGGCGGCCCGATTTTAGGAGGAAAACAACATGAATGATGTCGGCATCCGTGATCCCCGTCCGCTGGCTGAACGAGTCTACGAGCGAGTATGCGATGAAATCGTCTCGGAGCTCATTGCCCCCGGGGCGCAACTCATCCAGGACCAGTTGGCGGCAAGGTACGAGGTTTCCCGGATGCCGGTTAGGGATGTGCTGGCACGGTTGGAGCACGAGGGAATGGCCGATTTCATCCCGGGGCGCGGCTACTTTGTGAAGGTCCTGGGCGAACAGGACATTATTGACGTTTACGAGGTGCGCCGCGAGATTGAGGCGCTGGCGATCCGCCGTTTCAACGGCCGATATACGCCGATGGAACTCGCTCGGCTCGAGATGTCGCTGGCTGAGGCAGACGCAGTTCGGGACGCGGATTTCGATGCAATCTTCCGCACCAGCACCGACTTTCACTTGGCACTGGTAGATCCATGCCCAAATAGATACCTCTTACAGTCCTTGCAAGCGATTTGGGAAAACCCTGTGCAGCGTCGCATCATCCGCTTCTACAAAAATGACCCCGCCAAGGCCGCTGGCGTTGTAGCCAAACACCGCCGCCTCCTGGACATGGCACGCAAGGGTCAAACAGACCAGCTGATCAAGCACTTGGCAAGCTGTCATAGCCCCCTGAGCTAGCGATGGAGCCTTGGCGCGTGGACCAGGGCCCAGACAACGACGTTGGGCTTGTGCCCCTGGCCACGGCGCTGACCTCCAATGTGGCCGGGGTCGTGCCCTGATCGACTCAGAGAGAAGCCGTTACACAGCAGCGCATCAACCATCATCGGTACTAAAAACGAGGTGGAAAACCCGCTCGAGACCACAGTGCAGGCCTGCACACGTCCAGAGCCGACCACGGCAGACGACCCGACGTACGACAACACCTACTAACTACCGTTGGGACGTGTTCCGAGCGCCAAATAGGGTTGAAAGAGTAGAGCCACTCTCCGGAAGCTGTGCACGCTCGCGGCCCAAAGCTTCCAGCCTCAGCGCAAGGTGTTGCCCGGACGCTGGCACGCTGAGCCGTGAGCACGGTGATCGCAGGTCCTATTTGGTGCCGGTAACTGCCCGGCCGCGTTCGGGGCAGCAAGAACCGCGGAATCTAGACACTTTTGCCACTTAACGCTGAAAATGATGAGTGCTACGCGCCGAAAAAGATGACCCGAAACTCAGGAAAAGTCTGTTGAACTAGATGAGTAAAAGATGAGTTGGGGCAATTTTGGTCCCCGCAGCTCTTGACTTTTGAGGCATAACCGCAGGTCAGGGCCATGTTGTGCCCCGGACTGGAATCGAACCAGCGACCAAGAGATTAGAAGGCTCCTGCTCTATCCGCTGAGCTACCGAGGCGCGGCCCGTCAAAGAAGGGCCTTGTCTAAATTATCAGGTTTGCCGCCGCATCTCCTCCTCCACAGCTGAGCGCTCATGAGGTGTTGTCCACAATCGCGGACAGGCCACTGGTTGCGACTCTCGCGGAGGCGTTAGCTGGAAGCAACCAACCAGCTCCGCAGCAGCGGCCCAGTGAAAGGTAATCCCATGGCCAACTTTCTCACCATCCGAGGGTTCGTGTGTTCAGCAGTCGAAGTCCGAACCACTGCGTCCGGCCTCGTAGTGGGCCACTTCCGCATGGGCTCCACCCACCGTCGCCAGGATCCCATCACCAACGTCTGGGCCGACGGCGACACCAACTGGTTCCGCATTAACATCTTTCGCGCCCTGGCCCAGAACGCCGTCGCCAGCATCCACAAGGGCGACCGCATCATCGTCGTCGGAAAGCTCCACATGGTCAGCTACATCCGCAAGGACGGACACCCGGGGCTCAGTGTTGAAATTGACGCCGAAAGCATTGGCGCCGACCTTCAGTTCGGCACCGCCTTCTATGCCCGGTCCGGCGCGTTGCGGCAGAGTGGCGCGACCACGAGCCAGTACGACGGCGGCACCCAGGGCTACGGTCCCACCCCAGCAACAGGAGACGGAACCGCCTACGTCGCCCCCGACAGTGCGGAGGACTACGGTGAGGACGGCGACCCCGACGGCCTGGAGTCGAGCGCCGCGGCAGACGGCGGGCAATTGGAAGGGGACGCCAAAGGAGCGATCGATGACGCGACGGACCCGGATGCGGAGGCCGCCCCGGGCGACGATGAACTGGTTGACGAAGAAACCGGCGAATTGCTGAAGGAAAAGGCGCCGTTCTGACATGGAGGTCAGCGAGACCTGCCCGTCATGACAGAATGGCGGGGTGACTTTGGACAACATGACACCCCGCCAGGCAAAGCCGTCCGCCACCCGTCGCCTGCGCGCGGCCGGAACGGTATTGGTTCTCGTGGCTTCGCTTGCTGCGTCGGGGTGCTCACTGCTTCCCTCGTCCAATGACTCCAATGACTCCAACGATCCGGCCACCACGGCGGCGACAAGCGCATCAGCCGCCGCGCCAAAAGCCAAAGCCGATGCCAAGCCGACGCAGCCGCCCACGGCGGGCGAGGCGCTTGCCGACAAGGTCAAGGCCTCCCTGACCGCCCTTGGCAACAACACCAGCTCCCCGAACAGGGAACAGATGATGACCGCCATGCTGGACGCCGGCGCCGTCAAGGAAAAGGTGGAAATCTCCATCGATAGGACGCCCACCGGCCTGGCCGTGGACGCCATCGAGGCCGCCGCGCCCGTCGCCAAGGAATGCGTCATTGGCCAGGTCCGTGACGGCAAGGCGGCCGTGACAATTCTGCCGTTGCTCGCCTCGGGACGCTGTTTTGTCGGAGATCAACACTAGCCATACTCCGTCGGCAACCCCGCTCACGGGTGCCGCCTCAAACGCACGCTACGAACACTAGTGGCGAACAAATGTGAGATATGGTCCCGCACCCACTAGCCTTAGGTGTATGGCGGAATTTATTTACACGATGACCAACGCGCGCAAAGCGGTTGGCGAAAAACTCATTCTTGACAACGTAAGCATGTCCTTTTACCCGGGTGCCAAGATCGGCGTCGTCGGTCCCAATGGTGCCGGTAAGTCGACCATCCTGAAGATCATGGCAGGGTTGGACACCCCTCCAACGGTGAAGCCCGCCTCAGCGCCGGCTACACCGTGGGCATCCTGCTCCAGGAACCGCCGCTGAACGAGGAAAAGACTGTCCTGGGCAACGTCCAGGAAGGCGTTGGCGAGATCTACGGCAAGATCCAGCGCTACAACGAGATCTCCGAGGAAATGTCCAGCCCCGATGCTGACTTCGATTCCCTCCTCGAGGAAATGGGCAAGCTGCAGGAAGCCATCGACGCCGCCGACGCATGGGACCTCGATTCCCAGCTCGAGCAGGCCATGGATGCACTCCAGTGCCCGCCCGGAGACTCCGACGTCACCGTTCTCTCCGGTGGTGAGCGCCGCCGCGTTGCCCTGTGCAAGCTTCTGCTCCAGAAGCCTGACCTGCTGCTCCTCGATGAGCCCACCAACCACTTGGATGCCGAGTCCGTCAACTGGCTCGAACAGCACCTCAAGAGCTACGCCGGCGCCGTCCTGGCCGTAACCCACGACCGGTACTTCCTGGACCACGTGGCCGAGTGGATCGCCGAAGTCGACCGCGGCCACCTGTATCCCTACGAGGGCAACTACTCCACCTACCTGGAGAAGAAGCGCGCCCGTCTGGAAGTCCAGGGCAAAAAGACGCCAAGATGGCCAAGCGTCTCACTGAGGAACTTGAGTGGGTGCGCTCCAACGCCAAGGGCCGCCAGACCAAGTCCAAGGCCCGTCTGGCCCGCTACGAGGAAATGGCTGCCGAGGCTGACCGCACGCGCAAGCTTGACTTCGAAGAGATCCAGATCCCGCCGGGACCGCGCCTCGGCGGCGTCGTCCTCGAAGCCAACAAGCTGCAAAAGGGCTTCGGCGACCGCGTCCTGATCGACGGACTCTCCTTCACCCTGCCCCGCAACGGCATCGTCGGCGTCATCGGCCCGAATGGTGTGGGTAAGTCCACCCTGTTCAAGACCATTGTTGGCCTGGAACCGCTCGACGGCGGCGACCTCAAGGTGGGCGAGACCGTCAAGATCTCCTACGCCGACCAGAGCCGCGGCGGCATCGACCCCGACAAGACCCTGTGGGAAGTCGTCTCCGACGGCCTCGACTACATCCAGGTCGGCAACGTCGAAATGCCCTCCCGCGCCTATGTTGCAGCCTTCGGCTTCAAGGGCCCGGACCAGCAGAAGAAGGCCGGTGTGCTCTCCGGTGGTGAGCGCAACCGCCTCAACCTGGCCCTGACCCTCAAGCAGGGCGGCAACTTGCTGCTCCTCGATGAGCCCACCAACGACCTCGACGTGGAAACCCTCAGCAGCCTCGAAAACGCGCTGCTCGAATTCCCCGGCTGCGCCGTGGTGGTATCGCACGACCGTTGGTTCCTGGACCGAATCGCCACCCACATCCTGGCCTATGAAGGCACAGACGAGAACCCGGCCAACTGGCACTGGTTCGAGGGCAACTTCGACTCTTACGAGGAGAACAAGGTGGAGCGTCTCGGCGCCGATGCGGCCCGCCCGCACCGCGTCACCCACCGCCGCCTGACCCGCGACTAATCCCCACGCCCTCCCGGAGCTCGTACCTCGCTCCGGGGCCCTCGGGCGCGTGGGCCCAGCACCTGCCGACCTGGATAAATCGCTCCGCGATTTCCCGGGAACCTGGTAAGCGTGGGCCCAACCAAAAGTAATGGCCGGTTCCTTTTGAGGAACCGGCCATTACTTTTTGGCGCAGTGCGGAAGCGAAGACTTTCGGATGCATGTGGGGGAGAGGCGCTACGCCGCGGCCAACTGGGCGGCGATGGACAGCACGAAGAACGCGAAGGCAAGAATCGCTGCCGAGGAACGCAGGATATCCAGCTGCTCCCAGCGCCGCACCTTCGCCTGCCAACTCTCGGGCGGCGCGTCGTGGTGCCATGCCCCGATTTCGATGTTGATCGGCACGGTCCCCAGGGCCGTCACCAGCACCAGGACCAGAAGTGCCGCGGCGGCCGCCCAACGGAAGCCCCAGCCCGGCCCGGAGCCGGCGAAGATCAGCGTGGCCGCACCCGCAAGAACGGTAGGCACCAGGATCGACGGCACCACAATACGCAGGCGTCGGATCAGCCCCTGCCGCGCAAGGATCTGTGCAGGCTCGTCAAGAATGGCCAACGACGGGTGCACCCCATAGCGCACCACGAATTCCTCGCCCGCCAACAGTCCAGCCAGGAAAAGGGTCACGAACTGCAGCGTCATCAGCGCCATGGCATGGCCCCGTTGCCACGAGGATCGGCAAGGGCCGGTTGAACGGTGGATCGGATCATGATGTTCTCACCTACAGGTGGGGCTGCGAATGAAGGGGCACTGAAGGAATATCAGGCCATAAACACGCAGCCTACCGACCGGCAGGTAGGTTGTCCAGTATGCTGAAATCATGGACGAGAAAACGCAGCGCAGCGGCAGGGACACCAAGGCGGAGGCACAACGGGTAGCCCTGGCCCTCTTCAGCGCGAAGGGCTACGAGGCAACCTCGCTGCGGGAAATCGCCGACCACCTCGGCATCAGCAAGGCATCGCTCTACTACCATTTCAAAAGCAAAGAGGACATCGTCACCTCGCAGATGACCTCCCGCGGCAATGAGGCCGCCGAACTCCTCGCCTGGACCCGCACTCAACCCGCCAGCCCCGAGCTATTGGAGCGAACGGTACTCCGCTGGGTCGACGGCACCACCATCGACAAACTACGCGGCATCCGCTTCATCAACACCAACCCCGCCCTCATGCGCACCATGAAGGACGGCCCCGGCGTCGGCACTCTCCGCGAGAGCCTCAGCGAGATCGCGGAATTCCTCGCCGGCGACCAGGCGGATCCGGCCCGGATCCTCCTGATCCGCATGGCCTTGCTGAGCATCAACTCCGCAGCCAGCGCAGCAGCCGGAACACCCACGTCCGATGAGGACATCGTCGAGGCGGCAAGGTCCATGGCTCGGGCCCTGCTCGCCGAACTCCGTTCCCTGGACTAAAAATGTACGACGCCGGCACGCACCCGGGTGCCCGGGCTGCGGACCCGCTCGGGTCGCCAAGTGCGGGGCAACGACCCCGCAAAGGGCGAGTTCCAGTGTTTGGACACGTTTTCATCCGGCCCGATGCACGAGCGTAGCGTTGCCGTCATGCCATCGAAAACACCCGCCAAGACCACGGCCATTGGTTCCCCGCAACGTGCGGGGAGCCTGACACGCGCCTGGTGGATGCTTGGGATTGGCGTTGCCGCGCAGACGGCCGGCACCGTTTTCGTCAGCGCACCGGCCTTCCTGATTCCCATGCTCCACCAGGAACGGGGACTGTCCCTGGCTCAAGCGGGCTTGTTGGCGGCGGCCCCCACCCTGGGCATGGTCCTGACGCTGATCCTCTGGGGTGCCCTCGCCGATCGAATCGGCGAGAAATGGGTCATCGCAGGAGGACTGGCCCTGACTGCACTGGCCACGATGGGGGCCATGGCAGCGCAGGGCTATGTGGGGCTCGGGATCTTCTTCATCCTGGGCGGCATGGCCGCGGCCAGTACCAACGCGGCCAGCGGACGCGTCGTGGTTGGCTGGTTCCCCAAGGACCGCAGGGGGCTGGCCATGGGGATCCGCCAGATGGCACAGCCGCTCGGCGTGACGGTGGCAGCGGTGACCGTCCCGACGCTCGCCGCGGGCCCTGGGATCGCCGCGGCCCTGGCCGTCCCTCTGGTCCTGACTGCCGTGCTGGCCGTGGCCTGCGGCATCTGGATCGTCAATCCGCCGCGTCAGGCTAAGCCAGTCGGTTCCGCAGTAGTGGCAACGGCGAATCCGTACCGACGCAACAGCTTCCTGTGGCGGATCCACGCCGTGTCGATCCTGTTGGTGGTGCCCCAGTTCACGCTGTCGACGTTCGGCCTCGTCTGGCTCGTCACCGCGCTGCACTGGGACGCTTTGGCCGCCGGCATCCTGGTGGGTGTGGCCCAGTTCGTAGGCGCTGTTGGCCGGATTGGTACCGGGATCCTGAGCGACCGCGTGGGCAGCCGGGTCAGGCCGTTGCGCTGGGTGGCGGTCGCCGCGGCCATTGCCATGTTGGTCTTGGCCGCCACCGATGCGGCCCACTGGGGTGCGGCCGCCGTCGTCATGGTCATCGCCACGACCATCAGCGTCGCCGACAACGGCCTTGCGTTCACCTCGGTTGCCGAGATGGCCGGCACGGCCTGGGCCGGGCGGGCCCTGGGCGCACAGAACACGGGGCAATTCATTGCGGCCTCGGCGGTGGGCCCGGCCATCGGCGCGCTCATCGGGGTTGTTGGCTACCCGCTGGCATTCGTCGCCGCCGCGCTCTGCCCTCTCGTCGCTGTCCCGCTGATTCCCCGGGCCGACGCCGAACACGATCACCTCTAGCGAGCCTGGGTCTCGACAAGCTCTACCACCGGGGTCTCGACAAGCTCGACCACCGGGTTTCGACAGGCTCGACCACCTGGGTCTCGACAGGCTCGACCACCGGGGTCACGACAAGCTCAACCACCGGTTTCGTTGATCGAGCTTGTCGAGATCCTGGGTTTCGACAGGCTCAACCACCGAGGACAGGCTCAACCATGCGGCTCCGGCAAGCCTGCTAACCGGCGCTGTAGATATGCACGGTCGTCGGCACTGAGCTCGCCGGCCAGCGCCTGCCGGTAGGCCTCAGCGGCGTCGGCGAACCGTCCCAGCCTGCAGAGCAGTTCGGCGCGGGCCGCCCAGGCTTGGCCCGCCAGCGCGCTGCCAATACGCGGAGCCAGCTCCGCCAATTCGTCCAGCGCGGCTTCGGGCCCGACATCGGCGCTGAAGCCGCGGACGATAATGCGGTTCAGCGCCACGGACGGTGCCGGCCACACCTCGTAGAGCCGGTTGTACAGCCGCCCGATGGCGGGCCAATCCGTCGCCTCCCAGGACGGCGCCGCGCTGTGCAGTCCGGAGATACCCGCCTGCAACGCAAAGCGGCCGCCGCCCGGCAATGCAATGGTTGCCAGCCGCAAGCCCTCGGCGATCAGCTTTTGATCCCACGCGGACCGGTCCGCGTCGGCCAAGGTGACGGGAACGGCGTCGTCCGCCAAGGGAAGTTGGCGTGCCTCGGTGAGCAGCATCAGCGCCAGCAGGCCCTGCGTTTCCAGGTTCCTCGGCAAAAGTGCGGCGAGCTCGCGCCCCAGCTCGATGGCCGTACCGCGGGTGGCCGCGGCGGTGAGCTCGGTGCCCGCCGGGATGGCGTGTCCTGCTGTGTAGAGCAGGTAGATGGTGGTCAACAGGGTGTCGAGGCGCGGTAAAAGGTGCTCGGCAGTCACCAGATCCGCACCGGCAGGATCGGCCCGTGCATCAAGGGTGGCCACCTTTTTCTTGGCCCGGGTCAGCCGTGCCGCCATGGTGGCCTCGGGAACCAGGAAGACGCCGGCGATGGCCCGGGTGGTTGCGCCGCAGACAAAGCGCAGCGCCAGTGCCGCCCGGTCCTCCTCGGACAGCTCCGGGCGGGCGAGCAGGCCCATCAGCAACAGGCGTTCATCACCGGAAAACATGAAATCCTCCCCGGAAGTACTGGAGGTGACGGCCGCGTCAGTCCTGGCATCACGCGCAAGGTCCGGCAGCATGCGTTGCAGGGTTTGGCCCCGGCGGAGGCTGTCCACGGCAATCCTGCGCGCCGTGGTGGTGATCCACGCCGACGGGTTGCGGAGAGGAGTGCCCGCGGTGAGCGCCCGCACGAACGCCTCCTGGACGCAGTCCTCCGCCAATGCGAGGTCGGAGGTGTACCGCGCAACTGCGCCCACAATCAGGGGCCAGTCGCGCCGGTACGCGTCCTCAAGGGAGGTGTCCACACCTCATTAAAGCGCGGTTCAGACGGCGGATGGGTAGGAACTGGCGTGTATCACCGGGTACAGTTCCACGGATCCGCCGGTGGGAATCATGCCGGCCAGGTGGTGCGCCTGGGAGTCGTCCGGCAGTTCGAGCAGGTAGAAGCCGTGGTTGACTTCCTTGCTCTCGGCAAACGGGCCGTTGGTGAAGATGGCGGGCCGGCCGTGGGTGCTCGGCTGGATGTGGACGGCGTTGTCGGCCTGCAACCCGCCGGTGTTCAGCACGCGGCCGCCGGCGGCCGCAACGGCGTCGACGAAGGCGGCGTGGGCCGCCATGGTGTCGGTCCACATCTTTTCCGTCACCGTGTCCGGGTCAAAGGTGTGTTCGCGAATGATGGCCATGAATTGCACGCTCATGATGACTCCTCAACAGGGGCTGCGGCCAGCCTGGGTAGCGCACTATTTCGCCAGTCTACGCCGGAGCAATTCAGGGCGGTGAGCGGCCGCCGCCCGAGAACAGCTGTTACGTGTCGGCCAGGTCCTCGTCCGGAATTCGGATCATGCCTTCCTGCGCCACGGAGGCCACCAGGACGCCGTTTTGGTCGAAGAAGCGGCCGAAGTTCAGGCCGCGGGCGCCGGATGCGCTGGGGGATTCGGCCACGTACAGCAGCCATTCGTCCACCTTGACGGGCCGGTGCCACCACATGGCGTGGTCGAGGCTGGCGACGCTCAGCCCGGGCTTGCTCCAGTTGATGCCGTGCCTGCGCAGCGACGGTTCCAGCAGCGTGTAGTCGCTGACATAGGCCAGCGCGGCGCGGTGCAGGTTTTGGTCCGCCGGCATGGGCCCGGTGGTTTTCACCCAGACGGCCTGGTGCGCCACGCGCTCGCCCCGGACGGCCAGGTAGATGCTCTCGCCGACGTGGCGGATGTCGAAGGGCCGTTCATACGCCCACGATTGCGCCACGGGGTGGTCGATGCTGCCGAGGATATCGGCCGCGCTGGGCACGTCCTCGGGTCCGGGCACGTTCAGGGGCATCTCGGCCTGGTGGTCGATGCCGTGGTCTGGCACCTGGAAGGAGGCGATCATCGACAGGATCGTTTGGCCGCCCTGGTAGGCGTGCGTGCGGCGGGCCGAGAAGGAGCGCCCGTCGCGCAACCGCTGGACGCCGAAAGTAATGGGTGAGGCCGCGTCCCCGGGCCGCAGGAAATATCCGTGCATGGAGTGCACCAGCCGGTTTTCGTCCACGGTCTTGCTGGCCGCGATCAGTGACTGGGCCAGCACCTGGCCGCCAAAGAGGCGCGGATGGACGGCACTTTCCTGCCCCAAACCGACAAAGATGTCCTCGTCGGTTCGCGCGCCGTCCGCCGTCGACAGGTTCAGCAGGCCCAGCAGCGTCTCGATCGGCGTCGCATCCGGGGAAATTTCGTTCATGGTGTGACTCTATGTGTCCGCCCGGCCCCCGGACAAATGGCCTCCGCCCTCCCCGCGGACGCCCGGTAGGACCGCCCAATTGGTGGCCGGGGTGCCGCTTTGAGAAGATGAGGGAATGGCCCAGGTAATCCAAATTCCCCTCCAAGTTCGATTCGGCGACATTGACGCCTACGGCCACGTGAACAACGTGACGTATTTGCAGTACCTGGAGGACGCACGGGTCCAGCTGATCCACACCCCGCTTGGCGCGTCCGCCGCCCCCGGCACCTCAGCCGAGACAAGTTTCAACGACCTCATCGATGACGACCACTTCGTCCTGGTAGGCCGCAACGAAATCGAGTACCTGGCGCCCATCTCGTTCCGGCCCCAGCCCGTCTACGTCAACATCTGGATCACCCGGATCGGCGGTTCCAGCTTCGAATTCGGCTACACCGTCACGGAAAAGGACGGCTCCACGATCTACGCCCAGGCCGCCTCCTCGATGGTTCTCGCTTCCCGCACCACGGGCCGTCCCATCCGCCTCGGCGACGCCCAACGCCACGCCCTGGAAACCTGGCAGGGCAATGACGTCCCGTTCCGCCGCCGCCCAGCCCAAGCGGCCGTCGCCGCGACCGAAGGAGCACTCTAATGCCCACAGCCACCAACACGGACGAGTTCCGGCTCGCCGACGCCGGAACCGTCGCGGACCTGCGCACCTTTGTCACCCGGGCGCGTACGGCGGACGACGGCGGGATTCGGCTTCAGGGGGCCGGTCACGTCCTCGCCGCGTATGTGTGCGTCATGCGGGCCAAGCTCCTGGGGGAGGGCACCCCCACGATCCTGGGCCTGCGCACCATGGCCCTGGCGACGCCGTCGACCATGGACCTGACCGTCAGCCTCGCCTCCATTGCCGACCGGCTGGCCCGGATGGACGAAGACGACCTCGCGCTGCCGATCCCGCCCATGACGATCAATGAGTCGTGGGCCGCCGTCAGCGCCCCGCGCGGGGCATGGGAGCAAATTACCGTGATTGACGCCGAGACGCTTATCAAGGCGGCCAAGGACGGGGTGAAGGAGATCGGCCAGATCATTCCCGTCAATCCCGGGGCGCTCATCGTGAACAACGCCCGCGCGGCCGTGTGGGGCCGGCCCATGGCCGGATTCGAGCACGACATACCGGCCGGGGCAGCTTTCGCCGCCTACGCACTGGGCTTCGTGGCTCCCGGTGAGACCGCTGCGGTCTTCACCTCGCACCGCTGGCTGCGCCTGAGCACGAGCCGCGGCCACATCTTGGTCCGGCCGACGGCGACCTTCTAGCCCTGGGCTCGGGTCTCGACGGGCTCGACCACCGGGTGGGCGCGGGCGTCGGCCAGGAGTTGGGCGATGACACCGGACTTGGCTGCCGCGTAGTAGTTCATGTCGGGCCAGCTTTGCCCGGCCAGCCGTTTCTTCGTCTCGGCATAGAGCGCCCGGGCCGGTGCACTGCTGCGCAGCCAGTCGCGCAAGGTTAGGTAGTCCACCGATTCCTGGCGCCCGGGCGCGTAGAGGTGGATGTGCACGTTCTTCGCCGGCGTGCGGAACATGCGGTGGTCCGGCTCGCGAACCCGCAGCACGAAGCCGGCGTGTTCCATCGCCGTCAGGTAGGAGTCCTCGTCCTCGACCGATGCGACGGTGAGCAGGATGTCGATGATTGGTTTCGCGGCCAGGCCCGGAACCGAGGTGGAGCCGATGTGGTCCACCGACAGCGCGAGCGGACCCAGCGCCTGGCCAATCACCTCGGCGAGCCGGACAAACCTGGCCGGCCAGCCGGCGTCGTACTCCACGACCTCAATGGTGACGTGTTCGCGCCCGCCAATGAGCACCGAATCCAGCAGGGCGTCGAACTCGTCCGTCACGGCGTGGGGGCGCTTGAGGCCGAATTGACCAGGGAGTGGGCGGCGCGTTCCAGGTAGTCCCAGAGTGTGGCCTCATGCAGCGGGGAGAGGTGGATGGCGTCGACGCCGGCGCGCATGTGCAGCAGCCAGCGGTCCCGGGCCTCCGGGGTCACGGCGAACGGCATGTGGCGCATGCGCAGGCGCGGGTGGCCGCGCTCCTCGAGGTAGGTGCGCGGTCCGCCCCAGTACTGTTCCAGGAACATGAGCATGCGGCGCTCGGAGGGGCCCAGGTCCTCGTCCTCGTACAAGGGGCGCAGCAGCTCGTCGCCGGCGATGCCCTGGTAAAAGACATGGACCAGCTTGGCGAACGTTGCGTGGCCGCCGATCTGGTCGTAGAACGTGTCCGCGCCGGTGGCCTCGTCCTTTTCGCCGGGTGCGGTTGCAGGCGCGGTGGCCGCAGTTGGAACCGCTGCCGGGGCCGCGGCCGACGACGCCTCCGCGGCCCGGCCGCGCATCACCGGGATAGGGAGCATGCGGGCCAGCGGCTCGCCAAAACGGGACGGAATGGGGATGCCGGCAGCGTTGTCGGCAGGTGTTGACTCGGTTCCGGGGGTCTTTGGGGTGTGCTCGGCACTCATGGCTAGCCGTCGGCTTTCTGTGGTTGCGGTTGGGTGGGGTCGACCAGGCCGGCCGGCCCGCCGTCGTCGTTGTCCGGACCGGCCTCGGGGTCAACGTAATCGCCCTGGGAGCGATTGCCCAGACGCAGGATTTCGCCGTTGCGCAGGTACCAGATGGTGCCGTCGTCGGAGCGGACCCGGGTGATGCGCAGGCCCACGGATTCGACGGTGCCGATGACCTCGCTGGTCTGGATGACGTCGCCGATCCCGTACTGGTCCTCCAGGGTGATGAAGATGCCGGCCAGGAAGTCGCGGACCAGTTGCTGGGCGCCGAAACCGATCGAGACGCCCACCACGCTCACGCTGGCAAGCAGCGGTGTGAGGTTTACATGGAACGCCAGCAGCACGTAGAAGCCGACCACCACCACGATGATGACGGTAAGCACCGAGTTCAGCAGCGATCCGATGGTCTCGGCCCGCTGGGTGCGCCGTTCGGTATCGAGGTTCTTCAGCACGGGGTTGAAGGTGCGCAACACCGGCTGGGCCCACGCCAGGCCCTTGCTCTTCCACGGCGGCTGGGCCGCCTTGACACGGTGTACCAGGCCGCGGATCAGGTAGTGCACGGCAAGCCACACGATGAGGCCAATCGCTATGGCGATCCCCGCGTCCTTGAAGTGGAACCAGATCGTGTTGACTTGGTTGTCGAGTGTTGCCGTTATCACGCGTTAATCACCTGGTGTCTTTCCGTCCGTCAGGGAATGTCTTGCGTGGTTAAGCCTAGCGGCCGAGGGGCCCCAAGTGAGCGCACGGCGGCGAGGGTCCCGCCGCGAGCTTGCGAGCGGTGGGAGCCGCTGGGGACGCAGCGAGCTTGGGGAGGGCGCTAGGCGCTAGCGGCCGAGGGTGAACGGGCGTTACTGAAGCAGGCCCGGAGCGTGGTGCACGGGAAAGTTGACGCTGCGGGCAATGAAGCACTTTTGCGAGGCCTCGGCGTGCAGGCTCAGGGCGAGTTCCGCCGTGGCAGGATCCGCCACCGCGATCTGTGGGTTGAGCGTCACGGAACTGAACTGGCCGCTGCCGTCGGGGTTGAGCACCATGGTGCCGGTGGCCCTGTCCTCGTACTTGGTGACAACCACGCCATGCAGGACGGCGACATGCAGGTAGGAGAGCATGTGGCACTCGGACAGCGCCGTCACCAGCAGCAATTCCGGGTTCCAGCGCTCCCGGTCTCCATGGAATGTTCTGTCCGCCGACCCCAGCAAGGTGGGCACACCAACGGCCGTGACACTGTGGTCGCGGCCGTAGGCCCTGTAATCGGACGTTCCGGTTCCCTTGTTGCCGGTCCAGAAGACGTTGATTTCGTAGTGGTGTTCGCTCAGTCCCATATGGCCAAGCGTAGCGGGCTGTCAGAGGAACGGGCGGATGGCGGCGGCGTAGCCATTGAGGTAGCCGGCGGCGTTTGGGTGGAAGGGGAAGTTGTTGCTGCCGAACGGTGCCGGGTAGTTCAGCCAGGGGTCCGCCGATGGCAAACTGTGGCCGGCGAAGCGGTATGCCACCGGCACGTAGGCGACGCGGTTGGACAGCGCGGTCACGGCCAGGACGCCGTTGAGCAGATCGGTGGAGGCGTTGAGGAGTTTCGCGCCGGCAACCTGGGTGGCCGTAAACGTCGGTGCGGTCATGTTTTGCGGTTCAAGGAGGTGCGGGTAGCCGAGGTAGAGGATCTTCGCCTGGGGTGCCTTGGCCTTGATCGCCTTGAGCATGGCGGTGGCGCTCTTGGGCAGCTTCGTCATGAGGACGATGGAGTTCGCGACGGCCGCCTTGCACGCCGCCGCGGTCGACGTCGGGAGCAGGCAGGTGGCCACTGCCGTCGTCCAGCCGACGTCGTTGCCTCCGGCCGTGAGCGTGATTAGTTTCGTAGTGGCGGGAAGCTGCGGCACCTCGAGGGCGGTGACTTCGGTGGTGGTGAATCCGGCGCAGGCAATGTTCGTGAGCGTGTCCCCGGTCATGGCGGCGACGTCGTTGCCGTAGCCGTTGCTGCTCTGGAAGCAGGGTGGGATCTCGGTGTTGTTGCCGGCACCCGAGCCGGCCGAGTATGAATCGCCCATGACCGTGTAGGTGACCGTGGTCTGGGCGGTTTGGGTTTGGGCGTTGGCCGGGGCTCCGGCAATGCCGGCAACCATTCCCAGCGAGAGGAGCGCGACGGCTCCGGCGCGGGCGGAAATTCCCTTGAAATGGTGTGTGAACATGCCCCGAAACTACTCCCGAAACCGACCCGGGGATAGACTTTGGTCAGTGTTAGATCGCGCTCCTGCGCGCCTGTGGAGGAGCCGCTCAACGCCAAGCAAAAACACCCCCAAACGCAGTTGAAGGGGCAGATCTCCGCGGAGATCCGCCCCTTCAACGTTGGGCCCACGCGCCCGAGGGCCCCGACGCGAGCTTGCGAGCGTTGGGAGGGCGCGGGGATTATCTGGGCTCTCAACGTTGGGAGGGCGCGGGGTTAGGCGTCTGCGGCCTGTGCCTTCAGTGCGCGGACCACGCCGTCGCGGCTTTCCACCACGAGGCGGCGCAGCGCCGGAGCCTCGTCGCCCAGTTCAGCCAGGAACGCATCCGTGGCGTCCAGCGTGGATTGTGCCACCAGCTGCGAGGGGTACAGTCCCGTGACGATCGTGGAACTGATCTCGTAGGATTTCTGCGCCCACACGGTGCGGATCGCGGCAAAGTACTGCGCCACGTACGGCTCCAACAGATCGGTGTCCCACACGCGGCCGAATCCGGCGATCGCGGCACGCTGCACGGCGTTGGCCGCGTCGCCCCGTTCGACGACGGACGCCCACGTGCGTGCCTTGGACTCGGGGGTGGGGATGGCTGCCGACGCCGTTGCCGCCGCGAGCTGTCCGGTCTGGGTGTTGTCCGCGGCGAGTTCGGTGTCGATGTTGCCCTGTGCCGCACGGCCGCCGGCCACCAGGGAGGTCAGCAACTCCCAGCGCAGATCCTGGTCAATCGTCAGACCGTCGAGGACCATGGAGCCACCCAGGAGGTCCTGGACGATGTCGAGCTGGACGTCGGACTGGGCCAGGGACGCGAACGCCTTGGCGAACTGCAGCTGCGCGTCCGAGCCCGCCGCCGCGTCCTTCGCCAGCGTCCAGATGGTGTCCGCGGCCGCCACGGCGGTTGCCTCCCGGTGTTCCGGGGCCACGTAGAAGTGCAGCGTGCTGGCCAGTTGGCGCAGCAACACCATGATGACGGTCGAGTCGGTTTCGTGCCCAACGTTTGCCAACACCAATTCGACGTACTCGCGGGCGGGGGTTTCGCCGTCGCGCGCGGCATCCCAGGCCGACGCCGAGACCACTGTGCGCGGCAGCGAGTCGCGGAAGTCCTTCAGGTGCGCCTTGGCTGTGTCCAGGGAGGCCGGGTCGAGCCGGATCTTGGCGTAGGCGAGGTCGTCGTCGTTGAGCAGGATCAGCGCCGGGCGGACCAGGCCCACCAGCTCGGGGACCTCGGTGACTGCGCCATCCACATCCAGTTCCACCCGGTGCGTGCGGACCAGCTTGCCGGCGTCCTCGCCGTCGGCGGCCAGGTTGTAGAAGCCGATGGCGGCGCGGTGCGGGCGCAGCACGGGGTGCTCGGCCACGGCGGACTGCAGGATCGAGAAGGAGGTGATGACGCCGTCGTCGTCCACCTCGACGGCGGGCTTGAACGTGTTCACCCCGGCGGTCTCGAGCCACATCTGCGTCCAGGACTTCAGGTCGCGGCCGCTGGCGGCTTCCAGCTCCACCATAAGATCGGGAAGTTCGGTGTTGGACCAGGCGTGCTTGGCGAAGTAGGCGCGCACGCCGGCCATGAACTCCTCCTGGCCCACCCAGGCCACCAGCTGGCGCAACACCGAGGCGCCCTTGGCGTAGGTGATGCCGTCAAAGTTCACCATGACGTCCTCAAGGTCCTTGATCTCGGCCTTGATGGGGTGGGTGGAGGGCAGCTGGTCCTGGCGGTAGGCCCAGGACTTCTCCAGCGAGGAGAACGTGGTCCAGGCATCCACGTACTTGGTGTTCTCCGCGGCGGCCAGGGTGGACATGAACTCGGCGAAGGATTCGTTGAGCCAGAGGTCGTTCCACCAGCGCATCGTGACGAGGTCGCCGAACCACATGTGGGCGAGTTCGTGCAGGATGGTGATGGCGCGGCGTTCCACCATGGCGTCGGTGACCTTGGAGCGGAACACGTAGCTTTCCAGGAACGTGACGGCACCGGCATTTTCCATGGCGCCGGCGTTGAACTCGGGCACGAACAGCTGGTCGTACTTCGGGAACGGGTACGGGGTGCCGAACTGCTTCTCAAAGAACTCGAAGCCCTGGCGGGTCAGTTCAAAGACGTTGTCCGCATCCATGAACTGCATGAGCGACTTGCGGGCAAACACGCCCAGCGGGATGACCCGGCCGTCGGAACTGGTCAGCTCGCTGCGCACGGACTCGTACGGGCCGGCGACCAGTGCGGTGATGTAGGAGGACATGGTCAGCGTGGGCGCAAAGTGCCAGGTGGCGCGGCCCTCGCCGGCCGCGGCGGGCTCCGGGGTGGGGGAGTTGGAGATGACGTCCCAGTGGGAGGGGGCGGTGACGTGGAAGGTGAAGACGGCCTTCTGGTCGGGCTGCTCGAACACGGCAAACATGCGCCGGCTGTCGGGGACCTCGAACTGCGAGTACAGGTACACCTCGCCGTCCACGGGATCCACGAAGCGGTGCAGGCCCTCGCCCGTGTTCATGAACAGGGCATCGGCCTCAACCGTGAGCACGTTCTCGGCGGCGAGGTTCGGCAACTGGATGCGGACCCCGTCGGACACCGTGGCCGGGTTCAGCTCCACGCCGTTGAGCGTGACCTTGTGGACTTTGTCCGTGACGGCGTCAATGAACGACGACGCCCCTTCCGTCGCGCTGAACGTCACGGTGGTGGTGGAACCGAAGGTGGCTTTCGTGGCGGTGAGGTCCAGCGTCACGTCATAGCTCTTGACGGTGAGGGTGGCGGTGCGCTCAATGGCTTCGGCGCGGGTCAGGTTCATACCGGGCAAGGTGATGCCTTCCGTTCGGTTGTCGGTGGACAAGGTGCCGGACAAGGTGGCCCGCCGGCGAGGTGTGAAAGTATTCTTTCACTTAAATCTGTGGGGCGCGTCTCACGGGACCGGCGATTTGGCTTTGGGCGGAGTTGTCCGCGGGCCCGTGGTAGGACAATGTTGAGATAAGGACTTTGAGCAACAACGGAAAGCGGGCGTTTTTACGTGGGGGAGATGGACCGGGGCATGGCCGGGGAGAAGACGTACAACGCCCGATGGCTGTTTGCCGTGGTGGGCGGACCCTTGCTGCTGGGCTTGGCGGCCGCCGCCTGGATGTTCACCGTGGCGGACAGGCTGCCGGCCGAGCTGGCGTCCCACTGGAATTCCTCGAACGAGGTGGACGGGTGGATGTCCCTGCCAGGTGCCGCCTGGATGGCCGTGGCGATGGGTGCCGTGGGTGCGCTCATGGCTTTGCTGGCCATCTGCTCCCGTTCCCAGTCACTCATGGTGGCCCGCCTTGGTGTGGGATTCGGCGTTGCCCTGGGAGTTGGCCTGGTGGCACTGTCGGTTGCGATCGTCGCCGGGCAGATGGACCTCGTGGATACCTCGAAGGCCGGCCTTTCCGCACCCGTCATGGCGGTGGGCATCGCGCTCGCCGTTGTGCTTGGCTGCCCTGCCGGCTGGCTGTACCGGCCCGGCGCGGTGGACAGGATGCCCAGCGTGGAGGTGCAATCCGTGGCGGCCGGGCTGGCGAACACGCCGGTGCCCGAGGATGTGGCGCACATGGCCGCCAACGGGGAGGCGCTGACCGTCCACGTATCCATGGGTGCGTGGAAGTGGCCGCTGGTCCTCGGGACCGGCGGCGTGGTCGCCGGGAGTACGCTGGCCATCTCGCCGTGGCTGGCGCTGCTCGGCGTGCCCATGGCGCTCCTGGTGTGGGCGTTCTGCCAGGGCACGGCCGTCATTGGCCCCGGCGGCGTGAAGGTGCTGGCGTCCGGGTTTTGGAAACTGATGCCCGCCACGTACAAGGACATCCGTTCCGCCGCCGTGCAGGACATCAAGGCCATGGACTTTGGCGGCTGGGGCTACCGGCTGGGCGGTGGATCCACCGCCTTCATCACGGGGAGCGGACCGGCACTGGTACTTGAAACCGGATTCCACCAGCGCCTCGTCATCTCCATGCCCGACGCCGCCACGGCCGGGCGGGCTGCGTCGCTGGTCACGGCATACCTTCTGTCCGGGAGCGTGAAGCAATGACGCCGTTGCGCCCCGGCCGCCGGGAACGCCACATCGACGCCCGGGCGCTGCGCTTTGCCATCATCTTCCCGGCGCTGCTGTCCGTGGGACTCGTGGTTGGCGGGGTTTTGGTGGGTACCGGGCTGGACCGCGGCGTGGTGCTGCCCACGGGCGGGGACCCCGTGCCCTTGGCCGTGTTCCTGGCGGTGGCCGTAGTGGTGACCCTGCTTCTCGGGGCGGGCGTGGGGAGCCAGGGTGCCCGGACCCTGCTGCCCCGAAACCTGCGCCGGGTGCTCCTGGGCGTGGCCATGGCGCTGCAACTGGCATCCTGCACCTTGTTCGTGGCGGCCCTGTTGGGCCAGTCCGGGCAGGGTGGCGCCCCCGTGGTGCGCGTTGACAGTTACGTAGTGCTGATGGGAAGCGGCTTTGCCGCCGCCATGGGACTGGTGCTGGCCCTGACCTTCAAACCCGACGAACAATGGACCTCCGCCGACGACGCCGCCCTGGCCCGGGCGCTGGAATCCGCGGCCGATCCCATGGCAGCCAACGACACGCTGGCCTACACGCTCCACCCGCGCAGCTCGGTGGTCATCATGATCCTGCTGGCCGGCGTGTTTCCCGGCGCGATCCTGAGCCTGGTCAGCGGCTGGTTCATGGCGGGCTTCCTCCTCGCGGCACTGCTGACCGTGGCCGCCCTGACCGCCACCGTCCACGTGGACCGCAGCCGCCTGATGGTCAAGCTGGCAGGGGTCCTGCCCGTGATCGTGGTGCCATGCACCGACGTCGACGCGGCCGTGTCCCTGGACATAGTTGCCCGCGACTACGGCGGCTGGGGCCTGCGCAAGCACGGCGGAAGCGAATCCTTCCTGGCCGCCTCGGGTGCCGCCGTCGTCGTGCGCGCCGGGCAGGCCGGCCGGGTCGTGGTGGGCGCGCCGAACCTGGACACCGCCGACGACCTGTCCGCGATCCTGAACCGCCGGGCCGGCAAGGGACCCGAGCGCCACTAGCCCCCACGTTTGGGTAGGCTTGTGTGGTCTGTACCCCAACAAATCTTTGAGAAGGACCACTCATGCGCGTTCACATTGCAACCGACCATGCCGGCATGGAGCTTAGCGCCCACCTCATCACCGCGCTGGCGGCCAAGGGGTACGAGATGATCGACCACGGGCCGCAGGCCTACGATGCCGAGGACGATTACCCGTCGTTCTGCATCAACGCGGCCTTGGCGGTCGTGGCGGACCAGGAAGCCGGCGTGGATGCGCTGGGCATCGTTTTGGGTGGTTCGGGCAATGGTGAGCAGATTGCCGCGAACAAGGTCAAGGGTGTACGTGCGGCGCTGGCCTGGAACCTGGATACGGCCAAGTTGGCCCGTGAGCACAACAACGCCAATGTGGTGGCCGTGGGCGGCCGCCAGCACAGCGTTGAGGAGGCCACCGAGCTGATCGAGGCGTTCCTGGCCGAGCCGTTCAGCGACGCCGAACGCCACGTGCGCCGCATCGGCAAGATCGCCACATACGAGACCACCGGCGTCGTAGTCGAGTAAGCAATGCCCGAGGGACATTCCGTGCACCGGCTGGCCCGCCAGTTCGGTGACGTTTTTGGGGCGGCAACGCTGGCGGTGAGCAGCCCGCAGGGGAAGTTCGCCGCCGGCGCCGCCCTCCTCGATGGCCAGGTGCTCGAACACGCCCAGGCGCACGGCAAGCAAATGTTCCTGTACTTCTCGCACGACCACGTCCTGCGGGTGCACCTGGGCCTCTACGGCGCCTGGGATTTTGGCGGCGACTCCACCTTCACGGGAGCCTCGAGCATCGGTGCTCCGCGCCGGGTTGGCGAACAGGAAATCGCCGATGATTCCGGCACTGGGGGAGTGGGCGGGTACACGGGCCCGCCCGAGCCCAAGGGCGCCGTCCGCGTCCGCCTGGTCTCCGAGCACGGCTGGGCCGACCTTCGCGGCCCCACGGCCTGCGAGGTGCTGGCGCCCGCGGAGGCTGCGGCCGTGCGGGCCAAGCTGGGACCGGACCCCCTGATCAACGCCGCAGGCGACGCGGACGAGTTTGTGCGGCGCATCCGCAAGAGCGGCACCGGTATCGGCCTGCAGCTGATGAAGCAGGATGTCCTGGCGGGCGTGGGCAATGTGTACCGGGCGGAGGTCCTGTTCCGGCTCGGCCTGGACCCCCAGCTGCCGGGCACGTCCCTGTCCGCCGACGAGGCGCAGGCGCTGTGGGCCGACGTCGTCGCGCTCATGAACGACGGCGTCCGGGACGGCAGGATCATCACGACCGAACTCGCGGACCGCCCTTCCGGGCTCGGCATCGCCGTTGGCCGGGCCTCAGGGTGGCGGGACGACGGCGGCGGCAGACCGGGAACGGCGTCGAGCGTCAACAGGGAAGTCCCGGTGGAGGACGCCCACTATGTGTACAAACGCAACGGCCTGCCGTGCAGGCACTGCGGCACGGTCATCGCCATGGCGGAACTCGGCGGTCGCAAACTGTATTGGTGCCCGAGCTGCCAAGGCTGAACGCCGGTGATCGAGACACCGGTGATCGAGCTTGTCGAGATCTCGACAAGCTCGATCACCGGCATTAACAAGAAAATCCCCGGCCAACAGGCCGGGGATTTCCATTTATTTCGGAGGGGGCGACGGGAATCGAACCCGCGTAATCAGTTTGGAAGACTGAGGCTTTACCATTAAGCTACGCCCCCATGTTTCCCGGCTTTCGGCCGAACAACTCCTCGATACTAGCAACGCGCACGGCGCGCCGCAAATCGAACGGGACGCCCCGGCACGGCCCGCGCCGGGCGGGGGTAATTGTGCATCCACGAACTTTTGCCCGTAGACTGTTGCGGGCACTACGGGGCGTAGCGTAGTGGCTAGCGCGCCTGCTTTGGGAGCAGGAGACCGCAGGTTCGAGTCCTGTCGCCCCGACTCAGCATTATCCGGTTCACGTTTGGTCAGTGACTGCCCATGTGCTGGTGCCTAACATCCACCAACAGACCATCAGGAGTACCACGCTGTGAAGAGCGCTGTCGAAAACCTCACGCCCACTCGGGTAAAGCTCAATGTTGAGGTTTCCTTTGAGGAATTGAAGCCCAGCATTGCCGAGGCTTATAAGACGATTGCCACACAGGTCCAGGTGCCTGGTTTCCGCAAGGGCAAGGTCCCCAACAAGCTGATCGATCAGCGCGTTGGCCGCGGCTACGTCTTGGAAACCGCCATCAACGAGGGCCTCAACGGCTGGTACCAGAACGCCGTTGTGGAAGCAGGCATCAGCCCGCTCAGCCGCCCCGAGGTTGAAATCACCGAAGTTCCGGACCCCACCGCCACCGACGGCGAACTGAAGTTCCACGTCGAGATCGACATCCGTCCGGAAATCGAACTGCCCGACTACGCCGGCATCGCCGTCGAGGTCGAAGCCGTTGAGGCAACCGACGCCGACACCGACAAGGCACTCGACGAGCTGCGCGGCCGCTTCGGCACGCTCAAGCCCGTTGACCGCCCCGCCGCCGACGGTGACTTCCTCACCATCAACATTGCCGCCAAGATCGACGGCGAAGAGGTTGACTCCGCGTCCGACCTGTCCTACCAGATCGGTGCGGGCAACATGCTCGACGGCCTGGACGAGGCAGCAACCGGCCTCTCCGCCGGCGAAGAAGCCATCTTCGAGACCAAGCTGGCCGGCGGCGAGCACGCCGGCGAAGCCGCACAGGTCACCGTGAAGGTCACCGCCGTCAAGGAGCGCGAGCTTCCCGAGGCAAACGACGACTTCGCCCAGCTGGCTTCCGAGTTCGACACCATCGCCGAACTCCGCGAGGACCTGGCCAAGCAGGCCGCCGACTCCAAGATCGTCGAGCAGGGTGTCGAGGCCCGCGACAAGGTCCTGGACAAGCTCGTTGAGCTCGTCGAGGTTCCGGTTCCGGATTCCGTGGTTGCCGAGCAGCTCGAGCAGCACTTCCGCCCGGAGAACTCCCACGGCGCCGAGGAGCACGACACCGAGGAGCACCGCGCCGAGGTCAAGGAAAACACCGAGCGTGCGTTCCGCAACGAGATCATCCTCGACGCTGTTGCCGAGAAGGAAGAAATCGGTGTCAGCCAGGCCGAGCTGATCGACTACATCGTCTCCTCCGCCAGCCAGTACGGCATGGACCCGAACCAGTTCGCGCAGATGCTCGACTCCTCGGGCCAGGTCAACATGATCGTTGGCGAAGTCCGCCGCCGCAAGGCACTGGCCGCCGTCCTGGCCAAGGCCGCCGTCAAGGACACCACCGGTGCCGACGTCGACCTGACCGACTTCGTCTCGGTTGCTTCAGAGGAAGAAGAAGTTGTCGCCGGCGAGGATGAGGTCATCGAGCCCACCGCAGTCGTGGATCCGGGCGAGGCCCGCATCTAATTTCCCCTCACAGGGAAAGCATGAACCACACCGTTGCCGGTTCCCCCCACGGGGAGCCGGCAACGGCTTTTTTGTGCCCAATTCACGGCGGGTCCGCGGCGGGACGCCATCCGTGCGCCGTCAGCGAACAGTACGGTTTTGCGAAACAAATCCGGGCCAAAAACGGCTACTGTCCAAGTAGTGAAGATTAGTGATGAGCCGCATTGGGCTGGGCGTTCCGGAAATTGCCGGACACGGTCATAGCCCAACGGATCGCACGAAGGAGAGGTAAGTCCACCATGGCACAGCACACCACACCGACGATGGCCAGCGCGGATCCGTCAGGTCAGGATCAGTACATCTACAACCGCCTGCTCAAGGAGCGCATCATCTGGCTGGGCTCGGAAGTCCGCGATGACAACGCCAACCTCATCTGCTCCCAGCTCCTGCTGCTCTCGGCAGAGGACCCGGAAAAAGACATCTACCTTTACATCAACTCTCCCGGCGGCTCCGTCACCGCCGGCATGGCCATCTACGACACCATGGAGTTCATCCCGAACGACGTCGTCACGGTCGCCACCGGCCTGGCCGCCTCGATGGGCCAGTTCCTGCTCTCCTCCGGGACCAAGGGCAAGCGCTACGCCACCCCCAACGCCCGCATCCTGATGCACCAGCCCTCCGGCGGCATTGGTGGCACGGCGTCTGACATCAAGATCCAGGCCGAACTGATCCTGCACATGAAGAAGGTCATGGCCGAGCTGACTGCCGAACAGACCGGCCAGCCCGTGGAAACCATCCTGAAGGACAATGACCGCGACAAGTGGTTCACCGCCCAGGAAGCACTGGAATACGGCTTCTTCGACAAGATCAGCCGCCACGCAGGAACCGTTGCCGGCGGCGGCGGAACCAACGCCAAGTAACGCCACGCCAAACGAATTTTCAGGAGCAAACACAATGACTTACAACTTTGGCAGCACAGCTTTTGGCCACACCGCCGGCAACCTGCCCAGCAGCCGCTACGTCCTCCCGCAGTTCGAGGAACGTACGCCCTACGGTTTCAAACGCCAGGACCCGTACACGAAGCTCTTCGAGGACCGCATCATCTTCCTCGGCGTGCAGGTTGACGACGCTTCCGCCGATGACGTCATGGCCCAGTTGCTGGTCCTTGAGGCCACCGACCCGGACCGCGACATCACCATGTACATCAATTCCCCCGGCGGATCGTTCACGGCCATGACGGCCATCTACGACACCATGCAGTTCATCCGTCCGGAAATCCAGACCGTCTGCCTGGGCATGGCGGCCTCCGCGGCCGCCGTGCTGCTGGCGGCCGGTGCTCCCGGCAAGCGCCTTGCACTGCCCAACAGCACGGTCATGATCCACCAGCCGTCGCTTTCGAGCGGCCAGGGTGGCCAGGCCTCCGACCTGGAAATCCAGGCCCGCGAGGTGCTGCGCATGCGCGAGTGGCTGGAGCAGACCTGGTCCAAGCACTCCAACCGTTCCGTCGAGGAGGTCCGCGCCGACATTGAGCGCGACAAGTTCCTCACCGCGGCCGAGGCGCTCGACTACGGCCTGGTCGACGAGGTCCTGAACTCCCGCAAGATCAAGCCGGCAGCCATCTCCCGCTAAGCAAAGCGGATTCCACGCCGGGGCGGCGCAGCATTTGTGCGCGGTCCCGGCGTTTGGCTTCCCGATATTGTCACCGGGTTGCCTTAGAGTATATGTAGTATGCGAAACGCGGCCGGCATGGCCGTTCCATTGGAATTATTGGCATGAATAACGGTCCGGGCACCCGCCCGGGTTGTTAATGGAAGGATGCACCCATGGCCAGGATGGGCGAAAGCACCGATCTGCTGAAGTGTTCCTTCTGCGGCAAGAGCCAAAAGCAGGTCCGCAAACTCATTGCCGGACCCGGTGTGTACATTTGCGATGAATGCATTGAACTGTGCAATGAAATCATCGACGAGGAACTGGCCGAGGTAGCCGACCTCGACGCCTTTGAACTGCCCAAGCCGCGGGAAATCTTCGACTTCCTGCAGGAGTACGTCATTGGCCAGGAACCGGCCAAGCGCTCCCTCGCGGTTGCCGTGTACAACCATTACAAGCGCATCCAGTCCGGCCACGCCGTGAAGTCCACCACCCTGGCCGGCGGCGTCCACGACGAGGTCGAGATCGCCAAGTCCAACATCTTGTTGGTGGGCCCCACAGGTTGCGGCAAGACCTACCTGGCCCAAACCCTGGCCCGCCGCCTGAACGTGCCGTTCGCCGTCGCCGATGCCACAGCGCTCACGGAGGCCGGCTATGTCGGTGAGGACGTGGAGAACATCCTCCTCAAGCTCATCCAGGCCGCCGACTTCGACGTCAAGAAGGCCGAACAGGGCATCATCTACATTGACGAGATCGATAAGATCTCCCGCAAGTCCGAGAACCCCTCGATCACCCGTGACGTCTCCGGGGAGGGCGTGCAGCAGGCGCTGCTGAAAATCCTCGAGGGCACTGTCGCCTCGGTTCCGCCGCAGGGCGGCCGCAAGCACCCGCACCAGGAATTCATCCAGATCGACACGACCAACGTGCTGTTCATCGTGGCCGGCGCCTTTGCCGGACTCGAGGACATCATCGGCGCCCGTGCCGGCAAGAAGGGCATCGGCTTCGGCGCCCCGCTGAGCGCCATCAAGCAAACCGAGGCAAGCTACGCCGACGTCATGCCCGAGGACCTGCTCAAGTTCGGCCTGATCCCCGAATTCATCGGCCGGCTCCCGGTCATCACCACGGTGACCCAGCTGGACCGCTCCGCGCTGATCCAGATCCTGACCGAACCCAAGAACGCGCTGATCAAGCAGTACCAGAAGATGTTCTCGCTGGACGGTGTTGAACTTGAGTTCGACGACGGCGCCCTTGCCTCGATCGCCGACCTCGCCTTGGCGCGCGGCACGGGGGCGCGCGGCCTGCGCGCCATCCTCGAAGAGGTGCTGCTGCCCGTCATGTTCGACCTCCCCAGCCGCGAAGACATCTCCACCGTGGTCATTACCGCCGACGTCGTGAACAAGCTGGCCGAGCCCAGCCTGATTCCCCACGAAGTGGTCGCGAAACGCCGGAACAAGTCCGCCTGATTCGCTGTTGAACAAAAGGTGAGGGCAACGCCCCACGCGATTTGCAGTGCCTGCGACGCAGTGTCAAGAACGCAATGCCAACAAGAGGAGACTTCCGTGTCTATAAATGCAGTGTCCGCCCCGGAGAAGGCAGACTTTTGGTTTGACCCGCAGTGCCCCTTCGCCTGGGTGACGTCCCGGTGGATCGGCGAGGTTGAAAAGGTCCGGAACATCTCCGTGGACTGGCACGTCATGAGCCTTTCAGTGCTCAACGAAGGCCGGGACGACCTCCCCGAAACCTACAAGGAAATGCTGGACAAGGGTTGGGGCCCGGTGCGCGTGATCATCGCCGCAGCGGCCGAGCACGGCAACCAGGTCATCAAGCCGCTCTACGACGCCATGGGCACCGAGATCCACAACAACGGCAACAAGGACCTGGGCGACGTCATTGCCAAGGCCCTGGCAGAGACCGGCCTGCCGGCAAGCCTCGCGGCTGCCGCAGACACCGATGCCAATGACCTCGCCCTGCGCGCAAGCCACCAGGACGGCATCAGCCGCGTTGGCCAGGACGTGGGCACCCCCGTGGTGGCCTTCAACGGCACCGCGTTCTTTGGCCCCGTCATCACCCGAATTCCGCGGGGCGAGGAAGCCGGCAAGCTGTGGGACGCCACCGTCACCCTGGCAAGCTTCCCGTACTTCTTCGAGATCAAGCGCAGCCGCACGGAGAGCCCGCAGTTCGACTAATACGGCACCCGAAGTACCCCCTGTGACGCGAAGGAAAGCGATTTCCTTCGCGTCACATTCGTTTTTGTGCCCCTTGATCTCGATAGCTTTGACGCGCTGATGAATATTGATTCTTTCGGCGCAAAATCAATCAAGATCAATAGGGGTACGTTTTGAAGAATTCTCGTTTGGGCGCCGCCGCGGCCATGGTGGCGGGGGCCGCGCTGGTGGGCGCCGCACTCGCTGCGGTGCCGGCGTCGGCCGCAGTGCCTGAGGCCATCCACGTGGACTGCTCGGCGCCTGCCGCCGGCACCGCCACCGGGAGCATCGACGCTCCCTTCACCACGCTGGAGCAGGTCAACGCGCTGACCCTGGCGCCCGGTGACCAACTGGTGTTCAAGCGCGGCATGACCTGCGTTGGCACGCTGGCGCCGCAGGGGAGCGGCACCGCCGCCAACCCCTTAACGATCGGCGCCTACGGAGCGGGCACCGCGCGGCCCGTGATCGACGGGAACGGCGCCGTTGACACCGTGGTGTTGCGCAACATGGAGGGCGTGGAGCTCTCCGGGCTGGAAGTGACCAACGCCAAGGGGCCGTCGTCGCTGCGTCGTGGCGTCTACCTGCTGCTGGAGGATTTCGGAACCGCCCGGCACGTGGTGGTGGACAATATGTACGTCCACGACATCAACGGCAACGACGCCAAGGACGTCAAGGGCAGCGGTGGAATCCTTGCCTCGGTGGCCGGTACGGCCAGGGCCAGCAACTACGACGGCCTGCGCATCACCAACAACCGGGTGGAGCACGTCAACAGGACGGGCATCGCCGCCGTCGCCAGCCTGTGGTCGGAACGGCCCGAGGTGGGGGACACCGTCATCACCCGGCCCTGGACGGCCAACACTTCCGTGGTGATCAGCAACAACAGCGTCCTCGACACCGGAGGCGACGGAATCGTCCCACAGACGGCACTGGACGCCGTGGTGAAACACAACCGGGTGGACAAGTTCCAGCAGCGCTCGGCCGGCTACAACGCCGGCGTCTGGCCCTGGAACTCCGACGGCACGGCGTTCCGCTACAACGAAGTCTCCGGCGGCAGCACCACCCGCGACGGCATGGCCTTCGACATCGACCAGGGTACGGACGGGACCCTGTTTGAGTACAACTACAGCCACGACAACGCCGGGGGCTTCTTCCTGATGTGCAACGCGGCAGGCCGGGTGGCCAATGCGGTGGTGCGCTACAACATCAGCCAAAACGACTCCTTCCGCGGCATCGAGACGTGCTCGGCCGGTATCGAAAGCGCGGCCTTCTACAACAACACGATCTACATTGGACCGGGCATCTCCCAAACGGTCATCAATGAGAACAATGCCAACAAACGCAACATCGCCTTCAGGAGCAACATCGTGGTCAAGGAAGGCGCGGGATCGGCATCGCTGAACCTGCAATCCGGCGGTGTCACGCTGGCCGGGAACAGCTTCATCAACGTGGCAGGATCCGCGGCCGACACCACGGCGGTCCCGGGCGATCCCCGCCTGCTGGACCGTGGCACGGCGACGTCCATCGACGCTGCCCTTGGCTACCGGCTCCACGCCTCCTCACCGTTGCTCTCGGCGGGCCTGGGCATTGCCAACAACGGCGGCCGGGACTTCTTTGGCAACGCCGTGCCGGCAACCGGCCCGGTATCCGTGGGCGCCTACAACGGTCCGGGCGTCGCCGGCCCGGCACCAAAGCCCATCCCGGGCCCGGCCGCCCCCGCGCTGACGAACGGCGGCTTTGAAAGCGCACTGGACGGTTGGTCCACCAGGAATGCCGCGGCAGTGGCCGATCCGGCACCCCATGCGGGCGGCTTCAGCGCCAGGCTCACGGCACCGGCGGGCAACTTCGCAACGCTGGAACAGACCCTCAAGGGGCTCGAGGTGGGGCACAAGTACACCGTCTCCGGCTGGGTGAAGTCCGACGGCGGCGCAACCGCCCTGGGCGTCAAGGCCGCGGGACTCACTCCAAGTCCGAGTGTGCTGGTCACCGCAAGTGACTGGACGAACGCTACCTTCGACTTCGTCGCCACCAGCACCTCGGCAACCGTGTTCTGCTACCGCGAGGCGGTGGGCACTGCCTACTGCGACGACCTGACGTTTGCCAACTTCGTGGAGCCGGACCCCGAACCCACGGTTGAGCCGACCGCCCCGCCCACCGCAACCGAGGAGCCCACGGCATCGCCCACCGCGAGCGATGATCCGACGCCGGACCCGACATCCAGCACCGATCCCACAGTGGCGCCGACCGCGACGGATGAGCCGACTGCGACAGTTGAACCGACCACCTCGCCGAGCGCAAGCATTGACCCGACGGTGTCCCCGTCCGTTCATTCCACGCAGGCTGGCAGCACGGGACCGGCAGAGGCATCGCCGTCGGCCTCCACCCCAAACCCCGCGGGGGAACTTGCCGAGACGGGTGCCAACGGTACCGCGATGTCCGGGTTGGCGCTCCTGGCCCTCTGCCTGGGGTTGATGCTGACCGTTGCCGTCCGCCGCAGGACCGGGCAACACTAGCGGCCCGTTTGGCCATGCCGGGGGCTGGTGAAGACCGATGAAGTCACGGTCTTCACCAGCCCCCGGTGTTTCCCCCTCGACCGCCGGCAAATTACAGCGCTGTAATTGCCACCACACCCTTGCCCCGGGCACAAAACAGGCGAATAATTGCACTTACTCCACCCCTCGGGTTGGGGGATGGATTCCAGAGATTCAGTGACAGAACCGATTGATACATTGAGACACCGCCCAGGCGGCAGGCTCAGGAACCAAGGAACTGGATGCCGGTGACGCGGCAAAAGGCACTGAAAGGCCATGGAATCCGCCAGACCGCGAACCGTCACAACGCGGCTAGTAAGTCGAAGCCCCACCAACGGCGAAACGCTGATGGGGCTTCCCCTTTGCCCCGGGACGCCCGGGACGGCCATTAACCCACTCTTCACCGTGACGTTCACCAACTGATCCGCCCCGGCCATCTCAGCCCGCCACTGTGGTGGTGTGAAGGTTGCCATTGTTGCTGAATCGTTCCTGCCGGAAATGAATGGGGTCACCCATTCCCTGTTGAAAATCCTCCAACACCTTGAGCGGCGGGGGGATGACGTCCTGGTCATCGCCCCGTCAACATCCGCCGCCGTCCCGGACGTCATGGAGGGCGCCACAGTGCGGCGCCTGCCCTCCGTGCCGCTGGCCGGGTACCGGAACGTCAGGGTGGCCATGGGCGGAGTGGCCAGGATCAAGTCCATCCTGGCCGCCTACGAGCCCGACATCGTCCATCTGGCCTCTCCCTTCGTCCTGGGTTGGCGGGCCGTGCGCGCCGCCCAGGCACTGGGCCTGCCAACCGTGGCCATCTACCAAACCGACGTACCCGGCTACGCGGCAAAATACGGGATGCCGTTCCTGGAAAATTGGGCCTGGACCCGGGTGGAACGCATTCACCTGGCGGCCACCCGGACCCTGGCCCCCTCCACTGCCGCCATGGACCAGTTGCGCGGCCACGGCATTCCACGGGTTGAATTGTGGAGCCGCGGCGTGGACACCGAACGCTTCCACCCGCAACGGCGCAGCGCGGCCTTCCGCACAATGGTTGCCCCCAACGGGGAACGCGTGGTGGGCTATGTGGGCCGGCTGGCGCTGGAGAAACAGCTCGAAGACCTCCGCGCCATCGCCGACATCCCCAACACCCGTCTGGTCGTCGTCGGCGACGGCCCCCAGCGCAGCGCCCTGGAAGAACTGCTTCCCGGCGCCCACTTCACCGGATTCCTTGACGGCACGGACCTTGCCGCCGTCGTCGCCTCCTTTGACGTGTTCGTCCACCCCGGCGAGCTGGAAACCTTCTGCCAAACCATCCAGGAAGCCATGGCCTCGGGGGTGCCGGTGGTTGCCACCGGACGCGGCGGGCCCCTTGACCTGGTGGATTCCTCCCGCACCGGCTGGCTCTACGAACCCGGCGACCTGGCCGGATTCCGGGGCTACGTCACCGACCTGGTGGGGGATGAGGCGAAACGGGCGGCCTTCGGAGCGGCCGCCTTCACCAAGGTCCAGGGCCGCACCTGGACCCGGGTCTGCGAGGAACTGATGGACATCTACCGCCAAACCATGGCCGCGCCCCTTCCGCGGGTGCCGGCATTGAAAGGGAGCAAATGAGAATCTCCGTTATTGGTTGCGGGTACCTGGGCGCCGTCCACGCGGCCACGCTGGCCGACCTTGGCCACGACGTGGTGGGACTGGACACGGACGCCGGCCGGATCGAGCAACTCGCCGCGGCGCAGGCGCCCTTCCACGAACCGGGCCTGCCGGTGCTGCTCGAGGCCGGACGGCGTTCGGGCCGGCTTCGCTTTGCCACCGACCCCGCCGCACTGGCCGGCGCGGACGTCCACTTTCTGTGCGTGGGAACCCCGCAAGCCAAGACCACCTTTGAGGCGGATCTCTCCCACGTGGTGGCCGCCGTCGAGGCCCTGCGCCCGCACCTGCGTCCCGGCGCCGTTGTGGTGGGCAAATCGACGGTGCCGGTGGGGACGGCCGCGCGGCTCGCAAGCCTCATCGCGGACACCGGGGCCGTGCTGGCCTGGAATCCGGAGTTCCTGCGCCAGGGCAGCGCCGTGCGGGATTCCCTCGCCCCGGACCGTTTGGTGTACGGCATCCCCGAAGGACCGTACGGGGAGGCCGCGCGTGCAATGCTCGACGCCGTGTACGCACCCCTGCTGGAACAAGGGACCCCGCGGCTTGTCACCGACTACGCCACGGCCGAACTGATCAAGACGGCGGCCAATGCGTTCCTGGCCCTGAAGATTTCCTACATCAACGCCGTCGGCGAGTTTTGTGAATCGGCCGGTGCCGACGTCGTCGCCCTGTCCCGGGCACTGGGCCACGATGCAAGGATCGGCGGCACCTACCTGCAGGCGGGCGCCGGATTTGGCGGGGGATGCCTGCCCAAGGACCTGCGCTCCTTCCGCGCCCAGGCCCACCAGCGCGGCGTCGAGCCGCTGGAGGAGCTCTTGTCCCTCGCGGACGGCATCAACGCCGACGCCAGGTACCGCCTGGCCGAGACTGCGGTGCGTCTGTGCGGCGGCGACATCGCGGGCCGGCGCGTGACAGTCCTCGGGGCCGCCTTCAAACCCAACACCGACGACATCCGCGATTCCCCGGCCCTGGACATCGCGCTGCAATTGGCGGCCCAGGGCGCCACCGTCACCGTCAGCGACCCGCAGGCCGGGCCCAACGCATGGCTGCAATACCCGCACCTGGACTTTGAACCGGACCCGTTGGCCGCACTGGGCGGCGCCGAACTCACGGTGCTCCTGACCGAATGGGCGCAATTCACCACGCTGGACCCCGCGGCGGCGGCCGCCGTCGTTGCCAATCCGCTCATGCTCGACGGGCGCAACGCCCTTGACCCGGCGGCCTGGCGGGCTGCGGGATGGCAGTTCCATGCGGTCGGGGTGGGTCTGGCGGAGGCCGGTGCCGCACCCGTGTTGCTGTAGCCGGGCGGTTCGGAGTGCTCTATGTGGCCCTCGGGGATTCCTTCACGGAGGGAGTGGGGGATCCCAACAAACACCTGCCGCACGGCGTGCGCGGATGGGCGGATCGGGTCGCGGAGGGACTGGCGGCCCATGAGCCGGGCTGGCAGTACGCCAACCTGGCCATCCGCAGCAAACGGCTGCGCCACATCCTTGCCGAGCAGCTGGCACCGGCCTTGGCCATTCAACCGGACCTCATCACCATTTATGCCGGCGGCAACGACATCATGGACTTTGGCACGAAGGCCGCTGACATCCTGGCGCAGTTGGAGGCCCTCGTGGCACCCCTGGCCGCCAGCGGGGCGCGGCTGCTGCTCTTCACCGGCTATGACGTGGAGGTGTCCGCCGTGCTCTCCCCGCTGCGGCGCAAGAACCACCTCTACAACGACGGCGTCCGGGACATCGCGGACCGGTACGGGGCAGTCGTGGTGGACTTTGCCGGCTTTGACGCCTACCGGAACCCGCACTTTTGGTGTGCCGACCGCCTCCACATGTCCAAGGCCGGCCACAAGTACATGGCCGGGAAGGTGCTGGACATCCTCGACGTGCCCCACGGGATCGTGCCCCGGCACAAAAAGGAAGGTCCCGCCCGCACCTTCAAACAGTGGGGACGGGACCAATACCTTTGGATCAACGACTGGGTGCTGCCCATGTTCGCCCGCAAACTGCGCGGGGTGACACTGGGCGACACCCTGAGCCCCCGCTGGCCCGAACCCGTGCGGGTGCCGCGCAGGAAGGGCCTGCGGAAGCTCGCGCGGGTCTCGGCTCCCGGCGATTGAGCTTGTCGAAATCCTAGGGCCTCGACAAGCTCGCCCGCCGGTGAGCGAACTTCGCGTTAGGCCTGGACGGACTCCTCGGCCGGGGCCAGGACGACGTCGCTGACGCCGAGTTCGCCGTCGCCCTCGGCAACCGTCAGGTCCACGGCGTTGGCCGCGGCCTTCAGGTCTCCCAGGCCGGCCAGCAGCTGGGCCGCCTGGACCGGACCGGCCGTGACCGTGGCGGAGAGCACCTGGGTGCGCTGCTTGACCTTGGCCTCGGACTTGGCCTTGCGGATGCCGCCGAGCGCGTCGCCCACGGTGGCCAGCATGGTGGTGTCGCCGTCGTTGACCTCGACGGCGGTGGGCCACTGGGCGCGGTGCACCGAACCGGCGCGCCACCACCCCCAAACCTCTTCCGTGGCAAACGGCAGGAACGGGGCAAACAGGCGCAGCAAGGCGTCCAGCGTGGTGGCCAGGGCGGCCAGCACGGAGGCCTGCTCGGCATCGCCGGCCGCACCGTAGGCGCGGTCCTTGATGAGCTCCACGTAGTCGTCCGTGAAGTGCCAGAAGAAGCTCTCGCTGATCTGCAGGGCCTTGGCGTAGTCGTACTTCTCGAACGCTGACGTCGACTGGCGGACGACCTCGGCGAGCTGGGCCAGCACGGCCCGGTCCAGGGCGTTCGTGACGCGGGCGGCGTCGCCCGTGACCACATTGGCCTCCGTGGCGCCGAGGTTCAGCACGAACTTCGAGGCGTTGAGCAACTTGATGGCCAGGCGGCGGCCGATCTTCATCTGCGCAATTTCGTAGGCGGTGTCGGCACCCAGCTTGGCCGATGCTGCCCAGTAGCGGACGGCGTCGGCGCCAAAGTCGTTGAGCACGTCGGTGGGGACCACCACGTTGCCCTTGGACTTGGACATCTTCTTGCGGTCCGGGTCAAGGATCCAGCCGGAGATGGCCGCGTGCTTCCACGGCGCATTGCCCTGCAGGGCGTCGGCGCGTACAGCCGAGGAGAACAGCCAGGTGCGGATGATGTCGTGGCCCTGGGGGCGCAGGTCGAAGGGGTAGACCTTGCCGAACAGGTCCTCGTCCCGGCTCCAGCCGCCCACGATCTGCGGGGTCATCGAGGAGGTGGCCCAGGTGTCCAGGACGTCGGCGTCGCCGATGAACCCGCCGGCCTCGTTGCGCTGGTCCTCGCTGTAGCCGGGGGCTGCGTCCGCGGCGGGGTCAACCGGCAGCATCTCGCTCGTGGGCAGGATGGGGTTGTCGTAGTCCGGGTTCGCATCGGTGTCCAAGGGGTACCAGACGGGGATCGGCACACCGAAGAAGCGCTGGCGGGAGACAAGCCAGTCGCCGTTCAGGCCGGCAATCCAGTTTTCGTAGCGCGAGCGCATGAACGCCGGGTGGAAGTCGATCTCGTGGCCGCGCCCGATCAGGCGTTCGCGGCGGTCCTCGTCGCGGCCGCCGTTGCGGATGTACCACTGGCGGGAGGTGACCACTTCCAGCGGCTTGTCGCCCTTTTCGAAGAAGTTCACGGGGTGCATGATCTTCTTCGGCTCGCCGTCCAACAGGCCGGCATCGCCCAGCAGCTCCACGACGCCTTCCTTGGCGCTGAAGACGGTCTTGCCGGCGAAGGCGGCGTAGTTGGCGCGGCCCTCCTCCGTGGTGATCCACTCGGGGTGTCACCGAGGATGCGGCCGTCGCGGCCCACGATGGCGCGGGTGGGCAGCTGCAGTTCACGCCACCAGGTGACGTCGGTGAGGTCGCCGAAGGTGCAGACCATGGCGATGCCGGAGCCCTTGTCGGGCTTGGCCAGGGCGTGCGCGCGGACCTCGACCTCGACGCCGAACAACGGCGAGGTGACCTTCTTGCCGAACAGCGGCTGGTAGCGCTCGTCGTCGGGGTTGGCCACGAGCGCCGAGCAGGCGGCCAGCAGTTCGGGCCGGGTCGTCTCGATGTAGATCTTGGTGCCGTCTTCGGCGAAGAACGGGTACCGGTAGTAGGCGCCGGCAACCTCGCGGTCCTCCAGCTCGGCCTGGGCCACGGCCGTGCGGAACGTGACGTCCCACAGGGTGGGGGCCTCTGCCATGTAGGCGTCGCCGTTGTCCAGGTTCGCCAGGAAGCCGCGCTGGGACACTGCGCGGGACTGGTCGTCGATGGTGCGGTACGTCAGGTCCCAGTCCACGGACAGGCCCAGGGTCTGGAACAAGTGCTCGAAGACCTTCTCGTCCTCCACGGCCAGCTCTTCGCACAGTTCGATGAAATTCTTGCGGGAGACCACGTCGAAGTCGCGCTGGTTCTTGGCGGGCGTGGCCGGGGGCGGTAGCCGGCGTCGTACGGGATGGCCGGATCGCAACGCACGCCGTAGTAGTTCTGCACGCGGCGCTCGGTGGGCAGGCCGTTGTCATCCCAACCCATGGGGTAGAAGACGTTCTTGCCGTTCATGCGCTGGAAACGGGCCAGCACATCGGTCTGGGTGTAGGAGAACATGTGTCCCACATGCAGGGAACCCGATGCCGTGGGCGGGGGAGTGTCAATGGAGTACACCTGCTCCCGGGTGGTCTCACGGTCAAACTTGTAGGTGCCCTCCTCGAGCCACCGCTTGGTCAGGGACTCTTCCAGTCCCTCCAGGGCGGGCTTGTCGGGAACGTTGCTTGTGGTGGGTGCGGGCGTGTCTGTGCCCGGAATGTTGTCAGCCATGGCCCAATTCTTTCATGACTTGCCCGCAACGCCGGATTTGGGCCGGCGCGGGTTGGCGTTGCTACGATGCACGCAACAAATCTTGCGCTCTCGAAAGGCGGCTCCCATGGCCAAGGCGCCCGGCCCCGCCGGCATCCTCCCCGGATTCCTGGCCGCCAAGTCGCGCGTGTTCGATCCCGCCGGCCTTGACTGCGCCGACGTGGTGCCTGAGCCCGAAAGCTCCGACTACTGCGCCCACATCCTCACCCTCGGCGGCCGGTCTGCGGTGTTCCGGGCCGCCAAAACGACTCCCACGAAGGCGGGCCACTTTGTGACCCTGTGGCTGCGCTCGGCGGCCGGCCCCATCAGGCCCTTTGACGCGGACGACGGCGTTGAACAGTTCATCGTGTCCGTCACCGATGGCGAGCGGCACGGACTCTTCGTGTTTCCCGCCCCCGAATTGGCCGCTCGCGGCGTCATGAGCGTGGACGGCAAGGGCGGCAAACGGGCCATCCGGGTCTACGCGCCCTGGGTCCAAACCTCCAGTGCACAGGCGGCACGGACGCAGGCCTGGCAGCTGCGGCACTTCCTCCACGTGGACCCTGTTCCAGTGGATTTGGTGCTCGCAAAGGAATTGTTCGCCGCCTGACCGTCGCTTTTGCGCCGAACCCGCGGCGGGATGAGCGCATAAGTTCACGGGTGTCTTCCCGGGGCGGGTCTAGGATGCGTGCATGGGTGCTGTGCGGATTCTGCGGGTGTATGAGGCGCCGGAGCCGGGGGAGTTCCGGATCCTGGTGGACCGGTTGTGGCCGCGCGGGGTTGCGAAGGACCGCATCGACTTCTGGCTCAAGGACGTGGCGCCGTCCGCCGAGGTGCGCAACGCCTTCGGCCACCGGCCGGAGAACTTTGCGGCATTCGTCCGGGACTACCGGGCGGAACTGTCCACCAATCCGGCCGTGGACCAGCTCCGGACGCTGCTGGCCGGGCACCCCAATGCCGTACTGCTGTATGGCGCGAAGGACACCGTGCAAAATCAGGCGGCCGTGCTCCTTGGTTTCCTCAACGCCGACTTCCTCAAGGGTGGGCCCGCCACGCTAGATTAGTTGCATGAGTGAAAACACCCCCAAATCTTTTCAGCACGCCGTCGTGACCGGAGCCAGCACCGGCATTGGCGAGGCCACCGTCCGCAAGCTGCGCGCCGACGGCTGGACCGTGGTCGCCGTGGCCCGCCGCGCGGACCGGCTGGCAAAACTTGCCGAGGAAACCGGCGCCCTGGCCTTCGCCGCGGACGTCACCAAGGATGACGACGTCGAAGCCCTGGTGCGCTTCGTGGCGGAGCACGGCGGACTGGACACCCTGATCAACGTTGCCGGCGGCGCCCGCGGCGCGGACCGGATCGTCGACGCCAAGGACGACGACTGGGACTGGATGCTCCAGGTCAACGTCATGGGCACCCTGAAAATGACCCGGGCGTTCCTGCCGGCCCTGCGCGCCCACGGCCACGGCACCGTGCTGAACCTGACCTCCACGGCCGCACTTGCCGCCTATGAGGGCGGCGCCGGCTACAACGCGGCAAAGTTCGCCCAGCGCGCCGTCACCAACGCGCTGCGCCTGGAAGAGGCCGAGAACAACATCCGGGTCATCGAAGTGGTGCCCGGCCTGGTGCAGACCGAGGAGTTCGCGCTTAACCGTTTCTCCGGTGACCAGGCCGCCGCAGCCAAGGTGTACGAGGGCGTCGAGAACCCCCTGACGGCCGGCGACGTCGCGGAGGTGGTGGGCTACGCCGTCGGCCTCCCGCACCACATCAACCTGGACGAGGTCGTGGTCCGTCCCGTCGCGCAGGCCGCCAACCACAAGCTGATCCGCAAGGGCTAGCATTCCCGTCCGAGGGCCGGGCGGCCGCCAAGGTGCGCCCGGCGCCGGACGTCCCCTAGAATGGGGAACAAAGCGTTGACCCGGCCATCACCGGTGAGCTTCCGGAAGAACCCGCCCCGCGCAGCAACGCACGGGGCGCCAGTAGAACCGGACGGGTAAGCCCGTCACAGCAGTTAATGAGCGGCCGCACCCGGAAACGGGCGCGGTAAGCGAGGTGGTACCGCGGCGCAAGCCGTCCTTGCATCCTGAAACGAACGCCCACAACCAGGATGATGTGATGACCCACTTCCCCAAGGCAACCGCGGCCCACGGCCTGCACGCCGATTCGAACCATGTGCCAGCTTCCGTGCGTTTCCCGGAGGTGGAGGAACTCGTCCTGAAGTACTGGGAGCAGGACGGCACCTTCCAGGCCAGCATCGACGCCCGTGACGCCGGTACGGACGGCTCCAACGAGTTCGTGTTCTACGACGGCCCGCCCTTCGCCAACGGCCTGCCCCACTACGGGCACCTGCTCACCGGCTACGCCAAGGACCTCGTGGCCCGCTACCAGACCCAGCGCGGCCGCCGCGTGGAGCGCCGCTTCGGCTGGGACACGCACGGCCTGCCCGCCGAACTGGAAGCCATGAAGCAGCTGGGCATGACGGACAAGCAGCAGATCGAGGCCATGGGCATCGACAAATTCAACGACGCCTGCCGCTCTTCGGTCATGAAGTACGCCGGCGAATGGCAGGAATACGTCACCCGCCAGGCCCGCTGGGTCGACTTCGACAACGACTACAAGACGCTCAACGTCGAGTACATGGAGTCCGTGCTGTGGGCGTTCAAACAGCTCCACTCCAAGGGCCTGACCTATAACGGCTACCGCGTGCTGCCGTACTGCTGGAAGGATGAGACCCCGCTCTCCAACCACGAGCTGCGCATGGACGACGACGTCTACAAGGACCGCCAGGACGCCACCGTCACCGTCACGTTCCCCATCCTGGCCGGCGAGAGCGCCGTGTCCAAGGAACTGGCCGGCGTCAGCGCCATCGCCTGGACCACCACGCCCTGGACCCTGCCCACCAACCAGGGGCTCGCCGTGGGGCCCAAGGTGAGCTACGCCGTGATGCCCGTTGGCCCCAACGGGATCTCGACAAGCTCGACCACCGGAAACAAGTCGGCGGAGAAGTTCCTGCTGGCCGCCGACCTTGTGGGTTCCTACGCCAAGGACCTCGGGTACGACGACGCCGCTGCCGCCACCGCCGCGATCACCGCCAGCTATGTGGGCGCCGACCTTGAGGGCCTGAAGTACGAGCCGCTCTGGGACTACTTTGCCGACGACGAAAAGTACGGCACGGCCAAGTCCTGGCAGTTCCTGGTGGCCGACTACGTGACCACGACCGACGGTACCGGCATTGTCCACCAGGCCCCCGCCTACGGTGAAGAGGACCAGAAGGTCTGCGAGGCGTACGGCATCCCCGTGGTGCTCTCCGTCGACGAGGGCGCAAAGTTCCTGCCCCTGTTCGAGGGCGGGCCGCTGAACGACATCGCCGGCGTGCAGGTCTTTGACGCCAACAAGACCATCACGCGCGTCGTGAAGGACGCCGGCCGCCTGGTCCGCCAGGCCAGCTACGTGCACAGCTACCCGCACTGCTGGCGCTGCCGCACGCCCCTGATCTACCGCGCCATCTCCTCCTGGTACGTCGAAGTGACCCAGTTCAAGGACCGCATGGTGGAACTGAACCAGGACATCAACTGGATCCCCGGCAACGTCAAGGACGGCCAGTTCGGCAAGTGGCTCGCCAACGCCCGCGACTGGTCCATCAGCCGCAACCGCTACTGGGGTTCGCCCATCCCGGTGTGGCAGTCCGACGACCCCGAATACCCGCGCACCGACGTCTACGGCTCGCTCGCCGAGATGCAGGCCGACTTTGGCCGCCTTCCCCTGAACAACGAGGGTGAGGTGGACCTGCACCGCCCGTTCATCGACGACCTCACCCGGCCCAACCCGGACGACCCCACCGGCAAATCCACGATGCGCCGCGTGGAGGACGTGTTGGACGTCTGGTTCGACTCCGGCTCCATGCCCTACGGCCAGGTCCACTACCCGTTCGAGAACGAGGACTGGTTCAACACCCACAACCCGGCCGACTTCATCGTCGAATACATCGGGCAGACCCGCGGCTGGTTCTACATGCTGCACATCCTCTCCACCGCGCTCTTTGACCGCCCGGCGTTCCGCAACGTGATCAGCCACGGGATCGTGCTCGGCTCGGACGGCCAAAAGATGTCCAAGTCGCTGCGCAACTACCCGGACGTCTCCGAGGTGCTGGACCGCGACGGCTCCGACGCCATGCGCTGGTTCCTGATGTCCAGCCCCATCCTGCGCGGCGGAAACCTGGTAGTCACCGAACAGGGCATCCGCGACGGCGTCCGCCAGGTGATCCTGCCCCTGTGGAACGTGTACAGCTTCTTCACCCTGTACGCGAACACGGCCAACAACGGTGCCGGCTACGATGCGAAGCTCCGCTTTGACGGATATACCGACACCATGGACGAGTACCTGCTGGCCAACACGGGCGATTTGGTCCGTGAACTGACCGCCAAGCTCGACGACTACGACGTCTCCGGCGCCTGCGATTCACTGCGCAGCTACCTGGACATGCTCACCAACTGGTACGTGCGCCGCAGCCGCAGCCGCTTCTTCGACGAGAACAGCGACGCGTTTGACGCCCTCTACACGGCACTGGAAACCGTGTGCCGGGTGGCCGCCCCGCTGCTGCCGCTGGTCTCCGAGGAAATCTGGCGCGGGCTCACCGGCGGCCGCTCCGTCCACCTGACGGATTGGCCCAACGCCGATCTGTTCGTCCCCAACGCCGCCCTCGTGGAGCAGATGGACCGGGTCCAGCAGATCTGCTCCACCGGCTCCAGCCTGCGCAAGGCCGCCAAGCTGCGCGTCCGCCTGCCCCTGGCCGGACTGACCGTGGTGGCCCCGAACGCCGCCGCGCTCGACGGCGGGGCCGCCGTGGTTGCCGAGGAACTGAACATCCGCAAGGTCCGCTTCATCGATGCCGCCGACGCCTCCCCGGAGGAATTCGGCATCTCCTCGAAGCTGGTGGTCAACGCCCGCGCGGCCGGCCCGCGCCTGGGCAAGAACGTCCAGCTGGCCATCAAGGGCTCCAAGAGCGGTGACTGGTCGGTGACCAACGGCGTGGTCACGGCTGGCGGCCTGGAACTGGAGCCCTCCGAATACACGCTCGAAACCGTGGTGGCCGACGCGGCCGACGGCGCACAGAGCGCCGTTGCCATGCTGCCCGGCGGCGGGTTCGTGGTCCTGGACACCGAATTGACCGACGAGCTGGAGGCTGAAGGCACGGCCCGCGACATGATCCGCGCCGTCCAGCAGGCCCGCAAGGACGCCGACCTCCACGTCAGCGACCGCATCCGCACCATCATCAGTGCCCCGCAGAACATTGTGGACGCACTCCACGCGAACTCGGAGCTGGTGAAAAAGGAGACCCTCACGGTGACCCTTGAACTGGTCCCGGGCGACGTGGACACCACCATCTCAGTTGAACGGACAGTTGCCTCATGACCACCCAACACGACGAATTCTCGGTGGAGAGCGTTTACGCCGAACTGCTGGGCCGTGCCCCGGAAAACAAGATGGAGCCCCGCCTGGCCCCCTTGTTCCGGGCCATGGAGATCCTCGGCGAGCCCAACAAGGCCTTCCCGATCATCCACATCACCGGCACCAACGGCAAGACGTCCACGGCCCGGATGATCGAAGCCGGGCTGCTGGCCCACGGCCTGCGCACGGGCCGCTACACGAGCCCGCACCTGAGCCGGGTCACCGAACGCATCAGCATCGACGGCGCTCCCGTGGCCGACACCACCTTCGTGCGGATCTGGGACGAAATCCACCCCTACCTGCTGATCGTGGATGCCGAACTCGAGGCCGCCAACGAAACCCGGCTGACCTACTTTGAGTGCCTGACGATCCTCGCCTACGCCATCTTCGCCGACGAGCCCGTCGACGTGGCAGTCGTTGAAGTGGGCTTGGGCGGCATCACCGACGCCACGAACGTTGGCGACGGGCAGGTCGCCGTCATCACGCCCATCTCCCTGGACCACACCGAACTGCTCGGTGACACCACCGGGGCGATCGCCGTGGAGAAGGCCGGCATCATCAAGGAGGGCGCGTTCCTCATCAGCGCCGCCCAGCCGGTCGACGCCGCCCAGGTGCTGTTGGAGCGCGCCCAGGAGATGCATGCCACCTACCGTTTCGAGGGTGTCGAGTTTGGCGTGGAATCGCGCACCATCGCGGTGGGCGGGCAGATGATCACGCTGCAGGGGCTGGTCGGGCGCTACCCGGAGATCCTGCTGCCGCTGCACGGCGAGCACCAGGCCGAGAACGCCGCCGTCGCGCTTGCCGCGCTCGAGGCGTTCCTGGGCGGCGGCGAGAAGGAACTGAACCTGGACCTGGTCCAGGAGGGCTTCGCCAACACCACCTCGCCCGGTCGGCTCGAGGTGCTGCGCACGTCCCCGACCATTGTGGTGGACGCCGCGCACAACCCCGCCGGCATTGCCGTCAGCGCTACAGCCCTGCAGGAGGCCTTTTCCTTCAGCAAGCTCGTGGTGGTCCTGGGCGTCCTGGCGGACAAGGACGCGGAGGAAATCCTGCGCACCCTCAAGGAGTCCTACGGCGAGGAGGCGGCGGAAATCTGCCTCACGCAGTCCAACTCCCCGCGCGCCATCCCGGCCGGAGAACTGGCCGAAATGGCCGTTGACCTGGGCTGGGACGAGGACGACGTCCACATTGCCGAGAAACTCGACGACGCCATCGAATGGGCCGTGGAGCGGGCCGAGGCCAACAACGATCTCGCCGGCGGCGTCCTGATCACCGGCTCCATCACCGTGGTGGGGGAGGCCCGCATCCTGCTGGGCCGCCCCGGGGAAAAGGAAGGTGCCTAGGACCATGGCACGACTGACCAAGGCGCAGCGCGAATGGCGCCCGGGCATGCCCAAGAAGGCCCGTTCCACCAAGATGCTCTTCGCCTCCACGGTTCTGGTGCTCGAGGCGTTCGTGGCGCTCTTTGCCGGGCTGGCGCTCTTTGGCGCCACGGGTAAGAACCCTGTCTACCTGCTGGTGGCCGGCGTCCTGGCCGTGCTGATGATCGTCACCTGCGCATTCGTGGGCAAGAAGTGGGGGCCGGCGGTTGGCTGGATCCTGCAACTGCTGCTGATTGCCGCCGGTTTCTGGGAAACGGCCATGTTCGTGGTGGGCGTGCTCTTCGCCCTCGCCTGGTGGTACGCGCTGCACGCTGGCAGCCGCATCGACCGGGAAAACCGTGAACGGGCCCGCGTCCAGGCCGAGTGGGATGCCGCCCACCCCGAGCCCGTAGACTGATAACAACACCAAAACCAACTGAAAGTGGATCAACTGTGAGCATTGAGCGCACCCTTGTACTCGTCAAGCCCGACGGCGTTGCCCGCAACCTCTCCGGCGCCGTTCTGGCCCGGATTGAAGCCAAGGGCTACACGCTGGCCGAGCTGAAGAAGGTCAACGCCACCCGCGAGCAGCTCGAGCAGCACTACGAGGAGCACGTGGGCAAGCCGTTCTACGAACCCCTCGTCGAATTCATGCTGTCCGGCCCCGTCGTGGCGGCCATCTTTGAGGGCCACCGCGTGATCGAGGGCTTCCGCGCCCTGGCCGGCACCACCGACCCCACCACGGCCGCCCCCGGCACCATCCGCGGCGACTTTGGCCGCGACTGGGGCCTGAAGGTCCAGCAGAACCTGGTGCACGGCTCGGACTCCGTGGAGTCCGCAGAGCGTGAGATCGGCATCTGGTTCGCCTAGGAACCGCTGAAACAAAAAAGGAAGGGCACCTCCCAATTGGGGGGTGCCCTTTCCGTTCGTTTAGCCAGTTATTTATGCGTTGGAGCCGATGATCAGGTACATGAACTTGAAGAAGATCGAGGCCAGCACACCCAGGTAGACCAGGCCCATGATGATCCAGGCCCAGTCCTTGAGGAACTTGGTCAGGCCCGCGGGCGCCGGGATTACCCCATGGACGATGTTCCGCATGGTGAGCCATATAAACAGCGGGATCATCATGGCCCACACGATCATGCAGTACGGGCACAGGGTGGCAATGACGTAGACGGCCTGGAACCAGAACCAGCACACCAGGGCGAAACCGGCCGTGACGCCCGCCTGCAGGCCAAGCCAGTACCAGCGGCTCAGCTGCGCGCCCGCCAGCAGCACCACGCCGGTGGTGATGATGACGACGAAGGCCGCAACGCCGATGAACGGGTTCGGGAAGCCCAGGATCGCCGCCTGCGGGGTCTTCATGACATTGCCGCAGGAGATCCAGGTGTTGACGTCGCAGCTGAGGTTCTTGTTGGGGTCGGCGTACAGGGCAAGGCGTTCGAGCACCAGCGTGGCGGAGGCCAGCCAGGAAACCAGCCCCGTGACAATCAGGAACCAGCCGAACGGTTTGGCCCGCGTCAAGGCGGGCAGTTTCTCATCCGTTGGACGGCGGGTGGAGACGCTGGAGGCAGGCATGGTGTCCTTTTCAAATCGACCGGTCATCGTGTCCTGATTCTAGCGTGGCAAACTTGGCGCGCCGCGCTCCAATCAATCCCTCGGCGGGGCGCGTATGAGACAATGGTGGTGGCTGATCGGCGATCCACATGCGCCCCTCAGTCCGATGGCACGCCCAGGGGACGGCCGGTGACGACGCTTCATTTCATGGCAGCCATCCACCAGGTCCGTTTCACGCAGATTAGTGCGGTTCCGGCAAACCATCGGCTTTTCGGAGCTTGCGCACCCAGAAGTTGGTGCCGCCCGGGAGGTAATTAGACGACTTCCGTCAACGCCTGCGGGTGTTGACACATCAGCCGTTGGCGGCACTCGATGTGGGAGTGTCGCAGCGGCGCAAAGGTTAACGCCACAAATGGACAATGAACAACCCGCAACAGAAGCAAATGCAACCGCAGAGGGCACGGCGCCGGCGCCGGCCAAAGTGAGTCGCAGCCGACGCGCGTCGGCGAAGGTAACGTCAACGGCTCCCGTTGAGACCGCATCAGTTGAGACCGCAGTTGCCGTCGACGCCGAGGTCCCGGCCAAGAAGGCCCCGGTTCGCCGCAGCCGTTCCAAGAAGACCGTCGAACCCGCAGACGCCGCGGACGTCACCGAAACGGTGATCCTCGAGGCCATTGCAGAGCCGGCACCGGCCGAAAAAGCCCCCGCCAAGCGGGCCCCGCGACGCCGTGCCACGGCACCCGTCACCGCACCGGCCACGACTCCCGTCGAGGAGCCGGTTGCCGCCAGTACCGTGCAGGCCGAGACCGTCCAGCTCGAGGCCGTCCAGGGCGAGCTGACCCTGGAAACCGAGCCCGCCGCCCCGGCCAAGAAGGCACCGGCCCGTCGCCGCACCACCAAGAAGGCCGACGCAGCCGTGGACGCCGAGGCAGCGCCGGCCGAAACGGCCGTGAGCGAAACCGTTCCCGCCGAGGCTGTTGCCGCAGGGGAAGCCCCGGCAGCCAAGACCACCCGCAGCCGCCGCAAGCCGGCCGCAAAGAAGGTTGAAGCCGCCGAGCCCGAAGCCGCAACCGTTGAAGCAGCTGTCGAGGCAGCACCCGAAACGGCGTCTCCGGAAAATTCTGCACCGGAAGCGGCCGCACCCGAAACGGCAGCCGCAGCGGACGCTTTGTTCCTGGCTCCGGCCGCCGGCATGTCGGCCCTGTTCCTGGCCCCCGACCTCAGCCTGGCCGTCCCCGCGCCGGCCGAGTCCACGCAGGATGCGGACGACGCCGAGGACCACGAGGACGCCGATTCCCGCCCGCGCCGCGGACGCAACCGCAACCGCCGCAACAAGGCCGCCGAAGCTTCCGAGGAATCCTCCGACGATGACGCCTCGGCCGAGGACGGTGAGGCCGACGGCGTCACATCCCGTCGCCGTCGTCGTCGCCGCCGCGGCGAGCAGGACCTTGAACTGACGGGTGGCACGGACGAGGACCCGCCCAACACCGTCACCAAGGTGCGGGCTCCGCGCACGCCGGTGGAATCGTCGTCGAGCGCGTCCAACAGGGTCACGAGCCTGCGCGGCTCGACCCGCCTGGAGGCGAAGAAGCAGCGCCGCCGCGACTCCCGCGACTCCGGCCGCCGCCGCACGGTCATCACCGAGGCCGAATTCCTGGCCCGCCGCGAATCCGTGGACCGGGTCATGGTGGTGCGCCAAAACGATGACCGCATCCAGATCGGTGTCCTGGAGGACGGCATCCTTGCCGAGCACTTTGTCTCCAAGACCCAGCAGGACTCCCTGATCGGCAACGTCTACCTGGGCAAGGTCCAGAACGTGCTCCCCAGCATGGAAGCGGCCTTCGTTGACATTGGACGCGGCCGCAACGCCGTGTTGTACGCGGGCGAAGTTGACTGGGACGCCGCCAACCTCAACGGCCAGCCGCGCCGCATCGAGAACGCGCTCAAGTCCGGCGATTCGGTGCTGGTGCAGGTCTCCAAGGATCCTGTGGGCCACAAGGGCGCCCGCCTGACCAGCCAGATCTCCCTGCCGGGCCGCTACCTGGTGTACGTGCCGGGCGGTTCCATGACGGGCATCTCCCGCAAGCTCCCCGATGTGGAGCGCAACCGCCTCAAGCGCGTCCTGAAGGACCACCTGCCCGAGAACGCGGGCGTCATTGTGCGCACCGCCGCCGAGGGTGCCAGCGAGGAAGAGCTGACCAACGACATCAACCGCCTGCGCGCCCAGTGGGAAGGCATCAACAACCGTGCCTCCTCCAACAAGACGCTGGCCCCGGAGATGCTCTACGCCGAGCCCGACCTCACCATCAAGGTGGTCCGTGACGTCTTCAACGAGGACTTCACCAAGCTGATCGTCTCCGGCGAGGAAGCCTGGGACACCATCGAGGCCTACGTGACCTATGTTGCCCCGGACCTGCTGGACCGCTTGGAGAAGTGGACCAAGCCCGAGGACATCTTCGGTGCCCACCGCATCGACGAGCAAATCTCCAAGGCCCTCGAGCGCAAGGTGTTCCTGCCCTCCGGCGGCTCCCTGGTGATCGACCGCACCGAAGCCATGACCGTGGTGGACGTCAACACGGGCAAGTTCACCGGCTCCGGCGGCAACCTCGAGGAAACCGTCACCAAGAACAACCTCGAAGCCGCCGAGGAAGTGGTCCGCCAGCTGCGCCTGCGCGACATTGGCGGCATCATCGTCATCGACTTCATCGACATGGTCCTTGAATCCAACCGCGACCTGGTGCTCCGCCGCCTGGTGGAATGCCTGGGCCGCGACCGGACCAAGCACCAGGTCGCCGAGGTCACCAGCCTTGGCCTGGTGCAGATGACGCGCAAGCGCATGGGTACCGGCCTGCTGGAAGTCTTCGGCGAGCAGTGTGAAACCTGTGCCGGCCGCGGCATGGTCACCCATGAGATTCCCGTGGAGCACCGCCGCGTGCACACCGTTGCCGCCGAGCAGCACCACCCGCAGCCGGTGCGTAACGATCACCGCGAGAGCGAACGCACGGCCAACCGCTCCACCCGCAGCGAACGCAAGCGCAACCGCAACCGCAACCAGCAGGGCGACGCCGAGGCGACGGATGCCGTCGAGGTCCAGGCGCCCGTCCATGACGACGCCACCGAGGCGGAGAAGGCCCAGAAGGCCACTGCCGCCCGGGCTGCGTTGGCCAACATTGCCGCCGCGGCCGCTGCAGCGCACCACGAGGACCACCACGAGCACCACGAGGCCGTGCCGGTGAACACCCTGCCCACGAGCCTGGGTGACACCGCGACGCTGACCCTGGGCGGGGAAGCCGTGGAGCTGCCGCGCGGACACCACCAGGACGACGCCGACCACCTCGCCGACCCGGCCGCCGCACTTGCCGGACTTGCCGAGGCACTCGACCAGCTCTCCGGCCCGCACGATGCGGCAGCGGAGCACGATGCCGCCGGCGGGAACCGCTCGCGGTCACGCCGCGGACGCCGCAACCGCAGTGCCCGCAGCGCCCAGGGCGGTGCGGAGACGAGCGTTGAAACGTCCGACGCCGTCGCGCACGCCCACGGATCCCCGGCGCACAGCAGCGCCGCCGTGGAACGCCCGGCGCCCGCAGTGGCCCAAAAGAAGGCGGCGGAGCCGATCATCATGTTGGGTGTCGGCGTCCCGGCGTCCGAGCTTTAGCCCGCACCCTTAGCTGACCCGCAACAGTGGTTGGAATTTCAAGTTTCGTTGAAATTCCGGCCACTGTTGCGGGTCAGTTTTCGTTAAGGGCGGGCAACGGAACTAGGCTGGAAAAAGACACGGGGTGCCGGACTATCAGGGCCGGCTGAGAAAAGACCCGTTGAACCTGTCCGGTTAGCACCGGCGAAGGGATGTCCGGATGAATCACAACACCTCAACTGTGCCTGTCATTGCATTGCCTAATACTGCACGGCCTAATACTGCACGGCCCGCGACGGCGTCACCCGCTTCCGGGGTGCCCGGCACCGTGGTGCGACACCCGCGCGTGCTGAGCATCGCCGGTTCCGATCCCTCCGGAGGGGCCGGCATCCAGGCGGACATCAAGGCGATTTCCGCCCACGGCGGTTACGCCATGGCCGCGATCACGGCGTTGACGGCACAAAACACCCGCGGTGTGGCGGACGTGCACGTGCCGCCGGCCGAGTTCCTGGGCCGCCAGCTTGATGCCCTGTCCGCGGACATCACCCTCGACGCCGTCAAGATTGGCATGCTTGGCACTGCCGAGGTGATTGCAACCGTGGGGGAGTGGTTGGCGGAAACCCGGCCCGCCGTCGTCGTCCTTGACCCCGTCATGGTTGCCACGAGCGGCGATTCCCTTGCCGGGGAGGGCACCCTGGAGGGCCTGCGCGGCCTGCTGGCCCAGGCCCACCTGGTGACCCCCAACCTGCCCGAGCTGGCGGCGCTGCTCGGTGAGCCGGAGGCCGGCAATTGGGAGGCGGCCCTGCAGCAGGGCAAGGTGCTGGCCGCCTCCGCCGACATCCACGTGCTGGTCAAGGGCGGGCACCTGGCCGGGCCCGAATGCCCGGACGCCCTGATCGGCCCCGACGGCGCCATGGCCCACTTCAGCTCCGGCCGCGTCGACACGCCCAACACGCATGGCACCGGCTGCACCCTGTCGGCAGCCCTGGCCACGGTGCAGGTCACCACGGGAGATTGGGTGCTCACCGTGGAACGCGTCAAGCAATGGCTCACGCGGGCGCTGGAGACTTCCGCCGAGCTGGTCGTGGGGCACGGGCACGGGCCCGTCAACCACTTCCATGAGCTGTGGGAGTCGGTGCCGCCCGCGGCGGGCGCCTTTGGCCGCGAACTCTGGGCGGACGCGGCCGGCCCAATGGCCGCCATCCTTGACCTTGACTTCATCAAGGACCTGGCCGACGGCACGCTTCCGGAAGCCCATTTTGCCTACTACCTGGCGCAGGACGCCATGTACCTGAACGCGTATTCGCGGGTGCTTGCCCGGGCCAGCGAACTGGCCCCCACCGAGGAGGAGCAGCGTTTCTGGGCCGGTGGGGCGCAAAATTGCCTGGCCGTGGAGCTGTCCCTGCACCGGGACTGGCTCAGCAAGCACCCCGCCACGGTGGAACAGGGGCCCGTGACGAAGCACTATGTCGACCACCTGCAGGCGGCCGCGTTTGCCGGCAGCTATGGCGAAGTCGTGGCGGCCGTGCTGCCCTGCTACTGGCTGTACGCCGAGGTGGGCCGGGTGCTGCACGCCGATTACACCAGCCGCAGCGCCGGCCACCCCTACGGGAGCTGGCTGGAAACCTATGCGGACGAGGCGTTTGCCCAGGCCACCGAAACGGCCATTTCGATCGTCGACGCCGCGGCCCGCCGAGGCTCGGAACAAGAACGTGCCCGCATGCGCACGGCCTTCGCGCACTCGGCCCAATACGAGGTGGACTTCTTCGACGCACCCCGGCTGCACGCCGTAGGTGATTAACGCCACGGACCTGGGGCGGAAAAACACGGCGCGTCGCGGCTTATGAATACACCCGGGGGCACAAAGCAGGCTAAGGTGGTTCTGCACGGTTCCGTTGAACGGGCGGGGCAGGCGGATTACGGTTCGTTTACTCCCTGGTCGATGGCGCGGAACCAGTCTCATTTGCGGCCGGAGCAAGAGTTAGCGTATTCTTGATCTTCGGTGCTTACGCCAACACTTAGGGCAACCACTCCATGGTAGAACTCCATTGAGGTCCACGGCGTTGAGGCACATAAATTCTTTGTTATAAACGTCGAGAGAAGTGAGTTCCCCAGTGGTGTACGCGATTGTCCGCGCAGGCGGCCGTCAAGAAAAGGTTTCCGTCGGAGACTACGTGACCATGAACCGCGTCCCCGGTGGAGTTGGCAGCACGCTTGAGCTGCCCGCTTTGCTCCTGGTCGATGGTGAGACAATCACCACCGCCGCGAAGGACCTGGCTAATGTGAAGGTTACGGCTGAGAAGTTGGAGGATCTTCGTGGACCGAAGATCGTCATCCAGAAGTTCAAGAACAAGACCGGCTACAAGAAGCGTCAGGGCCACCGTCAGGAACTGTCCAAGGTCAAGATCACCTCGATCGCTTAATCAAGCGAACCTGTAGATCCTCTTAAACTTAAGTCAAAAGGTAGGCATTTCAAATGGCACATAAAAAGGGTGCGAGTTCCACTCGCAACGGTCGTGACTCCAACGCTCAGTACTTGGGCGTCAAGCGCTTCGGCGGTCAGGTTGTCAAGGCGGGCGAGATCATCGTTCGCCAGCGCGGCACCCACTTCCACCCGGGCGAGGGCGTAGGTCGCGGAAACGACGACACGCTGTTCGCACTGGAAGCCGGCGCTGTCGAGTTCGGTGCGCGTCGTGGACGTCGCGTCGTGAACATCGTCGCAGCTGCGGTCTAATATTTCAGTAAAACCTCGTGGAGCGGGCCGCATGGCTCGCTCCACAGGCTTTTAACAAGCACACGCTTTGCATCTAGGGGTCAAACCCCACGCGGACTAGAATTGGTGCGCACCAGCAAGTACTAATCAAGGAGAATTCATTGGCCAGCTTTGTTGACCGGGTTGTATTGCACGTATCCGGCGGGACAGGCGGCCATGGCTGCGTCTCGGTCCACCGGGAGAAGTTCAAGCCCCTCGGCGGACCCGATGGTGGCAAGGGCGGCGACGGCGGCGACGTCATCCTGCGCGTGAGCGCCCAGACCACCACCCTCCTTGACTACCACCACGCACCCCACCGCCACGCCTCCAACGGCGGCCCCGGCATGGGTGACTGGCGCGACGGAAAGATCGGCGAATCGCTGGTCTTGACCGTCCCCGACGGCACCGTCGTCAAGGACAAGGCCGGAAACGTCCTGGCCGACCTCGTCGGCGAAGGCTCCGAATATGTTGCCGCGGCCGGCGGCCAGGGCGGGCTCGGCAACGCAGCACTGTCCTCGCTCAAGCGCAAGGCCCCCGGATTCGCCCTGCTCGGCATCGAAGGTGACGAGCGCGACGTCGTCCTTGAGTTGAAGTCGATCGCCGACATCGCCCTGGTTGGCTTCCCGTCCGCCGGAAAATCCAGCCTGATCGCCGCGATGTCGGCCGCACGGCCCAAGATTGCCGACTACCCCTTCACCACCTTGATCCCGAACCTGGGCGTGGTCCAGTCCGGCGACGTCCGCTTCACGATTGCCGACGTCCCGGGCCTCATTGAAGGCGCCAGCGAGGGCAAGGGCCTGGGCCACCACTTCCTGCGCCACGTGGAGCGCTGCGCCGCCCTGGTGCACGTGCTTGACTGCGCCACCCTGGAAGCCGACCGCGACCCGATCTCCGACCTCGCCGTGATCGAAAGCGAACTTGACCGCTACGCCGTCGACATGAGCTTCGCCGGCGCCGACGGCGACGTGGTGCCGCTCAACGAGCGCCCCAAGCTCATCGCCCTGAACAAGGTCGATTCCCCCGACGGCCGCGACATGGCCGGATTTGTCCGTGCCGACCTCGAGGCCCGCGGCTACCGCGTGTTCGAGGTCTCCGCCGCCAGCCACGAGGGCCTGCGCCAGCTGGGCTTCGCGATGGCCGAAATCGTCCAGAGCGCCCGCGACGCGATTGCCGCCGCCCCCGTGAAGGCAACCCCCGTGGTGCTGCGCCCGCGCGCCGTCAATGCGGTCCCGTTCACGATCCGCCGTGAAGAGAAGAACCTCGAACCGCTGTTCCGCGTCATGGGCGAAAAGCCCGAGCGCTGGGTCCGCCAGACCGACTTCCAAAACGAGGAAGCGATCGGCTACCTCGCTGACCGCCTGGCCAAGGCCGGCGTGGAGACGGGCCTGTTCAAGGCCGGCGCCACCCCCGGGGACACCGTGGTCATTGGCGGCGAAGACGGCATGATCTTCGACTGGGAGCCGACCATGATGGGCGGCGCCGAGCACCTGGCCGCCCCCGCGGCACCGACCTGCGCCTGCTTGACCTTGGCGACCGCCCCACGCGTGCACAAAAGCGCGAGGAGCAGCAGGACCGCCGCGACGCCAAGGCTGCCGCCCGCGCCGAGCTGGAAGCCGAGCGCAAGGCCGGCGTCTGGACCGAGTCCACCAACCGCAAGCACGTCAAGGACGCCGTCATCGAGGCCGACCTTGACGCCGAGGGCGGTGCGTCGGACAACGATGGGCTCTAACGTGGAGGCCGGCCAGACGGTCGCCGAGTCACGCTCGGCGATCGCCTCGGCCGCAAGGATCGTGGTGAAGGTCGGCTCGTCGTCGCTGACCTCGGTGGCCGGCGGAATCTCCGAGGCCGCCCTCAAGGCGCTGGTGGATGTGCTCGCGCGGCGCCGCCTGGCGGGCACGGAGATCATCCTGGTCTCCTCCGGCGCCATCGCCGCGGGCCTCCTTCCGCTGGGCCTGGCCCGCCGTCCCAAGGACCTGGCCACGCAGCAGGCCGCGGCCAGCGTGGGCCAGGGCTTGCTGATGGCGCACTACAACAGTGCGTTCATCGGCCACGGCGTCACGGTCTCCCAGGTCCTGCTCACCGCCGAGGACCTGACCCGCCGCCGCCAATACGTCAACGCCCACCGGGCGCTGGAACGGCTGCTGCACCTGGGCGTGGTGCCCATCGTCAACGAAAACGACACCGTAGCCACGCACGAGATCCGCTTCGGCGACAACGACCGCCTGGCGGCCCTCGTGGCGCACCTGGTCAAGGCCGACGCCCTGGTGCTGCTCTCCGACGTCGACTCCCTCTATGACGGCCCGCCGTCCGAGGGCGCCGTGCGCATCAGTACGGTGGATTCCCCCGAAGACCTCGAGGGCATCGTGATCGGCAGTGCAGGCAAGGCCGGCGTCGGCACCGGCGGCATGGCCACCAAGGTCCAGGCCGCATTGATCGCCGCCGAAACCGGCATCCCCGCCCTCGTCACCTCGACGGCGAACGCCGGGGCGGCACTGGCCGGCGAGGACGTGGGCACCTGGTTCAGCATCAACGGCAGCAAGCGCCCCGTGCGCATGCTGTGGCTGGCCCACCTTGCCGACATCCGCGGCCGCCTGGTGCTCGACGACGGCGCGGTCCGGGCCGTGCGGGAGCGGCACAAGTCCCTGCTCCCGGCCGGCATCGTCTCCGTCTCCGGCGACTTCGACGCCGGCGACGCCGTGGAGATCGCTGATACCGCCGGCAACGTGATCGCGCACGGCCTGGTGAACTACACCTGCGCCGACCTGCCCCAGATGCTGGGCCGCTCCACGAAGGAGCTGGCCCGCGAATTGGGCCGGGAATACGAACGCGAGGTAGTGCACGTGGACGACTTGGTGCTCCTGGCCACATAAGCGTGCCTTACACTTAAGCCATGACCGAGCAGATTGTTGAACAAAGTGTCGTCGCCGGGATTCGTGAAATCACGGACCGGGCCCGTTTGGCCTCGCGCCGCATGGCCGGTGCCAACCGCGCCCTGAAGGACAAGGGCCTGCGCGCCATGGCCGCCGCCCTCCTTGCCCAGCAGGAACCCATCCTGGCCGCCAACGCCCGGGATCTTGCCGCGGGGCGGGAGAATGGCACGTCGGCGGCCATGCTTGACCGGCTCACGCTGACCCCGCCGCGCATCCAGGGCCTCGCGGACGCATTGGAAAACCTGGCGTCCCTGCCCGACCCCGTGGGCAATGTGGTCCGCGGCCAAACACTGCCCAACGGCCTGCGCATGCGCCAGGTCAACGTTCCCCTGGGTGTCGTGGCGGCCATATACGAGGCACGCCCCAACGTCACCGTCGACATTGCCGGCCTTGCGCTCAAGAGCGGCAACGCCGTGGTCCTGCGCGGCGGAACAGCGGCCGCCCACACCAACGACGCCCTGCTGGGTATCCTGCGCGACGCGCTGGATGCCGTGGGCCTGCCCGCCGACGCCGTCCAGTCGGTGGACAAGTACGGCCGCGAAGGCGCCAACGTGCTGATGCGCGCCCGCGGCCAGGTGGATGTGCTCATTCCCCGCGGCGGACGCGAACTGATCCAAACCGTGGTGCAAAACGCGGCCGTCCCCGTCATTGAAACCGGCGAGGGCAATGTGCACATCTTCATTGACAGCAGTGCCAAGGAAGATATGTGCGTGGAGATCCTGCTCAACGCCAAGACCCAGCGGCCCAGCGTGTGCAACACCGTCGAAACACTCCTGGTCCACAAGGACTCCACCGTGTTGCCGGCCGTGCTGACCGCCCTGCACCACGCCGGTGTCCGCCTCCACGTCGACGAACGCATCGCCGCGGTGGTTCCCGCCGGCGTTCCCAGCACCCCGGCCACCGACCATGACTGGGCCACCGAATACATGGACCTCGACCTTGCCGTGAAGATGGTGGACTCGCTGGAGGACGCCGTGGCGCACATCCGCACCTGGACCACCGGCCACACCGAAGCGATCCTCACCAACGATCTCGCCAACGCCGAGACGTTCATCGCCGAAATCGACTCGGCCGCCGTGATCGTCAACGCCAGCACCCGTTTCACCGACGGCGGGGAACTGGGGCTTGGCGCCGAAGTGGGCATTTCCACGCAAAAGCTGCACGCCCGCGGCCCCATGGGCCTGGGCGAGCTGACCACCACCAAGTGGATCGTCCAGGGCGAGGGCCAAGTCCGGGGCTGATCCCCACCTGCCGGCGTGACCCGTTTTTCACAAGGGACGGCGTTTGCGGTTTCGGCCGGCGGTATACCGCCGGCCGAAACCGCAAACGCCGTCCCTTCCTGAAGGGGTGTCCGTTCCGGGTTAACCGGGCCGCGCGGGCAGTTCCCGGCGCGGCAGGTGTGCCAGTGCCGGCGGATACCACGTACCATTAGAGGGAATCCAAGCCACGTTTGGCCGGTCGCAGCGAAATTGTGTCCGGCTACCAACCCATAGGGGAGAAAACATGCTGACCCAGCTTGCCGGCGTCGTCCTTGCCGAAGCAGCCGCCCACGAGGAAGCCGCGCCGCTCATTGCGCCGCCGTTCGTCATTGGCGGGACCATGTTCGTGTTCCTGATGCTGCTGATGTTCATCTGCGTGTCCTTCATGAACCTGGGCAACCGCCACTCGGCCGTCCCCAGCACGGATGACCCGCACCGCCAGCACACCAACAAGCACGGCCACGGCGACGAGACGGATTCCTCCCATCACTAAGGGAACCCGCGTGGTGCCTTCCCTGGAAGGCGCCCGCGACCGTCTCCGCGTTGGAGTCATGGGCGGCACGTTTGATCCGATCCACCATGGTCACCTCGTCGCAGCCAGCGAGGTTGCGAGTGTATTTAAGCTTGATGAAGTCATCTTCGTGCCCACGGGGGAACCCTGGCAGAAGGCAAACCGGGAAGTCAGTGCGGCCGAACACCGCTACCTGATGACGGTCATCGCCACTGCCGCGAACCCCCGTTTCACGGTCAGCCGGGTCGATATTGACCGCCCCGGCCCCACGTTCACGATCGACACCTTGCGTGATTTGAAGCGGATGCGCCCCGAGGCGGACCTGTTCTTCATCACCGGCGCCGACGCCATGGCCCAGATTATGTCCTGGAAGGACAATGACGAGCTGTGGGATTTGGCACACTTCGTTGGCGTGACGCGCCCGGGCCATGAGCTCGACGATATGGGTCGAAGCGACGTAAGTTTGTTGGAAGTGCCCGCCATGGCGATCTCCTCCACTGATTGCCGCACCCGGGTTCAAGAGCAAAATCCCGTCTGGTACCTGGTTCCGGACGGCGTGGTTCAATACATCGCCAAGTATGGGCTGTATGTTCAACCACATGGCGACACCGCGGGAAGCGTCCTATCGGTGACTTCTAGTACTGAATGAGTAAGTGATGAGCAAGGAAACGGAGCCGGCTCGCAGCCGCAGGGAAATGCGGGTGGCCAAGTCGGAACAAGCCAACAGCGCGACGGTGCAGCCGCCCGCGCCGGTTGTTGCCGCCAAGGACACCGCAGCCAAGCCGGTGGCCGTACCGGTTGCTGCCGTCGCGCCCGAGGCCGAGCGCCACGGCCGGCGCACGCTTTCCGCGGAGCCGGTCGCACCAACCGCCGACGACGGTCCCTCGGGCAAGGACGCCGCCACGGCGGCCCCGCGGGAACGGTCCTCCCAGACGCGTGCCCGTGACCGTGCGGCACTGCGCGCCTACAAGGAACTTGTTGACGCCGCCCCCGCCGTACCGTTGCCGTCCCGTCGCGCCCTGCGCCAGGCCCAGCTCGACGCCGAACGCGCCCCCATCACCAGCATCAACCCCGTGGTGCCGCCGGCAGTGGTCCCGGCCAAGCCGACTCCCGCCGTGCCCGCTACCGGCGTTGCCGCGCCCGGCAAGCCCGCTACCGGCGTTGCCGCGCCCGGCAAGCCCGCTACCGGCGTTGCCGCGCCCGGCAAGCCCGCTCCGGGTGCGGCCGCCACAAAGCCGGCACCCGCCAGCCCGGCACCGGCCCGGCCCGCACCCGTGCAGGGCCCCGCACCCGTGCAGGGCCCCGCGGCAGCTGCCAAGACCGCTCCCGGCACGCCTGCCGCCGCTGCGCCTGCCGCCGTCAAGCCGGCACCGGCCAAGGCACCCACCGTGCAGCCGGTGCGCACCCGCGCGGGCCGTCGCGCGGCGGAAGCCGACTTTGCCGGCCCCATCCCCGTTGTTGCGCCCGGAACCCAGGCGCCTGCAGTTCAGGCGCCCGCTATTGCACCCGGCCCGGTGGCGACACCAGCGGCCGCGTCCACGACGGCTCCCGCCGGGCAGCTTCCGCCCGCCCCGGCCACGCCTCCCGTGACGGGTCCACAGGACACGGCCTCCGCCAACTACCCGCCCACCCAGGGCCTGGTCCCCGGTGGCGGCTACCACGCGGTCTCCGTGGGCCCAACCCCCGCGGCGCCGCCGACTCCCAGCGCCGAGGAACTGCGAATCCTGGCCGAGGAACGCGCCAAGGCCGAACGCGAAGCCATCCTGAAGCAGCGTGCGGCAGCCCGTGAACGGCTGGCCCAGGAGAGCGCCAAGAGCCGGCGCACGGCAACCGACCCCACGGCCACCAACAACCTGGCCATGGTCACGCCCCTGGAGTTCATCGAGGTGCCCGGCCTGGACCGTCCGGTGCTGCGCCCGCCCTCCACCACGCACGTGCCGATCGTGACGATGTCCTCGCCCAAGGTGCCGCCGGCCCGCAAGGAAGGCAGCGGCCGGAGCAAGGACGCGGAACGCTTTGACGCCGCCCTGTCCGCCAGGGCGTCGCACCGCCCCGGGCCGGGAAACCGCCCGCTCACGGGCGGACGCAGCGGCACCATCAAACGCGCGGAGGCCCTGGTCGCCGTCGGGCAGGCCGACGACGCGGCCCAGACGGCCACAGTGACCCGCACCCAGATGCCGCCCATGCCCGCGGACTATGCCCACGGGCTGGAGCCGTTGGATGCCGTGACGGCGGGACTGGGACGAACCCAACGCAATATGCTCATTCAATGGGGCAGCATCATTCTTGGCGGCGCGGCTTGTATTGCGCTGGCCGTCATGATCATCACCGGACTAGGCCACTAGTGCCGGATCTATCAAAGGAACGTTAGTGACCGCAACAGAACACTCCATCGAGGTGGCCCGGGCTGCAGCCCGGGCGGCATCCGACAAGCTGGCCCAGGACGTGATTGCCCTTGATGTGAGCGACCGGCTCGCCATCACGGACATCTTCTTCATCGCCTCCGCTTCAACGGAGCGCCAGGTCAACGCCATCGTCGACGGCATCGAGGACGAGCTCCACAAGTTCGGCATGCGTCCGGTGCGCCGTGAGGGCCGTTCCGCGGGCCGCTGGGTCCTCTTGGACTACGCCGACATCGTGGTGCACGTCCAGCACGAGGAAGACAGGATTTTCTACGCCCTGGAACGCCTCTACGCCGACTGCCCCGTGATCGACCTGCAGCTGGCCGAGTCGGACCCGTCCGTCAAGCGCGAAAGCGCAGAAAACACCGAAGACGCAGCGTCCGCCACCGCGGAGCAGGAGAGCGTGGAAGCGGAGTAATTCGCCCCACCACGATGGAAGGACGCCTGGCCATGACCGGTACCACCGCCCCGACCTCGTCAATTTTGCAGCCCGCCGGCATTCGCCGGCGGGTCGTTTTTTGGCGCCACGGACGTACCTCCTGGAATGCTGCGGGGCGCTTCCAGGGCCAGAGCGACATCCCGCTCGACGACGTCGGGCAGCTCCAGGTGGCACGAGCCGCGAGCCTGCTGGCCGGAAAACTCACGGCCACGGCGGGGGAGTCCCACATCAGCATCGCCTCCTCTGACCTGGCCAGGGCCCTGGACACCGCCCAAGCCTTGGGCGGGCTGACGGGTGCCGCGGTTTCCGTGGACCCGCGGCTGCGCGAAACCTTCGGGGGCGCCTGGGAGGGATTGACCTTCGAGGAGATTGAGCAAAGGTACCCGGCCGAGGTCAAGCTCTGGCAACTCGACGAACCGCACGTCCGTGCCGGCGGAGGTGAGACCCGGGTGGAGGTGGCCGAACGCATGGTCGCGGCAATCCTGGCCGCTGTCGCCACGGTGCCCGACGGCGGCACCCTGGTGGTGGCAACCCACGGCGGTGCCGCCCGCGTGGGGCTGGCGAAGCTGCTGGGGCTTCCGGAGCATTTGTGGCGCACCTTGTCCGGACTTTCGAACTGCCATTGGTCGGTGGTCGAACAGGCGCAGCCGTCGGTTGCGGGTGCGGGGGAGTGGCATTGGCGGCTTACCGAGCACAATGTTGGGACCCTTCCGGAGCCCTACGAGGTGCCCGAAGATTTCTCCGTTCCGGTGGAGGATTGAGCCCGCGGGAGCCTCGATTTGGCAGCTGACGGAAACGTGTTCTAGGATTGACGAGTTGCTTTGCCCAAGACCGACAAGTCAAGGGAAAAGGCAAGTGTTTGGGGCTGTGGCGCAGCTGGTAGCGCACCTGCATGGCATGCAGGGGGTCAGGGGTTCGAGTCCCCTCAGCTCCACCAAACAAACTGGTTCATTCCGGTGGTTTGAAATGAAGTACGGCAATAAAGTGTTTGGGGCTGTGGCGCAGCTGGTAGCGCACCTGCATGGCATGCAGGGGGTCAGGGGTTCGAGTCCCCTCAGCTCCACCAAACAAACTGGTTCATTCCGGTGGTTTGAAATGAAGTACGGCAATAAAGTGTTTGGGGCTGTGGCGCAGCTGGTAGCGCACCTGCATGGCATGCAGGGGGTCAGGGGTTCGAGTCCCCTCAGCTCCACCAAACAAAAGGTCCGGCCAAATCCGTTATGGATTTGGCCGGACCTTTTTTGCGTCGCGATGCCTTGGCTCGACGAGGCTGGGCCGAGTTCGCGGAGTGCGGCTTAGTTGCCTGTGAGTTTCCCGACGACCTTGATCGTCGTCGCCATGGCATCGCCATACTTGGTGATGAGTCCGGCGATCTTCCCCAAGATGTCCTTCGGTGCTTCTGGCGAGTCGGACTCATTTAGCTCTTGTTCAAGAAGGTCGGCATGAGTGATCAGTCGGGCGGCAAGAACTGCATCCGTGGTGAGGTGGGCGTCAATCCTGAGGACGCGCACCAAATTGGTGAAGAGTTCAAGGTCATTGGACGTTGAGTGCTGTTCGATGTCGACGTTCGACATCGTGGCGTCCCGGCCTCCTTGGACAACACCCGAGACTGAACCGGCACGAGCCTTGATGACATTGTTGGTCTTGTGCGTGATGTCGTGGCTATCGACGGTCATTTCCAGCCTTTCGATGAGGACACCCTTGCCGGTCATTTTGCTGTTCACCATGAGTAACCAGTCTTCATCACTGAGGATGAGCACTGAAGGTGGCAGGCAAAAGAAGTCGTTCCAAGCGGTGCAGATAAATCGTGTGAATTCGTTGGTGTAGGTCTTCTTCCCGCCGCTGACGATCCCTGTCTTGAGGAGGTCCTCAACGAGGGCCGTTCTCACATGGCGCGGTACGCCCATTCCTTTCCAAAATGGTGTGATGGTCACTTCCGTTTTTTGGTTCTTGCTTTTGCCTTTGATGGCATCGATGAGTTGTCCCTGGATTTCCAGGGCGTCGCCAGCGGGAATTTCCTGCCAGGCCTTCTTGATGAGTCTGCGGCGATTGAGTGTGCTGCTCACCAGGATGACCACGGCCAGCACCAGGGCGACTCCGGCGAGGCACGCTGCGAGTATGAGGAGATGGCTGAGCCCATCAGGTAGTTCCTTCATCTTGTGCTCCATTCTTAGCAGGGACTTTGGAAGTCGGCGGTCCGACGAAAGCCGCCGACAGGTGCTGCGTCTGTCTTGAGGTCAACCTACAAGGAGGCACTGACACTATTTCGCTAGTTGCGTGCCCTTATGATGCTGATTCCCGGGTGACAGACTGGGGCGATGGAGCACCAGCAATCACATGATCACCCGTCCATCGTGATCCGGCCCTATGGGGAATCGGATGCCGCAGCAACCCTGGCGGTGTTCATTGCCGCGGTGACAGAGACCGCCTCCGCCGACTACACGGCGGAACAGGTACAGGCATGGGCGCAGCCGGAACGGCGCGACGTGGGAACCTGGCACGCCGCGATGCTGGCCCGGAACAGCGTAGTAGCCACGATCGAAGGCGAACTGGCCGGCTTCTCGGATGTGGGCCCCGACGGTTACGTTGACATGATGTTTGTCTCGCCGCGCCACCAGCGGCGCGGCGTGGCAAGGCAGCTTCTGGCGCACGCGGAGGCGCACGCACGCAGTAACGGGACACCCGCCCTCTCGGCCGACGTGAGCATCACGGCCCGCCCCTTCTTCGAACAGCACGGCTTCACGGTCGAAGCGGAACAACACCCCGTGAAGGCGGGGGTTGAGCTCACCAACTACAAGATGCGCAAGCAATTGCCATAGCGATGCCTTGAACCTTGATGCCTTGAACCTTTGATACGTCTGACCTTGATGCCGCGCGGCGGATGCCCGTCAATCCACGGCTAGCTGAAGTCGCGGGACGTGAGCTTCACCGCCAGGGCCAGGGGCTCGAGCCTGTCCGCTATCAAGTTGGTGACACCTTCGGGTGAGCGTTCCAACAGCCCCCGGATGACCAGGGCATCCGATTCCAGGGCCACCCGGCGGTGCCGCTCCCACAGGCCCACGCTGCAGATGACGTTGAGAATGCCGGTTTCGTCCTCAAGATTGACGAAGGTGATGCCCTGGGCCGTCTGGGGGCGTTGGCGGTGCGTGACGATCCCCGCCACCTCGATCCGGGTGCCGGACTCCTTGCCGGGGAGCCCGTCGATCCGCACCACGCCCCGTGAATCCAGCTCGCTGCGGACATGGCGCATGGGGTGGTCATCGGTGCTGATGCCCGTGGCCCAGACGTCCTGGGCGACCAGTCCGGCGTCGGAAAGCTCGGGAAGCAGCGGCGGCTGGACATAGGGTGAGGTCCCCGGTAGTTGCCCCTCCCGCACCAACGCGGCGGCCCCGGCCTGCCAGAGGGCCTCCCGGCGATTCATGCCCAGCGAATCAAGCGCCCCGGAGGAGGCAAGGGCCTCGAGCTGGTCGGCGTTCAGGCCGGCCCTGCGCGAGAGTTCCGCCATGCTTTGATAGGGGCCGTTGGCCTCGCGTTCGTCCACGATCCGCTGCGCCGTACCGTTGCCCAGGGACGTGATGCCGTCCAAGCCAAGGCGCACGGCATGGGTGGCGTCCCTGCGATGCCGGTGGTCCTGTGCCGGTGCACCCTGCCGGAACGGGCCAATGGGGGGTTGGTGGAAGTCCAGGCACGAGTCCATGCCGCGTTCCGGCGTCGTCCGCGGCCCCGCACCCTCGGCGGGCTCAAAACCGTCCGCCACCTCGAGGCTCGCTTCGGCGCGTGAGCGCAGGATGTCCGGCCGCAACACCTTCACCCCGTGGCGCCGGGCGTCGGCCACGAGCGTCTGCGGTGAATAAAATCCCATGGGCTGGGCCCGGAGCAGGGAAGCCAGGAAAGCCCCCGGATAGTGCAGCTTCAGCCAGGAACTTGCATAGACCAGCACGGCGAAGCTGAGGGAGTGGGATTCGGCGAAACCGAAGTTCGCGAAGGCCTCGATCTTGGCATAGATCTGCGCGGCGTCCTCGGGCGCTATCCCGTTGTCGGCCATCCCGGCAAAGAGCTTCTCCCGCAACGAACCAATCTTCTCCACGCCCCGCTTGGAGCCCATGGCGCGGCGCAGCAAATCCGCGTCCTCGCCCGTGCAGCCGCCCACGGCCACGGCCATCTGCATGAGCTGCTCCTGGAACAACGGCACCCCCAGGGTCCGCTCCAGGACGGGTTCCAACAACGGGTGCAGGTACGTCACCTCCTCCTGGCCGGTGCGGCGGCGAATGTACGGGTGCACGGCACCGCCCTGCACCGGGCCCGGACGGATCAACGCGATCTCCACCGCGAGGTCGTAGAATTCCCGCGGCCGCAACCGCGGCAGGGTGGCGATCTGGGCCCGGGACTCCACCTGGAACACCCCGACGGAATCGGCTCTGCACAGCATGTCGTAGACGGCCTGTTCCTCGCGGGGCAGGGTGCTGATTTCCCAGCGCTCAGCGAAGGTTTCATCGATCAGGTCAAAGGAATACTGCAGGGCCGCGAGCATCCCCAGCCCCAGCAGGTCGAACTTCACCAGCCCCATCCACTCGCAGTCGTCCTTGTCCCATTGCAGCACGGTGCGGTTCTCCATGCGGGCACGCTCAATGGGGACCACCTCGCCCACCGGCCGCTCGGTGAGGACCATCCCGCCGGAGTGGATGCCCAGATGGCGGGGGAAGCCCAGGACTTGTTCGGCCAGCTTGAGCACGGGGACGGGAATGTCCTCCTCGCTGGTGCCCGGGGCAAGGCGGCTTCGGCTGTCGGTGAGTTTTGACCAGGCGTCCTGCTGGCCCTGGCTGTACCCCAGCGCCTTCGCCATGTCCCGGACGGCATTCTTTGGCCGGTAGGTGATGACGTTGGCCACCTGGGCGGCGTTGAAGCGCCCATACTTTTGGTAGACGTACTGGATCACCTCCTCGCGCCGGTTGGAATCGAAATCGACGTCGATGTCGGGTTCCTCTTCGCGCAGGCTCGAGAGGAACCGCTCGAACGGAAGGTCGTAGAAGATGCTGTCGACGGCGGTGATGCCCAGTGCGTAACAGACCGCGGAGTTCGCCGCCGAACCGCGGCCCTGGCACAGGATGCCCCGGGAGCGGGCAAATTGCACAAGGTCGTGGACGATCAGGAAGTAGCCGGGGAAGTCCTTGGCTTCGATCACGGCAAGTTCCTTCTCGATCCGGGCATGGACCCGCTCGCCGGCTCCCGGATACCTGGCGGCAACGCCTTCGCCGACAAGGTGGCGGAGCCAGGAAATGAGGGTGTGGCCGGCGGGGACGTCGAGCTTGGGAAGTTTTGGGCGGGCCGCCCGCAATTGGAAGGACAGGTCATCGGCAAGCTCGACTGTCCGTTCGAGCGCGCCCGGGTACTGGGCAAAGCGTGCGGCCATCTCGGCGCCACTGCGCAGATGCGCGCCGTCGCTGGCGGGGAGCCAGCCGTCCAGTTCCGCCATGCTGCGCCGTGACCGGACGGCCGCCAGCGCCGTGGACAGGGGATACCCGGCCGGGGTGGCATAGTGCACGGCATTGCTGGCGATGAAGGGGACACTGGCCTTCCTTGCAACCTTGACGAGGGCGTCGTTGTGCCCGGAGTCCAGGGGATTGCCGTGGTCGAAGAGTTCCACCACGACGTTTCCATGCCCGAACCGCTCCAGCAGCAGCCCAAGTTCCCGGGCCGCGCCCTTCTCGCCGTCGGTGGCAAGGGCCCTGCGCACGGCGCCTTTGCGGCATCCCGTCAGTACCAGGCAGTGGCCGTGGAGGGATTGGGCCAGGGCGTCAATGTCATAGACGGGCCGGCCCTTCTCGGCACCCTCGGCCAGATGGGCCGCCGTCAGGGCGCCCGCCAGGCGATGGTAGCCCTCCTCCTTGCGGGCGAGCAGCAGCAGGTGCTCGCCTTCCGGATCGGCCTCGCCGTGTTGGGGTTTGCCCAGTCCCAGGGACAGTTCACTGCCGAACACCGTGTCCAGTTTGTAGGCTTCGGCGGCCTCCGCCATCCGCACGATCCCATAGAAGCCGTCGTGATCGGTCAGCGCGAGGGCGCGCAGGCCCAGCCGCACCGCCTCCTCGACCAGTTGTTCCGGCGAGGAGGCGCCGTCAAGGAAGCTGTAGTGCGAATGGGCGTGCAGCTCGGCGTAGGGTATGGCCCTGCCGCCCGGGGCGTTGGGCCGTTCGGGCCCGAGCAAGCCGGGGCGGTAGGGGCCGCGTTTCCCCGACCAGGCCGGGCTGTCACCGCCGTCGCCCGTGCCCGCTCCCGGCCGGGCCCTGCCGGAGAGCAGGCTTTCAAACTCGGCCCACGGGATCGAGGAATTGTTCCAGCCCATTGTCTTTGCCTTTCACATGCTGCTTGTGCCCTTGGTTCTCCCAAAGGGCCATTAGTCGTAGCGGGCCTCGGCCCACCACCCCTTGCCGTCGTGGAGGAGCAGCCAGGCCTCCCCGTTGCCGTCCACCAGCTGGAGCCGCTCCGCGCTGAGGCGGCGGTCGGCATCCCACCACCGTTGCCGCAGGGGCCAGGGACCGGCCCACTCGGCCACGGTCCGGTGGCGGGTGCGGCTTCCCGGGGGAAAAAACCACTGCGGGGCGGAGACCAGGGCTCCGCGGGGATCCGTGCGGACAGGGCTCTTCTCCCCGTCCAGCAGGCGAACCGGCAGGGGGGAGGCGAAAACGGTGGCCGGCTGCGGGTCCGGGATCTTCCCGGGCCACGGCCGGCCGGCCTCGGCCGCCGTCGCCGCGGGCACAGCGTCACCCCAGGGCGCCAGGGTGCGGCGCTCGCTGAGCATCCTGCCCCCGGTGATCGCCGGAACCAGCACCCCCTCGTGTCCGAGCATGCTTTGGATCCGGCTGAGGCCGTGATGAATCCGCTCCCCGGCACCGTCCCCGAACAAGGTCTGCCCGTGGTGGGAGATTGCATCGACGCGTCCGGGAATGAGGTCCACCCGTGTCACGGCCGAGCCGAGGCCTTCGTTGGCCCGGCCCGGGGTCTGGGGGTTGAGCTGCCAACGCACCCGGTCCACCACGTCGCCCGCCGTGAAGTGCCGGGGATGGCCCCACGCCCGTTCCGAGCGGGCGCCGGAATCGTCCGTGACCACGATCCGAAGCTCCGTGCAGAGCAGTCCTTCGTGTTGCAGCCCGGCGATGAAAAGGTCAGCCGTGGCCCGAAGGTGGAAGGCGATCTGGTCCACCCGGTCCAGGCCGGGTTCGAATTGCGCATGTTGTTCAAGTTTCCGTGGCGGTTTCCGCGGTGTCACCCTGCGCGGATCCCGGCCGCTTGCCATGGCATGGGCGAGTGCCCCGGCGGCCCCAAACCGGGCCCGGACGTCCGTGCCGGAAAGGGCCGCGAAGTCCCCCAGCCTAAGGATGCCAAGGCGTTTGAGCAGGGAGGTCAGCTTGGCGTCCCCCAGCACGTCCACGGGGAAGCGGCTCAGGAATTCCTTGGACGTCCCCGGCGACAGCACCCTGAACGGGGAGGCCTGCGTGGTGCTGCGGGCCGCCTGTTCCGCGGCAAACACGGAATCGGCGATCCCCACCCGGGCTTCCATGCCGAGCCCGTCGGCCGATTCGAGGACGGCGCCCACGGCGGCCTCCTCGCCGCCGTAGTACCGGGCCGCGCCCCCGGCCCGGACGGCGCACAACCCGGGGCGGAGCACCTCCACGCCGGGGATCCGTTCCTCCAGGGAGGCCACCAGCGGCTCAAATTCCCGGGCGTCCCGGACGGGGTCCGCCAGGCACACCACCAGGGCGGGGCAGCGGGTCTGCGCCTCCCTGAGCCGCAGGCCGCGGCGGACGCCGGCCGCCCGGGCTTCCACGGAGCAGGCGGCTACGAGGCCCTGGGCAATGACCGCTGCGGGCCCGTCCTGGGGCAGGTCGTCGGTGAGGCGGGCGGCGACGAGAGGCCAATCCGGAAACCAGGTGACCAAAACGCGCGGGGGAGTCCCGGTCGGCGGGGTCATCACGCCCCCAGGCTGTGCAGGCCCGCGGGGACGCCGCCGGCCAGATTTACAGAGGCCCGCCGGGATCCGCCCCGCAGGGCTACGTCCAGGCGAAGTTGTTGCCGGGTGAAATGCCCGCGCCCCTGCGCCAGTCCCTCCCACTGGTACCCGTCGACCTGCAGCACGGCCTCGCTTTGCGGCCAGGGTCCCAGGACCAGCAGTACGGAGCTTTGTTCACGGAGCCGGGCGCCAAGCCTGGCTGCCTCGGCGGGTGCGACGTGGCCGGGAGCGCAGGCGAGCACCACCGAGAGCACGTCGGTCAACGTCGCGACCACCGTCATCCACCGTTCCCCGGGTTCGGGCACCAGCACCAGCCGGTCCAGGTCGATGCCGAAGCCCGCGGCGGCCTCCACCCCGAAGTCGGGCAGGCCGGCCACCCCGCACCAGGCGCCCTGGAGGGACGGGCCGGCCAGCAGGGCCATGGCCAGGGACATGGAGCCCTGCAGGGAATACACGGAGCCCGGACGCAGGCCGCCCGGTATGACGCCGTCGAGCACGGGCAGCACGGGCAGGGAGGGTTCGCCGCCCCGCCTGCCCTGCATGAGGTGGATCTGGGCCTGCAAGCCGTCGCGCAACGAGGCCTGCGCGGTTGAATTGGCAGGAGACATACTTCAATATTCGAACACATGTTCGAATTAGTCAATTGCCGGCAAAGGCTTCCCGGCGAGCGCCGCGCCACTGTATACAACGGCCCCGCAAACAATGCGAAAATGGTGCAGTGACATCCGATGAATCCCCCGGCGCCCCCGCCGCCCGCAGCTACGAGGCCGTTCTCCGCAGCATCGAAACGGACCTCAAGGGCGGCAAAATCAAGGTCGGGGACCAGATCCCCGGCGAGCGCGCGCTGGCCCAAATCCACGGTATCTCGCGGGCGTCGGTCCGGGACGCCATCCGCATCCTTGAGGTCATGGGCGTGGTGCGCACCGCCGTCGGCTCCGGCCCGGCGTCCGGCACCGTGGTCATTGCCAACCCCTCCGCGGGTCTTGGCTCCGCGCTGCGCCTGCACATGGCCACAAGCCTCTTCCCCGTCGCCGACATTGTGCAAACCCGCATCATGATGGAAACCTGGGCGGCCCGCGAGGCGGCCGCCCGCAGCCACGACGCCGCGGTGATCGAACAGGTGCGCGGCCTCATGGCGGCCATGGACAACCCGGACCTCGAGCGGGAGGCCTTCCACGTGCTCGACGCGCAATTCCATGTGCTGCTCAGCTCCCTGGCCGGCAACGTGGTGATCACCGCCATGATGGAATCGCTGCGCCTGGCCATCCAGGGCTACGTCAGCGACGCCATCGACTCCGACGCCATGTGGCAGCAGATGGTGCCGGCGCTCCGGCAGCAGCACCGGGGCATCGTCACCGCCGTCACCGGCCACGACGGCGAGGCCGCCGCCGCCGCACTGAAGGAGCACATTGAATGGTTCCACGCACAGACGCTGCCGATGCCATGAGGTGCCCCTGCAACAGCGGTGACACGTACGAGGCCTGCTGCGGGCGCTTCATTGACGCCCCCGAAGGCGCCGGTTACCCGCCCACGGCCGAGGCCCTGATGCGCTCGCGCTACACCGCCTTCGCCACGGGCAATGCCGCCTACCTGCTGCGCACCTGGCACCCCGACACCCGCCCGGCCTCCCTCGAACTGGACCCGGAACAGCAGTGGTACCGGCTGGACATCCTGGAAACCAGCGCCGGCGGCCCGTGGGACACGGACGGGGTGGTCAGGTTCACGGCCCGCTACCGGTACGACGGCGAACGCGGCGCCCTGACCGAAACCAGCCGGTTCCTGCGGCTGGGCCGGCAATGGCTCTACCTGGACGCCCTGGACATCAGCTAGCGTCCAGGCGCGGCTAAACTGGTGCAGGCGCCCCGCTCTCCGGGGACGGATGAAAGGGCAGTATGAACGGCACGCAGTACCTTGGCCCCACCGACCCGGAAACCGGGGGCTTCGACTTCACGGCCCTTCGCCGGTTCCCGGACATCGAGGCGGAGAACCTGTTCGCCCACGACGCCACCGACGAACTCATCCACGCCGAAGCCGCCGATGCCCTCGCCCAACTGGCCGCAACGGGCCTGGACGGAAGCGTCGCCGTCGTGGGGGACCGCTACGGCGCCCTGACCCTGGCCGCGGCAGCCACCCACGGACTCACCGGCATCCGCGTCCACCAGGACCCGCTGTCCGGCGAACTGGCGCTCGCAGCCAACGCCGAACGCCTGGGCCTGGCACAATCCTTCACCTCCGCCCCGCTGACAGGGGAGCTCTTTGCCGGCGCGCGCGTGGTGCTGTGGCAGCTCCCGCGCGGGCTGGATGAAATCGCCGAGGTCGCGGCCTTGATCGCCGCCCACGCGGACCCCGGCGTGCAGGTCTTCGCCGGCGGGCGCGTCAAGCACATGACCCTGGCCATGAACACGGTGCTGGGGAAGTACTTTCAGGCCCTGGTGCCGGGCCGGGCCTGGCGCAAGTCCCGCCTGCTCACCGTTGCCGGGCCGCGGCCCGATGCGCCGGCGTCGGACTTTCCGCACAAGGAATTCAACGATTCGCTGGGCCTGTGGCTGTGCGCGCACGGGGCAACCTTTGCCGGCACGAAACTGGACATCGGCACACGCTTCCTGCTGGATTTTGAACCGGACATGCGCCGGGACGCCGTCACCGCGATCGACCTTGGCTGCGGCAACGGAACCATCGCGGCCGCCCTCGCCGCGGCCCGGCCCGATCTGCACGTGAGCGCCACCGACCAATCCGCGGCTGCCGTCGCCTCGGCCGCCGCCACCGCGGAGGCCAACGGCCTGGCCGGGCGCATCACGACCGTCAGGGACGACGCCCTGGCCGGCTTCGAGCCCGGCTCGGCCCAGCTGGTGGTCCTCAACCCGCCCTTCCACGTCGGCGCCACCGTCCATGCCGGCATCGCCCTGAAACTCTTCGACGCCGCCGCCCGCGTCCTGGCCCCGGGCGGGGAACTGTGGACCGTGTACAACCGCCACCTTGACTACCGGGCCCAGCTGGACGCCCGGGTGGGCCCCACCACGATCACCGGCCGCAACAGCAAATTCACCGTGGCCGTCTCCGTCAGGACCCGGGACTGACCCGCCCCGTCCGTGGCGTGTGCGGTGTGCGGCGCGCAACACGGTAATCTGTCACGGGGGGAAATGGGGGTGCACTTGTCGGCACCCTGAATCGTTCATGGTCTAGGAGATGTGTTGGGTTTTCCCGAGGTTGGTTTCCCGCAGCGGCGTCGTGGCACGAATTTACCCAAGATGGGTGACTTCAACCAGGCGGTCATCCTGGACTCGATTCGCCGCTCCGAGGAGGGCCTGAGCCGGGTGGAACTGGCAGCCTCCGCCGGACTGGCCGCACAAACCGTGTCCAACATTTGCCGCCGGCTCCTGGACGCCGAACTCATCATGGAAGCGGGCAAGGAAACCTCCGGCCCCGGCAAGCCCCGCACCATCCTGCGCCTGAACCCCCGTGGCATGTACGCGGTGGGTGTCCGCATCGACCCCGCCCTGACAAGCTTCGCCCTGATCGACGCCGTGGGAACCGTGCTGGCCTCCCGTGCGCGGCAAACCGATCTGCGCAGCACCCCGGCCGACGCCGTTGCCGCCATGGGGGAGGAGATCCGCACCCTGATTGCCGGCTCCGGCATCGACGAGTCCCGGATCGCCGGGGTCGGTGTTGCCACCCCCGGCCCCGTCGACGCCGCGAACGGCACCGTGGTGGCCCCGCCCCACATGCCCGGTTGGACCAGGGTGCCGCTGCGCGACATCCTGGCCGAGGCCACCGGGCTGCCCGTGGTCATGGACAAGGACGTGACGGCGGCGGCCGTCGCCGAACTGTGGACCGGGTCCGCAGGCAGCGCCCCCAACTTTGTCTTCGTGTACATCGGCACGGGGATCGGTGCCGGCCTGGTGCTGGGCGACGAAGTGATCCGCGGCGCGTCCGGCAATGTCGGGGAAATCGGCCACATCATCACCGACCCCGACGGGCCCGAATGCGACTGCGGCCGCCGCGGCTGCGTCAAGGTCACCAACATGCCCGAGACCCTGGTGGCCGAGGCCCGGGAACTGGGCGTACTGCCCGCGGCCGACCCGCTGCACCCGGGCTCGCTGCCGGAGGAGCTGGCCGCCCTGGCCGCGGCCGCAGCGGACGGAAACCCCGACGCCGCCGGGGTGCTGGCCCGCTCGGCCAGCCGCCTCGCCGGGGCGGTTTCGGTGCTCACGAACCTTTTGGATGTGGACCGGGTGGTCTTTGGCGGCCCGTTCTGGCCGGACCTGGCACCCACGTACCTGGCCCAGGTGCCCGGGCACCTCAAACGCCTCAGCGTCACCACCAATGTGCATTCCGTGGACGTAGCCGGCACCAAGGTCAGCATGGGGGAGGGCGCCTTTGGGGCGGCCTGCCTGGTCATGGAAAAAACCTTCAGCCCCAACGCCGCCCAGCTGCTGCTGGACGCGAAGCCGGCAAACTAGCCGGCCTGCAAACCAGCCAATAAATCCAGCTAGTCCACGTCCTCCACGATCTGCCCGAACGGGATGGAGTCGTCAAGGTGGGCCTGGAGCACGCCCGGGTCCATGACGACCCGCACGCCCTCGCGCCCATCGGCGGTGGACTGTTGCAGAATCGGCCTGATGGTGGCGATGAACGCCTCGTCCTTGTCCTGCAGGTACTCTTCGTAGGCAGCTGGCAACTGTTTCATGCTCACACCCTAATACCGCGCCCCCGTCCTGGACAGGGCGCGGCGGGAACTTCCGGCGGGTTTGCCCCGGCGTCGCACCTCGCCGTGTGAGCCGGACAACGCCGGAAAGTTCGGCGTAACCGCACTATGTTGCCTCGGATGAATCAAATTGACGGTCATGTTACGTAAAAACGTGCTGAAATTCGACGCCGGGTTTGCCGGGTGGCGCACGCATGCGTAAAGTTGGTAACACGTTAGTTCCTCAACGTGTGTCAGCGACCCCTGTCATGGACAGGGGTGTGGGTGCCCCCATGTGGGTCTGACATTTGCTGGCGGAGCACGTCAAGAACGGCCATGCGCCGTGACCGTATTGACGTTTGCCCGCCCCCACCTCAAGAAACTTGCTGTGCACGCCATGGGTGTTCTAGACACCGTTGGAGTTGCCCGGCAACCCATCGTCAAGGATCAGCAAATGTCCCCACCCAGCCTTATTCAGGCGACAGCTTCAACACCCGCCAGCGCCCCGATCGCGCTGTCCTATGAACTGTTCCCGCCCCGCAATGAAGCCGCAGCAGCCTCGCTGTGGGCCACCATCCGGGAACTGGAAAGCACCAACCCCGACTACGTCGCCGTCACGTACGGCGCCAACGGCAGCAACCGGGACACGGCCCTCGAGCTTTCGCACCGGCTGCTGACCGAGACGTCCCTGCGGCCCCTGGCGCACCTGACCTGCGTGGGCACCACGGCCGACGAGCTGGCCGAAATCATCTCGGAACTGCTGGACCACGGGGTGCGCGGCATCCTGGCGCTGCGCGGGGACCTGCCCAAGGACCCCGCGGCGGCCCGCAAGCCCGGCTCGCTCGCCTACGCCCAGGATTTGATTGAACTGATCCGCCGCGTGGAGCAGCGCCGCTCGGCCCTGCTGTGCGCCGGCAAGGTTGCGATCGGTGTGGCCGCCTACCCGGCCAAGCACCCGGAATCGCCCTCCATCGAGCACGACGTTGAGGTATTGCTGGCCAAGCAGCGCTCCGGCGCCGACTTCGCCATCACCCAGGTGTTCTTCCACGCCGACCAATACAAGGACCTGGTGACCCGGGCCCGCCGTGCCGGGGTCAGCATCCCGATCATTCCCGGCGTCATGCCGTTGACAAGCCTGCGCCGGGTGGAACGCCTGGGCGTGCTGACCGGCGTCGAACCGGACCCGAAGCTCCTTGACGCGCTGGGCCGGGCCGACGACGCCGCCGAAAGCCGCCGGATCGGTGTGGCCGCCACGGTCGACCTGGCCCGTGCCGCCCTCGACGCCGGCGCCCCCGGCATCCACCTTTATACGTTCAACGAACACGCAGCCGCGCTGGACGTCCTGGACAAACTGCAACTGCTGCGCCCCAGCCGTCCCGCCGTGGGACGCCGCCCCGCCGCCCCCGAACTTGTGCAGGCCTGAGACCCTCCCGGCCCTGTAGTAAAGAACCCGCATCAATAACCCGAAGGATAAACCCCATGAGCAACACCCCCACATTCCCCGCTGCGTCCCTCCTCGGCTACCCGCGCATCGGCCGCCGCCGCGAACTGAAGAAGGCCATCGAAGCGTTCTGGGCCGGGTCCATCGACGAGGCCGCCCTGGACACCGCCGCCAAGGAAATCCAGCTGACCACCGCCCGCCGCCTCTCCGACCTGGGCCTGAACGAGGCCGCCGCGATCCCCGGCACGTTCTCCTACTACGACCAGGTCCTCGACGCCACGACGCACATCGGCGCCGTCCCGGCCCGTTTCGGCGAGCTGCGCAACGCCGCCGGCGAGCTGGACATCAACGCCTACTTCACCCTGGCCCGCGGCACCGTGGAGCAGCAGCCACTGGAAATGACCAAATGGTTCGACACGAACTACCACTACCTGGTGCCGGAAATCGGCCCGGAGACGAACTTCTCCGTGACCTCCAACCGCATCGTGGAGCAGTTTGAATTCGCCAAGGCCAACGGCTTTGTGACCCGCCCCTACCTGGTGGGCCCGGTCACCTACCTGCTGCTGAGCAAGGCCTCCGACGACGCCCCCGCCGGCTTCTCCCCGCTGTCCCGCCTCGAGGACGTCCTGCCCGTCTACGCGGAACTGCTCTCCCGCCTGGCCGCCGCCGGCGCCACCTGGGTCCAGCTGGACGAGCCCGCCCTGGTTGCCGACCAGGACGTGCCGGTCGCCGAGATCCAGGCCGCCGTGGCCCGCAGCTACGAGGTCCTCACGGCCGCAGCCGTGCGCCCGGCCATCCTGGTCTCCACCCCCTTCGGTGCGCTGAGCGAACTGCTGCCCACCCTGGCTGCCGCCAACATCGAGGCCCTGCACATCGACGCCTTCAAGGGCGCCGTGCCCTCCACCGACGAGCTGGCCCTGCTGGCCGGCAAGACAGTGGTTGCCGGCGTCGTGGACGGCCACAACATCTGGCGCAACGACCTCGCCGCCGCCGCCGCCAAGCTGGACGCCCTCAAGGCCGCCGGCGTGGACGTCACGGTATCCACCTCCACCTCCACCCAGCACGTCCCGCACGACGTCGAGGAAGAGGTCAAGCTGTCCGCCGAGCTGCGCAGCTGGTTGGCGTTCGCCGACCAGAAGGTCACCGAAGTGGTGACCCTTGCCGGCCACCTGGCGGACCCGGCGTCGTCCGCCGCGGCCATCGCCGAAGCCTCCGCGATCATCGCCTCCCGTGCCACCGCGGCCGGCGTCAAGCGCCCCGAGGTGCGCGCCCGCCTGGCCGCCCTGACCCCGGCCGACTTCAACCGCTCCGACTTTGCCGTCCGCGAGGCCGCCCAGGAAGCCGCCCTGCAGCTGCCGCCGCTGCCCACCACCACGATCGGCTCCTTCCCGCAGACCAGCGAGATCCGCAGCGCCCGTGCACGCGCCAACAAGGGCGCCATCACGGCCGAGCAGTACTCGCAGCTGATGAAGGATGAGATCAAGCGCGTCGTGGACCTGCAGGAAGAACTCGGCTTTGACGTGCTGGTGCACGGCGAGCCCGAGCGCAACGACATGGTCCAGTACTTCGCCGAGAACCTCGAGGGCTTCGACGTCACGGTCCACGGCTGGGTCCAGTCCTACGGCAGCCGCTGCACCCGCCCGTCCATCCTGTGGGGCGACGTGACCCGCGAGAAGGCCATCACGGTGGAGTGGGCCGAATACGCCCAGTCGCTGACCAACAAGCCCATGAAGGGCATGCTCACGGGCCCCGTCACGATCCTCGCCTGGAGCTTCGTCCGCGACGACCAGCCCCTGGGCGAGACCGCCAACCAGGTGGGCCTGGCCTTGCGCGACGAGATCGCGGACCTCGAAGCCGCCGGCATCAAGGTCATCCAGGTGGACGAGCCCGCCCTGCGCGAGCTGCTGCCCCTGCGCAAGGCCGACCAGGCCGCGTACCTGGACTGGTCCGTGAACTCCTTCCGCCTCTCCACCGCCGGTGCCGTTGACGGCACCCAGATCCACACGCACCTGTGCTACTCCGAATTCGGTGTCATCATCGACGCCATCGACGGCCTGGACGCCGACGTCACCTCCATCGAGGCCGCCCGCTCCCGCATGGACGTCGTGAATGACCTCGAAGCGCACGGCTTTGGCCGCGGCGTGGGTCCGGGCGTCTACGACATCCACAGCCCCCGCGTCCCCGGCCAGGCCGAGGTCTCCGAACTGCTGGGCACCGCCGTCAAGCACGTCCCGGCCCGCCAGCTCTGGGTCAACCCGGACTGCGGCCTGAAGACCCGCGGCTACGCCGAGACCGAGGAATCCCTGCGCAACCTGGTGGCCGCCACCAAGGAAGTCCGCGCACAGCTCGTCTAACGCGCTGACCGTTTGACGTTCGACGGCGTTCCCCACCCCCTTTCGCGGGGGAGGGGAACGCCGTCGTTCTCTTTAAGGTGTGGACGCAGCTGCCAGGGGAAGGTGTACCGTGACCGCGGCGCCCACGCCGGTGTTGGCCGCCTCGATGGTGCCGCCATGGGCCAGCACCGTCTGCTTCGCGATGGCCAGCCCCAGCCCGGAGCCTGGTAGCCCCCGGGCCGTGGCCGAGCGGTAGAAGCGCTCAAAGACCATGCCCAGTTCCTCGCCGGCAAAACCGGGCCCACGGTCCTGGACAGTGATCTCCATTTCCTGCCCGTGGGTGGTGGCCGTGACCGTGACGGTTTCACCGGGCGGGCTGAACTTTCCGGCGTTGTCGAGCAGGTTGTTGATGAGCCGGGCCAGCCGAGGTGCGTCGCCGGACACCAGGCAGAGCGGCTCGGCCGCCTCGGGGCCGTCGTCGTGGGCCTTTGCAGGGGAAGCAAGCCGATACGTGATGCCGGGCCGGTTTTGCGCGGCCCGCTCAAGGCAATGCCGCAGCAGGCTCTGCATTTCGACGTCGTCGGCGGCGATGTGCTCCTCGCCCCGGGCCAGTTCAATGAGGTCCTCGACCAGGGCGCCCATGCCAACCATTTGGCGCCGCACGCCGGCCTGGAGATCCGCACGCAGGGTGTCGGTGAGGTCCGCCCGCTCGAGGAGTTCCAGGTTCGTCCGAAGGCTCGTCAAAGGGGTGCGCAGCTCATGCGAGGCGTCGGCGACAAGCTGGCGCTGGGCGTTCTGGGCCGATTCAAGCTCCGCCAGCATGGTGTTCATGGCGGCGGCCAGCCGTCCCAATTCGTCGGTGCCCTCGACGCCGATCCTGTGCCCGGCGTTCCGGGTGGCGGCGACCCGCTCCGCCGTCTCGGTGAGGCTGCGCACGGGACGCAAGCCGTGCCGGGCGCTGAGGTAGCCGCCGATCCCGGCAATGAAGACTCCCACGACGGCGAAACCCACCAGGATGATGGCGAGCCTGGCAATGGCCGTGTCCACGGGTGCCGTGGGCAGGCCTGTCAGCAACGCCCGGTCCTCGCTGAGCGGGGTGACAAGCATCCGGACCCCTGCGCCGTTGACCGTGGTGTTGGCGTAGAACGGGCGGTGGGTGCCGGCGGCCACTCCGAGTGCGGCGTCGGTGACGGGCAGGTCCTTGCCGTTGTCCCCGGGCGCGTCCTTGCTGCCGATGACCTTGCTGCAGGCCGGGGAGCCGACGACTTCGCAGTAGCCGCTGGCCGTCCAATCGGTCTTTGCCTCCACGAGCCTGGTGACGCGGGTTGATTCGCTTTGCAGCGACTGGTCAAGCTGGTCCTTCATTTCACTGCTCGTGAACAGGTAGATGAGGCTCGTGAAGGCGACAATGACCACGGCCATGACCAGGGCGATCGTCATGGCCAGCCGGGTCCGCAAGGTCCACGGCCGGCCGGGAAGGTGTCGGGTCACTGTTCGGCCATCCGGTAGCCGATGCCGCGGACGGTGTGCACCATGCGGGAGCCGCCGCCTTCCTCGAGTTTCCGTCGCAGGTAGGACACATACACCTCCAGGGCGTTGGAGGCGGGCCCGAAGTCCGTGTCCCAGATGGCGTCGGAGATCTGGGAGCGGGTGAGCGTCTGGCCCGCGTGTTCGACCAGCACGCGCAGGAGCGCGAATTCGGTGTGGCTGAGCTCGATGTACCGGCCGGCCCGGGTGGCGCTCCGGCTCTCCGGATCCAGGGTCAGGTCCGCGTATCCGAGCGCGCTGACCGGTTCGGGGTAGGCGCGGCGGACCAGGGCGCGCAGCCGGGCCAGGAGTTCGGCCAGGTCGAAGGGTTTGCCCAGGTAGTCGTCGGCTCCGGCGTCCAGGCCTTCGACGCGTTCGTTGACGCTGACCCGCGCCGTGAGCATCAGGATCGGGACCCGGTCGCCGGCGGCCCGCAGCTGGCGGCACAGGGTCAAGCCGTCCGTGCCGGGCATCGTGACATCGACGACCAGGGCATCCGGGTCTTCCCGCAGCGTCACTTCCAGGGCTTCCAGCCCGTTGGTGGCGGTCAGGACCTCATATCCCTCCAGGCCCAGGGCGGTGCCCAGGGACAACAGGATCTCGGGATCGTCATCCACCAGCAGGATGCGGCACGCGGCGGTCGTCGTCATGATCACCGAGTTTAGCCGGACGGTGCGGGATGGATTTAAGGAATGGCTCATAATCGCCGGCCACGCTTGGGCCATGACAACTTTCAACGCCACACAGGCAGCTTCCGGACCCCGGGCGGACCCGGCCGGTCTTCGGATCGTCATCGGCGCAGGGGGCACGGGCGGGCACATCTACCCGGGACTGGCCATTGCCGACGCCATCCACAAACGGGTTCCGGACGCGGAGATCAGCTTTGCCGGCACCGACCGCGGCCTGGAGGGGGACCTCGTGCCAAGGCATGGGTACGAACTGGCCACGAGCACCATGATCCCGTTCGCCGCCTCCATGGGGTGGCGCCGTTTCGCGTTGCCGGCATATCTGCTCAGGGCCGGGATTGACTGCGCCCGGCGCTTCCGCAGGGACGGGGTGGACCTGGTGATCGGCATGGGCGGCTACCCCAGTGCCCCCGCCATTGTCGGGGCCTGGCTGGCGGGGGTTCCACGGCTCATCCACGAATCCAACGCGCGTTCCGGGAAAGCCAACCAGCTCGCGGCCGTGCTGACCCGCCACATCGGCATCGCCTTCGACCACGCCCAAAACCACCTGCCCACCCGGGGCAGGGAGATCCGCCGGGTGGGAGTGCCCCTGATGCCCGCCGTGGCGGCCATGGACCGCACCTCGCTGCGGGCCGGGGCCCTCCGATCCCTCGGCGTGGCACCGGGGCAACGGCTCGTCGTCGTCAACGGCGGCAGCCAGGGTGCCCGGAGCCTGACGACGGCGGCCATCGAACTGGCGGCGCTGTGGCGGGACCGGACGGACATCATGCTGCTCATCAAGACCGGCCCCGCCGACTATGAATCCACGGTTGGGCGAATCGACGCAGCCGGGGCGGGCCGGAACACCAGGGTCGTGGCCTATATGGACCGGATGGATCTGGTCTACGCCGCCGCCGATGTGATGGTGGGACGTGCAGGTGCCGCAACCGTCGCCGAACTGGCCCATATCGGCCTGCCCGCGGTACTCATTCCCCATCCATGGGCGGCCGGGGACCACCAGCGCCACAATGCCGAGGTCCTCGTCGACTGTGGCGGCGCCGTCATGGTGGCGGACAGTGAACTCACCGGGGTCAGGCTGGCCGGCGAACTGGGCGTGCTGTTGGCGGACCCCGAAGAGCTGGAGCGCAGGGCCCAGGCGATGCGCTCGGCCGAACACGCCCGGGCGGCCGACGCCATGGCGGAGTGGGCCATCGAACTGGCACGCAACCACCAAGCAGCCCGCAGCCAAACCCAAACCCTTCATTCCCCAACACCCAAGGAGACACCATGATGAACGAACGCAACCATTGGGCCGGCCGGCTCGTCCTGGTCACCGGCGCGGAAGGATTCATCGGCTCAACGCTTGTCGATGAACTGGTGCAGGCCGGCTGCCGGGTCCGGGCATTCACCCACTACAAGCCCTACGCCGAGAAGGGCTTCCTCGCCGGGTATGCGGACCACCCCAACGTGGAGCTGCTGACGGGGGACGTGCGGGACCCCGTCAGCGTGTACGCCGCCGTCGAGGGTGTCGATACCGTCTTCCACCTGGCGGCGCTGATTGGCATCCCCTACAGTTACACGGCACCGGATTCCTATGTGCAAACAAATGTGGTGGGCACGCACAACGTCCTCGCCGCCTGCCGCCGCTTTGGTGCGCGCCTGGTCCACACCTCCACCTCCGAGGTCTACGGCACGGCCCTGACGGCACCCATCAGTGAAAGCCATCCGCTCCAGCCGCAATCGCCCTACTCGGCCAGCAAGATCTCGGCCGACATGCTCGCGCTCTCGTATTGGCACAGCTTCGAGGTTCCCGTTGCCATCTGCCGGCCCTTCAACACCTACGGACCCCGGCAGTCGGCCCGGGCCGTCATCCCCGCGATCCTGCAACAACTGCACGGGGGAGCCACGGAGATCAAGCTCGGCTCGCTCACCCCCACCCGCGACTTCACCTTCGCCACCGACACCGCCCGCGGCTTCATGGCCATCGGTGCCAGTGAGAAGGCCCTTGGACGTGCCATCAATCTGGGGACGGGGAGCGAAATCAGCATTGGCAGGCTCGTGGAACTGCTGATTGAGATCTCCGGCAGGGATGCACGCATCGTCAGCGACCCGCAGCGGATGCGCCCCACGGGCAGCGAGGTGCACCGGCTGCTCTCGGACAACTCCCTCGCCAAGGAACTCACGGGGTGGGAACCGGAAGTCACCTTGCGGGCAGGGCTCGAAGCCACCTCCCGCTGGATCCAGACCCGAGGCGACGTCAGCGCAAGCTACGCCGTGTAGGCGGAGGGGCGGCCGCCGTTGACCGTTCGACGGCGGCCGCCCGCCGCTGCCCTCCCAAACGGCAAATTCGAATAAATATTCGAATTTTTTACAATGGCCGAAAACCGCACTTTCCGGGGTGTGTCGATCCCCGGGGAGTAGATTGTGTCCATGAGCGCACAGCAACTGGACCTGACCGCCACCACAACAATCGCCGCAACGGTGGACGCCGCCCGTGCACTGTTCAACACAGGGGCCAGCAAGCCGCTGTCCTGGCGCCTGAACCAGCTCAAGGCGTTGAATCAAATGCTGCTGGACCACCGCGAGGACTTCCTGGCCGCGCTCGCAGCCGACCTTGGCAAACATCCCACCGAGGCCTGGCTGACCGAAATCGGCTTCCTCACGGCGGAGATCAGCCATACGATCAAGCACCTGGACCAATGGCTCGCCCCGCGCAAGGCGGCCGTGCCGCTGTCCCTCCAACCCGCCAAGGCATCCACCGTCCTGGACCCGCTCGGCGTCGTCCTCGTCATTGCCCCCTGGAACTACCCCCTACAACTCCTCCTGGCACCGGTCATCGGCGCGCTCGCAGCCGGGAACGTCGTCGTCGCCAAGCCCAGTGAGCTCGCGCCGGCAAGCTCGGCGGCACTGGCACGCTGGGTCCCCGACTACCTGGCAGGTGCCGTCTCCATCGTGGAGGGCGCCGTGCCGGAAACCACCGCGCTGCTCCAGCAGCGCTTTGACCACATCTTCTACACGGGCAACGGCCGCGTGGGAAGGATCGTCATGGCCGCCGCCGCGAAGCACCTGACCCCGGTCACCTTGGAGCTGGGCGGCAAGTCCCCGGTGTTCATCGACGAGACCGTCGACATCCGCGCCGCCGCCGCCCGCCTCGCCTGGGGCAAATTCATGAACGCCGGTCAAACCTGTGTGGCCCCCGACTATGTGCTGGGCACCGACGCGGCCCTGGCCAAGCTGGCCCACGAACTGCCCGCCGCCATCCACGCCCTCTACGGGCAGGACCCGCAACACAGCCTCGACTACGGACGCATGGTCAACGACGCCGCCTATACGCGCGTGACCGGACTGTTGGCCGAAGACCTCAAGGACGACGCCGGCTCCGCCCTCGTCAGCGGCGGTGGCAGCGACGCCGCAACCCGCTACATTGAACCGACCGTGATCCACGTCGACGCGCACGCCGCACTCATGGACGCGGAGATCTTCGGACCCGTGCTGCCCCTGGTCACCGTCTCCTCAACCCGGGAGGCCATCGACTTCATCAACGGACGGGACAAGCCGCTCTCCCTGTATGTCTTTAGCGAAGACCCGGGGGTGCGGGACGCCTTTACCCAGGAGACGTCATCGGGCGCCCTGAACTTCGGCGTCCCCGTGGCCCACCTCTCCGTCCCCGGCCTGCCCTTCGGCGGGGTGGGGGAGAGCGGCATGGGCAACTACCACGGACGCCACTCCCTCGACACCTTCTCCCACCACAAGGCGGTCTTGGAGAAGACGCTGGCACCGGACACGCTGACGCTGATCTACCCGCCCTTCGGACGCGTCAAACACCAGCTCATCAAACGGTTCGTGGCACCGGCAAGGAAGTTCCGCAAGAATACGGCAACACCCAACGACTAGGACTCCCTGCACAAATAGGTGTTGCGCTCGCCGATAAGCTTCTCCAGGTACCGGCCCAGCACCAGGCGCTCGGCCAGCCTGCCCACGATCCCGAACGGCGCCGTGAAGGTGATGGTGTCCGTCATGGTGGTCACGCCGTTCGCGGCGGCAAAGAGGTGCTCGTGGTGGAAGGCCTTGAACGGGCCCCGCACCTGGTGGTCCACGAAGCGGTGGGGGGCATCCAGGGCGGAGATCACGCTCGTCATGCGGAAGCGGACGCCAAAGTGCCGGGCCCGCCACGTGACGGTTTCGCCGAGCCCGATCTGGCCCGCAACCACGCCGGCCACGGCACTCTCCCCGGAGCCCGCCATCGACGCAACATGGTCATCGATGTTCAGGGAGCGCCGAAACAGCTCCTCAACGGAAATGTCCGTGGTGGTGGTCAGCGTAAAACGTACCGTCATCGTCCCGCCCCACCGTGCTGGTGCGCGTGAGCTCGTGCAGGATCCCTGCAAGCTTGTCCACAAAAACCTCAATCCGTGCCGTGCGTTTGTCGTTGATGATCAGGGCGAAAATGTTGCGGGCCAGGCGAATCTCCGGCACGTCCAGCACCACCACGTTCTCGGGCCGGCGCGCCAGGGCGAGCTCCGGGACCAGGGCGGCCCCCAAGCCCACCGAGGCAAGTTCGAGGCTTGCGTTGAAGTCGTCGCTGTAGGCGGCCACGCGGGGATGCAGGTTGCAACTGGCGAACAGCCGCTCGATCACGGTCGCGTCGCTGGTCCCGGGGTGGTGCATGATCCAGGGCATGTCGGATAATTGTGCGGCGGCCACCTCGGCGCCGGCCCGGATGCCCCAGGACTTGGGCAGCACCACCCGGAAGTTGTCGTCGCCAATCCACTGCCGGTTGATGGTGTTGGGCCATGCGAGCCCGGCCTGGCCCACCTGGTAGACCAGGGCGACGTCCAGGTCGCCGCCGCTGCGCAACCCGGCGATGGTCTGCTGCGGCTCGCCGACCGAGACGTGCAGGTTGATGCCAAGGTCGGGCCAGAGCGGGCTGCGCAACAGCCGCGGCAGTACATAGGTGGCCAGTGACGGGAAGATGCCCAGCCGCAGTTCCTGGCTGGTGCCGGCCTCGGTGCGTGAGCTGGCCGCGAGCAGCGCGTCAATGTCGGTCAGGACCTTTGCGGCATGCCGGCTCATCACGAGCGCGGCATCCGTGGGCAGGACGCTGCGGGCGCTGCGGGCAAAGAGCGTCACTCCTGTGTCGCGTTCCAGGGCGGCCATCTGCTGTGAAACGGCCGACGCCGTGTACCCCAGTTGCGTGGCGGCCGCGGCGAAGGATCCCCGGCGGACCACCTCGAGCAGGGTCTTCAGGTGGATGGGGTTGATCACGCAGGCTCCTTCGCGCACCGATGTGGCTTGTCCTGCAAGCATAAGCGCAGGCGGGGGATGGCCCGGGTGCCACACGTAGGCGTTTACAGGCATCCGGTCCTATGTGTACATTTGTACACATAGTAGTCGACCGGACGGAAGAACCCCTTGAACCCTGAAATAGACACCCGAGACGGCCGCACCATGCGCGAACGCATGGAAGCGGGAGACCTCTACCAGGCCGTTGACCCGGAACTCGGCGAAGCCGCACGGCGCGGCATGCTCCTGGCCGAGGAGTATTCGCGCACGTGGACGGCCGACCCCGCGGCGGCCAGGGAAATCCTGGAGGAACTGCTCGGCTCCTGCGCCCCCGACGTCGAAATCCGCCCGCCCCTGTACGTGGACTACGGCAGCTACATCACGATCGGTGCCGGAACCTTCATCAACTACAACTTCACGGCCCTCGACGTCGCACCCATCACGATCGGCGCCGACGTCATGATGGGGCCGAACGTGCAACTCCTGACACCCACCCACCCCACCGACCCGGAGCTCCGCCGCGCCAAGTGGGAGGCCGCCAAACCCATCACCATCGGCGACAACGCGTGGCTCGGCGGGGGAGTCATCGTGCTCCCCGGCGTCACGATCGGCGAGAACACCGTGGTGGGCGCCGGAAGCGTCGTGACCCGCGACCTGCCCGCCAATACCGTGGCCGTCGGCAACCCCGCACGGGTAGTGCGGACCCTGCCGTGACCCCGGGGGAGCCGGCCACCCGCCGCCACGAACCCGACCGGCGCGAACGGCTGATCGACGTCACCCTCGACGTCATTGCCGAACACGGCGTGGCCGGCACCACCCACCGCAAGGTCGCCGAGGCGGCCGGCGTCCCGCTGGGCTCCATGACCTACCACTTCGACGGCATCGACGACCTCCTGGCCGTCGCCTTCACCAAGCTCGCCACCATGACCGCCGACGGTTTCGAACAAGCCCTCGCCGCCGCGGACAGCAAGGCGGAGGCGTGCGAGGCCGTCGTCGCCCTCATCACCGGCGACCTCCTGGGTACCCGGCGCAACGCGCTCCTGACCTACGAGCTCTACGCGCTTGCGGCCAGGCGCCCCGGCTTGCGCCGGGTCACCGACGCCTGGATGGCCCGCAGCCGGGCCGCCCTGGCCCGGCACTTTGACGACAACACCACGGTGATGCTCGATGCGCTGATCGAGGGGCTCTCCATCCACCGGGTGCTGGCCATCTCCCCGCTCTCCGAAACCACCGTCCGCGAGGCGGTCCACCGAATGGTCGGCACGCCATGAGCCCCACCGCCGTGAGCCGCACCGCTAAGGCTCCAACTCGGGAGCAGCGCAGGGCGCGGGTGGCAGTTGCCGCCCTCTTCTTCACCAACGGCGCCTTGTTTGCCAACCTGATTCCGCGCTACCCGGCCATCAAGGTCGCCCTGGGCCTCTCCAACGCCGAGTTCGGACTTGCCGTAGCGTGCTTCCCCGCCGGCGCCCTGGCCGCGGGGCTTGCCTCCGGATTCCTGATCCGCCGGTTCCATTCCTCCCGGGTTGCCGTGGCCGGAACCGTGTTGACGGCCGTGGGCATCATGCTGGCCGGCATGGCACCGTCCGGGGTGGTCTTTGCCGTGGCACTCTGCCTGGGCGGCGCCATGGACGCCATCACGGACGTGGCCCAAAACTCGCACGGCCTGCGGGTACAAAAGCTGTACGGCCGCTCCATCCTGAACTCCTTCCACGCCGTCTGGAGTGCGGGCGCGGTGTTCGGCGGATTGATGGGAGCGGCCGCGGCGGGGCTGGGCGTCCCGCTTGGACTGCACCTGGCCGTGTCGGGGGCGTTCTTTGCGGCGATCGCGCTTTCCTGCCTGGGCCTGTTGTTGGCCGGACCGGAGCCGCGGGCGGTTACCGGGGTCGACGTCGGCCCCGGCGCGCCGGGTGGTCCGGTCGCGGCCCGCCGCCCGCATCGCGTGCGCACCTACCTGATCCTGGTGGCCCTGGTGGTGATCGCCGCGGGCAGCACGCTCGTGGAGGATGCGGGCAGCACCTGGTCCTCCGTCTACCTTTCGGGCAGCCTTGGTGCGCCCGTGGCCCTCGCCGGCATGGGTTTCGTGGCCCTGGTCGGTGCCGAATTCCTCGGCCGGCTCGTGGGGGACCGGCTCGTGGACCGCTGGGGCCCGCGGGCCGTGGCACAAGCGGGCGGGGTGATCGTGTCGATCGGCATGGGAGTCGCCCTGCTGGTCCCCACGGTGCCCGGCACGATCGCCGGCTTCGCCGCGGCCGGCCTGGGCGTGGCCACCCTGGTGCCCGCCGCCATGCACGCCGCGGACTCGCTGCCCGGGCTCCCCGCCGGCACGGGGCTGACGGTGGTGAGCTGGCTCATGCGCCTGGCGTTCCTGTTCTCGCCTCCCATCGTGGGCGCCGTTGCCGACGCCACGAGCCTGCGAACGGGCCTCTTGGTGGTGCCGCTGGCCGGCGTCATGGTCCTGGCGTTCTCACCCGTGCTGGCCCGGCGTCCCGCACCACATGTAGCCGGCACCGACACCACCGGCGACACCACCGGCGACACGCCGGAACCGCTCGACACGCCGTCCGAAATTAAGTGATTAACTACTCCACAGCCTGTGGATAGACGGGGGTTAAAGCTTGGATTTCTGCGCTTTTAACTCTTTAAAGCTGTGGACTACCGGTGCATAAAATGACATACTTGTAATACATCATGTTGGGGTCGTTCCCGGAGGCTTGCACTACATGTAGTATCAAATACAGCAAATCAAGCAATTCGGGCCAACGCCCGGCACGCTGGTGAGGCCCTAGCAAACGTTGTCAGGACACACCGACAGTAAGCAGGCCGCACGCGGCCGCAAAAGCTACCTCAAGACAGCGCTTTACGACAAGGGGATCTCGATCATGACCGTCACGGTTTACACCAAGCCAGCATGCGTCCAGTGCAACGCCACCTACCGGGCTTTGGACAAAAAAGGCATCACGTACCAGAGCGTGGACATCACGGCCGACCCCGCCGCCCTGGAGCGGGTGCTGAGCCTTGGCTACCAGCAGGCCCCCGTCGTCATCACCGACGCCGACCACTGGTCGGGCTTCCGCCCGGACAAGATCGCCGAGATCAACCAGGACGCCACGTCGAACGTAGCGTGACCTCCGGCGGGACAGGCGCCCGCCGGCAATAATTTCATGCGCCCAGGCGCATCAGGGTGGGGCTGACCGTCACAAGGTCGGCCCCACAGCAGCAAATAAGTACCGCAGCCATTATGTGCAGCAGCAATTAAGTACCGCAGGAAGTGAAAAGCATGCCAGCCGTAGCAGCACCCCTCGCTGTTGCCCGGGAAACCGAGCGGCGCACATGGAGCCGTTTGGTCTACTTTTCCTCCACCTCCGAGAACACTCACAGATTTGTTGAGAAGTTGGGAATGGAAGCGGCACGGCTGCCCGTTTACACCCATGAAGACACACTGGTGGCCCAGGAGCCCTATGTGCTGGTCCTGCCAACGTATGGCGGGGATGCCGGCCACGGGGCAGTGCCAAAGCAGGTCATCAAGTTCCTCAACGTTGAGGCCAACAGGGGCCTGATCCGCGGCGTCATCGGCGCCGGGAACACGAATTTTGGAGAAACGTATTGCCTTGCCGGGGACATTGTCTCGGCGAAGTGCAAGGTACCGCATTTATACCGTTTTGAACTGATGGGCACGTCGGAAGACGTGGACCGCGTTCACGAAGGATTGGAAGAATTTTGGACACGATTGTCACAGCTCAAGGCGCAGCCGTGAAGGCGTCAAAGGATATGCCCGCAGCGTGGGAAGGCCTTGGCTATCACGAGCTGAACGCCATGCTCAACCTGTACAACTCCAAGGGCGAGATCCAGTTTGACGCCGACCGCGCCGCCGCGCGCCAGTACTTCCTGCAGCACGTGAACAACAACACCGTGTTCTTCCACGACCTGGAAGAAAAGCTGGACTACCTGGTGGAGAACGAGTACTACGAGCGCGAGACGCTTGACCAGTACACGATGAGCTTCATCCGCGACCTCTACAACCACGCGTACAAGAAGAAGTTCCGCTTCGAGACGTTCCTGGGCGCGTTCAAGTTCTACACGTCCTACACGTTGAAGACGTTTGACGGCAACCGCTACCTGGAGCGCTACGAGGACCGCGTCTGCATGGTGGCCCTGCACCTGGCCCGCGGCGACGAGGCCCTGGCCATGAAGATGGTCGACGAGATCATCGGCGGCCGCTTCCAGCCGGCCACCCCCACCTTCCTGAACGCCGGCAAGCGCCAGCGCGGCGAGCTGGTCTCCTGCTTCCTGCTGCGCATCGAAGACAACATGGAATCGATCGGCCGCTCCATCAACTCCGCACTGCAGCTGTCCAAGCGCGGCGGCGGCGTGGCGTTCGCGCTGACCAACATCCGCGAGGTCGGCGCCCCGATCAAGCAGATCGAGAACCAGTCCTCCGGCGTCATCCCCGTCATGAAGCTCCTCGAGGACAGCTTCTCCTACGCCAACCAGCTGGGCGCCCGCCAGGGTGCGGGGGCCGTGTACCTGCACGCCCACCACCCCGACATCAACCGCTTCCTGGACACCAAGCGTGAAAACGCCGATGAGAAGATCCGCATCAAGACCCTCTCCCTGGGTGTTGTGGTTCCGGACATCACCTTTGAGCTGGCCAAGCGCGACGAGGACATGTACCTGTTCTCCCCGTACGACGTCGAAAAGGTCTACGGCGTGCCGTTCTCCGACATCTCGGTCACCGAGAAGTACTACGAGATGGTGGACGACGCCCGGATCAAGAAGACCAAGATCAAGGCCCGCGAGTTCTTCCAGACCCTCGCCGAGATCCAGTTCGAGTCCGGCTACCCGTACATCATGTTCGAAGACACGGTGAACCGCGCCAACCCGATCGACGGCAAGATCATCATGAGCAACCTGTGCAGCGAGATCCTGCAGGTTTCCCAGCCCACCAGCTACCACGATGACCTCTCCTACGACGAGACCGGCAAGGACATCTCCTGCAACCTGGGGTCGTTGAACATTGCCAAGGCCATGGACTCCCCGGACTTCGGCAGCACCATCGAGACCTCCATCCGCACGCTGACCGCGGTCTCGGACATGTCCAACATCACCAGCGTCCCGTCGATCGCCAAGGGCAACGACCAGTCGCACGCGATTGGCCTGGGCCAGATGAACCTGCACGGCTACCTGGCCCGCGAGCGGGTCCACTACGGCTCCGAAGAGGGCCTGGACTTCACGAACATCTACTTCTACACCGTGGTGTACCACTGCATCCGGGCGTCAAACCTGATCGCCATGGAGACCGGTTCCACCTTTGCCGGTTTCGAGAAGTCCAAGTACGCCTCGGGCGAGTTCTTCGACAAGTACACGGACCAGGAATGGGTTCCGGCCACGGCCCGCGTTGCCGAGCTGTTCGACGGCATCCACATCCCCACCCAGGATGACTGGCGTGAGCTGAAGGCCTCCGTCATGGAGCACGGCATCTACAACCAGAACCTGCAGGCCGTCCCGCCCACCGGTTCCATCAGCTACATCAACAACTCCACGTCCTCGATCCACCCGGTGGCCTCGAAGATCGAAATCCGCAAGGAAGGCAAGCTGGGCCGTGTGTACTACCCGGCCCCGTACCTGACCAACGACAACCTGGAGTTCTACCAGGACGCGTACGAGCTTGGTTTCGAAAAGGTCATCGACACCTACGCCGCCGCCACGCAGCACGTGGACCAGGGCCTGTCCCTGACGTTGTTCTTCAAGGACACCGCCACCACGCGTGACATCAACAAGGCCCAGATCTACGCCTGGAAGAAGGGCATCAAGACCATCTACTACATCCGTCTGCGCCAGCTCGCGTTGGAAGGGACCGAAGTAGAGGGTTGCGTCAGCTGCATGCTGTAGCACCGCACAACTGAAGAGCACGACGGCGGGAGTCACCCGCCGTCGTGCCTTTGGCTTAAGATTGACTGGGCCCTGAGCGGCCACCGAGATTCATACAAGGGAGAAAAGCCACCATGACACCGGACAAGCTGAAGTTGGCGAGCCACGTTGCGGCCATCAACTGGAACCGCATCCAGGACGAGAAGGACGTTGAAGTCTGGAACCGACTGGTCAACAACTTCTGGCTGCCGGAAAAGGTGCCGCTGTCCAACGACGTCCAGTCCTGGGCCACGCTGACCCCGGACGAGCAGCTGCTCACCATGCGCGTGTTCACCGGCCTGACCCTGTTGGACACCCTGCAGGGCACCGTGGGCGCCGTCTCGCTGATTCCGGACGCCATCACCCCGCACGAGGAGGCCGTCTACACGAACATTGCGTTCATGGAATCGGTGCACGCCAAGAGCTACTCCTCGATCTTCTCCACCCTGTGCTCCACGAAGGAAATCGACGAGGCCTTCCGCTGGTCCGTGGAGAACCCGAACCTGCAGAAGAAGGCGCAGATCATCGAGTCGTACTACTACGGCGACGATCCGCTCAAGCGCAAGATTGCCTCCACCTTGCTGGAGTCCTTCCTGTTCTACTCCGGCTTCTACCTGCCCATGTACTGGTCCTCACGCGCCAAGCTGACAAACACGGCCGATTTGATCCGCCTCATCATCCGCGACGAGGCCGTGCACGGCTACTACATCGGCTACAAGTACCAGAAGGGCCTGGAGGGCCTCTCCGAGGAGCGCAAGGCGGAGCTGAAGGAATACACCTTCGAGCTCATGTACGAACTCTACGAGAACGAGGTCCAGTACACGCACGACCTCTACGACGCCGTGGGCCTGGCCGAGGACGTCAAGAAGTTCCTGCACTACAACGCCAACAAGGCGCTCATGAACCTCGGTTACGAGGCCATGTTCCCGTCCGCCGTGACCGACGTGAACCCGGCCATCCTCTCCGCCCTGTCCCCGAACGCCGACGAGAACCACGACTTCTTCTCCGGCTCCGGCTCCTCCTACGTGATCGGCAAGGCCGTCAACACCGAAGACGAGGACTGGGACTTCTAAGCCCCTTGGCCTGGATGCGCGCAACCCGACCGGTTTGGTCGGGTTGCGCGCATTTCTTGTTTCCGGGTTTGCCATGAATTGGCCGGCCACCCCCTGTCGGTGGGCGGGGACGCGTGGGTAAGGTGGCAGGGAACCGCCCAATCGACGCCCGGCAGGAGAAACAAAAATGACGCAGTACATGATCTCGGTTGGCCACGACACGGCCGAGGCTCCCACCATGGAAACCATGGATCCGGCAATCATCCAGCCGATCATTGCCGCGGTCGACGCATTCAACAAGAAACTCCAGGCCGAAGGCGCCTGGGTTTTCGCCGGCGGCCTGCATCCCATCCAGACCGCCACCACCGTCGACAACACCGGCGCCACGCCCGTGGTGACCGAAGGACCCCATATCGAATCCCGGGAGTACCTGGGTGGCCTTTGGGTCATCGAAGCCCGCGACCTCGATGCCGCACTTGGCTGGGCCAAGGAAGCGTCCAAGGCGTGTGCGGGGCGGGTGGAAGTCCGGGCCTTCCAGGAGGAGCCCGCCTGAGCTACGAGAACCCGCCCGAGCGGCACTATCTTGCCGGTTGCCGTCTCGGGCACGCCGAAAACCTCTGGGGTTGCTCCTTTCGGCAGCATATTGCCGAAAACTAAAAAATGGTGCAGGATTGCAGGTATGAATGCCGCAATCGGCATGATCTTGCCGCCTGGAGGAGTGTCGTGGAGAGTGTTTCAGCAGTTGCCGCCGGTATCCGCGCCGCCCGGAAGGAAGCAGGCCTCACCCAAGAGGACCTGGCCAACCTCGCCGAAACCTCGGAGCGGACCATTCGCGCCATTGAAACAGGAACTGGAAATCCGTCCCTGCGCGCCGTGGCGGCTGCGGCCAATGTCCTGGGGCTTCGCCTGACGGTCACCCGATGACGGATGACCTCCAGCACCTCAAGCTCATTCGCGAAGCGGACGTCTACAAAGGCGGAGCCTTGGCGGGCCACCTTGCGCGCACCGACCAGGGCGGTGTGCGCTTTGCCTACCGTGACGACTACGTTGCCGGCGGGAAACCGCCCGTGGCGTTCTCGCTGCCCCTGTCCGCGGCGGCGGTCGAGACCCGGAACGGGGCCCTGCCGCCTTTCTTTGCGGGCCTTCTGCCCGAGGGACACCGGCTGACGGTCCTGAAGAATGCGGCCAAGACAAGCCTCGACGACGAACTCTCGCTCCTGCTGGCCGTTGGCGCCGACGTACCCGGCGACGTCCAAGTGGTCCCGGCAGGGGCTGTGCCCGCCGAACCGGAGCCGCTGGCGGACACCTCGCGTCCGGAGGAGCTGGACTTCGCGGCGCTGGCGAATTCCGTGGACCTGCACGGCCTGCCGGGCGTCCAGGACAAGGCCAGTGCATCCATGCTGACCACGCCCCTGTCCCTGCGCGGCATGCGCTATTTGCTGAAGCTGGATCCGCCGGAGAATCCGCACCTGGTGGTCAATGAGGCGGCCCACCTGGTCGGGGCCAAGGGATTGAAGATTCCCGTGGTGACGAGCCGGGTCATGAGTGACAGGAACGGTCTCGACGGCCTGCTCGTGGAACGCTTCGACCGGATCAAGGGAGCAGCCGGGAGCTGGGTCCGGTTGCCCCTGGAGGACGGGACGCAGGTCCTGGGCCTGCCGCCCGCCTCGAAATACAGCGTCACCGCCGAGGACGTTGCGATGGCCCTGGCCGCGCACTGCCAGGCCCCCGTGGTGGCCAAACGCAATGCGTATCTGCAATTTGTCTTCGCATGGTTGACCGGCAATGGAGACCTTCACGCCAAGAACCTTTCGGTCCTGGGCGGCACGGAGGGCGCCTTCGCGATGGCCCCCATCTACGACGTGCCCTGCACGCTCCTCTACGGGGACAACACCATGGCCCTGTCCATTGCGGGAAAGTACAAGAACCTCAAGGGCCGGCATTGGGCGGAATTTGCGGACTCCCTGGCGTTGCCCCGGAAGGCTGCGGAAGCCGCCAACACGCTGGCCCTGAACGCTGCCGGTTCCATCCGGCTGGAGGAGCTGCCGTTCAGCGGGTCCCCGCTCCGGGGCGCGGAGCGGGAACTGCGGTTCAGGCGTGCGGAGTTCATGGACTAGCCCGGAACCCTCCGGCCGTGCGGTGTTGGTACCGTTGGATCCATGGAGCAGGAAAATTCCCACACAGGCACGCATTCCGCCGCCGCGGCCCGGTTCATCCGGGATGCCGCGGCCGTTGTTCGTCCGGGAGGCCTGGGCGGTCCACGGGATCCCGGAGACGCCTGGGTTGAGGGGGATCGGGGCAAGTTCTGGGGCCGCTTTGGTTCGGCCGGCCTCCTGGTGTTCGACGCCGGCCGCGGAGTCCTGCTCCAGCACAGGGCGCTCTGGTCCCACCAGGGCGGCACCTGGGGACTGCCCGGCGGTGCCCTGCACCAGGGCGAGGACGCCGTCGACGGCGCCCTCCGGGAAGCCCGCGAGGAGGCCGGCGTGCCCGCGGAGAACGTGGAACTGTTGTTCACCTCCGTCTTTGATGTGGGCTACTGGAGCTACACTACGGTCGCCGTCCGTGCCGTGACGCCCTTCGAGGCCGTGATCAGCGATCCGGAAAGCCTGGCCCTGGAATGGGTCCCGGCGGCCGAGGTTGCCAACCGGTCCCTGCATGCGGGTTTTGCCGCCTCCTGGCCCGGGCTCCGCGAGCGGCTGCACAACTCCTAGGCATCTGCGCGGGAGTCATCGATTGTCGCCGGTGGCAGGCCACCCGCGAAAATCGATGACTCCCGCGGATCCCGCTCCTGGTCTTAGCCCAGCCCCAGCAGCTCCACCGTCGTGGCCCGCATGTCCATCTTGCGCACCTTTCCCGTGACGGTCATGGGGAACTCGTCCACCACGAGTACGTAGCGCGGAACCTTGTGCCGGGACAGGTGGCCCTCGCAGAACGCCGCCACGGCCGCCTGGTCCAGCGGCGCCGCCCCCGGCTTCATCAACAGCCAGGCGCACAGCTCCTCGCCGTACTTTTCATCCGGGACGCCGATCACCTGGACGTCGGCAATGTCCGGGTGCTGGTAGAGGAACTCCTCAATTTCGCGCGGATACAGGTTCTCGCCGCCGCGGATCACCATGTCCTTGATGCGCCCCACAATGTTGACGTAGCCGTCCCCGAGCATGACGGCCAGGTCCCCGGTGTGCATCCACCGGGCCGCGTCGATGGCGCCGGCCGTCTTTTCCGGATCGTTCCAGTAGCCGAGCATGACCGAATAGCCGCGGGTACAAAATTCGCCGGGGGTTCCGCGCGGCACCGTCAGCCCCGTGACGGGGTCCACGATCTTCACCTCGAGGTGCGGGTGCACCCGGCCCACGGTCTCGGTGCGGTGGGCGACGTCGTCGTCGGCCATGGTCTGCATCGACACCGGCGAGGTCTCGGTCATGCCGTAGGCAATGGAGACTTCGGACATGTGCATCTCGCTCACGCACCGCTTCATGACCTCCACGGGGCAGGGCGAGCCGGCCATGATGCCGGTGCGCAGGCTGGAGAGGTCGTAGGTGGCGAAGTCGGGGAGGTTTTGTTCGGCGATGAACATGGTGGGCACCCCGTACAGGGCCGTGCACTTTTCCGACTGGACAGCGCGCAAGGTGGCGGCCGGGTCGAAGGCCGGCGCCGGAATGATGATGGCGGCCCCGTGCGAGGTGGCGCCCAGATTACCCATGACCATGCCGAAGCAGTGGTAGAACGGCACGGGCACGCACAACCTGTCCTGTTCGGTGAAGTTGATGGTCTCGGTGACGAAGTAGCCGTTGTTGAGGATGTTGTGGTGGCTGAGCGTGGCGCCCTTGGGGAAGCCGGTGGTGCCCGAGGTGTACTGGATGTTGATGGGGTCGTCGGCGCCCAGCCCGGCCAGGGCCTGTTCGACGGCGTCCGCCGGCACTGCCGCGGCCCCCGCCACCAACGCGTCCCAGGAACCGGTGCCGATGTACACCACGTCCGTCAGCTCCGGGCATTCGGGCCGGACCTGGTTGATCATGGCCTCGTAGGCGGAGCCGCGGAACTCGGGAAGCGCCACCACCATGCGCATGCCCGATTGCTGCAGGGCGTACTTGAGTTCATGGGCCCGGTACGACGGGTTGATGTTGACGAGGATGGCGCCGATCTTCGCGGTCGCGTATTGCACCAGCACCCACTCGGGGACGTTGGGCGCCCAAATGCCCACCCGGGTCCCTTTTTCGATGCCGGCGGCCAGCAGTCCGCGCGCCAATACGTTGACGTCGGCATCGAGTTGCGTGTACGTCCACCGGCGGCCCGACGCGACGTCCACGAGCGCCTCCCGGTCCGGAAAGCGCGACGCCGTACGGGCAAAATTCCCGCCGATGGTCTCGCCCAACAGGGGAGTCGTGGAAATGCCGGACGTGTACGAATCGAGAACATCGTTGGTCATGGTTTGATGCTAGCGCCGGAACCGGGAGATGTGCGGGAAATCACAGACGATGTTTGGGCCTCTGTGCGGTGCCCCGGATGGTTTCCGGCCGGAAGCCGCGGCCCACCAGGCGGGCCATCACGGGCCGGGCAGTCCTGGCGGCGAGCGTGGCGAGCCGGGCCTGCCACGGCGCCAGCTGTTTTAGCCTGCCCGTTGCCCCGCCGGAGATCACCGCGTGGACCCGTTGCTGCAGGGGCTGCATGAGGCGCACGGGCCATTCGCGCCGCTGCTGCACCGCCGCCATGGCAGCATCCGTGGAGCCGCCGGCCAGCAGCGGCGGGGCCAGGTACCGGGCGGCGGCCACGGCGTCCTGGACGGCGTAGTTGACGCCGACGCCGAAGACGGGGCTCATGGCGTGGGCCGCGTCGCCAATGCACAGCAGCCCGGGCACCGACCAGTCCTCCAGCCGGTCCACCTGCACGGACAGCAGCTTCACCTGGTCCCAGTCTTGCAGGGAGTCAAGGGTCGTCGCCAGGAAGGGGGCGGTGGTGCGGATCCGCTCACGGAAGGCGGCCAGGCCACCGGCCCTGACGGATTCGAAACCGTCTTTGGGGATCAGCATGCCCATTTGGTAGTAGTCGATGCGTGGAATGGTGATGACCAGGGTCCCGTTGCGCAGGTACCCCAGCGTGTCCGGTGGCGGCGACGGGGGTGTGGGGAGGCGGAACCACAGCACGTCGATCGGGACGCCGCGGGCCTGCGGGTGCAGGCCCGCGGCCTGCCTCACCGTGGAGCTGCGGCCGTCGGCGGCAACCGTCACGGGCGCCGCGATGTCCAGCGGGCCGTCCGGCCCCTGCGCCCGGACCCCGGAAACCGTGGTGCCGCTGCGGAGCAGCCCGGTGGCCTCGGTGCCCATCAGAAGATGGAAGTTCGGCAATTCCCGGCCGGCCTCGGCCAACAGGTCCAGGAAGTCCCATTGCGGCATGAGGGCAATCCGCTTGTTGGGCCCGCGCAGGGTGCCGAAGTCGATGGGTCGCAGCCGCGTTCCGCCCACCACCAGGTCCAAGGTGGTGATGCTGCTCTGCGGGATTGCCAGGAACTTGCTCCGGAGGCCAAGTTGGTCGATCAAATCCAGGGTGGAGGGGTGGATCGTGTCGCCGCGGAAGTCCCGAAAGAAGTCGGCGTGCTTTTCCAGGACCGTGACGTCGACTCCGGCCCGGGCCAGCAGCAGGCCAAGCATCATGCCGGCGGGTCCGCCGCCGACCACGCAGCAGCCGGTATTCCTTGCCGGTCCCGTCATTACGTGTCTCCCCGGATTGTCTTTTCTGTGGTGCGTCCTTGATGCTATGCCCCGGCGGGCGGCGGGGACAGGGCCCTTCTTCGGGGCTCCGTGCGGGGCGGATCACTCCGCAAGAATTAGGGGAACCTTGCCGGCCTTCGTTACGATGGAAAGTGGCTATTGGCGCAGGAATCTGTGACCAAATTATTTTTCACCCCAGGGGGTTCCACGCGCTCATGATGGACAGCATCGGCTCCCTTCCGTTCATTTGGGCATTTTGCATCCTGTTCGTCATCGTGATGCTGCGCTCCAACGCGACCTATTGGGCCGGGCGCGGCGTTGCCGCCGGCGGCCGCAAGACCAGGATGCAAAAGTACCTCGACTCCCAGGCCGTGCTCCGGGCGGAGAAGGCCATTGCCCGGTGGGGCGCCCCGGCCGTCAGCGTGAGCTTTTTGACCATTGGCGTGCAGACCGCCGTGAACATGGCCGCGGGCCTGGGCCGGATGCCGCTGCGGCGCTACATCCCGGCCACCGTGGTTGGCTCGCTGGCCTGGGCCACCATCTACGCCACGATCGGCCTGGCCGCCTTTGATGCCGCCGTCGCGGCCGCCGCCGGATCGCCGTTTGCACTGCTTGCCCTGCTGGTCCTCGCGGTTGCGGCGGTGTTCACGGTCCGCCGAATCCGGCGCTCACTCCGCCGGAAGCTGGCTGCAACCGCCCCGGACGACCGCCTGGCCACGCCGTCGGAGCCCGCCACCTCACCCGCAACAGCATCGCCCGCCGCCGCGCACGAGCCGAACTCCTAGGCCTCCCGGCGCGGCCCGGCGGGCCCGCCGCCGTCGTTCGCGGAAAACACCAAGGCCAGGGTGCCGGTAAAGTCGTTGGCATGCAGGAATCCACTTTGTCGACGGCCAGTGACGCCACGTCGTACTATCGCCACCTGGGCGGCAACCAGTTCGAGTCAACCATCCACACGCAGGGTGCCTGGAACCCGCACGAACAGCACATGGCCCCCGTATCCGGGCTGCTGGTGCACGTGCTGGAGCAGTTCGCGCCCCGGGAGGGCATGCGCCTGGCCCGGTTCAACTTCGACATCCTCGGCCTGATCCCGGCCGGACCCTTCACCGTCGAGGCCACCATGCTGCGCCCCGGCAAGACCATCGAACTGGTCCAGGCCGAGCTGATCGCCCACGGCCGCCCCGCCGTACGCGTCACGGCCTGGCGCATGCAGACCGGCGACACGACGGCGGTCCAGGCGTGCGAGGACGCGTCCTTGGGCAGCCCCGAGGACGCCGAACCGTGGGACGGCATGACGATCTGGCCCGGCGGCTTCATCAGGTCCCTGGAAGGGCGGGTGGCTCCCGGCCATCGGCCCGGGCGGGGCCGCACCTGGCTGCGCAGCCCCTATTCCATGCTCGACGGCGAACCCACCTCGGCGCTGGTCCGCCTCCTGGGACTCGTGGACAGTGCCAACGGGATCTCGACCCGCGTGGATCCGGGTCCCGGCAGCTACATGTTCCCCAACGTCGATCTGTCCCTGCACATCCACCGCGAACCGGTCGGGGAATGGTTGGGGCTTGAAACGCGGGTGACGTTCGCCGGCGACGGGATCGGCCTGACGTCGGCGGTGCTCCACGACGAGACGGGCCCGTTCGGCCGGTCCGAACAAATACTTACCGTCCGCCCCGTCCCCGCAGTTAAGGAAGGCTAGCAAAATGAGCAGCAACGAACGCGCCCTGCTGGCGCCGGTACTTTCGGTTCACCGGCAAACCCAATCGCTCGGGGCCGGGGCCGACCTGAATCGCGGGCTGGACCTGCTGGCCGAGGTGAGGGACGGGAAACGGCCGGCCATGCTGCGCCTGTACCGCCCCGAACCCACCGTCGCCTTTGGCCAGCGGGACACCCGGCTCCCCGGTTTCGCCGCCGCAACCCTGGCGTCGACGGCGCGCGGCTTCGTGCCCGCCGTGCGGCGGGCCGGCGGCCGGGCCGCCGCCTACCACCAGGGCACCCTGGTGGTGGACCACATCCAGCCCGAGGCGGACGCCATTGCCGACGCCAAACCGCGGTTCGGCTTTTTCGGGGAGCTGTTCACCGAGGCGTTGCGCTCACTTGGCGTGGATGCCGGCGTCGGGGAAATCCCGGGGGAGTACTGCCCGGGCGAATACAGCGTGTTTGGCCGTGGCGCGACCGGTGCCGTGAAGCTCGTGGGCACCGCCCAGCGCGTCGTGTCGGGGGCCTGGCTGTTCAGCTCGGTGATCGTGGTGGAAAACTCCGCACCCATCCGTGAGGTGCTGGTGGACACGTACAGTGCGCTGGGCCTTGACTGGGATCCGCGCACCGCCGGTGCCGCCGAGGACCTTGTCCCCGGCGTCACCGTCGACGCCGTTGAGGCGGCCGTGTTGGCCGCCTACGCCCAGCATGCGGAACTGCTTACAGAGCCGTAATGCCCGGAGCCTCCGCGGCGATCGTCGTGGAGTCACCGTGCCCGGTGTTGACCACCGTCTGCGCCGGAAGGGTCAGCAACCGCCCCCTGATGGAGGCCACGATGGTGGGGTGGTCGCTAAAGGACCGTCCCGTGGCGCCGGGCCCGCCCTGGAACAGGGTGTCCCCGGTGAAAACCGTGCCCAGTGACTCGGCATAAAAGCAGGTGGAGCCGGGGGAGTGGCCCGGCGTGTGCAGTGCCGTCAGGGTTGTGCCCGCCACCTCAAATGTGTCCCCGTCGCTGATGTGCCCGTCCGGGCTGGTGCCGGGGTAGACGGCGTCCCAGAGCATCTGGTCCGCCGGGTTCATGAGCACGGGTGCGCCCGCCAGCGCGGCAAATTGCCGGGCAAAGCGGATGTGGTCGTCGTGCCCGTGGGTCAGCAGCACCGCCTTCACGGTGCGCCCGCCCACGGCCTCGAGGATCGCCGCGGGGTCGTGGGCCGGGTCGATCACCAGGAGCTCGGCGTCGTCGCCCACCAGCCACACGTTGTTGTCCACATCCCAGGTGCCGCCGTCGAGCGAGAACGTGCCCGAGGTGACCAGCCGCTCGATCCGCGCCGCCACTAGAGCACCACCACGGAGCGCAGCACGGTGCCGTCGGCCATTTTGGCGAAGGCGGCCTCGATGTCGTTGATGGTGATGCGTTCGGTGACGAATGCGTCCAGGTCCAGCCGGCCCTGTTTGTACAGGTCTATGAGCAGGGGGAAGTCGCGGGACGGCAGGCAGTCGCCGTACCAGGACGACTTCAGCGACCCGCCGCGGCCAAACACGTCCAGCAGCGGCAGCTCCAACACCATCTCCGGCGTGGGCACGCCCACCAGGACCACGGTGCCGGCAAGGTCGCGGGCATAGAACGCCTGCTTGTACGTCTCCGGGCGTCCGACGGCGTCAATCACCACATCCGCCCCGAACCCGCCGGTGAGTTTCTGGATGGCGGCCACGGCGTCCTCCTCCGCGGAGTTGACCGTGTGCGTGGCGCCCAGAGCGCGGGTGGCCAGAAGCTTTTGCGGATTCCTGTCCACGGCGATCACCGTGGTGGCCCCGGCCAGTGCGGCGCCGGCGATGGCTGCGGCGCCCACTCCGCCGCAGCCGATCACGGCCACGGAGTCCCCACGCTTGACCCCGCCGGTGTTGATGGCGGCACCCAGCCCGGCCATGACGCCGCAGCCCAGCAGTCCCGCCGCGGCAGGATCGACGTCGTCGTCCACCTTGGTGCACTGGCCGGCGGCGACGAGCGTCTTTTCAATGAACGCGCCGATGCCCAGGGCGGGGGAGAGGACGGTACCGTCCTCGAGGGTCATCTTCTGTGTGGCGTTGGCCGTGTTGAAGCAGTACTGGGGCTGGCCCTTGGCGCACGCCCGGCAGGTGCCGCAAACGGCGCGCCAGTTCAGGATGACCCGATCGCCCGGCGCCACGTTGGTGACGTCCGGGCCTACGGCGCTGACCACTCCCGAGGCCTCGTGGCCCAGCAGGAACGGGAAATCATCGCTGATGCCGCCTTGTTTGTAATGCAGGTCGGTGTGGCAAACACCGCTGGTGAGGATGTCCACCAGGGCTTCGCCGGGTCCGGGATCCGGGACCAGGACGGTCTCGAGGGTGACGGGCGCGCCCGCACTGCGCACTACCGCGCCTTGAACCTTGTGAACCATGTGTCTGCTCCCCTTGCGATCGACGGGCCCGGCGATTGGCCGCCGGGCTAGACGCCCAGTTTAGCCATGACGTCGTTCAACGAGGGGTTGGTGGCGGCCGAGCCGTCCGGGTAAATGATGGTGGGGACGGTCTGGTTGCCGTTGTTGAGCTGTTCCACCAGTTCCGCGGTGCCGGGGGTCTCCTCGATGTTGATCTCGGTGTAGCCGATGCCCTTGGCCTCCAACTGCTTCTTCAAACGCTTGCAGTATCCGCACCAAACGGTGGAAAACATGGTGATGGTGCCGGCTTCGGGGGTGTATTCCACAGTTTTGCTCCTACGCGTCAATTTGGGGTGAGTACTCTTCACAACGCTACTTGGTGGTGGCGGTATTCCCAGCTTTGTGGCGTTCGTGCCACCATGGAAGGCATGTGTGGACGATACGCAATGACCTGGACCGTGGGGGATTTGGTGGCCGAGCTGGAGGCCGAGGCCGACGCAAACCTTGAACTGCGGGCCTCCTACAACGTTGCGCCCACCACCGACGTGCCGATCGTCCTCGAACGGCTCGTCGACGGCGAACCGCACCGCCAGGTCCATGTTGCGCAATGGGGGCTGGTGCCGCGCTGGGCCAAGGACGCCTCGGTGGGCGTGCGGGCCTTCAATGCCAGGACCGAAACCGTCCTGGACAAGCCCACTTTCCGTTCCGCCGTCAAGGCCCGGCGGTGCGCGGTTCCCGTGGAGGGCTACTACGAGTGGAAAAAGCTGCCGGACGGCAAGGGAAAGCAGCCGTACTTCGTGCACAGCCAGGACGGCTCGCTGACCACTTTCGCGGGCCTCTACGAATGGTGGAAGGACCCGGCCAAGGCGGACGGGGCCGAGGACCAGTGGCTGCTCTCCTGCACCATCCTGACGATGCCGGCCCCGCCCGACGGCGAACTGGCCACCCTGCACGACCGGCTGCCGGTGCCCATGGACGCGGACACGATGGACGCATGGCTGGACCCGGCCGCCGGGGAGGCCGCAACCCTGGTGGCTCTGGTGTTGTCCCGGGCCTACGGGGTGGCCGAGGGCTGGATCCTGGACCCGGTGAGTGCGGCCGTGGGCAATGTGCGCAATGACGGCCCGGAACTGATCGAGCCGATCGAGCCGATCGTCTAGGCGGTGGGTGGCCGGCCTAGACGAGGGTGAAGAAACACAAGGCCACGGCGATCGCGGCCACGGCCTCCTGGGTGCCCAGAATGGGCCGGATCTTCTCGCCCGAACCCTCGGGCATGGCGAAGGTGCCCAGAAGCCAGGCCGCAGCGGCAAAGATCAGGGTCACCCCGGCCATGGTGTGCAAAAGGATGTTTCCCAGCAGCTCGCCCGTGCCGTGCTCGTGGACGCTCTGCAGGGCCAGGGTGATCCACAGCGCCGCCGCGGAAAAGAGCAGCCGGTAGGCCGCCGTTCCCCGCCCGCCGCCCGGCACCGGCGTGGCCTTGCCCGCCGGCGCCGCAACCCGCCACAGGAACCAGAGGCCCACGCAGCCCAGGGCCGCGGCCGGGGCAACGCCGCCGATCCATTGCCAAAGTGCCGCCGCGGGAGCCAGCGCGGCCACGGTGACGGCCACGCCGTCGACCCTTGCCGGCCCGGTGCGCGCCGTAAAGATCCTTGCCAGTCCGGCGAGGACGACAGCGGCCAAAAGTATTGCCAGGGCAATGTGCATCATGAGTCGGGTTCCCTATTTCACGCAGGCGATGGAGCCGCCCTGCAGCGCCCCCGTCCAGTCGGAGTACACGGTGGGGGCCTTGGCGGCCGGCTTGGCGGTCGAGGAGGTCGGGGCCTTGCTTGCCGGTGCCTGTGCCGGCGCCGGCACCGACGGCGAATCCGCGGCTGGCGCCTTCGTGACCGGCGCGGTGCCGGCCGCCTTGGGAGGGGCCAGGAGTTCCTTGACGGTGGCCTGGACGTTTGCGACGTCCACGGTGTTGATGGACTCGCCCGAGGGCGAGGTGCCAAAGCCCGTGATGGGCAGGGTGCTGAAGGAGATGTTGCCGCCCGTGATGGAGCCGGCCTGTTGGGCGAGGTCGATCAGGTTCAGCCCGGAGTCGACCACGATGTTGTGGCTGACGGCGTTGAGCACGCCTTCCATCTTCGGAATGTCGGTGAAGGTGCCCGCCTGCTTGAGCTGGTGGATCACCGAGACGATGAAGGCCTGCTGGCGCCGTTCCCGGTCAAGGTCGGAGAAGCTGTAGCTGGGGTCGGTGGTGTCCCTGCGCTGGCGGACAAACGCCATGGCCTGCTTGGCGTCGATTTGTTGGACGCCCTTTTTGAAGTCGGCGCCGGAGTACGTGTCCTGGGTGGCACGGTTCAGGCACACGGTGATGGGTGCCACGGCCTCGGCCACCTGGTAGAAGCCGGCCATCGTGACCTCCACGAAGTGGTCTATGTGGACGCTGCCCAAAAATGCGGAGACCGTGGCCAGCTCGGCGTGGCGTCCGGCCTCGCGGGCCTGCTGATAGCTCGCGTTGTCGTTGGGCTTGCCCGCCTTGAGCAATGCGGTTTGCTCGGCAGCGAGCCCGTACCCGTAGGCTTCCTTGATCTTGGCCGAGATGGACTGTCCGGGGATCCCCTCAACCTGGACGTAGTCGTCGCGGGGGATCGAAATCGCTGTCGCCTTCGCGCCGTCCGCGGGGATGTGGATGAGCATGAGCACGTTGGCGTTGTAGCCGCCGATGCTTTGATCCCCGGCGTCGAGGGCACTGTAGAGTGCCGCGGAAAGGGGTTTGCCGTTCTCGTCGACCCGGGAATCGAGCCCCATGACCAGAATGTTGGTGTCCTTGCCCAGCTTGGGCACACCCGTCAGGCCCTCAAGGGCGTTGGAGCGCATCACGTCGTTGTTGGCACGGACGGCGATGAACACCACATAGCTGGCAACGGCCAGGACCACGATCGCCACGGCGGCCACCACGCTCAGGAAAATCCGCTTGCGTCGCTTCCTGTGGCTGTCGCGTGTCAACAGTTGCTCGTACAGGCTCATGGCTTTGCTCCTCGCCGCGCGCCCCAAGCCGCTTTGTTCGCCCCGGCCCAGTGCCGGCAGCTCCCATACTCACACGCGGCGCTGGGAGAATTGCCCCGAAGGACGCGTAATTGCGGAAAGTCCCAGCCGATTCCCAGCCGGTGTCAAGGTGGCGCGGCGGAGCCCTCAGACGGTGACGTGGCCGTCGTCGTTGACCTGCCAGGTGGGGTTGAAGGCGATCTCCCAGCGGAAGCCGTCGGGATCGGCAAAGTAGCCGCTGTACCCGCCCCATTCCTGCCGGCGCGGGGGATTGGCGACGGCGGCGCCCGCGAGGCGTGCCTGCGCAAGCACGGCATCGACCTCCGCGGGGCTGGCCACGTTTTGGCTCAGCGTGATGGGCGCGATGCCATGGCCGGGGTCCAGTGTGCCGGGGTCCGTGCCCAGCTCGGCGGCCATGCCGGCGCGGTTCCACAGCGAAAGGATCAGGCCGTGGTTGACCTGGAGGAAAATGACCTGCCCGGGCACTTCCTGGTGCGGGGTCCAGCCCAGCCCGTCCACATAGAACTCACGGGACCGCGCAACGTCGCTGACCCGAGCGAAATGAACGTCAGCTTTTGATCCACTGTTTTTTCTCCACTGTGCGTGTCCTAACCGAAGGGGTTCAGTTCGAAGGGGTTCAGTCGTCGTTTTCTTCCGGTGACCAGCGCCGGAAGTCGAGGGACAGGTACAGGGCGAGTGCGGCGGAGTTGGAAGCCTCCACCCGCAGGGCCACATCCCGTTGGCCGTCGTTGAACAAGGTGTCCATGGTGGCCAGCACCAGGTCCTCGGCCAGGCCGCGGCGGCGGTGGTCACGATCGGTGAACAATTCGATGATGAAGGGCGCCTCGGGAGTGTCGTCACCGATCGCGCGCTCAACGACGAGGACCGCGGCGACGATCTTGCCGTCGTCATCCAAGGCCACATGGGAGGCGTTGGGCAGGAACTGCCCGTATTTTCCCGTCAGGGACGCCTGCATGTCCTCCATGGCGGCCTGCAGCGAGTCGCCGGCCAGTCCGGGGTCGTAGGCCGTGAAGTACAGTTCGCCGAGGCGCGGCAGGTCGGATTCTTTGACGGTTCGGGACGTAGTCTTAAGCTCCCGCTCAAGGGGTGTGGTTTTAGCGATGAGGGTGACCATGTCCGTCATGGAACGCTCCTTAGAATCGTTTGTGGGCCTGCTGCGGGGTGCGCCTTCCGACCATAAGGCCATGGTAGGCGTCTCCAGCGCTGACATCTATCTAAATAACGCATTGGGTCCCGTTCTCATGCCCGGACCTTGCGAAATTCTTCCCAATTGGCGGCTTCGTGCCGCGTGAAGCGAGCGTACACTTAATTCGACTCGAATGTATGTACTAGCCGGGTTGCGTTACGGTGAACTGCCGGAGAACTCGTGGTGGCAGTCCTTGCGCCGCTGACGGTGCGCTGCTCCCTGCCAGGGCGCGGGCGGGTTGGTCGCTTCCCGGCCGAACCGATACGATCAATATGGCTCACAGCAACCCCCGTATGTTGCTTAAACATGGAGCCGTACATGACAAATCAAGGAGTTAACCGTGCCAGTGGATACACAGATCACCATTCAAGTCGACGGCGTAGCGACGACGGTGGCCACCGGCACCACCGGAGCGGAGCTGTTCTTCGAACGCCGCGAGGTCGTTGTTGCCCGTGTTGACGGGGTTTTGAAGGACCTGGACCAGCCGTTGGCCGAGGGCGCCGTCGTCGAGGGCGTCACGATTGACTCCCCGGACGGGCTGAACGTGCTCCGCCACTCCACCGCCCACGTCATGGCCCAGGCCGTGCAGCAGCTGCGCCCCGACGCCAAGCTCGGCATCGGACCGTACATCACCGACGGTTTCTACTTCGACTTCGACGTCGCCGAGCCCTTCACGCCCGAGGATCTGAAGACCCTTGAAAAGATGATGCTCAAGATCGTCAACCAGAACCAAAAATTCGCCCGCCGCGTGGTCACCGAGGACGAGGCCCGCGAGGCCATGGCCAACGAACCCTACAAGCTTGAACTGCTGGGCAAGGCCTCCGACGCCGACGCCGCCGGTGAGGGCGTGAACGTCGAAGTTGGCGCCGGCGACATCACCATCTACGACAACATCGACCGCAAGAGCGGCGACGTCTTGTGGTGCGATCTGTGCCGCGGCCCGCACCTGCAAAACACGAAGCTGATCTCCAACGCCTTCGCCCTGACTCGCAGCTCCGCCGCGTACTGGCTGGGCAACCAGGCCAACCAGCAGTTGCAGCGCATCTACGGCACGGCCTGGCCCACCAAGGACGCCCTGAAGGCATACCAGGAGCGCATCGCCGAGGCCGAGCGCCGCGACCACCGCAAGCTCGGCGTCGAACTTGACCTGTTCTCCTTCCCCGACGAGCTGGGCTCCGGCCTGCCCGTCTTCCACCCCAAGGGCGGCATCATCCGCAAGGAGATGGAGGACTACTCCCGCCAGCGCCACGTGGACGCCGGTTACGAGTTCGTCTACACGCCGCACATCACCAAGGGCCACCTGTACGAGGTGTCCGGCCACCTGGACTGGTACCGCGACGGCATGTTCCCGCCCATGCACGTGGACGCCGAACTGAACGAGGACGGCACCGTCCGCAAGCCCGGCCAGGACTACTACCTCAAGCCGATGAACTGCCCCATGCACAACCTGATCTTCCGCTCCCGCGGGCGTTCCTACCGCGAACTGCCGCTGCGCCTGTTCGAGTTCGGCTCCGTGTACCGCTACGAGAAGTCCGGCGTGGTGCACGGCCTGACCCGCGTGCGCGGCATGACACAGGACGACGCCCACATCTACTGCACCAAGGAGCAGATGAAGGATGAGCTCACCACCACGCTGAACTTCGTGTTGGGGCTGCTGAAGGACTACGGCCTGGACGACTTCTACCTGGAACTCTCCACGAAGGACCCCGAGAAGTTCGTCGGCGACGACGACGCCTGGGAGGAAGCCACCAACACGCTGGCCGAAGTTGCCCAGGCCTCCGGGCTGGAACTGGTGCCGGATCCGGGTGGAGCCGCGTTCTACGGCCCCAAGATCTCCGTGCAGGCCAAGGATGCGCTGGGCCGCACCTGGCAGATGTCCACGATCCAGCTGGACTTCAACCTGCCCGAGCGCTTTGAGCTCGAATACCAGGCCGCCGACGGCACCCGCCAGCGCCCCGTCATGATCCACCGGGCCCTGTTCGGCTCCGTGGAACGCTTCATGGGCGTGCTGACCGAGCACTACGCCGGCGCGTTCCCGGCCTGGCTCTCACCCGTCCAGGTGGTGGCCATCCCCGTCGCCGAGGCGTTCAACGACTACATGTACGACGTCGTCGCCCAGCTGAAGAAGGCCGGCATCCGTGCCGAGGTGGACATCTCCAGCGACAGGTTCCCGAAGAAGATCCGCACCGCCAGCAAGGACAAGATCCCGTTCGTGCTGATTGCCGGCGGGGACGACGCCGACGCCAACGCGGTCTCCTTCCGCTTCCGTGACGGCAGCCAGGACAACGGCGTGCCCGTTGAAGAGGCCGTGTCCCGGATCGTCGAGGCCGTCCGCAACCGGACCGCCTAGGTCCCGGACAGCGACGCGAAACAAAGGAAGCAATACGTGAGTGAGCAGGGTGCGGCGTCCATTCAGGATGACTTTGAGCTTCCGGGGGTGCCCGACGCCTTCCAACGGCTCTGGACGCCGCACCGGCTCGCTTATGTAAAAGGTGGCCAGGAGCAGGTCACCGGCAAGGACGACTGCCCGTTTTGCGTGGCACCGTCCCGCAGTGACGAAGAATCGCTGATAGTTTACCGCGGCGAACTGGCCTATGTGGTGCTGAACCTGTTTCCGTACAACCCCGGCCACCTGCTGGTGTGCCCGTACCGGCACGTGCCCGACTACACGGACCTGACGCTGGCGGAGACGGCCGAGTTTGCCGCCCTGTCCCAGCAGGCCATGCGCGTGCTGCGCGCGGTGTCCAACCCGTCGGGCTTCAACCTGGGCATGAACCAGGGCGTGACCGGGGGAGCGGGCATCGCCGCGCACCTGCACCAGCACATCGTGCCGCGGTGGGGTGGGGACGGGAACTTCCTGCCCATCATCGCGGGTACCAAGGCCATCACCCAAACACTCGGCGACGCCCGTGACCAGGTGGCCGCCGCCTGGGCCGGCGTCGAGTAGGAGTGTCGAATTGAATAAGGTTAGCCAATGCTGAACAAGTATGCCCGCGCACTCTTCGCGGCAATCTTCACCCCCGTGGCCGCGCTGCTGGTGCGCCTGAAGGTGTCCCCGGACGCCGTCACGATCGTGGGCACGCTCGGCGTTGCCGGCGGCGCGCTGATCGGCTACCCCCTGGGCCAGCTGTTCTGGGGCACCGTGGTGATCACCGTCTTCGTGTTCTCCGACATCATCGACGGGCTCATGGCGCGCATGTTGGGCCGTTCCGGAAAATGGGGTGCCTTCCTTGACTCCACCCTGGACCGGGTGGGCGACGGCGCAGTCTTTGCCGGCATCGTGATCTGGTTCTACACCGGTGGAAACAACCACTTCATTGCCGCCATGGCGCTGACCTGCCTGGTGCTCGGCTCCATCGTCTCCTACGCCAAGGCACGCGCCGAGGGGCTGGGGATGACCGCGAACGTCGGCATTGCCGAACGCTCCGACCGGCTCGTCGTGGTCCTCGTGGCGACCGGGCTGGTGGGCCTGGGCATCCCCGAAGCCGTGCTCGCCGTCGTGCTTGTCCTGCTGGCCGCGGCAAGCCTCGTGACGATCTTCCAGCGCGTGGGCACGGTACGCCGCCAGGCCCTGGGAACCACCCTTCCCGCCGAGAAGTAACACTGGTTCAAAGCTGCCCCATTTTGGGGAATAGAATGAACGTACCCGTGCGGCGTGTCACGTTGGCGGGCAAGAAAATTTTTCGTTCCTTCCCAGAGGGGTTTTTGTGTCTACTAGCGACGTAACATCGGTAACCGGCAGCAGCCGTGTCAAGCGCGGCATGGCCGAGATGCTCAAGGGCGGCGTCATCATGGACGTTGTCAACGTTGAGCAGGCCAAGATTGCCGAAGATGCCGGCGCCGTTGCCGTCATGGCCTTGGAGCGCGTTCCGGCAGACATCCGTGCGCAGGGCGGCGTGTCCCGCGCCAGCGATCCGGACATGATCGACGCCATCATCGCTGCTGTCTCCATCCCGGTCATGGCGAAGGCCCGCATCGGGCACTTCGTCGAGGCCCAGGTCCTGGAATCCCTCGGCGTCGACTATGTCGACGAGTCCGAGGTCCTGACCCCGGCCGATTACGAGCACCACATCGACAAGTGGAACTTCAAGGTTCCCTTCGTCTGTGGCGCCACGAACCTCGGTGAGGCGCTGCGCCGCATCAACGAAGGTGCCGCGATGATCCGTTCCAAGGGTGAAGCCGGCACCGGCGACGTCTCCAACGCCACGGGCCACATGCGCAAGATCCGCGCCGAAATCGCCAAGCTGGCAGCCCTGCCCGAGGACGAGCTGTACGTGGCCGCCAAGGAACTGGCCGCTCCGTACGAACTGGTCAAGGAAATTGCCTCGACCGGCAAGCTTCCCGTGGTGCTGTTCACCGCCGGCGGCATCGCCACCCCGGCCGACGCAGCCATGATGATGCAGCTCGGCGCGGACGGCGTGTTCGTCGGCTCCGGCATCTTCAAGTCCGGCAACCCGGCACAGCGTGCCGCCGCCGTCGTGAAGGCCACCACGTTCTACGATGACCCCTCCGTCATCGCCGAGGTCTCCCGCGGCCTGGGCGAGGCCATGGTGGGCATCAACGTCGCCGACATCCCCGAGCCGCACCGCCTGGCCGAGCGCGGCTGGTAACCACCGCCGCCAACGCCGTATCACCTTTGGCGTGCTTCTCGGCGACGCCGTATCACCTTTGGTGAGAAAATAGGCAACGCCGTATCACCGCAACGCAAACAGTTGAGGGAGATTCATTTCTCCCTCAACTGTTTGCGTTGCGGCCGGTTGCACTTCCCCGGTTCAAGGTCTCCCACCCGGACTTGGCCATTAACCGGCTTGCCCGCCTTTCTGGTGACGCCGCTGGCACACACGACGGCGTACCCAGCCTGGGCGCCTTGGCCGGCCTCGGGTGCCTCTTCGATGGGCTCAGCTCCGGCCGTCACCGCCGCGCCCCGAAGCCCCTTCGCTCCCGTGACCGAGGACGGGGCTATCCGCCTGCGCAGCGCGATCAAGGTGCAGTTCGTGCCACGCCAAAGGTGATACCGCGTCGCTGAAAAGGCTGCCAAAAGTGATACCGCGTCGGCCGGAAACGGACCAAAAGTGATACGGCGTCGGGGGAGTGCGGGCTACTGGGGCAGGTGGTACCACCAGGTCTGGCCCTTGCCGATGAGCTCAAAACCGAAATTCTTATAGAGCCGTTGGCCCAGCGGGGTCGCATTGAGCAGCAGGTGCTCGGCGCCGGCGTCGAACGCCGCCTCGGACAGTTTGTGCAGCATGGCCGTACCCAGGCCCGTGCGGCGGTGTTCGGGGGCAACCTCCATGTCGAAGATCCCGGCCAGGTTCTTCTTGCGCTCTCCCTGCGGCATGTACGCGTAGCACTGCCCCGCCACCTCGCCGTCCACACGGGCGGTGGCCAGCCATGCCTGCCGCGGCTCCAGGACGCACACCTCGCCCACGGGGTCGTTGATGACCACCCTGGGGTCCGCCTGCTCGCTTGCGGCCACCACGCCTTCCAGGTCCAGCGGCAGCGTCATCCACCATGGCTGCCAGCCCGGCTCGAAACGGTGCTGGGCCAACATGGCTCCCTTCACGGCGGCGTTCATCCACACGCCCACCACGGCTGCCCCACGGCGCTGCGCCTCCGCCAGCGCCGGCAGCAACCCGGCCTCGGTGATCTCGGTCGGGAACATGCACAGCATCTCCCGGGTCTTCGGCAGCCAGACCCACTCCATCTGGTGCGTGCCAAAGGACCGCCCGCCCGTCGATTCGGCCAGCGCCTTGAACCACGCATGCTGCGTGCGCTGGCAATCGGCAAGGGTAACCATGAAATATCTTCCGTCTGTTAATGGGGTCTTAATCGTGAGTGGCGCGCACCCGAAGCTGGGTGTCGGACCCCGCGAAGCGGGCGGGGGTCCTACACCCAGCGAAGGGTGCGCGCCACAGCGCGTTGTTGCTACTTCTGCGTGAACACCAGTGACATCGGAGTGGTCTCGGTGGTCTGGCCCTGCGGGTTGTCGCGGAAGATGTTTTCCAGGACGTTCTTGGGCAGCTTGGTGTCGTGGCCCAGGGCCACCACGCCAAGGTCGTTGGCGTCCATGATGGCGACGCCGGCGAAGGACGCGGCGTATTCGGCCGGCACGGTTTCGCGGACCAGGGCGCTCAGTCGCGTTGCCACGCCGTCGGGGTCCAGGGGAGCGTACTTCACCGAGTGGGTGGAGGTTCCTACCTGGTAGCCGGCCGCGCCGTCGATCGCGTTGATGTTGTGGCCAACGACTTCGTAGAACACGCCGGACTTGCCCTGGAGCTTGCCCAGCACGCTGCGGGCGGACGCGTACATGATGCGGGGCAGGCCCACCTCATCGATGGCCAGCTGCATGGACCAGGGGCTGGCCAGGCCGATGCCGCCCGGGTTGCGGGTGACGAACTTGCTGAAGAAGCGCGCGGCGCCGGAGACCTTGATGTCCCAGACGGGGATGGACCGGCCCTGGGTCATGGCGACGATCTTTTCCGAAACGAACAGGTACCACGGGGTGTCTGCGGTGGCGGTGCCGTGGTCCCCGCCGGCAGTGGGCAGGCCGTCGAAGAAGCGCTTCACATAGCCCATGATGGCCGGGTCGAAGTCGGTTTCCTTGTAGAAGACCTCGGTGCGCAACGGGTAGCGGCGGAACGTGCCGGCGTTGTCGGGAACCGTGATGTCCAGTTCCTTGTCCGCGTTGGGGATGTAGTCGCTCTTGCCTTCGATGCCGGCCTTGACTTCCGGCACGTCAAAGAATTCACGCAGCCACAGCTCGGTGTTGAGCAAGCGCCAGAACACCATGGTGGAACCGGCGGACTTGCCGCTGAGGTATTCCTCGAACGCGTAGATGATGGCGTCCTGGTTCCAGTACGGGCGTGCCTCGAAGGAGGAGGAGAGGAAGATTTCGTAAATCCGCTCCTTCATTAGCGAGAACCATTCGGCCTCCGGCGTGGTGAAGCCGATCTTGTTGCGGCGGTTGCTGATCATCTCCGGCAGCAGATCGCGCGTGGCGTCGCGCAGGATCCGCTTGTTCCAGCCGCCCTTGATGATGGACTCATCGGAGAGGCTGAACAGGAACTTGACCACTTCCTTGTCCAGGAACGGCACGCGGCCCTCCAGGGAGAAGCGCATGGTGTTCTTGTCCTCGTAGCGCAGCACGGCCGGCAGCGACTTGTGGAATAGGTCGTCGATGAGGCGCAGCTTCAAGTTGTCCGGGATGTTGGAGAACTTCTCGCCCTTGAACTTGGCAGTGAATTTCTTATCCAGCAGCGGGGCGATCCCCGCGGCCTTCTTGAACGTCAGGGCGCCCTGGATGCGGAACCGGGCCAAGCGGAACAGGATGTCGGAGCTGGAAATGAGCTCCTTGGCGAGCTTGCCGTTCTGGCCGTTCTTCTTCAGCTGGCGCAGGTAGGCGAAGTAGTAGGGGATGTAGCCGGCCATCATCTCATCGGCGCCCTGGCCGTCCAGCAGCACGGTGACGTGCTTGGAGGCCTCGCGCATGACCTGGTACTGGGCGTACGGGCCGGAGGAGATGATGGGCTCCTCCATGGTGCGCACAAAGTCCTCGAGGTCTTCGACGAACTCGGAGGCCTGCGGGAGGATCTTGTGGCTGATGACGTTGCCTTCGCAGCGTGCCAGCACGGCGTCGGCGTACTTTTCCTCGTCGTTGATCGAGTTCGGGAAAATCGCGGAGAACGTCTGCTGCTTGGCACCGAGGGAATCGGTGGCCGCGGCGTTTTCGCTCATGAGCTTGTTGATGGTGGCGACGACGGCGGAGGAGTCCAGGCCGCCGGAAAGGGCCGTGCCCACGGGCACCTCGGACTGCAGGCGCAGGCGCACGCCTTCGGTGAACCGCTCCCGGTATTCCTCGATGACGGCCTTGGAGTACGGGGTCTCGATTTTGGCCAGTTCGGCCAGTTCTTCCTTGAAGCGGGTGTACGGGCTGATCGTGACGGTACCGGCGGGGCCGGCTTCGGTGTCAACCGTGTTCAGCACGAGCTTCTCGCCGGGCATCAGCTTGTGGATGCCCTCGAAGAAGGTCTCCGCTTCCTCGTCGTGGATGCGGAACTGCAGGTAACGGTAGAGGATCCGCTCGTTGACCTTCTTCTCCGCCTTGCCGGCGGCAAGCAACGGCTTGATTTCAGAGCCGAACAACAGCGTGGGGGCCTCGGTGGTGCCCGAGGTCGCGTAGTACAGCGGCTTGATGCCGAAGTGGTCGCGGGCCAGGACCAGGCGGTTGTTCTTCCGGTCGTGGATGGCAAAGCCGAACATGCCGTTGAACTTGTCGAAGGCGGCGTCGCCCCACTCCTCGTAGGACTGCAGCACCACTTCGGTGTCGGACTTGGTGGAGAACGTCCGGCCCAGGGCCTCAAGTTCGGTGCGCAGGTCCAGGTAGTTGTAAACCTCGCCGTTGTACACCAGCACGGTTTCGCCGTCGGCGCTGAACATGGGTTCCTGGCCGTGGGCAACATCGATGATGGAGAGGCGGCGGTGTGCCAGCCCCACGTTCCCCTGGGTGTAGATACCCTCACCATCGGGTCCGCGGTGCACAATGCACGCGTTCATCTCCTGCAGAAGAGTTTCGTCTTCCCCATAACCGTAGTAACCGGCGATTCCGCACATACTTGGTTTACCTCATCTTTAGTACGTCAGTCCTCGGTCAATCGTACTTGCTTGCACACCGCGCCCCGGCCAAGCGTCGCGGCGCGTATGGTGATGCAATCATGTGACTTTGCGCCCATCTATGATGGAAAAGTGACTCTTTTGGACCTTGAAAAGCAACCATCCACCACGGGCGGGCGGCCGCTCGTCGGCGTCCTGGCCCTGCAGGGCGACGTGCGCGAGCATGTCCGTGCCATCGAAGCGTGCGGGGCCCGCGCCGTCGGCGTGCGCCGTGTCAGCGAATTGGCCCAGGTGGACGGGTTGATCCTGCCCGGTGGGGAATCGACCACCATCGACAAGCTGACCCGGATCTTTGGCCTGCGCGATCCCCTGCGGGAGCGCATCCAGGCCGGAATGCCCGTGTACGGCAGCTGCGCCGGGATGATCCTGCTTGCGGATCAGATTGCCGATCCCGCCACCGACATGGGCGGCAACGCCCAGCAGACTCTGGGCGGCCTGGACATCACGGTGCGCCGCAATGCGTTTGGTCGGCAGGTGGATTCCTTTGAGACAAACCTCGATTTTGCGGCACTGGAACCGGCCGACAAGCCAGTCCATGCCGTGTTCATCAGGGCCCCGTGGGTGGAGCGTGTGGGTGCCGGCGTCGAGGTGCTTGCGAGTGTTGAAGTCCCCGCGGGCGCACACGACAGTAGAATTGATCCAGAAGTCCGTGCGGTCGCCGTTCGTTCGCAGCATTTGCTGGCCACCTCCTTCCATCCGGAAGTGACGGGTGAGCGCCGCATCCACGAACTGTTTATTCGAATGATTAGAGGAGAAGCGTAACCATGTCAGGCCACTCCAAATGGGCGACCACGAAGCACAAAAAAGCCATCATTGACAGCCGTCGTGCCAAGTCCTTCGCCAAGCTGATCAAGAACATCGAAGTTGCCGCCCGTGGTGGCGGAGCCGACCTTGCCGGCAACCCGGCACTCGAATTGGCTGTTTCAAAGGCCAAGAAGACCTCGGTCCCGGCCGACAACATTGACCGCGCCATCAAGCGCGGCGCGGGTCTGCTGGGCGACGCCGTCGACTACCAGACCATCATGTACGAGGGCTACGGCCCGCAGGGCACGGCCGTGCTGATCGAATGTCTGACCGACAACAAGAACCGGGCCGCCTCCGAGGTCCGCCTGGCCGTGGGCCGCAACGGCGGCAACATGGGCGACCCCGGTTCGGTGGCCTATATGTTCACCCGCAAGGGCATCGTGGGCCTGCCCAAGAACGGCCTCACCGAGGACGACCTCCTCATGGCCGTCCTGGACGCCGGTGCCGAGGAGGTCAAGGACGAGGGCGCGAACTTCGAGATCATCTCGGACACCGCCGACCTGCCCGCGATCCGCGCCGCCCTGACCGAAGCCGGCATCGAGTACGAGACCGATGAAGCCGGTTTTGTGCCGTCCATGCAGGTTGAGTTGGACGTGGAAAATGCCCGCAAGTTCATGAAGCTCTACGACGCGCTGGAGGACCTGGACGACGTCCAGAACATCTACTCCAACGCCGACATCAGCGCCGAGGTCCTGGCCGCCCTCGACGAGGACTAGGCTCTGCGTGTATTAGGTGTCGACCCCGGCCTGACCCGTTGCGGTTTGGGCGTGGTGGATGTTGCCGCCAACCGTACGGCCACCCTGGTGGCCGTCGGTGTGGTGGGCAGCTCGCATGAACTTTCCCTTGACGCCCGGCTGCTGGTCATCGCGGATGCGATTGACCAGTGGCTGGCTGCGTTTAAGCCGGATGTCTTGGCCATCGAACGGGTCTTCGCCCAAACCAACCTCAGCACCGTCATGGGGGTTGCGCAGGTTTCCGGCGTCGTCATGGTCGCCGCTGCCCGGCGCGGCATTCCGGTGGCCATGCACACGCCGTCGGAGGTCAAGGCGGCGGTGACCGGCAACGGCCGCGCCGACAAGGCCTCCGTGACGGCCATGGTCACCCGGCTGCTGCGCCTCGATGAGCCGCCCCGGCCCGCGGACGCCGCCGACGCCCTGGCCCTGGCCATCGCCCATGCCTGGCGCAGCGGCAACGCCTTTGCTGGCAACAAGCAGGGCACGACGGCGGCCCAACAGTTGTGGCGCGAGGCCGAGGCAAAGTCGCGGGTCACCAAGAACAAGGAAAAGCCCGGCGCCAAGTGGAACTAGTTGTTCGTAAGTATGTTCGATACCATGGATGCAGCTTGGTCGTAAGTACGCCAAAGGCATGTCAGGAGCAGCAGCAATGATCAGTTTTGTCCGCGGACCGGTGGCCCAGCTTTCCCTGGCCCAGGCCGTCATCGACGTCAACGGGGTGGGCATGCTGGTGCATGCAACCCCCAAGACCCTGGGCGGGCTGCGCGTGGGGGAGGAATCGACGCTCACCACCACCATGATCGTGCGCGAGGACTCCATGACGCTGTACGGCTTTGCCGACGCGGACGAGCGCGAGGTCTTTGACGTGCTGCTCAGCGTCAGCGGCATCGGCCCCCGGCTGGCCCTGGCGGTGCTGGCCGTGCTGGAGCCCGAATCCATCCGCCGGGCCGTGGCCGACGCCGACGGCAAGGCGTTCACCAAGGTTCCCGGAGTGGGGCCCAAGGTGGCCGGCCGGATCGTGCTCGAGCTCAAGGGCAAGCTGGTGCCCACCGCCGGCGCCGGCGTCCCCTCCGCGCCTGCCGCAACCGCCATGGCCTGGAAGGACCAGGTGGTGGCCGCCATGACGAGCCTTGGCTGGAATGAGAAGGACGCGCTGAAGAGTATCGACGCCGCCATGGCCGCGGAGCCCGAACTGGCCGACGGCGGCAACGTCCCGGCCATCCTGCGCGCCACCCTGCGCTGGCTGGGCCAGGACGGCGCCCGCCAATCAAGCCGGGTGCGCTAAGCCATGGGCGGGAACAACGACATTCCGCTGCTGCCGGGCCAAATCAGCATCGGCGCAACCGCCGGTGGCGCCGCACTGCCGCCGTCGGCCGAGCTTGCCGCTGCCCCGGAACCGGAGGAGCGCGAACTCGAGGCGGCGTTGCGGCCCAAAAACCTCGACGACTTCGTGGGCCAGGAAAGGGTCCGCAAGCAGCTGGCCCTGGTGCTGGCCGCGTCCAGGATCCGCGGCCGCAGCGCGGACCACGTGCTCATGTCCGGCCCGCCCGGGCTGGGCAAGACCACCCTGGCCATGATCATTGCCGCGGAGATGAATGCGCCGCTGCGCATCAGCTCCGGTCCGGCCATCCAGCACGCCGGCGACCTCGCCGCAATCCTGTCCTCCCTGACCGAGGGGGAGGTGTTGTTCCTGGATGAGATCCACCGCATGTCCCGCCCGGCCGAGGAAATGCTCTACATGGCCATGGAGGATTTCCGGGTCGACATCATCGTCGGCAAGGGCGCCGGCGCCACGGCCATTCCGCTGGAACTGCCCCCGTTCACCCTGGTGGGTGCCACCACGCGGGCCGGCCTGCTGCCCGGGCCGCTGCGGGACCGCTTCGGCTTCACCGGCCACCTGGAGTTCTACTCGGTGGCCGAACTCGAACTGGTGCTTCGCCGGTCCGCCGGCATGCTGGATCTGAAACTGAGCAGCGCCGGCTTTGCCGAAATCGCCGGACGCTCCCGGGGGACACCCCGTATCGCGAACCGACTCCTGCGCCGCGTGCGCGACTGGGCGCTGGTGCACGGTATAGAAACCATCGATGCCCGGACGGCGTCGGCAGCCCTGGACATGTATGAGGTCGACGCCAGGGGACTGGACCGTCTTGACCGTTCGGTGCTCGAGGCGCTGGTGGGAAAGTTCAACGGCGGCCCGGTGGGGTTGTCCACCCTGGCCATCGCCGTGGGGGAGGAGCCGGAGACCGTGGAAACCGTGGCCGAACCATTCCTGGTGCGCGAAGGCCTCTTGGGACGCACGCCGCGGGGCCGCATTGCCATGCCGGCGGCGTGGGACCACCTGGGCCTGAAAATGCCCGGCAACGCCGTGGCGGCCGCCATGCTGCCCTTCGACGAGGACGATCGTGATGACTAACACGCGCCGGCACGCGTTTTTGAGCGCGTTTGCCCGGCGGATTGTTCATATTTGATCAATCCGGAGCGTTTTATCACTCGACGTCCAGCTTTACCCACTAGACTGGTATGACGTCCGGCACGTTTACTGCTGCCGGGCACCCACATTGACTTACATGAATGGAACCTCGCTGTGTCCCTGACGAGCATTTTAGCCGCCGACCAAGCCGCCCCTGCCGGAGGTTTCGGCATCATGAACTACGTCTTGTTCGCCCTTTTCGCCGTGGTGATCGTGATGATGTTCCGCAAGCAGAAAAAGGCCAAGGCCGCCGCTCAGGAGAAGCAGACAAAGCTTGGAGCCGGCGTTGACATCATGACGAACTTTGGCCTGTTCGGCCACGTGGTCGAGGTCGACCACGAGAACAACAAGATCCAGCTGGAAATTTCCCCCGGCGTGGTGGTCACGGTGCACAGCCAGACTTTCGCCAAGGTCGTTGAGCCGGCCGAGGAGTCGTTGGAGAACGTTGACGCTTCCGTTCCCGACGACGTGTCCTCGCTGACCCAGGGCCATGACAAGCGGGATGTGGCAGGGGAGTCCGCCGAGGAAACCCTGGCGCGTTTGAACAAAGACAACAACAAAGACAACTAAGGCACATTCGGGTTTGGCGCTGCTGTGGCGATGACATCATCGCCGCGGCAGTATTGCCATGTTCTCTACACCCGTGACCAATAGAAGGATCTCTTGATGGCACGTACCGGCCCGACGAAGGTCGCCCGCAGGACACTGTTCGCGCTTTTGGCGCTCATTATTGTTTGTATCATCACCATCGGCGCGGGCGTGCTCTCCGGCGCCACGTCCTGGGCACCCAAGCTCGGCCTGGACCTCGAGGGCGGCACGGAGATGATCCTCACGCCCAAGGCCGAAGGCACGACGGCGATCAGTTCCGATCAGCTGAACCAGGCCGTGTCCATCATCCGACAGCGCGTCGACGGCTCCGGCGTCTCCGAAGCCCAGATCACCACCGAGGGTGGGCGCAACGTCGTCGTGCAGTTGCCGGGAACCCCCACGCAGCAGCAGCGCGACCTCATCACGGCCTCGGCCAACATGAACTTCCGTGCCGTCATCATCTCCAGCAACTCCCCGGCCGGTGCCGTGGCCAAGGCAGACCTGACCCCGGCCGCCAAGCTGAGCACCTTCGTTGCGGCCAATGTGCTGACGCCGAACCCGGACCCCAAGGCGAAGCCGGCCAACGCCAGCGACTCCAACTGGATCACCCCGGCGCTCATGACGCAGTACGAGCAGACCAGCTGTATTGCCCCCGTCACGGAATTGCCCGCCAACTCCGATCCCAACAAGCCGATCGTGGCTTGTGAGGGCGACAACGGCTTGAAGTACATCCTCGGCCCGGTGGAGATTCCCGGTAAGTACATCAAGACCGCGTCCTACGGTTTGCAGCCGGGCGCCCAGGGTGTCACGACCAACACCTGGTCGGTCAACCTGACCCTTGTCAGTCCCCAGGGTTCCGACGCTTTCAAGGCCGTGACCCAGCGCCTGAACGGCAAGTACCTGGTCAACCAGAATGATCCGCAGGCACGTTTCGCGATCGTCCTTGACGACAACGTCATCTCGGCCCCGGCATCCCAGGCAGTCATCACCAACGGCCAGTCGTCCATTACGGGCAACTTCACCGAGACCAGCGCCAAGACGCTGTCCGACCAGCTGAAATTCGGCGCCCTGCCCATCAGCTTCACGATTCAGTCCTCGGAAACCATCTCCGCCACGCTGGGTCTCCAGCAGCTGGAAATGGGCCTGCTCGCGGGCCTGATCGGCCTGGGCCTGGTGGTCATCTACTCACTGTTCCAATACCGCGCACTGGGCCTTGTCACCATTTTGTCCCTCGTGATTGCCGGCAGCCTGACCTACCTGGCCATCGTGCTGCTGGGCTGGAGCGAGAACTACCGGCTGTCGCTGGCCGGTGTGGCGGGCATCATCGTCTCGATCGGCCAGACGGCCGACTCGTTCATCGTCTACTTTGAGCGCGTCAGGGACGAGTTGCGCGACGGGCGCGGCCTGGCCGCCGCCGTCGACAACGGCTGGCTGCGTGCCAAGCGGACCATCCTGGCCTCCAAGGCCGTGAACATCCTGGCTTCCGTGGTGCTCTACTTCGTCTCCGTCGGAAACGTCAAGGGCTTTGCCTTCACGCTCGGCCTGACGGCCGTGGCCGACCTCATCGTCGTGTTCATGTTCACGCACCCGACCCTGCTGTTGCTGGCCCGCACCAAGTTCTTTGGCGAGGGACACCACTTCTCGGGCCTGGACCCCCGCCAGCTCGGCGCCATCCCGCTGTACCGCGGAGCGGGACGCTTCCGGACTCCGGAGGAGTCCCTGGCCGTGGCCTCGGGCAAGAACGCGCGTGCCGCCGGAGAAGCCGAACGCCGCCAGACCATTGCCGAACGCCGCCTGGCCGCCAAGGAAGCCGAAATGGCGGGCAGCAGGGGATCAGGCTCTGCCAAGTCCCAGTCCGGCGATGACGCCAAGGAGAGCAACTAATGAAAAGTTTCGCCACATTCGGCAATGAGCTCTACACGGGCGAACGGTCCTACCCGTTTGTCGCCAAGCGCAAGATCTGGTTCGGCATCACCGGCGTGCTGGTCGTGCTTTCGGTCCTGATCCCGATCCTCGTCGGCGGCTTCAACTTCAGCATCGAGTTCAAGGGCGGCTCGCAGTTCACGATCTCCAACGTCGCCAACACGAGCCCCACGATCGGCCAAAGCGCCGTGGCCAACACGGTGCCCGGTGCGGACGCCGTGGTGACGAACCTGGTCGGCAAGACCATGCAGGTCCAGACCAACCAGCTCAGCGACCAGGACACCGTCAAGGTGGCCGACGCGCTGCAGGCCGCCTACGGCGTGACCACCAAGGACGTCACCTCGACGTTCGTCGGCCCCTCCTGGGGTGCCGACGTGTCGCGACAGGCCATCATCGGCTTCATCGCGTTCGTCGTCCTGGCAACGCTGCTGATGGCGTTGTACTTCAGGACCTGGCGCATGTCCGTGGCGGCCATCATCGGCCTGCTCGTGGTCATGATCGTAACGGCCGGAATTTACGGCGCCTCGCGGTTCGAGGTCTCGCCATCGGCCATCATCGGCTTCCTGACGATCCTGAGCTACTCGCTGTACGACACCGTGGTGGTGTTCGACAAGATCAGGGAAAACACGGCGGACATTTCCAGTTCCACCCGGCGGACGTTTGGCGAGGAAGTCAACCTGGCCATCAACCAAACGCTGGTCCGCTCCATCAACACCATGATGGTGGCAGTGCTGCCCGTGGGATCCATCCTGTTCATCGGCACCTTGCTCCTGGGCGCCGGAACCCTGCAGGACCTGTCGCTGTCGCTGTTCATCGGCATCATCGTGAGCACCTTCTCCACGATCTTCGTGGCCGCTCCCATGTACGCCTGGCTGCGCCAGGGCGAGCCGGATTTGGTCAAGCAGGCCAAGAAGGTCCAGTCCCGCCGTGCGGCGGAGACGGTTGACGCCTAGGCTCTTGCGTTAGTTTGCTCCGGGCGGCCGGGATCGGGTTGCACTGCACCCCGATCCCGGCCTTTTTGTGTTTGGTCTCTGGTGCCCGTGCGCCGGGATTACACTAGGTAAATGCGTGTTGCGCCCGCATCCGCCACGGCGCGGAGGCCAAGGGCGCAACGGATTCGAGGGAGGGACGTGAGTTGTGAGCGAACCATCACCCTCGCATGATATTTTGGCCGGCCAGGGCGCCGCCGACGACGCCGGCAATGTGGTCGCGCCCCGCCGCGGCGTGGAGGTCCGCCCCACGTTTCCGGGTCGGCGCGAGCGTACCCGCTCCCGCCTGGCGCGGCTGGCCGGGTGGTCCACGGAGAGCTATTCACCCATCCTCGAACCGTTGCTGCGCATTGTGCGCGTCAACAATCCGAAGGAAGACTTCGAGCTGATCCAGCGGGCATTCACCGTGGCCGAAAAATGCCACGAGGGACAAAAGCGCAAGAGCGGGGACCCCTACATCACCCACCCCGTGGCGGTGGCGACGATCCTGGCCGAACTGGGCATGAGCGGGACCACCCTGGCCGCGGCACTGCTCCACGACACCGTCGAGGACACCGACTACGCGCTTGACCAGCTGCGCGATGACTTTGGTGATGAGATCGCGAAGCTGGTGGATGGCGTCACGAAGCTCGACAAGGTGGAGTTCGGCGCGTCGGCGCAGGCCGAGACGGTCCGCAAGATGGTCATCGCCATGGCCCAGGACATCCGTGTCCTGGTGATCAAGCTGGCGGACAGGCTGCACAACGCGCGCACCTGGCGGTTTGTCTCCGCCGAGTCATCGGGCAAGAAGGCCCGGGAAACCCTGGACATCTTTGCCCCGCTGGCCCACCGGCTCGGCATGAACACCATCAAGTGGGAGCTCGAAGACCTCTCCTTCGCGGCGCTGTACCCGAAGGTGTACGAGGAAATCGTGCGCATGGTCCAGGACCGTTCACCCGAGCGGGAAAAGCAGCTTGGCGCCATCCGCCGACAGATCAACGACGACCTGAAGTCCGCGAAGATCAAGGCCGAGATCACCGGCCGGCCCAAGCACTACTACTCCGTTTACCAAAAGATGGTGGTGCGGGCCAAGGACTTTGACGACATCAACGACTTGATGGGCGTCCGGGTGCTCGTTGACACGGTGCGTGACTGTTACGCGGCGCTGGGTACCGTCCATGCGCGCTGGAACCCGCTTCCGGGCCGGTTCAAGGACTACATCGCGATGCCCAAGTTCAACATGTACCAGTCCCTGCACACCACCGTCATTGGCCCCGATGGCAAGCCGGTGGAAATCCAGATCCGCACGCATGAGATGCACCAGCGGGCCGAATACGGTGTGGCCGCGCACTGGAAGTACAAGACGGGGAACAAGAGCCCGGTCTCCGGCCAGGAGGACATGAACTGGCTGCGCACCCTGGTGGACTGGCAGCAGGAAACCTCCGACCCCAACGAGTTCCTCGATTCGCTGCGGTACGAGATGAACGCCCGGGAGGTGTTCGTCTACACACCCAAGGGCCAGGTCATCGCGCTGCCGTCGGGGTCAACACCCGTCGACTTCGCCTATGCCGTCCACACGGAGGTGGGCCACCGGACCATCGGCGCCCGCGTCAACGGCAAGCTGGTTCCGCTCAACAGCGAACTTGAACACGGCGACACCGTGGAAATCTTCACGTCCAAGGCCGAGGGCGCCGGCCCCAGCCAGGACTGGCAAAACTTCGTCAAGAGCGCCCGGGCCCGCAACAAGATCCGGCAGTGGTTCAGCAAGGAACGCCGCGAGGAGTCCATCGAAAAGGGCAAGGAATTGCTCACGAAGGCGATGCGCAAGCAAAACCTTCCGCTGCAAAAGATGATGACGCACGACGCCCTCATGGCCGTGACGCAGCATTTCCGTTACGTCGACATCGCCGGCTTGTATGCGGCCGTCGGAGACGGACACACCTCCGCGCAATCAGTGGTTGAACGCCTCATGGACCTGCTGGGCGTCAACGACGACATCGAGGACATCGCCCCGCCGCTGGCCACCCACATGTCAAACGCCCGTTCACGGGTGTCGGACTCCGGCGTGATCGTGCACGGCGTCGGCGAGGTGCTGGTCAAACTGGCCCGGTGCTGCACCCCCGTGCCGCCGGACCCGATCGCCGGCTACGTCACAAAGGGCTCCGGCGTCTCGGTCCACCGCGAGGACTGCCCCAATCTCCAGCACCTGAAGAACGAGCCCGACAAGCTCGTCGAGGTCGAATGGGCGCCCACCCAGTCCGGCGTGTTCCTCGTGGAGATCCAGGTGGAGGCCCTTGACCGCAAGAGCCTGCTCTCGGATGTCACCAGGGTCCTGGCTGAAAGCCACGTCAACATCCTGGCGGCCAGCGTCAACACCTCCCGCGACAGGGTGGCGTTGTCCCGGTTCGCCTTTGAAATGGGCGATCCCAAGTACCTGCACCACGTGTTGAACGCCGTGCGGCGCATTGACGGCGTCTACGACGTGTACCGGGCCTCGGGAACCACCCGCCGCAACTAACTACGCCCTCGGCGCGATCATCGCGTCCAGGAGTGCCTGTGCCCGGCGTTTGCCGGGCACGTGGGCCGCGACGGCAATGGCGGTCCTGATGCGTCCCAGCGGGCACGCCAGCGAGGGCGTCGCGGCGATCGCGGCCAGCACCGCGCGCGCCTCACCTTCCGGCGCGTACATGGCCACGTCACGTGCCGTCCGCAAAGCGTTCGTGACGAGCGCGCCTCCCAGCCGTTCGACGTCGTACGGGTCCAGGCGGACTTCATGGAGCACGCAGCCGCTGTTTGCCGGCAGCGCCGTGGTCCTGTGGCCGCTGGCCACGAGCAGTGCGACGGGCGTGCGAGGGGGAGGAGCGCAGCCATGGATCCACGCCGCCGCGAGCCCGCCAAGGGCGGCCCGGCCGGCCAGGGCCGCCGGAGCGTGCTGGGCAAGCGCCGCGGCGCGCAGTGCGGGGGACTCGGGCACACCGACGGGGCGGAACGCCTGGCCAAAGACCGCCGTCAGTACGCCGTCGAGGGCCATGGCGTACAGCTCCGCAACGGTGAACGCGGCGCCGGGAACCAGGAGGCCCTCAAGGACGGGTGAATCAGTCATGATCCCAGACTGCACCCGTGCGCGGGCAGCACAAAGGCCCCCGGTCCGGATTGTGGACAACCCGGCCCGAGGGCCCCTTGAAGTGCCGAACCCTTAGGAGAAGTCCTCGGCGGCCTTGCGGATCTGCTCGAGCCACAGTTCGCGGGCGGCCAGTGCGTCGGTGGCCTTGGCGACCTTGCGGGCGTCTCCGGCCTTCTCGGCGGCGGCGAGGTCTTCGCGCAGGCCGGCGATGGTCGCTTCCAGCTGGCTCAGGGCGCTGGAGGTGCGGGCCTTGGCTTCGGGGTCGCTGCGGCGCCAGTTGTCCTCATCGGCGGCGCGGACGGCCTCTTCAACCTTGCGCAGGCCCGCCTCGACACGCTGCATGTCGGCGCGGGGCACCTTGCCGGCTTCTTCCCAACGGTCGCGGATGGACTGCAGGGCCTTCTTGGTCGAAGCCAGGTCCTTGATGGGCAGCAGTGCCTGCGCCTCGGTGATGAGGGCTTCCTTGACCACCAGGTTGGCGCCGAATTCCTCATCGAGCGCGTCGTTGGCCTGCTGGCGGGCGGCGAAGAACTTGTCCTGGGCGGCACGGAAGCGGTTCCAGAGGGCGTCGTCGTCCTTGCGGCTGGCGCGCGGGGACGCTTTCCACTGGTCCATGAGGCGGCGGTACTCGCCAGCGGCGTAGCCCCATTCGGTGGAGGTGGCCAGCTCCTCGGCGGCGGTGATGAGCGCCTCCTTGGCGTTCTTGGCCGTCGCGTTGTTGTTGTCCAGCTGCGAGAAGTAGGCGCGGCGGTGGCGGTCGAAGATGGTCCGGGCGCTGCGGAATCGCTTCCACAGGCCTTCCTCGGTGGCGCGGCCAAGGCGCATGCCCGTCTTCTGGGCCTGCTTCCAGGCTTCGAAGAGCTCGTTCATGCGCGCGCTGCTGACCTTCCACAGAATCGTGGTGGGGTCCTCGCCGGCAATCGTCTCGGCCTCGGTCACGATGGCTTCGCGGGCGGCCAGCTCGATGCCGCGGGCGGCGTCGTGGGCGGCGCGTTCCTGGGCGTGGAGTTCCTTGATGGCCTCTTCGAGGACGGCCAGGCGGGCCAGGGCCGCGTTGACGTCGCCCACCGTGTTGCGCTCGGCGAGCTGCTCACGCAAGTGCGTGACGGTCTTGTTCATGTCGGTCGTGGCGGCCTTGGCCTCCACGCGCTGCTCCAGCAAGGTGATCTGGGCGGTGATGTCCTCGAACTTGCGGGCAAAGTAGGCCAGGGCCTCGTCCTTGCTGGCGCCGGGGTATTGGCCCACGGGGAACTCTTCGCCGTCCAGGAGCAGGAAGACGTGTCCGTCCTCCTCGGCCCGGCCAAACTTGGCGGCCTCCTCCAGGTTGACGGGGGCTGCAACCGGCGGTGCCGGTGCTGCCGCCGCAACCGCGGTGGGGGCCGAGGGTGCCTTGGGGCGGGCGGCAAATGCGGCCGGGGAAGGCGCCGCTACCGGCGCCGCCTCGGGCGTGCCTTCCGTCTGGTTCACGGGAGCCGCCGCCGTTGTTGCGTCGCCGGACTCAGTGATCGTGGCCGTTGTTTCGTCGGATTGTTGACTGTGTGTCACCGCTAAAAGTCTTTCGCTGGAGGGAAATCTGGCAGGTCAAAAAAGCAAATCGATGTGGCCAGGATCGAACGCGCTGTTATCCACGGGGCGTGAACGCCTCATGGAATGTGTGGCCGTTTCATTTACTTCAGCGTAAACGAGTCTATCGTCACCTTGGTCTTGGGTGCACCGTCGGCGGCGCCGTTGGTCCCGGGGTGATGCCGCCGGCGGCAATTTCCGTGACCACGTCAAGGCCGCTGGTGACCTTGCCGACGATCGTGTATCCGCCGGTGTCCTGGGGGAGGGTGGTGTCCTTGAACGTGATGAAGAACTGGGTGCCGTTGCTGTAGGTGCTGGCCCCGCGGGCGACGGCGATGGTGCCGGCCGGGTAGCTGCCATTGGCGGGGGAGTTCTCCACCGGGCCCCACTGGTAGGTGGGATCGGCGGCGCCGTCGCCCTTGAGGGAGCCGCACTGCAACACGCCGAAGTTGGTGGAGTCGGCCAGCCGGTGGCAGTTCTTGCCGGCAAAGAAGTTCTCCGCCGTGAGCGACTTGAACACGGCCGCGGCCTGCGGGGCCTTGGTGCCGTCAAGTTCGACGCCGAGCGGCTTGCCGTTGAGCGTGAGGGTTCCCGTGAACGTCTTGCCCTTTGCCGTGGAGGCCAGCGGCACCGTGGGGCTGTTCGTCGGTGCGGCCGTCGCGGTCGCGGATGAGGTGGCCGTGGCGGTTGGCGTGGCGCTGGGATCCGCGGCAGCGCCGGCGTCGTTCTTGGAACCGGAGAAGACCGTCAGCGCCAGGACCACGGCGAGGGCGATCACGGCAGCCATGGCAATGACGGCAATGAGGTTGTCACGCTTGCGGCGGGTCAGCTGGGTTTCGCGCAATTGCTGGTTCGCCTCCATCCGTGCGATCCTCGCCTTTGCCTCACGGCCGTCCTTTTTGTTGTTTGCCAACGGTTGCTCTCCATCACTGTGAAACTATGGGTGCTCTCCCGTGCGGCGGCAACGCCGCAGGGGCTGGTTAGGGGCGGCCCGGGAAACCTTATAAAATGGCAGCCGGATGTCAGTGTACCCATGTATTGCGCAGCATTTGCGTACGTGGTCGCTGTGCCGCACACCATTACTTTTTACGCGCACCGGGGTTTGCCGGCCTTGAAGCAAAAGGCCGGCCCCGCTTCGCACGCATGTTAGGAGAGCTCCACCCATGGCACGCAACGCTTCCCTGTCAGGTTTCCCCGAGTGGCTGCCACAGGAGCGGCTGGTGGAGCAGCATGTGCTGGACACGCTCCGGCGCACCTTTGAACTCCACGGCTTCAGCTCCGTGGAGACCCGCGCCGTCGAGACCGTCGGCCAGCTGCTGCGCAAGGGTGAGATCGACAAGGAGGTGTATGCGCTCTCCCGCCTCCAGGACGACGACGGCAATGCCGCCTCGGCCGCGAAGGACGACCCCAACCAGCTGGCCCTGCATTTTGACCTGACGGTGCCCTTTGCCCGCTACGTGGTGGAGAACGCCGGCTACCTGGCGTTCCCCTTCCGCCGCTACCAGATCCAAAAGGTGTGGCGCGGCGAACGCCCCCAGGAGGGCCGGGCCCGCGAATTCACCCAGGCCGACATCGACGTCGTGGCCGACGGCGAACTGCCGTTCCGGTACGACGTGGAACTGGCCCTGGTGATCGCCGAGGCACTCTCCGCACTGCCCATCCCGGCCTTCAAGCTGCGCATCAACAACCGCAAACTGGCCGAGGGCTTCTACCGGGGATTGGCCTCACGGACACGGCCGGCGTGCTGCGCAGCATCGACAAGCTCGAAAAGATCGGTGCCGACGCCGTCGCAACGCTGCTCAAGAACGAGCTCGGCGCCACGGAGGAGCAGGCCGCCAAGGCGCTGGCCCTGGCCTCGATCCGCACGGAGGACACCTCCTTCGTGGCGGCGGTGCGCGCCCTGGGCGTCACCGACGAGCTCATGGAGGAGGGCCTGAACGAACTCGAACAGGTCATCGCGGCCGCCGTGAAGAGCGCGCCGGGCTCCGTTGTGGCCGATCTCTCCATTGCCCGCGGCCTGGACTACTACACGGGCACGGTCTACGAGACAGTCCTGGTGGGCCACGAGGCCCTGGGCTCCATCTGCTCCGGCGGCCGTTATGACGCATTGGCGTCCAAGGGCAACCGCAAGTTCCCCGGCGTCGGGCTGTCCATTGGCGTCACCCGCCTCGTGGCACGAATCCTCAGCCAGGAGTTCGCCGCCGCGTCCCGCAGCGTGCCCACCGCCGTGCTGGTCACCCTGGCCGACGAGGACAGCTGGAGCGCCGCCCAGGACGTCGCCGCCGCCCTGCGTGCCCGCGGCATCTCCACCGAGGTCGCCGCCAAGGCCGACAAGTTCGGCAAGCAGATCAAGTACGCCGACCGTCGCGGCATCCCCTACGTCTGGTTCACCGACGACGACGGCGCCCACCAGGTCAAGGACATCCGCTCCGGCGACCAGGTTGCCGCCGACCCCGCCACCTGGATGCCGCCGGCTGCGGACCTGACCCCGCAAATCGTCGTCGCGTAGCTGGACGCAGGGACCGGCAAGGCCCAGCGTCTCCGTGGTCACCCCCGGCGACGGCCCACTGTTTTTACGTCCGACTATCCGACCGACGGCCGCGGCCGGCCTTACGGTCTCCTTTACGTCGGACTTTCAAAAACAGCGGCTCCGTCGCCTTGCCGGTCAGGTCTGGTCCGTTGCCCGCATGCTGCGCGATCAACGGTAAACTTCTAGACAAATCACTTTGCGGCCGCATTCGCGGGCCGTTCATCACCATTGAAAGGAATGCTGTGCTGCGCACACATGACCTGGGCTCCTTGCGGGCTGAGCATATTGGAGAAACTGTAACCCTGACGGGGTGGGTTGCCCGCCGTCGTGACCACGGTGGCGTGGCCTTCCTTGACCTGCGCGACGCGTCCGGCGTGGCGCAGATCGTGGTCCGTGAGGAAGCTGTCTTCCATTCACTGCGCAACGAGTTTGTCCTGCAGGTCACCGGCACGGTTTCGCGCCGCCCGGAGGGCAACGAGAACCCGGCCCTGGCCACGGGAGAGATCGAGGTGATGGCGGACGACGTCGTCGTACTCAACGAGGCCGCACCGCTGCCGTTCCAGGTGGACGAGCACGTGGAGGTCGGCGAGGAGGCCCGCCTGAAGCACCGCTACCTGGACCTGCGCCGTCCGGGCATGCAGCGCAACCTGCGCCTGCGCTCCGAGGCCAACCGGGTGGCCCGCGAGCTACTGCACGAACAGGGCTACATCGAGATCGAGACGCCCACGCTGACCCGCTCCACCCCCGAGGGTGCCCGCGACTTCGTGGTGCCGGCACGCTTGGCACCGGGTTCCTGGTACGCCCTGCCGCAGTCCCCGCAGCTGTTCAAGCAGCTCCTGCAGGTGGGCGGCTTTGAAAAGTACTACCAGATTGCCCGCTGCTACCGCGACGAGGACTTCCGCGCGGACCGCCAGCCCGAGTTCACCCAGCTCGACATCGAGGCCAGCTTCGTCGACCAGGACGACATCATCGCCCTGGGTGAGAAGATCGTCTCCGCCCTGTGGAAGCTGATCGACGTCGAGATCCCGCTGCCGATCCGCCGCATGACGTACCGCGACGCCATGGCCCGCTACGGCTCGGACAAGCCCGACCTGCGCTTCGGCCAGGAATTGACCGAGATGACGGAATTCTTCAAGGACACCGAGTTCGGCGTCTTCAAGGCTCCCTACGTGGGCGCCGTCGTCATGCCCGGTGGCGCCGCACAGCCCCGCCGCCAGCTCGACGCCTGGCAGGAATGGGCCAAGCAGCGCGGCGCCAAGGGCCTGGCCTATGTGCTGGTCAAGGACGAGGGCGAGCTGACCGGCCCCGTCGCCAAGAACCTGACGGACACCGAGCGCGCCGGCCTGGCCGACGCAGTGGGCGCCAAGCCCGGCGACTGCATCTTCTTCGCGGCCGGCGACGTATCCTCCTCCCGCGCCCTGCTGGGTGCCGCCCGTGTTGAGATCGGCCACCGCACCGGCCTGATCAACCCGGCCGACTGGGCATTCGTGTGGGTTGTCGACGCCCCCATGTTCGAGCCCGCCTCCGACGCCGTTGCCTCCGGTGACGTGGCCGTTGGCGCCGGCAAGTGGACCGCAGTGCACCACGCGTTCACCTCGCCCAAGCCCGAGTTCATGGACACCTTCGACACCGACCCGGAGTCGGCGCTGGCGTTTGCCTACGACATCGTGTGCAACGGCAACGAGATCGGCGGCGGTTCCATCCGTATCCACCGCAACGATGTGCAGAAGCGCGTCTTCGAGGTCATGGGCCTCTCCGCCGAGGACGCCGAGGAGAAGTTCGGCTTCCTGCTGGAGGGCTTCAAGTTCGGCGCCCCGCCGCACGGCGGCATCGCCATCGGCTGGGACCGTGCCGTATCCCTGCTGGCGGGCGTGGATTCCATCCGCGACGTCATCGCGTTCCCGAAGTCCGGCGGCGGCTACGACCCCCTGACGGCGGCCCCGGCCCCGATCACGGCGCAGCAGCGCAAGGAAGCCGGCGTTGACTTCAAGCCGGAAGCCAAGAAGGACGACGCCAAGTAACTCCGGCGCCAAGGAATAACGACGTCGGGCAACTTTCGACGTCGGGCATCACCCGCACGCTGCCGGCCGCCCCTCTGGGTGGCCGGCAGCTGCGGTTTAACGGCGCGGACACGGCTCCGCCGAACCCGCGCCGTAGGATGTTTCAATGACGGATCCTAAGACCACGCCCGGGGTGCTGGACACCCTTGAAATCTTGATGGACGAGGCCTGGCGGGCGCCGGAAACGGAAAACCGGGACGGTTGGATGCTGCGATCGGCAGGATCGGTCACCCAGCGGGCCAACTCCGTTTGGCCGGCGTCGTCACCGGCAAAGATTGACCTCGCCCTGCGGGACGCCGTCCAATGGTACTCAAGCCGCCGCCAGCCCGTCATCTTCCAGCTCACGCACAGGCCCGAGAACGCCGCACTCGAGGCGCTGCTCGACCAACACCGGTACTCCCGCCAGTCCGAGACGGTCATCATGACGGCCCCCGCCGGAGCGCCTGCGCTGGCCAATACGCCAGCGCCCGCCGGGCGCGACACCGGCGTAAAGATTGTCCTGGCCGACACCCCGTCCGAGCAGTGGCTGGACCTGTGGTGGCGCGTGGACGGCAGGGGAGGCGCAGCCGAGAGGCACATTGCCCGGTCCATCCTGTTGGGCACGCCCTCGGTCTACGCGACAGCCGTGGACGGGAGCGGCGCCGCCATCGGCACCGGCCGAATAACGCTTGTCGAGACTTTGGGCGGGGCCGGCTTGGGTGGGGATAAGTGGGGCGGGGTCTACGGTATGGCCGTGCACCCGGAGTTCCGTCGCCGGGGCGTGGCCACCGCCGTGCTGTGGGCCCTGCTCGACGCCGGCCGGGCGGACGGGGCGGCGAACTTCTGGCTCATGGTCACCGCCGCGAACACTGGCGCCCAGGGACTGTATGGGCACGCCGGATTCGTTGAGGCCGGCCGCTACCACTACCGTCAGGCGCCCCTGCACCGGGCGCCCAGCGCCTGCTGAGGGGCAGCATTTAGTGCGCGGGAGTTAGTTTTGTGGTGGGTCGGTGACACGGATGCGCACGGCACAAAAGTCGGCGGCCGCCTTTTGCAGCACGGCATGGTTGGGATCGGCCACCGCCAGTGGGGCCAGGTGCGGCCGGTTCGCGTAGGACCGCAGGGACGGCGCGGCCAGCACGGCAGCTACCAGCGGCTTGTCCCCGCCCGTGGCCAGGTATTCGAATCTCGCTCCGGCAAAGATCCGCGCGGCTTCCTCGGCGGCCTTCGCCGCCAGTGCGCCGGCCTGCCGGCCGCCCTTTCCCACCTTGTGTGCCAGCAGTTTCCCGCCCGCCGAAACGCCCACGGCAAAACCGCCGCGCCGGGCTAGTACGATGCCCAGCGACCGTTCCTGCGACGCCAGGGACACCAGTCGCTCCACCAGATCCGTGCCGCGGCCGGGCCGGCCGTCGTCGGGCCAGGGTGGCGACAACAACGCCGTGGCGCCATCACCCATGGCCAGGAGCACGCCGTCGTCCGTGTCTCGCTGGGTGTCCAGGCCGCCGTGCGCAGCGGAAAAGCGCTCCACCCAGCCGGGGAGGCGGGCAGCGGTTACCAGGGTGGTGCGCGTCGAGTCGGTCACGCCTTTCAGCCTAGTGCCGCCGCACGGGCGCATTTTCGCCGCCCGGGCCGGAGGGTCGGCCCGTGGCGATAGCCTAGAGGGGTGCGAGACCTTTTTGACACCACCAGCGACGACGACTCCGACGACGGCGACGACTTTGGCGTGGCCGCGGCCGGCGACGGCAAGCCGGGCCGCCCGCGCAGCCCGCTGGCCGTGCGCATGCGCCCCCGCACCCTGGAGGAAGTGGTGGGCCAGCAACACCTGCTGGGCCCCGGTTCGCCGCTGCACGTGCTGGCCGGCGGCGGGGGAGCCGGCGGACCCGCAGGGCCGTCCTCGGTCATGTTGTGGGGCCCGCCCGGAACCGGCAAGACCACCCTGGCCCACGTGATCGCCCGCGGCCCGGGACGGAAATTCGTGGAGCTCTCGGCCATCACCGCCGGGGTCAAGGACGTCCGCCGGGTCATGGACCAGGCCCTCACCGACAGGGACCTGCACGGGCGCACCACCGTCTTGTTCCTCGATGAGATCCACCGCTTCAACAAGGCCCAGCAGGACGCCCTGCTGCCCGGCGTGGAAAACCGCTGGGTGGTGCTCATCGCGGCCACCACTGAGAACCCGTCGTTCTCCGTGGTGGCGCCGCTGCTCTCCCGCTCCATCCTTCTCACGCTCAAGCCGCTCACCAACGCCGACATCGAGGGACTGCTGCTGCGCGCGGCCGAGGATCCCCGCGGCCTGGACGGCGCCGTCACGCTCAGCGACGAAGCCCTTGACCATTTGGTGCGCCTGGCCAGCGGGGACGCCCGCCGCGCCCTGACCACGCTGGAGGCGGCCGCCGGCGTCGCGCTTAACGAGGCGAGCGGCGGGGCGGCCGACACTCCCGTCCTGGTGGACCTTGGCATTGCCGAACGGGCCATTGACGCCGCCGCCGTCCGTTACGACCGCGCCGGCGACCAGCACTACGACGTCATCAGCGCCTTCATCAAGTCCGTGCGCGGATCCGACGTCGACGCCGCCCTGCACTACCTGGCCCGGATGCTGGAGGCGGGGGAGGACCCCCGCTTCATTAGCCGTCGCATCATGATCTCCGCCGCCGAAGACGTGGGCATGGCCGATCCCACGGCGCTGCAGACCGCCGTGGCCGCCGCCCAGGCCGTCGCCCTGATCGGCATGCCCGAGGCCCGGATCATCCTCGCCGAGGCCGTGGTGCATGTTGCCACCGCGCCCAAGTCCAACGCCGCCTACAACGGCATCAATGCCGCGATCGGCGACATCCGCGCCGGTAAGGGGACCACCATTCCGGCCCCGCTGCGCGACGCCCACTACCCGGGCTCGGCGGCGCTCGGCCACGGGCGCGGCTACATCTACTCCCACGACTCACCCCATTCCATCGCCACCCAGCAATACCCGCCGGACGACCTCGTGGGACGGAACTACTACGAACCCACGGGCAACGGGGTGGAGCGGGACCTCGGCGTCCGGGTGGACCGGCTGCGCTCGATCATCCGCGGCAGCGGGAATGGCGGCAGCACGGGCGGCGGGGGCCCGGCGTCGGGCAAATAGGGGCGCAGGTGGTAGAGTTGATGGCGCACTGGCAAGCCCCGGCTCCATGCCCAACACCTCGACCCGCACCACCGCGTAAAGCGGCGCGGAGACGGCTGTGGTTGGTCATGCCCGGGTGCTGTAGCGAAAAGGCCGCAATAGCCCCAACTCTCCACAATGGAGGCCAGGACAAACACTTATTGCAAATATTGGAAGGACACAAGTGGCTAACAACACACGTGCCCGCCGGCAGGCCCGCCTTTCGCGGTCCCTCGGCATTGCTCTGACTCCGAAGGCAGCCAAGTACCTCGAGCGCCGTCCGTACGGCCCCGGTGAGCACGGCCGCGCCCGCAAGAAGCAGGACAGCGACTACGCGGTACGCTTGCGCGAAAAGCAGCGTCTGCGCGCCCAGTACGGCATCCGCGAAGCACAGATGACCCGTGCCTTCGAAGAAGCCAAGCACACCAAGGGCATGACCGGTGAAAACCTGGTTGAAATCTTGGAAACCCGTTTGGATGCCCTGGTCCTGCGTGCCGGCTTCGCCCGCACCACCGCCCAGGCCCGCCAGCTGGTTGTTCACCGCCACATCATGGTCGACGGCGCCCGCGTGGACCGCCCGTCGTTCCGCGTTGCCGAGGGTCAGCTGATCCACGTGCACCCGCGCAGCCAGACCATGACCCCGTTGCAGCTTGCTGCAGCAGGTGCTCACCGCGACGTGCTCCCCGCCGTTCCGGCCTACTTGGACGTGAAGCTGGAGAGCCTGCAGGCTCGCCTGGTTCGCCGCCCCAAGCGCGCCGAGGTTCCCGTAACCTGTGAAGAGCAGCTGGTCGTCGAATTCTACTCACGCTAAATTCACTGGCGAAGTAGGGCCGGTTCACCCCGGCTTGACACTACAAAGCAGCCCGCGGCACGCGCCGCGGGCTGCTTTGTAGGTAGTAAGGTACTCATGGGTAATCATTCGTTGGACAAGTGAAATGAGGCGGCCCTCCATGACTGGTGGAGACATTGCGGGACTGATTGCGGCGGGCGTGTTCGCCATACTGGTCGCGCTGCTGGCCGTGCCGATTTTCAAGCTGGGCAAGGTCTTTGACGAAATCCGCGTTACGATCCGCCAAATTGGCGACGGCACCACGCCCCTCATCGACGAGGTCACCAGCACCGTCGCCACCACCAACACGCAGTTGGGCAAGGTGGACGGAATCTCCAACAACATCTCGGACGCCACGGCCAACATCTCGGCGCTCTCCTCCCTGTTTGCCGCAACCCTCGGCTCGCCGCTGATCAAGGTTGCCGCGTTCTCCTACGGGGTGCGCCAGGCCTTCGCCGGCCGCGGCAAGCCCAAGACCGCCCGCCGGAGCCGCTGAGCGTGAACCGCCGCGACGATACCCCACAGCCCCTGGAGCGTAAGAACCCATGAAAAAAATCTTCTGGCTCGGCGTCGGCATCACCATTGGCGTGGTGGCGGCCCGCAAGATCTCCGCCGCCAAGGGCGCCCTGGGCCCGGCAGGCCTCAACCGTGCCGTGGGCCGGATGAGCGACTCCGTCCACGACTTTGCCGATGCGCTGCGCGACAGCATGGACCAGCGCGAAACCGATCTGCGTGCCGCCCTGGGGCTTGACCCCGAGCGCCCGGTCGGGCCCCGCCACTAATTTTGTAAAACGTAGAACTACCGAAGGAGCCACCAGGCTAATGAAATCCCACGAAATTGCGGATCGCTGGATCACGTTCTTCGCCGGCAAGGGCCACACCCCCGTGCCCTCCGCGTCGTTGATCTCCTCGGATCCGTCGCTGCTGTTCACCGTGGCCGGCATGGTGCCCTTCATCCCTTACCTCACCGCCCGTGAGGTGCCCCCGTACAAGCGCGCCACAAGCGTGCAAAAGTGCATCCGCACCGGCGACATCGACGAGGTCGGCAAAACCGTCCGGCACGGCACCTTCTTCCAAATGTGCGGCAACTTCTCCTTCGGCGACTACTTCAAGGAAACCGCCATCCCGTACGCCTGGGAGCTGCTGACAAGCTCCGTGGCCGACGGCGGTTTCGGCCTTCCCGTGGACCGCCTCTGGGTCACCGTCTACAACGAGGACGACGAAGCCCTGGCGATCTGGCGCGACAAGGTCGGCGTGCCCGTCGACCGGATCCAGCGCATCGGCAAGGAGGACAACTACTGGTCCACCGGCCAGCCCGGCCCGGCCGGCCCGTGCTCGGAAATCTTCTACGACCGCGGCCCCGAATACGGTGTCGAGGGCGGCCCCATCGCCGACGAGACCCGATACATCGAAATCTGGAACCTCGTGTTCATGCAGTACCAGATCGACAACGTCACCTCCAAGGTCGACTTCGATGTCGTCGGCGAACTGCCCAACAAGAACATCGACACGGGCCTTGGCCTGGAACGCCTCGCGATGATCCTGCAGGGCGTGGAGAACATGTACGAGACCGACCAGGTCCGCCCCGTCCTGGACAAGGCCGCCGAACTGGCCGGCAAGGACTACACCTCCACCGAGGACCCGGCCGATCCCCACCACACCGACGATGTCCGCCTGCGCGTGGTGGCCGACCACATCCGGTCCTCCCTCATGCTGATCTCCGACGGCGTCACCCCCTCCAACGAGGGCCGCGGCTATGTGCTGCGCCGCCTGATCCGCCGCGCCGTGCGCGCCATGCGCCTGCTCGGCGTGGAAACCGCCGTGCTGCCGGAACTGCTACCCGTCTCCCGCGACGCCATGAAGGGCGCCTACCCGCTGGTCGAGACCGATTTTGCCCGCATTGCGCGCATCGCCTACGCCGAGGAAAAGTCGTTCCTGCGCACCATCGCCAGCGGCACCGCCCGCCTCGAGGAGGCCGTGAAGGAATCCAAGGCGGCCGGTGCCAACCTCTCCGGTGCCGAGGCCTTTGCGCTGCACGACACCTACGGCTTCCCGATCGACCTGACCCTGGAGATGGCCGCCGAGGCGGGCCTGGCCGTCGACGAGGCCGGGTTCCGCTCCCTCATGCTCGAGCAGCGCCAGCGCGCCCAGAAGGACGCCAAGGCCAAGAAGAGCGGCCACGCCGACCTCTCCGTGTTCCATGAACTGTTGGCCAAGGGCGAGACCGTGTTCACGGGCTACACCGAGCTCGAGGGCAGGGGCGCGTGCGTTCCATCCTCTCCAACGGCACGCCCGTGGCACACGCGGGCATGGGCGAGGAAATCTCGATCGTGCTCGATGAGACCCCGTTCTACGCCGAGGCCGGCGGCCAGGCCGCCGATACCGGCCTGATCACCGGTGACGGCTTCGTCGTCGAGGTCCTGGACGTCCAAAAGCCCGTCAAGGGCCTGAGCGTCCACAAGGCGATCGTGCGCGAAGGCGAACTGCCGGCCGACGCCCTGGTGCGTGCCGCCGTCGACCGTGAACGCCGCCACGCCGCCGAACAGGCCCACACGGGCACGCACATCGTGCACGCCGCCCTGCACCAGATCCTCGGCCCGGAGGCGCTCCAGCGCGGCTCTTTCAACAAGGCCGGCTACCTGCGCTTCGACTTCTCCTGGGGTGAGGGCCTGAGCGCCGCGACCCGTTCGGAGATCGAGGAAGTGGCCAACATCGCCATCCGCAACAACTTCCGGGTGGACACCAAGGTCATGGACCTGGACGCCGCGAAGGCCCTGGGTGCCATGGCGCTGTTCGGCGAGAACTACGGTTCCGAGGTGCGCGTCGTGGAGATCGACGGCGCCTGGTCGCGCGAACTCTGTGGTGGCACGCACGTGGACAGCACCTCCCGGATCGGCTCCCTGACCCTGTTGGGCGAACAGTCCGTCGGCTCGGGAAACCGCCGAGTGGAGGCCTTCGTGGGCATGGACGCGTTCCGCCACCTGGCCGCCGAGCGCGCCCTGGTCACGTCCCTGACCGACATGCTCAAGGTCCCCTCGAACCTGTTGACCGAACGCGTGGCCGCCACCCTGGCCAAGCTGAAGACGGCCGAGAAGGAACTCGAGCGCCTGCGCAAGGAACAGCTCACCGCAGCCGCCGGAAACCTGGTGGGTACGGCAGTGGACGCCAACGGCGTTGCCGTGATCGCCCACGACGCCGGTGAAGTCTCCGGCGCCGACGACCTTCGCGGCCTGGCCCTTGACCTGCGCCAGCGCCTCGGCTCGGCACCGGCCACCGTGGCCGTGGCCGGCGCCAGCAACGGCCGTCCCGTGATCCTCGTGGCCACCAACGAAGCCGCCCGCGATGCCGGCGTCAAGGCCGGGAATCTCGTGAAGATTGCTGCCGGCGTGCTCGGCGGCGGCGGCGGCGGCAAGCCCGACGTCGCCCAGGGTGGCGGTACCGATGTGGCCGCCATCTCGGCCGCACTGGCGGCGGTCACGGACGCCATCAGGAACCGCTAAGGAATCCATGGAGCAGCGCAACTACAAGCAGGGCGTGAAGCTGGGCATCGACGTGGGCATGGTCCGCGTCGGCCTGGCGTCCTGCGACCCCGACGGCATCCTTGCCACCCCCGTCAAGACCCTCAGCCGTGACGCGAAGAAAAACAGCGACGTCAGGATTGTGGTCAGGGAGGTGGCCGAAAGGAACGCCGTGGAGGTGTTTGTGGGGTTGCCGCGCACGCTCAAGGGCGCCGAAAAGGGGTCCGCGGAAATGGCGCGCAGCTATGCCGCCGTGCTCGTGGAGGCGCTGCACAAGGCCGGACTCGAGGTGCCTGTGCGGCTCATCGACGAACGCCTCACCACCGTCAGCGCGCACCAGGCACTGCACGCGGCTGGCCTTGACAGCCGTGAGCATCGTAAAATAGTGGATCAAGTAGCGGCCGTTGGAATTCTGCAACAGGCCATCGACATGCAAAAGGCGCGCAATGCCACTGTTGGGGAACTGGTGCGCGCCGAACTGCCGGGCATCGTGGGGGATGCCGGGCCGTCTGGAAAAGAAGAGGATTCCACCATCTCCATCTCAACGCCAGCATCACCTGCCGAGGGAGCAAAGCCATGAGCGACGCTTTCCGCGGCAGCACCCACCCCGCACACTTGATCGATCCCCACGAGGACGTCGACCACGAGTGGCATGACGACCACGCCTGGACCCAGGAGCAGGAGGATGCCCACGACTACTACGTCGAGGAGCCCCTGCCCTCGCGGCGCAGCACCCGTGTGTCCAAGCGGGTGCGCAAGCGCCGCCGCACCGTCATCTTCCTGATCGTGCTGGCCCTCTTCGCCGCCGTCGTCATTTTCCTTGTACAGGCCATCAAGCCCATGCTGGGCGGCTTCGAGGCCGCCGACTACCCGGGCCCGGGAACCGGCACCGTGCAGATCATGGTCCCGGACGGCGCCTCCGCCCGCACCGTCGCCACCGACCTGCGCACGCAGGACGTGGTGGCCAGCGAGCAGGCGTTCCTTGACGCACTGGCCGCGGCCAACGGCACCGGATCCCTGCAGCCGGGCTCCTTCGACATGCGCAAGCAGATGAAGGCCTCCGACGCCGTCGCCGTGCTGCTGGCCGGCGACAAGTCAAAGGTCCACTACGCGGCCATTGCGCAAAACCTGCGCCTCAACGAAACCCTTGAGCAGCTCGCCAAGGGCACCGGGATACCGCTGGCGGAATTCCAAAAGCTGGCCAACGAGCCCAAGCTCTTCGGCCTGCCCGCACAAGCCAAGAACCTCGAGGGCTACCTCACGCCCGGTGAATACCGCTTCCCGATCGAACTGGACGCCAAGGGTGTCCTGAGCGAGATGGTCGACGCCACCAAGAAGAACCTCGCGGCGGCCGGCGTCGCAGCCGGCGACCAGTACCGCGTGCTCACGGTCGCCAGCATCATCGAGTTCGAGGGCAACGAGGCCAACTACGCCAAGATCTCCGGGGCCATCGAAAACCGCATCAACAACCCCAACGGCGAAACCCGCGGCTTCCTGCAGTCCGATGCCACGGTGGCGTACGGGCTGGGCATCAAGTCATACAACCTGAGCCAGGCCCAAAAGGACGACAAGTCCAACCTGTACAACACCTACGCCAATCCCGGCCTGCCCGTGGGACCCATCGGTTCACCGGCCGCCACGGCCATCGAGGCCGCGGCGCACCCGGAAACCAACCCGTACTACTTCTGGGTCACCGTGAACCTGAAGACGGGCGAGACCCTCTACGCCGCAACCTATGCAGATCACCTCAAGAACGTGGCCCAGTACACCGCCTGGTGCGAGGCCAACGCGGGAGAATGCAAATAAATGGCAGGTTTTCGCCAAGGAGCCGTGCTGGGGCACCCCATTGGGCACTCCAAGTCACCGGCCATGCACATCGCCGCGTATGCGGCGCTGGGCCTTGACTACAGCTACCGGGCCATCGACCTGCAGGAGGACGGCCTGGCCGGCTTCCTGGCGGAGGTCCGGGCCGACGCCGACTGGTACGGGCTCTCGGTGACCATGCCGTTGAAGAACGAGGCAGCCGTCCTGGTGGACGAGCTCACCCCGGTGGCCCGGATCCTGGGCTCCGTCAACACCGTCGTGGCCGGCCGGAACGACGACGGCGGCACCCGCCTCAGCGGTGACAACACCGACGTGGCCGGGCTCGTCAACGCGCTCCGGCACGCCGGCGTTGCCCGGCGGCCGCGCGCGGCCGTGCTGGGCGGCGGCGGCACCGCCGTCTCCGCGCTGGCCGCCTTTGCCGCCCTCGGCACGGATACGGTCGACGTGTATGTGCGCAACGCCGGGAAATCGGCGGGCCTGCACGAGGTCGGTGGGGAACTCGGGATCGCCGTCGAGCTGCTGCCCTTCGACGGCGCGGCCTCCGCCCTGGCCGGCTACGACGTGGTCATCTCCACGCTCCCGCCGCGGGGAGCCGACTCCCTGGCGGCGGACTTCCTGGCCACCGCACCGGACACGGCCGGGTGCTGCCTGCTCGACGTCGCCTACGACCCCTGGCCCAGCGCCCTGGCCCAGGCCTGGGAAACCGGCGGCGGCACCGTGGTTCCGGGGATTGAGATGCTTTTGTATCAAGGCGTGGAACAGGTAAAACTGTTTGCAGCGGCCGGCGGATTCGGCGATCGCGCACAGCAGCGCGTCGGCGACGTCATCAATGTGATGTGCGACGCACTTGGGCTGACTCGACGACCCCCACACGATTAGCACGAACAGAACATGGCAGGATGGACAGTATGTTGCGTTGGTTGACCGCCGGAGAATCACATGGCCCGGCACTTGTGGGAATTATTGAAGGCGTCCCGGCAGGGGTTGAGCTCACCAGCGCCCGAATCCAGGACGCCCTGGCCCGGCGTCGGCTCGGCTACGGCCGCGGCGCCCGGATGAAGTTCGAACAAGACGTCGTGACCATCCTCGGCGGCGTGCGGCACGGCCTGACCCAGGGCGGCCCCGTCGCCATCCAGATCGCCAATTCCGAATGGCCCAAGTGGGAGGCGATCATGTCCGCGGACCCCGTCGACGCCGAAACCCTCGACGGCCAGGCCCGCAACGCGCCGCTGACCCGCCCGCGCCCCGGCCACGCCGACTTCACCGGCATGCAGAAGTACGCCTTCTCCGAGGCCCGCCCCGTCCTGGAACGCGCCAGCGCCCGGGAAACGGCCACCCGCGTGGCCCTCGGCGAGGTCGCCGCCCAAATCCTGGCCGCCGTCGGCGTTGAACTGGTCAGCCACACGGTCCAGATCGCCACGGTCGCGTCCCCCGAAGACGCCGCACTGCCCGTCCTCACCGACGTCCCCGCACTCGACGCCGACCCCCTGCGCTGCTTTGACGCCGCCACCTCCGCCGCCATGGTGGCCGAGGTCGACGCCGCCCAAAAGGCCGGCGAGACCCTTGGCGGCGTCGTCGAGGTCCTCGCCTACAACCTGCCGCCCGGACTGGGCAGCTATGTGCACTGGGACCGGCGCCTGGACTCCCGCCTGGCCGGTGCCCTGATGGGCATCCAGGCCATCAAGGGCGTGGAGGTCGGCGACGGCTTCGCCACCGCGGCACGCCGCGGCTCGGCCGCCCACGACGAGATCGTCCGCGACGACGAGGGCCGGATCATCCGCACCTCCAACCGCGCCGGCGGCATCGAAGGCGGCATGAGCATCGGAGACGTCTTGCGCGTCCGCGCCGCCATGAAGCCCATCGCCACGGTTCCGCGCGCCCTGAAAACCATTGACGTCGCCACCGGAGAACCCGCCAAGGCCCACCACCAGCGCTCCGATGTGTGTGCCGTGCCCGCGGCCGGCGTCGTCGCCGAAGCCATGACCGCCCTGGTGCTGGCCGACGCCCTCATGGAGAAGTTCGGCGGGGACTCCATGGCCGAAACCAAGCGGAACATGGACAGCTTCCTCGCGTCGATCCCGGCAAATCTGGACACGCTGGGCCACTGATGACCGAGGGGACCGAGCCTGCCGGGACGCCGCGTTTCCGGCCCGCCCGCCCCATTGTCATGATTGGGCCCATGGCTGTGGGCAAGTCGGTCATTGGCGCCGAACTTGCCCGCACCCTGGGACTTGACTTTATCGACTCCGACCAGCGGATCGTGGCCAAGCACGGCCCCATTCCACGGATCTTCGCCGCCCGCGGAGAGCACCACTTCCGCCAGCTGGAGGCCCGCGCCGTGGCCGAGGTGCTGGACACCGACAAACCCAAGCCCGTGGTGCTCTCGCTGGGCGGCGGCGCCGTCCTGGATTCCGGCACCCAACAGCTGCTGGCCCGCGCCACGGTGGTGTTCCTGCGCGCCAGCATAGAGACCGTGCGTGAACGCATCATCCGCAACACGGGACGGCCCCTGCTGGCGGCGGACCCCGTGGAAACCTGGTCCCGCCTCGCGGCAGCCCGCGGACCCGTCTATGCCCGACTGGCCGACGTCACCCTCGACGTCAGCAACTCAAGCGTGCCGGAGCTCGTAACGGAGCTCATTGACACTTTGACCGAAGAATCAAGGAAAGAGAACCCCGCACCGTGAACAACGAAAATACAGTCATCAAGGTCACCGGCTCGGCAGCCGCGGACAACTACGACGTCGTCGTTGGCCGCGGGCTCCTCGCCAACCTCCCTGACTTGCTGGGGGAGCGCGTCAAGCGCGTCCTGGTCATCCACCCGCGCGCCCTGCGCCTGACCGGCGACGCCGTCCGCGACGAACTGGCCGCCGCCGGCTTCACGTCGCTGACCGCCGAGATCCCCGACGCCGAGGAAGGCAAGCACATCCAGGTCGCCGCCTTCTGCTGGCAGGTCCTGGGCCAAAACGACTTCACCCGCTCCGACGCGATCGTGGCCGTAGGCGGGGGAGCGGTGACCGACGTGGCCGGCTTCGTGGCCGCCACCTGGCTGCGCGGGGTCAAGGTCATCAACATGCCCACCTCGCTGCTGGGCATGGTCGACGCCGCGGTGGGCGGCAAGAACGGCATCAACACCGCCGAAGGCAAGAACATGGTGGGCACCTTCCGTGCCCCGGCCGGCGTCCTGGTGGACCTTGACACCCTCGACACGCTGCCGCCCAACGAGCTGATTTCCGGCATGGCCGAGGTGGTCAAGTGCGGCTTCATCGCCGACCCCGTGATCCTGGACCTGGTCGAGGCCAACCCCGACGCCGTCAAGGACCCGCGCTCGGACGTATTGCGTGAACTGATCGAACGGGCCATCGCCGTCAAGGCCAAGGTGGTTTCCGAGGACCTGGAGGAAGCGGGCCTGCGTGAAATCCTCAACTACGGGCACACGCTGGGCCACGCGATCGAACTGGCCGAACGGTACTCCTGGCGCCACGGCGCGGCCGTGTCCGTCGGCATGATGTTCGCCGCGGAGCTCTCCCGCAGCGTGGGCCGGCTCAGCGACGAGGGATTCGAGCGGCACCGCCGGATCCTCGAACAGCTTGGCCTGCCGCTGACGTACCGCAAGGACCGCTGGGCGGCCCTGCTGGACGGCATGCGCCGGGACAAGAAGACCCGCGGGGACCTGCTGCGCTTCGTGGTCCTGGACGGCATCGGCAAGCCCGGCATCCTGGACGTGCCCGACACCTCCCTCCTCTTTGCCGCCTATCAGGAGATTGCTTCCTAGATGGGGCTCAAGGACTGGCCGTCGGCGGGCTTCCCCGGAACCGCAGTCAACCCCCAGACGCTGCTGCCCGAGGTGGTGGATGAGGAAGCGTGCGCCGCGGCGCTGGAAACCACCGACGACGCCGCCGACCACGTGTTCGTGCTGCTGGCCCGGGGACTGACCGCCGAGGCCGCCGAGATGGCCGCCGACGCCCGCCTGGCCGATCCCGAATCACTGCGGCTGCAGGTCCTGGACGCCGAGGTGCTGCGGGCCACGAAGCACTTCGACCGGGCCGAACGGGTGCTCAAGTCCCTGCTGCCCGCCGTGGCCGACACGCCCCTGGAGGCATGGGTCAGCCAACAACTGGGCAAGGTGTATTTCTCCAGCGGAAACTTTGCCGCCGCCGCCAGGAGTTTCTCCGCCGCCCTGGAAAAACGGGTGGCCTCCGGTGCGGACGCCGCGGCCATCTACTCCTCCACGGTTTCCCTGCAACGCGCCCTGGATCTCGCCGAGCAACAGTAAGATCACATGTGGTTGTTGGCACATCCGCGTCGCTGCGTTAACGGCACGCTTGCGCCGTACGGTAATATGGTCAATGGATTTTTGATAACACTTATACGTAAGAGGCTACTGTGGCAACGACTAACGACATCAAGAACGGCACCGTTCTCAAACTTGAGGGCCAACTGTGGAACATCATTGAGTTCCAGCACGTCAAGCCCGGCAAGGGCGGCGCCTTTGTCCGCACCAAGATGCGCAACATCCTCTCCGGCAAGGTCGTCGACAAGACGTTCAACGCGGGCCTGAAGATCGAGACGGCCACCGTTGACCGTTCCGACTACCAGTACCTGTACGCGGACGGCGAAGACTTCGTCTTCATGGACACCCACAACTACGACCAGTTGACGGTCTCCCACGAAGTGGTCGGCGACGCCACCAACTTCATGCTGGAAAACCTCAACGTCACGATCGCCCTCCACGAAGGCGCACCGCTCTACATCGAGCTGCCCCCGTCCGTGCAGCTGCGCATCACCTACACCGAGCCCGGCCTGCAGGGCGACCGCTCCTCCGCCGGCACCAAGCCCGCCACCGTGGAGACCGGCTATGAGATCCAGGTTCCGTTGTTCGTCGACAACAACACCCTGGTCAAGGTCGACACCCGCGACGGCAGCTACCTGGGACGTGTCAGCGAGTAGTGGCAAGCAGTCAGTCTAGCCAAAACGGCAAACCCAACTCGGCGCGCAGCAAGGCCCGCCGCAGGGCCCTGGACATCTTGTTCGAGGCGGAGCAGCGCGACGTCACGGCCATGTCCGCCATGACGGCACGCCGTGTCGTCGCAGACCAGATCATCAACGTCTACACGGTCGACCTGGTCGAGGGCGTCACCGCCATGCAGGAAAACATCGACGAATACCTGCAAACGTATTCGCAGGGCTGGACTCTTGAACGCATGCCCGCCGTCGACAGGATCATCCTGCGCATCGGCGCCTGGGAACTGTTGTTCAACGACGACGTCCCCGACGCCGTCGCCGTCAGCGAAGCCGTGGAACTGGCCAAGACCCTTTCCACCGACGAATCCCCGCAGTTCGTCAACGGCCTGCTGGGCCGCCTGCAGCAGGTCAAGCCGACCCTGCTGGCATAGGCCCACGCTTGCCAGCCCGAAAAACCGCTGGCGCGGTTTTTCGGGCTGGCAAGCGTGGGCCCAACGCATCGCGTTTAGGCAACGCAAAAGACCCGCATCGGAGTGCTCCGGTGCGGGTCTTTTGTTTTAGGGTCCCGGTGCCTGGATTGTCGGAGCCTGAATCGTCGGCGCCTGGAACGTCCTGGCCTGGTAGACGGCGGCCGAATGCCGGCCCAGCAAGTCGCTGCGCGCGGCCGTGGCCGCGTTCAAGAGCGCCAGCTCCTGCACCCGGGCCCGGGCAAACCTGGCCGCCGCGGCACTGCCGGGCGCACCCTTGGCGTCCACCAGCAGCCTGTTGCGGGTGAAGGCCAGCCGGGTGGCCACCCGGATGAACTCCTTCATGGTGCTGCCGGCCCCAAAGGTCCTGGCCCAGTGCAAGGCCCTGCGTCGCCCTGCTCCCGAGGCGAGCATGGGCACCTCCTGCTGGCTGAACCAGCCGGGCGGGACGTAGTCGGACAGGCGCCGTCGGGTCAGCCTCGCCTCCGAGCGGCGCAGGAGGAGGATTCCCGTGATGAACAAGGCGAAAATCGGCACCTGCAGCACCAGGTACATCAACACGAAGCTGTCGCCAACAAAGGTCACGGCATTCCACAGCCCGTGCAGCAGCATGGCCGGGACCAGGCCCAGGACCCAGGCGCCCAGCACCAGGGGCGTGCCGCCGTACCTGGCCGCGTAGCCCACGCAAACGCCCAGCGCCCCGGTGAACATGACGTGGGCAAACGGGGACATCAGGCCGCGCACCACAAAGATCGCCAGCAGCCCGCCGGCGGCGTCGTCGCTGTCCCGCAGGGCCTGGCCAAAATAGAGGATGTTCTCGGTGAAGGCGAAACCGGCGGCAATGATGCCGGCGTAGACCAGGCCGTCGACGGGACCGTCAAAGGTGCGCCGGCGCAGGAAGAACAACAGCAACACCCCGGCCCCCTTGCAGACCTCCTCGACCAGCGGTGCCTGGATCACGGCGCCGACCACGTCGGGATCGGCCTGCGCGTTCCCCGCCATCAGCAGCGGCTGGACCCAGCTGCCCACCACCAGGGTGGTCACCACCGCCATGCCGGCGCCCCAGCAGAAGCCGAACAAAAGCGCCGTCGTCGGTTCCGGCTCCCACCGATCGACCCACACCAGCGTGAGGACGCAGATGGCGAGCGGGATCAGCGCCAGGGCGCCGCAGATCAGGAACACGCTGGCGCCGATGGACAGCGCAAACACCGCCAGGGTGCCCACTGTGACAAGCGCCAGCACGCACAGCAGGATGATGTTTGTCACTTTCAACCCGGTGCCCTTGGGCCTTTTGTTGTGCGGCGCGGGGGCCGGGTGGGACCAATATTCCGGTGACGGCGACAACGCGGAGCCTGGAGGGTGCGGGCCTGCCGGGTCAACGGTGTGCGCCGCGGCGAAGTGCGGGGCCCCGGACGGCGGCGTTCTCGGGTACGGGGGATGCGACGGCGTGTCCGCCGGGGTGCTTTGCCAGGGCCCGGGATCAGTCATGGAACCAACACTAGGGCCATGGGGTGCGCGCACCAAGGGGGCGCGCGTGCGAAGCGGGTGCGGGGACTAGGGAGCCGGGATGGGGTGCCCCGCTGTGATAGTTTTGGTGGTGCAATCATCCTTTTAATTCCGTCCTGTGAGGCGGGGAAAGGGGACGCGAGAAATGAGCAGCTCAACAGCTCAGGCCAACGCGTCGCGGGTCGTCCTGACCGCGGCAGACATTGACCGTGCACTCACTCGTATCGCCTATGAAATCCTTGAGGCCAACAAAGGCTCCCAAGACCTGTTGCTCCTAGGCATTCCTCGCCGCGGCTTTCCGCTGGCACAGCGGCTCGCCGCGAAACTGGCCGCCACCGATCCCAGCATCGACGACGCCGCCATCGTGGGCCAGCTTGACGTCACCATGTTCCGTGACGACCTCGCCCACCAGCCCACGAGGGCACCGCAACCCACCCAGCTTCCCGTCTCCGGCATAGACAACAAGGTCATCGTGCTCGTCGATGACGTGCTGTACTCCGGCCGGACCATCCGTGCCGCCCTGGACGCGCTCGTGGATCTGGGCCGGCCGCAGGCCGTGCGTCTGGCCGTCCTGGTGGACCGCGGACACCGCGAACTGCCCATCCGCGCGGACCATGTGGGCAAGAACCTGCCCACCTCCTCGAGCGAAAAGGTGCGGGTGCACCTGGTCGAGACCGACGGCGGCGCCGACGAAGTGGTCATTGAGGCCGGCGCATGAGGCACCTGCTTGACACGGAGGGCCTGTCCCGCGAAAACGCCATCGCCATCCTGGACACGGCCCAGGAAATGTCGGCCGTGGGGGAGCGGGAAGTGAAGAAACTTCCGGCGCTGCGCGGACGCACGGTGGTGAACCTGTTCTTCGAGGACTCCACCCGCACGCGGATCTCCTTCGAGGCCGCCGCGAAGCGCCTCTCCGCCGACGTCATCAACTTCAGCGCCAAGGGCTCCTCCGTCTCCAAGGGCGAGTCCCTGAAGGACACGGCCCAAACGCTCGAAGCCATGAGCGCCGACGCCGTCGTGATCCGCCACTGGGCCTCCGGCGCCCCGGCCCGCCTGGCCACCTCGGGCTGGATCGACGCGGCCGTGATCAACGCCGGCGACGGCACCCACGCCCACCCCACCCAGGCACTCCTGGACGCCTTCACGATGCGCGCCCACTGGTCCAAGCTGGCCGGCACCCCGTCTGTGGGCGGCGACCTCGCCGGCATGCGCGTGGTCATCGCCGGCGACGTACTGCACTCCCGGGTGGCCCGCTCCAATGTGTGGCTGCTGCGCACCTTGGGCGCCCACGTCACGCTCGTTGCCCCGCCCACCCTGCTGCCGGTCGGCGTCGAGCACTGGCCGTGCGAGGTCAGCTACGACCTCGACGCCACCCTCGACGCCGGCGTCGACGCCGTCATGATGCTGCGGGTCCAGGCGGAACGGATGAAGGCGTCGTTCTTCCCCTCCGCCCGGGAGTACGCCCGCCGCTGGGGCTTCGACGACGCCCGGCTGGCCAGGCTCGACGCCCTCAAGCTCGAGGACACCATCATCATGCACCCCGGCCCCATGAACCGCGGCCTGGAAATCTCCTCTGCCGCCGCGGATTCACCCCGCTCCACCGTGCTGGCCCAGGTCCGCAACGGTGTTTCGGTACGCATGGCGGCCCTGTACTTGCTGCTCTCCGGCGAGCTGCGCGAACCCGCCGCCACCAGTCTTTCCACCCCGCAAGCCGCAAAGGACCACCGATGACCAACGCAAGCTACCTGATCCGCCAGGCGTCCATCCTGGGCGCCACGACGGCCGACCTGCTGATCACCGACGGCGTTATCACGGCCGTGGGCGAAGACCTGCCCGCCGACGTCGTTGCCGGCGCCACCGTCATCGAGGCCGCCGGCCTGGTGGCGCTGCCCGGCATGGTGGACCTCCACACGCACCTGCGCGAACCCGGCCGCGAAGACGCCGAGACCGTCGAAACCGGCACCCGCGCCGCGGCGCTGGGCGGCTTCACTGCCGTCCACGCCATGGCCAACAGCTCACCCGTGGCCGACACCGCCGGCGTCGTGGAGCAGGTGTACTCGCTGGGGCGCGAATCCGGCTGGGTGGACGTGCGTCCCGTCGGCGCCGTCACCGTGGGCCTGGCCGGCACGCAACTGGCCGAGCTGGGCGCCATGGCCGATTCCCGCGCCCGCGTCCGGGTGTTCTCCGACGACGGCATCTGCGTCAGCGATCCGGTCATGATGCGCCGGGCCCTGGAATACGTCAAGGCCTTCGACGGCGTGATCGCCCAACACGCGCAGGAACCACGCCTGACCGAGGGCGCCCAGATGAACGAGGGCAAGGTGTCGGCAGTGCTGGGCCTGGCCGGCTGGCCCGCCGTCGCCGAGGAATCCATCATTGCCCGCGACGTCCTGCTGGCCCAGCATGTGGGTTCCCGCCTGCACGTCTGCCACGTTTCCACGGCAGGCTCCGTGGAAATCATCCGCTGGGCCAAGGAACGCGGCATCAACGTCACCGCCGAGGTCACCCCGCACCACCTGCTGCTGACCGAGGAACTCGTGCGCAGCTACAACCCCGTCTACAAGGTCAACCCGCCGCTGCGCGCCGACGAGGACGTCCACGCCCTCCGCGCCGCACTGGCCGACGGCACGATCGACATCGTGGGCACCGACCACGCCCCGCACCCCAGCGAAGCCAAGGAATGCGAATGGGCGTCCGCGGCCATGGGCATGACCGGGCTGGAAACCGCCCTGTCGGTGGTGCAGGAGACCATGATCGAGACCGGGCTCATGGGCTGGGCGGACTTCGCCCGCGTCACCTCCACCGCCCCGGCCGCGATTGGCCGCCTCGCGGACCAGGGACGCCCGCTGGAAGCCGGCGAGCCGGCCAACATCGTCCTCGTCGACCCGGCCGCCCGCTGGAACGTGGATCCGGCCGCGATGGCCACGAAGGGCCGCAACTCGCCGTTCTCCGGCATGGAGCTGCCCGGCAAGGTCGTCGCCACGTTCTTCCGGGGCCATCCCACGGTGCTCGACGGCGCGCTGAACACGCCGTACCGGGACGGGGCCAACTAGTGGGGGACCGCACAGTACCGACCATCCTGGCGATCGCGCTCGTCGTCGTCGTCTTCGCCCTGATCGGCTGGGGCTGGCGGAACAAGCTCAAGAGCCAGGCCGCGGTGGCGCCGCTGCCCGAGCTGCCCGGCGAACTGGGCCCGGCCTCGCTGAGCGTCCCCGGCCAATACGTGGTCACCACGGCCACCGGGGACTGGCTGGCACGGATCGCCGTGCACGGCCTGGGCGTGCGCACCCCGGCCGAGCTGAGCATCCACCCTGAAGGCGTGCTGCTGAGCCGCTCCGGCGCCGCAGACCTCTTCATTTCCACCGAGGCCCTGACCGAGGTCACCACGCAGGCCGGCATGGCCGGAAAATTCGTGGAAAAGGACGGCCTGGTGGTCCTGAGCTGGACGCTGGGCAGCACGGCTGTTGACACCGGGTTTAGAACCACCGAAGCTGTTGCAAAACGCCCGCTGGTCGATGCCCTGAAAAAACTGCTGCCCAACGGCGGCACCGATGAACTTTCCTGACGCAGACATGAAAAGAAAGAACAAAACGAATGAGTGAAGCAACTATGGCTGCACAGGCCGAACCCGCCGTGGAGACCGCGGCCCTGCTGGTCCTCGAAGACGGCCGGATCTTCCGCGGCCGCAGCTACGGCGCCCAGGGCAGCACCTTGGGCGAGGCGGTCTTCGCAACCGGCATGACGGGTTACCAGGAAACCATCACGGACCCCTCCTACGCCCGCCAGCTGGTGGTCCAGACCGCCCCGCACATCGGCAACACCGGCGTGAACGACGCCGACGCCGAGTCCCGGAAGATCTGGGTCGCCGGCTATGTGGTGCGCGACGCCGCCCGACGCCCGTCCAACTGGCGCTCCGAGCGCAGCCTGGACGAAGAACTCATCAACCAGGGCATCATCGGCATCCAGGGTGTCGACACCCGTGCCATCACCCGCCACCTGCGTGAGCGGGGCGCCATGCGCGCCGGCATCTTCTCCGGTGCCGCCGCCACCGCCCCCGAGGCCGAGCTGCTGGCCCAGGTGCTGGCCGCCGCCCCCATGGAGGGCGCCCGCCTGGCCGAGGAGGTCAGCGTCAGCGAGGCCTACGTCGTCGAACCCGCCGACCATGGCTGGGAAGGCGAGCCGAAGTTCAGCATCGCCGCAATCGACCTGGGCATCAAGGCCATGACGCCGCAGCGCTTCGCCGAGCGCGGCGTGCGCGTTCACGTGCTGCCCGCCACCTCCAGCTTCGAGGACGTTACGGCCGTCAACCCCGACGGCGTGTTCCTCTCCAACGGCCCCGGCGACCCCGCCACCGCCGACTCCCAGGTGAAGTTGCTGCGCCAGGTGCTCGACGCCGGCACGCCGTTCTTCGGCATCTGCTTCGGCAACCAGATCCTGGGCCGCGCCCTGGGCTTTGGCACCTACAAGCTGCGCTACGGCCACCGCGGCATCAACCAGCCCGTCATGGACCGCAAGACCGGCAAGGTGGAGATCACCAGCCAGAACCACGGCTTCGCCGTCGACGCACCCAAGGACGGCCCCGTGACCGCTCCCGAGGAGCGCTTCGGCCGGGTCGAGGTCAGCCATGTCTCCCTCAACGACGACGTCGTGGAGGGCCTGGCCTGCCTGGACATCCCCGCCTTCTCCGTCCAGTACCACCCGGAGGCCGCCGCGGGACCGCACGACTCCGCGTACCTGTTTGACCGTTTTATCGACCTGATGGCCAGCACCGCCGCCGCGACCCAGACTGAGGAAAAGAACTAATGCCCAAGAGAGAAGACCTGAAGAGCGTTCTGGTCATTGGCTCCGGTCCCATTGTGATCGGCCAGGCCGCCGAGTTTGACTACTCGGGCACCCAGGCGCTGCGCGTGCTCAAGGACGAGGGCCTGCGGGTCATCCTCGTCAACTCGAACCCGGCCACGATCATGACGGACCCCGAGTTCGCCGACGCCACCTACGTCGAGCCGATCACCCCCGAGGTGGTCGAGAAGATCATCGCCAAGGAACGCCCCGACGCCGTACTGCCCACTCTGGGCGGGCAGACGGCCCTGAACACGGCCATCGCGCTGGACAAGAACGGTGTGCTGGCCAAGTACAACGTGGAGCTGATCGGCGCGAACATCGCCGCGATCGAACTCGGCGAGGACCGCGAGAAGTTCAAGGGCGTCGTTGAGCGCTGTGGCGCCGAGTCTGCCCGCAGCCACATCATCCACACCATGGACGAAGCCTTCGAGGCGGCCAAGGACCTTGGCTACCCCATGGTGGTCCGCCCCTCCTTCACGATGGGTGGTTTGGGCTCCGGCCTGGCGTACAACCCGTCCGACCTGGAACGGATCGTCGGCCAGGGCCTGCAGTACAGCCCCACCACCGAGGTCCTGCTCGAGGAGAGCATCCTGGGCTGGAAGGAATACGAGCTGGAGATGATGCGCGACAAGAACGACAACGTCGTTGTTGTGTGCTCCATCGAAAACTTCGACCCGGTGGGCGTCCACACGGGCGACTCCATCACGGTGGCCCCGGCCATGACCCTGACGGACCGCGAGTACCAGAACCTGCGCGACATCTCCATCGCCGTCATCCGCGAAGTGGGCGTCGACACCGGTGGTTGCAACATCCAGTTCGCGATTGAACCGGACACCGGCCGCGTGGTCGTCATCGAAATGAACCCGCGTGTTTCCCGCTCCTCGGCCCTGGCCTCCAAGGCCACGGGCTTCGCGATCGCCAAGATCGCCACGAAGCTTTCGCTCGGCTACACGCTGGACGAGATCCCGAACGACATCACCCAGAAGACGCCGGCCTCCTTCGAGCCGACCCTGGACTACGTGGTCGTCAAGGTGCCGCGCTTCGCGTTCGAGAAGTTCCCGGCCGCGGACCCCACCCTGACCACCACCATGAAGAGCGTCGGCGAAGCCATGGCCATGGGCCGCAACTTCACCGAGGCCCTGCAGAAGGCGCTGCGGTCCCTGGAGCAGAAGGGCGCGAGCCTGGACTTCAGCTCCGTCAACGAGCTCGACGTGCCGGAACTGATCGAGGCAGCCAAGCGGCCCACCACGGAACGCCTCTCCCAGGTCCAGCGTGCCCTGCTGGGCGGTGGCACCGTCGAGGAGCTGTACGCAGCCACCGGCATCGATCCCTGGTTCCTTGACCAGCTGGTGCTGCTCAACGAAGTCTCCGCCACGATCCGCCAGGCCACCGCGCTGACGCCGGAAATGCTCAAGCTGGCCAAGCGCCACGGCTTCTCCGACGCCCAGATCGGCGCCCTGACGAACAACTCCGAGGCCGTGGTGCGCGGCGTGCGCCAGGCCCTGGGCATCCGCCCCGTCTACAAGACGGTGGACACTTGTGCGGCGGAATTCAACGCCTACACCCCGTACCACTACTCCTCCTACGACGAGGAGGACGAGATTGCGCTGCACGCCAAGCCGTCCGTGATCATCCTCGGCTCGGGTCCGAACCGCATCGGCCAGGGCATCGAGTTCGACTACTCCTGTGTGCACGCCTCCATGGCGCTGCGCAAGGCCGGCTACGAGACCGTCATGGTCAACTGCAACCCGGAAACCGTTTCCACCGACTACGACGTCTCCACCCGCCTGTACTTTGAGCCGCTGACGCTCGAGGACGTGCTGGAGGTCATCGCGGCCGAGGAGCGCACCGGCGGCGTCATGGGCGTGTTCGTCCAGCTCGGCGGCCAGACCCCGCTGAAGCTGGCACAGGAACTGGCCGACGCCGGCGTCCCCATCCTGGGCACGTCCCCGGAAGCCATCGACCTGGCCGAGCACCGCGGCATGTTCTCCCGTGTCCTCGACGAGGCCGGCCTGATCGCGCCGAAGAACGGCACCGCCGTGTCCTTCAACGACGCCAAGAAGATCGCCGACGAGATCGGCTACCCCGTCCTGGTGCGCCCGTCCTACGTACTGGGTGGCCGCGGCATGGAAATCGTCTACGACGAGGCCAACCTCTCCCGCTACATCAAGAACGCGACCGAGATCACCGAGGCCCACCCGGTGCTGATCGACAGGTTCCTTGAGGACGCCATCGAGATCGACGTCGACGCGCTCTTCGACGGCAAGGACATGTACCTTGGCGGCATCATGGAGCACATCGAGGAGGCCGGCATCCACTCGGGCGACTCCGCCTGCGTGCTGCCCCCCATCACGCTGGGCAAGGACGTGCAGGACCGCGTCCGCGCGGCCACCCGCGCCATCGCCGAGGGTGTTGGCGTGCGCGGCCTGATCAACATCCAGTTCGCCCTCGCCTCCGACATCCTGTACGTGCTCGAGGCCAACCCGCGTGCCTCGCGCACCGTGCCGTTTGTGTCCAAGGCCACGGGCGTGCAGATGGCCAAGGCCGCGGCGCTGATCGGCACGGGCGTCTCGATCGCCCACCTGCGCAGCGTCCACCACATCCTCCCCGAGGTGGGCGACGGCGGAACCCTGCCGGACAACGCGCCCGTCGCCGTGAAGGAGGCTGTCATGCCGTTCAGCCGTTTCCGCACCCCGGAGGGCCACGTCGTGGACTCCCTGCTGGGCCCGGAAATGCGCTCCACCGGCGAGGTCATGGGCATCGACAAGCACTTCGACACAGCGTTTGCCAAGAGCCAGGCCGGCGCCAACGGCGCCCTGCCCGTCTCCGGCAAGGTCTTCGTCTCGGTGGCCAACCGCGACAAGCGCTCCATCATCATGGCCGTCAAGCGCCTCGCCGACCTCGGCTACGAGATCGTCTCCACGGGAGGCACGGCCGACGTGCTGCGCCGCAACGGCATCGCCTCCACCACGGTCCGCAAGATCGCCGAAGGCAGCTCCGCGGAGGGCGAAGGCACCATCGTCGACCTGATCAACAACGGCGAGATCGACATGATCTTCAACACGCCCACCGGCGGCCAGGCCCGCGGCGACGGCTACGAAATCCGTGCCGCAGCCGTCTCCAACGGCAAGCCCTGCATCACCACGGTGGCCGAGTTCAACGTGGCCGTCCAGGCCATGGAGGCGCTGCGCACCTACGAGTGGGACGTCACGAGCCTGCAGGAACACGCCAAGGTTCTGTTGGCGGGTCAGGCCGCACAGAACAGCCAGGCGGAGCAGCATGCCCGGGCGGCACAGGATGCCTAGCCCATTCGGGGCCCGGCTTGCCGCGGCCATGACGGCCCGCGGGCCGTTGTGCGTGGGCATCGACCCGCACCCGGCCCTGCTGGCGGCCTGGGGCCTGGACGACTCCGTCGAGGGCCTGCGGACGTTCTCGATGACCGTGCTGGAGGCCGTGGCTCCACTGGCAGCCGCCGTGAAGCCGCAGGTCGCCCTCTATGAGCGCCACGGCTCGGCCGGCCTGGCCGTGCTCGAGGAATTCCTCGCGGCCGCCGCACAGGCGGGGGTGCTGACGATTGCCGACGCCAAGCGCGGGGACATCGGCTCCACCATGGCCGGCTACGCGGACGCCTGGCTGCGGGACGGATCGGCGCTGGCCGCCGACTCCGTGACGCTGAGCCCGTACCTGGGCTTCGAGTCGCTGCGTCCGGCCCTGGACATGGCGGCGGAAGCCGGCAGGGGCGTGTTTGTGCTCGCCCTGACGTCGAACCCCGAGGGGGCTTCCGTCCAGCACGTGGGCGGCGCCAACTCGGTGGCCCGGCAGATCGCCGTCGCGGCCGGCGTCGAGAACCGCCGCTATGCCGGGGACGCGCTTGGCTCCGTGGGCCTCGTGGTGGGGGCAACCGTGGGGACCGCCCTGACGGACCTTGGCATTGACCTGGCTGCCGTGCACGGGCCCATCCTGGCGCCCGGCCTGGGCGCCCAGGGTGCCACGGGTGCCGATATGCGGGCCACGTTTGGGGCCGCCTACCCGGCAGTCCTGGCCACCTCCAGCCGTGGAATCCTTGCCGCCGGACCTTCCGTGGAGGCATTGCGCGCCGCCACCGAGGCCACACTGCTGGGCCTCTAGCCCTGAGCAACAAGCAGGGGACGCAGGCACTGCCGGATTGATTTTCCCGCCCCAGTGCGGATAAGTTCGACTACACAGCCGAGCCGTAAAGGTTCGAACCGAATTTTTCGCACTGGGGTGCCGCCAACGGCCATGAGGAGTCTTTTCGTGAATTTGCCGCCATTGTCGCAAACCGAACGCGCGGAAGCTCTCAAGAAGGCCGCCGCAGCCCGCACCATCAGGAGCGGCATCAAGCGCGAATTGAAATCCGGGGAAGTGTCGGTCGCATCGGTGATCGCCGCGGCAACCGTCAACCCCGCCCTGGGCCGGCTGAAGGTAACAGACTTATTGGAAGCCCTTCCGGGCATTGGAAAGGTACGTGCAACAGTGATTATGAGCGAGCTGGGGATTGCCCCAACCCGCCGCGTGCGAGGCCTGGGTGTACACCAGCGCCGGACACTTGTGGACTACCTGGGACAGAAGCTGTGAGCCGGCGCGACGCCGTCGTGCACGTACCGGGCGAGAACACCCTCAGGACCAAACCCCGCACCGGTGTAACGGTGCTGGCCGGGCCCACGGCCGTTGGCAAGGGCACCGTGTCGACGTTCATCCGCGACAACTACCCCCAGGTGTGGCTGTCGGTCTCGGCCACTACCCGCAAGGCAAGGCCCGGCGAAGAGGAAGGCGTGCACTACTTCTTCAAGTCGCCGGAGGAGTTCGACGAGCTCGTGGCGCGCGGGGAACTGCTCGAGTGGGCCGTGGTGCACGGACAGAACCGCTACGGCACCCTGCGCAGCACCGTCGAGGCGGCCGTGGCCGCCGGCCGCTCGGTGCTCTTGGAGATCGATTTGCAGGGCGCCCGGCAGGTCAAGGAGGCCATGCCGGAGGCCGATTTCGTGTTCCTTTCCCCGCCCAGCTGGGACGAACTCGTCCGCCGGCTAGTGGGACGCGGCACAGAAACAGCCGAAGAACAGCACCGGCGGCTGGAAACCGCTAAACTGGAACTTGCTGCCCAACCGGAGTTTGACTACACCATCGTCAACGATGATGTTAGCCGCGCCGCAGCCGAGCTTGTCACCTTGATGGGTCTTACGCCCAGTCACGTTGACTGACCGGCGTCACCCTCACACATTTTGGAGAAGTAATTGACTACACAACCCGAAGGCATCATCAACCCTTCCATCGACTCCCTGCTTGAAGCGGCGGACTCGAAGTACGGATTGGTCATCTTTGGTGCCAAGCGTGCCCGTCAGATCAACGCCTACTACGCACAGCTCCACGAGGGCTTGTTCGAGTACGTCGGCCCGCTCGTCGACACCAAGCTGAACGAAAAGTCGCTTTCCATCGCCTTCCGTGAAATCGACGAGGGCCTGCTGGTTTCCACGCCGGTCGAAACCGCGTAAGCGAATCTGTCTCAACGGTGACCGTACTGAACATAGTTCTGGGGGTGGGCGGCGGCATCGCCGCCTACAAGTCCGCCTTGTTGCTGCGCCTCTTCACCGAGGCCGGCCACAAGGTTACGGTCATCCCCACGGAGGCGTCCACGAAATTTGTCGGCGTCGCCACCTGGGAGGCCCTGAGCGGGCGTCCCGCCACCAATGACGTCTTTGACGCGGTGGACCAGGTCAACCACGTGCGAATCGGCCACGAGGCCGATTTGATCGTGGTGGCCCCCGCCACGGCCGACCTCCTGGCCAAGGCCGCCGGCGGCCAGGCAAACGATCTGCTGACCACCACGCTGCTCATGGCCCGGGGCCCCGTGCTCTTTGCCCCGGCCATGCACACCGAAATGTGGCGGCACGCGGCAACTCAGGCCAATGTGGCCACCCTGCGCTCCCGCGGCATCCATGTCCTGGACCCCGCAGTGGGCAGGCTGACCGGCCCGGACACCGGCCCCGGCCGGCTCCCCGAACCCGAAGCCATCTTCGCCGCCGCGCTAGCTCTTGTGCCGGGAGTCCTCGTGGCGGAATCGGCCACCACCGATGCAGCCACGACCGATGTAGCCACCTCTGATGCGGTCACCCCCGTGCCAGATACGGCAGCCGCTGTGGCAAATGGCGCGGCTGCGCTCTACGGCAGGCACGTCGTCATCACGGCCGGCGGCACCCGCGAACCCCTTGACCCGGTTCGCTTCCTCGGCAACAAGTCTTCCGGCAAGCAGGGCGTGGCCCTGGCCGAATCCGCCCTGGCCGCCGGCGCAACCGTGACCTTTATCCACGCCCACATGGATGTCGCGCCACCCGCCGGGGCAACCCTGCAGGCCGTCGAGACGGCCCTGGAACTGCGCTCGGCCACGCTGGCCGCCGCCGGCTCGGCCGACGTCGTCATCATGGCCGCCGCCGTGGCGGACTTCCGCCCCTCAAATGTGTCGACCGGGAAGATCAAAAAACGCGACAACGTCGCCGATCCCGTCATCAACCTTGTCCGCAACCCCGACATCCTGGTGGAGGTCGTGGCACACCGTGCCGCCCAAAACCAGCGGCAGCTGATTGTCGGCTTTGCCGCCGAAACCGGCGACGCCGAATCCGACGCCCTGGGCTATGCGCGGGAAAAACTGCGCCGCAAGGGTTGCGACCTGCTGGTCGTCAACGAGGTCGGCCCGGGGGAGTCCGGCGCCGAGAAGGTCTTCGGCCAGGACGCCAACCGCGTGCACATCCTTTCCCTCGACGGCGCTGCCCCTGTGCAGGCCGCCGGCAGCAAGCGCACGGTGGCGGACGCCGTCGTCGAACTCGTAGCCGAACGCCTTGGCCCCGGCTAGTCTGTAGTTGTCCGGCTAGTCCCAAGCGGTCAAAGCAGTATCAGTGTTGCCGTCCATGTCTTATCCACCGTGTCCCGCGGAACGAACCCAGTAAAGTAGAAACGTGACTTCAGCGAACCCCATGCGCCTGTTTACCTCCGAATCCGTGACCGCAGGCCACCCGGACAAGATCTGCGACCAAATCAGCGATGCCATCCTTGACGCGCTCCTGGCCGAGGACCCCAATTCCCGCGTGGCCGTGGAGACCATGGCCACCACCGGGCTGGTGCATGTGGCCGGCGAGGTCACCACCAACGCCTACGTGGAAATCCCGGCGATCGTGCGCAACACGATCCTCGACATCGGCTACGACTCCTCCGCCAACGGATTCGACGGCGCACGGTGCGGCGTCTCCGTCTCGATCGGCCAGCAGTCCCAGGACATCTTCGACGGCGTGTTCAACGCCCTGGAGGTCCGTGAAGGCACCGCGGTGGATGAATACGACACCCAGGGTGCCGGCGACCAGGGCTTGATGTTCGGCTACGCCAGCAACGAGACCGCGTCGTACATGCCCACCCCCATCTTCCTGGCACACCGGCTCTCCGAACGCCTGACGGCAGTGCGCAAGTCCGGCGAGCTCGCCTACCTGCGCCCCGACGGCAAGACCCAGGTGACCATCGGCTACGACGGCGACACCCCCGTCTCCGTGGACACCGTGGTGATCTCCAGCCAGCACGCCGAAGGCACCTCGCTCGAGAAGCTGCGCGCCGACCTGGCCGAGTTCGTGATCGCCCCCGTCCTGGGTACCTCGGGCCTGGACCTGAGCGCCATCAAGATGTACCTGAACCCGGCCGGCCCGTTCGTGGTGGGCGGGCCCGTGGGCGACGCCGGCCTGACCGGCCGCAAGATCATCGTCGACACCTACGGAGGCATGGCCCGCCACGGCGGCGGCGCGTTCTCCGGCAAGGACCCGTCAAAGGTCGACCGTTCCGCCGCCTACGCCATGCGCTGGGTGGCCAAGAACGTCGTAGCCGCCGGGCTTGCCAGCCGCGCCGAGGTGCAGGTTGGCTACGCGATCGGCAAGGCCAACCCGGTGGGCACCTACGTGGAGACGTTTGGCACCGAAACCGTTGACCCGCGCCGCATCGAGGCCGCCATCAAGGACATCTTCGACCTGCGCCCCATGGCCATCATCAACGACCTTGACCTGAAGCGCCCTATCTACGCCAAGACGGCCGCGCACGGCCACTTTGGCCGCGACGATCCGGACTTCACCTGGGAAAACCTGGACCGGGTGGACGCGCTGAAGACATTCTTCAACGCCTGACACTTCCGTAATCCACAGGCTTTCGATATACACAGCTAAGCACAGGCCGCCGACCAAACGTCGGTGGCCTGTGCTTAGCTGGTTTCAGGACACAAACACCGGCCAAATTCGGCCGTACATCAGCACGGCCATGAATCGGCGAGGCCATGAATCGGCGCGGCCGCAAATCAGCAAGGGAGGACGCCATGGAACAACCACCGGAACACGGCGTCCAGTTGAGCCTTCTGGGCGGTTTTGTCGGACGTGAGCGCGTGGCGGATCCTCACAGCGGGGTGGAACTTGCCCGCGAACTCCCCGTGGCCCGGGTGGTCATCGACTCCCCGCTGCCGCACCTGGACAGGATCTTCGACTACTCCGTGCCGAAGGAACTCGACGCCGTGGCGCAGCCGGGCGTGCGGGTCAGGGTCAAGTTCTCCGGCCAGGACCTCAACGGATTCCTGGTCGAGCGGGTTGGTGAATCCGACAGTGAACGGCTGATCCCGCTGGCGCGGGTGTATTCGGCCGTGCCGGTGCTGACCCCGCACGTCATTGAGCTGGCGCGCCGCGTGGCAGCACGGTGCGCCGGGACGGTGGCCGACGTGTTGCGCGTGGCTGTCCCGCCCCGGGTGGCCAGCCTTGAAAAGGGATACCTGAAGGTGGCCGCGGAATGCGAGGCCGCAATGGCTGCCGGTACAGCTGCTGGAAATGCCGGCGGGCAGGTTTCCGGACCCATCCCGGCCGAGCCGCCGCCCGCCGCCCATCCCGGGGCCTCCCTCTTTTCCGGGTACACGCACGCCGAGGAGTTCCTGGCAGAACTGGCCATGGGAGCCTCCCCGAAGGCCGTGCTGTCCGCCCTGACCGGATTTGGGCCCGGCTCCTGGCACCACCAGATCGCCCAGGCCGTGGCCTACTGCCAACTTTCCGGCCGGGGAGCGATCGTGGTGGTGCCCGATCTGCGCGACCTTGACCTGGTGGACAAGGCGTTCAAGGCGGTGCTGCCCGCGGACAGTTACGTGAAGCTGACGGCCGACGACGGCCCCACGCTGCGCTACGACAACTTCCTGCGCGTGCTCTCCGGGGATGTGCGCATCGTGATCGGCACCCGATCGGCGGCCTACGCCCCGGTGGCCGATCTGGGCCTGGTGTGTTGCTGGGACGACGGCGACGAACTCCACATTGAACGCCGCGCCCCTTACCAGCACAGCCGTGACGTGCTGCTGCTGCGCTCGGAGGCGGAGGGCGCCGCCGTACTCATGGCCGGGCACAGCCGCAGCTGTGAATCGCAACGCCTGGTGGCCACCGGTTGGGCCATGCCGCTCGTGGCGCAGCGGACAGTGGCCCGCTCCGCGACCGCCAGGGTTATCAGCACGGCCGACAGCTTCGAGCAGGAACGCGACCCGCTGGCCGCGCTGGCACGGTTACCGCACCGGGCCTGGGAGACCGCCAGGTCCGCCCTTGCCGCCGGCCCCGTTCTGGTTCAGGTGGCGCGCACCGGATACGCCCCGGCGCTGGCCTGCCAGCGTTGCCGCGAGGTGGCGCGGTGCACCAACTGCACCGGACCGCTCATGCAATCCCGGGCCGACGGTTCCGCCCAGATCCTGGTGACCTGCCGTTGGTGCGGCGAAGCCGAGACCCATTTCAGCTGCCCCACTTGCGGCAACCAGACGTTGCGGGCCATCACCGTGGGTGCGTCCCGCACGGCGGAGGAGCTCGGCAGGGCGTTCCCGTCGGTGCCCGTGATCTCCTCCTCCGGGGACCACATCAAGGCCGTGGTGCCTGACCGTCCGGCGATCGTGGTGGCCACCGTCGGGGCGGAGCCTGTGGCGCTGCACGGATACGCGGCGGCCCTGCTACTTGACGGTGATTCCCTGCTGCGGCGCGAATCGCTGCGCTCGGGCGAGGACACCCTGAGACGCTGGATGAACGCCGCGGCCCTCGTGCGCCCCGCCAAGGACGGCGGCACCGTGGTGGTTACGGCGGAGGAGTCGGTGGAAGTTGCTGCACTTGTCCGCTGGGACCCGGCGGGCTATGCCGAACGCGAGTTCACCCTGCGGCACGAGCTGATGCTGCCGCCGGCAGTGCGCATCGCGTCCCTGACCGGGGACGAGGCCGACGTTGCCGCGTTTGCCGCGGCCCTGGACCTTCCGGAGGCGGTGCGGGTCATTGGACCGGCACCGCTGGCCGGTACGCGGCAGGGCGGGCCGGACCCCGACGACGCACCGCCCTACCGCACCCTGCTGTTCTTTCCCTACGCAATCGCCGGCACCGTCACCGCGGCCATGCGGTCATTGAAGGCGGCCAATGCGGCGCGCCGGGTGGGATCCCCCGTGCAGGTTCGCTGCGACGGGGTCGACGTCATCTAGGACCGTTCCGCGCGGTGCTGTGTTGATACGCGGTCTTAGTGCTCCGCCTCTGCCGCAGCCTTCTTCTTGGCGCTCTTCTCGGCGTCCTTCTCCGCGCGCAGGACCTCCGCGTCGTGTTGTTCCTCTGCCTTTTCATGGTGGATGACCTCGGCGAAGAGCTTCTCCATCTCCTTCGCGACGCCGGCGGCCGAGGCCGGGTTCTGGCCCGTCACCAGCCGCTCGTCCACCACCACCATCTCCTCAAAGTCGCCCGCGGAGACGACAATGGCCCCAAGCTCCGCAAGCCGGTCGGCCAGGAAGAACGGGATGACCTTGTCCTTTCCCGCGGCAACCTCCTCGGCGTTGGTGAAGGCGGCCACCCTCCGGCCCTGGACCAGGTTGAGTCCGTTCTTTTGTTTGACGTTCAGCAGGCCGGCCGGTCCGTGGCAGACCGCGCCCACCAGGCCGCCGGAGTTGTAGACGCTGGCAACAATTTTCTGCAGGCCTTCACTTTCCGGGAAGTCCCACATGGTGCCGTGGCCGCCCACGAGGTAGATGGCGTCGTACTGCCCGGGATCGACCACGTCGACGCGGGCCGTGTTGTAGAGGCCGGCGCGCGTGGCCTCGTCATTCGTGAAGGCGAGCTGGATGGGGTCGTGCGTGTCCACCTCGTCGCGCGGTGGTTGGCCGCCCTTGATGGAGGCGAAGTCGACGAAATGCCCGGAATCCTTGAAGACTTTCCAGGGATGTGCTGCCTCGGCGACGTTGTAGCCGGTCTTCTCTCCCGTATCGGCAATCTCGGAAACGCTGGTCAGTACCATGAGGATTTTCTTCATGAAGTGCTCCTTCCGTCCAGTTCCCACCCTAGGCGCGTGGGCGGCAAGCTGCCAGTCCGGGGCGGATTCGCCAGGCGTGTCCCGACGGGCGGACGTTCTCTAGAGCGTTTCCTCGCGGACATGCCACGGTGAGCCGTAGCCGGCAGGCTCGGGGGCGGCGAGCAGCTCAAGGAACGGATCGGCGTCGAACGCCTCCGGCCCCAAGACTCCCGCACCGGTCCAGGTTCCGGCGGCCAAAAGTTCCAGGGCGACCACGGGGTTGACGGCGGTCTGCCACACCACGCACTGGCTGTCGTAGTTTTCCATCGACCAGGCGTTGTCCACCACATGGTACAGATACGTCCGGCGCGGACGGCCGTCCTTGCCGGTCCCGGTCACGAGCAGCCCGGCACAGGTCTTGCCGGTGATCTTCGGGCCCAGGCCGGCCGGATCAGGCAAACATGCCGCCACCACGTCACGCGGGCTCACGTGGACACCCTTGACGTTGACCGGCGTCGTGGAGTCCAGCCCAAGCTTGTGCAGCACGCGCAGCACCTCGATGAATTCGTTGCCGAGGCCGTACTTGAACGTCACCGTTTTGGCTTGAACCCAGCGCGGCATGAGCAGCACCTCCTCATGCTCCACGTTGACGCACTCCACGGGTCCGATCCCGTCGGGAAAGTCAAAGACTTCGGGATCGCTGAACGGTTCGGTCGTCGTCCAGCCCGCGTCCGCCGTGTAGATGACCGGCGGGTTAAGGCACTCCTCAATGGTTGTCCAGATGGAGAAGGAGGGCGCGAAATCGTACCCGGCCACCACCAGGTTGGCGCCGTCACGGACGCCGAGCTCGTCGATATCGGAGAACAAGTGCTTCTGCGCGTAAGCGGCGAACACGTCGGAAAGACCCGGTTCGACGCCGATCCCCACCAGGGCCAGCCGGCCGGCGGCCTCCCATTCCCCGGCTAGGTCAAATTGCAGGTCGCCAAGTTTTACGCCGGTCAGCTCGTACGGCTGCTCGGGGTGCGGGGTGGAGAGTGACATGGCCATGTCGAGATAGGTGGCCCCGGCAGTGCCGGCGGCGGTGAAGATCGGCATGACAAACCGTGGATCCACGGCGTTGAAAACGTGCGTGATGCCGTGTTCGGTGATCGCGGCAGCCACGGCGTCGGAGTTGGAGGCGTCAAGTGCCAGCGCACTGAAGCGGTGTCGCTGGGCGGCCGGGACGGCTTCCACCACGGCTTCCGCACGGGCGAGAGCGTAGTCGGCCACAATCCACGCATCAAAGAAGTTCCTTCTTGCGGCGATCTTTGCCGCAGCCCCGCCCACGCCGCCGGCCCCGACGCACAGGACCCTCATGCCACCTCCTCCTCGGCGTGGGTGCGGCGGGGGAGTGTCTCACCACGGAAGAAGTGTGGCCGCCGGAGCCGCCAGATGAGCATCAGGATGACGCCCAGCAGCAGGCCGCCTACCCCCACCACGGCCTCGGCGCCAATACCGAAGATCGTCACGTTGTTGCCGTTGGCGTCCAGCAGCCAGTCCGGCTGGGCGAAGTTGTACAGGCCGTATACGAACACGAATGCCAGCATCAACCCGCCGGCCATCGGGAACACGCCGCGCATGACGAAGTTTCGGAACGATTTTGTCAGGGTACGGCGGTAGTACCAGGTGCAGGTAAACCCCGTCAGCCCATAGTAGAAGGCGATCATCAGGCCGATGGAACCGATCAATGCCAGCAGCAGGGACGGGCTGATGAACGTGAAGATCAGGTAGAAGACCGCGGAGACAACACCCATGCCGATCGTGGACCAGGTGGGCGTCAGGTACTTCGGATGCATCCTGGCGAACTGTTCCGGGAGCGCCTTGTAGACGGCCATCGACAGCGACGTCCGCGCCGTCGGCAGGATGGTCGTCTGCGTCGATGCGGACGCCGAGGTCAGGATGGAGAAGCCCAGCAGCGTCATGAGGATCGAGCCGAGTACGCCCCCACCAAACAGGGTGGGCCCGATCGCGGAGAACACGTCGCCGGAGTTGTCCGGGTTCGCCAGCCCAATCCCCTTGTCGCCGACGCCGGCAAAGGCGACCGCTGCCACCGTCACCACTGCGTAGGTCGCCAGCAGCAGGAAGGTGCTGATCACGGCCGCCCGCCCGGGGGTCTTGCCGGGGTCCTTCGTCTCTTCGTTGACGGACACCGCGCTGTCCCATCCCCAGTAGATGAAGATGGCCGTCAGCATGGCCGGGGCGATCGTCTGGCCAAAGTCGAGGGTGAAGGGGTTGAACCAGTCCCATTGCGGCACCAGGGAGTAGGGTTCTGCCGTGCCAGAATAGACGCGGGCCAGGGCAAACACGGCGAAGAAGACCAGGATCACCACTTCGAAGGACAGCAGTACGTATTGCACACGGGCCGAGATCTCAATGCCCCGGTAGCAAATCCAGGTCATGAGGGCAATCCACAAGAGGCCGGCGATGGTTGTGGCCACCGTGTTTGACGAAAGCGCAGCGACGCCGGGCAACCCGAAGCCGCCCACGAACGTAAACGAGTAAGACCCCGCAATCTGCGCCAAGTTGGACATCACGATCACGTCGGCAATGATGATGCCCCACCCGCCCATCCAGCCCGTCACGGGGCCAAAGGCGCGGGATGCCCACGTGAAGGTGGTGCCGCAGTCGGGCTCGGCCTTGTTCAACTCCTGGTACGCGACGGCGATGAGGTACATCGGAATGAAGGCCAGCAGGACGATGCCCGGGGCCTTGACCCCGGCCACCAGGCTGCCGCCGACGACGATGAACCCCAAGCTGGCGGCGAGGCTGTAGGCGGGGGCCGTGGAAGCCACCCCCACCACAATGGAGGAGACGAGGCCAAGTGCCCCGCCTTTTAGTCCCTTGCTGTCGACTTCCCTTGATCCAGTATCTGGTGTGGTGGACATGCACGTTCCTGCCGGTCGGGCCGGAAGATCCGGCGATCCACAAGCCCAACCTCCCCACCCAGCGTCAAGGGGTCGGTCTCACTACATATCGCACATAATGCCGCTGCATGCGGATGGGCGCAAGTATTTTCTTGATCAGTGCCCGGCGCTCGAACATTTTGCCGTGGCTTCAAGATTCTTCCGTCAGTTCTTCGATGGCCCCGATCGCAATCGAAACCGGTATGAGCGGGGGAGTTGAGGCCTTTGCCGACGGCGGGCAGGAGTATCCGGCGGGCGAGATCCATGCGGGCTTTTCGCCGGGTGACCCGTTCAATTCCGGTGTCCATCCGTCCAGGATCTTCGATTCCGGGCCCCTTGCCAAGTCCGGGCCCTGCCGCGTTTTGGACACGGCCCTTCTCCCGTCGCGGGCCTTGCGGTCCTTGAAGTGCTTGAGTCGATGGTGGACGCCACATTCGCTCGACAGGTTTTCGGGAACTGACGCACCGCCGTCCTCCCAGGCAAGAAGATGGTCCAGTTCGGTGTCATCCGTGACCGTGTTGCAACCCGGGAAGGAACAGGTGCCGTCCCGTGCGTGCAGCAGGGCCCTGACCGCTCCCGTGACGCGGTATTGTTTCGGGTCCATCGACAAATACTCGTTGGTGCAGGGGTCCACCATGATCCGGTACACCGTGGGACACCCGCCGGCCAGCTCCCGTGCCATGCGGGGCGGGATGGGCCCGTAGCCCTCGAGTTCGGCCGGTTCGATGGAGCAGCCGAGCAAGGTCAGCAGCGGCACTGTCACCAAAACCTGGGCCCGCGGGCGTGGCTGCCCGCCCGGGCCGCTGTCGCTTGCCTGCGTGCTGCCGGTTTCCAGCAGCCATTCCGAAAGCACGTCGACGCGCAGCTGCGTCAGCGTCCGGTGTTCGCCGGGGCCTTGGAGGGTGCGCGCCGTGCGGCTTGCCTGGTTCCAGATTCCCTGTGCGGAGTCCGCGGGCAGGAACATCGAAAGCCAGGACATGCCGTCGCGGTCCGGCAACAGCACCAGTTTTCGGTCGGCAGCGGCCTTCGCATGCCGGGCGGCCAGGCTTTCGGGGTGGGTCCGTTCCCTGAGGCGCCTGGCCTGGAGGAGGAATTTTGCCGTTGTCGTCCCGGGCGCCAGCTCCAGCAATTGGTGCTCAAAGCCGCGCAGCGATTCTTCCGGGATTGCCTGTTCCCCGGACGGGCCTTTGATTCCCTCGAGGGTTTCGAGGTGATCCAGGACCACTGTGGCGTTGCGCCATGAGATGGAGCCGGCGGACAGTGCGTCCAAGGTGTCCGGGTGGGCCCTGACCAGGGCGATGCTTTGCCTTTTTAGTTCCCCTCCCGATCGTTGGGGGAGCGTCAGCGCGGCGCAGAGTTCGGCCGTTGTGGAGATTGCCAGGATCTCCCGCTGCCATGGGTCAAGCCCGGCCACGACGCCGAGCCGGGTGGACGCGGCATCGAGTCGTTCGACCGTCCTCGCCTTGAGCGCCGCGAGCCCGGATTCGATAAGGGCAAGGCTGCGCAGCGTCGAGACCGCGCACAGGTATTCGGCCTCGGCCAGCGCTTCGGGCGAGTCAATGCCCAGGTCTGCGGATGAGATGGGCGGCCGGCGCTCCGGCGCCAATGGGTTGGAAGATCAACCTCCCGAGACAACCCCGCGGGAGGGGGAGCCGGCGGCTGAGCAACCGGGTAGGAGGCGACGATTCCAGGTGCCGGCGACCACGATCCCGCGGAAGGCTGCTTGCCTTCGCTGCCGGGGTTCACCGCGTGCTGGACTTTCTCCATATGACTATTTTAGAACCCGAAGGGGAACTGGTAAACGGTTAAAACAAATATATGGATAAGTTCTAGAACGGGTGTGCCTGTGGAGGAATCAATCGCGCATGGAATGCCTAGCGGCGAAGCTCCCCGGCGATCTCCAGCAGTTCCCGTGCGGAGGCCTCCCAGCTGAACGTGGCCGCCTGCGCCACGGACGCCGTCGAACTCGCGGCCCACGCAGGCTGCGAGTCCAGGGCGAGCACGGCCGCGGCGAAGGCCGTGGGGGAGTCGGCCGGCACATAGTGTGCCGCGTCCCCTCCCACCTCACGGAAGATCTCGGTGTCGGCCACCACCACGGGGGTGCCCAATGCCATGGCCTCCACGAGCGGCAGGCCGTAGCCTTCGGCCTTGGAAAGTGTGACAAGTGCCGTGGTGCGCAGGAGGAGTTCGTCGTATTCGGCGTCGGTGACCCCATTGTGGAAGACCACGGCGGCGCCGGCCGGAACCTGTGCCTCCAGTTCGGCCCGCCGCTCCGGCGTGATGCGGCTGAGCAGGTTCAGGGTGAAGCCGGGCAGTTCCGCCATGCCGGCAATGAGCGTCTCGACATTTTGTACGGCATGAAGGAGCCCATATACGTCAATGACTTTTCCGGCACGACGGCGGGATCGCGCGGCACACGGTTGCCCTGGGGTGCGTTGCCCACGATCTTGACGGGCCGCTTCGTCAAGCGGTGCCGGCGCATCAGGCCCAGGGTCGTGTTGCTAATGGTCGCAACCACGTCGGCCCGGTTCAGCAGCACCCGCTGGGGCCAGTACGCCTTGTGGTACAGGCGCCACAGCACCCGCACGGGCGCCGGCAGGAAACCGGGAGGGGCCGGGTGCTCGTAATAGATGAGGTCGTGCAGGGTCAGCACCAGCGGGTACTTCCTGCCCCAGCTGCCCATGGTTTGCATGGGACAGAACACCAGGTCGGCGTCGAGCTTGTTCACGTGCCGGGAGACCAGCAGTTCCAGCGGGGACAGCGGCGAGTTGATCTTGACCCAGGGCAGCTCGGGCAGTAGCGCCAGCTGCCGTTCGTCGTGGATCAGCATGGTCACGTCGGCATGGGGTGCGACGGCGGCCATGAGGGACGCGCCGTAGCGGCTGATCCCGTCGTGGTGGTCCAGCCGGGTGAAGCGGGCGTCCATGACGATTTTGGGCCGGTCGGGGCGGGGGAGTGGTGTGGGGGTGTTGCCGTGGCTCACGGGGCGGGGTGCCTTTCGAGGAAGTCGATGATGGCCGCTGCCGCCGGGGCCGGTGTTTCGTAGTGGATGAGGTGGCCCACGTCGGGGATGACCACTAGTTCGCCCTGGGGCAGCAGATCCTTCAGGACGTGTTGCGTGGGCAGCGTGGCGATCTCGTCCTGAGCGCCGGCAATGAGCAGGGTGGGGAGGGCCAGTTGCCCGGCCACCTCGCGGACCGTGCCGCCAACCGATGCCTGGAAGGATTCCAGCAGCATGTCCCGGTTGGCGAAACCGCTGAAGTACGCGTGATGTTGGCCGTGAATGAACGCCAGCAAATCCGGATCCTTGGTTTTGGCCATGGTCACGCTCATGACCCGCACAATGAGCTTGCTGCGCAGCAGGGCGTTGCCCAGCGCAGCCGGAAGCTTGGCCGAAGCCCAGTAGTAGAACACCGCAAGCTTGGTCATGACGCCCTTGGGGCCCTCGAGGGCCGGTGCCGCGATCGGGTTGACCAGGACCAGCGGATACACCCGGCCCGGGTGGGATGCGGCGAAGTGGCTGGCCACGATGGAGCCGAAGGAATGGCCCAGCAAGACGGTGCCGGCACCCAGCGCCAGCGTGTCCAGGAAACCGGCAAGGAACTGCCCGTACCCGTCAATGCTGTGTGCCGTGCCGGCAAAGGCGGGGGAGCGGCCGAACCCCGGCAGGTCGGGCATGATGACCCGGTGTTCGGGCAGCAGCTCCACGACCCGTTCCAGCCCGTGGTGGTCGCCGCGGAAGCCGTGCACCATGACGATGGTGCGGCTTTCCGGCGTCCAGTCCCGCGGGGCGTAGTCCCAGTAGTGGACGGCCGTGCCGGCTACGTCCACCGTGTGCTCGTTGACGCGTCCGGCCAGGTCCACGGTGACGGGCTTGCGCACGGGTGCGGTGTTTTCCTTCACTTTCTCATCCACCGGTCCGCGCCTACTTCATGGCGCCGGGGTCGGAGCCGGAACGCCGGCCGCTGTCCATGGCGGCCAGGGTGTCCATCTCGGTCCCGCTGAGGACAAAGTCGAAGACGTTCAGGTTTTCGGCAATCCGGGCCTGGCTGCTGGCCTTGGGGATCACCAGGTGGCCGGACTGGACGTGCCAGCGCAGCACGATCTGCGCCACGGACTTCCCGTGGGCCGCGGCCAGTCCCGCGAGCGTGGCGTCCTCCAGCAGTCCGCCGCGGGCCAGCGGGCTCCACGCCTGCGTGGCGATGCCCAGCTCGGCGTGCAGGGCGCGCAGCTCGCGCTGTTGCAGCCACGGGTGCAGTTCAATCTGGTTGACGGCCGGCACCACGTCCGTGGCGTCCATCAGCCGGTGCAGGTGCTCGGGTTCGAAGTTGCTGACGCCGATGGCCCGCACCCGGCCCTCGCCGTACAGCGTTTCCAGGGCCTTGTAGGTGGGGATGTAAAGGTCCTGGGCCGGGCAGGGCCAGTGGATCAGGAACATGTCGAGGTACTCAAGGCCCAGCCGGTCCATGGATTCGCCAAACGCGGCCAGCGTTGAGTCGTACCCCTGGCGGTCGTTCCAGACCTTGGAGGTGACGAAGATCTCCTCGCGCGGGAGCCCGCCGTCCACGGCGGCCCGGACGGCTTGGCCCACACCTTCCTCGTTGGCGTACAGCGCCGCGGTGTCCACGGTGCGGTAGCCGGCGTCGAGCGCCGTGGAGACAAGGTCGGCGCAGTCGGGGGCGGGAACCTTGTAGACGCCGTAGCCGAGCGCGTCAATGAGGACGCCGTTGTTCAGGGGGACTTTGGGAGCCAAATGCATATGGATGACTCTACCGAAGCATTGCGGCTCCGGCGTGTGCGGCGCGGCCGTGCGGGTGCGCCGGCTACAGCCCGTCCAGGGTGTTCAGGAAGCCGAAGATCGGGTCGGTCGAGCTGCTTTCCGCCTCGACCAGCTCGCGGGCCGTGCTTTCGTCAAGGATCAGGTCGGTGGCGAGGCCGGCCGCGAGGGCGCCGCGCAGCCCCTTGATTTTCCTGGCCCCGGAGACGACGCAGATACGACGCCGGACCGTGCGCAGGCTTGCCAGGCTGGGCCCGCTGGAACGGTCGTTGAGGACGATGCCCGCATCGCTGCCGTCGTCGCGGAAGAAGACCGTCGCGACGTCCCCGGCCACGCCGGAGGCCTCCAGGGCATCGAGGTCGGTGCCGTCCAGGTATCCGCCGGAGTAGACGTGGCTGGGGACGTCGGCATTCATGGAGCCCACGCCGAAGATGGCGATCGTCATCCGTTCCTGCAGGTCGAGGATGCGCCGGACGCTGCGTTCCTGCCACATCATGCGCTTGGTTTCGGCGTTGTCGAAGAAGGCCGGGACCGGGAATTGCTCCACCTTGGCGCCGTAGGCGGTGCCAAAGCGCCGGATGATCTCCGAGGCGTAGGTGATGCCCGTGGTCTGGGTGTTCCCGGCCCCGTTGAGCTGGACGATCGTGGTCCCGTGGGTGGTCTTTCGGGTCAGGTGCCGGCTGACGGCGCTGAGCGTGGATCCCCAGGCCACGCCGATCACGGCGTTGGAATCCACGAGCGGGGTGATGGTGCGGGCGGCCTGCATGCTGACCCGTTCCAGCACGTCCATCTCATTGAGGGTGTCGGCCACGGGGACCACGTGCACGTCCACCTTGTAGCGGGTGCGGATGGCCCGTTCCAACTCGGGCGCCCGGTCCGACGGCGTCTTGATCTGGATCTGCACCAGGCCGCTTTCCCGGGCCGCCGAAAGGAGCCGGGAGACGGTGGATCGGGAGGTCCGCAGCTCCCTGGCAATGGCGTCCATGGTCTGGTCCTGCAAATAGTACATTTGTGCAGCCCGGAGGGCGTCGGACTGCTTTGTTCGCTTGCTGGGCACGATCCGTCGGACCTTTCTGCACGTTTGTGCAAACATGTTGACTATATTTTCCAAGTATTCCAACAATAATGGGAACAGGCGCCCATGGCGCAACAAATACGGGGCTCGAATGAGGTCAACTTGAGAATCCTAGGCAATGCCGGCAAGAACGAATCATCCAACAATGGTGCGGTGTCAACGCGGCCCCAAGTGGCGGCCTTGCGTGAACGCCCGCAGGCGAAGGTCTTGATTATCGGCGGCGGCATCAACGGCGTCGGCACGTTCCGTGACCTGGCGCTGCAGGGAATCGACGTTGCACTGGTGGAGCGCGGCGACTACTGCCAGGGCGCCTCCGGAGCCTCGTCCCACATGATCCACGGCGGCATCCGCTACCTCGAAAACGGTGAGTTCCGCCTGGTCCGCGAGTCCGTCGTCGAACGCAACCGCCTGCTGAAGATCGCCCCGCACTATGTCAAGCCGCTGCAGACCACCATCCCGATCTTCAGCACGGTCTCCGGCATCATGGCCGCCCCCCTGCGCTTCCTGACCCACAAGCAGGGAAAGCCGCAGGAGCGTGGCGCCGTCCTGATCAAGGCGGGCCTGACCATGTATGACGCCTTCTCCCGCGACGGCGGCAGCGTCCCCCGGCACGAGTTCAAGGGCCGGAGCAAGGCGCTGGCCGAGCTGCCCGCCCTGAACCCCGGCATCAAGTACACGGCCACGTACTACGACGCCTCCGTGCACAACCCGGAGCGGCTGACCCTTGACGTCCTCCAGGACGGCGAGAAGGCCGGCGTAACGGCTGACGGCACCGCCAAGGCACGTGCCACCAACTACCTTGCGGTCACCGCGATCACCGACGACGGCGTCGAACTGACGGACCAGCTCACGGGCGAATCCTTCACGTTCACGGCGGACGTCATCGTCAACACGACCGGTGCCTGGGTCGACCAGACCAACCAGGCCATGGGCGCCGTCACGAAGTTCATGGGCGGCACCAAGGGCTCCCACATCGTGCTGGACCACCCGGAACTGCTGGCCGCCTGTAACGGTCGCGAGATCTTCTTCGAGCACACCGACGGCCGGATCGTGCTCATCTACCCCATGGGCGACCGCGTCCTGGTCGGCACCACCGACGTCAACGCGGACATGAATCAGGACGCCGTCTGCACCGAAGCGGAGATCGATTACTTCTTCGACCTGGTGGGCCACGTGTTCCCGGACATCGCGGTCACCCGTGAGGACATCGTCTACAGCTTCTCCGGCGTGCGCCCGCTGCCGCGCCACGACGAGACCGCCCCCGGGTTTGTCTCCCGCGACTACCGGATCGAACGTGCCGACCGCGCCATTGCCGGCGCCACCGTGCCCGTGCTGAGCCTGGTGGGCGGCAAGTGGACCACGTTCCGGGCCCTCTCCGAGCACATGAGCAACGACGTCCTGGCCATCCTCGGCGTCGAGCGCAAGATGTCCACCGCGAAACTGGCCATCGGCGGCGGCGTCAACTTCCCGGCCAACGACGCCGGCATCGAGGCCTGGATCGCCGCCCACGTGAGCGACACGATCGACGCCGCCCGGGCCGGTGTGCTGCTGACCCGCTACGGCACACGGGCCGACGACGTGGTGGCCTACCTTGCCGCCGGCGAGGACGCCGCCTTTGAGTCGACCCATGAGCTGAGCGTCCGCGAGATCGCGTTCATGGTGGAGAACGAACAGATCGGCCACCTGATCGACGTGCTGATCCGCCGCACCTCCCTGGCCTTCCGCGGCCTGGTCACCAGCGAATTGCTGGCCGAAACGGCGGCGGCCCTCGCCGGGCCGCTGGGCTGGAATGCGGAAACCAGCCAGCGCGAGATTGCCCATGCCCAAGATGTTCTGGCCCGTTTCCACGGTGTCCAGGTGCAAAGCTTGATCGCCTAACAGCCCCTGGGGCGACGGGGCTCAAGAGTGGCGGGGCATGCACGCCCTGCCATCTAAATTGAATAACAAGAAGGAGTCAAAGATGTCTCTTGGAATTATTTACCTCTCCGAGGTGATGGGAACCATGATGCTGACCCTGCTGGGTTGCGGCGTTGTGGCAAACGTTGCCTTGAAAGGGACGAAGGGCAACGCCGGTGGGTTCCTCCTGGTGAACTGGGGTTGGGGCCTTGCCGTCATGAGCGGTGTGTTTGTCGCCGCGAAGTCCGGCGCCCACCTGAATCCGGCCGTTACGGTTGGCGTGATCGCCAGTGGCGCGAAGGACTTCGTCCCCGGAGTGCCGGTCAGCTTCGGCTCCACGCTGACCTACTTCGGCGGTGAAATGACGGGTGCCTTCCTCGGCGCCGTCGTTTGCTGGCTCGCATACAAGCAGCACTTTGACAGCGAGCCCGACGCCGCCACCAAGCTCGGCGTGTTCTCCACCGGCCCGGCGATCCGCAGCTACGGCTGGAACGTCGTCACGGAAATCATCGGCACCTTCGTGCTGGTCTTCGTGATCCTGCACTTCGGCGGCGGCGTGACGGGCCTTGGCCCGCTGCCCGTGGCCCTGTTGGTGGTCGGCATTGGCGCCTCACTCGGTGGGCCCACCGGCTACGCCATCAACCCGGCCCGTGACCTGGGGCCGCGCATTGCCCACGCACTGCTGCCCATCAAGGGCAAGGGCTCCAGCGACTGGAGCTACGCCTGGGTCCCGGTTGTCGGCCCGCTGATCGGCGGCCTGCTCGGCGGACTCATGTCGCAGTGGCTTCCCCTCATCGTCAAATAGGCCTCATCGTCAAATAGGCACTGTCAAGTAAGCACTGTGTCGAGTAAGCACTGTGTCGAGTAAGCACTGTGAAGAAAAGGTCCACGCAACAATTTCGCACCGGCAGCACTAAGTAAAGGAAACAAGGATGTCTCAATACGTTATTGCCATTGACCAGGGAACCACCAGCAGCCGGGCCATCGTGTTCGACCACGACGGCAACATTGTCTCCACCGGCCAGCTGGAGCATGAGCAGATCTTCCCGAAGGCCGGCTGGGTTGAACACAACGCCACCGAGATCTGGAACAACACCCGCGAGGTGATTGGTACGGCACTGGCGCAGGCCAACCTGACCCGTCACGACATCGTCGGCGTCGGCATCACCAACCAGCGCGAGACCGCCGTCGTCTGGGACAAGAACACCGGCGTCCCCGTGTACAACGCAATCGTCTGGCAGGACACCCGCACCCAGCCGATCGTCGACGAGCTCGCGGCCGACGGCGGCGTCGAACGTTTCAAGGCCAAGGTTGGCCTGCCGCTGGCCACGTACTTCTCCGGCACCAAGATCAAGTGGATCCTGGACAACGTGGAGGGCGCCCGGGCCAAGGCCGAGGCAGGGGACCTCCTGTTCGGCAACACCGACAGCTGGGTCACCTGGAACCTGACCGGCGGACCGGACGGCGGCGTGCACATCACCGACGTCACCAACGCCTCCCGCACCCTGTTCATGGACCTGGAAACCCTCGCGTGGGATGAGGAAATCCTGGGCATCTTCGGCGTGCCGAAGTCCATGATGCCCACCATCAAGTCCTCCTCCGAGGTCTACGGCACCGTGCACACCTCGCAGCTGCTGCGTGAGGTCCCCGTGGCCGGCATCCTGGGTGACCAGCAGGCCGCCACGTTCGGCCAGGCGGCGTTCCAGACCGGCGAAGCCAAGAACACCTACGGCACCGGCTGCTTCCTGATCTTCAACACGGGCGAGGAAATCGTCCACTCGAAGAACGGCCTGCTCACCACGCTCGGCTACAAGCTCGGCGACGCCAAGCCGCACTACGCGCTGGAGGGCTCCATCGCCGTCACCGGATCCCTGATCCAGTGGCTGCGCGACAACATCGGCATGATCAGCTCCGCCCCCGAGGTTGAGGAGCTGGCGGCAGCGGTGGAGGACAACGGCGGCGTGTACATCGTCCCGGCGTTCTCGGGCCTGTTCGCACCGTACTGGCGTTCCGACGCCCGCGGCGCGATCGTGGGGCTGACCCGCTTCGTGAACAAGAACCACATCGCCCGGGCAGCCCTGGAGGCCACCGCCTTCCAGACCCGTGAGGTGCTCGACGCCGTCAACGCCGACTCCGGCGTGGACCTGACCGAACTGAAGGTCGACGGCGGCATGGTCGCCAACGATGCCCTCATGCAGTTCCAGGCCGACATCCTCGGCGTGCCGGTCATCCGCCCCAAGGTCACCGAGACCACGGCACTTGGTGCCGCCTATGCCGCCGGCCTGGCCGTCGGCTTCTGGAAGGACCTGGGCGAGCTGTCCAGCAACTGGGCCGAGGACAAGCGCTGGGAGCCCAACATGGACCCCGCCGAGCGCGACCGCCAGATGCGCCTCTGGAAGAAGGCCGTCACCAAGTCCATGGACTGGGTCGACGACGACGTGAAGTAGTCCGCTCGGCGCATGCGCCGCAGCAACCTTCGTCGAGAAGGGCGCCCGACCGCCTTCTCGCCTTTGGTTGCCGTGGACCGTCCGGCGCAGAACTCGCGGCCGGTTTTGCGCAGAACACTGTTCTGCGCAAAACCGGCGCCGAATTCGGTGCCCGCCGATACGCCGCCGTCGACCTCGCAACTTAGTTTTGTATGTGCGCTAAAGTAGAAAGATGCATACCGAGCTCCTCCTTAGATAGCCGCAAATACCTTTGCGGCCGCCCCTTGCTGAGTCGAGGGCTTTTGTGTGTAAAGAGCATGACAGCGTAAATAGCTTGACTATGCAAGAAGCCATTGATGAACGAAAAGGCAGGGTACGTGAGCGTGCAGTCCCAGACTGAAGAGAACAGCGAAGAAGGCGTCTACAGTTTCGCCGCGATGGAAGCCAAATGGCCGGCCATCTGGGACGAACTAAAGGTCTTTACGCCCCTTGACGACGGCTCCAAGGAACGCCGCTACGTCCTTGACATGTTCCCGTACCCCTCCGGCGACCTCCACATGGGCCACGCCGAGGCCTTTGCCATGGGCGACGTCGTCTCCCGCTACTGGCGCCAGCTCGGCTACGACGTGCTGCACCCGATCGGCTGGGACTCCTTCGGCCTGCCCGCGGAGAACGCCGCCATCAAGCGCAACGCCCACCCCAGCGAGTGGACCTACACCAACATCGACACTCAGGCCGAGTCGTTCAAGCGCTACGCCATCTCCGTGGACTGGTCACGCCGCCTGCAGACCTCCGATCCCGAGTACTACCGGTGGACGCAATGGCTGTTCAAGCGCTTCTACGAGCGCGGGCTGTCCTACCGCAAGAACTCCCCGGTCAACTGGTGCCCCAAGGACCAGACCGTGCTGGCCAACGAACAGGTCGTCAACGGCGCCTGCGAACGCTGCGGCACCATCGTCACGAAGAAGTCGCTGAACCAGTGGTACTTCAAGATCACCGATTACGCGGACCGCCTGCTCGATGACATGGACGCGCTGAAGGGCCACTGGCCGGACCGCGTGCTCGCCATGCAGCGCAACTGGATCGGCCGCTCCGAGGGCGCCCACGTCACGTTCGCGATCGAGGAAGCCGGCGACGGCAAGCCCGCCCAGGACCTGACCGTCTTCACGACCCGCCCCGACACGCTGTACGGCGCAACGTTCTTCGTGGTCGCCGCCGACGCACCCCTCGCCCTGGACCTGGTCACGGCCGAACACGCCGAGGCGCTCAGCGACTACCGTGAGCAGGTCAAGGCGCTCAGCGACATCGAGCGCCAGTCCACCGAACGTCCCAAGAGCGGTGTCTTCACGGGCCGTTATGCCGTGAACCCGCTCACGGGCGAAAAGTTGCCCGTCTGGGCCGCCGATTACGTGCTGGCCGACTACGGCACGGGCGCCATCATGGCCGTCCCCGCGCACGACCAGCGCGACCTCGACTTCGCCAAGGCCTTCGGGCTGCCCGTCCGCGCCGTCCTGGACACCGGCGAGGAAGACCCCGCCGTCACCGGCATCGCCACCACGGGCGAAGGCACGCTGATCAACTCCGGCGAGCTCAACGGCCTGTCCAAGGCCGAAGGCATCCCCGCCGCGATCGAAATCCTGGAAAAGCTGGGCACGGGCAAGAAGTTCGTGAACTTCCGCCTCCGCGACTGGCTGCTGTCCCGCCAGCGCTTCTGGGGCACGCCCATCCCGATCATCCACTGCGCCGAGTGCGGCGAGGTGCCGGTGCCGGATGACCAGCTGCCCGTGCGTCTGCCGGACAACCTGCGCGGCGAGGACCTGTCCCCGAAGGGCACCTCCCCGCTGGCCGCGGCCGCGGACTGGGTCAATGTGGACTGCCCCACGTGTGGCGGCGCCGCCAAGCGCGACACCGACACCATGGACACGTTCGTGGACTCCTCCTGGTACTTCCTGCGCTTCGCCTCCCCGCAGTACACCGAGGGCCCCTTCGACCCCGAAAAGATCAACGACTGGATGCCCGTGGGCCAGTACGTCGGCGGTGTCGAGCACGCGATCCTGCACCTGCTGTACGCGCGCTTCTTCACCAAGGTCATCCACGACATGGGCATGCTGGACGCCACGGAGCCGTTCAGCGCACTGCTCAACCAGGGTCAGGTGCTCAACGGCGGCAAGGCCATGAGCAAGTCGCTGGGCAACGGCGTGGACCTGGGCCAGCAGCTGGACAAGTTCGGTGTTGACGCCGTGCGCCTCACCATGGTCTTTGCCGGCCCGCCGGAGGACGACGTCGACTGGGCGGACGTTTCGCCGTCGGGCTCCGCGAAGTTCCTGGCCCGCGCCTGGCGCCTGGGCAACGACGTGGCCAGCGAGCCGGGCACCGACCCCGCCGCGGGCGACGCCGCCCTGCGGTCGCTGACCCACCGCACCGTCAACGACGCCAAGTCGCTGCTGGAGGGGCACAAGTTCAACGTGGTGGTGGCCAAGCTCATGGAGCTGGTCAACGCCACCCGCAAGGTCATCGACTCCGGCGCCGGCGCCGCGGACCCCGCCGTCCGCGAAGCCGCCGAGGCCGTCGCGATCGTGCTGAGCCTGTTCGCCCCGTACACGGCCGAGGACATGTGGAACGCGCTGGGCCACCCGGCATCGGTCGCCAACGCCGGCTTCCCGGCCGTTGACGAATCGCTGCTCGTGGAACAGAGCGTCACCGCGATCGTGCAGATCCAGGGCAAGGTCCGCGACCGCCTGGAGGTGTCCCCGGACATCACCGAGGACGCACTGCGCGAGTTGGCGATGGCCTCCGAGGCCGTGCAGCGGGCACTTGACGGCCGCGACATCCGCACGGTGATCGTGCGGGCGCCTAAGCTGGTCAACATAGTTCCGGCTTAGCATTCATGGTGCCTCCCCGGCCCCGTTGGGATCGGGGAGGCACTTTTTTGTGGGAAGGGGTGGGCATGGCTGAGGCAACGGGCGTTTCGCGCCAGTGGTGGCGGCAACAGATGGGCAGGCTGCGTGCCCGGCCGGCCGCCTCCGGGCCTGGTGTGCCGCCGGCGCCGAGGATCGCCGTCGTGACCGATTCCGCTGCGGCGCTGCCGCCGGAATGGGTGGCGGAAAACGCCCCGGGCGCCCGCCTGTGGATTGTTCCCATGCCGGTCATCATTGGCGAGGACGTCTTTTCCGACGACGACGCCGAACTTGAGGCCCACATGTCCCTCGCCCTGGCCGCGGGTGCCGCCGTGCGGACGTCCCGGCCGTCGCCGGGCCAGTTCGACCGGGTGTACCGGGAAATCGCGGACGCCGGATTCGATGCTGCAGTCTCCTTCCACATTTCCGGAAAGCTCTCGGGCACCCTCGAGGCGGCCGGGCTGGCGGCCGGGCGGGCGCCGCTGCCCGTTCACGTGGTGGATTCGGGCACCGTGGGCATGGCCCAGGGCAGGGGAGTCCAGGCCGCCGTCGCTGCAACGGCGGCCGGCCTGCCCGCGGACGGTGTCATCGCCGCCGCTGCGGAGGCGGCAGCCGCGACCAAGGTCTACTTCTACGTCCCCAGCCTTGAACAGTTGCGGCGCGGCGGACGCATCTCGCTGGCGTCATCCTGGGTCGGCACCATGCTGGACATCAAGCCCCTGCTCGGCATCCGCGACGGGGCCGTGGTGCCGTTGGAGAAGGTGCGCACGGCGGCCAAGGCCGTCGCCCGGCTGGAGAAATTGGCGGCCGACGAAATTGCGTCCCGGACACCGGGCCAGGTCCTGGTCAGCCTGCACCACTTCGGCAACGAGGACCAGGCCCGGGCCATGGGTGAGGCCCTGCAGTCGGACTGCCCGGGGCTCGGGCGTGCCAGCCTGACCCGGCTGCCGGCAGTCCTGGCCGCGCACGCCGGACTCGGCGTACTCGTGGTGGTCGTGGCGGACACGCCCGCTCCTCCACTGTCGGTTCTTCCGCAAGTGGTTCCTCCACAGAAGGGGCCCGCGCACTAGAGGTCCACAAACCGCTCCGCGGCCCGCTTGCACGGCCCCGGCCGTGGCTACCGTGTGGGTATGAGGGGCGACGCCGAGGAACCAGTCTGGACCCCCGCAACCGCGCGGGACGCTGCGGACGGGACGGGGCCTGCCGCGCGCCGGGGCCCGCGCTGGATCATCTCGCTCCGGGCCCTGGTGGTGGTGCTGGCGATGGCCGCGGCCGCCGTGGGCGTCTTGTGGCTCCAACAGGCGTCCGTTTCGGACGCATCGGGCCAACTGGCCGCCACCGAGCCCGCCAAACTGGCCGTGCCAACCCTCGGTGGTGCATCGGCGGGTACGGTGGCGGGTGCGGCGGCGCCAAGCTCCGGCGCGGCGCCATCGGCCCCCATCCCGTCCGGCACTTTTCCTTCGCGTGCGACTGGCCCTGCGGGCACTGGGAGTGTGCTGGTCCACGTGGTGGGCGCGGTGAAACACCCGGGCGTCGTGAGCCTGCCCGCGGGAAGCCGTGTCTTCCAGGCGATCGCCGCCGCAGGGGGAGCCGTGCCCGGCGCACAGCTCTCGGCGATCAACCTGGCGGCCATTGCAGCCGACGGAACCCAGATCCTGGTGCCGACCGTGCAACAGGCCGCGAACGCCGCGGCAAATGCGCCGGTAGGCACGGCTGCCGGGTCGGACGCCGGCGCGGGCACCACGAAGGCGGCCGGACCCGCGGCGGGCCCCATCAATATCAATACCGCCACCGCGGACCAGCTTGACGGGCTCCCGGGGGTTGGCCCCGTCCTTGCCGGGCGGATTGTCGCCTGGCGGACGGATCACGGGCCCTTCAGCTCCGTGGATGCCCTTGATGCCGTATCGGGGATCGGTCCGAAGATGCTGGCCACACTCCGGCCCCTGGTCACGGTTCAATGAGGGCCCAGGACCCACGATGGGCGCATTTTGCCCGGGCCGCTCTCGCCGAACCCGGCGAGCCGAAACCCCCTGAAGCTGACTCCGACGTAGCTGGACCCGGTGGGGCCAGGCCCCGTGACACTGAACGCCGCCCGGTCGCGCGCCGTTTGGGCGCCGCCAGGGCGATGCTCGCCACCCTGGCTGCGCGCAGGGGGAAAGCCGTTTCGGAGGGGCCGCGGCGGCGCGCCGACCTTCGGCTGTTCCCGGCGGTGGCGGCCGCCTGGACCGGTGCCGCTGTGGCCATCGGGATTCCGTGGATGTTTTCGGCGATTGGCGCTGGCGTGAGTGTGCTTGCCGGGACCGGCCTCGGAGCCGTCATGGTGGTGCGACGGCGCCGCCGGGACGCCGCCGTGGGTGCGGCCGGGCGGGGTCCCGGCCCGGGGCCTGCGGCCATCCTTGCCCTGAGCGTCCTGGCCACGGTGCTGCTGTCGGTCGGCGTGCGGCAGTTTGTTTCCGCCAACCAACCCTTGGCCAGGGCTGTAGCCGAGGGCGAAGAGCTGTCCCTGACCCTGCAGCTGACCTCTTCGCCCCGGCCGCTGGAAACCGCACAGGGTCCCCGCCAGTTCATCTTCGACGCAGTGGTGCGCACGGCCACCGCCCACGGCCGGCAAATGAGCGGACGACTGGCGATTCGGGTCGTGGCGGGAGCGGCGTGGGAGCACGTGCCCGAGGGCGCCACGGCCACCACGGCCGGGAAGATCGTGCCGGCGGGGTTGCGGGAAAAAGTGGCCGGCTATTTGCGGCCCGCAACAGCACCGCAGCAGGTTCACGGCGGCGGTTCCTGGGCGCAGCCCATCCGTGCGGCCTGGGTGTCCTCATCCCACCGGGTGTGGGGCCAGCTGTCGAAGGACACCGCGGGGCTGCTTCCCGGCATGGTCATGGGGGACCGGAGCGGGGTGGCACCGCCGCTGGCGCAGGCCATGAAGACCGTGGGGCTCACGCACCTGACCGCCGTCAGCGGCGAAAATTGCTCGCTCGTCCTGGCCGCCGTGCTGCTGATGTTGCGCTCGGCGCGTGTGCACCGTGTCCTTGCGGGAGGGCTGGCGGTCCTGGGGTTGCTGGGGTTCGTGGCCGTGGTGGGCCCGGATCCGAGCGTGCTGCGCGCTGCCGTCATGGGCGGCCTGGGCGCTCTCGCCATGGTCGGCGGCCGGCCGGGTCGGGTGGGTGCCCTGCTGTCCATCAGCATCGTGGTCCTGCTGGTCGAGGATCCGTGGCTGGCCGTCGACTATGCCTTCACGTTGTCGGTCTTGGCAACACTGGGCTTGCACGTGTTGGGCAGGCGTTGCGCCCAATGGTTGGGGGCGTGGATGCCGGCGTGGCTGGCCCAGGCCGTGGCCATACCCTTGGCAGCCCAACTATTTTGTGCCCCGGTCATCGTGCTCCTCCAGGCCAGATTCACGCCCTACACCATCCCGGCCAACATGGCAGCGGCCCCTTTGGTTGCTTTGGTGACCACGGTGGGGACCCTTGGCATGGTCGTGGCGACCGTTGTGCCGTTCCTGGCCGATGTCTGTGCCGGCATCAGCGGGGTTGGTGCGTGGTGGGTGGGCACGGTGGCCCAATGGATGTCGGCACTTCCGGCCGCCAGCCTGCCGTGGCCCGCGGGCCCGGCGGGCATGGTCCTCATGGCCCTGATGAATTCCGCCGTCGTCGCATTTCTGCTTGCCGTGGTGGAACGCCGCCGGGCTCGGGCCCTGCTCCGCGATGCCCGGGCACGGCTTCCGCGGCGATGGCGGTTCCTGACCGAATTTGGCGTGTTGACTGCGGTTGCGACGCTGGCCGCGGGGCTGTGGACTGCCGCCATGGTGGGGTTGTGAACGGCTTTGGGAATCCCGGAGCAAGGTGGCAGAGTTGATGCAGTGACTACACCATCGATCGGAACCACTCCGTGAGCCCCGCAGCAAGATCCGCTCCCCGCGCGGCAGGGGCCGCCGATTGGCGTGACGTGCCGATCGCACCGGTCGTGCTGTTCTTTGGCCCCGAGGACTTCATCGCCAGCCGTGCCGTCGATGGCCTGCGCAAGAAGCTGCGGACCCAAAACCCCGACCTCGAACTCACCACGCTCGACGCCGCCGGCTACACGGCCGGCCGATTGGGCATGATCGCCAGCCCGTCCCTGTTCAGCGAGCCAAAACTGATCGAGGTGGCGAACCTCGCGTCCATGACGGACGACTTCCTGATCGACGCGCTGGCCTATCTTGCGGATCCCGCGCCGGATGTGACCGTGGCGCTCTCGCACAGCGGCGGAACACGCGGCAAGAAGCTCCTTGACGCACTCAAGGCCGCCGGCGCCCCCCGCATCGAATGCCTGGCCTTGAAGAAAGACCAGGACAAGGCGGCGTTCGTGGGTGCGGAGTTCGGCCTGGCCAAGCGCCGCATCGACGCCGCGGCCGTCCGGGCCCTCGTGGCCGCCGTCGGCGCGAACCTCTCGGAGCTGGCGGCCGCCTGCCAGCAGCTGATCTCGGACACCACCGGCATGGTCGATGTCGATGCCGTGGACAAGTACTATGGCGGCCGGGTGGAGGCCACGGCCTTCAAGGTGGCCGATGCCGCCCTGGCCGGCAACGGGCCCCTCGCGCTCTCCACGCTTCGCCACGCATTGGCCACGGGCGTGGACCCCGTACCCCTCGTGGCCGCCCTGGCCATGAAGATCCGCCAGGTCGCCAGGGTCCACTCCGCCCGCGGAAGCTCGGCGCAACTGGCCCGGGACCTGGGCATGGCGCCCTGGCAGGTCGATGCCGCGCGACGCGACGCCGGGCACTGGACGGGGGAGGCGCTCGTCGCCGCCATCAAGGCGCTGGCGGAAGCCGACGCCCAGGTCAAGGGTGCCGCCAAGGATCCCGTCTACGCCGTGGAGCGCGCCGTCACGCTGATCGCCACCTCGGCCCGGAGGTAGGACGCGGGCGGTAGGACGACGGCGGTCATAAAGGTACGGCGCGCACAAAAGGCGGCGTCCACAAAAGACCTAAGCCGTTAAAAACGTTGGGCCCCCGCCAATGGCGGGGGCCCAACGTATGAGTTGCGAAGCAGATCAGCTTCTCTTAGAGGGCGTTAACCTTCTTGGAGATGGCCGACTTGCGGTTGGCAGCGTTGTTGGCGTGAATAACGCCCTTGCTGACAGCCTTGTCCAGCTTACGGCTTGCATTCACCAGGGCAACCGTAGCTGCATCCTTGTCAGCCTTGGCCACTGCCGTGTTTACTGCACGGATAGCGGTCTTCAGGCCGGACTTCACCGAGAGGTTGCGCTGACGCGCCTTCTCGTTGGTGAGGATGCGCTTCTTCTGGGACTTGATATTAGCCACGTTGTATAACTCTCTTTTGATACGAAAATACGGTCGTAGAGGGCGTAGCTTGACCGTTGACAGCGGCGTGGGGATGCTCGAATTATGGTGAACGTCTGGCCAAGCTGTTGTGACCGCCGACCTGCACGGACACACACATTGAAAAGTCTAGCAGATCGGCACCTTCGTCCCGCTATTTCCAACCGTGGCGGCGGCGCAGGCCGTCGGCCACTACCGCGAAGCGCCGGGCGTCGAGGACCGCGCCCTCACGGCGCATGTCGCCCTCGGCAATTTGCAGGACCCTGTCAAGCTTGACCTCGCTGGGTCGGCCCTGGCGGTCCCAGGCTCCCGTGCCGATCTCGACGTAGTCGTTGTTGCCGCGGTGATCGTTGCTGTGGTCCTTGCTCGTGAGCATCAAGGCCAGCAGGCGCTTGCCGTTCCGGGCCACCACCAACACCGGCCTGTCCTTGCCTTGGCTGGGGTCCTCCTCAAACGGCACCCAGGTCCACACGATCTCACCCGGGTCGGGGGCGCCGTCGGGCTTGGGGGAGTAGGCCACGGTGGCGGTGCCGGTGAAGTCGCCCGCGTACGGCCGCGCCGGGCCGCGAGCGGGCGTCGTCGTCGTTCGCGCAGGCCGCGGCGCCGCGGGGGCCTTGCCGGGTTTCAGGAGCGCGCCAACAAGGCCGCGTAGCAGGCCAAAGATACGGTCGGAGGTGGATGCCATGGACTTTACGATAGCCAATGCGGGCCCGTGATGGCTCGAGGCGCCCCGCAGCGCGCCGGGACGGTTCTGTATGGGGGGCCGAAACGTGGGAGACTTGAGGCAAAGCGTGTTCGTCCTTTCAAGGGCCGGACACCACCCCTGCGCGGTCCGGTTCAGCAACCGGTATTCGTCGCGTCCATGCAACAGTAAGGAACCCTAGTGTCACCCATGGCCCGCACTGCCCCGGTGCCCGCCGCGACCGATCCGGCGATCATCAGGAACTTTTGCATCATCGCTCACATCGACCACGGGAAATCAACCCTGGCCGACAGGATGCTCCAGCTCACCGGAGTGGTCAAGCAGCGTGACATGAAGGCGCAATACCTGGACCGCATGGACATTGAGCGTGAGCGCGGCATCACGATCAAGTCCCAGGCTGTCCGCATTCCCTGGGAAGTGGACGGCACCGCGTACTGCCTGAACATGATCGACACCCCCGGGCACGTCGACTTCACGTACGAGGTCTCCCGTTCACTGGCCGCCTGCGAAGGCGCGATCCTGCTGGTGGACGCCGCGCAGGGCATCGAGGCGCAGACCCTCGCCAACCTGTACCTGGCGATGGAAAACAACCTGACCATCATCCCGGTGCTGAACAAGATCGACCTTCCGGCCGCGCAGCCGGAGAAGTACGCGGCGGAGCTGGCCAACCTGATCGGCGGCAAGCCCGAGGACGTACTGCAGGTCTCCGGCAAGACCGGCATGGGCGTGGAGGAACTCCTGGACCAGATTGTCCGCGAGCTGCCCCCGCCCGTGGGCGACCCCAACGCGCCGGCCCGCGCCATGATCTTCGACTCCGTGTACGACACCTACCGTGGCGTGGTCACCTACGTGCGCGTGGTGGACGGCAACCTGAGCCCGCGCGAGAAGATCCAGATGATGTCCACCCGTGCCACTCACGAACTCCTGGAGATCGGCGTCAGCTCCCCGGAGCCCACCCCCGCCAAGGGCTTGGGCGTCGGCGAGGTGGGCTACCTGATCACGGGCGTGAAGGATGTGCGCCAGTCCAAGGTTGGCGACACCGTCACCACCTTCCACAAGCCCGCCACGGAGTCGCTGGGCGGCTACCAGGACGCCAAGCCCATGGTGTTCTCGGGCCTGTACCCGCTGGACGGCACCGATTACCCGGTGCTCCGCGACGCGCTGGAAAAGCTCATGCTCAACGACGCCGCGCTCATCTACGAGCCGGAGACCTCCGCGGCCCTGGGCTTCGGTTTCCGCGTGGGCTTCCTGGGCCTGCTGCACCTGGAAATCACCCGTGAACGCCTGGAGCGCGAACACAACCTCGACCTGATCTCCACCGCCCCCAACGTGGAGTACGAGGTCACGTTGGAGGACAAGAAGGTCCTCCACGTCACGAACCCCAGCGAATACCCGTCGGGCAAGATCGCCGAGGTGCGCGAGCCCATGGTGTCCGCCACGATCCTGGCACCCAGCGAATTCGTTGGCGCCATCATGGAACTGTGCCAGACCCGCCGCGGCATCCTTGGCGGCATGGACTACCTCTCCGAGGACCGGGTGGAGATCCGCTACCGCCTGCCCCTGGCCGAGATCGTGTTCGACTTCTTCGACATCCTGAAGTCCAAGACGCGCGGCTACGGCTCGCTCGACTGGAAGGCCGACGGCGATCAGGTCTCCGACCTCGTCAAGGTCGACATCCTGCTCCAGGGCGAACAGGTTGACGCGTTCAGCGCCATCACCCACCGCGACAAGGCCTACGCCTACGGTGTCATGATGACCGGCAAGCTCCGCGAACTCATCCCGCGCCAGCAGTTCGAGGTGCCCATCCAGGCCGCCATCGGTGCCCGGATCATCGCCCGTGAAAGCATCCGCGCCATCCGCAAGGACGTCCTGGCCAAGTGCTACGGCGGTGATATTTCCCGTAAGCGCAAGCTGCTGGAAAAGCAGAAGGAAGGCAAGAAGCGCATGAAGATGGTGGGCCGCGTCGAGGTCCCCCAGGAAGCGTTCATCGCCGCCCTGACCACCGACGAATCCTCGAAGGACAAGTCAAAAAAGTGACACCCAGCGCCTTGCCCCTTGGCGATCCGGCCCCGGCCGACGGCATCCTGCCCGCGCAGGCTGCCGTCGGGGCTTCGGAGCGCAAGTTCAGCCTCTACACGCACATCCCGTTTTGCGCCGTGCGGTGCGGCTACTGCGATTTCAACACCTACACGGCCACCGAGCTGGGCGGAGGCGCGTCCCAGGACGCGTACGCGGCAACGGCCGTGCGGGAGGTTCAGTTTGCCGCCCGCGCGCTGGAGGCATCCGGCGTCCCGGCCCGCCCGTTGAGCACGGTGTTCTTTGGCGGCGGCACGCCAACGCTGCTGCCCGCCGGCGACCTGACGGCGATCCTGGGGGCCGCCGTCGAACAGTGGGGCATCGAGGACGGCGCTGAGGTCACCACCGAGGCCAACCCGGATTCCGTGACGCGCGAATCCCTGCAGGAACTGCGCGACGGCGGATTCACGCGGGTGTCCTTCGGCATGCAATCGGCCGTGCCGCACGTCTTGAAGGTGCTGGACCGCACGCACAAGCCCGAACGGGTGCCGCAGGCGGTCGCCTGGGCCCGCGAGGTGGGGCTCAACGTCAGCGTTGACCTGATCTACGGCACGCCGGGGGAGTCCATCGCGGACTGGGAGACGTCCGTGCGCACGGCCTTGAGTTACGAGCCGGACCACATTTCGGCGTATTCGCTGATCGTGGAGGAGGGCACCAAGCTGGCCGCCCAAATCCGCCGCGGCCAGGTGCCCAACATCGACGACGACGACCACGCCGTCAAGTACGAGCTCGCCGACTCACTGTTCAGCGAGGCCGGGCTGGGCTGGTACGAGGTCAGCAACTGGGCCCGCACGCCGCAGGACGCCTGCCAACACAACCTCGCCTACTGGCGCGGCGACGACTGGTGGGGGATCGGCCCCGGCGCGCACTCCCACGTGGGCGGCGTGCGATGGTGGAACGTCAAGCACCCCACCGCCTACGCGAACCGCCTCGAGAAGGGTGAATCCCCGGCCGCAGGACGCGAAACCCTGGACGCGGACACGCGCGCCATGGAACGGATCATGCTCACGTCCCGGCTGGCCGAGGGCTTGGCGATCAATTCCCTCAGCCCCGCCGGACGCAAGGCCGTGGCCGGGCTCATCGCCCAGGAACTCGTTGACCCGTTGCAGGCGTTCGCCGGCACCCTGGTCCTGACGCTCAAGGGCCGCCTGCTCGGCGACGCCGTCACCCGGGCGCTCCTGGACTGACTCCCCGGGTGCGTTCTGTGGGGGCAAAGGCCCGGCTGACCGGCAAATACCGCGGTAGATTGGGGTATGCCAACTTTGGTGGCCCCGGCATTGGTTGTCAGCGCTGAGCAACGCGCCGAACTGACCACGATGGCGGCGTCCACGGCGTTGCCGGGCCGCGTGATCCTGCAGGCAAGGGCCATGCTGATGGCGGCGGACGGCGTGGCGAACGCGCGGATCGCCCGGTCCTGCACGGTTCACCCGGACACGGTCCGCCGCTGGCGGGCCCGGTTCGCGGAGGGCGGTCCCGGCGGGCTCGGGGTGATCGCCGCGGGCCGCGGACGTAGACCGCAAATCCCCGCAAGCACCATCGCCGAGGTGCTCCGCCTGACCCGCTCCGAACCACCCCCTGGCGGCGCATTGCACTGGAGCACCCGCAGCTTGGCGGCCAGGGCGGGGATCGGCAAGGGGGCTGTGGCCAGGATCTGGGCGGAGCACGATCTGAAGCCGTGGATGACCGGCCCGATCCCCATCCACGGCGCAACCTGCGCACACGCCGACGAGGCACCCTTGCAGCGCGCCATGTTGCGCGGCGACATTCCCGAAATCCGGCGCCTGGTCGACGCGGGCCTCGCCGGCGAGGAGGCGCCTTCACCGCGCCGGGCCCGGTTGCTGGCGGGGCGGTCGTTCGCACGCATCCTCGATTCGGACTTCACTGCCGCGAACGACGACGCCCAAGCCGGCCTGGCCATGGGCTTCGAACACCTGTTGTTCCGGGCCTTGGCGGCATGGTCCTCCGGAATGGGCGGGCTGGAGCGCGGCGGATCCGACGTCGCCTCCGCCGAATCTGCGGCCGCGGCGGTCCTGGAGCTCAGCGACGAGGAGCTTTCGGGTGAAAACTGGGCGGCGGCACTTGTGGCCGAGGCCGCCATGTCGGTTGGCCGGCTTGACCTGGCCGAGTCGGTCGCCGGTCGGGTGTGGCTTGCCTCGGCGGATACCGCTCCGCCCGAGGCGGTCTTCGCCGGCCAAACCCTGGCCCGGGCCCTGTTGTTCCAGGGACGGCTCGCGGAGGCCGGCACCCTGGCCCAGGACGTCGAACAGGCAGCCCAACGCCACGGACTGCTCGCGCTGCAACTGATCGTCCGGGGCTCCATCGCCTACCTCGACGCCCTGCACGGCCATGACGAGGAGGTGGCCAACCATGCCGCAGACATCGAGGCACTGGCGGCGCAATGCCCGCACAGCTACCTGGTGGCCGGTGCCATGGTGCTCACGGCCTACGCACTGGCGACGGCTCAACACGGACAGCCGGCGGCCACCGTCCTCTTGCGGGGTGCGGGCGGCCCGCTGCTGCCGAACATCCAGCTCGTGGACCGCGCCTACGGCTATGAACTGCTTGTCACGGCGGCACTGAGCCTCGGCGACATTCCGGCGGGCAGGGCGTGGGGTGAACTCGCCGAGGCACTGACAGGGTTGCCCCGTGGGGGCATGGCCGCCGCCGCGATCGGACGAATCGAGGCACGATTGGCGGTTGCCGACGGCAAAGTGGTGGCCGGGGCCGTGCTGGCGGGGCAGGCCGCGGTGACTGCCCTCGGGAACACGGGCCACCTCGACGAGGCTCGCGCCCGGCTGCTGGCAGGTTCGGCGCTGTTGGGCGACGCGGCCGACACCTGGCCGGCCCGGCTTGCCCTCTCCAGTGCCCGGGACCAGGCAACGCTGCTGGGAGCCACATCGCTGGCGTTGCTGGCCCGCCGCGACCTGCGCAGCATCGGGCTGCGCCTGATCGGAGAGCCCCAGGCACCCATGACGCCCCGGGAACGGGAGGTGGCCGAACTGCTCCTCACGGGCGCCACCAATATCCGGATCGCCGCCATACTTGCGGTATCGCCGCGCACCGTTCAAAGCCATGTGGCCCGCGTGCTCAAGGTCCTCGATCTGCCCTCCCGGGCCGAGGTGCCCCGGGTCCTTCACTCCGACGGCGACAAGGATTCAGTGACCCGCCTTCGCTTGACCCCGCGGCAGTGCCAGGTGGCCGACCTCATCAGCCGCGGCTACACCAACGACGGCGCCGCCCGAGCCCTGCACGTCTCGACCAAGACCATCGAAAAACACCTCGGCGACATCTACCGCCGCCTCGGAATCGACTCCCGCACGGCACTGGCCGCCCACTGGTCCACCCAGCAGGAGGGACGGATCTCCGCCATTCCCCTACTACCGCCGGCGCTGCCCGGGAACGACCATTGATTTATGGACACAGAATACCCGGACCGGCCCACGGAACCGGAGCACATGAGTGTTGCCGGCATGCTTACCGAACTGACCATGCCCACCAAACCGCCAAGGACACGGCCGACCACCCCTCGCCGCAAGCGCCGGGTACTCGCCATGGGAGCCTGTGTCCTGGGTCTGGCCTTGGTGAGTGGATGCTCCTCGGGGGGAGCCGCCGCCACGAGCACAAATCCGGGCCAGGCCCCTGCCGCCACCACGGCCCCCGCCGCGAGCACTACTGCGAGCACTTCCGCGGCGGACAGCACCACGCCGGCGTCGGCTCCCGCGCAATCCGGTGGGTCGAATGGGGCGGCGAACGCCGTCAACGTCTGTGCCGTCTTCCCCGCCGCGGCTGCGTCCAAAACCACCGGACTGGACTTGACGAACGCCAAGGAAAACGCATTAGGCACCGGAATATCCAGCTGCAGCTACACCAGCAACGGGACCACCGCCGCCGACATTGAGTCCGAGCTCAACATCACCGTCTACGCAAGTTCGAGTTCCGTGGCGCTTGATGCGCTCAAGGTCAGCCTCGACGGATCCGCGTCCCAGGTGGCACCTACGGTGCCCATCACGGGTGTGGGCGGGAAGGCCTACGCCGGTGCCGACGGCACGATCGCCCAAGGCGGCAACGACGTCGTCCAGGTAGCCGGACTGGTCTTTGACATCAAGGGCGACCACGCGGCCAGCGGCGCCACCGCCAAGGCAGTCCTCGCCGCGATCGGCTAGCGCGCGATCGGCTAGCGCAGGCCTGGCTGCCCGGTTACTTGATGCGGCGCAGGTTCAGGGCGTAACGATAGGGGTTGCCCTTGTTGACCTGGATGGCCGCGATGACCGACCAGACGGTCAGAACCACCCAGATCAGCAGTGCGAGCATGGAGAACGGGGTGCCGGCGCCCGGGTCGAAGGCGGAGACCACGATGCCCAGCAGGTTCAGTACCACGGCAATGATGGTGGGCGGCAGCGTGAAATTCAGGGCCTCGCGGGATTCCTGGGCCGTAAACGGGCCGCGGTCACGCATGTACCTGTAGATCAGCGCGGACGGTATGCAGCCAAGGATGCCGCCGCAGTGTGCCAGGAAGGCCCACTGCTTGTCTTCGGCCGGGGTTAGTGGGGGCTTGGCCGGATTATTGGATTGTTGCACCGGATTGCTCACTTGTAACTTGCCTCTCAACCTGCGAATACTGCCGCGCCGGCGTCGTGCCTGCGCATTAACTAGGATACGGGTGCCGTGAGGAAATCAATGACCTCTTCGACCCGACCCAGCAGCGACGGCTCAAGATCGGCGTAATTGTTCACCCGCGACAGCAGCCGGGCCCAGCCCAGGCCAATGTCCTCGGCGGTGGTGTGCGGCCAGCCAAAAGCGCGCAAAATGCCCACTTTCCACTCCATGGTGCGCGGAATGACGGGCCAGGCCGGGATTCCCAGCGTGGCCGGCTTGATGGCCTGCCATACGTCGACATAGGGGTGGCCCACCACCAGCACATTGTTACGGGCGGCCGGGGACTTCATGAGATCCGCCACAATGCGCGATTCCTTGGAGTTCGGCACCAAATGGTCCACCAGGACGCCCAGCCGGCGGTTGGGGCCCGGCGCGAAATCCTTCACGGCGGCGGTCAGATCGTCGATCCCACGCAGCGGCTCGACGACGATGCCCTCCACCCGGAGGTCGTCGCCCCACACCTTCTCCACGAGCTCGGCGTCGTGCTTTCCCTCCACCCAGATCCGGCTGGCCTTGGCCACCTGGGCGCGCAGCCCTTCAACCTTGACCGAGCCGGACGCCGTCCGGGTCTTCTGCGGGGCCGCGGCGACGGGAGCAGGGGCCACCACTTCGACGGGTTCTCCGTCAATCAGGAAGCCAAAGCCCAGCGGAAACGCCCGCACCTTGTCCCGCCGGTCGGCCAGTTCCATGATGTGCATGCCGCCGGACTTCTCAATCCTGACGACGGCGCCCACCCAGCCGGTCTGGACGTCCTCGACCACCAGGCCGCGCGCCGCCGGAACCTTGCGGAGCACCCGGGCCTTGGGTGCGGCCAGGTCCTGCGGACCCCAATCGTTGTAGTGCACTTGTCTGCTCGCTCTTGTTGTGTTCGTACTGCGCTGCATGTACGCCGCTGGCTGAAAAACCCATGCTAGCAAGCGGGTCGGGGCCCGGGCTGGCGCGCCGTGCCGGGAATGGTGCTTGCCCGAAGGTATTAGACTTAGCACTTGAGTGGGTAGAGTGCTAACGGCGCTGTTTTGGCCGCATGGGGCCAGCCGCCCTACAGGAACGTACAACCCTGGAATCGCCAGGTTCGCGAAGGAGGTGCAAGGCATGAGTGAACCACGCAAGTTGGAAGTGCTGCGCGCCATCGTGGAGGACTACGTTCATTCGCGCGAGCCCGTCGGATCCAAGGCCCTGGTTGAACGGCACCGGCTGGGCGTTTCCAGTGCCACGATCCGTAACGACATGGCCGCGCTGGAGGAGGAGGGGCTCATCGCCGCCCCCCACACCAGCTCCGGCCGCATCCCCACCGACAAGGGCTATAGGCTCTTCGTCGACCAGATTTCCTCCGTCAAGCCGCTTTCCGCCGCTGAGCGCCGGGCCATTTCCGTGCTGCTGGACGGTTCCAGCGATCTCGACGACGTCCTTGACCGCACGGTGCGCACCCTCGCGCAACTGACCAACCAGGTGGCGGTGGTCCAGTACCCGCGCTCGGCGAAGACCACGGTCCGGCACATTGAATTTGTCTCATTGGGTCCGCGGCAGGTCTTGATCGTGTTGATCCTTGCCTCCGGCAAGGTCGAACAGTGCGTGATCGACGCCGGCGTCGAGGTTGAGGACCCCGCACTTGCCCGGCTCCGCCAGGTATTCCTCGGCGCCGTCTCCGGCCTGACGGTGGCCGCCCTGCCGGGCGCCCTGGAGCAGATTCCGGGACTGGTCCCGGCCACCGAGAAGGACGTGGCGCACAAGCTGGCGCACGGCCTGGGTCAGCTGGCGCAGGCCGCCCGCGAGGACAGGATCGTCCTTGCCGGCACCGCCAACCTCGCCCGTTCCAATGTTGACTTCCCGCTGAGCATCGGCCCCGTCCTCGACGCGCTGGAGGAGCAGGTGGTGCTGTTGCGCCTGCTTGAACAAATGGCGCAGGACTCCCTGGGCATGGCCGTGAGCATTGGCCGGGAAAACCCGCATGACTCCCTGGCGGAGGCATCGGTCGTGGCCACCAGCTACGGCCCCGGGGAAAGCGCAAAACTTGGCGTGGTGGGGCCAACCCGGATGGACTACCCCAACACCATGTCCAGCGTTCGGGCCGTGGCCCGCTACCTGTCCAGGATTTTGGCCGGCTAGCCGGCCAGCAAAGACGAACTTCGTACACGTTCCATAGAAGAGAGCAAGACTTTGAGCAACCACTACGACGCACTGGGTGTCTCCCGCGACGCAACCCCGGAGGAGATCAAAAAGGCCTACCGCAAGCTGGCCCGCAAGCTCCACCCGGACGTCAACGACGCCCCGGACGCCCAGGACAAGTTCAAGGCCGTCACGCACGCCTATGAGGTCCTCTCGGATCCGCAAAAACGCCAGGTCTACGACACCACCGGCAACGAGAACGGCAATGGCGGCGGCGCCGGCAACTTCGACGGCCAGGGCTTCGCGTTCCAGGACATCTTCGAGACCTTCTTCGGTGGGGGCGGCCAGGGCCACGGCCCGGCGTCGCGCATGCGCCGCGGCCAGGACGCGCTCATCACCGTTCGCGTGGACCTCAGCGAGGCCGTATTCGGCGTCAACAAGAAGCTTGAAATCGACACGGCCGTCACGTGCACCACCTGTGAGGGCAGCTGCTGCCGCCCCGGCACGCACCCCGTCACCTGCGACGTCTGCCGCGGCAGCGGCCAGATCCAGCGCCCCATGCGCTCGATCCTGGGCAACGTGATGACCCTGGCTACCTGCAACTCCTGCCAGGGCTTCGGCACCCGCATCGAGGACCCCTGCAACGAATGCATGGGCGAGGGCCGCGTGCGCAGCCGCCGCACCCTGACCATCAAGGTCCCGGCCGGCGTTGCCACGGGCACCCGGATCCAGCTGTCCAACCAGGGCGAGGCCGGCCCGGCCGGCGGCCCCTCCGGCGACCTGTACGTCGAAATGAAGGTCAACAACGACCCCGCGTTCATGCGCGAGGGCGACGACCTGCACGCCACCCTGAGCGTGCCCATGACGGCCGCGGCCCTGGGCACGGAACTGACCCTGGAGACGTTCGACGGCGAACAGCCCATCAGCATCAAGCCGGGCACCCAGGCAGGGGAGGTCATCAACCTGCGCAACCTTGGCGTCACGCACCTGCGCGGCTACGGCCGTGGTGACCTGAAGGTCCACATCCACGTCGAAACCCCCACCAAGCCGGACGCCGCCCAGGAGGATCTGCTCAAGCAGCTTGCCGCCCTGCGCGGGGAAACGTTCACCGAAGGCAAGCTGGTCAGCAGCGGCGGCATGTTCGCCAAGCTGCGCGACAAGCTCGGCAACCTCTAAGGCACCGTGAGCAACCCCGTCTTCTACGCCGAACCGGCGGAACTGGCACCCCTGGCCGCCGGCGATTCCTTCAGCCTCGCCGGCGCCGAGGGCCGCCACGCCGTCACCGTCAAAAGGATTTCTCCGGGGGAGCCGGTTGACCTGTGCGACGGCGCGGGGCTGCGGCTGGTGTGCACCGTCACGGCCGCCGGTGCCGGTGTCCTTGATGTTCGCGTCGAGACCGTCGTCGGCGCCGAAGCCGAACCGTTCGAACTTGTCCTGGTCCAGGCCCTCGCCAAGGGCGACCGCGACGAGCTTGCCATTGAGACGGCCACCGAACTGGGCGTCGACGGCGTCGTGCCCTGGCAGGCCGAACGCTCGATCGTGCGCTGGAAGATGGACAAGGCCGTCAAGGGCCCGGTCAAGTGGCGCAACGTGGTGGCCACGGCCGCCAAGCAGGCCCGGCGCTCACGGGTCCCGTGGGTGGGGGAGCTGGTGGGAACACCGGGGCTTCTCGAACTCATCGGATCCGCCGACCTTGCCCTGATCCTCCACGAGGACGCCGTCAACTCATTGCCCGGGGTGGTCCGCTCCTGGCGCGCAGGCGCGGGGGATGGCGGCGGCGAGCCGGCACGGGTTGTCATGATCGTTGGCCCCGAAGGCGGCATGAGCCCGGCGGAGGTAGAAGCATTCCTGGCCGCCGGAGCGCAGACGGCACTGCTGGGCCACCACGTGCTGCGGTCCTCCACGGCCGGTCCGGCCGCCGTGGTGCTGCTCAGCCACGAATTGCAGCGCTGGTAGGAAGCCCCGGCGGGGGACGTCCCGGCCCAGGAAGTTTTGGCTTGGGGAAATCTAGCCGGGACTCGGGGCGGCGCCGCGCTCACCCAGGGTGACCACCTTGGTATCCACGCCAAGCCGGGTGCCCGGGTTCGCGGGGTCGGGGATGAAAACCGACAACTCGTACGTGCCCAGCGGCGGCACCAGGTTGAAGCTGAAGGTGCCCAGCACGTTGGGTCCCTGCGGGACCGCCACCGTGCCGGAGAGGTACACCTTGCCCGGCTTGCCGTTTTCCACAACCGCCAGGCTCCAACCCAGCACGCCGGTGGCGGAAATGCCCTGGCCGCTGACCCGCAACGGCAGGGTCGAGTAGGTGGAAGCGTCGGCGGGGTCGATGATCCAGACGGGGGCCACGAAAGAGCTGTCCCGGGTCAGCGGCTTCGTGAGCGGCACGTGGCCAAAGGCGTTGTAGCCGGTGTGGCCGTCCACGAGCACGGAAACCTGGATGGTCGTGGAGGAGTCGATGAGCCCGGCCATCGCGGCCGCGGCCGTTGCCGTATAGACCAGTTGCGCCACGGACCGCTCGGCGATGCCCTGGTCCACTTTTTGGCCAAAGGCGTCCGAGGACACGTCAACGGTGATCACATTCTTCGCCGAAACCGACGCACCGAGCCGGGAGGGCTTGTTCCAGACCGAAAAGTAGTCGGAATCATTGGGGCGCTCGGTCATCATGGCCCGCAACGCCGCAACGATGGGGTCATCCGTGGAGGGCGCCGCCACGAACTCCCGGTACAAGAAGACCGAGTCATTGCTGTGGCCCAGCCAATAGACCGGAAGCGTCTGGCTGGTAGTGGGTGTTTCCAGAGGGGCGCTGGTGACAAGGCCGGCGGTCCCGGCCGCGGCGTCGGCCGCGGAGCTCGCACCGGATCCCGAGGTGGGCATGGAGGCGTCGGTGTGCGCGGTGGAGGAAGCCGAACAGCCGGTGACCGCCAGTGAAAGGGACAGTACGACTCCGGCCCACAGCGCCGAACGGTGCCGACGGGCGGGTCCTGCGGCCGCCCGCAGTCGGCCGTCCGGCACGCGGGCGTGCGTTCGTGGCGGCTGCGGAGATGAAGACCTGGGGATGACGTGCTCGCTGTTCAGTGGAATGTCGTGGGGCCGCGTTGGCGGCGATTCTCTAGCCCAAACCATCCCCAAATGTCTTTGAACCTCCATAAGCTTGGCACAGTCACGGCGGCAAATGCCGGGAAATTGGCCCAATCCCGGCGAACTGAAACCGTATCGAAACACGATTGTGACGTATGACTTAATCGGGGCGCGGTCGAACCCGCCGGGCGCGATCGGGAGCTGGTGCCCATTCCCCACGGCGCGGCCGCGGTGGACTAAGATTGACCGTAGGACCTAACAGTGCACAGCAACCGGCTTTTTGCCGGTACCACCGAGGAGAGAAACGCAGGCCGGGACCGGCCGAACTTATGCCAGAGACAACAGCAAGCCGCCACGAACAGTTTCCGGAACCCGGCACTGGGCGGTTTTTCCCGCATTCAGTGGATGGCACGCGCACCGAGGTTGTGCACTTTGCCTCCGGAACCCAGATGGTTGACACGCTCGGTGCCGAGGATGAGGGCCTGCGCATCGTCGAGGGCCTGTATCCGTCGGTGGCCTTCCTGGCCCGCGGCAACGACCTCACCATCACCGGCCCCAGCGCGGTTGTCCCGCGGATCATGCACCTCATGGAGGAGGCGCGCGCCATGGTGGCCCGCAACACCACCATGAGTGCCGCGGTCTGGGAGCAGCTGACCACCATGCTCAAGGCCCGGCCCGACACCTCGGTGGTGGACATCCTCACGCAGGACATTCTCTCCAGCCGCGGACGGACCATCCGCCCCAAGACGCTGAACCAGAAGAACTACGTCGACGCCATTGACCGCAACACCGTGGTGTTCGGCATTGGCCCGGCAGGCACGGGCAAAACCTACCTGGCCATGGCCAAGGCCGTGCAGGCGCTCCAGCGCAAGGACGTCAGCCGCATCATCCTGACCAGGCCCGCCGTCGAGGCGGGGGAGCGGCTGGGCTTCTTGCCCGGAACCCTCAGCGACAAGATCGATCCGTACCTGCGGCCCCTCTATGACGCCCTGCACGACATGATGGACCCGGAGACAATTCCGCGGCTCATGGCGGCCGGCACCATCGAGGTGGCACCGCTGGCCTATATGCGCGGGCGCACGCTCAACGACGCGTTCATCATCCTCGACGAGGCCCAAAACACGACGCCGGAACAAATGAAGATGTTCCTCACCCGGCTCGGTTTTGGCTCCAAGATTGTTGTCACCGGCGACATCACCCAGGTGGACCTGCCCAGCGGCACCCGTTCCGGGCTGCGCGTGGTCGAGGAGATCCTGCGCGATGTCGAGGACATCAACTTCTCCATCCTTGACGCCGAGGACGTGGTCCGCCACCGCCTGGTGGGTGCCATAGTCAACGCCTACAACCACTGGGATGAGGAGCACCACACGCTCGTCAGCCCGCACACCGTTTCCGAACGCAATGTCCCCGACCGCACCACCTCCAAGGATTACCGCACCCCATGAGCATCGAAATTAACAATGAGTCCGGCGTCGATGTTCGCGAGGAGGAGCTGGTCAAGCTGGTCCGGCACATCCTGACCCAGATGCACGTCCATCCGGAGACGGAACTGTCCATCATCATGGCGGACGTGGAGAACATGGAGAAGCTGCACATCGAGTGGATGGACGAGCCGGGCCCCACCGACGTCCTCTCCTTCCCGATGGACGAGTTGCGCCCCGGCACGCCCGAACAGCCGACGCCGGCCGGCCTGCTCGGCGACATTGTGCTCTGCCCCGTGGTGGCACAGGAACAGGCCGTGGCGGCCGGGCATTCCATGGAGGAGGAGCTGCTGCTGCTGACCACCCACGGCGTGCTGCACCTGCTCGGCTACGACCATGCCGAACCCGAGGAAAAGGCCGAGATGTTCGGCCTGCAACGTGAATTGCTTTCCAGCTTCCTGGGCAAGGACGCCCCCAGGGAGACAATGCAGTGACGATTGTCGCCTTGCCGATCATGGGGGTGATCTTCGCGGCCATCGCCGCACTGCTGACAGCCATTGAGTCGGCGCTTAGTTTCTTCCCCCGGCACGACGCCGACGCCGCCTCCGGCAGGGGTGTATCGGTGGCAAAGATCCTCGCCGCACCCATGCCGCACCTGAACGCCCTGCGCTTTTGGCGGGTCTGGTTTGAGATGGCGGCCGCCGTGGCAGTGGCCTTGTTCCTGATGGCCCTGCTGGACAACGAATGGCTGGCCGGCCTGGTCGCCACGGTGATCATGGCGGCAATCGGCTTCGTGCTGGTGGGGGTCTCGCCCCGCCGCCTTGGCCGCCTGCACTCGGCCGCCCTGGTGCGCCGCACGGCCTGGCTGGTGCACTTCCTGTTCAGGATCCTCGGTCCAATTCCGGGATGGTTCGTCAAGCTCGGCAGCGCCGTGGCCAAGGACGCGCCCGGAACCGACGACGCCTTCGTCACGGAGGAGGAGTTCCGAGAATTTGTGGACCGCGCGAGCGATTCGGAAATGATCGAGGACAACGAGGCCGAACTGATCCAAAGCGTCTTCGACCTGGGCGAGACCATGGTGCGTGCCGTCATGGTTCCGCGGACGGACATCCGCAGCATTGAACAAGGCTCCAGCCTTGAGGACGCCATGGACGTGTTCCTGGATTCCGGCTACTCCCGGGTGCCCGTCATTGGCGAAAGCACCGACCACATTCTGGGGATCCTGTACCTGAAGGACCTGGTGGCCACCATGCACCGCCTGGGCGACGGCGACGCCCGGCCCAAGGTGGAAAACCTTGCCCGCAGCGTTCGCTACGTGCCCGAATCCAAACCGGTTGACGATCTCCTGAAGGAATTGCAGGTCGAGTCGACCCACGTCGCGATCGTGGTCGACGAGTACGGCGGCACGGCGGGCCTGGTGACCCTGGAGGATTTGATCGAGGAGATCGTCGGGGAGATCGCCGACGAGTACGACTCGGTGGCACCGGAGGTCCAGGGCCTGGGGCAGGGCCGCTACCGCATCCGGGCCCGCATGGCCGTGGATGACCTCGGCGAACTGTTCGGCAAGGAACTGGACGACGACGAGGTCGACACCGCAGGCGGGCTGCTGGCCAAGCATCTGGGCCGGATTCCCACGGTGGGCAGCACCGTGGACGTGTCCGGAATCCGCCTCGTGGCGGACCGCATGGAACCGGCGCGAAACCGGATCAGCCACATTATTGCCAGCGCCATCGGCGAGGTCGAAAATGGCATTAACAGCAGTGTTTCGTTGCCCGAAGCCCGCACCCAAGATTTGGCCGACCACGACGGCAACACGCCGTCGGGCGCCCGCACCACCAAGGAACACCACAGGAGTAACCATGAGTAAGCAAAAGGGAAAGCTGGCCATGCCGGCACCCAAGGATGAAGGGTTCCGGGCCGGCTTCGCAGTGCTTGCCGGCCGGCCCAACGCCGGCAAGTCGACACTGACCAACGCCCTGGTCGGGCAGAAGGTCGCCATTACCTCGGCCAAGCCGCAAACCACCCGGCACACGATCCGCGGGATCGTCCATCGCGAAACCTTCCAGCTGGTCCTGGTGGACACACCAGGGCTGCACCGCCCGCGGACACTGCTGGGCAAGCGCCTCAACGACCTGGTGGCCGACACCCTCTCCGAGGTTGACGTGATCGGCTTCTGCCTGCCCGCCAACGAGAAGATCGGCCCCGGCGACCGCTTCATCGCCCAGCAATTGGCCAACGTCGGCAAGAAACCGGTGGTCGCCATTGTGACCAAGACCGACACCGTGGACCGCCAGGCCGTCACCGACCAGCTGATTGCCGTGGACAAACTGGGCCGCGAGGTCATGGGCGAGGACGGTTTTGCCGCCGTCGTGCCTGTCTCCGCCGTGGAGGACTTCCAGGTGGAGACCCTTGCCGGGGTCTTCGCCGGCTTCATGCCGCTGTCCCCGGCCCTGTACCCGGACGGGGAACTGACCGACGAGCCCGAGGCCGTCATGGTGGCGGAGCTGATCCGCGAGGCCGCCCTCGAAGGCGTGCGTGACGAATTGCCGCACTCGCTGGCCGTGGTGGTCGAGGAAATCGTGCCCCGTGAGGGCCGCACCGAGGGCCACGAGCTGCTCGATGTCCGCGTGAACCTGTATGTGGAACGCCCCTCGCAAAAAGCCATCATCATTGGCAAGGGCGGCGCCCGGCTGCGCGAGGTGGGCACGAACGCCCGCCATGCGATCGAGGCGTTGCTGGGCACCAAGATCTACCTTGACCTGCATGTCAAGGTAGCCAAGGATTGGCAGCGCGACCCCAAACAGCTGGTTAAACTAGGGTTTTGACATTGGCGCACCGCCCCCTCGCGGTGCGCCAATTCCATGGGCGGGCCGAGGCATGGGGGATCTTCCCAGCCTCGGCCGGTAAGCTCAATGGAGTTCTTTGTTCTTAATGAAAGGTTCATCCATGGGGCGACGCCGTGCCGAAACGGCGGCAGATAAAGCTGCCGGCACCTCACATCGTGAACCTGTGGGGGACGCGTCACCCGTTGGCCGGCACTTCGGCCCGCGCCGCAAGGCTCCGCTCTGGCTGAAGATCACCGCCGTCACACTGTGTGGGGCGCTGGTTCTTGGCCTGGGCACCGCCGGGGCGATGCTGTGGAAACTTCAGCAGAACGTCACCACGGCACCCCTGGACGCGAGCGTCAACGGGAACAAGTCCAAGACGTCCGCCGAGGACACCGGATCCCTGCAGATCCTCATTCTCGGCACGGACACGCGTGCCGGCAAGAATGATGAGTACGGTACGACGGCCGACTCCGGCGGCGAAGGCAACTCGGACGTCATGCTGCTCATGAACATTTCGGCTGACAACTCCCAGGTGTCGGTGACGAGTTTCCCGCGCGACCTGATGGTGCCGATCCCGGACTGCAAGTCCGCCGTGACGGGGCAGATCGTGCCCGGCCAGGCGATGGGCCAGCTCAATTCCGCCCTGGCCGCGGGTCCGGGCTGTACCGTGGCCGCCATCAACGAGCTCACCGGCCTGACGATCGACCACTTCATGCTGGCCGACTTCACGGCCGTCAAGGAGCTCTCCAACGCCATCGGCGGCGTTCAGGTGTGCGTGAACCATGCGATGTACGACGTCGACGGCTCCTTCCTGAGGCTGCCCGCCGGCAAGAGCCTAGTCAAGGGCGAACAAGCCCTCGCCTTCCTGCGGACCCGCCATGCCTTCGGCGTCTCCAGCGACCTCGACAGGATCAAGGCCCAGCAGTACTTCCTGGGCTCCATGGTCCGCAAGGTCAAGAGTGAAGGCACGCTGACCAACATCCCGCTGCTGTACAACCTGGCCGACGTCGTGACGAAGAACCTGACCATCGACGAAGGCCTGGCGAACATCCCGGCCATGATCGGCATCGCCAACAGGCTCTCCAAGATCGACCTGGCCAACGTTGCATTCGTCACCGTGCCCACCGAACCCTATGTCTATGACATCAACCGGGTGCAGCTGGCCGAACCGGCCGCGGGACAGTTCTTTGCCGCACTGCGCACCGACACCGCGCTGACCAAGGTCAAGCCCAAGGCGACACCGAAGCCCAGCAGCGGCTCGACGGCGTCGGCCACCGGCACCGCCACCGCGCAGGCCACGCCAAGCACGGCTGCGCCGACCACCAAGGCCCCCGCGTACGACAAGGCCCTCCAAGCGGTCAGCGTCGCCAACGCCTCCGCCGTCGTCGACCGCTCCACGGAGATCATGGCCTCGCTGGCCAAGGCCGGATTCACCGGCACCTGGTCCGCCGGCGACATTGCCGCCAGCAACAAGACCCGGGTCCTGTACGGGGCGGACATGAAGGACGTCGCCACGGACGTTGCCAAGATGTTCAAGATCCCGACCTCGGCCGTCGTCTCGGACCCCACCATTTCGGGTGTCCAGCTTGTCATCGGAACCGACTGGTCGAGCGGCACGCAATACGGCAAGATCGTCGTCCCGAAGGGGATCGTCTCCAGCACGGCGGCCCAGGACAATGAGTGCCTGACGGTCAACCCGGCCTACTACACGTACTAACAGGCTCAAGGGCCCGGTAGGGGCAAGAAGACAAAAGTGATGGCCGCCGGAAATCCGGCGGCCATCACTTTTTCCTGCTGATTACCAGATGCTGACCCGGTCGGCCGGGTCCAGCCAGAGGGCGTCGGCCTCCGTGGTGCCAAACGCCTCATGGAACGCGTCGAGGTTGCGCACCACGGCGTTGCAGCGCCATTCCGACGGCGAATGCGGGTCCACGGTAATGCGGCGCACGGCCTCTTCGTGGCGGATCTTGGTGCGCCAGCATTCGGCCCAGGAGAAGAAGAACCGCTCGGCGCCCGTCATGCCCTCGATCACCGGGATCTCTGCACCGTCAAGGCTCAGGCCGTAGGCCTTGTAGCCGATGGCCAGCCCGCCCAGGTCGCCGATGTTTTCGCCCAGGGTCAGTTCGCCGTTGACCTTTTCGCCGGGAGCGGCGATGGGGGAGAGGGCGTTGTACTGGTCCACGAGCTTGCCCGTCAGCTCCTCGAAGGCTGCCCGGTCGGCGTCGGTCCACCAATTGCGCAGGGCACCCGTGCCGTCGAACTTCGAGCCCTGGTCATCGAAGCCGTGGCCGATCTCGTGGCCAATCACGGCTCCGATGCCGCCGTAGTTCGCGGCGTCGTCGGCGTCGGCGTCAAAGAACGGCGGTTGCAGGATCGCGGCAGGGAACACCACTTCGTTCATGGTCGGGTTGTAATAGGCGTTGACGGTCTGTGCCGTCATGAGCCATTCCTCCCGATCGATCGGAGCCCCGATCTTGGCGAGTTGGCGGGCCAGTTCAAAGGCGTTGCCGCCTTCGATGTTGCCGATCAGGTCACCGGGGACGATCTCCAACGCCGTGTAGTCGCGCCACTTGGACGGGTAGCCGATCTTCGGGGTGAACGCGTCCAGCTTGGCCTGCGCCCTGGCAATGGTTTCCGGGCTCATCCAGGTCAGGGCGCTGATGCTTTGGCGGTACGCCTCGATCAGGTTCGCCACCAGCACCTCCATGCGTGCCTTGTGCGACTCCGGGAAGTGTTCGGCCACGTACAGCTGGCCCACGGCCTCGCCCAGGACTCCCTCGACCAGGGCCACACCGCGCTTCCAGCGTTCCCGGATCGACGGGGTGCCGCTCAGGATGGTGCCGTAGAACGCAAAGTTGGCGTCGACGAACGCGCTGGCAAGGTACGGGGCGGCCGCGGAAATGGTGCGCATGGCCAGCCAGGCCTGCCAGTCGGCCAACCGGTCCTCGGTCAGCAGCGCAGCCTGGCCCCAGAAGAAGTCCGGCGTGGCCACGACGAGCTCGGCACACTGCCCTGCGGTGACCCCCAGGGCCTCCAGCCACAGCTCCAGCGCGGGCAGCAGGTCCAGGGCGTCGGCCTTGTCCATCAGGTTGTAGGTCTTTTGCGGATCGCGCAGGGTCACCTTGTCCCAGTGCGTTGCGGCAATCTCGGTCTCCAGCGTCATGATCCGCGCGGCCTTCGCGGCGGCATCGGGTACGCCGGCCAGGCCCAGCATGGTTTCCAAATGGGCAAGGTAGGACTCGCGGATCGCGGCGAACTTCTCCTCGCGGTAGTACGACTCGTCCGGCAGGCCCAGGCCCGCCTGGTAGACGTGCAGCAGCGCGCGGTCCGGATTGCCGGCGTCGTTGTTGACGTAGGCACCAAACAGGCCGTCGCCGCCGTCGCGGTCAAGCTCGCCCATCAAGGTCACGACGCCGGCGATCGAGTCCGTGCCCGCAATGGCCGCCAGCTTCCCGGCCAGGGGAGTAGCGCCGGCAGCCTCAACAGCTTCCTCATCCATGAACCCGGCATAGAGGTCGCCGATCTTTGCCGCGACCGAGCCGGACTCCGCGCCGGGGGTTGCCGCCGCCTCGCCCGCGCGTTCGATGATCGCCTTCACGGCGGCCTCGGCCTCATCCCGCAGGGTGACAAAGGAGCCCGTCATGGCGCGGTCGTCGGGAATGATTTCCCGGGCCAGCCATTTCCCGTTCACATGCCCATACAGGTCATCCTGTGGCCGGACGGCCGGGTCGATATTGCTGCGGTTGATACCGGAATGGGTCAAGAGAATCGGGTCCCCTAAGGTCGTTTCGGACGTGGTGTCGGCGGGCGGTGCCGCCCACATAGTGAGCTCTTTCACTATCATCCTACGGGCCGTGCTAGGGTAAAAATGTGCGCACTGGAATGCTTCTTCTTAGCTGCCGCGGCGAGGCCTCAACCACGTTGACATGATCAACCTGGAGCAACGGCCCACCTCGCTGCGGTGTTTGTGCTGTCCGGCCTTGCTTCCAATACGTTGAACAAGATTAAGGTCACCTCCAATGCGAAATGCACAAAAGCCCTCGGGAATGCCGGTCCACCGCTACGTTCCGTTCCAGGACCAGATCAATGTGTCCCTGCCGGACCGCACCTGGCCGGACAAGGTCATCACCAAGGCCCCGCGCTGGTGCGCCGTGGATTTGCGTGACGGAAACCAGGCCCTGATCGACCCCATGAGCCCGGGCCGGAAGATGAAGATGTTCCAGCTGCTGGTCAAGATGGGCTTCAAGGAAATCGAGGTCGGTTTCCCGTCCGCCTCCCAGACGGACTTTGACTTTGTCCGCCAGCTGATCGAGGGCGGCCACATCCCGGACGACGTCACGATCCAGGTGCTGACCCAGGCCCGCGAACACCTGATTGAGCGCACCTACGAATCCCTGGTGGGCGCCAAGCAGGCAATCGTGCACCTGTACAACTCGACGTCCGTGCTGCAGCGCCGGGTCGTGTTCAACCAGGACGAGGACGGCATCCTGGACATCGCACTGCAGGGCGCACGCCTGTGCAAGAAGTACGAGGAAACCCTGCAGGAAACGCACATCACCTACGAGTACTCCCCGGAGTCCTTCACGGGAACCGAGCCGGAATACGCGCTGCGCGTGTGCAACGCCATCGCCGATATCTTCGAGGCCTCCGCCGACAACCAGGTCATCATGAACCTGCCGGCCACGGTTGAAATGGCCACCCCCAACGTCTACGCCGATTCCATTGAGTGGATGAGCCGGAACCTGCACCCGCGGGAGGGCATCATCTTGTCCCTGCACCCGCACAACGACCGCGGCACCGGCGTGGCCGCCGCCGAGCTCGGCTACCTGGCCGGGGCCGACCGCATTGAAGGCTGCCTGTTCGGCAACGGTGAGCGCACGGGCAATGTGGACCTGGTGACCCTGGGCCTGAACATGTTCACGCAGGGCATCGACCCCATGCTCGACTTCTCCGACATCGACGACATCCGCCGCACCGTGGAGTACTGCAACCAGCTGCCGGTCGCCGAACGCACCCCCTACGGCGGAGACCTGGTCTTCACCGCGTTCTCCGGTTCACACCAGGACGCCATCAAGAAGGGCCTGGAGGCCCTGGAGGCCGACGCCGCCGCGGCCGGCAACGCCGTCGCCGACCACACCTGGGCCGTGCCCTACCTGCCGATCGACCCGAAGGACTTGGGCCGCAGCTACGAGGCTGTGATCCGGGTGAACTCGCAGTCCGGCAAGGGCGGCGTGGCGTACCTGCTCAAGAACGAACACAACCTGGACCTGCCGCGCCGGGCCCAGATTGAATTCTCCGGGGTCATCCAGAAGCAGACCGACACCGTGGGCGGCGAGGTCAGCGGCGACCAGCTGTGGACCATCTTCAACGACGAGTACCTGCCGGCGGAGACCTCCAGCAACGCCTGGGGCCGCTACCGGATCGGTTCCTTCACGACGTCCACGGACGACGACGGCGAGATGACGCTCATCGCCAAGATGACGATCGACGGCGTCACCGCCACCCGCACGGGCACCGGCAACGGTCCCATCGCGGCCCTGCTGGGCATCCTCGGCGAGGACGGCGTGGACGTGCGCGTCCTGGACTACACCGAGCACGCCCTGAGCGAGGGCGGCGACGCCCGCGCGGCCGCGTTCGTGGAATGCGCCGTCGGTGAACGCGTGCTGTGGGGCGTCGGCATCGACGCGAACACCTCCACTGCCTCGCTGAAGGCAGTCATCTCGGCCGTCAACCGCGCCATCAGGGACGCCCAGGCGGCCTAGCCCCCACCTCCCCGCTGCTGCAACGCCACGACCCCGCCACCTTGTGTGCGGGGTCGTGGCGTTTCGCGGCGTGTGGGGGGAGGCGGGTGCATGGACAAGGTGGGAGAATGTAGGGGTGTCCAATCAATCTTTCGCCGCGCGCACCTACCGGGATGACGCCGTCGTCCTGCGCACCCACAAACTGGGGGAGGCGGACCGGATCATCACCTTGCTGACCCACCACCACGGCCAGTTGCGGGCGGTGGCCCGCGGGGTCAGGCGCACCAGCAGCAAGTTCGGGGCCCGGCTGGAACCGTTCATGGTGGCCGATCTGCAACTCGTCAAGGGCCGCACGCTGGACATCGTCACCCAGGCCGTGGCCAAGGGCAGCTACGGGGACAACATTGCCGCGAACTACGACCGCTACGTGGTGGCCGCGGCCATGGCGGAGACCGCCGAACGGCTCACCGACGTCGACGGCGAAACCTCCGGCGCCCACTACCTGCTGCTGGTGGGGGCCCTGGCCTCGCTGAGCCGCGGCGCCCACGCGCCCGCACTCATCCTTGACTCCTACCTGTTGCGGGCCGTGTCGATCGCCGGTTGGGCTCCCAGTTTTGGCGACTGCGCCCGGTGCGGGGAACCCGGGCCGCACGGGGCGTTCAACGCGTCGCTGGGCGGCGCCGTCTGCCACGAGTGCCGGCCCCCGGGCTCGCCCGCGCCTGCCCCGCAAACCATGTTCTTGTTGGCCTGCCTGCTCAGCGGTGACTGGGCCGGGGCGGACGCGTCCGAATCGATTCACCGGAACGAGGCCGCCGGCCTTGTGGCCGGTTATGTCCAATGGCATCTGGAACGCACTGTGCGTTCCCTCAGACTTGTGGAGCGTGCGTAGTACCCATGGCCAAACGAAGCAGCAGAAGCAGCGCGAAACCGCCCGTGGTGGCCCCCTGGGCGCACCAGTCGGGTGCCGTCATGCCCGACATCCCGGCGGAACTCGTGCCAAACCACGTGGCCATCGTCATGGACGGCAACGGGCGCTGGGCCAACCAGCGCGGCCTGCCGCGCATTGAGGGCCACAAGGCGGGGGAGCCGGCACTGCTGGACGTCATGGCGGGCGCCATTGAAATGGGCATCAAGTATGTGAGCGTGTACGCCTTCTCCACCGAAAACTGGAAGCGGTCTCCCGAGGAGATCCGCTTCCTCATGGGATTTAACAAGGATGTGCTGCGTCGCCAGCGCGACCAGCTTGACGCCTGGGGAGTGCGGGTCCGCTGGGCCGGGCGGCGGCCGCGGCTGTGGGGCTCGGTCATCAAGGAACTCGAGGTGGCCGAGGAGCACACCAAGGACAACGACACCATTACGTTGACCATGTGTGTTAATTACGGCGGCAGGGCGGAGATTTCCGACGCCGTCGCCGCACTGGCCGCAGACGTCGCCGCCGGCAAGCTCAGCCCGCGGTCCGTGACGGAGAAGACCATCCAGAAGTACATGTACCTGCCGGATGTTCCCGACGTCGATTTGTTCCTGCGCTCCAGCGGCGAACAGCGGTTGTCCAACTTCATGCTGTGGCAAAGCGCGTATGCGGAGTTTGTCTTCATGGATACCTTGTGGCCCGACGTCGACCGCCGCACCTTGTGGACGGCCGTGGACGAATACGCACGCCGGGACCGCCGCTACGGCGGTGCCGTGGACGCGGCCGCCAAGGCCTAAGGCCGGAGGCTCGTCCGCTTATCAATTCACCGTCCTAGTGACCGGGGAAAGAAAAGTCTGGTCGAGGGATTGTGGCGCCGCTGCAGTTCGCGCGATGTAGGGCATCGGTAAGGGCCTTCGTTCACAGCCAATAATATTTAGTTCTAGTAGCTATTTATTTACTCGTTCATATGTACTAAAATAGAATCATGGGCACCATCCACCGGCCCGGTTTAGAGAGGGGCTCCAGCCCCTCCGGTCCGTCGATTCCGTTTCTCCGCCCCGGCCGCGTGCCGGAGGCCGATGCTTACGGGCCCGGCGTTGGTGTTGATGCCGTGTTCGCCCGGCTGATCGCCACCGATCCTTTTGCCGATGACCCCCGGATGGAGAATGTGACGTGGGTTGGCCCGGCGCGTGCGGCCACGGTCGAGGAATGGGCGGGGCTCACCGGCCTGGACGCGGCCCCGGTCTACGTTTCTTTGCCGCCTACGGACGTTCAGGGGCGGCTGGAGTTGGTGCGGGCGTCCGTCCCCGACCATCCCAAAGCTCCCCGGCCCAATAATCCGGCCGGTATCCGTTGGACGCCGGCGGCCGGCGCGGATGCGCTGGACGGCCTGGATCCTTCCGGTCTGGCGGACAACGACCTGCTCGACTACGCCCACGCGGCAAATCGCCTTGCCGCCTTCGCCCAGGCCATGGAAGCGACAGCCCTTGCGGCCTTTGCTGCCCGCCGGCCGCCCTTGGAGGGCGAAACCCGCCGGGACCGGCATCCGGACACCTCGTTCTGGGCGGCCGGGGAACTTATGGCGGTCTACGCGATCGGAGAAGGTGCCGCCGCGCGTCGCATGGACGACGCCGAGACTCTCGTCAGTGCACTGCCGGCCACTCATGCCCTGTTGAGGCAGGGACTGTTGGACGCGGTTCGCGTCCGGGCGATCCGCCATGGACTGGAAAACGTGCCCGAGTCGCTCTTCCCCGTGCTGGAGCCTCTGTTCCTGCCCGGCGCCTCACGCATGAACCCGGCCTCACTCACCCGCAAGATTCGGCGCCTTGCCGAGAAGCATAATCCGGAGCCGCTGACGGAACGTCACAACAGGGCCGCGGTGCAACGACGTGTCTGGTTCACCCCGCTTCCGGATGCCATGGCGCAGATTGGCGCAGTTCTTCCTGCCGTTCCGGCCTTGGCGTTGTTTGAGTCATTGCAGGCCTGGGCGCTCAACGCCCAACGGGAGGGCAATCCCAGCACGGCCCTGACTCCTACGGGGAGACCATCTCGGAGCCTGGACAACTACATGGCGGACTGCTTCCTGGACCTGATCCACCAGGCCTTCCTGCACCCGGGCCGCAATGGCGGCAATCGTGATTGCAGCGACGTGGCAGGGCCTGATCGAGCGTTTCTCGGGCCGACGGATGGGCAGGCTCCCTGTAACTCCACCTTCGTTCCAAGGATTCCGGCCAAGGTAGCCGTCGAAGTCCCCGTCATGACCCTGCTCGGACACACCGAAGAACCCGGAAATCTGGATGGATACGGACCCATTCCAGCAGACCAGGCCAGGGAACTGGCCGCCGGCGCCAAGTCCTGGCAACGCATCCTGACAGATCCCGAGAGGGGAACCCGGCTGAGCATTGGTCGTGGGTCGCATAAGCCGCCGGCGGACATGGTGCGCCTGGTCCGCCTCCGCGACCCCGTCTGCACAGGCATCGGCTGCGACCACCCGGCCCGCTCCTGCGACATCGACCACACCATCCCTTTCCATCAAGACAGATACGGACCCGACGGCACCCTGCTGCCCAAAGGCGAAACGAGCGTCGAGAACCTGCGTCCACGGTCCAGGTACTGTCACCGGCTCAAAGACGATCCAATAACCGGATGGACAGTGGAACCGGCCGGTCCGGGCATCACCAGGACCATCACGCCCACGGGCCGTGAATACCTCCACAGTCAAAACGACGGCGACGGTCCAGAGCCGTCTGACGCACCCTGCCCGTTCTAGTCAGCCCGCGTAACCGCGCAGCCACCGCTCCAGCCGCCGGTAGGCGTCATCCCGAACTGCGGGAGTGGAAAGGAACACCTCATGCAGCGCCCCGTCAATGCGTTCCACGCTCACGCTGTTGCCCAGGGAAAGTGAGCGGAGCGCCAGGGTGCGAACATCGAGCACCACGTCGGCCCGCAGCATGGCGTCACTCCAGACGGGACCAAGCAGGCTCCGTGAGGACAAAAGCACCAGCACCGGCATGGGCAGCCCAAGTCCGCCGGCCACGGTTCGCTGGGCCGCCAGGATGGCCCGCATCCACCCGGCCCGGACCGGGAAGGCCTGTGGGGGCCGCATCCGCCTGTCCACGGCCCACTCGCCGTAGGCCTCCTTGCTGATGCCGCGCCAATAAAAGGTGCGTTCGGGAACCCGCATCCGTGTCAACGGGCGGAAGTCGGCAACAGGCCGGACCAGGGGAGTGGCCGCACGCCGGATCGCGGCGCCGCCCTGGATCTCCAACCACGGGCTGTTGAGCACAAGGTGGCTGACCAGGGCAGGGAACTTGTGTGCCCACAAGGTGGCGATGAGGCCGCCCGTGGAATGGCCCACCAGGACAAGTTGGCGGGGCTGGTCGCTGCCGGCGTCGTCGGAAATCACCGAATGGGCCCGCAGGATCTCCTCGTCATAGTCGGCGAGGTCGTCCACGTAGCCGCCCAGTTCGGCCGACACCAGGCTGCGCCCGTGGTTGTGCAAATCCAGTGCATAGAATTCATAGCCGTGCCCCGTGAAGAACTCCGCCAGGCCGGTGTTGTAAAAGTAGTCGCTCCAGCCGTGGAGGTAGAGCACGGCACGCCGGGTTCCGGTGGTACCGCTCTCCGGCCGGTGCCGCACCAGGGTTGCCCGGCGGGGGGAGCCGTCGGCGCGGGGCACCTCCAACGCCATGGACTGGTAATCAGCTCCGAGGATGTCGGTGGCCCAGACCTGCGCGGGGCGGCTCATGCGGCTGCGGCGCTGCGGCCGGCCGTGCGCCCGGAGAACAGGCAGCCGCCCAGGAAGGTGCCCTCCAGCGAGCGGTAGCCGTGCAATCCACCGCCGCCAAAGCCGGCAGCCTCGCCCGCGGCGAACAGACCGGGGATGGCGGCGCCGTCGGGCCCCAACACACGGGAGGACAGATCCGTTTGCAGGCCGCCAAGGCTCTTGCGGGTCAGCGTGGACAGGCGCACGGCGATCAACGGGCCGTGTTCGGGCGCCATCATGGCGTGTGGCGGGACCACGCGCATGAGTTTGTCGGTGGCGAAGCGGCGCGCCTCCCGGATCGCATTCAGCTGGGTGTCCTTCCCCAGGCCGCTCAGGACCTGGCGGTCCCGGGCGGCAATCGTCTGGTGCAGCCTGTCCGGGTCGATCAGGTCGGCACCGATGAGGGCGTTCATCTTGCCCGCCAGTTCCACCGGAGTGGCCGCCTGCAGGAAATCGATGCCGCGGTCGAGGAACTTTTGCACCGGCCCCGTGGCACCGGGAAGCGCCCGCTTGGCCAGCAGTTTGACGTCCCTGCCCGTGAGGTCGGGATTTTGTTCGGATCCGGACAACGCGAATTCCTTGCTGATGATGGTCTTGTTCAGCACGAACCAGGAGTGGTCATGTCCCGTGGTGCCCAAATGCCGCAACGTGCCCAGGGAATCAAATCCCGGGAACAACGGCACGGGCAGGCGCCGTCCGGTGGCGTCGAGCCACAAGGGGACGGCCCGGAGAGGATCCTGATGCCGTGGTTGGGCCACACGGGGTCGGGGTTGTGGATGCCCTCGGGGTAGTGCCACATGCGGTCGGTGTTGACGAGTGCTCCACCGGCGGCAGCAACCGCTTGCTGGAATTCCCCGTCCACCGATGCCGGGACACCGGTGAGCATGTAGCCGGGGCTCCCGCCGCCGGGCCACTGGGAGCGCACCATGGCGTGGTTTCCGCCGATGCCGCCGGTGGTGACGACGACGGCGCCCGCGGACGCCGTGAAGTCGCCGGAAACCTCCCGGCTGCTCGCAACGCCCCGTTCCACACCGGAGGGGACAAGGACTTCACCGCGGACGCCCGTGACGGCTCCGTCGTCGAACACCAGCTCCGTGGCACGGTGGCGGAAGGCAAGGCGAACCTTGCCCGCGGCAACACCCTCGGCGATCTTGGCAAGGAACGGCTCCAGGATGCCGGGGCCCGTGCCCCAGACCACGTGGAAGCGTGGCACGGAATTGCCGTGGCCCTCGGCGTCGTAACCGCCACGCTCGGCCCATTGCACCAGCGGGAAGAACCGGACGCCCAGTGCGTGGAGCCACTGGCGTTTCTCGCCGGCGGCAAAGTTCACATAGGCCTCCGCCCATTGGCGCGCCCAATGGTCCTCGGCCCGGTCGAAGCCGGCCGAGCCAAACCAGTCGCCCATGGCCAGTTCCACGCTGTCCTTGACGCCGAGGTGGCGCTGCTCGGGGGAGTCCACCAGGAAGAGCCCGCCAAAGGACCAATGGGCCTGCCCGCCCAGCGACGCCTCCGGCTCCTGGTCGAGCACCAGCACCGTGCGGCCTGCGTTGTATGCCTCGGCCGTGGCGACCAGTCCGGAAAGGCCCGCGCCGACCACCACGACGTCGGCCCGCAATTGCGTCTGTGCTCCATTGCTTCCCATGGCGCCATGCTAGCGCCTGTTGGGAGGGTGCGTCCGGTGGCTGGGTGCGTTTTGCAGTTGCGCCGCCAAGACGGAAAACTAGGAGGCATGCGAATTTATCCCACCTTCTTCCGGCTCTGTTTCTCCTGGATGGACGCCGAACGGGCGCACAAGATCGGGTTCACCCTGATCAAGACCGCCCACACGGTGGGTGCCGGCGCCGTGCTGCGCCGCATGTTCGCCCCGTCGCCGACCCTGCAGACAACGGCGTTCGGCATGACGTTCCCCACACCGTTTGGCCTGGCCGCCGGTTTCGACAAGGAAGGGCACGGCATCAACGCCCTGGCCAACCTTGGCTTTGGCCACGTGGAGGTGGGCACCATTACGGGTGCCGCCCAGCCCGGCAACCCGCAACCGCGGCTGTTCCGCCTGGTCGAGGACCGCGCCGTCATCAACAGGATGGGCTTCAATAACGACGGCGCCGCCGCCGTTGCGCCGCGCCTGGCCAAGGCGTTGGCGGAGTTGGGCAAGAGCTACCCGGCCGTGCGGCCCATCGTGGGCGTCAACATTGGCAAGACCAAGCTGGTGGAACTTGAGGATGCGCTGGAGGACTACCTGGTCAGCGCCCGCACCCTGGCGCCGTCGGCCGACTACATGGTGGTCAACGTCAGCTCGCCCAACACGCCGGGACTGCGCCTGCTGCAAAACGTCGAAACCCTCCGCCCGCTCCTGACGGGCGTGCGCGAGGCCGCGGACACGGCCGCTGGCCGGCACGTGCCATTGCTGGTGAAGATCGCCCCGGATCTCTCCGATGAGGACATTGCCGACGTGGCAGCACTGGCCCTCGACCTCAAGCTCGACGGCATCATCGCCACGAACACGACCATCAGCCGTGACGGCCTGGCCAGCCCGGCCGCCATGGTGGAGGAGAAGGGTGCCGGCGGTTTGTCCGGAGCCCCGCTCAAGGCGCGTTCCCTGGCCGTGCTGCGCCAGCTCAAGACGGCCGTGGGAGATTCGCTGACCCTGATCTCCGTGGGCGGCGTGGAGACCGGCGCCGAGGTGCAGGAACGCCTCGACGCCGGCGCCACCCTGGTGCAGGGCTACACGGCCTTCTTGTACGAAGGACCGTTCTGGGCTGCCCGCATCAACAAGGAACTGGCCAAGCTGCGCAAGTAGCGGCCTGACCCCTCGCCGCCCGACTGCTCGGGCGGCCTGCTGAGCTGTTCCCCCGCAGGACTCAGCGTGGGTTTTGCGTAGAACACTGTTGTGCGCAAAACCCACGCCAAATCATGCGGGGAACGGTCCGGGTCAGTCCGTTACGCCACGCGGGTGGGCGGGCTGACCGTCCTGGCGGGGTCGTTGATGATGCTCGGCGCCAGTGCGGCGTCAATGGCTGCCATGAGCTCGGCCGGGATCTTCACCCCGGACGCGGCGACGTTTTCGGCCACCTGCTCCGGGCGTGAGGCGCCAACCAGTGCGGTCGCCACGTTGTCGTTCTGCAGCACCCAGGCGATGGCCAGCTGGGACATCTTCAGGCCCAGCTCGTCGGCGATCGGCTTGAGCTTTTGGACGTTGCTGAGGATCTCGTCGTCCAGGAGTGCGCTGATCATGTTCTTGCCGCCGTGCTCGTCCGTGGCGCGCGAGCCGGCGGGGGCGGCCTGTCCGGGCAGGTACTTGCCGCTCAGCACGCCTTGGGCCATGGGCGACCACACCACCTGGGACATGCCCAGTTCCTTGGCAGCCGGAATCACCTCGGGTTCAATGACGCGCCACAACGCCGAGTACTGGGGTTGGTTGGACACGAGCGCAAAGCCCGCCTCGCGGGCCAGCGCCTGCCCGTCACGCAGCTGCTGGGCATTCCATTCGCTGACGCCAATGTACAGCGCCTTGCCCTGGCGGACGACGTCGGCAAACGCGCCAATGGTCTCCTCAAGCGGGGTTTCGTAGTCAAATCGATGCGCCTGGTACAGGTCCACATAGTCCATGTTCAGACGTCGCAGTGAATTGTTGATGCCCTCCATGATGTGCTTGCGGGAGAGCCCGGTGTCGTTGGGTCCCTTCGGGCCCACAGGCCAGTAGACCTTGGTGAACACTTCCAGGGACTCGCGGCGTTCGGAGGCCAGTGCGGTTCCCAGCACAGTTTCGGCGGCGCCGTTCGCGTAGGTGTCGGCCGTGTCGAAGGTGGTGATGCCGGCGTCGAGCGCGGCCCGCACGCAGGCGGTGGCGACGTCGTTCTCCACCTGGGAGCCGTGGGTGAGCCAGTTGCCGTAGGTGATTTCGGTGATCTTCAGGCCTGAACGGCCAAGGTAGCGATATTCCATGGTCCCAGCCTAGCGGCCGAGGGTGTGTGGCCGGTCACGGCACGACTTAGTGGAAGACGCGACTTAAAGCACGACGCCGGCCCCGTCCAGAAGGAGGGAACCGGCGTCGTTAGGGCACGTGGATCAGCTGGGCCATTCCCCGCGCTTGACCATGGGCTTGGGCAGGCGCAGGCGGCGGAACTGCAGGGACCGCATGGTGCCGTACCAAACGACGCCCTGGTCCACCGACTTGAACTTCTCGATGAGCTTGCGCTTGAGCTTGCGCGACATCAGCCAGGCGTCGATCGCCACACCGGCCACCATGACCCAGAACAGGCCGAAGACGTAGATCTGTGTGTTGTTGGCGGATCCGTCGGCGTTGCGGGTCGGAATGACCACGGTCAGCACCACGATCGCCAGCGCGATGAACATGACGTATTCGCCGAGGCTGAAGCGGGCGTCCACGAAGTCACGGGCGTAACGCTTCTGCGGGCCCTTGTCGCGGATGGGTAGGAAGCGCTCCTCGCCGGTGTCCAGGGCGCGGCGCATCCGGGCCTGCTCCTCGCGGCGGGCGTCACGGGCGGCAACCTTGGCGGCCGCACGGTCGTTGGGCACCAGGGGGCGCTTACGTGCCTCCTCCTGCGCCTTGCGGGACGGAGTGGGCACACCCTTGGCCGAGCGGGGGTCCTTGGACCTGTCCATCGACTCGTCGGGGGCAGGCGCAGCCTGCGGGGCGGGGGCTTGATCTTTCTTACGTCCAAACACCCGTAAAGGATACCTTGATCCGGGCCGCGCCCTTGACCGGTGCGGAATACTCGACGGTAGGGTTGCGTATATGACTGAAAATAACCCGTTGCATGCTGCCCCGATCGCTCCCATCGGTGCAGGCGTCCCCGTTGCGGAACTCCGCAACAGTGTGGCGCAAAACTTTGCGGCCACCGTGTCCGAGCTCGTTGACCTGGTCGCCATCCCCGGCATCGCCTGGGATGCCTTCGACGCCAAACAGCTCGACATCAGCGCCGAGGCCGTGGCCGCCCTGATCCGCAGCACAGGCCTTGAGGACGTGCAGATCCTGCGCGTCAACAAGGACGACGGCACCCCCGGCGGTCCCGCCGTCGTGGCCCGCAAGCCCGCGGCACCCGGATACCCCACGGTGGTGCTCTATGCGCACCATGACGTGCAGCCGCCCGCCGACCTGACCCTGTGGGAGACCGAACCCTTCACCGCCGCGGAACGCGACGGGCGGCTCTTTGGCCGCGGCGCAGCCGACGACAAGGCCGGGATCATGGCGCACATTGCCTCGATGCGCGCCCTCAACGAGGTGCTGGGCGCCGATTTCGGCTTGGGCGTCACCTTCTTCATCGAAGGCGAGGAGGAGGCCGGTTCGCCGACGTTCCGCAGCTTCCTGGAGACCCACCACAAACTGCTCGAGGGCGACGTCATCGTCGTCGCCGATTCCTCCAACTGGAAGGTGGGCGTTCCCGCCCTGACCACGAGCCTTCGCGGCCTGGTGGACGGCACCGTGGAGGTGCGCGTCCTTGACCACGCCGTCCACTCGGGCATGTTTGGCGGACCCATCCTTGACGCCCCGACTCTGCTGTCCCGCCTGATCGCCACCTTCCACGACGACGACGGCTCCGTCGCGATCGAAGGGCTGGCCCGCAACGAGCACGCCCAGTTGGACTACCCCGAGGAGACGTTCCGCAGCGACGCCGCCGTGCTCGACGGCGTCCGCCTGGCGGGCACCGGCAGCATCACCTCCCGCCTGTGGGACAAACCGGCGCTGTCCATCATCGGCATGGACATCCCGTCCGTCGCCATGAGCTCGAACACCCTGCTGCCGGCGGCCCGGGCCAAGTTCAGCCTGCGCCTGGCGCCGGGCCAGAACCCGGAGGAGGCCATGGCTGCGGTGGATGCGCACGTGCAAAAGCACGCACCGTTTGGCGCCCGCGTCACGTTCACCCCCGGTGAGGCCGGCCAGGCATTTGCCACCGACACCAGCGCGCCGGCCGCCCAGACGGCGCTGTGGGCGCTGGGGGAGTCCTGGGGCGTCCCCGCCGTCGAAAGCGGCATGGGCGGATCCATCCCGTTCATCGCGGACCTCAACGAGATGTTCCCGGCCGCACAGATCCTGGTGACGGGCGTTGAAGACCCCGACTCCCGGGCCCACAGCGCCAACGAATCCCTGCACCTGGGCGACTTTGAAAAGGCCATCACGGCCCAGGCGTTCCTGATGAGCGCCATGAACTCGGCCCGTTAGCCGGCCGCTGCGTCGAGCCCGGCAGGGGCGCCCGCCGCGGGGAACACATTTGCCCCGGCCTTGGTTTGCATAGTTAGCGCCCCTGCCGGGCTCGACGTAGCATGTACTTGTTACCCCACGTAAGGAAATGCCATGACCGCACATGTCCATGAAGAAACCACCGCCGCCGTTGACGCGACCGAGCTGCCCGCCCACGGCGTCCAGATCAGCGACGTTGCCGCCGGCAAGGTCCGCAGCCTGCTGGAGCAGGAAGGCCGCACCGATCTCCGCCTGCGCGTCGCCGTGCAGCCCGGCGGTTGCTCCGGCCTGATCTACCAGCTCTACTTTGACGAGCGACTCCTGGACGGCGACGCCGTACGCGACTTTGACGGCGTCGAAGTTGTCATCGACAAGATGAGCGTGCCCTACCTGGACGGTGCCAGCATCGACTTCGAAGACACCATTTCCAAGCAGGGTTTCACGATCGACAACCCCAACGCCGGGGGCTCTTGCGCCTGCGGTGATTCGTTCCACTAACCGAAGCTTTTATTCTCGGTGTAGATGCCACCGGCAGATCCAAGTTTTTTGCTGCCGACGCACGGTGGGTTTTGTACGCTTTTTGCGTGCTCTAGCGGTAAGCTCTACATCGAGTAGTAAAACCCCATTCGCACCGGAGGCTCACAGCCGGCACGGTGCGCAGTAACAAGAGGAAGGGCCGTCTGTGAGTTCGCAGGACCGAACCGGCAGCCGACGCGCAAAAGTCATCCCCATCGCGGGGCTGGCGATTGCCGGAGCGTTAGCTTTGTCTGGATGTACGGCAGAGAGTAAAAATGGCTGGTTGCCATCCACGCGTGAAACGACCAACCACACGGCGGGGATCATTGATCTGTGGGTTAATACCTGGATCACCGTACTGATCATCGGCCTTATCACGTGGGGTCTGATCATTTGGTGCATCATCGCCTACCGTCGTCGCAAGGGTGCCACCGGCTTCCCGCGTCAGACAAGCTATAACCTCCCGTTGGAGGTTTTTTATGTGTTGGTGCCTTTGTTCATGGTGCTGGTGTTCTTCCACTTCACCGACACCCAGCAGCAGTCCATCAACGCCCGCGTGGCCAACCCCGACGTCACCATCGACGTCCGCGGCAAGCAGTGGTCGTGGGACTTCAACTACTTGCAGGGCAACGACGTCAAGGAAGCCGTGTACGACACCGGCGTCCAGGCGCAGTTGGACGGCAAGACGTTCGACAAGTCCACGCTTCCCACCTTGTACTTGCCCGTCAACCGCAGCGTTGAGCTGCAGCTGAACTCCCGCGATGTCATCCACTCCTTCTGGGTTCCGGCCTTCCTGGACAAGAAGGACATGCTTCCGGGCAAGACAAACTACATGACGCTGACGCCTACTGCCCTTGGCACGTACGACGGCAAGTGTGCTGAGCTGTGTGGCGAATACCACTCCGAAATGCTCTTCCGCGTCAAGGTAGTGACCCAGGCAGAATTTGACGCCCACCTCGTTGCCTTGAAGGCAAAGGGCCAGACCGGATCACTGGGTGCGAAGTACGACCGCAACCCTGATCTCCTAGAGAAGTAGGGGGAAGAGGAAAGTGTCTACGCTCGAGTACTCGGCAACCGAAGTGAATTCGGCTGCACCAAGGGTGGTTCCCGTATCCAAGGGACGCATCGTCGTCAACTGGATCACCTCCACCGACCACAAGACGATCGGGTACATGTACCTGATCGCATCGTTCATCTTCTTCTGCGTGGGCGGCGTCATGGCGCTGATCATCCGCGCGGAGCTGTTTGAGCCCGGTATGCAGATCCTGCAGACCAAGGACCAGTACAACCAGCTGTTCACCATGCACGGCACGATCATGTTGCTGATGTTTGCAACGCCGCTGTTCGCCGGCTTCGCCAACGTCATCATGCCGTTGCAAATCGGTGCCCCCGACGTCGCGTTCCCGCGACTGAACGCACTGGCCTTCTGGTTCTTCCTGTTCGGCAGCACCATCGCCGTCTCCGGCTTCATCACCCCCCAGGGTGCTGCCGCCTTCGGCTGGTTCGCTTACGCGCCGCTGTCCAACACCACCTTCAGCCCCGGCGTCGGTGGCGACTTGTGGGTGTTTGGCCTGGCCCTGTCGGGTTTCGGTACCATCCTTGGTTCCGTCAACTTCATCACCACCATCATCTGCCTGCGTGCCCCCGGCATGACCATGTGGCGCATGCCGATCTTCACCTGGAACACGCTGGTTACGGCCATCCTGGTCCTGATGGCGTTCCCGCCGCTGGCTGCCGCACTGTTCGCACTGGGTGCCGACCGCCGTTTCGGGGCGCATATCTTCGATCCGGAAAATGGTGGCGCCATGCTGTGGCAGCACTTGTTCTGGTTCTTCGGCCACCCCGAGGTGTACATCATTGCGCTGCCGTTCTTCGGCATCGTCTCGGAGATCTTCCCGGTCTTCAGTCGAAAGCCGATCTTTGGCTACAAGGGCCTGGTCTTTGCAACGATCGCCATCGCCGCCCTGTCCGTGACCGTGTGGGCCCACCACATGTACGTCACCGGCCAGGTACTGCTGCCGTTCTTCTCCTTCATGACGATGCTGATCGCGGTGCCCACCGGTGTGAAGTTCTTCAACTGGATCGGCACCATGTGGCGCGGTTCGCTCACCTTTGAGACACCCATGCTGTGGAGCCTCGGCTTCCTGGTGACGTTCCTCTTCGGTGGCCTGACCGGCATCATCCTGGCGTCCCCGCCGTTGGACTTCCACGTCTCGGACACGTACTTTGTGGTCGCCCACTTCCACTACGTGGTGTTCGGCACCGTGGTGTTCGCCATGTTCGCCGGCTTCTACTTCTGGTGGCCCAAGTTCACCGGGCGCATGCTCAACGAACGCCTCGGCAAGATCCACTTCTGGATGCTGTTCCTCGGCTTCCACGGCACGTTCCTGATCCAGCACTGGCTCGGTGTCCTGGGCATGCCGCGTCGCTACGCCGACTACATGCCCCAGGATGGTTTCACCTGGATGAACCAGTTCTCCACGATTTCCTCGTTCGTGCTCGGCGCGTCCATGATCCCGTGGTTCTGGAACGTCTACATCACCTGGCGCAACGGCAAGAAGGTCGAAGTTGACGATCCGTGGGGCTTCGGTGCCTCACTCGAGTGGGCAACCTCCTGCCCGCCGCCGCGTCACAACTTCACCTCGCTGCCGCGCATCCGTTCCGAGCGACCCGCCCTGGATCTTCACCATCCCGAGCTGGCCCCGCACTACCAGCCGGCACCCGTGGCCGCAGCATCGAAGGGAGCTGGCAAGTGAAAATTGAAGCCTGGTTCTTCATCCTGATGGGTGTGTTCTTCATCCCCGTCGCCACGGTTTACGGATTCATGGTCCAGTGGCACGAGCACGTCGGTTACCTGGGGATCTACTTGGTTGCCGGCCTGGTTCTGATGATCGGCATCTACCTGCACTACACGGGCAACCGTGTGGGACCGCGTCCCGAGGACCGGGTCGACGCCGAAATCCATGAGGGTTCCGGCGAGCAGGGCCACTTCAGCCCCTGGAGCTGGTGGCCGCTGGTCCTCGGCCTGGCATGCGCCACCGGGTTCCTCGGCCTGGCTGTCGGCTGGTGGATCCTGTTCATCGGCGCCGGCCTTGCCGCGATCGCCCTCATCGGCTGGGTTTACGAATACAGCCGCGGTGACCACGCGCACTAGGCCTTGGCGGACAAGCTTCCGTTGGTGCCAATAGCAAAAGGGACTGCCCACTACTGAAAAGTAGTGGGCAGTCCCTTTTGCTGTGTCCGGGTTTGTTGTGGCCGCAGCTGGCCCTACGCGGGGTCGGTCAGGTCGGTGCACAGCAGCTCCGCAAGGCGGTCCACCGCTTCCCGGACCACGGCGTCGTCGAACTCGGCGGAATTCACCGCAAGCTCCACCTCGGTGCCACACAGGAAGTCCGCCGTCATGACCTCCAACAGTGAGCGGCCATCCACCGGCGTCAGGCCCTCCTTGGCGAGGGTGACGGGCAGGCCGGTCTGGTTGACGGCACGGACAAAGACTGCGGCAGGCCGGGCGTGCAAGCCCACACTTGCCGCGATCGTGGCTTTCCGGGTGTACATTGCTAACTCCTTGGTCAAAAGATGCTTTACGTATTGAGAGTAGTCGTGTTTTAGGCTGTCTATGGTCACTTAAGGAGTTTCATGGGCTATTTACTGCCGCCGGCAAGCGACGTCCCCGGCCGGCTCGAACGCGAGTCCACGGTCTCCGTACATGTGCAGCTTCGCGAACTGTTGCGCGGCTACCTGACCCACCATTCAAAGGCGGGAGCGCAACTTCCCTCCGAACGTGATTTGGCCGAACACTTTGGCGTGGCCCGGATGACCGTCCGGCATGCAATCGAGGCGCTCGTCGAAGAGGACCTGCTGGAACGCGTCGTGGGAGTGGGGACGTTTGTTTCTCACCAGAAGCTCGACGTGCAGGTGAAACTGACGTCGTACTCCGAGGAGATGCAGCGCCGCGGCATGCGCCCCGCCGCCCGGACGCTGTCCTTCGAGCAAATACCCGCCACGGCCCGCCTGGCGCGTGAACTTTCCATGGATGAGGGTCAGGCGGTCATTCGCTTCAGGAGGCTCCTGCTGGCCGACGAGGAGCCGATGAGCGTGGATGAAAACTTCATCCCAGCCTGGCGCGTGCCCGGCATCCTCGACGCGGGCCCCCAACGTCCCTCTACAACCTGCTGAGCGAACGCTATGGGCTCGTCATTGAGTGGGGCGAGGACATCGTGGAGGCCAACGCCGCCACCCCGTCGATTGCCCGGCTGTTGAAGGTCGACGTCGGTGCGCCGGTCCTGCGCATGGAGCGGCACGCTTTCGTCTCCCGCTCCACCGTGGACTACTCCATCTCCTTCTACCGGGCGGACCGATACAAGCTGCGTGTGCCGCTCCAACGCCCCGGCGTGCGCCCGCGACGCCCGTACTAGCGTGGCGGTCCGTTCGGGGCCGGCCCGGCCGTCTGTGGGGGAGTGGGGGGTGCATTGCGCACCGGCCCACCCGCTCTTCGCGGATCGGTGATGTTAAAGCAGTGAGGCGGTTCCCTTTCGGGAACCGCCTCACTGTTATTGCCAAGATCCGCTAGTGCGTGATCGTCTTGCTCTCGTCACCAGACTCGATGGCCTCGTGGTGGCCGTGGCCGGCTGCCAACTCGGCCGGGGTGGCCGGGGCAACACGGTCCTCGAAGAAGAAGTGGCTGAGCTTGCCGCGCCAGTTTTCCTTCTTCGTGACGATGCCGTTTTCGTTCGGGATCCCATCCTCGGGGATGGGGGACTCGAAGCCAACCAGCTTGTAGCGCTTGTACTCGTCGACCTGGGCGTGCATTTCCTGGAACTCACCGTGCGGCAGGCGCACAATGCGTCCGGTCTCACGGCCGTGCAGGGCAATCTCGCGGTCCTTGCGCTGCAGCGCCAGGGCTACGCGCTTGGCAACGATGAAGCCAAGGATCGGGCCGATGAAGAACAGCGCACGCAGCCAGTACGTGACGTCGTTCAAGGACACCTGGAAGTGCGTTGCGATCAAGTCGGAGCTGGCAGCTGCCCACATGACGCAGTAGAAGATGAAGCCTGCAACACCGATCGCCGTACGGGTCGGGGCGTTGCGCGGGCGGTCGAGAACGTGGTGTTCGCGGTCGTCGCGGGTTACCCAGCGCTCAATCCAGGGGTAGGTGAACAGCAGGGTGAAGACCAGGCCGGCCGGGATCAATGCCGGGATCAGCACGTTCAAGGTTAGCGAGTTCACGCCCCACGGAAGCGGGATTTCCCATTCCATGGGGATGTTGAACAGCCAGCCCGGCATGAGGCGCAGGGCGCCGTCAACCCAACCGATGTACCAGTCAGGCTGGGTGCCTGCGGATACGGGGGAGGGGTCGTAGGGGCCGTAGTTCCAGATCGGGTTGATCGTGAACAGTGCGGCAACCAGGGCGATCACGCCGAAGACGATGAAGAAGAATCCACCGGCCTTGGCGGCGTATACCGGGCCGAGGGGGTAACCGACGACGTTGCGGTCGTTGCGGCCCGGGCCGGGGTACTGGGTGTGCTTGTGAACGACCACCATGAACAAGTGGATCGCGATCATGAGCAGGAGCATGGCCGGAACCAGCATGATGTGCATCATGTACAGGCGGCCGATGATGGCCGTGCCCGGGAACTCCCCGCCGAAGAGGAAGAAGGAGATGTACGTGCCGACCACGGGGATCGACTTGATGACGCCGTCGATGATGCGCAGGCCGTTACCGGAGAGCAGGTCATCGGGGAGCGAGTAACCGGTGAAGCCTGCTGCCATGGACAGGATCAGCAGCACGCCGCCGACAACCCAGTTCAGTTCACGGGGCTTGCGGAACGCACCCGTGAAGAACACGCGGAGCATGTGCACGGAGACCGCGGCCACGAACAGCAAGGCCGACCAGTGGTGGATCTGGCGCATCAGCAGGCCGCCGCGGATGTCGAAGGAGATGTTCAGCGAGGAGCTGTACGCCACCGACATCTCGACGCCCTTGAGCGGGACGTAGGAACCCGTGTAGTGGGTTTCCGCCATGGACGGATCAAAGAAGAACGTCAGGAACGTGCCCGAGAGCAGCAGGATGACGAAGGCGTAGAGGGCCACTTCACCGAACATGAAGGACCAGTGGTCGGGGAAGACCTTCCGGCCGAATTCACGCAGCATGCCCGAACCGCCAACACGCTGGTCGACGAAGTTCGTGATGCGTCCGGTGGACGTCTTGGGCTCAAACGGTGTTTGCGTTGCAGTACTCATGGTTTAGCCACGCTCCCAGAAGCTCGGTCCAACAGGTTCGTGGAAGTCGCTCTGGGCGACCAGGTAGCCTTCGCTGTCCACCTTGATGGGCAGCTGGGGCAGCGGGCGAACGGCCGGTCCGAAGATGACCTTGCACTCCTGTGTCAGGTCGAAGGTCGACTGGTGGCACGGGCACAGCAGGTGGTGCGTCTGCTGCTCGTACAGTGCCACGGGGCAGCCGACGTGCGTGCAGATCTTCGAGTAGGCGACGATGCCGTTGTAGGACCAGTCCTCGCGGCCGGGAGACGGCTTGAGGTCCTCGGGGTTCAGGCGCATCAGCAGGACGACGGCCTTGGCCTTCGCGTTGAGCTTGCCGGACTCCAGCGAGTTCAGGGACTCGGGGATCACATGGAATGCCGAACCGATGGTGACGTCCGAGGCCTTGATGGGGGTGCCGTCGGGGTCGCGTGCCAGACGCTCGCCTTCCTTCCACAGGGTGTGGCGGAGGGTGTTGCCCGGCAGCGGGCCCAGGTCGCGGAAGATGGCGATGGCCGGCAGCGGGGCCAGGGCCATCGCGCCGATGAGGGTGTTGCGGATCAACGGGCGGCGCTTGATGCCGGTTTCCTCGATGATGTCGTCAACGATCTTGACGGCGGCAACACGGTCTGCCTCGGGACGCAGCTCATGGCGTTCCTCGGAGACTTCGTGGTCGGGCATCAGGGCGCGTGCCCAGTGCACGATACCGGTGCCGATGCCGAGCATGGCGAAGGCGATGCCAAGGCCCAGGCTCATGTTTTGCAGGCGCAAAGTGGCGATGGTGTCGTCCAGTCGAATGCCAAAGTAGGCATAGAAGAACAGCAGGGTGCCAACGATGGAGATCCCGAAAAGGATCGCCACCTGGCGCTCGGACCGCTTTGCTGCCTTGGGATCCGTGTCGGCCAGTCGCAAACGATGCGGAGGAAGTCCCGGGTCCTGGAACTTATCCACCTCTTCGTGACCAGCCTTAGCTACGGCGTCCGAGCCTGTCGGCGAGCCGTCACTATGGTTGCCCATAATCCCCTCATCCTTCTCTTATCCCGGTGCAATCCCGGGGTCGTAATGTATGTTTCTCGCGGCTGCGGTCGGCAGCCAAAAATCTTGTGTCCGGAACTAGGAGGTCCGGGACGTCAGCCAGATGGTGAAAGCGATGATGACACCCAGGACTGCGGTCCAGACGAACAGGCCCTCGGAGACCGGGCCCAGCGAGCCGAGCTTGGCTCCACCGGGGGAACCCTGGTTCTCGATGGTGTCCAGGAACGTGATGATGTTGCGCTTGTTCTCCGGCGTGATGTTCGCGTCGTTGAACACGGGCATGTTCTGCGGTCCGGTGACCATGGCGCTGTAGATGTGGCTGTTGGAGACGCCTGCCAGGGAGGGAGCGAACTTGCCTCGGGTCAGGGCGCCACCGGCAGCTGCGGCGTTGTGGCACATGGCGCAGTTGACGCGGAACAATTCACCGCCGACGGCGGCGTCGCCCTTGCCGTCGATGTACTGTTCCTCGGGCAGTGCCGGGCCGTTGCCCAGGGTTGCCACGTAGGCGGCCAGCTCGCGGGTCTGATCCGCGTTCATCTGGGCGGGCTTTTCACGAGCCTGGGGTCCCTGCATCTGCATGGGCATGCGGCCCGTGCCAACCTGGAAGTCGACGGCTGCTGCGCCGACGCCGGCCAGGGAAGGCCCGTTGGAGGTGCCCGAGGCGCCAACGCCGTGGCAGGTGGCGCAGTTGGCCACGAAGAGCTTCTCGCCCTCCTGGACCTGCTGCGCGGTAAAGGTGGTGGTATCGGCCTTGGCCGCATTCACCGTTGTGACAACGGCGTACAGCCCACCGGTCAGCATTAGCCCCATCACTAGCAACGCTAGTGCAGCCAGCGGATGACGTCGCTTCTGCGAAAGTGCCTTCACTTGGTGGTTCCTTTGATCTATATCCAGCAGCCCCGAGTGAGAGCCGCAAATGCTAATTCTGCCTCGCGTAGAAGAAAACTGTAGGTCAGCTTACTTCAGCACGTAGATGACCAAGAACAGGCCGATCCACACAACATCCACGAAGTGCCAGTAGTACGAGGTAACGATCGCGCTTGTCGCTTCGAAGTGTCCAAACTTCTTTGCAGCGTAGGCGCGGCCAATGATGAGTAGGAACGCGATGAGGCCGCCGATGACGTGGAGGCCGTGGAAGCCCGTTGCCATGTAGAACGCGGAGCCGTATGCGTTGGCGTTAAGGGTGATGTGCTCCGAGGTCAGCATCGCGTACTCGGTCGACTGACCGGCAACGAAGATGGAGCCCAGAACAAAGGTCAGCAGGAACCACTCGGTCATTCCCCAACGGGAGAACTGGAAGCGGCGGCCGGTGCGGCGCGGCTGAAGGTTCTCCGCGGCAAACACACCCATCTGGCAGCTGAATGAGCTGGAAACCAGGACGAGGGTGTTCACCAGGGCGAAGGGGAAGTTCAGCTTGGCCGTTTCTTCCGCCCAGAGTCCACCCGTGGTGGAACGAAGCGTGAAGTACATGGCAAAAAGGCCGGCGAAGAACATCAGCTCACTGGACAACCAAACTACGGTTCCTACGGAAACCATGTTGGGTCGATTCAGCGTCGGATGCGCCGGGGTACTGGGGGCATGGGTCGCAGTTGTCACATAGACATTATGTCTATAAAACTCCAGACTTCCCAACGCGAAATGCCGTTTCCGGGATCTTTTTCTACAAACTTGCGAAATTCCGGCAGATTCTCAGCCTTAACCCAGTTGCGTATGCACAACACACTGTCGGTGTCAATGGTCACATTGGGTTCCGGTGCCGCCGTTTCGTCTAATATTTGGAGGGTGAACCCTCAAGACGTACCGCTGACAGCCGCGCCCACCTGGCCGAATCTCATTGCCGCATTGATTGCGGGGGAGGACTTGTCCGCGGCCCAGACGGAGTGGGCCATGAACACCATTATGGCGGGCAATGCCACGGATGTGCAGATTGCCGGTTTCCTGGTCGCGTTGCGTGGCAAGGGGGAGACCGTTGCCGAGGTGCGGGGCCTGGTTGAGGCCATGCTGTCCAATGCCCGGCCGTTGGCGATTGACGGGGATGCCCTGGACATTGTTGGCACGGGCGGCGACCGGCTGAATACCGTCAACATTTCCACCATGGCGGCACTGGTGTGTGCCGGTGCAGGCGCCATGGTGGTCAAGCACGGAAACCGGGCGGCGTCGTCGGCGGCAGGGTCCGCCGATGTGCTCGAGGCCCTGGGGGTTCGCCTGGACATGCCGCTGGAGCTGGTGGCCCGCGCCGCCACCGACGTAGGCATCACGTTCTGCTTTGCCAACTACTTCCACCCGTCGATGCGGTACGCGGCGACTGCCCGCAGCCAGATCGGCGTCCCCACGGCCTTCAACTTCCTTGGCCCGCTGACCAACCCCGCGCACGTGGTGGCGTCCGCCATCGGCGTCGCGGATTCGCGCATGGCGCCCCTGGTGGCCGGGGTCCTGGCGGCCCGCAACGTGCGGGCCCTGGTCTTCCGGGGCAGCGACGGCCTTGATGAATTGACGACGACGGGCCCCTCCACCGTGTGGGAGGTGCGGGACAATTCCGTCACCGAGAGCCTCTTCGACCCGTTGGATGTTGGCATCCCGCGGGCCACGATCGCGGACCTGCGCGGCGAAAACGCGGCCTACAACGCCGAGGTGGTGCGCCGGGTCCTGGACGGTGAGCGGGGGCCGATCCGTGACGCCGTGGTCCTCAATGCTGCCGCGGGCCTGGTGGCCTACGACCGGTTGGCCTCCGGAAGCCTGGTGGAGCGCATGCGCTTCGCGGCGGCCCGGGCCGAGGCCGCCATCGACGGCGGGGCCGCGGCCAATGTGCTCAAGCGCTGGGTTGGGCTCAGCACGGGCACAATCTAGGCAGCCGCCATCCAGGATTCCGGGGCACCGTCCGCTTTAGACCAGGGCGCCCACGGTGCTGGCCGCCAGCGACACCAGCTCGGCGTCGGTGGCAAAGTAGCTCGGATCCTCGGCGAGGGCCGCGGAGGTCACCGGCTGCGGCCGGCCCAGGCCCACGACCCGCTTGGCGGAGAGGTGGACGTCCCGCAGGCCGGCCGCATGGAAGACGGCAAAGTCGGCAATGTCCACGCCGCCGCCGGCCATGATGTCCAGGTGTCCGGCGGCAGCCCCGGCCATGGCGGCTAGCTGCCCGAGCCCGGCGCCCGCGCGGGACGCACCGCCCGAGGTGAGGATTCGTTGCACGCCCAGCTCCGCCAACCGCGGCACGGCAGCGACGGCGTCGGCCTGGCCCAGGTGGTCGATGGCGCGGTGAAAAGTGATGTGGAGGCCGTCGGCGGCCGCGACCAGCCGTTCCGTCACGGCATAGTCGAGCGCGCCGTTGGCGGTCAATGCCCCGATGACGATTCCGCCGGCGCCGGCGTCCCGCACGGCGGCGATTTCGGCGGCCATCAGCCGGACCGTGGCCGCGTCATAGACATAGTTGCCGGGCCGGGGCCGGATCAGGGCGTGGATGGGCAGCCCGGGCTCGGCGTCGTGGACGCTGGAGAGCAGGCCCTGCGACGGGGTCAGTCCGCCCATCTGCAGAGCGCAGCAAAGTTCGATCCTGTCGGCGCCATGGCGGGCCGCAAGGACTGCGCCGGTTACGTCTTGGACAGCAATCTCCAGGCGCATCCGCACGGTTAGTGGTCGAAGCCGAGGGAAAAGGCTGCGTCCAGATCGTGTTGGGAGTAGGCGCGGAAGGAAATCTGCGTCGTCGTGGAGACCACGGAGGTTACCTTGGACAGCTTGTCGGCAATGACGTCGGCCAGGTCTTCGTGCTTGGCGACGCGGGCGATGGCAATCAGGTCCCATTCCCCCGTCACGGAATAGACTTCGCTGATGCCGGCAAGCTCGGAGATCTCCTGGGCTGCTTCGGGAATCCTTGAGGCGTCGGTCTTGATCAGGACAAAAGCGGTGATCACGGGTGGGTCCTTGTCGTGTCTGGGGAATCGCCGGAGGGCGATGGTTTTACGCTTCGATCGTAACCCAATTGAAACACTATTTAGCGTCGTGCGGTGCGACGCGTCACAAGTGTGGCGATCATGCGGGAGCCGAGCAGGAACAGCGCCAGCACCACGATGGTGACGGCAACAAACGGCAAGGCTGCCGTTTCGCCGGAGAGGATCCGCAAGGCCATGCCGCCGGCCACCGTGATGAGCCAGATGCACACGCCATTGGGCCAGAGGCGGACGGGCGCCCGCCAGTTGCGGGTGATCAGCCAGCCGGCCGCGAGGGCGGCCAGGAACGGCCAGGCCGTGGTGAAAACGCCGCCAACGCTCAGGGATTCGTGGTGGGAGCTGCGTCCGGAGACGGCGAAGATCACCACGAGCACGATGTCCATGACAACGGCGTAGGGGAGCGTCTTGATGGAGGGGGTAATGGAGGTTTCAGTCACCGGACCAAGTTTAGTCGCAAAAGACCCGGGGTCCTTTGCCGCACGGGCGCCTTAGGTTACCGGCTGGTAACCATTGATGGCTCGGAGGGGCCCGCCTAGCATGCACAGCAAGGGCAGCAGCCCGGAACCGGCGAAAGGGCGTGGCGGCATGGATGAGATTGGCACCTGTTTGTGGTTTGACGGCCGGGCCGAAGAGGCGGCCACTTTCTATGTGGAGCTATTCCCAAACTCGAAGATCACCGATGTTGCCCGGTGGGGTGAGGGTGGCCCCGGTGAGGCGGGAACGGCGCTGACGGTGGCCTTCGAGTTGAACGGTCGCAGCTTCCAGGGCTTGAACGGGGGTCCCGAGTTCGTGTTCAACGAGGCGATCTCCTTCACCCTGAACTTTGACGACCAGGCCGCTCTTGACGCTAAATGGGACGCGCTGACGGCCGACGGCGGCCAGGAGAGTCAGTGCGGCTGGCTCAAGGACAAGTTCGGCGTGTCCTGGCAGCTGGTGCCGCGCATGCTGCCCGGCGTCTTGAACGGCCCGGATCCGGCCGGAAGCCAGCGCGCCATGGCGGCCATGATGGGCATGCGCAGGCTGGACATCGCCGCACTGCAGGCCGCCTACGACGGCTAGCCCCGTCCGTAAGGCCTCCCGGCGGGTGCAAGAATGTTGGGGTGGATTCCAAAAGTACGCCCGAGCGCCCAGCAGCTGACGATTCCCGGACGGTCGGCAAGGATTCCGGCGCGCCCCAGTGGACGCTTCGCGCAGCGGTCGCGGCGGACGCCGGATGGATCGCGGAGCTTCGGGCGATTGTGATGCGTGCCGATCTTGAACGCCTGGGCCGGTTCGATCCCGTCCGGGTGCGCCAGCGATTCCTGGACGGCTTCACCCCGGAGCACACATCAATTATCGAAGTTTCGGGTGTACCCGCGGGCTGCATCGCAATGCGAGACGAAACCGACGCCCGGTGGCTGGAACACTTCTACCTTGCCGCGGCACACCAGGGAGGGGGCATCGGCGCCGGCGTGCTTGCCGCCGTCCTGGAGTCGGGCAGCGACATCCGGCCGATCAAATTGAACGTCCTGCGCGGAAGCCCGGCCCGGCGCCTCTATGAAAGGCATGGATTCACGGTGGAAAGCGAAGATCCCGTGGATGTCTTTATGGTGCGTGCGGCCGAATCCCGAAACCGGACGCTGCCTCAGCGGTAGTCTCCTGCCCGGCGTCGTCCCTCAGTGCAGCGTAAGAAAACGGGACAGTACGTAGAGGATGGCGCTGATGATCCCGACGACGATTCCGGCTACGGCAAGTCCGTAGCCGCGGGCGCCGCCGCTACGGGCCTCCCTCAGGCCCCTGACGCTGAAGATCAGGCCTCCCAGGCACAGGAACGGGAGGATGAAGACGCTCACGCAGGACAGCACGAAGCCCCAGATGGCCATCTTGCTCATGCGCGGCCGGGGCGCGGTGTTGAGGCCGCCGTAGTCCGGCGGAAGGTAGGGCTGCGGTGCGCCCACGTACTCGCCGGGCTGGTTGGACGACGGGAATTCGCTCATGGCAGGTACCTTTTCATGATGGTGGTCTGGCGTGGCGGGTTCGCCTCCTGACCAGTCTGGCGCAAGCGGAGCGTATGAATCGGAAGGACACGCGTGCCGGCGACCCGCCCGGACTTTCGCAGCTAGTCCAATTGTTTGGCCAGACGGTGTTCAATCCGCCCGGAGGACGGGTCACGCTCTATGTCGCCGGTGCGAAGGAAACCGTTCCGCTCGTAAACCTCCAGCGCACGATGGTTGTCGTCGATGACCCACAGTTCCATGCCGGTATTTCCCAGTGCGCGGGCATGGTCCTGCGCACAATCCAGCAGCTTGCTGCCGACCCCGTTGCCCCAGACATCGGGGTCAACGGCGAGGTAGAAGATCTCCAGGTCCTTTCCCCGCGGCGCAAACAGTGCGAACCCGACACCGCGCCCCAGGCTCGTTGCGAGCAGGAGCTGCGCACCGCCCAAGGCCATCCGGCGTTGAATACCCGGCAGCGTCGCCTCGACGGACGCCGGTGCCGGATCCCCGTCGCGGCACGCCTTCGCACGGGCCCAGATTCCTGCTGCCTCCCGGAGAGTCTCCGCCTCGTTGACGGGCTCCATGGGACGTACTTCAACGGCTTCAGCTTGGGGGGCAATCGGCCCGGGGCTGGTCAAGTCATTTTGGGACATCACTTTTGAATCCTAACGGCCACAATCGAATGAGCCCTGGACGGGGCGCGGCCTTGCCTGCCTGGACCGTCGGTCCCGCACGCGCCGTCGTCAACGAAGAAGTCACCCAAGCACAAAGGGCGCCAAACTGGAGGAGCTCCACACCTAATCGGCACCGAACACCGCATTTGCGGATTGGAGGGAGTCATATATCCGCTTTCGCGGAAAGTCTGGAATCACGGCGCTGCGCCCTTGATGGCGCGGAACCTCGGCGCCATCGCCGGGCACATTTACATGGTGGACACCGTGTTACCGAATTAGTTAATCCAATCTATATTTAAACTCGCTCCGAAACTCATTGGTAACCCAAGAACAGCAAACTTTCACGACAGGAGCCCGCATTGGGCGAATCCGTTCCGTTCGAAATTGATCTAGACGTCGCAATCCCGACGGGCGAGACGATCAACGTAACCGTCACGGTCAGCTACCCGGAGGGCATGGGCCTGTACGCCGTAGCCGCGCTTGAGGAACTCGGCGGGCAAACCGAGGCGCTTTACCGCGAAATGGCTAAACGCAAGGACGCCGCAACCCTCCAAGCACTATCCGGGCTCGGCGAGAGTCCCTCGGGCTACCGAACCGGGTCACCGGGAGTTCCAGCGGAACCAGCGGATGCCGATATAGGCAAAGACGATGACGTACCCGGCGCAGGCCAGCAGGGCGAACGTGTCCTGGCTGTTCCAGGCAGATTCATCGAATGCCTTGGCGAAAAGGATCATCAAAGCGCCAACGGGTGACCAATCGGCAACAGTTTTCATCGCGTCTCCCAGGATCCCGGTTCCGCCCAGCAGGCCCAGGAGCAGCAGGATGATCATCAGGAACCGGCCAATCGCGTTGACGGCGCCCGCGGATTGAACCAGGCCGACCAGGGCCTGGCCGATGGAGAGGAACACGGCGGCGCCGAGGACTGCGATGGCGAGGATCAGGAGGAATTGGCCGGCCGTGAGGGTTAGTCCGTGCAAAATGGCGCCGACCACGACCACAATGATGGAGCTCACCAGGTTGGTGGCCACCTGGACGATGAGCCGGCTGGTCATGATCATCCACGTTGGTGCGGGCGTCACCCGCAGCCTTTCGAGCACGCCAATCTCGCGGTCGTGGGCGATCGCCAGGGTGTAGCCCAGCAGGCATGAGGTGAGCAGTCCCAGGGTCAGGGCAAGGCCAACGATCACGTCGGTGCCACCGAGCCGGGACTGGGACTTGCTGAAGGACGTGACAACAAGGATCACGACCGGCAGGAGGATGCTCAGGGTGACCGCCACCTTGCTTCGCACCAGGACGATGAAATCGGCGCGCAGCAGGGAACGCATGGCCAGGCCAAGCGGCTGCGGTGCGAGGTTCGTGCTAGTCACGGAACTCACTTCCCGTCAGTCCAATGAACACATCTTCCAGGGTCACATCGCCGTGGGCCACGTCCAACACCCGTGGATCCTTGCCGTGTCTGTCGATGAGCTCCGCTGGTGCGCCCAGCGTCAGCAGTGCTCCGTGGTCGATGATTCCCACCCGGTCACAGACCGCTTGGGCCTCCTCCATGGAGTGTGTGGTGAGCAAAATGCTCCTCCCTTCGCCGCGAAGGTGTTCAATTCTTCGCCACAAGCCGCGGCGGGACTGGGGATCCAGCCCGGCGGTCGGCTCGTCCAACAGGAGCAAAAGCGGTTCGTGGATGGCTGCGACGAATAGGGCGAGCCGTTGCTGCTGCCCGCCGGAAAGCTGTTTGAACCGTTTGGAGGTTTCCTCCTCGAGCCCGATGGTGCGCATGCCTTCGGAAATTTGGGCCCGGGAGAGCCGCAGCCCGTAGAGGCCCGCATAGAGTTCGGCAATCTGCACGATGCTCAGTTCGGCCTGGAAGCTGGAGGATTGCAGCTGCACCCCCAGGCGCGACTTGGCTTCCAACGGCCTGCGGCGGACGTCGATGCCATCCACCAGCAAACTGCCCGACGCCGGCGCCACCAGTCCCTCAATTGCGCTGAGTGTGCTGGTCTTTCCCGCCCCATTGGGACCCAGCAAGCCAAAGATCTCGCCGCGGTCGATCTGGAAACTGATGCCGTTGACCACCGTGCGGCTTCCATAGGCGACGTGCAGGTCGTTGACGTCCAAGACCGGCGCCTCACCCGGCGCAGTGGCTTCGCTCATCGGAACGCATCCTTTCGGGACGGCGGGCAACGCGCAGCAGCTGCACCGCTACGACAAGTGTAGATCCGCTGACGGGACTGGGCGCGTCACCGCGGCGGGGGAGTTGGTGCGGCCGCGATGGCGGCAAGGTCCCGCCCAGGCCCTGCAGGCGGCAGGGCGCCGGAAGTCCAAAGGACGGTGAGCGGCCTGCGCAATTTCACCCTGGCCACGGGCACGGAGACGAGCCGGCCCAGGTCCAGATCGTCCCTGACGGCCCACACGCTCAGCACGCCCGGCCCGGTTCCGGCAGCGACCGCAGACCGCACCGCCGCCGTCGTCGTGTATTCCGCGACGGGAGCGGCAAGTGCCAGGCCCGGATCATGGGCGGCAAGGATCACTTCCAGCGCGTTGCGGGTCCCGCTGCCGACCTCCCGGCTTACCAGCCCAGCCCCGGCAAGCTCTGCCGGGGTGAGCGGTGCCGTCCGCCGAGCCCAGGGGTGTCCGGGTGCGACGACGACGGTGAGTTCGTCGTGCTGGACCGTTGCGGAGGCAAGGTCGCCGGGCAGGCGGGAACTTTCAATGAAGCCGATGGCCGCGGCCCCCGACCGGACCATCTCTGCGGCCACTTCGCTGTTGGTGACCGTCAACTCCACGACTGTGGGAAAAATTCCGTGGGACTCCTGTTGCCGGCGCAGGGCCACCAGCCAGCGGGGCAGCAGGTGCTCGGCAATGGTTTGGCTGGCCACCACATGGAGTTGCCGGGCACGCTCGGCACGCAGGGACGAAATTCCCGTGTCAAGGCGTTCGGCCGCGGCAAGGACATCAGCAGCCCACACGGCAACCAGGGTGCCGGTCTCGGTCAGCGTTGAGCCGCGCGGGGTCCGGGTGAGCAGCACGGCACCGATCTGCGCCTCCAGGTTCTTCATCCGTGATGACACGCCCTGCTGGGACAGTCCCAGGAGTTTTCCGGCTGCCGACAGGGATCCGAGGGAATGGACGGCGGCCAACATTTCCAGGGCGGACAGTTCGGGCATTCGCGGACTCAGCATTGACCAGCCTCCGGGGCGGTGAAGGATCAGGCACAAGTGGGGCTTGTGTCCTGACAAGTCTATGCCTCCTACTGCGTCGCGGCCTGGGCCGGAAGCATGGAAGGCATGGGAACCTTACTGCTGGAGACGGATCAGGAACACGGTGTACGGAAAGCGTCTGCGCCGAACGGCCGGACGGTGCCGCGCAGCCGGCTGGTGCTGCGCCGGCTGGGCGCACCGGGGGAGATGTTTTCCAACCTGACCCCCAATTGGTTTGCCACGATCATGGGCACAGGCATCGTGGCGAATGCCGCGGCGACCCTGCCGCTGCAATTCCCCGGCCTGCGGCTTGCCGCCACCCTCGTGTGGGGACTGGCGTCGGTGTTGCTGCTCTTGCTTTCTGCAGCCACCGTGGTGCACTGGATCCGGTTCTGCGACACCGTGCTGGGCCACCACAACCATCCCGTCATGGCGCACTTCTACGGTGCGGCGCCCATGGCCCTGCTCACCATCGGCGCCGGGACGCTCCTGCTGGGAAAGGACGTCCTTGGCGAACCGCTGGCACTGGGGATCGACGTCGCACTGTGGACCGTGGGCACCCTCCTTGGGCTGGCCTGCGCCGTGGCCGTGCCGTACCTGCAGTTCACCCGCCACGAGCGTGGATCCGGCGCCGCATTTGGTGGCTGGCTCATGCCGGTGGTGCCGCCCATGGTGTCCGCCGCGACCGGCGCCTTGCTGCTGCCCTATGTTCCGGCCGGGCAGCCGCGACTAACCCTGCTCATGGCCGCATATGCGATGTTCGGGCTGAGCCTGGTGGCGTCGGTCATCATCATCACGCTGATTTGGAACCGGCTGGCGACCCACGGCATCGGTGCCGCCGCGGCCGTGCCCACGCTGTGGATCGTGTTGGGCCCGCTGGGGCAGTCCATCACGGCCGCAAACCTGCTTGGCGGCAACGCCCACCTTGCGGTGTCCGGAGGCCTGGCCCGTGCCATGGAGGCATTCGGCGTGCTCCTTGGTGTTCCCGTTCTCGGCTTTGCGCTATTGTGGGCGGCCCTCGCCGGGGCCATCACCATACGCACCGCCCGCCGGGGACTGCCGTTCTCGCTGACATGGTGGTCCTTCACCTTCCCCGTGGGTACCTGCGTGACGGGCTTGTCCGGCCTGGCCGCACACACGCATCTTGCGGCGTTTTCGGTGATGGCAGTCGCCGGCTACGCATTCCTGGTCCTCGCCTGGCTGGTCGTCGCGGTCCGCACCTTCCACGCCAGCGTCATCGAAGGCACCTTGTTTATGGCACCGGTCGCTCCAACGGTTGGCGAGGCTGCCGGAACGGCGTAATGAACCGGATCCCTGCGACGGCCCGGCAAAACGGCGTACTTGGTGAGATGCTGGGGGTCACGACGGCGGAGAGCGGGAAAATCATGGATGTGGACGGGGTGCGCAACGACGCAGCAAGGGTCATAATCGTCGGCGCGGGCCCCGTGGGGCTGATGCTTGCCAATGAACTGGGACGTGCCGGAATTCCCGCACTGGTCCTGGAGCGCCTGGCGGAACCGAGCCCCATGCCCAAGGGCAACGGCCTGGTGGGGGAGATTGTGAACGTGATGGCGGCCCGCGGCCTGTCCCGCGGACAGAAGGGGTTGCGCGCGTTCCCGTTGCCCCGCTACGGGTTCGGGCCGTTGCGGCTCAAGCTGAATCCGCTGGGCAAGGGGGCCTTGAAGGTGCTGCCCATTCCCCAGCGCGGCCTGGAGGAACTGCTCGAACGCCACGCCGTGGCCGCCGGTGCACAGATCCGGCGCGGGCACGAGGTTACCGGGTTCACCGATGACGGCGGCAAGGTGCGCGTTGACGTCGCCGCCGACGGGGCAGCCTATTCTGTGGAAGCCGATTACCTTGTGGGCTGCGACGGGGCGCACAGCCTGGTCCGGCACCACCTTGGCGTGGACTTTCCCGGCATCACCGGCGAGCAACTGGCACGGATTGGCCGCGTCACGATTCCCGCCGGCGCACTGGTGGTGGGGAAGAACGCCGTCGAACTTCCCGACGGGAAGCGCCTGGTCCTGTTCCAGCCCAACATCACGCCCACGGGCAGCATCTCACTGGCCCCGGCCGCCGGACTGGACAAGACCGCGCCCAAGGATCTGTACGTCATCAGCACCAGTGAGCCGCGGAACGGGCAGGAACCGGCCAAACACATCGACCTCGCGGAACTGCAAGCCAGCATCCGGCGCGTGCTCGGCGCCGAGCTGCCCATCAGCGACGGGCAATGGCTGCGAGCCACGCGCTCCAACAGCCGGCTGGCCGAACGGTACAGGGTGGGCCGGGTGTTCCTCGCCGGTGACGCCGCACACGTGTTTTCCGCGGGCGGCTCGGCGTTGAACACAGGGATGCTCGACGCCGTCGACCTCGCCGCCCGGTTCGCCGCCGTCCTGGCCGACGGGGCACCTCGCGAAAGCCTCGAGGACTACCACACCGCACGGCATGAAGCCGGACGCCGGATGCTCCTGGCGACCCGCGCGCAAGCCGCGTTGTTGGCACCGGGCGAGAACGCCGAGGCACTTCGCGAAGTCCTCGGAGCCGCGTTCGGGACCCGCAGCCCGAGCAACTACCTGAAGGAGCTGCTGACCGGCAAATAGCGGGCGCCGGGTAGGCAAAACGTGCACCTCTCCCTTTTAAACATATAACGCATGGGGGGCCTTGCCGCAAGGCCCCCCATTGGGCGCAGAATTGATACCCAACGCCGAGGCCGGTTGGCCGAAAACCCCGGCGAATACCCCCTGTCGCAACAACGGTTGCCGGGGTCCGGCGTAGCCAATTCACAGTAGGAGTCATGGACGTGCCCTTGTCCACCAGCGCATTCGACCTTCCCGCCCGCCTCTCACCCAAGGCCGACCCCGCCCTGATCTGCGTCGACGACCAGCACTTTGCCGCCATTGCGGAAAGCCTCGAGGAATCCATCGCCGACTTGGGCAACCGCCTCGACGCCGCCCGCAAGGCGCCCGGCCGATCCGGGCAGGAGGCGGTGGAACGGGACATCGAGATTCGCCGACTGTCCGCCCGCCTGCGAGCGCTCAGCCGCTTCGGCCTGGACCTGTGCCTTGGCCGGATCGTTGGCACGGATGCCCCTGAGCCCCTCTATATCGGCCGGCTCGGCCTGACCGATACCGCGGGACGCCGCCTCCTGATCGACTGGCGGTCACCGGCAGCCGAGCCGTTCTTTGGGGCAACCCATGCCAATCCGATGGGCCTTGCAAGCCGGCGCAGGTACCGCTGGACGCGCGGGCGGATCAACGACTACTGGGACGAGGCGTTCACCGCTGACGGGCTCGACGGGGACGCCGCCCTCGAGGACCTGTCGGCGTTCATCGCCAGCCTGGGCAGCAGCCGTTCGGCCCGGATGCGGGACGTGCTTGGCACCATCCAGGCCGACCAGGACTTCATCATCCGGGCCGGCTCCCGTGGCGCCCTCGTCGTCGACGGTGGTCCGGGCACGGGAAAGACCGTCGTCGCCCTGCACCGGGCCGCGTACCTTATCTACTCCGACGCGCGGATCGGCCGCCATGGCGGCGGTGTGCTGTTTGTGGGGCCGCACCAGCCCTACCTCGCCTACGTTGCCGACGTCCTCCCCAGCCTCGGCGAAGAGGGCGTCCAGATCTGCACCCTGCGGGACCTGGTCCCCGAAGGCGCAGCCGCTGTCCTCGAAAGTGATCCGGACGTTGCCGTCCTGAAGTCCTCGGTCACCATGGTCAAGGCGATCGAGCGGGCCGCCAGCTTTTACGAGCAGCCGCCCACCCGGGGGATGGAGGTCCGGACGCCGTATGCCGACTTCTGGCTCGGCTCCGACGATTGGGCAGAAGCCTTCGATGCCCCTGCCCCGGGGACGCCGCACAACGAGGCGCGCGACGAGGTTTGGGAGGAGCTGCTGACGATTCTGCTGGACAAGTACGACGGCGACGACGTCCCGGAGGGCCTGCTCCGCAGGGCACTGGCCCGGGATGAGGATCTTGCGGGAGCGTTTGGGCGGGCCTGGCCGTTGCTCGACTACCCCGACATTGTTGGCGACCTGTGGACGGTGCCGGCCTACCTGCGGCTATGCGCCCCCTCGCTCCGGCCGGAAGAGGTCACGAAGCTCCAGCGGACTGAGCCCCAGGCCTGGACGGTCGCGGACCTGCCCCTTCTCGACGCGGCCCGCCATCGGCTCGGCGACCCCGAGGCATCCCGTCGCAAACGGCGGCAGGCGGCCACTGCGGCGGCCGAACAAGAGCTCATGGACCGGGTGGTCGATGACTTGATCGCCGCCGACGACTCCGAACTCATGGTCATGACCATGCTGCGGGGGCAGGACATACAGGAAAAGTTGGCAGGCGCGAATGCACTGCCGGGAACGGACCCGGACCTGCTAGCGGGCCCGTTCGCGCACATCGTCGTCGACGAGGCGCAGGAGTTGACGGATGCGCAATGGCAGATGCTGCTGCTCCGTTGCCCGTCCCGGAGTTTCACCATCGTCGGGGACCGCGCCCAGGCAAGGCACGGATTCACGGAGTCGTGGCAGGAACGGCTCGATCGCGTTGGAGTGGCCAATGTGACCATGGCGAGCCTGGGCATCAACTACCGGACGCCGTCGGAAGTCATGGCGGCCGCCGAGCCGGTCATCAGGGCCGCCCTGCCGGACGCCAATGTGCCTGCCTCCATCCGCAGCAGCGGCATTCCCGTGCGCCACGGCTCCACAGCGGAGCTGGGCACGATCCTCGACGACTGGCTGGCTGCGCAGGACGACGGGATTGCCTGCGTCATAGCGGGGGAGGGCGCACCTGCCGCGGACGGGTACGGGGAAAGGGTCCGCATCCTGACGCCGGAATTGGCCAAGGGGCTGGAATTTGACCTGGTGGTGCTCCTTGACCCGGACAGCTTTGGTACGGGCATAGAAGGTGCGGTCGACCGTTATGTTGCGATGACCCGGACCACCGCGCAACTCGCCATCCTCACGACCCCTACCGCGGAAGGACCGTAAGGGGCAGGGCGTTTTTGGGTGGTCGTGGCCCCTCGCGGGTACTGGCCGGCTCTTACGATCGTCGGGGTGTCCAGCCTGATGGCAGCATCCCGGTAATTGTGCCGCGTTCGGTGTCCGCCGCGGCCGACCACCCTTGTGCCGCTTGGCCGGCCTCGAACGCTCCGCGTGCCAATCGCAGGCCGACATCGGGGTGGCTCATCCCGGGCGCGCCTCCCCGGCGCGTCGATGCGCGAACGCTCCACGGTTTGTCGGCGAACCCTCCGCCGCGGAACACCCGGTAATCCCCGTACCTGGCGGGATCGAGCAGGTCCCAGCACCACTCCCAGACGTTGCCGAGGGTGTCGCTGAGCCCGAAGTCGTTGGGCTGCTTCAATCCGACGTCCTGTGGGGACTCCACCTCGTCGCCAGCCGTCCACGCAACGAGCTCCAGGGATCCGTAGTGCGGCCCGTCGGTGCCGGCGCGGCACGCGTATTCCCACTCGGCCTCGGTTGGCAGCCGGTATCCGGGCGCGTCCAGCCGCCAGGCCACCTCTCCGTCGTTCAGGTGGTACGCGGGAACAAGGCCCGCTTCCTCCGACGCGGCGTTGCACAGGTTGATGGCGTCGAGCCAGCTGAGATTCACTGCCGGCGCCTGTCCTCCCGAGCCGTCCTCACCCATCAGCTGCGCCCACTGGGCCGCGGTGACCGGTGCCGTCCCCATCGCAAAGGGCTCCAGCTGCACGGTCCACCGACGACGGCGCCGCGCGTCATGCAACTCCACGGGTCCGGCCGGCAACGGACGAAGGCCAAAGATGGTCACATCACCATGCTCCCACCCGGCGCGGAGATGAGGAGAAATGTGGGGGACTATTGCTTCGCCGGGCCGATCCCTGTTGAACCATGCTGGCCGCCGCCGTCGACCTCTGGGGTTAGCGCGGCCCTACCGGGTGCACAGTCGGCGCATAGCTCAGTTCCTGGCTGCGTCCGTCCAGGGTCAGGGCTTCGAGCAGCTCGAGATCGAACTCCGCGGCACCCCCTAGGACCGGATCCTCTCCCGTGATTCCCGTGATGACGGGGAAGATGGTCATCTGGATCCTATCGACCAGGCCGGCGGCCATCAGGGCATGGTTCATCGACAAGCTTCCATGGGACCGCAGCGGAACATCGGATTCCTTCTTGAGCCTCGCAACGACGTCGACCGCGTCGCCGCGCATGACGGTGGTATTTGGCCAGGGCAACGGCTCATCCAGGGGCATCGACCGTGAGATGACGACCTTCGGCAATTCGCTCATGCGCAGGACCCAGGGGTCGAGCTCCATGCCGGAGGTGATGAATCCGGAAAACATGCGGTAGGTGGCCGGACCAAACACCATGAGCTGGTCCTCGACGTAAAGGTCGGCGCGCCGGGCAAGGAGTTCGGGACCTTGCTTGCCCCAATAGCCTCCCCATTCATCGGATGAGCCGTAGCCGTCAAGGCTGCTGAAGACGTCGAAGGTATAACTGGACATTTGGGCCACTCTCCTCGGACCGCCTGGCCGGGTGGGCCTCCGCCGCGCCAACCAGAAATGGTGGGGGCTTGGTGAGCGCATCACGTTGCCCGCAGTTGATTCAGATTCTACCGTGGGCACGTTTGGGTGTCTCGTGAAATCCTCGACGGCGATCGGAACCCGTGCGGTCACACGGGCCCCTTTGCCGCCAGGTCATTCGAAGAAGGCGAAGCGCGTGAGGAAGTCGCGGAGGGTCGAGTCTCCGGCTGTCATGTTGGCCATGCGATCAGGCTCCCCGGTCTGATGAGGGGTCAACTATCCGGTTGAATTCGCCTTTCGGATCCATATAGTCAACAGCGTTGACATTTCTTTTGTTATGTATTTTCATGAGACGTGGGGCGATTCGCGTTCGGTCATGATCCGCGCGCACCCCGGACGGGAACTCCCGCAACTATTGCCTTTGGCCTCAGCCAGGGCCGGCCGCCCGAATCCGATGGATGGGTGTGTGGCACCGGTCGAACATCACTATTCACGGAGAGAAACGATCATGCCCAAAACAACGCCAACCTTCTATGAGAATGCCGAGAAGACCATGGATGCGGCGGTTGTTGCGCAGTCCCTGCGCGCTACCAAGCGTGAGGTCTATTGGTTGGATTCCCCGCTCCGTCCCGACGCGCACGCACCGCTGCGTGCGCAGATCACCTGCGATTTGTTGGTGGTGGGCGGTGGCTACACTGGCTTGTGGACCGCCCTGCAGGCCAAGGAGCGGGACCCGGAGCTCGACGTGGTGTTGTTGGAGGCCGGGTGGATTGCCTCCGAAGCCTCCGGACGCAACGGTGGATTCTGTGAGGCGAGCCTGGTCCACGGCGAGTCCAATGGAGAGGCGCACCTACCCAAGGAAAACGCGCGGCTGACGGAACTGGGCCTGGAGAACCTCGCGGGGCTCATTGAAACTATCGCGCGCCATGGCATCGATTGCGACCTTATCCAGGAAGGCACCTTGGCGGTCGCGACCGAGCCGCACCAGGATGCGTGGCTGCGCGAGGAAGGCGGGGTGGAGAATAAGGAGTACTTTGACGCCGGGGCGCTGGATACCGTTATCCGCTCGGATGCCTTCATTTCCGGACTGTGGAGCCGCGACGACACGGTCCTGGTGCACCCGGCCAAACTTGCCTGGGGACTGCTTGCCGCCTGCGAGAAACTCGGGGTGCGCATCTTTGAACAATCCAAGGCAACCTCACTGGACGAATCAAACGGCAGGATCGAAGTTGCCACCGCCCAGGGGAAGGTGGTTGCCAGAAAAGTGGCCCTGGCGACGAACGTCTTCCCGTCCCTGCTCAAGCGCCACGCGCTCATGACGGTACCGGTCTATGACTACGTCCTGGTCTCGGAACCACTCAACGATGAACAGCGCGCCGCGATCGGCTGGGAAACGCCGCACGGGCTCACCGACCTGAACAACCGATTCCATTACTCCCGGCCCATCATTGATAAAGACGGCGGCTGGCGGATCCTCTACGGCGGTTATGACGCCGTCTACCATTTTGGCGGCAAGGTCAGTCCCGACCATTACAACCGTGAGAGCACCTACACAAAACTGGCGGCGCACTTCTTCGCCACGTTCCCGGACCTTCAGGGACTGGCCTTCTCCCACGCGTGGGGCGGGGCCATTGACACCTGCAGCCGGTTCTTCTCCTTCTTTGACCTCGCCTACAACGGCAAGGTGGCCTACTGTGCAGGATTCACCGGCCTGGGCGTGGGGGCCTCCCGCTTCGGCGGACGCGTGATGCTGGACCTGCTCTCCGGAAAGATAACCGAAATCACCGAACTGGAAATGGTCCGCAAGAAGCCATTGCCGTTCCCGCCGGAACCGGCAGCGTGGATCGGGGTCCAGCTCATGACCGGCGCCCTTGCCCAGGCGGACCGCCGTGAAGGCGAACGCGGCCTGCTGCTCAAGACCATGGACGCCATCGGCATGGGATTCGATTCCTAAGCGCCCCCGACGCCGGCAAAAAGGGAGGTGGTTACAAGCTCCGGGTGAGCCTGCAACCACCTCCCTTGGTTCGGGGAAATCCAAGCCCCTACCGGCTCACCGCGGCCTCGAGGCTCGGCCACCAGGTGGCCGAGGTGGTCAGGCCGAGCGTCTTCTCAAGCGCCTCCCCGAGCGTGAACACGGTGGCATCGTCATAGCTGCGGCCCACGATTTGGACGCCCGTCGGAATCCCGTTGGGTGCGATTCCGGACGGGACGGCGAGCACGGGGACCCTGCCCACCACATTGAAGGGGACCGTCAGCGCCGACTCGATCCAATTCACCTGTTCGGCTCCGACGTCGACGAGCCCCGCCGGGTCCGCAAAGTCGGCGGCCATGCCCTGGGTTGCGAGGGTGGGGCAGAGCAGGGCGTCATAGTTCTCCAAGAGCGTGCCCAGCGGTTCGTAAAGGGCGGCCTCTCCAACCAGGCCCTCGGCGAAGGACGCGGCCCGTGCGGCGCGCCTGGCAAAGTCGAGGGTGTAGGGCATCAGCAGGTCACTGTTCGCACCGGCGATCTCGGTGATGAACGGTCCCATGATGCCACCGAAATGTGCCCACGCGGTCTCTACGATTTGCTTGCGGGTCCAGGGCAGGTCGACCTCTTCGACAATGACGCCGGCGCTGCGCAACGCTTCCGCCGCGATCCGGGTGTTTGCCTCAATGGCAGGGTCCACCGTGTAGTCGCCGAGGTTCATGCACAGGGCAACCCGCATACCGACGGCGGCAGCGGCGTTGGGGGTGGAGAGTACATAGGCGGGGCGCAGTGACGCCTGGTCCGATGAATGGGGTCCCGCGATCACGTTTTGCAACAGGGCGACGTCGGCCACGCTGCGGCCCATGGGGCCGTCGGCGCAGTAGGTGTCCTGGTTGAAGGGCGCCATGCCGGGCACCCGGCCAAAGGGCGGTTTGAAGCCGACAAGGCCGCAGAAGGAGGACGGGATGCGGATGGATCCGCCGATGTCCGAGCCCGTGGCCAGGAGGGTTTCCCCCGCTGCCAGCGCGGCCCCCGAACCGCCGGAGGAGCCTCCCGGGGTGAGGTCAAGGTTCCAGGGATTGCGGGTGACGCCCCACAATTTGCTGTGGGTGTAGGGCGCGCAGCAGAATTCCGGGGTGGTGGTGCGCCCGTGGACCACGGCTCCTGCGGCGTAGATCCGCTCAACGATCGGATGGCTGGTATCGGCAATGGTTCCCTGTTCGGTCAGCGAGCCCTCCTCGCTGGTCCGGCCGGCAATGGGCTGTTCCTCCTTGAGCAGCAGCGGTATGCCCTCGAGCGGTCGCTGCACCCGGTCCGAGGTGGCGAACCTCGCCTCGGAAATCAGGGCTGCGCCGTAGGCCTCGTCGAGCATTTGTTCGCTCAGTGCGTTCACACCAGGTTCCACGAGGGCGGTTCGCGCAACAACGGCGTCGAGCAGTTCGACGGGGGACAGCTCTCGCGAGGTAAAAAGTTCACGGGCCGTGGCTGCCGTGAGATGGTGCAGTTCCATGGACGGGATCCAATCGGGAGGTGGGCCGGATATGCCAACGCGGCACGTGCGCGCGGTCTCGGCGGCGACCGAGACCAGCCGCTGCAATGAGACTAGGCTCACAGATTCCTTAAGTCAACGGTGATGACAACCATGATGACTTTGGTGATTTTGGCCGGGTTTCCACACGCGAGCTACTGTGCGAATTGGGTGGCGTTGACCTTGTCCACGCTCTAGGTGCGGCCCTTGGTGGGGATCCCGGGGTTTGTGGTGGCCGCTGCTATGCATAGGTAAGTTTGGGCAGCGTGAAGCGCGCGACGGCCTCCGCGACGGAAGCAACGTTGAGTGACACCGTTTCGCCGTACCGGGTGAGACGTGGCGTGAGGGGTCCCATGCCTTGGCGGTTCCGGCGAGGTGGCCGGGGGCGCGCGGCCCGCCACGGCATCGTCAGGCTGAATGCGAGAGGCTGGCCGTACGTTCTGCCGATTGGATAATCGCGGAGACGCCGAGCAGGAAAAGTTCCCGATCCTCCAGTTCGGTGAGCTGGGTGCTCACGGCGGAAATATGCGGGTACTTGCGGGGGTCGGCATGGAGCGGGCCCTCGAACCAGGGGCTGGGTTCGTCGGCCCGAACTCCTCGCTGGCTGCGATCACGCGCAATTCCGGCCGCACTCGAGAGTACGTGCGAGGCCATCAGTGCATAATGGCGCACCAGGTCGTCGCCGGTGAGCCCGGCGCGGGAAAGCGCATCGAGCATGAACTCGACAGCGTCCAGTTCACCTGGTCCGTGGGTGGTCAACACGATGGCTTCGACGCCGATCGCCGGATACTGGGCGAACAGGTCCAAGGTGGTGGTTGCCAGCTGGGTAAGCCCCGCACGCCAATCGGAGGGATCCGCGGTGACGGCAGAGACGCTGCGGCCGATGAGTTCATCCAGAAGCTCCCGCATGAGGTGCTCCTTGTTGCGGAAGTGGCGATAGATCGCCGTCGGATCGGCGTCGAGCAGGGTGCCGAGTTCTCGCACGGAAATGGACGATGAGCCGGCGTTGGCGGCGAGCTTGAGCCCGGCGGCGATGATGGTGTCGCGGTCGAGGCGGCCCCGTCCGGACGGTGTGCCCGCTGATGCGCGGCGGCTGGATGTTCCTTGCGTCATGGTCACATTGTGCACTTTTCGGGGCGCCAAATCTAATCTGAAACATCTTGGACAACACCGTTGACAATGGCGTTGTCAAATGAATAACCTTACCCTGATCGCCCGTTCAACGAAGAAATGAGGATGACTCTTGCCGTTCGCAGACGTACTTTTTACCGGCGGTGCCGTATTTACCGGCATCGGCATCCCAGTCCGGGGCCAGGCGGTAGCCATCGTGGGGGAGCGCATTGCCGGAATCTTTCCCGAGAGTGAATCGGGCGCTTGGATCGGGGAGCACACCCGCATCGTTGACCTCGACGGCGGGCTGTTGAGTCCCGGATTCCAGGACGGCCACATTCATCCCGTCAGCGGGGGAGTTGAACTGCTGATGTGCAATCTCTCCGAAGCCGTGAACGCCGCCGAGGCAGTGGCGACCGTGCAGGAATACGCCGCCGCACACCCCGAAGAGCCGTGGATTCTCGGCGGCGGATGGTCCATGGACCATTTCCCGGGCGGATCGCCGTTGCGCACACTCCTCGATGACGTGGTCCCCGACCGCCCAGTCCTGCTCCAGAGCCGTGACCACCACAGCACGTGGGCGAATACGGCGGCCATCCAGCTCGCAGGGATCGAGGCCACTACGGCCGATCCCGCTGACGGCCGGATCGAACGCGAGGCCGACGGCACCCCGGCCGGCACCTTCCACGAGGGCGCCGGCGAGCTCTTTTCCGACGTCCGTCCGCCCACTGATCCCGATTTCGCCTACCTCGGGCTGCTCCGCGCCCAGCAGGAACTGATTGCGCTGGGCATCACGGGCTGGCAGGATGCCATGGTGGGCGGCGGGAGCGGTGATGCGTGCGCCGTGTACGAGAGGGCCGTGGCCGAGGGGACGCTTCGGGTGCACGTCGTCGGCGCCCAGTGGTGGGAGCGGACCGGCGGCATCGAGCAGGTTGGCCTCATGGTGGACCGCCGCGATGCCCTTGCGGCGAGGGGCGACTCCGACCGTTTCTCGCTGGGCACCGCGAAGATCATGGTTGACGGTGTTGCCGAGAACCATACGGCCTCAATGCTCACGCCCTATCGGGACGAACACGGCAGGGACACCTGCAACCACGGGCTGTCGTTCATCGACGAATCCCGGCTCACCGACTACGTTGTTGCGCTCGACGACGCCGGCCTGCAGGTCCATTTCCATGCCCTGGGCGATCGGGCGGTTCGGAACGCCCTGAACGCTATCGAAGCCGCGCGGCTGGCGAACGGCCCCTCGGATGGACGCCACCAACTGGCCCATCTGCAGGTGGTCGAGGAGGCCGATACCGGCCGGTTTGCACCCCTGGACGCCATCGCCAACATCCAGTCGCTGTGGGCCTGCCACGAGGACCAACTCGACGAACTCACGCTTCCTTTCCTGCAAGAGGGGGCGGAGGCCCGGCAATATCCGTTCGGGGACCTGGTGCGGCACGGCGCACGCCTGGCCGCCGGAAGCGACTGGCCGGTATCCAGCGCCAATCCGATCGACGCAATCCACATCGCTGTGAACAGGGTCTCGCCCGGCAGCTCCGCCGAACCCCTGGGCGGCGGGCACCAACGCCTGGCACTGGAAACCGCCATGGCGGCCTACACCTCCGGCACGGCGTATGCCAACCATCGCGACCACGACACCGGGTACGTGCGTGAGGGCTATCTCGCCAACGTCGTCGTCCTCCAACCCGACCCGTTCACCCTGGCGCCAGAGGAGATCCACCGTGCCACGGTGGCCTCCACCTGGATCGAGGGAGACCTCGCCTACTCCCGTTCCGCCTAAACATTAGGAGTTACCTTGACCAGCACATTGCATTCCCTGCTGCGCCGACGCACCAGGGCGGCTACTGCCGTCGCCGTGGTTGCGACCGTCGCACTAGCGATCTCCGGATGTAGCGGAGGAAGCGGCGGCGCCAACCACGGAGCCGCGAAGCCATCATGGACGATGACCTCCCAGACGCCCAAGCCATCGGGAGACATCGCCTCCTACACGTGGGCGAGCTACGCCGAACCGTTTTCGCTCGACTACGCCTACGCGTTCGACTACTCGGACAACCAGGTATTGGCGAACGTCTGCGAGTCCCTCCTGCGGCTGAACCCGGACTACACGCTCTCGCCCGGCCTCGCCGAGTCCTACACACACCCGACCCCGACGAGCTGGGTCTACAAGATCCGGTCCGGCGTCACCTTCCACGACGGCACCCTGCTGACCCCCAACGACGCGGTTGTTTCGATGCGCAGGCAAATGGACCCTGCCGTCGGATCGTCCTGGTATTCGGCGTACCAGAACGTGAAATCCATCGAGCAGACCGGCGAGCACGACGTCACCGTCACCATGAAGAAGCCCGACTCGCAGTTCAACCTCTCGATGGGCAGTTCCGCCGGCGTGATCGAATCGGCGGCCACGCTCAAGGCGAAGGGAAAAAGCTATGGCAACTCCACGGGAGGTGTCAATTGCACGGGGCCGTTCAGTTTCGTCAACTGGAAGGCGGGGGAGAGCATAACGCTCAAGCGCTACGCCAACTACTGGGATCCCGCACTGCGGGCGAAGGCCGGTGAGGTGAAGTTCCTGTTCATCAACGACTCCACGGCAAGGATCAACGCGCTGAAGTCTGGCCAGGTCGACGGCGGCTGGATGGTTCCTGCCGATGGGATCAAGGACTTGCAGTCCTCTGGCGCCGGCCAGGTCTACTTCGGCATGAACACCGCCGTTGGAAGCCTGATCGTCAACAATTTGAAGGGCCCGCTCGGTGACGTGCGCGTCCGGAAGGCCTTGCTCATGGCCCTGGACCGGCAGGGGATCATCTCCGCAGCCGGCGCCGGCTACGGGGAAGTGACGAATGCCTTGACAACGCCCTCGGTGTGGGTGGGCGCAAGCAAGGACACGCTCGGCAAGGCCTTCGACGGGTTGGAGAAGTATCCATACGACCTGACCGCCGCGAAGAAGCTTGTCGAGGAAGCCGGAGCAACGGGCAAGGAAATCACCTACGTGACAGCGCCCATGGGGACCGACTTCAGCGTCATTTCACAGGCAACGGCCGCGGCCGCGGAGGCAATCGGGCTCAAGGCGACCATCAAGACGGTCACGCCGAACGCCTACACCACGCTCTTCGCCGACCCGAGCGCCCGCGCCGGGGCGGACTTGTTCTACACCTCCTGGTACCTCTCCAGTCCCGACCCGCTGGAGATGTATGGTGTGCTGCGCACGGGCGAGTTCAGTAACTACGGCAACTGGTCCAACGCCGATTTTGACAAGACCGTCAACGAGGCCATGGCCATCGACGACCCGGCAAAGCGTGCCGAAAAGACCGCCGAGGCCCAGAAGATCGCAAACGACCAGCTCCCGTGGTTGCCGTTGAACACCGGCCCCATGACGGTGTTCCAGGGCAAGCGGATCTCGGGCGTCTCGCCGTCGATCGCCTTCCTCTACTACCTTGGGCGGCCACCATTGGCGCTCGTTAGCATCCGCCGCACCGCACGGATTAACGGTGGCGCCGCCACCGTGATCCGGCGGGTCGCGGGCAAACTCGGCAGTTTGTTGTTGACGTTGTTCCTGGCGTCACTGCTCGTCTTCTTCTCGCGCTTCCTGGTGCCGGGGGACCCGGTGAGCTTCCTCCTTCGCGGCCGCAAACCGAGCCCGGAAGCGGTCGCCGACATCACCGCCCAGTTTGGCCTGAACCTTCCCCCATGGCAGCAGTACCTGAACTGGATCATGGGAGTGGTGCACGGCGACTTCGGCCGGTCCCTGCAGTTCCGGCAGGACGTCTCGACGGTCATCGGCGACAGGCTGCCCGTCACCTTCGGCCTGGTGGTGATGGCCGGGCTCATGATTGCCGCAGTCGGCCTCATCGCGGGGGTGGCCGCCGCGCTGAACCGCAACCGCGCCCTGGACAAGGCGATCCTCACCGGCCTGACGGTGCTGGGAGCCATTCCCTCGTTTGTTGGCTCGATCGTCCTGATCGCCGTCTTCGCCGTCCAACTGGGCTGGTTCCCATCGTTCGGCTCGGGTGCAGGATTCCTCGACACCATTTACCACTTGGTGTTGCCGTCGCTCGCCCTTGCAATTGTCTTCGTCGTGCTGGTGGGCAAGGTGACCCGGTCCTCGATGGTCGAGCAGCTCAATCGCGAGCATGTGGAGGTTGCCACGAGCCGGGGCCTGGGCCGGAGCACCGTGGTCCGCCGGCATGTGTTCCGCAATGCGATCGGACCAATCCTGACGGTAAGCGGCCCGCTGGTAGCGGGCCTGCTCGTGGCCAGTTCGATCGTCGAGGCCGCGTTCGGGATTTCGGGCATCGGATCGTTGCTCGTGCAATCGGTGGACCGCCTCGACTTCCCGGTGGTCCAGGCGATCGTCCTGCTGGTCGTGACGACGTTCGTTGCGGTAAACGCCCTTATTGACATCCTCGAACCCTGGATCGATCCCCGGTCCGCCGCAGGAGCTGGTGCCCGATGACTACCTCGACCCTTGACGCCAAGGCGTTGAAGGCCCCGCGATCGCGTCGCCCCGACGTCAGCTTCATGCTGAGCGTGGCCGTCGTCGTCCTGATGACGGCCACCGCGATCCTGGCGCCGCTCATTGCCCCCTATGACCCCAACCAGGTGGACCTCTTCAACTTCCAGTCCGGCCCGACGACGGCGCACTGGCTCGGCACGGATGCGCTCGGCCGGGACATCCTCACTCGAATGATGTTTGGCGCGCGCACGGCCCTGCTGGGCCCGCTGCTCGTCGTCGTCTCCTCGACGATCCTCGGCGTCCTCCTGGGCGTCCTGGCCGGATGGCGCGGCGGCTGGGTCGATGCTGTGTTGGCACGGCTCTTTGACGTTGTCTTCTCCTTCCCGTCCCTGCTGATCGCCATCATGGCGGTCGCCTTGTTCGGCAAGGGCCTGGTGGCTCCGGTTATTGCCATGAGCATCGCCTACGCACCCTACGTTTCCCGGCTGACCCGCGCCCTCGTGGCGTCCGAACGGCACCGCCCCTATGTTGCCGCGTACCGGGTGCAGGGCTTCAGTGGGGCGTGGATCGCGCTCCGGCGGGTGCTGCCCAACGTCGCACCCATCGTCGGGGCGCAATCCACGCTGAACTTCGGCTACGTCCTGGCCGAACTCGCCGGCCTGTCGTTCCTCGGCCTGGGGGTCCAGGCGCCTGCGGCCGATTGGGGCGCCATGATCAACGAAGCTCAGCAAGGGCTGATCGGCGGCCACTTCCTCCCCGCCATAGTGCCTGCCGTCGCGGTCGTGATCGTGGTGGTTGCCGTGAACATCATTGGTGAAGAACTCTCAGACCGCATTGGAGGCGGGATCCCCGCATGAACCTTCTCGAAATCGCCGGGTTGACGCTCGATCTGCCCGACGGCAAACGTCTCCTGGACGGAATCTCGCTCTCCGTCGCCAAAGGCGAGACGGTCGGCGTCGTCGGCGAATCCGGCTCCGGCAAATCACTCACGGCGCGATCGGTGCTTGGCCTGCTGCCCGAGCGTGCTGCCATGGGCGGCGAGGTAATCCTGGAAGGGCGGAGCGTCCTCGATGCGCCGCCCAAGGAGCTGCTCGAGCTGCGACGACGGAGCGCATCAATGGTGTTCCAGGATCCTCGGGCAGGGATCAACCCGATGCGCACGATTGGCGACCACCTGACGGAAACACTCCGACTGTGCGAGCATCTGCCGGCCGACGAGGCAAAGGCGCGGGCGATCGAGCTGCTCGCCTCCGTGCGATTGCCGCGCCCCGAACAGCACCTGCGCCAGTACCCGCACGAGTTCTCCGGCGGCATGCTCCAGCGCGTGATGATTGCCGGGGCGCTCAGCAGTTCGCCGCAACTGCTCATTTGTGATGAGCCGACCACCGCGCTGGATGTGACGACGCAGGCGGAGATCATCTCCGTGCTTTCCGAACTGCGCACGGAGCGGGGGATGGGCATGCTCTTCATCACCCACGACCTCAACCTTGCGGCATCGCTGTGTGAGCGGGTCTACGTCATGAACGGCGGCCAGGTCGTGGAGGAGGGCAGTGCCCGCAGCGTCTTCCGCTCACCCAAGGCGGACTACACGAAACGCCTGATTGCCGCGACCCCGTCAATCGTCGTCACCGACGACGACGCCGGCCGGCCCGCCACCGTGGCGGCGGCGCCGTCGTCGGCCGTTGATTCCGGCAGCGCCCTGGAAGCGCGCTCGGTCTCAAAAACGTACGCAGTGCGCGGAAAGCTGCCGGTTCGTGCGGTTGCGGACGTCTCCCTGGTGATCCCGAGGGGTGGCGCGCTGGGCGTGGTCGGCGAATCCGGGTCCGGGAAGTCCACCCTGGCCCGGTTGATCGTGGGTCTCGAGGAAGCGGACGGCGGTGAGATCACGATCGCCGGCAAGTCACGCACCATCAAACCCCGCAACCGTGATGAACGGCTTGCCCACGCGCGCTCGGCCCAGATGGTCTTCCAGGACCCCTACCTGTCGCTGGACCCGCGCATTGCCACCGGGCGGGCAATCGAGGACGGGCTTCGCCTCCACAGCAAGTTGTCGGCGAGCGCATCGCGGGCGCGGGTCCTTGAACTGCTCGACCAGGTGGGCCTGACGGAGGAACACGCCGTGGTGCGGCCGCGCAAGCTTTCGGGCGGGCAGCGGCAGCGGGTCGCCATTGCCCGGGCGCTGGCCATTGAACCTGACCTTCTTGTCATGGACGAGGCCACCAGCGCACTTGACGTTTCGGTGCAGGCCCAGGTGCTCGACGTGGTGGCGGAAATCCGTCGCGAACGCGGGCTGACGGTGCTGTTCATCAGCCACGATCTCGCCGTGGTGCGGCGGGTTTGTGAGGAGACCCTGGTCATGCGGTATGGGGAAATCGTGGAGCGAGGCGGCACGCTGGACCTTCTGGGCGCACCCAGCCACCCGTACACGAGGCTCCTGATCGACTCTGTTCCGCGTCCGGATTGGGATCTTGAAACTGCCGCCGAGGTCCGTCCGACGGCGTGAGCCGCGGCATCGCGCCGCCGTTGGGCCCGGCCCGTTACTGGACGGATCTGGCGATGGCGGCGATGTCGTCGATCCTGCCATCGGCAATGGTTCGGAGGTGTTCGGTGATCATTGCGAGCGGCCAGTCCCACCACGCCGCCGTGAGCAGTTCCCGGATTTCCGGTGCGGTGAAGCGGTACCTGATCAGTGTTGCGGGGTTGCCTCCGACGATGCCGTAATCGGGCACGTCCCTGGTGACGATCGAGCCGGTGGAGATGATGGCCCCGTGGCCGATGCGGACACCGGGCATGATGGTCACGTTGCCGCCGATCCACACATCGTGGCCGACGACGGTATCGCCGCGGTTCGGGAGGTCGGTGACCAGGTCCATGTGCCGGGCCCAGGCGCCGCCCATGATGGGGAACGGGTAGGTGGACGGGCCGCTCATGCGGTGGTTGGCGCCGTTCATGATGAATTGGACGCCGGCCGCGATGGCGCAGAACTTCCCGATGATTAAACGCTCGGGCCCGTAGTGGTGGAGCACGTTCCTGGTTTCGAACGACGTGGCGTCCTCCGGATCGTCGTAGTAGCTGAATTCGCCCACCTGGATCAGCGGGCTGGTGATGAGCGGCTTCAGCAGGACCACCCGGTCCTGGCCGGGAATCGGATGAAGGGTGGTCGGGTCCGGGGGAGTGTCGTGGGAGGTCACCCGTTCATCCTAGGACGTGCGCCGCCACCTTCGCGGTATCCCAGGGTTGCCGACCATTGGGGGCGATGTGTTTCGCCGGTTTGCTCACTAAGCTGGTGGCATCGAGACCTAACGGAGGTGTGACGTGCGAAAGATCGTTGTGTATGAGTTGCTGTCCCTCGACGGAGTTGCCGAGGATCCGGACGCTTTCTTCGCGGACTGGGATGAGGCGATGGACGCCAACCTTGCCGCAGTGATCGCCACCCAGGACGCGGTGATCCTCGGGCGCCGCAGTTACGCTGAGTGGGCGCAGTTTTGGCCCACCAGCGACATCGAACCGTTCGCTAGCTTCATCAACGGGGTCACGAAGTATGTTGCGACCTCGACGCCCCTTGACCTGGAGTGGGCCAACGCGACCGCGGTCGACGGCGGGCTGGTCGGGTTTGTCCGCGATCTGCGGCAGCAGGACGGCGGCGATATTGGTGTCCACGCCAGCATCTCGGTCGCGCAGGCACTGCTCGCCGCCGGCGTCGTCGACGAACTCAAGGTGGTGATCGCCCCGAGGATCGCCGGCAGTGGCAGGCGGCTCCTTGACGGCCTGCCGTCCATCAAGCTCGAATCGATCCAAAGCGGGATGTCACCCACCGGCTATTTGATGGCTGACTATCGCGTTGTTCCTTAGAGGGCCCGCCCGATAATGCGGAGGAGAGCAGAGCTGTGGAGATCATGACCGTGTTGGCCGTCGTCGGACTTCTCCCGTCAACCGCCCTTATCGGCATGGTCGTGGCACGCCGATACCTGGCTTTCAAGCTTGGAGGCTCCGGAGACTAGCTCCTCCTTTCCCATGGTGCCCACTGCCCGCCGGAAGGCAGCGCGGTCCGGGCAAGTTTCACCCTCGTCTCGGGCAGGTCCTTGGTCAGGCTGCGCCCCGACCGGATCCCGACCTCCGGCTCCTCGAGCCGAAACTCGACCCAGCGTCCCGGCCCTTGATCGAACTGCTCAAAATAGCACCCCGATATGACCAGGCGAACGGTCCATTCGAGATCTTCGGCCAGCCGGGTTGCGTCGTGGTCGCAGGCATCGCAACCACACGCGGGGAAGTGGAAGTCGTGGAGTGAGCCGGCGTGAAGGAAGACGCCGGGGAACCGGGTGAGCACGAACGTCAGCGGTGCCGCCGTGGGACTTGCGGGCACCACCCGTACCGCACGGACAACATCGTTTGGCAGGTGCAGAAGATCGGTAGTCACCTCCGGATCTTCGACAACACTCACCTCGAAGGTGTCCTGCAACCAGGCGATGAGTGCGCCGGCGACCGCATGGAGGGGCAGGAAGCGTTGCAGATTACTGACACGTGAATAGGAGTCCATGGGCGGGGACTCGGCGCCCCATCTGTTGCCGTACTCGATCGGGTTTCCCTGCTCATCGCGGTAGACCTCTGTTGGGAACGCGGGGCGCCGGTAGTCACTCATGGTCCCACCGTAGCCCTCAAATAATTGGCGTCATTGGGGTTCATCCTGCCACTTCCATTCGCCTAGTGCTTTCATTTAGTTAGCGGCAAGTTGGGAAAAAGAGACGATCGCGATGAAGTTGTTCGTACTGGGTGCGACCGGCACCACAGGGGGCCTGTTCGTCGACGATGCGCTGGCCGCGGGGCATGAGGTGGTGGCGTATGTGCGCAATCCCGGCAAGCTCGCGGCGCGCGATCGGCTCACGGTGGTGGCCGGTAACATGGGGAACGTCGAGTAACTGGCCGCTGCGATGCACGGCGCGGATGCTGTCGTCAGCATGTTGGGGTGGAGCAGCGCCAAGCCCAACGGCTTCAGCGAGAAAGCGGTCACGGCGATCACAGCCGCCGCTGAACGCGGCAGCGTCACCCGCGCCGACGCGGCAGGATTCCTCCTCGATGCGGTGAGCAGTAGCGCGTGGTCGCGGCGTACCGCTGTACTCACCACCCGTAAATAGCCCTCGCCATTCAAGGCGAAAGTGCGTTATCAGAGCTGCCCAGCCTCGACCGGATTCCCGCTTTCGGCTTGATCGCGGCTTCGCTGGTGGGTGACGATCGCCGGCAGTTGCTCGTAGATGGCGTCGATGAGATCAACGATGCGGTCGGCAATGGGGCGTCCAATCCCGGTCAGTTCGTATTCGACGCGTGGGGGAATCGTGGACAGCTCCGTGCGGGAGATGAGCCCGTCGGAGTGGAGGCGCTGCAGCGTCTGGGAGAGCATGCGATCGGAAATGCCGTTGACTGCGCGCCGCACCTCGGCGAAGCGCAGCGGTCCGTCCGTCAAGGCGGCCAGTGCGAGTGAACCCCACCGGCCTGTTGCATGTTCCAGGACTGAACGGGACGTGCATTCGGGGTCGAAGACGCTCATCCCGTTCACACGCGCAGAAGCTTGGCTCATGAATTAGATTCATGACCCCGGTTAGCACTTCGGTAACGATAGCGCTAATTCAGAATTAGCAATTCCCTGGAGTTCAAGCGGAGGTTCCACCGTTGGCCCGTCTCGGTGCCGCTGGTGGGGTCGACGTCGATGGCCCGGGGCTGTCCGCCCTCCGTGAGAGTGCTTGGGGGAGTGACTCCAACTTCAGAAGTTTTCTAAAGGTCATTTCAAAGTCAGATTCCCAGGTCGATGTGTCGGTTGAGTGCTCCCAACCACCCCAAATAACGTCCTTGCCTTGGTTGAATGTGCCGGTGAATCGCTGCGAAAAGTCAAGAGGTGAGAAGTCGGCCCGTGTTCTCAGGAGCGTCCAGATACCGTCACCGAAGGTCATTTCGTACAGGCGACTAACGCCGCGAGAGTCAAAGTAGTGCTGTATGAACCCCTGACTGGTGGAATCTGGTGCCATGATCGTGAAGCTGTTCGGGGCATCGGGGTGAGAAACTTCGGAGCGTTGCATCAGGTATTCACCGTTTAGCATCCACTCGAAGGTAGTTCGGCCGATAACTTTATTGGATGGAGCATCTGGAAACGATGCCTCTACGGTCCATTCACCGACGAGCGGCTCAAGCGTTTCGCGTGCCATTTTGGCGTTTGAACTCTGGGCGTCCATGATTCCTCCAGTTGGTGTGAACATGTGCAGCGGCCGAACGGATTTGAGGGTAGCAGTGGTACGCCGGCCACCACCGCAATTCTCTGCCTCGTCCGAGCTCCGAGCAACAGCCGATTCCAGAACGACCAGGGCTACTTGATGTTGGCCGTCGAAGCCCCAGCCGTGTTTGGCCGAGGCTGCCGGATGCCTCTCATGTCCGGGAATTCCTGGCACAGGTCCTCCGTGAGCTGGCCGATGACCGGCACACCCATCGTGCTCCTGGCGGGTATGCAGGTCGCGAGCGATGGACCAGGAGTACACGCCGATCACGTGAGTGTTGACGCAACGAGTTGGAGTTGGAACGCGTGGTTCCAGCTGGCAGCCTTCCTGGCTTGATGATCCTAGGCCCGGTCAGCATGGTTGAGGCGGCGTTTTGCGTAGATTGCCAGCGCAACGGCCAGGGCAAGAGTGCCCGCACCGCCACCAACCAGGCCCCAGGGGAAACCGCCGCCTTGTGCGGCTTGGCCAGCGGCCCCGTTTTGTGCCTGAACCGGGGAGGCTGCGCCGGAGGAGCCGCCCTTCCCGGTGACCGTGAATGTGAAGGTGCCCTCGATCGGGTGGGAGTCGGAGGACACGACGCGCCATTCCACTGTGTATTTTCCTGCCGGCGCTCCGGGCTTGACGGCTTGGGTGACGTGGTTGTCGATAATGTCCACGGGCCCCGATGCCCAGTTGGTGCCGCCGGCGTCCTTGATAAAGATTTCCGAGCCGATGGCTTCGGGGGTGTTATTGAACGTCATTCCAATGGTTGCCGGAATGCTGGTAACGGTGGACCCATTGGCAGGGGTGGTGCCCTCGAGCACATCATGGGCTTGTGCGGCGGCTACCGGCACCAGCATGAGCAACAGGGTCAGTGCGGAAAGCAGGGCAACAACGAGTGGGTTGCGGCGGACGGGGTGGGGTGTGGAGGAAGCCATGGCCTGATCCCTTCAAATCGGTGGGTGAGCGGTGCCGGGTGAAGCCCCTACCGGGTTCCACCCGGCACCACGCGTGGCGGACTATTGCTGCAGGGCGGCTGACTTCCTGCGGCCGGCCAAAACGAGGCCCAGGGCAGTGCCGCCGAGGAGCAGCCCGGCCCCGCCGAATACCATGCCCCAGACTCCGGTGGAGTTATCCGGCGTCGAGACGGCAACCGGTGGGGTGGTGGCCGTGCCGTCCTCGGCGGTAGTGACGAAGGACGGAGCCGGGTGGTCCGGTTCGGTTTGGCCTTCCACGGTCTTTTCATTCCAGTTCACTACGGTGCCATCGGTATACGTTTGGGTTGCGGGCAAGGTGATGGTGGTCCCGGCTGCGGGCAGCTTGCCCACGGAGAGTGAGAAGGTCTGGTATTCGTTTTGGCCGATCTCATGCGCCGCATCGGCAGTCCAAACGACCGAACTCGGGGCCTTGGTCACCGTGGTGCCGTCGAGGGTGACGGGTTTGGGCAGGGCGGTGGTGATCACCTGCACGGTCCATCCGTCGAGGGGCTTGACCGAGACCGAGGTGAAGGGTGTGTCGGCGGGCAGCGAGACGACAAGTTTACTGGTCTTCGCCGTCGGGGATTCGTTCGGGACGTTGAAGGTCAGGTGCGTGTAGCCGTTGGCTGCGGGATCGTCCGGGTCGACATTGACGTGTGCCGAGGCTGCAGCCGCCCCCATGGCAAGCATGGCCGCGGCGAGGGCCCCGGTGGTAATGGTCTTGAGTGTGCGGCGGTGAGAGGTCTTCATCGGTGATGCCTTTCAATGGTGGACTCCGCCCGAGGGGGCCGAGGGTTTGGAGGTTATTCGGAGCCATGGGGCGGTACGGGTTGGATCGTGGCGGGCGGGCATCCCCGCAATGGCGTTCGCGGCAGAAATAAAGGACAGCGGCGCGAAGCGGCCGACGCCGGAAAAGCCGGTGGGCGTCCTCGTCGTCGTCCAGGGCGGACGATGGCGGGGCAGCACGGGGCAGCACAGTCCAGCACGGCGGGCAGGGCTGTACCCGGCCGGGTGGTCCGGTGTGGGTTCTTAGGACGCAGCCAAGTGCACGGGTGGTCCGCGGTGGCGCATCACCGGCAGGGGAACGCCCAGCTCGGCCAACGGAAGAAGGATGGAGGTCGACCTGGCCTGGAGACGGCAGGGTGCTGCGGCCGGAAGGACCAGCCGGGGGAGGACCTTGGTGACTTTGAGCCTCAACGCGTCAAGCAAATGGACGGAGGCAACTTCACCATAGCGGAGGAAAAGGATCGTCAGGGCAGCCGCGGCGGCATGCCCGAGCCACATGGTCCAGCCATGCCCGCCCGGATGACCCATGGATGCCACAACGGGGTGGACGGCAAGGGCGCTCAGGTCCGGCGCATGACCATGGTCCATGCCCGTCATCATCATCCGGGACGATTCCGAGGGAGGCGTCGGGCTCAGGCTGAAGAGCCAGTGGAACAGCGCCTGGCTGGCCACCACACCGGCGACCAGCCGGCCCAGGGACAGCACCCGGCCCGCGAGCAGGCAACAAACCAGCCCCGACACGGCCAAGGACAAGAGCAGCAACAAGGGGTTGGGAGCATCGCCTCCGGCAAGCATGTGCGAGACGGCGGCAATTGCCGTGGCAAAGCCGGCGCCAATCCAGCCGCGGGCCAGGAGGGAACCACGTGGTGTCATGTCCCCTCCTCTTCCCTGCTCCGACGGCCGACGCTATACGCCTCATCATAGGTGCTCTACGAGTCGTAGAACACCATTGTTGCGTGGCCGTGAGCTTGATCCGTCCAATGGTGCCTTCTTCGAGTTTCCTGGCGTCGCCCGGGGGAGTGGCGGTGAAAGGGCTTGTGGCCTGATGGAACAACGTCAGGTGGACCCGGTCGGCAGAACGCGCCTTGGATTAGCTATTACATGGACCGGTTCCTCGATGGATCTTGATGCAGCGACGGTTGGCTGCGTGTGCGGAACTCTTCCCGCCAAGGCGCTCATGATTCGAACCACCAAATGCGCACGGCGCGGCTGTGGCGTCAAAAGTGTTTTTGTCTGCGGCTTTGGCCAGGGCGTCAGATCCACGGCACGCGCGGGTGGAATTCTGCGGGAATTGGCACGATGACTGGTGGTGAGTGCAGGAGAGAACCGGGCCCTGAAGTTCAAGGTTCCGGCAGTGCCAGAAAGCACCCTATTTCACTTTACTTGACATAATGTAGATTATCGGCGAAATATCAACATTCGTTTCCCTAGGCCGAAAGGAGCCGTTTGAGGCCACTTTGAGTACCTGTTCAGACCCCAAGTGGGACGCCGGCCAAGTCCCGAGTCGCCTAGGGGCGGCTCGCCCGCATCAGCAGGCCAACCCCGCCGGTGAATTCTGTCGTGTGAAATCTTGGCGCCCTGGCCGTCTCGACGAATCCCCAGCGCGAATGCAGCACAATTGAGGCCCTGTTGGCCACATTCACCACATACCAGGCGTCGGCCGCCCGTTGCCAGATCCACTCGAGCCGGGCCTGTGTCAGTGCTGCCCCAATGCCGCGGCGACGCCACATCGGGTCCACCGTAACGCCGCCCAGGTAGTGGCCCGACGGTGCCGTGCCGTCGCTTTCGGGCCAAAAATGCGTCTTTCCCCAGCCCACCACGCCGCCGTCGGTCTCCGCCACGACCACCAGCCGTGCGTCGTCATGAACAGTCCGGGCAAGGGCTTCGCCGGCGGGAACGGCGCGGCCGGACGCCTTCTGGACATCCAGCATGGCCGGGATGTCGGCGGGCATTGCAGGACGTATGGCAACCCGAGCTCGCGATGGATGCGCCGCCCCCTGACGGGGCAGGTAGTCGGCAAAACCGCTGGCGCTCATGGCTCCACCCTAGGGATCCGCGGTTCCGGCCGCCAGCGGGGGAAGTTCGACGGCGCCCACCCGGCTTGGGTGCTGCGCGCACTCCAGGAATTCCCGGAGCGCGCGGATCCATGCCGGAAAATTCTCCAGGTGCGCATCATGCCCGGCCCCGGGAATGTCCACGCGCCGGGTGCCGGGCCGTGCAGTAATGAACTCAGCCTTTTGCCGTTCCGTGAACATGCCGTGTTCGCCGTAGAGAACAAGGGTCGGTGCCGCCACAGACTGCCACTCATGCCACCGCGGCGCCGTGACGGGAACCATGCATGCGGCCATGATGTCCGGATCAAAACGGGGCCAGAGCCCGTCGGGCCGCTGCTCGAGGTCGGCGAGCCAGGCCGACGCCAGGGCGGAGTCGCCCAGGAAGGTCCGGGCGTCCTGCGCATCCTTGAACGGGACGGGCCAGGAGGCAAAATAGCGGCCGAGCCCGGCGACCTGGTCCCGCTCCCCCGGCCCGGCGTCGCACTCCAGCAGGACAAGGGAGGCCACCAGATCGGGGCGGTCGGCTGCGGTCAACATGGCGGTGTGCGCACCCATCGATTGCCCCACCAGATGCACCGGCTCCCCCGGACTGAGCAGTTCAATCAGCGCAACGACATCGAGTACGTAGGCCTCGCGGGAAACATCCGCGGGGCGGCGAGTGCTGCGCCCGTGACCGCGCTGATCAAGTGCCGCCACGCGATACCCGGGCATCAATCCAGCCATGGTCGGTTCAAACTCCCGCGAGCTCCCGGCCAGGCCATGCAACAGCACCACCGTGGGTCCCGTGCCTGCGACTGTAAAGCTAAGTGTGGTCCCGGCCCGGACCGTGGTCCGGGCCGCGGTGGGCGGTGTGCGGGGCATGCTCCAAGTGTGCCCGATGGCGGACTTTGCTGAGTAATCCGGCCACTGTATCGTCAACCCTGCGCACAAAGATTCATATCTTTCTCCAAGTTCCCGGCCGGTAATCTTCCTAAAATTCGGCCTATAATATCCAGTCTATTGCGGGCTGTCATCAAGCGGCGTATAACGTTGCTGTAACTATTCCCTTTCTCAGGTGGATATTGTGGCTATTCGATTACGTACTTTCGGGCATTTTTTGGCTGTTCTCTTTTTCACCGTGGCAATGGCCCTGGGCGGGTCCACGGGCGCCCTCGCGTCGACGCCCGGCGCGCTTGCCGTGCCGCTGCACGGTTCAACCCTCGTTCACATCACCGGACCCAACGCTGCGCCGACTGACACCCAGTGCCGGGCACAGATCGGCGTTCCCTGCTACAGCCCGCAGGAGATCCGCCAAGCGTACGGGCTGACCCCGCTCATCAACGCCGGCTACACCGGGGCCGGGCAAACGATCGTCATTATCGACTCCTTCGGCAGCCCCACGGTCGAATCCGACCTTGCCACCTTCGATGCAGACTTTGGCCTCCCCGCACCTCCCAGCCTGAAGGTCCTCGCTCCCCTGGGCTCGGTGCCGTTCGATCCCAACAACAGCGACATGGTCGGCTGGGCCGAGGAGACCTCCCTTGACGTCCAGTGGGCCCACGCAATGGCACCGGCCGCGAGCATCGTGCTGATGACAAGCCCGGTGTCCGAAACCGAAGGCGTGCAGGGCCTCCCCCAGTTCCTGGCGCTTGAGCAATTCGCCGTCAGCCACAACCTCGGCAAGGTCATCTCGCAAAGCTGGGCCGCCACGGAAGACTCCCTGATGACTCCCGCGGGCAAGGCGTTGATGGCGCAGTTCAACAACTTCTACCGTTCCGCCACCCTGCACGGGGTGACGTTCCTTGGCTCCACGGGTGATTCCGGAACGGCCAACCCCGGCGTCGACAACGTCAACTTCCCGTACCCGACCGTGAACTTCCCGGCCATCTCGCCGTGGGTCACCGCGGTGGGCGGCACGAGCCTGTACGCCAGCACGACGGGCGCCTACCAAAGTGAGACCGTGTGGAATGACGGGCTTGGCTCGGCCACCGGCGGGGGCGTCAGCAGGTACACGCCCGAACCGATCTACCAATGGCTGCTGCCACGTGCGGACCAGCGCCTGCTGGCCGGACACCGCGCCATCCCGGACATCGCCTTCAACGCCGATCCCAACACGGGCGTACTGGTCCACCTGGGCTTCCTGGGCGCCGGCAACAACGGCTACTACATCTTCGGCGGAACCAGCGAAGGCTCCCCGGCCTGGGCCGGAATCGTCGCCGACCTTAACCAGCGCGCCGGTTTCCCCCTCGGATTCCTGAACCCGGCACTGTACGCCCTGGGTGCGGCAAATCTGCTCTACCCGTCGGCGCTCAATGACGTCACTGTTGGCAATAATGCGCAGCCGCCGATCGCCGGATACAACGCAACGGTTGGCTGGGATGCAACCACAGGTTGGGGCACCCCGCACCTGAACAAGTTCGCCGATTCCCTCATCCACCAGGCCCGCGCCACCCAGTAGCAAGCGGGCCCTTAGAAACAATCAGCTCGGCCGGTGCTCGCAGTAATTCATGCGAGCACCGGCCGAGCCGTGTCAATGCAGGGTGGGGCTATCTCACTGTACCGGGGCTTCGGCGCCCGCCAGCGCAGGGTTCTTCACCACGAACAGTTCGCACAGTGCGTTGTAGTACTTTTTGGACTGGCCGCGATGTTCCATGCCAATACGCCGGCACACGCTTTGCGAGGCCTCATTGGCCGGGTTGGTCACAGCCACCACGCGGTCCAGTCCGCTGGCAAAGGCGTGGTCCAGGACGGCGGCAGCAGCCTCGGAGGCGTAACCGCTCCCCCAGTGGTCGGGGTGGAAATGCCAGCCAATTTCAATGTCGCCGGAAGGCTTCAACGGTTCCTCGCCCGACGCCGGGATCGGCTTGAGCAGCAGGGTTCCGACGGCCTGGCCGTCCTCGGCGCGCGTGACGGCCCAAATGCCGTGGACTGGGTGGTCGACAGCGCGGAACCTCTCAAGGCGTTCCGTTGCTTCGTCGAGGCTCTCCATGACGCGCGGCTCGGCGCCGATGAACCGCTGCACCACCCACCGGGAGTACAGGTCAAAGACAAAATCAACGTCAGATTCTTCCCAACCGCGCAGGACAAGTCGTTCCGTGGTGATGTTCTTCATCCCCCCATTCTGCACGGTGAGTGCTGAATGTTTGGTGAGCGCCGGCCCGGAGGTGCGTAACAATAGAATCACGCGCCGACGTCGAACAGGTCACGGAAGGCGTTCGGAACAATGGCTCCGGCCGTCTTAAACGCACAAGGAAATGGCATGGAATTCGTGATGGAAGTTGATGTGGATGGGGCTGCACCGCTTGCCGGCGGCACACGCCGGATCGAGGGCTTCCATGGGTGAAGCGCCCACTCCCGGCAGGGCCCTGTTCGACGACGACTTCGTCCGGGACGCCGTGGCGGCCATCCTTGACGCGGACTCCCTCCCGCGGATCGTCCAGTCCGGCCATCCCGTCCTGCGCGCGCAGGCCATGCCGTTCACGGGGCAAATCAGCGCCGATCAACTCTCGCGGCTAATCGAGCTTATGCGCCGCACCATGCACGCCGCCCCCGGTGTGGGCCTGGCCGCGCCGCAAATCGGCATTCCGCTGCAATTGGCCGTGCTGGAGGACCAGTACGAGGTCCCGGCCGAGAACGCCGCGGCGCGCAACCGCGAACCATTGGACTTCCTCGCAGTGCTCAACCCCCGCTACACGGCCGTCGGTTCCGCGACGGCGTCCCACTATGAGGGGTGCCTGTCCATGTCCGGCTGGCAGGCCGTGGTGGAGCGGGCCAAAACGATCGACCTGGCCTACGACGACGAGCTCGGTGCCGTGCACACCCGCCGGTTGAGCGGGTGGCAGGCCAGGATTGCCCAACACGAGACCGACCACCTCTCCGGGATCATCTACCTGGACCGGGCGCACACCCGATCACTGGCCTCGGATGCCGAATATGCGGCGAACTGGGCGCGGCCCGACATCGCGGCAGCCCGGGAAACCCTGCACTTTTAGGGCCGCTTCATGGCTGCGGGTCCGCCCCGCCTAGGATAAAGGCATGGAAAATAGTGCCCTCGACGCCCTGATCTGCCCCGTCTGCGGGCTCGAATTCATGGAGACGCTCCCCGGCGAAACCGCCCTCGCCTGCATCGACGGCCACAGCTTTGACATTGCCCGGCAGGGGTACGCCAACCTCTTGACCGGCCACGGCACCAAATTCGCCCAGGACACCGCCGAAATGGTGGCTGCCCGCGACGACTTCCTGGACGCCGGCCACTACCAGCCGCTCGCCAACGCCCTCTCCGACATCACGGGCGCCGTCCTGGATGCGGCGCAGCCAACGGGACGCCGGTTGATTCTCGACGCCGGCACCGGCACCGGGTACTACCTCCAGCAGGTCCTGGCCCGGCTGGGCGACGGCGGCCGGCTCGGCATCGACTCCGTGGGCCTGGACATCTCAAAATTCGCGTTGCGCCGGGCGGCCCGCCGCAACCCCGGGACCGCGAACCTGGTGTGGGACCTGTGGCGGCCGCTGCCCGTGGCAGCCGGCCGGGCCGACGTGGTGTTTGTCATCTTTGCACCCCGGAACGCGGCCGAATTTGCCCGGGTCCTCAAGCAATCGGGCCGGCTGGTGGTGGTCACCCCGCGCCCGGAGCACCTGGCCGAGATTGCCCGCCCGGCCGGCATGCTGGGCATCCAGCCGGAAAAGGATGCCGCGTTGGCCGGTGCACTGGCAGGCCACTTTGAGCTGGTGGAATCCCTCGACGAAAGCATTGCCCTCTCGCTGGCACCGCAGGATGTGCGCAACGTGGCGCTGATGGGTCCCGCCGGCCACCACCTGGATGCGGCTGCCCTGTCCCGTTCGGTCGACGGACTGCCGGAGCGTTCGGCGGCGACGGCCGCCTTCCGGATCTCCGTCTTCCGCCCGGTACCCGAAAGCTAATCCGTGCCGGCAGTCCGCAAGGGAGCGGCGACGGTCACATCCACCGCACTCGCCTTCGGGCTTTTGGCGTGCAGGTCCACCTGCAGCCACTTGAGCGTGAGCTGGGTCAGCGGCCCCACGCCCAGTGCAAAGGCCGCGGTTCCGGCACCCACCACGCCGCCCATGAGGAATCCGATCACAACCACGGTTAGTTCGATGCAGCTCCGGACCATCCACACGGGACGTTTCGTCACCCGCACGAGTCCCGTCATGAGGCCGTCACGGGGTCCCGGCCCCAGCCCGGCCCCAATGTAGAGGGCCGTGGCAAACGCCAGCATGCACAGGCCCGCGACGAACAACGCGCACTGCAGCGCAAGGTTTCCGGCCTGGGGAATGAGGTCGAGGCCAAAGTCGGCGAACAAGCCCACCAGCACGGCATTGGCGATGGTGCCGAAGCCGGGCATCTGCTTGAGCGGGATCCACAATAACAGCACCACGCCGCTGATGATGATGGTGCACACGCCAAAGGAAATCCCGGTGGTGCGCGAGGTGCCCTGGGCAAAGACGTCCCATGGCGAGGCGCCCAGGTTTCCTCGGATCATCAGCGAAATGGCGATGCCGTAAAGGAAGAGACCGGCGACGAGGCGCAGCAGGCGGACGGGAAGGTTGTGGGTCGTCATAAAACGGTGCATGCCTTAATTCTAGGCAAACTGGCCTTATGCACTAGAGCCAATTCGCCTAAGGTGGCTCTATGAACACTTTTGTCACCGGACGCCGGTTGGCCCGCGAACTGGGCGAATGGCGGTCCTCCGCACCGGCCTACCGCTCCCTGGCGGACAGGATCCGGGTCCTGCTGATGGACGGGCGGCTGGCCAGCGGAGCGAGGCTGCCGGCGGAGCGGGAGCTGAGCACCGCCCTGGACCTAAGCCGGACCACCGTGGCCGCCGCCTATTCCAAGCTGCGCGAGGACGGCTACCTCGCCAGCGTGCGCGGCTCCGGCAGCACCCTTGTCCTGCCCGGACGCGAACGCGGCGAACACGCCACCCACCAGGGGCTGGCGCTGGACTTCACCAAGGCCACCGCCCCGGCGTACCCCGGCATGGCCGCCGCCTTTGCCGCCGCAGCGGAGGAAATGCCCTGCCACCTGGGCCACGACGGCTTCGACATGGTGGGCCTGCCCGATCTCCGCGAGGCGATCGCGCAAAGCTACAACGACCGCGGCCTGCCCACCTCCGCCGACCAGATCATGGTCACCATTGGCGCCCAACATGCGCTGAACCTCGTGACCCGCACCTTGTACTCCCCCGGCGAACGGATCCTGGTGGAACAGCCCACCTACCCGCACGCCCTTGACACCTTTGCCACTGTGGGCGCCCGCATCCTGGCGTTCCCCGTCCGGGCCGAAGGCGGCTGGGACCTGCCCGAGGCGCTGCTGCAGATCCGCCGGGCCGCCCCCAGCATGGCCTTCCTGATGCCCGACTTCCACAACCCCACCGGGATGAGCATGTCCATCCACGAACGCGAATACCTTGCCGCCGCGGCCCAGCGGGAGGGCACGGTGCTGGTGGCCGACGAAACCACGGCGTTCCTGGACATCAGTCGCGGCGAACTGCCGCCGCTGGCCTGCTTCTCGCCCAATGTGGTGACGCTGGGCTCGCTCGGCAAGATCGCCTGGGGCGGGCTGCGCATCGGCTGGATCCGCGGCTCCCGCGAAATCCTGGCCAGGCTCCTGCGCAACCGGCCGGCGTCGGACCTTGGCACCCCGTTGTTCGAACAACTCGTGGCCACCTCGCTGGTGCGCGAGCTGCCCCTCCTGCGGGCCAACCGCAGCGCCGACCTGCGGCGCGGGCGCGACACGCTGGTGGGCCTGCTTGCCGAACATCTGCCCCAGTGGACCGTCAACGTCCCCGACGGCGGCGTCTCCTTGTGGATCAACACCGAGACCATCTCCACCTCGGCCCTTGCGTTGGCCGCCCGGGCCGAGGGCCTGGGCCTTGTGCCGGGGCCCCGCTTCGGCCTGGACGGGGCATTCGAGCGTTTCCTGCGCCTGCCGTTTTGCTACGCGGATGAGCAAATGAGCGAAGGCGTTGCGATCCTTGCGCGGTTGAGTTCGCGGGTGGGTTCGGATCCGCTGAGAATGCCGCTGCAGGCCGTGATCTAACAGGCTATTCACGGCAACACGTAGTAGGCTCATATGTACGTTAAGTCACAAGGGGGACTCAATGCTTGAATGGATTAATGAGTTTGGTTGGATCATCTGGTTGACAGTGTTCCTGCTGCTCGCCGTTGCCGAAATGCTGACGTTGAACCTGTACTTCATCTTGATGTCCGTTGGTGCACTAGCCGCCCTCGTGGCGTACCTCTTCCACGGCGCCCTGTGGCTGCAGATCGTCATCTTCTGCGTCGTCGCCCTGGCCACCACGGTGCTGATCAGGCCCGTGGCCCTCGCCCACCTGCGCAAGGGCCCCGTTGACCAGCTCTCCAACGTGGACCGGCTGATCGGGCACAACGCCGTGGTTTTGGAAGCAGTGAGCACCACCGGCGGCCTGGTGAAAATTGGCGGCGACGTCTGGACTGCGCGCATCCGCACGGGAGCCGACATTCCCGTCGGCGCCCCCGTGGAAGTGTCGGCCATCGACGGGGCCACCGCCATCATCAACCTTCCCGGCGCCCACAAGCCAACGGGCACCGCAACCACAACCGCCTAGGCCGCAAACGGCCACGGCAGGTTGCACTATCTTTCGTGCGCCAAAAGGCACACGGACGGAGCATTCTTCACAGAGAAAAGAGGGGATTTCATGGGAGACGCCGGAACCATAGTTTGGCTGTTCGTTGTCTTTGTCCTGCTGATATTCGTTGTCATTGTCCTGGTGCGGTCGGTGCGGATCATTCCGCAGGCCCGGGCGGGCGTCGTCGAACGTCTCGGCAAGTACCAACGCACACTCAACCCGGGTCTGACGGTCCTGATTCCGTTCGTGGACCGCCTGCTGCCGCTGCTGGACCTTCGCGAGCAGGTTGTGTCGTTCCCGCCGCAGCCGGTGATCACCGAGGACAACCTGGTGGTCTCCATTGACACCGTGGTGTACTTCCAGGTCACCGACCCGCGGGCCGCCACCTACGAAATTGCCAACTACATTCAGGCTGTTGAGCAGCTGACCACCACAACGCTTCGTAACGTGGTCGGTGGGCTGAACCTTGAAGAGGCACTGACATCCCGCGACCAGATCAACGGCCAGCTCCGCGGCGTCCTCGATGAGGCCACCGGCCGCTGGGGCATCCGGGTCAGCCGTGTCGAGCTCAAGGCGATCGATCCGCCCCTCTCCATCCAGGACTCGATGGAGAAGCAGATGCGTGCCGAGCGTGACCGGCGTGCCGCGATCCTGACCGCCGAGGGCACCAAGCAGTCGGCCATTTTGACCGCTGAAGGTGAACGGCAGTCCTCGATCCTGAAGGCCGAGGGTGACGCCAAGGCCGCGATCCTGCGCGCCGACGGTGAATCCCAGGCCATCCAGAAGGTCTTCGACGCCATCCACAAGGGCAACCCGACGCAGAAGCTGCTGGCCTACCAGTACCTGCAGACGCTGCCCAAGATCGCCTCCGGCTCCTCCAACAAGCTGTGGATCATTCCCAGCGAGGTGGGCGAGGCGTTGAAGGGCATCGGCAACGTGCTCGGCAACACCGCGGGGAACACGGACGACGCCGACGACGTCGCCAAGGATGCCCTGCCGTAAACCACGGGACGGGCGGAACGCCAACTGCATGAACTTCGCGGCCAAGCACGTATAATAGGTGCTTGGCCGCGCGGCGTTTTCCCCGGCCAATTTTTTTCGTGTGGCGGGGCCAGTGGAACATTCACGCCCTGCAATGCGTTGAAGCAATGAGAAGCGAGGAACCGTCCGCCCCCTAGTGGGCCGGCCGGAACCAAAACGGCCGGCACGGTACCAACCGCCGGCTACAACATTAGGGAGAAGTCATGAGCGATCGTAGCTTGCGCGGCATGCGCCTGGGCGCACAGAGCATGGAGACCGAATCGGGTGTCGAGCCGGCTCCCCGCCAGCGGGTTGAATACCGTTGCGCCGACGGCGAGCAGGTCTTCGTGATGTTCTCCTCGGAAGCCGAGATTCCCGCCACCTGGGTGTCCAAGACCGGCAAGGAAGCCCTCCTGGTCAACGGCGAGGCTCCCGACACATCCAACGACAAGCCCGTGCGCACGCACTGGGACATGTTGCTGGAACGCCGCACGCTCCCCGAGCTGGAGACCATCCTGGCGGACCGCCTGACCATCCTGCGCGAAAAGCGCGGCGAGAAGGTCTAAGCACTCAAGCTCAATGTAAAAATCGGCGCCTACCCCCAAAGGGTAGGCGCCGATTTTTGCGTTGGCGTGCGTTAGTTGCTGCGGCCGCGCAGCTTGTTCCAGCGGGCGGTCAGGCCCCACTTGGTCACGTTGAGCATGGCCTCCTGGACTATGTTTCCGCTCATCTTGGAGGCGCCGAACTCGCGCTCGACGAACGTGATGGGAACCTCCACCACGGTCAGGCGCTTTTGGCAGACACGCCACAGCATGTCCACCTGGAAGCCGTAGCCCACCGAGTCCACGGCGTCCAGGTCAAGGGCTTCGAGGGTTGTGCGGCGGAATGCACGGTAGCCTCCGGTGATGTCGCGGACCGAGATGCCCAGCAGGATCCTCGAGTACAGGCTTCCGCAGGTGGAGATCAGCTTGCGGTGCAGCGGCCAGTTGACCACCTTGCCGCCGGGCACCCAGCGCGAACCAAGCACCAGGTCGGCGCCCTGGTCGATGGCGTCCAGGAGCAACGGCAGTTGTTCGGGCTGGTGCGAACCGTCGGCGTCCATTTCCACCAGCACGTCGTACCCGGCGTCCAGGCCCCAGGCAAAGCCCGCCAGGTAGGCGGCCCCCAGGCCTTCCTTGCCGGCGCGGTGCAACACATGCACCTGGGGGTCGGCTGCGGCAAATTCATCGGCGATGCGCCCGGTGCCGTCGGGGCTGTTGTCGTCGGCAATCAGGACGTCGACATGGGGTGCGGCAGCGCGCAGCCGGGCCAGGGTCTTGGGCAGCGACTCAAGCTCGTTATAGGTGGGGATGATTGTCAGGACACGCAAAAGATGGTGCCTTTCCGTGATGAAAAGTCGAAGGTGGAAACACCGGGCGCGGCACCGCGATGGTGCCCGGCCCAGACGTGATCCAGCAATGCCGCGGGTCTGCGGCGCCAAGTCCCCATTATAGGCGACGGAGCAGGCAAAAAAAGATAAGCCCACGCACCTTCGGGCCAAGCAGGATTCACGTCATGGACGTGCCGTCCTGTTTGTTTTCTACTGGCGCGTGGACTTATCTCCCTAGCTCCGGCCGCCGTCTCCAACGGCCGGCGGGGAACCCCGTCAATGGGGGTATCCGCTTCAATAAAACGTAATTGCCGCCGGGCCGGGTGTCAACAGAGCGCTGACCTGCATGAAAGCGCATTCATGCAGGTCAGAGACGGGTCCCAAGGGCCGGGAATCTTGGACTTTGCCCGCGTTTTGCCGGTTCCCGGGCGTGTCGGCGCCACGTGCGAATCGCCTAGGAAAAGTCCTGTGCTGCATAAAGTTCGCGACCCCGGTGCACAGTTTGCAGGCAGCGCGGCGAGTTCGCCGTGTCCAGGGCCGGCAGCAGGGGTGTGCGGGCGCGCGGATCGGTGGACCAGGATTGCACCCGGTCGTCGGCGACCTGAACCATGAGCTCGTCGATTTCCCAGACGGCAAAGCTTGCCGGGGCGCCCGGTGCCAACTGGCCGAGCATGGGGTCGCTCCCCCGGGCGGCACGCCAGCCGGCCCTGGTGTGGCCAATGAACGCCGCCCGCGCCGAGATCCGCTGCTCCGGCTGGTGATGGGAGAGGGCCGCACGCACGCTGGCCCACGGGTCCAGCGGGGTGACGGGCGCATCGGAGCCGAAGCAGATCGGCACGCCGGCCTCGTAGAAGCGGGCCAGCGGGTTCAGTCCGGCCGCCCGCGACTCCCCCAAGCGGCGGGAGTACAAGCCGTCGGCGCCGCCCCAGAGGGCATCGAAGGCCGGTTGCACGGAAACCGTGACCGCGTGGCGGGCCAGCGCCGCCATGGCGGCGTCGTCGACCATTTCGGCGTGTTCAAAACGGTGGCCGGCGGCGCGCACCTTCTCGATTCCCACGCGCTCGGCGGCCCGGGCCAAGCCCTCGGCGGCGATGGCCATGGCGCCGTCGCCGATGATGTGGAACCCGCCGGAGATGCCCAGTTCGGAGGTCGCCGCCAAATGGTCGGTGACCTGCTCCACCGTGAGGTGCTGTTGGCCCAGGACGGCGCCGGCATCGGCATAGGGGGAACGCAACAGGGCCGAGCGGGAGCCGATCGAGCCGTCGATGTTGAGGTCGCCCGCCAGCCCCAGCACGGGGGTGCCCAGGGCGGCGAGCACCTCGCGGGCCTCCTCGACGCTGGACACGGCCTGCCCCCAGTACGGCAGCACCTCCGGGAAGGCGTCGGGCGCGTCCACGGCCGTCAGGGCTGCCAGTGCCGCCAGGTCGCCGGCGGAACCCACATGCGGGGCGCTCATCTCGGCCAGGGCCACATAGCCGTTCGCGGCCGCATGGCGCAGTGCCGCCTCCTGGGCCTGGCGGCGGTCCGCGGCGGACAAATCGCGTGAAGCGTCACGGGCCGCGGCGTGGGCGGCGCCGCTGACCAGGCCGTCGCCGTCCCAGCCGGACAGCTGCTGCAGGCCGCAGCGCGCCGCCAGTGCGGAGGAGACGATTCCGGAGTGCACGTCCACGCGCGCCAGGTACACCTCGCGGCCTCCCGCGGCACGGTCAAGCTCCGCGGCCGTCAGGGGGCGTTGTTCGGCCCACGCGGAGTCGTCCCAGCCGTGGCCGAGCAGCAGGCCGTCCGTATTCGCCGCAGCGGCCGCTACCAGGTCCAGGGCTTCCGTCACGGACCGGGCGCCGGCAAGGTCCACCGAGGCCAGGGCAAGGCCGGTCTCCGTCACATGGACGTGGGAATCTACGAATCCGGGGGTGATGAGGGTGCCGCCCAACTCCACCACGCGCATGCGGGAGTCCAGGAGGGACTCGGCGGCGTGCTCGGAACCGACCCACGCCACCGTGTCTCCGTCGACGAGCATGGCCGTGGCAAAAGGATCGGCGGCGCTGTAGACGGAGCCGTTGCGATACATGGTCAATGACATGGCTGAAGGGGGTCCTTCCATAAAAAAACTGATGAAAAATGTGGGGTGTGCCCGGGCCTAGTCAACCAGCGCGGTGTAGGCCACCACGCCGCGGCGCAGCAAGGCAATCGCCGCCTTGCACAACCGGGAAAACTCCGGCGGCATTCCCGGCACCTTCGCGAGCTGGTCAACGAGGTCGATGACCTGCTTGGTCCAGCGCACAAAGTCGCCGGCGGCCAGCTCGGTGCCGTGCAGCGACTCCTGCAGGGTCCGGCCCTTGGCCCACTTGAACATGGGCCACACCAGGCCCAGCTCCGGTTCCCCGGTCAGGGGCAGCCGGTGCGACTCCTCGGCGTCCTGCAGGACCGACCAGAGGCGCACCACGGACTCCACCGAGGTTTCCAGGCTGACGCTGGGCATGCGCGGACGCACCCCGCCGTCGTCGCGCTTGGCCTGGTAGACCACGGTGGTGGCAAATGCCGCCAGCTCGGCCGCGTCCAGGTCGGCAAAGGCGCCCTCGCGCAGGGCCAGCGCGATCAGCAGGTCCTTTTCGCCGTAGACGCGGCGCAGGCGCTGCCCGTCGGCGCTGGGACGCAGTTCGCCGGCGTCGTCGGTCTCCACGAAACCGTAGGCCGCCAGCAGGTCGGTGACCCGGTCAAAGGTCTTCGCGATCGTATTGGTGCGCTGGGAAATGGCCCTCACCAGGCCGTCGGTCTCGCGGCGCAGCTTCCACCACCGCTCGGACCAGCGGGCGTGGTTCTCCCGGTCGCTGCAGCCGTGGCAGGGATGCGTGCGCAGGGCTCGCCGCAGCGCCTCAATGGCCTCGTCCTCGGACTGGCCGGATTCGAGCCGGGTGAACGCCGTGGTGCGGTCGGGGCGGGTGCCGGTGGGATCGGCCAGCGAATCCTCGACGGCGGCCAGCAGGTTCCGCCGGTCCTTGGGAACCTTGGCGTTGAACCCCTTGCCGATGCGTACGCGCGCCACGGGCACGGCCGGGCCCGTCAGTTCATGGATGCCCAGGCGGCGGACCTCCTTGCCCACCGTCAGGATTCCGGGGCGCGGCTCCCGCGCGTTGGAGTCGGCCTCAAGCACGACGGCGTGGCCCGGGTTGCGCCCGGCGGGCACCAGGATCACGTCGCCGGGCCGGAGCCTGGCCAGTGATTCGGCCACGGCAGCCCGGCGCTGCTTGGCCTTGGTCTTGGACGCGCCGGATTCATGGTCGGACAATTCCCGGCGGAGCTTCGCATACTCGTTGAAATCGCCCAAGTGGCAGCTCATGGCCTTTTCGTAGCCGGCCAGGGACTCCTCGCGGGAACGGACCTGGCGGGCCAGGTCAACCACGGACCTGTCGGCCTGGAATTGGGCGAAGGAGGATTCGAGGATGTCGCGGGTGCGGCGGCGGCCAAACTGGGCCACCAGGTTGATGCTCATGTTGTAGGTGGGCCGGAAGCTGGAATTGAGCGGGTAGGTGCGCCGGGAGGCAAGGCCGGCCACGGCGGTGGGGTCGGTGCCCGGCTGCCACAGGACCACGGCATGGCCCTCGACGTCGATGCCGCGGCGCCCGGCCCGGCCGGTCAGCTGGGTGTACTCCCCCGCCGTGATGCCCACGTGCGCCTCGCCATTGAATTTCTCCAGCTTTTCCAGCACCACCGTCCGGGCGGGCATGTTGATGCCCAGGGCCAGGGTTTCGGTGGCGAAGACGGCGCGGACCAGCCCGTCCGCGAAGAGGCCCTCCACGACTTCCTTGAAGCTGGGCAGCATTCCGGCGTGGTGGGCGGCGAGCCCGCGCAGCAGGCCGTCCCGCCAGCCCCAGTAGCCCAGGATCTCCTTGTCGGCGTCGGGCAGTTGGGCGCAGGCCCCGTCAACGCGGTGGGCGATTTCCTCGCGTTCCTCGGGGGTGGTGAGCCAGATGCCGGCCGCCGCGCACTGCTGCACGGCGGCGTCGCAGGCGGCACGGGAAAAGATGAACGTGATGGCGGGCAGCAGGTTCTGGCTGTCCAGGGCGCGGATCACCTGGGGCCTGCTGGCCCGCTTGACGGCTCCGGAATCGGAGAAGGACCGGGCAAAGGCGTTGCTGCCGTGTCCGCGGCGGTCCCGGTGGCCGGGGCGGCCGCCCTGACGGCCGCGGTGGGCGCCGGCCGATTCCGTGCGGGCCAGTTTGAGCAGTTCCGGGTTGACCTTGACCTTGGCAGCACCGTCGAGCGCGCCGCCGGAGGCGGCGGCCTCGAGTTCGGCGGCCATCTCGTCGAAGGAGCGGTTGGTGGCAAACAAATCGACGATCTCGCGCTGGACCATGACGTGCTGCCACAGCGGCACGGGCCGGTGTTCGGAGACCACCACGGCCGTGTCGCCGCGCACCGTGCCCAGCCAGGCGCCGAATTCCTCGGCGTTGGAGACGGTGGCGCTGAGGGAGACTACAGCCACCTCCGTGGGGAGGTGGATGATGACTTCCTCCCAGACGGCGCCGCGGAACCTGTCCGCCAGGTAGTGGACCTCGTCCATGACGACGTAGGCCAGGCCGGCCAGGGTGTCCGAGTCTGCGTAGAGCATGTTGCGCAGCACCTCGGTGGTCATGACCACCACGGGGGCCTCGGAGTTGATGCTGGTGTCGCCCGTGAGCAGGCCGACGTTCTCCAAACCGTACTTGCGGGCAAGCTCCTGGTACTTCTGGTTGCTCAGTGCCTTGATGGGAGTCGTGTAGAACGCCTTGTTTCCATGCGAGAGCGCCAGGTAGACGGCAAATTCGCCGACGATGGTCTTCCCGGCGCCGGTCGGGGCGGCAAGCAAAACACCGCGGCCGGCCACCAGGGCACGGCACGCGGTGATTTGAAAATCATCCAGCTCGAAGTCGAGGGTTTCCTTGAAGGCGCCAAAGTCGGTGCCGGCGTCGGCGGCCCGGTTCTTGGCTGCCGCATAGCGTTCGGCGGGTGACGGCGACTGGGGCATTGGCATGCCTCCAGCCTACGTCAGCCGGAGCCGCTAAATTTCCTCCAGGTCGTGCAACGGCGTGGCAAGATCGGCCGTGGAATCGGTCTCCCTGGCCTGCTTTGCCGTACGCCGGTCCCGGCGCTTGTCGTTGATGATGCACAGGCCGATCGCACCGAAGTACAGCACCAGCAAAGGCACGCCCAGGAAGAACATCGACATGACGTCCGAGCCGGGGGCTGCCATGGCGGAAACGATCGTCACGCCAAGGATCGTGAAGCGCCACGCCTTCAGGTACGTGGTGCCCCGGACCAGGCCGATCGCGTTCAGCGCGAACAGCACCACTGGAACCAGGAACGCCACACCCATGAAGATCATCAGCTGCAAGGCGAAGCGCAGGTAGTCCAACGCGTCCATGATGTTGGAGCCGCCACTGGGCGTGAACGACGTCATGGCCATCACGATGTTGGGCCAGATGATCCAACCCGCCCAGACACCGGCCAGGAACAACGGCACCGAGGCAAACATGTAGGACAGCGTGTAGCGGCGTTCCTTCTTGGTCAACCCGGGGGTGATGAAGGCCCACAGTTGGTATATCCACACCGGTGAGGCAATGACCAGGCCAAGGATCAGGGAGATCTGCAGTTTCAGGTCAAAGGAGGTGGTAACCCCGGGAAAGTTCAGGGACGCCACGATGCCGCGGGCCTTCTCGATGTCTCCCAAGGGCTTGGTGAGCGCCCCAATCAGCTGGCCGTAGATGATCCAGGCAATCACGATGCCCGGGATCATCGCCAGGGCGCTCTTGAAGATACGATTGCGGGCCTCGATCAGATGCTCCTTGAGGGGCATCCTTCCTTCGGGGTTGGCCTTGCGGCCCTTCGAAGCGCTCACCGGTTCTGCGAGGGTTTCTATGACTGCGCGCCGGTACCGGTTCCGGTACCGTCGCCCGTGCTGGTGCCGGGCTGCGTCGGGTTGTTGACGATCTTGCCCTCAACCGGTGCTTCGGGAGCGGGTGCGGGAGCGGCGGTGGGCGTCTCAGCCTTGCCGTCGTTCTTCATTTCCTTGACCTCGGATTTGATGATCCGCATTGACTGGCCGAGGCTGCGGGCCATGCCCGGAAGTTTCGGTGCAGCGAACAGCAATACGACCACGATGATCAGGACGATCAGCACTGCCGGGTTCTCAAATATTCTTCCCACGATTAACGCCTTTCCTTTTGGTTCATCCTACGTCTTCCAATGCTCTGATGTCGCGCAAGGATTGGAGCTGTCCGCGTTCTTTCCTGCGGGCGACGCGCCGTTGCAGGCGGGCAAAACGCCGTTCGTCTTTGGCAGCAACGTAATCATCCTTCATTTGTTCGGGTGTTGCAAAAACAGCGGCACCCGGAACGGCCGTTCGCACTTCTGTGACGTGTGCCTCGGCAAGGGATTGTTCGCGGCGGGCCCAGTAGGCGCTTAAGTCGTCGCTGACGGCCGTGAACGTTTTCATGGTTTTGCCTGCGTCACGCCACAGTTTCAGGCCTAGGAGGACGACAAAGAGCAGGGACAGCGCAAGCAACGCCACCCATATTAGAATCCACGACCACCATGGCATCTTCGCAGTCTATCCAAGCTTGCCGGGAGTTCCCGGTGTGCTTTCGCCCACAGCGTCATAGCCTCCCGCGGCCGCGGCGAGCCATGCGGAGGTGGAGGTGCGCAGCTCCGCCGGCAGGAGCACCCTGGCGTGCCCGCCCAGCCGGGCCATCAGCGGTGCCAGCGTGGCGGGCTCCCCCACCAGGATGCGCATGCCCAGCAGCCCGGCGCCGGCCACCTCCTGTTGGAGTGGCCGGTGCAGGCTGGCGCCGTAGGCCGGGGCCAGCCTGCGTGCCGTGGCCTCATCGACCAGCAGGAGCACGTCCTGGTCCCGGGTACCGGGAGTGTAGAGAGCATCGGCCGTTGCGGGGTCCGCCGTTGCCCCGTGCAGTGCCGGCCCGGCAGCGGTCATGGAGCCGATGTGGTCCACGCGGAAGTTGCGCAGTCCGCCCGCCAGCCGGCACCAGGCGCGCACGTACCAGGTGGAGTCGATGGAAAAGATCCGCCGCGGTTCGATGACGCGCTCGGTGAGCTCGTCGCGGCTGCGCACCAGGTAGCTGATCTGCGAGGCACCGGATTCATGGATCAGGGCCTGCAGCCGGGCGATGGTGGCCACCACCGGCCCGCTCACCAGCTCAAGCGCGACGTCGTCGGCCAGCCAGGCGTCCCTTCCCGCCACGCGCCGGAGCGAGTCGATGGCCGTGCGCAGGGAGTCCGCCTCACGGGTGCCCGGGACCGCCGCAAGGGCCTGGAGCCCCACCAGCAGGGCGCACGCCTCCTCCTGGGTCAGCCGCAGCGGGCTGCCGAGGGTTTCGGCGTCCCGGATGAACACCTGTCCCGCGTCGGTCGTGACGTCCATGAGGTCCCCGTGCAGGTATCCCGGGAGCCCGGAGACCGACAACGTGTCAAGGTCCGCGGCCAGCGCCTTGGGCGTGAGCCCGAACTCGCTGGCGAGCTCGGCTTCGTCGATGCCGGGGTTGGCCACCAGGAACGGCACCATGGACAGCAGGCGCACCAGGCGTTCGCGGGGATCCTTCTTCCTGGGCGGCTCGGCCGGCAGTGCCGGCCCAAAGCCATCCGCAGGATCCAGCCCGGCGGGAAGGTTGGCGGCGGCCGCGGCGGCTGCCCGGAGCCTTTCGGTAACCGCCGTGCGCAGCTCCTCCGGTTCAAGGACGTAGGCGGCGGCGCCCAGGGCCGCGAGGTCATCGGCCATCAATTCCGGTTCCCGGTACTCCAGGGACAGCGTCTCCCGGCCCGAACCTGGAGCGGCGGCCGCCACCAGGGTCCCTTCACGGTTGCGCAGCTGCCGGGCGGATCCCGCGGGGACCTCCACCAAGGCGGTACGGCTGGGCCCGGTGCCAAGGTCGTCAAGCACCGAGGCGATCGTGAAGTCGGCGGGCCGGTCAAAATGCTCCCCGGCGGCCACGATCACCTCGGAGCGGATGCGGGAAAGCCGGAAGTGCCGCGGGGCTCCCCTGTCCGTGTCAAAGCCGGCCAGGTACCACTGGCCGTATTTGCTGCCCAGCCCCCATGGGTGGACCGTGCGGTGGGCGGTCTCGGTGCTGCCTGCGGCGCGGTAGCTGAAGCGGACGGGATTGCTGTTGCGCAGGGCGGTCCACAACGGTTCAAAGGCCGGTTCCTGGGTGCGGATGCGGGATTGGACCGTGCTGTCGTCGTCGAACCAGCCCAGTCCCGCCCGCGTGGCGACCTTGCGCAGGGCGGATTGGGCGGCCTCACCGAAGGCTGCTTCGGCCCACAGGTTCGCCGCCACGGCGAGCATCGTCATGGCCGGTTCGTCGAGGCGGACCTCCGGGACCTGGTACTCGGCCGGATTGATCCGGTAGAGGGACTGTTCCTCGTCCTCGAAGTCGTAACTGGTGATTGTGGTGATGGGGATGCCCACCTCGCGCAGGGTCTCCTTGTCCCGCTCGAACATGCGTTCAAAGGCGACCTCGGTCTTTGCCTCCTCCGCCGCCGTGGGCGCAACGCGGGCGTAGCCGTTGACGTTGTTGCGGATGAAGTGCTTGCTGTGACCGCGCCGGGTTCCGAGCAGGGCGATGACGAGGTTGAGCCGGCGTTCGGTGGCATCGATTTTGGTGGACACCACGTAAGACTACTAGGCGCCGGTGGCCGGGAAGTCCTCTGATGGCACGTGTCCGGTTTGTTAAACGCCTCCGGCCCCAAGCGGTGCTTGGGGCCGGAGGCGTTGGTGCCGGTGGGCAGTCCTAGCGGACGGCCACCAGGTCGACCACGAAGATCAGGGCTTCGTTGGGGCCGATCGCTCCGCCGGCGCCGCGCGAGCCGTAGGCCAGTTCGGAGGGGATTTCCAGGCGGCGGCGGCCGCCGACCTTCATGCCGATCAGGCCCTTGTCCCAGCCCTGGATGACCTGGCCGATGCCGGCCCGGAAGTCCAGCGGCTTGCCGCGGCCCCAGGAGGAGTCGAATTCCTCGCCGGTGGAGAAGGCAACGCCCACGTAGTGGGTGGAAACGGTGCTGCCGGGAACAACTTCGGTGCCCGTGCCCTCGATGATGTCCTCAATGACCAGTTCGGTCGGGACGGGGTGGTTCGGGAATTCGATCTCGGGCTTGCTGCGGTCATAATCGCGGGTACCAAAAGACATGGTGCTCCTTGAGGTTGGGGGTTGGTTACTTCTTCTCAACAATCTTAACCACAAACACGAGCGGGCCCGCAGGCTTGCCGGCGTCGGGCGTTTCACCGTAGGCGAGGGAGGCCGGGATGGTCAGCAGGACCGTGGAGCCGACCTTCTGCCCGGTCAGGCCCATGGTCCAGCCCGGGATGACACCGGAAAGGCTGAAGGTGACCGGTGCGTTCTTGGTGAAGCTGGAGTCGAACTCCTTGCTGTCGCTCCAGGTCCAGCCGGTGTACAGGGCGGAGATGGAATCGCTGGCCGTCAGGACGGCTCCCTTGCCTTCGGTCAGGACCTGCACGGCCAGATCGGCCGGGGCGTCCTTCTTCGGGATGGAGATGCTGGGGATGCCCTTGGCGTCGAACTTGGCCGTGGGCAGGCCGCCGGCCTTGGCCAGGGCGGCGACGTCCGCGGCGCTCATGAGCTTGGCGGGATCCTTGGCGCTGGTGACCTGGAAGACGCTCACGCTGGCGGGGGTTGCCGCCTGCGACGGCGTGGTACCGGATGCGGGAACGGCCGGCACGGCGGGCGTGGCGTAGGCGATGTAGGCGCCGAGCTTGGCGCTCAGGAACGTGTTGTAGACCAGCGGGAACTGGGTCTTGAACGTGTCGCTGAGGGTGATGCTGCCGCCCGGGCCCTTGGTGAAGTTCTCACCGAGGGTCTTGCCATTGGTGGTGTCCAGGGCGATTTCGCTGAATTCGACCACCTGGCCGTCCTTGATCTGTGCTCCGGTCCCCGGGGTTACCAGGCGCATGGACTCGGCCGAGATCTTCAACGGCTGGTCGAAGGTGACCTTCGGCGCCTTGCCCTTGCCCTGGTCGGCGACCTTGACGGACGCCAGCGCCTCCGCGTTCGAGGCTGGGACGCTTGCCGCGGGCTTGGCGGTGGACGTGGACCCGGATTGGGTGGACGCTCCCCCGGAACACGCGCTCACAAGGAGCAGCAGGGGAAGGAGCAGGGCAATAAGTCGGCGCACGGAGACACTTTCTTGTGGCAGGTGGGTGAGACAATGTTTGATCCCGTCACATGTTGTGACTTTTGGACCACATTCAGCTTATCGGCTGAAGCTGGATATACGCTGTCCGCCACCTGCCGCGTTCCTTAATGACGCGAGTTATGCCTCAGTATCCGGGCTTGAGCGAGGCGATCAGTTCGTCCACCCGGGGATCGGCATTGAGGAACGGGTCCTTGCACAGAATGGTTTGGTGCGAGCGGTCATTGAGCTTCAGGTGCACCCAATCCACCGTGTAGTCGCGCCCGGAATCCCGTGCCGCCTGGACAAATCGCCCGCGCAGGTGCGCCCGCGTGGTGGCCGGTGCCACGTCCATGGCGCTGAGGATCTCCGCATCAGTCGTGACCTTTGCCGCCGCTCCCCTGCGTTCGAGGAGGTTGAACAGGCCCCGTTCGGGGGAAATGTCGTGGTAGCGCAGGTCGAGTTGGGCAATGTTGGCCGAGCCCATGTCGACGTCGTGCCGGGCCGAGTAGGCGTCCAACAGCTTCAGCTTGATGGCCCAGTCGACTTCGGTGTCGATGCCGGAGTAGTTCTGTGTCTCGATCGCGTCCAGCGTGCGCTCCCACAGGTCAAGGATGCGCGGCACATGGTCGTTGTGGGCGCCGTGCGAGCGGACAAAGCCGGTCACCTTCTCCAGGTAGTGGCGCTGGATCTCGATCGCGTTCATGGTGCGGCCGTCGGCCATCTTTACGGCGTGCTTGCCGGTCAGGTCGTGCGAAACCTCGCGGATGCTGCGGATGGGGTTCTCCATGCGCATGTCCGTCATGATGACGCCGGCCTCGATCATGCGGAGGATCAAGTCCACGGTGCCCACCTTGACCAGCGTGGTGGTCTCGGACATGTTGGAGTCGCCGACGATCACGTGCAGGCGCCGGTACAGTTCGGCGTCGGCGTGCGGCTCGTCCCGGGTGTTGATGATGGGCCGGGAGCGGGTCGTGGCGGAGGAGACGCCCTCCCAGATGTGGTCGGCCCGCTGGGAAAACGCGTAGTGGCCGCCCTGCTGGGCCGGGAGCACCTTGCCGGCTCCGGCAATCAGCTGCCGGGTCACCAGGAACGGGATCAGGATGTCTGCGACCCGGTTGAACTCACCGCGGCGGGTGATCAGGTAGTTTTCGTGGCTGCCGTAGGAGTTGCCGGCTGAGTCGACGTTGTTCTTGAAGAGGAAGATCTTCCCGGCGTAGCCCTCCAGGGCCAGGCGGCTTTGCGCCTCGGTCACCAGGTCGTTGAGGATGAGCTCGCCCGCCCGGTCGTGGGCAATCAACTGGTCGAGGCTGTCGCACTCGGCCGTGGCGTACTCGGGGTGGGAGCCCACATCGAGGTAGAGCCGGGAGCCGTTGGGCAGGAACACGTTGGAGGACCTGCCCCAGCTGACCACCTTGCGGAACAGGTAGCGGGCCACCTCCTCGGGTGAGAGCGGGCGTGATCCCGGCGCGGAATACGCAATGCCAAACTCGGTCTCTATGCCAAATATGCGCCGGTCCACGCCTATCCCCGTCCGTTCGTCGTCAAAATTTGTTCCACCGCGGCCGTGTCGAGCCGTCTGAAGGCCCGGTGGGTGCCTCGCACTTCATGGGCGTCGCGTTCCAGTATGGCCACCTCGAGGCTGCCGGCGCCCAGGAGCTCCGCCTGGCCGCTGCCGTTCGCGGCCTCCAGCCGGGGCGCCTGCAGGGCCGCCACCGCCCAGGCGAGCGTTTGCGCAAGATCCGCGCCGGGAGCCCAGGAGTCGGCAAGTTTTTGCTGGACCAGTTCGGCCCGGCCGCCCATGGCCAGGTAGCCGGACTCGTCGGCGATGGAGCCGTCAAAGGTCAGCCGGAAGATGTGGTCGGCGTTCTGGCTGGCGCCAACCTCGGCGACGGCCAGCTCCACCTCGAACGGTTTCTGCTCCGCCGTGAAAACGGTGCCGAGGCTTTGGGCGTAGACGCTGGCCAGCCCGCGGGCGCTGACGTCGGCACGGTCGTAGGAGTATCCCCTGACGTCCGCGTACCGCACGCCGGCCTGGCGGAGGCTCTCGAATTCGTTGTACTTGCCGACCGCCGCGAACCCGATGCGGTCGTAGATCTCACCGATCTTGTGCAGGGTCGGTGAGGGGTTTTCGGCCACGAGGGCGATGCCGCCCAGGAAGCTGATCACCACCACCGATCGGCCGCGCGCAATGCCCTTGCGGGCAAAGTCGGCGCGGTCCTTCATTATTTGTTCGGGCGAGACATAGAACTGTTGCGCCATGCTAGGCCTCCCTTCCTTCGATGGTGCGGCGGGCCACGATGTCGGCCACGGTCGCGGCGAGCCTGTCGGCGGAAACCCGGTGGGCGCCGTCGTCGTTGACCACGTAGACAACCGGCCAGACCTTCCGGACCAGGTCGGGGCCGCCCGTGGCGGAATCGTCGTCGGACGCGTCCACGAGGGCCTCTACGGCGACCGTCACGGCGTCGTCCTCCGCCAGGCCCGGACGCCACAACTTCTTCAGTGCGCCGCGGGCGAACACCGAGCCGGAACCGACGCTGTGATGTTCGAGTTCCTCATACCGCCCGCCGGTGACGTCGTAGGAAAACAGCCGGCCGGCGGAAGTGCCGGCCTCCACGCCCGCAAACAGCGGCACCACGGACAGGCCCTGCAGCGCCATGGGCAGGTTGGCCCGAATCATGGCGCCGAGCCGGTTGGCCTTGCCCTCGAGGCTGAGCAGCGTGCCCTCAATTTTCTCGTAATGCTCCAGTTCCACCTGGAAGAGCCGCACGATGTCCACGGCAATCCCCGCCGTCCCGGCAATGCCGAGCACCGAGTACCGATCGGCCGGGAACACCTTTTCAATGTGCCGGTTGGCAATCATGGAGCCCATGGTGGCGCGCCTGTCCCCCGCCATCAACACCCCGCCCTCGTAACAGAGCGCCACGATGGTGGTCCCGTGCGGGGTGGGAGGCAGCTCCCCCGCGGGCAGGGAGCGGCCAAAAGGCAACAGCGCCGGGTTGCTGTGGGTCACGAAGTCAAGGAACGACGACGTCGCTCCCGCGACTACGCCCGACGGCAGGGCATCCCTCTGCGCGGCGTCCATGGCGGGTTACTGTCCGCCCTTTTGGACGAATCCGCGCACGAACTCCTCGGCGTTGGATTCCAGCACGCCGTCAATCTCATCCAGCAGGTCATCGACACCGGACGTTGCGGCCTGCGCCGAGCCGGAATCGGGGGCAGGTGTGGGCGTCGGGGCCTCATCCACCACTTCCTCCTCGGTGCGGGAGGAGACGTTCTTTTGTTCCTGCGATGCCATGATGCTTCCTTTCGACGCTCCGCGTCGCCGCGGATCGGGTTGCTTCGTCAAGTCCATCCTGCCACGGCCGCGCACGCTTTGCCCCTTGTGCGGGGCAACGTGTTGGGGCTCGTCCGGGACGGTGCGCGAACGCCTAGTGTGCGCCCGCGAGGAGCCGGCCCAGGAAGGTGCCGGCGTCGGGGCTGGAGTCAAAAAGCTCGCCCGTGAGCGCCTTCGTGCCGCGCAGCGGTTCCTTCGTGGGGACGCGTTGGAGCCGGCGCTGGTTGGGCAGTTCAAAGATGACCGAGTCCCAGCTGGCGCCGACCACGTTGGCGCCGAACCGCTGGATGCATTTGCCGCGGAAGTAGGCACGCGTATCCGCCGGGGGCTGGACGGCCGCATGCGCGATGGACTCGTCGCTGACGAGCCGTTCCATGCGGCCGCGCTGCAGGAGCTTGTAGTAGAGGCCCTTTTCGGGGCGGATGTCGGACCATTGCAGGTCGATCAGCGCAAGCCGGGGATCGGACCACTTCATGGCGTCGCGGGTGCGGTATTGCTGGAGCAGGCTCAGCTTCGCCACCCATTCCACCTGCGTGGCCAGGCTCATGGGGTCGCTGCCCAGGGCCGTGAGCACGGATTCCCAGCGGGCCAGGACGGCGGCCGTCTGCCCGTCCCCGGTCAGGGGGTCGGCGGAACCGTTGGCGGCGGCATGCGCCTTGGCGGCATCCAGGTAGCGCCGCTGGACGTCAAGGGCGCTGATGCTGGTGCCGTCGGCCAGCAAGTGGGTTTTGTGCAGCTGCCAGTCGTGGCTGACCGATTTCAGCGTGGCCACGGGGTCTGCGAAGCGCAGCTGCGGGGCCGTGCCGTGCTCAATCATGTCCAGTACCAGGGCCGTGGTGCCGAACTTGAGGTAGTTGGAGACCTGGCTGAGGTTGGCGTCGCCGATGATGACGTGCAGGCGCCGGTACTTTTCCGACACGGCGTGCGGTTCGTCGCGGGTGTTGATGATGGGGCGGCGGATGGTGGTTTCCAGGCCCACCTCGGCCTCGAAGAAGTCGGCGCGCTGGCTGATCTGGAAACCGGTGCCGGAGCCGTCCTGGCCGCGGCCCACCCGGCCGGCCCCGCAGATGAGCTGGCGGGTCACGAAGAACGCCGTCAGCCCGGCCACGATGCTGTTGAACGGCACGTTGCGGGGCATCAGGTAGTTTTCGTGGCTGCCGTAGGAGACGGCCTTGTTGTCGGTGTTGTTCTTGTACAGGTTGATGCCGGGCAGCCCCGGCGTGGCCGCGATCCGGCGGACGGCCGCCAGGGCCACGAGGTCGCCGGCGGCATCCCAGCGCACGGCGTCGAGCGGGTTGGTCACCTCCGGGGAGGAATATTCGGGGTGGGCGTGGTCCACGTAGAGCCGCGCCCCGTTGCCCAGCACCATGTTCATCATCAGCGGCCCGGTCTCTTCAGGGGTTTCCCCGCCCTCAAGGGCGATTTGGGCCGCCGTGAGCTCCGGTTCGACGTCGGTGAGCTGCGACGGGTGGGCCTCGTTGCGGGGCGTCACCCAGCCGCGGGCGTCGGCCAGCGGGTCCTCGTCCGTGTAGTCCCAGCGGGTCTCCCCGCCGGCGGCCGCACGGTGTCCGGTTTCCAGCGAATACGCGTGCACCACCTGGGTGGAGAGCCAGGTGGCGTTGAACGTGTTCACGCCGGGGGTGTGGATGCCGTATTCGGTTTCGGCGCCCATGACCCGCACAACGCTCACAGGTATTGTCCCGTGTTGGTCAGCGTTTCCAGGGTCTTGCCGGGAACCTGGCCCTCCTTGCTCTGGACGATCGTGCGGATGTACGTGATGCGTTCACCCTTCTTGCCGGAGATCCGTGCCCAGTCGTCGGGGTTGGTCGTGTTGGGCATGTCCTCGTGTTCGCGGAATTCGTCCACGACGGCGCGGAGCATGTGCTCGATCCGGATCCCTTTTTCCCCGCTCATCAGCAGGTCCTTGATGGCGTACTTCTTGGCCCGGTCCACCACGTTCTGGATCACGGCGCCGGAGTTGAAGTCCTTGAAGTACAGCATCTCGGTGTCGCCGTTGGCGTAGGTGACCTCCAGGTACTCGTTGGACTTGTCCGTGGCGTACATGGCCTCCACGGTGCGGTGGATCATGGCGTCGACGGTTTCCTGCAGGCTGCCGTTGTTGGCCTCGACGTCGAAGTGGTGGAACGGCAGTTCGGTGGTGACGTACTTGGCGAAGATGTCGGCGGAGGCCTCCGCGTCGGGGCGTTCGATCTTGACTTTCACATCCAGCCGGCCGGGGCGCAGGATGGCGGGGTCGATCATGTCCTCCCGGTTGGAGGCGCCAATGACGATCACGTTGTCGAGCCGTTCGACGCCGTCGATCTCGCTGAGCAGCTGCGGCACGATCGTCGTCTCCACGTCGGAGGAAATGCCCGTGCCGCGGGTGCGGAACAGTGAGTCCATCTCATCGAAGAAGACGACGACGGCGCTGCCGTCCGCCGCTTTTTCCCGCGCCCGGGCGAAAATGAGCCGGATCTGGCGTTCGGTTTCCCCGACGTACTTGTCGAGGAGCTCCGGGCCCTTGATGTTCAGGAAGTAGCTCTTTTGGTCCTTGACGCCGGAGCGTTCGGCGGCGCGCTTGGCCAGCGAGTTGGCCACCGCCTTGGCGATGAGGGTCTTGCCGCAGCCGGGAGGGCCGTACAGCAGGATGCCCTTGGGCGCCTTCAGGCCGTGCTCCCGGTACAGGTCCGGGTGCAGGAACGGCAGTTCCACGGCGTCGCGGATTTGTTCGATCTGGCTTGTCAGCCCGCCGATGTCGGAGTAGGAGATGTCCGGCACTTCCTCCAGGATCAGGTTTTCCACCTCGGAGCGCGGAATCTTCTCCAATGCGTAGGCGGTCTTGCCGTCCACGGTCAGGGCGTCGCCGACACGCAGCCCGCCCTCCTGGAGGGCGCCGGAAAGCCGCACGACGCGTTCCTCGTCCGCCCGGCCGGTGACCAGGGCGCGGTCGGTGCCGAGCAGTTCCTTGACGGTGACGAGCTCGCCGACGCGCTCGAAACCCAGGCCGGCGATGATCGTGAACGCCTCGTTGAGCAGGACCTCCTGGCCCACGCGCAGCTGGTGCATCGGCACGAGGGGGCTCAGGCCCACCCGCATCTTCCGGCCGGAGGCGTAGATGTCGACGCTCTCCTCCGTGACCGCGACGCCGGAGCCCGAGGCTGCCGCGTGCCCGGCGGTGCGCGGGTTCAGCGCCATGACGGTGCCAAAGCCGTAGGGCGGCTGGCCGTCATTTTCCAGGGCGGAGCGCAGCTTGAGGATTTCGGCCTTGGCGCCCTGCAGCATGGTGACGAGCTTGGTGTTGTTCTGCGTGGCGGAGGAAAGCTGCCGGTCAAGGTTGCGCGCCTTGTCGCGGAGCACGTTGAGCTGGCGTTCCAGTACTGCCTGCTGGCCGGGGCCGGCAGCGTAGGAGGCCGAAAACGTTGGCGGTTCCGGGACGTTGCCCGGTCCGGGGCCCTCCCCGGGCAGCTGGCCGGGGAGGTTGCTGGTGGCGTCGCTCATGGTGCTCTTGTCCTTCCGCAAGGAACCGGCGATGGTGCGGCCCGCGAGGGTCGCACCATCGTCACTTACTGCCGTGTGGCACGGTTCTTACAATGACCTTACTGGTCGGTGTCGCCGTCCGCGTCGTCGGAGGCAATGTTTTTGCTCTTGGTGCGCTTGGTCTGCACGGTGGAGGCGGCGTCGCGGGCGGCCCGGCGCAGCTTCCGGTCGGAGACGGCACGCTCCCCCACGGCTTCCGGGGTCCAGGCGCTGAGGTCCTCGTCGCTGAACTCGGCCTTGGCCTTCTTCTTCAGGTTCAGCCCGGTCACGCCGTCGGCGAGCCGGCGGGTCACCATGAGGAAGCCGGTGTGGGCCACCATGCGGTGGTCCGGGCGCACGGCCAGGCCCTCCAGGTGCCAGCCGCGCACCATGGATTCCCAGGCGTCGGGTTCGGTGAAGCGGCCGTCGGCGCGGATGGCCTCGGCGGTGCGGGAGAGCTGGGTGACGGTGGCCACGTAGTTGATCCAGACGCCGCCGGGGGCCAGCACCGTGGCAACGGCGTCGAGGCATTCCCAGGGGGCCAGCATGTCCAGGACCACGCGGTCAACGCTGCCGGGGGCCTCCTGGGCCACCACCTGGTCCTGGAAATCGCCCAGGGAGATCTTCCAGGCCGGGTGCGGGCCGCCAAAAATGGTTTCGACGTTGCCGCGGGCGATGTCGGCGAACTCCTCGCGACGTTCAAAGGAGTGCAGGTAGCCGTTGTCGCCAACGGCGCGCAGCAGCGAGATGGACAGGGCGCCGGAGCCCACGCCGGCTTCGACGACCCGTGCGCCCGGGTAGATGTCGCCCATCGTGATGATCTGGCCGGCGTCCTTGGGGTAGACGACGGCGGCACCGCGCGGCATGGACAGCACGAAGTCGGAGAGCAGCGGGCGCAGGGCCTGGTACTGCTGGCCCACGTTGCTTTCGACCATGCAGCCCTCGGACTGGCCGATCAGGGAATCGTGATTGAGGAAGCCCTTGTGCGTGTGGTAGGCGGTGCCGGGGGTCAGGGTGATGGTGTTCATCCGGCCGCGCTCATCCGTCAGCTGCACACGCTCGCCGGCGCGGAACGGCCCGCGCCGGGACGAGGCACCGTGCGGTTCCGTGGATCCTTCTTGCGGCGTGGTGTTGATGGTCTGGCTCATGCGTGGGTGTCCTATCGGGCGGGTTCGTGCGTGAAAACTTATACTGTGGGCGCCGCGGGTGCAAACCGTTGGCAGTGGATGGCAGAGATTATTTTCCGGTGATGGCCGCAACAACCTTGGCCTGGCTGAGCAGGCCGGTGACGCGTCCTTGCGGATCAACCACCACATACTCGGTGTCGGGCAGCTTGGAAAGGTACTCCACGAAGTCGGGCCCGGACGCCGTGTCCGGTACGTACGCGCCGGCGGAAAGGGTGCGGGCGACGGCGTTGGCCGGGGTGTGGGCGGCGGCGTGGGGCGGAACGTTGGCCAGGGCGTGTTCGTCGACCACCGCGGTGGGACGGCCGTCGGGGGCGCACAGCACAATGGCCTCGGACGGGTAGCGGGCGCGCAGGGACCACAGTTGGGCCACGCTGCACTCGACGGAGGCGCTGACGGCCGGTGCGGCCAGCGAGGCGGCCGAGATCCCCGGCAGGCGCAGGCGGATCCCGGCGCCCCGGATGGAAGCCGAGGCGCCCATCCACAGGAAGCCGGCCAGCAGGATGAAGATGAAGGTGGTGCTCAGGCTGGGCTGATTGCCCTGCAGGTAGGGCACCACGAGTGCGCCAATCACGATCAGGACCACGATGACCCGGCCGGCCCAGCCTGCGGCGACGGTGCCCTTTTCCTGGCTGCCGGTGGCCTTCCACACGATGGACTCCACGAGACGCCCGCCGTCGAGCGGTGAACCCGGCAGCACGTTGAACACGCCGATCAGCAGGTTGGCCCAGATGAAAATCTGGGTCAGCAAATAGCCCATGGCCGCGACCAGGGTCATGGACGGCCCGTCGGGCAGGGCCAGAAGCACCAGGTAGCCGAGGCCGGCCAGCACGAAGTTGGCCAGCGGGCCGGCAAAGGCCACCACCAGGGCGCGGCCGGGGGTTGCCTTGGTGAAGTCGAACTCGGTGTGGCCGCCCCACAGGTTCAACACGATCTTGTGGGTGGTCCAGCCGTACATCTTCGCCGTCAACGCATGGGCCAGCTCGTGGATGAAGACCGAGAACAGCAGCAGCAGGGCGTAGGCGAAGGCCACCAGGTAGGCGCCGGCGCCCAGGCCGGAGTAACTCGACTGGAGCTGCGGACCAAAGATCAGCACCGTGATGGCGGCAATCAGGAACCACGAGTTGGCGAGGATGATCGGAGTGCCGCGCACCGAGCCCAGGACGAACCCTTCGCGCCGGGTCCGGGCCTGCGGGGCGGTGCCGCTCATGTCCGTGCCCCCACGGAAGCTGCGCGGCCGGCGACAACGGCTGCGACGTCGTCGTACGTCTTGCCGGCAAGGGTGTCCCACGTGGTGCGGGCCGGGTCATCCGCCAGCGCCACCACATGCGGGATGGCGATCGTGGCCACGCCGGCGGCCATGGCGGAGGCAACCCCGGGGGCCGAGTCCTCGAGTGCCACGCAGTGGGCGGCGGTCAGCTCGGGATCGGCCGCGCGCAGGAGCTCAATGGCATTCAGGTACGGTTCCGGGTGGGGTTTGCCGTTGACCACCGAATCGCCCGTGACAAGGAATTCCATGTACTGCGCGGGCAGCGCGTTGACCACTTCCTGGGCCAGCGGGCGCTCGCTCATGGTGACAAGCACGCAGCGCACGCCGCGGCCGTGCAGTTCGGCCAGCAGTTCCCGGGCGCCGGGCCGCCACGGCAGGGCGGCCCGGATACCTTCGATGACCTTGGTGGAGAGGTGGTCCACGATCTCGCGCACCTCAAGCTTCACGCCGGCGTCCTGGAGGACCTTGGCCGAGGTTTCCAGCGCGTTACCCACCAGGGTCTTGGCCATTTCCGCATCCCAGTGCCCGCCGTGGGCGCGCACCAACTCAATTTCCGCTGCGATCCAGTACGGTTCGGTGTCCACAAGGGTGCCGTCCATGTCCCACAAGGCGGCCTTGAGGGCAGGTGACGCATCGGCGGAGGCAACGGAAATTGTTGGCTGGGCGGAGCCCGTCGGTAAATGCATGCAATCAGTCTACGTGGGTTACCGTCGGGTATTTTTTTCCGCCAAAGTCTTGGGTGATTTGCGGTGGCACAAATCCGTCCGCGTCGTAGGCTGGTGCCGTGAGCAGTGACAATGAGGTGCCGGCACAAGAATTTCGCCGCCTGCTGGAGCCGGCGGCCGGAGACGAGCGCGTCACCGTGCTGATGGCCGCCTTTGAGGGCTGGAACGACGCCGGTGAGGCCGCCAGTGATGCGCTGAAGTACCTGCACCATTTATGGGGTGCCAAACGGGTCGCCGTGATTGAGCCGGACGAGTACTACGATTTCCAGTTCACCCGGCCGGAGGTCCACCAGACGGCCGCCGGCACCCGGAAGATCAAATGGCCCGTGACGAAGATTGCCAAGGCCACGATCCCCGGCACCGCCATCGACGTCATCTTTGTGCACGGCATTGAACCGTCCTACCGCTGGCGCGCCTACACGGCTGAATTGCTGGCCAAGGCCGCAGCCCTCAATGTGAACTATGTGCTGCTAGTGGGTGCACTGCTTGCCGACGTGCCCCATTCGCGGCCCATCCCCGTCACCGCGACCTGTGACGACGCCGAGTTGCGCGAACGGTTTGAGTTGGAAGCCTCGGAGTACGAGGGCCCCATCGGGATCGTGGGCGTACTGAACGAACTTGCCCTGCTGGCGGGGCTGCCCACCATTTCCCTGTGGGCGGCGGTGCCGCACTATGTGGCTCAGGCCCCGTCCCCCAAGGCCGAGCTGGCGTTGCTGAACAAGGTGGAGGACTTCCTGCAGGTGGCGTTGCCCACCGCCGAACTGCTCGATGACGCCCAGGCGTGGGAGCGCGGCGTCAACGACCTTGCCGCCGGGGACCCGGAGATTGCCGCCTATGTGCGCCAGCTGGAGGAGGCGAAGGACACCGAAGACCTCCCCGAAGCCACCGGGGAGTCCATCGCCAAGGAATTTGAGCGCTATCTGCGCCGCCGCGGCAAGGACCAGCCCTAGGAACATCCTGCGGGCATGGCTGTGCCCCGGCGGGTTTCCGCCGGGGCACGCTTGTTGCCAGGGGCCTCTCTCCTAAAGTGCTACGCCCAGCAGTGCCTCGATGGCGTCGGAGACCAGGGCGGCGTCGCGTTCACAACCGTCGGCTGCGGGTGCCGCTGCCGCGGTTGCGGCCCAGGCGTCGACGGCGGCCAGGGCGCGGGGGGCGTCGAGGTCTGCGGCCAGGGCCGCACGGAGCTCGGCCATCAGTTCGGGGGCGGAGCCTTCCGGCGTCTGGGGCAGGGCGGCCCGCCAGGCGGCCAGCTGTGCCTGGGCGTTTTCCAGCAGGGCGTCGGTCCAGAACCAGTCGGAACGGTAGTGGTTGGCCAGGATGGCCAGGCGGATGGCCGAGGGGTCGACTCCTTCGGCGCGCAGCTTGGACACCAGCACCAGGTTGCCCAGGGACTTGCTCATCTTTTCGCCGTCGAGGCCCACCATGCCCGTGTGGGCGTAGTGCTGGGCCATGGGCACGTGGCTGAGGGCGAAGGCGTGGCCGGCGCCCATCTCGTGGTGCGGGAAGATCAAGTCGGAGCCGCCGCCTTGGACGGTGAAGGGCTCGGGCAGGAAACGCTGGGCAATGACCGTACATTCGATGTGCCAGCCGGGGCGCCCCTCCCCCAGCGACGCGCCGTCCCAGTGGGGTTCGCCGTCGCGGGCCACGCGCCACAGCAGGGCGTCGAGCGGGTTCCGCTTGCCGGACCGCTGCGGGTCGCCGCCACGTTCGGCAAAGATGGGCAGCATTTCCTCCGGGCTCAGGCCGGAGACCTGGCCGAGCCACCAGGGCCCGTCGATGCCGTCCTGGCTGCTCGCCGAGGCGGCGTCCACCGAGAAGTAGACGTCGCCGTCGGGACCGCCCTCGCTGCCGGGGACCGTGTAGGCGACGCCCGCCGCCACGAGGGCCTCGATCTGGGGCACGATCCACTCGATGGCCTCCACGGCCCCGATGTAGTTGTCGGGTGCCAGCACGTTCAGCGCTTCCATATCCTCGTGGAAGAGCGCCGTCTGCTCGGCGGCCAGCTCACGCCAGTCGACGCCGTCGCGGGTTGCACGCTCCAGGAGGGGGTCGTCCACGTCCGTCACATTCTGCACATAACTGACGGTGCGCCCGGCGTCGCGCCAGGTACGGTTCAGCAGGTCGAACGCCACGTAGGTGGCGGCGTGGCCCATGTGCGTGGCGTCGTAGGGGGTGATCCCGCAGACGTACAGGCTGGCCGTGTCACCGGCGGGAAGGGCCGTGACACGGTTTGCCGTGGTTTCATGCAGGAAAAGCGCGGGCATTTCGCCGGGCAGCTCGGGGACGGGGCGGGACTTCCAAGTTTTCACAGAGCTAAGCGTAACGTCCGAGGGGCCACAAGCGAGCGAAGCGAGCCTGGGGAGGACGTTTCGCGGTAACGCGCTTGACGTAGGTGTTACGCGGTGATGACGCCGAGGCCGAGCAGGATGAACAGCACCAGGCCCAGGGCGATCCTGTACCAAACAAAGGGACGGAAGCTCTTGGTGGAGATGAACTTCAGGAACCAGCCGATGATGAGATATCCCACAACGAAGGCGATGACCGTTGCCAGGGCGATCTGGCCGATGCCGAACGGGCCCTGGGCGCCTTCGTGCTTGGCGAAGACCTTGTACAGCTCGTACAGGCCGCTGGAGAAGACTGCGGGGATGGCCAGCAGGAATGAATACCGGGCGGCCGATTCGCGGGTGTACCCCATGAGCAGGCCGGCCGTGATGGTGCCGCCGGAGCGTGAAACGCCCGGAATGAGCGCCAGCGCCTGGGCGAAACCGTAGATGATGCCGTCCCTGACGGTGAGGTCCTTGATTTCGCGTTCCTGCCGGGCCACGGCGTCGGCGAAGGCCAGGATCAGGCCAAAGACAATCAAGGTCGTCGCCACTATCCACAGGTTGCGCAGGGTCGATTCGATTTGGTTCTGGAAGACCACGCCGAGCACGGCGATCGGGATGGTGCCGACGATGACCAGCCAGCCCATCCGGGCGTCGGGGTCGCTGCGCGGCACCTTGCCGCGCAGGGAACCGAACCAGGCCTTGATGATGCGCACGATGTCGCGCCAAAAGAAGACGACGACGGCCGCCTCCGTGCCAAGCTGGCTCACGGCCGTGAAGGCCGCGCCGGGGTCGGCGCCCGTTGGCAGGAACTTCCCGACAATAAATAGATGGGCGCTGGAGGAAATGGGGAGGAATTCCGTCAAGCCTTGGATGAGGCCCAGGAAGGCCGCTTCAAACCAGTTCACGGCACTTAGCCTAGAGCATGCGCGGCGCCCCGGGGTGCGGCCGCGCCGGACCGCGCGTCGCAAAAACGGCCCCCGGATTCCCCGTAAGCTTGCGTGCATGGAACAACGATTCGTGGGCACCAGCGGACTACGGGTTTCCGCACTGGGCCTGGGCACCATGACCTGGGGCAAGGAAACCGACGCGGACACTGCCAAGGACCTATTGCGCAGCTTTGTCGACGCCGGCGGCACCACCCTTGATACGGCCGTGAGCTATGTCGAGGGGCGCAGCGAGGCAATCCTGGGTGAACTTTTGGGGGATGTGGTGCCGCGCAGCGACGTGGTCCTGGTATCCAAGGCCGGCGTCAGCCACCGCAATGGCAAACGGATGGTCGACACGTCCCGCCGCGCCATGCTGGCAAGCCTTGACGCCTCCCTGGCCCGGCTGGGCACGGACCACCTGGATTTGTGGCTGGCCCATATTTGGGACGAGAACGTGCCGCTGGAGGAAACCCTTAGCGCCCTGGACCTTGCCGTATCCACGGGGCGGGTGCGCTACGCAGGGGTGTCCAACTACAGCGGCTGGCAGCTGGCACGCGCCGCAACCTTGTCCGACACGGCCCTTGTGGCGAACCAGGTGGAGTATTCCCTGCTTGCCCGGGGCGCCGAACGCGAAATCCTGCCGGCGGCCGAACACGTGGGCACCGGGGTCATGTGCTGGGCACCCCTGGGGCGCGGAGTGCTCACGGGAAAATACCGGGGACAGATTCCCACCGACTCCCGTGGAGCCAGCGAAACCATGGGCTCCTATGTGGAACCGTATTTGTCGGGCCGACCCAGCCGGATCACCGAGGCGCTCATGACGGCCGCCCAGGGGCTGGGGCGTACACCGTTGGATGTGGCTCTGGCCTGGGTCCTCGACCAGCATTTGGTGGCCGGCGCCGTGGTGGGGCCGCGAACCAGCGAACAGTTGAAGGAAATCCTCGCGTCATCCCTGGAGCCGTTGCCCGAACAAATCGGAACGGTGCTGGACGAAGTCTCCTGCTGAGGCCCCCGGCAGGGATGCCCAGTAGGGACTCCCAATAGGGATTGCAGCTAGTCGTCGATCGGTTCCAGGTCGTCGTCGACGTCCTGCTCCTCGGCGTCGGCATCTTCCTCGCCGTAAATGACCAGCGGCGTCACCTCGTCAAAGGCGTCGAACAGGGCTTCCTCGTACACCTCGAAGGCGTCGATGATGCCCAGGAAGGTTGCTTCGACAATCGGGTCTTCTTCGCCGCGTCGTGCCGAGGCAGCCACAAGGTGTTCTTCAAGGGCTGTCGTCAGGGCAGTTAGTGCCGCGCGGGGATCAATGCTCATGACTTTGACGGTACCAGTGTGTCAGCCAACATGAAAGACCTTTCCACGGCCCGTGAGGGTAGCTTTAATGGTGGGAGCAAGTTCAGCCCACCAGCGGCAGAATGGACGGACATGAAGGAAACCCTGCACGCCGTGCGCCAAGGTTCGGGAGCCCCCGGACGGCAGTACGAATATCTCATTTTGACCGTCCGGCCCGACGAATCGGTGCCGGTCGCCTACCAGCGTTTGCGCGAGCACGCGGAGTACGGGAAATGGGAATTGGAGCGCAGCCGCCTCTATATGGGTGGCGGGCGCCAGTACTGGATGCGGCGTCGCGTTTTGCGGGTGGAACGGACGCTGGACGTCTTCTAGGAAGACGCCCGGCACACGGTCTTTTCCCCCATGGGATTAGTCCTCCACGGGGCCCAGCCAGGCGTTGGCGATGGTGCCGTGCGCGGATTCGTCGTCCGAGGGGTGGAACATGCCGGCCAGCACGTCCCGGTACAGCCGGCCCAACTCGCTGCCGGCGAAGTAGCTGCCGCCGCCGCTGACCCGGATGATCAGGTCAACCACCGTGCGCGCCGTCTCGGTGGCGCGGACCTTCAGCCCCACCAACTGGGGGAACCATTGGGCGCCATGGTCGGCGAGCTCGTCGACATCGCGGGCGACGGCGTCCAGCTGCGGGTACAGCCCGTCCATGGCCAGGGCGGCGTCGGCAATGCGCCAGCGGATGTCCGGGTCCTGCGAGTAGGGCTTGCCTGTCTTCTTGGAGGTGCGCTTGTGCACCGTGGCGACGCCGATCTGCAGCGCCCGCTCCCCCAGGCCCGTGTAGACGGCGGCCAGCAGGGTTTCAAAGCAGGCGAAGATGGCAAAGATCAGGGGGTCGCTGTTGGGGCCCACGGGAAGTTTCCTGAACACCCGCCCGGCCGGGGCCACGGCACCGTCAAGGACCGTTGTGTTGGACTGGCTGGCGCGCATGCCCAGGGTGTTCCAGTCGTCCTTGATGGAGTAGCCCGGGGTGTCCCGGGTGATGAAGGCGTGCACCAGCGCCGGCTCCTCCCCCGTGGTGTCCTTGCCAAAGATGCCCAGGCGTGTCCAGGCCGGTGACAGCGAGGTGAAGATCTTGGTGCCCGTGAACGCATAGGAGCCATCCCCCAACGGCGCCGCCACGGTGTTGGAGTCGAACAACACCGAATCGTTGCCGGCCTCGGAGTTGCCAAACGCGAACACCTCGCCGTTCACGGCTTCCGTGAGGACATAGTGCAGGGAGTCGTCGCCGCGCCGGGACAACACGTGCGCGACGCCGGTCCAGACCAGGTGCATATTGATCGCCAACGCGGTGGCGGGGGCCGCCGTGGCCAACCTGCGCTGCGCGGCGGCGACCTCCCGCAGCCCAAAGCCGAGACCGCCGTCGTCGGTGGCGGCAAACATCCGCAGGTAGCCCTGGGCCTTGAGTTCGGCCAGGTCCTCGTGGAAGAACTCGTTGCGTTCGTCGTAGCCGGCGGCCCGCTCGCGGAACCGTTCCAGGAGGGCGTCGGGCAGCAGTTCGTGCAGGTCCATGCGGGGTCTCCCTAGTAGTTGCTGAGCAGGCGGTCCAGGACGCGGGCGCCAAACTTCAACGACTCCACCGGCACACGCTCGTCAACGCCGTGGAACATGCCCGTGAAATCAAGGTCGGCCGGCAACTGGAGGGGGGCAAAGCCGTAGCCGGTAATCCCGAGCCGGCTCAGCGACTTGTTGTCCGTGCCGCCGGAGAGCGTGTAGGGCAAGACGGTGGCGCCGGGGTCCTCGACGTGGAGGGAATCGATCATGGCGTCCACCAGGTTCCCCGCGAACGGGGTTTCCAGCGAGACATCGTTGTGGATGGTGGAGATCTCGATCCCGTCCCCGGCCAGTTCACGCACCAGTTCCAGGACTTCCTCATGGCGGCCCGGCAGCGTGCGTACATCGACCATGGCCTCGGCAGTGGCGGGAATCACGTTGGCCTTGTAGCCGGACTGCAGGAACGTGGGGTTCGCCGTGTTTTGCAAGGTAGCGCCCACGAACCGGGCCACCGTCCCCAGCTGGTCCAGCAGGATCTGCGGGTTGCCTTCGTCGAATTCGACGCCGGTCAGTTCCGAGACGCCCTCCAGGAACTGCCGGGTGGTGGGCGTGTACTCGATGGGCCACTCGTGGTCACCGATCCTGGTGACGGCGCGGGCCAGCCGGGTGACGGCGTTGTCGGTGTTGATCTGTGAGCCGTGCCCGGCGCGGCCGTGGGCCGTCAGGCGCAGCCAGGACAGGCCCTTCTCGGCGGTCTGGAGCAGGTACGCGCGCTTGCCGCCAATTTCGGCGGAGAATCCGCCCACCTCGGAGATGGCCTCGGTGGCGCCGTCGAAGAGATCGGGGCGGTTGTCTACCGACCAGCGGGCCCCGTAGCTGCCGCCGGCTTCCTCGTCGGCAAAGAAGGCGAAGATCAGATCACGCTTTGGTTTGCGGTTCTCCCGACCCATGGAACGCATGACGGAGAGGGTCATGGCGTCCATGTCCTTCATGTCCACGGCCCCGCGGCCCCAGATCAACCCGTCCTTCTCCAGGCCGCCGAACGGGTCAACGCTCCATTCGTGGGCCAGCGCCGGAACCACGTCGAGGTGGCCGTGCACCACCAGGGCCGGCAGGGATGGGTCGCTGCCCTCAACGCGGGTCACCACGTTGGCGCGGCCCGGCGCGGATTCATAGAGTTCCGGTGTCAAGCCGGTGTCGGAGATGAGGGCTGCGACGTGCTCGGCGATGGCGCGCTCACCGGGGCCCTCATTCGTGCCGAAGTTGCTGGTGTCGAAACGGATCAGGTCCTGGCAGATGCCAACTACTTCTTCGTCGGGCCGAACGGTGTTCACGAGGGGGCTCCTTAGGGCTTTTCAAGTGTTTGTTTCAGCCTACATCCTGGGTGTTGGGGGCCCTTTGAGGGGGTCGAATGGGGTCATGAACCACTCGATTGTTCTTTCACCCAAAACCTGTGCTATCGTATTCATCGCTGCTTCGGGGGCAAACGATACGACTGAGAGGTTGGAATCGAGCTCCTGATGACACCTGCGCGGGTGGCGGAATGGCAGACGCGCTAGCTTGAGGTGCTAGTCCTGGAAACGGGGTGGGGGTTCAAGTCCCCCTCCGCGCACAAGATGGCCCGGAAGATCAATTGATCTTCCGGGCCTTTTTTGTTTGCCCAGGAATGGTCAAATGCGTGGCCGGGTGTGATCCCGCTCGCATTTGCGCCGGGTCAGGCCTCGAAGATTTCCTTGGCCAGGGTGATCGCGGACATCGCCTTGGGCCAGCCGGCATAGAAGGCCAGGTGGATGATGGCCTCCTTGAGTTCGGTTTCCGTCAGCCCGTTGGCCTTGGCCCGTGCCAGGTGGCCGCGGAGCTGTTCGGTGCTGCCGCTGGTGACCAGGCTGGACACCGTGACGAGGCTCCGGTCCCGCGGGGAAAGTTCGTTCCGTTCCCAAATGTCCCCGAAGAGCACGCCGTCCGTCAGCTCGACGAGCTTGGGGGCGAAGTCGCCGATGAGTTGCCGGGCCCGGGTCTGGGATGAATCAGTCATTCTTGACCTCTTTCGATGATTGGGTAGGTAGGGGTTTTCGCCGGTGTCAGTTGTAGCGGCGCCCGCCGAGCCAGCTGACCATGGCGGGGTCGCGGTGGTCGAAGAATTGGCTGGTACCGGCGTCGAGGGTCGCGATCGTGGCCATCTGCTCCTCGGTGAGGGTGAAGTCGAAGACATCCATGTTTTGGGCCATTCGCTCCGCCTTCACCGACTTGGGGATGACGACGACGCCGCGCTGGGTGAGCCAGCGCAGCACGACCTGGGCGACGGACTTGCCGTGTGCCGCACCGATCGCGCCAAGCAACGGATTGGTGAACAGGCCGTTCTTCCCTTCGGCGAACGGCCCCCAGGACTCGATCTGCACGCCGCGTTCGATCATGAGGGCCTGGTCGGCGGCGCGCTGGTGGAAGGGGTGGGTTTCGATCTGGTTGACGGCCGGGACAATCTCGTTGTGGTCAATGAGGTCAACCAACCGGTCCGGGTGGAAGTTGGACACTCCGATCGCCCGGGCCAGGCCTGCCTTGTTCAGCTTTTGCAGGGCCCGCCATTCGCCGTAGTAGTCGCCCAGCGGCTGGTGGATCAGGTACAGGTCCAGGTAGTCCAGGCCGAGCCGGTTGAGCGAGTTGTCGAAAGAGCGTCGGGTGTCCTCCTCGACGCTGCCGGTGGGGGCGTGCTGGATCCAGAGTTTGGTGGTGACGAACAGGTCTTCGCGGGCGATGCCGCTGGCCTTGATGGCGGCCCCGACGGCTTCTTCGTTGCCGTAGGAGGCTGCCGTATCCAGGTGGCGGTACCCGGTGGCGAGTGCGCTCTCCACGGCTGCCTGGGTCTCACCGTCGGGGATCTGGTAGACCCCGAAGCCGAGGATGGGCATCTGGACGCCGTTGTTGAGTGTCACGTTGTGCATGGAGTTTTCCTTTGTTGGTGGTTGTGGTTAGCGGGAAGCTTGTTTGGTGGCGGTTTCGTAGTCCTGCTCGGTGACCGGTTCAGCCCAGGTGGCGCCGGATCCGTCGTCGTGTTCGGCCAGGGCCAGATGACCCATCATGGTGTCCGGGGTGGCGCCGTGCCAGTGCTCCTCCCCGGGCGGCGTGTGGACCGTGTCGCCGGCGCGCATGCGGATGACGTTCCCGTCACGGGTGGCGACCAGCCCTGTCCCGTCGGTGCAATGCAGGGTTTGGCCCAGCGGGTGCGAGTGCCAATTGGTGCGGGCGCCGGGGGTGAACCGGACCAGCGCGGCGATGAGCCGGGACGGCGCCTCGCCGGCGTGCAGCGGGGTGAGGTAGACGTCGCCCGTGAACCGCTCCTTCGGGGCTTTTGCCGTGGGGGCTGGTGGTATCAATTCCATGTCGTTGCTTCCCTTTTTGTGCCGTGGTTGCTCAGTGCTGTGGTTGTTTCGGATTGCGCAGCGCCAGGGACGCGGCGGTCAAGATAAGGAGGATGACGGCTGTGGTGCCGAGTCCCAGGCGGAGCCCGTCCATGAAGCCGTGCCCGGCCAGCAGGGCACCGTAGATCGCGACGCCAAGGGACCCGCCGAGCTGCCGGGCGGTGTTGATGACCCCGCCCGCGGTGCCCGCAGTCTCCACCGGCACCTGGTCCATGACCAGTGCGATGATGGGTGGCACCGTGAAGGAGCCGCCGACGCCGACCGGGACCATGACGAGCGCCACGAGCAGGAGGGGTGCATTGGCGGGCACCAGCCACAGGCCGAGCAGGCCCAGGGCCATGAGCAGCTGGCCGGCAGCGATCATGGCCGCGTTGCCGTAGCGGATCATCAGCCGGGCCGCGAAGGGGTTAAGAAGGGCGACCAGGCCCGTCATGGGCAGGAACAGGAGTCCGGTTTCCAACGCCGTCGCCCCGCGTTGCTGCTGGAAGTACAGGCTTTGCAGGAAGACGACGCCGTAGAAGGCCGCCATCGTCACGGTCGCGATGACCACGGCGGAGGAGAGCGTGCGTGAACGGAACAGCTCCAACGGGACCATGGGATGGGTCCCCCTGGCCTGTGCCAGCACGAAGGCGGCTGCCGATGCCGCACATGCAACGAGGAGCGTGATGATTTCGGGGCTTGAGTAGCCGATGTGTGCGCCCTCGATGATGGCGTACGTCAGGCTCGCCAGGAATAGCACCGCGGTGATCTGGCCGACCCAGTCGAAGGGCACGGGGCGTCGCGGTGATGGGGCGACACGGGCCAGGACGACGAGGGCGCCCGCCCCGACGGGAAGGTTGACGAGGAAGATCAGCCGCCAGTCGAGCTGGGTGAGGAGGCCGCCGAGGACCGGGCCTGCCGCCGCGGCGACGGAGCCGCCCAGGCCCCAGTACACGATGGCCCGGCCCCGCCGGGCCGCGTCCTGGTAGGCCTCCCGGATGAGTGCGAGGGAACTAGGGGTGATCATCGCTGCGCCGATGCCCTGCAGGATCCGCCCGGCAATGAGGGCCGGGAGGCTGGGGCTGAAAGCGCACGCGGCGGATGCCACGGTGAACAGGACCATGCCAAAAGCGTACGCGCGGCGGGCTCCGACCCGGTCGGAAAACGTCCCCGAAAACAATTGCAGGGCCGAGAACATCAGGGTGTAGCCGGTGACGATCCACTGCAGCCCGGACAGTCCGCCCCCAAGATCGTTCCGGATCGCCGGAAGGGCCACGTTGACGATCTGGGCATCCAGGGCGACGACGAAGAAGCCCAGCATCGCTGCCGCAAGCGCTGCCGCAAGCGCTGCCCGTGGCCGGGCCGCCGTCATCGGAGGGTTGAGTGTGGAGACTGACATGGTGACCTTTGGACGGGGAGTGAACGGGTGTTGATTCAAGAAAACCAGCCCCGATCCCGGCGTGGAAGGACCTGCCGTGAGGTGTACTGCCAGTTCCTGTTAGGAAGGGCCGGTCCGCCGTAATGTGGAGGTCATGGACAACAGCCAAGACGTCCGCGAGTTCTTGACGAGCCGCCGGTCGCGCATCACCCCCGCCCAGACCGGGCTGCCGGCGTACGGCGGAACTCGGCGGGTCCCGGGCCTCAAACGCGAGGAGGTGGCCATGCTGACCGGCGTCAGCACCGAATACTATGCCCGGCTGGAACGGGGAAACCTGCGCGGAGTCTCCGAAAGCGTTCTGGAATCCCTGGCCGGGGCCCTCCGCCTCGACGAGGCCGAACGGGCCCACCTGCTCGACCTGGCCAGGGCCGCCGCGCCGTCGCCGGCAGCCGGACCACGCCGTTCCCGGACGGAAGTGCGTCCCGGCATTCAACGGCTGCTTGCCGGGATGACGGGTACGCCCGCCTATGTCCGTAATTCCCGCATGGACATCATGGCCGCGAACAGCGCCTGTTTCACCCTCTACGCCGGGATCTTCAGCCCGGAGGCCCTGCCCTTGAACCTTGCCCGGTTCATGTTCCTTGACCCCCGCGCCCGGGAGTTCTTCCTTGAGTGGACGACCCTTGCCGATGACCTTGCCGCCGCGCTCCGCGGCGAAGCCGGACGCAGCCCGCACGACAGGGCGCTGGCCAGCCTCATCGGGGACCTCGCCACGGGAAGCACCGAATTCTCCAAACGCTGGGCACGGCACAACGTCCGCTTCCACCGCACGGCCCGCAAGAGGCTGCACAACCAGCTGGTCGGCGACATCGAGCTCACGGGCGAATCCCTCGAGATCCCCGGCGAGGGCCTGACGATCATCGCCTACACGGCCGAACCGGGAAGCCGGGCGCAGGAGCAGCTTGAATTCCTCGCCAGCTGGAGCACTGCCGGGAAACGCCCCAGCGAAGCCGCGCCGTCGGCCGGCACCACGGCACCCTAAGCGTCCAGCACCCTAAGCGTCCAGGCCCTAAACGTCCAGGGGCACGGCGCTTCCACTGACGTCAATGCCGCCGGTTTCGGGAATGTGCACGGTCAGCAGGGACGGGCGGCCCATATGGTGCCCCTGGTGGACGGTGACGTCCGCGGGGAGCGCCACCAGGCCCAGGTGCCGCAGGTAGCCGCCCAGGGACGCCGCGGCTGATCCCGTGGCGGCATCCTCGCGCACTCCCCCGGGCGGGAACGGATTGCGCACCTCGAAGGTGTGCCCGTCCACGCGATACATGACGCTGACGGTGGCCTGCCACCCTTGTTCGGCCATGAGTGCCTCCAGCGCCGCAAAATCGTAGTCAAGGCCCGCCAGGATGGCGGCGGACGCCACGGGCACCATGGGGTGCCAGTTTCCGGAAAAGGAGATCAGCAACGGTAGCGCGGGGTCCAGGTCCTGGGGACGCAGCCGCAGGGCGGCCAGCAGGCGTACGGCAAGCTCCGGCGCCGGCTCCACCACCTTGGTGTCCACGCTGGTCAGGGTCGCGGTGAGGATTCCGTCCAGCTCCCGGGTGACGACGGGGATCTCCCCCACTGCCGTATGGAAGGTCAGCGGCCCGGGACCGGTCTTCCTGGCCAGGGCAACGGCCGCGGCGATGGTCGCGTGACCGCAAAACGGCACCTCGGCCGCCGGCGCAAAGTACCTCACCTTGAAACTGCCGTCCGCCCGCGGTGAAAGGAAGGCACTTTCCGAGTAGCCAAGCTTGGCGGCGATGGCCTGCATCTGCCGGCTGTCGAGGGTATCCGCCGGCAGGATGACGCCCGCCTGGTTGCCGCCGTCGGGATCCGTGGTGAACGCGCTGTAGTGAAGTATCTCCATGTGCAACAGGCTAGTTTGGGTGCGCGGCGCTTTCCATGCCGGAGGGGGGTCCACGGCGGGAAAAGTGGCCTTGTTTAAGCAGATAGCATAGGGGGTCCATGGCGTCACCGCAGGGGGAACACCACATGAATTGGAACCGGCTGTCCGGTCTTCTCGGCGCCGCGGCGGGGCTTGCGGCCGTTGGGCTCGCGATGACTCCGTCCCTGGTGCCCCGTCCGGCCCTGTTCCAGGGTTTCCTGGCGGGCCTGAGCTTTTCCCTGGCCTATCTGCTGGCGGCGTGGATCACCCGTGCCGTGGGTGTGGCCGTGGCACGACGCCGGGGCCGCAGCTTTGCCGATCGGCTCACCTGGGGGACGCGGGGCCGGGTGCTGGCGGCGGTTGCCGCCCTCCTCTATGTCGCTGCCATTGCTGTTGCCACCATCGCCTGGCAAAACGACGTTCGCGCCCATGTCGACATGCCTCCTGCGGACGGCGTGAACCTGGCGACCTTCACCGTAGTGGCCGTGGTGGTTGGCGCCATTGTGTTTGCCGCCCGCCGGGGACTTTCCGTCATCGCGGCTCGGACCCGCCGCATGGTCCGCCGCCGCAGCAACCGGCCCGGACTGGCTAAGGCCTCCGGTTTGCTTGCCGGGGCACTGTGCGCGGCGTTGGCGCTGAGCCTGCTGGTCGGTGGGGCGCTGCTTGGCACCGACCGGGTGTATGCGGCCCGCAACGCCACAACGCCCGCCGGGATCACGGAGCCGGCGTCGACCTTTCGCTCCGCGGGCGCCGCTTCCGCCGTCGTCTGGTCCCAACTGGGCATGCAGGGCCGGGCCTTTGTAGGCGGCGGGCCGACCGCCGCACAGATCAGCGCCGTGACGCATCAACCGGCCAAGGAACCCGTCCGGGTCTACGTGGGATCGGCACAGGAGGATTCCGCCGAGTCCCGGGCCGCGCTGGCCGTGGCGGAACTCAAGCGCACCGGTGGCTTCGCCAGGGGCAGCCTGATTATTGCGACGCCCACGGGCTCAGGCTGGCTGGAACGCCAGGCCATGGACTCGGTGGAGTACCTGCACGGCGGGGACACCGCGATTGTCTCCCTGCAGTATTCCTACCAGCCCAGCTGGGTGTCGTTCCTGTTCCATGAGGACCTTCCGCGGGAGTCCGGGCAGGCGCTCTACCAAGCCGTGCACAAGGAGTGGCTGGCCATGCCCGCAGCGGCCCGGCCCAAACTGTATGTGTATGGATTGAGCCTTGGCGCGGCCGGCATGCAGTCGGCCTTCAAGGACGCCGCGGACCTGACCGGATCCGTGGACGGCGCTGTATTCTCCGGTGCCCCCAACAATTCCCAGCCGTGGCGTTCCCTGCAGGCCGCCCGTGATGCCGGCTCCCCTGTTTGGCAACCCGTGTACGACGGCGGCCGGCACATTCGCTGGTTGTCCAAGCACGGCGATTTTTCCCGCGTGCCGGGCCCCTGGGAGGCGGGCCGGGTGGCGTACCTCCAGCACGGCACGGACGCCGTGAGCTGGCTGACCCCCACCCTGATCTGGCAGCGTCCCGACTGGCTGGGCGGCAGCGCCGCCCAGGGCGGCCGGGCACCCGACGTCAGCGATTCCATGGTGTGGATTCCGTTGGTGACCTACCTGCAGGTGGCCTTCGACATGTTCATGGGTGAGGCGGTGCCGGCCGACCACGGGCACAACTTCGGCGACGTGGCCGTGGAGGCCTGGAACAACGTGGCCCCCAGCGGCCTGGACCAGCCGGCCGTGGACAGGATCCAGGCGGTCATCGCCGCCTACCCGTATGAGGACGCCATGACGTCCTAGGGACCGCTACGCCGCTCAGGACCCGAGCAGGCCGCCCCACACGGCCCGTGAACCTGCCTCGCCAATGACCGCCACGTCCGCCGTGATGCCAACACATGCCAACAGCACCGCCACCGTGACAAGCACGGCCACGGTTGCGGCAAACCGCGGGCCGATCCGCGCCCGCAGCCGGGCGCGCATGGCCAGGCGGTGCCAGAACCACGCGACGATCGCCGCGCCCATCAAGGCCCACGCCCACGGCAGCAGGGTCCGGCCGTCGTTGGCATGTTGGAGGATGGCCGGCGTCTGGGCAACCCGCAGCAGCAGCCACTCCCCCGCCTTCATGGTGACAAACACCAGCGCCACACACGCGATCCCCAGGGCCGGGGTCAGCAATCCCAGACGGCGCCGCGCCATGGGCCACACCATGGTGGCCGCCGTACAGAGCGCCGTGAGTGGAACAATGACCACCACGGCGTGGACGAGGAGAATGTGAAGAGGCAGGCCGTTAAATTCGTACGTCATGGTTTCGACTCCCGGAGTATCGGGTGGGTGGGTCTCATAGCCTTCATACGGGGCGGGGGCCCGCGGGGTTCAATGGGACGGCTGGCCCGGCGCCGTGAAGGGTGATTGAACCGTTCCGCCCGGTGATTCGTGTTAAGGGCAAAGGAGGCATGTGTGAACCAGCAAGGACGACCCCAGGCGCCGGCGCGGCATGATGCCATGTTGGCCCTGCACGAGGACTATGCCGCCGTGCTCACCCGCTTTGTCCGCCGGCTCACCACCGAGGGAACGGTGGCCGAGGACGTGGTGGCGGAAACCCTGCTGCGCGCCTGGGAGCACCAGGATGTGTTGCAGCGCCCGGAGGGGGCATTGCGGGCCTGGTTGTTCACGGTGGCGCGGAACCTGGTCATCGATGACTGGCGCAGTGCGCGCCACCGGTTGGAACGGGCCCGGGCCGAACTGCCCGAAAACGCCGCCCCCGACCAGACGGACAGGATCCTTGACACCTGGCTGGTGGCGGAGGCGATGGCCACGCTGACGGAGGATCATCGCGCGGTGATTACGCGCGCGTATTTTGGCGGCGAGGACACCGGCACCATCGCCGCGGCCTTGGGCATTCCGGCGGGAACAGTGAAGTCCCGCCTCCATTACGGATTGCGGGCATTGAAGCTCGCGCTGGCTGAGAACGGGGTGGGCAGGCCATGACCGGTCAAAGGCCCGATGAGGCGCAGGATCCGTACGCGCTCTGGGACGGCGCCTATGTGCTTGGTGCCCTGCCGCCGGCGGAACGGCGCGAATTCGAGGACCACCTGGCCGGCTGCGCGTCCTGCCGGGCCAGGGTGGCCGCCGTTTCCGGGCTGCCAGGCTTGTTGTCGGCTGCGGGGGCGGAGGCCTTTGCCCCAGCGGCGGAGTCGGCACCGCCGGCACCATACGCCCTCTATGCCGAAAAGGTACGACGCCGTAGGGCCCGCCGGGTGGGCCTCGCGGCCGCCGCCGTGCTCGTCGTCGGACTCGGCATGGGTGCGGCGGGCCTGGGGCTTGGCCGGCAGTCGGCTCCGCCGCAGGCGTCCGTCGCGGCAGGAGCGGCCCTTCATTTTGCCGACGCCGGTACGTCGAGCCCATTGCAGGCCACGGGCACCCTGACCGCCGAGCCGTGGGGAAGCAGGTTGAGTTGGAGCTGCAGCTATGCGGCTGCCGGAACACCCGGCTACACCGCCCCGTCGGCCTATGAACTCGTGGTGGTGACCCGTGCGGGCGCGAGCACCGTGGTGGGCAGCTGGAGCGCCGGACCCGGGGAGACCGTCAATCCGGTGGCGTCCACGAGCGTGCCGAAGCAGGACATTGCCAGCGTGATTATCCGCAGGACGGGCTCCGGTGTGGCCCTTTTGGCGGCCACACCGTAGCTCCAAGCCGGGCCGCTTAGTAACCTTGGCCGTAGCTTCCGCTGCTGGCAGGTGCCGACGATGCGGGTGCCGGGGCGGCGGTGATCTTCTTGCCGGTGGGTGCCACGACCCACCAGATGCCGCCGTATCCCTGGCCGGTCACGTCGCCGGCTGCGGCGTCGGGTGCATAGGTGTACAGGGGCAGCCCGTCGACCGTGACCTGCTTGGTGCCGTTGGGCAGGCTGATGGTGCCCACCGTGCCGGTGACGCCCGTGACCGTGGGGGTGGCGGTGGTCGAGGTGATGGCGGGCCAGAGCGTGGCACAGGGCCCCGTGCAGGCGCTGGTCCCGGCGCCGGCCTTGTCCTTGTCAAAGACGTACGCCGTCTTTCCCTGACCATTGACGATGATGGTGCCCAGCGTCGATTGTGCCGTGCCCAGGCCCGAGGACGTGCCTGGGGCGGAGGCGGCAGGGGTGGTGCCGGACCCGCCCGAGCCGGCGCCCGTGCCGCAACCGGCCAGGACCAGGACCGACAGGGAGGCCGTGGCCGCCACTTTCCAGAGATGACTTTTCATGGTGATGCACTTCCGTTCGCCGCGAAGGGATGCGGCAGTCAACCACCGCACCCCTTGAACGGAACGCGCACCACTTTGGTTCAGCCTGTTGTAGGCGTTAACGACGTACAGCCCCGTGGAGGGGCTGTACGTTGCGCAAACCGCGCCGGCAGGAGACGGTTGGCGCGTTGTTAGTTCCGCCCGGCCGGGGCGCCGGCCGTCGAGGACTCGGTTTCTGTCTCTGTTTCTGTCTCAATGAGAGTTGCATCAACCACGACGTCGGCCACGGCCGCCACCGACTGGCCGGCCAAGGCGCCGGCGGTTGCGCCGTCGTCGTTTTTGGTTGCCACCATCTCCACCGTGCGGCGCAGCGGGATCTCCTTGATCAAGAGGACGGCGATCAGGGCGACAACCGCGATGCAGGCGCTGATCATGAAGATCATGGCGGCACCGTCACCGTAGGAGGCGCGGACGATCAACTTGATCGGTTCGGGCATCGTGGAAAGGTCCAGTTCCGCGCCGCCGCCGGCAGGGGCCTTGATGCCGATTCCGGCGAGGCCCTCGGTGATCAGCTTGGCGACCTTGGTGCCCATCATGGCGCCCAGTACGGCAACGCCGGCGGCACCACCAACGGTGCGGAAGAACGCCACCGAGCCGGATGCGGAGCCAATGTCCTTGGCTTCGACCGTGTTTTGCACGGCGAGGACCAGGTTCTGCATCATCATGCCCAGGCCCAGGCCGAAGATGAACGTGTAGATGCCCACGAGGGTCAGTGACGTCTGGTGGTCCATGGTGCCGGCCAGGCCCAGGCCGACGATCAGCAGGACGGCGCCGCCCACGAGGAAGCGCTTCCACTTGCCGGTGCGGGTCACGAGCTGGCCGGAGACGACGGCGCCGATCAGGTTGCCGGCGATCATCGGCAGGGTCAGCAGGCCGGCCTCGGTGGGCGTTGCGCCACGGGCCACCTGGTAGTACTGGCCCAGGAACGTCGAGGACGCGAACATGGCGATGCCAACGGAGACCGAAGCCACGATGGCCAGGGCCGTGGTGCGCTGGCGGATGATCTTCAGCGGGATGATCGGCTGGGAAACCTTCGTTTCGACAAAGATCAGCGCGGCCAGCAACAGGACGCTGCCGCCGACCATGAGGGCCGACTGCGGGGAAACCCAGTCGTAGTAGCCGGCCTGGCCGGCGAAGGAGACCCAGATCAGCAGCAGGCTGACTCCGGAGGTCAGCAGGATGGAGCCGAGCCAGTCGATCTTGGCGGGCCGGCGCACGTGCTTGATCTTCAGCGTGAACTGCAGCAGCACCAGGGAGATGACGGCCAGCGGCACGCAGACAAAGAACGTCCAGCGCCAGCCCAGCGGGCTGTCCACGATGTAACCGCCCAGCAGGGGGCCGCCGGCGGTGCCCACGGCCATGACCGCTCCCATGTAACCGGAGTAGCGGCCACGCTCACGCGGCGGGATGATGGTGCCGATGATGGCCTGGGCCAGGGCGGTCAGGCCACCCATCGCAACACCCTGGATGACGCGGGCCGTCAACAGGAACGGGATGGTCGTGGCGAAACCCGCCATGACCGATCCCGCCACGAAGATGACGATGCTCAGCTGGACCAGCAGCTTCTTGTTGAAAAGGTCGGCAAGCTTGCCCCAGATGGGCGTGGTGGCGGCGTTGGCGAGCAGCGCGGCGGTGATGACCCAGGCGAAGTCGGTTTGCGTGCCGTGGAGCTGGTCCATGATGGTGGGCAGCGCGTTGGCCACGATCGTGGAGGACAAAATAGCCGTGAAGAATGCGGCCAGCAGGCCCGTCAGCGCCTCAAGCACCTGGCGGTGCGTCATCCCTGATTCGTTCGGGGTTGCGGCCGCCTGGTTCGGTGGGGCCATGGTGGATCTATTTTTCATGCTGCCTGGGTGTCCTGCCGTTTGAAAGAGTGAAAGTGATGTGGCCGCGGCCATGCCATTCAAGGCGCCGCATAGAAAGTTGCCTTATACAACTATAATTCCCGGCGTTGATTAGGACAACTAAACATTGCTGTTGGATGCGTCACTTAAACGACGCTGCCCGCAACCGGTGGTACCGGTTGCGGGCAGCGTCGGCGGGTTGGCGGGCGTGGTGTCCTTAGGCGGCGCCGGCTCCCGCCGTAACGCTCCCGTGGAAGTATGCCCTGGTGCTGCGCGCGTTCCAGGCCGTGAATTCCGAACCCAGCCAGGCGCCGTCGTCGGCCAGCGAATCGGCAATGTGCAAGGACACGGTGGCGGGCAGGAAGATGGGAGAGTCAAAGCTGATGTCCCAGCTGAAGCCCACCGGCTTGGGCGAGCCGATGTCGCCCACCACGCGGGCGGCCGCGTACATGCCGTGGGCGATGGAGCGCCGCAATCCCAGTGCCTTGGCCGACAACACGCTCAGGTGGATGGGGTTGAAGTCGCCGGAGACCGCCGCGTACGCCCGGCCCGTGTCCACGCCGAGCTGCCACTGGGCCGTGGGCGGGGGTGGCGAGAAGACCGGCCGCTCCCCCGGCGCGGATGGTGTGGCGGGCTTGTCGAGCCCGGGCAGGAACACGCCTTTGGCAAGATACGTCGAAACACCGCGCCACAGCACGTCCGTGCCGTCGTCGGTGCAGACCTCAACGACCAGTTGCACCTGGGTGCCGCTGCGGTGTCCGGCCAGGTCGCGGGCCCAGGAACGGATCCGCAACACGTCGGTGAAGTGGATCTGGGCGAAGTGCTGCACCTGGTTGCGCAGGTGGATCATGCCCAGCAGGGGCAGCGGAAAATCCTCCTGCACCATGACGGACATGGCCACGGGGAACGCCAGCGCGTGGATGTAGCCCGAGGGCAGCACGTCGCGGGCGGGCTTGCCCATCAGGTGCGCGAACGCCGTCAACTTGGCAAGGTCCGCGCTCACGCCGCGCACCTCCACGGCCCGGGCCGGCAGGGCCACCACCGGCGTTGCCCGGAGCAGCCGCTGCCGGGCCGCCGTGGCCGCCGCATTCACATACAACTTTGACAGCGACGGCATCTCGCTCAGCTCAGTGTCCGCCGGCATGCTCATTGCCCCACCAGGTTTTGCCCGCACACGCGCAGCACGTTGGCGGTGACGCCCGCGGCGGCCTCCGAGGCAAAGAACGCGATGGCCTCCGCCACATCACCGGGCAGCCCGCCCTGTTGCAGGCTGTTCAGCCGCCTCGCCACCTCGCGGGTCGCGAACGGGATCTTTGCGGTCATGTCCGTTTCGATGAAACCGGGGGCGACGGCGTTGACGGTGCCGCCGCGTTCGGCCAGCAGCGGCGCCGTGGAGCGGACCATGCCGATGACGCCGGCCTTCGACGCGGCGTAGTTGGTCTGGCCGCGGTTGCCGGCAATGCCGCTCGTGGACGCCACGCTGATGATCCGCGGATGGTCGGTGAAGTGGCTGCTGGCCAGGAACGCCTGGTTCATGCGCAGCTGGGCGGCAATGTTGACGGCAATGACGGAATCCCACCGCCCCGGATCCATGTTGGCGAGCAGTTTGTCCCGCGTAATGCCGGCGTTGTGCACCACGATGTCGAGCCGGCCGTACCTCTGCGCGGCGTGGTCAAGGATGCGCGCGCCCGCCTCGGTGGCCGTGATGTCCAGTTGCAGCGCGGTCCCGTGAATTTCATTGGCGACGGCGGCCAGGTGGTCCCCGGCGGCGGGGACGTCCACCACGATGACCTTCGCGCCGTCGCGGGCCAGGGTGCGGGCAATGGCGGCACCGATGCCGCGGGCTGCTCCCGTGACGACGGCGACCCGACCGGCCAGCGGGCTGTCCCAATCGGTCTCCTGTTCCGCGCCCTCCAGTGATGCGGTGAGGAACTGGCCGTCCACAAAGGCGGAGCGGGCGGAGAGGAAGAAGCGCAGGGCGGCCGTTGCACCCGGGGATGTCGCGGCAACGCCGTTGGCCAGGAGCACGCCGTTCGCCGTGGCGCCGGCGCGGAGTTCCTTGGCCAGTGACCGGATGATCCCGTCGACCCCGTTGCGGGCCGCGGCCACCGCGGGAGCGTCGTCAACCGTGGCAGCGCGGGAAATGCTCAAGACTCGCCCGTTGCGGGCCAAATCGCGCAGGGACGCGCCCACTTCGCGCAGGGGTGCAGACAACTGCTCGGGATGCGCCAGTTCGTCGAGGGCCAGCACTATGGCACCCAGGCGTTCCTTGGGGGTGGCATGCCGGCGCACGTCCTGGCCCCATGCGAGCAGGACCTTGGCGACGGCGTCGGCACCGTCGCCGTGGCCCACCACCAGGATGGGACCCTGCACCAGCGGTGCGCCCGGCGCGTAGCGGCGCAGGATGGCCGGTTGCGGCAGGCCCAGGCGCTTGGCAAGGTCCCGGCCCAGGCCGCGGCTGACGAATTCGGTGTACTTGTCCACGGGAGCGCGGCCCCCGGTCCTCTTCTCTGCCATGGTTCCTACCTCGATTCCAGCAGGGCCACGACACCCTGACCGCCGGCGGCGCAGACGGAGATCAGCCCGCGTGCCGGGCGGCCGTCCACCAATCCGCGTTCGTGGAGCATCTTGGCCAGTGTGGCCACGATCCGTCCGCCGGTTGCGGCAAACGGGTGGCCGGCTGCCAGGGACGAGCCGTTGACGTTGAGCTTGTTGCGGTCCACGGTACCGAACGCGCCATCCAGGCCCAAGCGGTCCCTGCCGAAGTCCGGATCCTCCCACGCCGCCAGGGTGCTCAGCACGGTGCCGGCAAAGGCTTCGTGGATTTCAAAGTAGTCAATGTCCGCCAGGGTCAGCCCGTTGCGGGCCAGCAGGCGCGGCACGGCAAAGGCCGGTGCCATGAGCAGGCCGTCCTTGCCGTGCACAAAGTCAACGGCCCCGGCTTCGCCGTCCACCACGTTGGCCAGCAGGGGGAGGTCGTGGGCCTGCGCCCATTCCTCCGACGCCAGCAATGCGGTGGAGGCGCCGTCGGTCAGCGGGGTGGAGTTGCCGGCGGTCATGGTGGCGGCGTCGCCGAGGTTGCGGCCAAAGACCGGCTTGAGCGAGGCAAGCTTCTCCAGGGATGTGTCGGCGCGCAGGTTGGAGTCCCGGCTCAGGCCGCGGTACGGGGTGAGGAGGTCGTCGAAGAAGTGGTGGTCGTAGGCGGCCGCCAACCTCTTGTGGCTGGCCAGCGACAACTCGTCCTGCGCCTCGCGGCTGATCTTCCACTGTGCCGTGGTCAGGGCCTGGTGTTCACCCATGGAAAGGCCCGTGCGGGGCTCTCCGGTTGACGGGGCGTCCGGGGACAGGTCCTTGGGGCGGATCCGGCCGGCCACCTTGACCTTCTCGAGCAGGGTCTTGGCGCGGTTGAGGTCCAGCAGGATGGCCCGCAGCCCCTCACTGACGGCAATGGGTGCGTCGGAGGCGGAATCGACACCGCCGGCAATGCCGGATTCAATCTGGCCCAGCTTGATCTTGTTGCTCAGCCCGATCACCGTCTCCAGGCCGGTGGCGCAGGCCTGCTGGAGGTCGTAGGCGGGGGTGGTCGGTGACAACGCCGATCCCAGGACAGCCTCGCGGGTGAGGTTGAAATCCCGGGAGTGCTTCAGGACCGCTCCGGCGGCCACCTCCCCGATGACCTCATCCTGCAGGCCAAACCTTGCCACGAGCCCGTCCAGGGCGGCGGTGAGCATGTCCTGGTTGGAGGAGTGCGCATATGCCCCGCCGGCCCGCGCAAACGGGATGCGGTTGCCACCGACGATGACGGCCTTGCGGACCGTGGGCGTATAACTGGCTGCTGCCGTGGGGGAACTCATGGAGCGGTCTCCTTCAATGTGGCGTGGATTACTGATACCCAGCGTACCTGATACGCTGGGTATCGTGAACACAGCGCAACCCGGGCACCCCGCTCCCCCGCCCGCCACCAGCCCCGGCGGCACCACCGCCACGATCGACGGGCGTTCGGCACGCTGGGAAACCCACCGGGAGCAACGCCGTCGTGAGCTCATCAAGGCCACCCGCCGGGCCATCCACCACCTGGGCGCCGACGCCTCCATGGAGGACATCGCGGCCAACGCCGGCACGTCCAAATCCGTGTTCTACCGCTACTTTGGCGACAAGGCCGGGCTGCAGCAAGCCGTCGGCAAAGTGGTGATCGGCCAAATGCAGGACACCATCCTGGCGGCCGGAAAAACCGCACGGACCCCGCGCGAGGGGCTTGTCAACATGGTCACGGCCTACCTGCAAATGGCCGAGACCTCCCCGAACGTCTACACCTTCGTCACCGCGCCAGGCGACGCGAGCCCGCAGCCCACCGGTGAACTCAGCGGCTTCTTCGACGCCGTGACCGCCATGATCTCCGACCCCCTGCGGGACCTGCTGGGCGGCACCGAATCCCCCCTGCTGGGCTACTGGCCCACCGCGGCCATCGGGCTGGTCCGCACCACCGGCGAACTGTGGTTGAAAACCCCGCCGTCGCCGGCCAAGCCCGACCACCTGGCCATGGCCGAACAAATCTCCACCTGGCTCTTTGACGGCGTGCGACGCCAAGTCACCGCGGCCGCCTCCCCCAACCTGTCACTGCAAGTAGAAGGAATCTCATGACTGACGTATTGACCCCGGCAGCACCAGCCACCAACGGCGACGGCGCAACTGTGAACCAAGCGGCGCTTGGCGAGGCCCTCCTTGGCAAATGGGCGGCGGTCCGCATCCAGGCGCGCGCGCTCGCCGGTGCGCCGGAGCTGCGCAAAATCGAGGGGCTTTCCCACACGGAACACCGCCTGCGTGCTTACGGCCAGCTGGAATACCTGGTGAAGCAAAACGGGGTGCACCGGGCGTTCCCGACGCGGCTGGGCGGCACCGACGACCACGGCGGAAACGTTGCCGGATTCGAGGAACTGGTCATTGCGGACCCGTCCGTGCAGATCAAGGCCGGCGTGCAATGGGGGCTCTTCGGCTCCGCCGTGATGCACCTTGGCTCCCCCGAACACCAGGACAAATGGCTGCCGGGCATCATGAGCCTTGACATTCCGGGCTGCTTCGCCATGACGGAGATCGGGCACGGCTCGGATGTGGCGTCCATTGCCACCACAGCCACCTACGATCCGGCCTCGGAAGAGTTCGTCATCAACACCCCGTTCCGTGCCGCGTGGAAGGAATTCATCGGCAACGCGGCCGTCGACGGGCTGGCGGCAGTAGTCTTCGCCCAGTTGATCACCCGGGGAGTCAACCACGGCGTCCACGCGTTCTACGTGGAGCTGCGCGACCCGGCCACCAAGGAGTTCCTGCCCGGCGTGGGTGGCCTGGACGACAACCTCAAGGGCGGCCTGAACGGGATCGACAACGGGCGCCTGCACTTTGCCAACGTCCGGATTCCGCGGACCAACCTGCTCAACCGCTACGGCGACGTCGCGGCCGACGGCAGCTACAGCTCTCCCATCGCCAGCCCGGGCCGGCGCTTCTTCACGATGCTCGGCACCCTGGTCCAGGGACGGGTGTCGCTCGACGGCGCCGCGGTGGCGGCGTCGAAGGTGGCGCTGAAGATCGCCATCCAGTACGCGTCGGAGCGCCGGCAGTTCAATGCGGCCTCGGACACCGAAGAGGTGGTGCTGCTTGACTACCAGCGCCACCAGCGCCGGCTGCTGCCGCGCCTGGCCACGACGTACGCGGCCGCCTTCGCCCACGAGCAGTTGCTGCAGAAGTTCGACGGCGTCTTCTCCGGGGCGCACGACACCGACGCGGACCGGCAGGACCTGGAAACGCTCGCGGCGGCCCTGAAGTCGCTGTCCACCTGGCACGCCCTGGACACGCTGCAGGAATGCCGGGAGGCGTGCGGCGGTGCCGGATTCATGGTGGAGAACCGTTTCACGTCCCTGCGTGCAGACCTTGACGTGTACGCCACCTTCGAGGGCGACAACACCGTGCTGTTGCAACTGGTGGCCAAGCGGCTGCTGGCGGACTACGGCAAGGAATTCCGGCACATGGACTTCGGCGTACTGGCCCGCTTCGCCGTCAGCCAGGCCACCGACCTCACGTTCAACAAGACGGGCCTGCGCCAGGTGGCCCAGTTCGTCTCCGACACCGGCTCGGCGCAAAAGTCCGTCAAGGCGCTCAAGGACGAGGCCAGCCAGCGGGACATGCTCACCGAACGCGTCCAGGCCATGGTCACGGAGGTTGCCGGCTCCCTGAAGGGTGCGGGGAAGCTGCCCAAGGAAAAGGGCGCCGAGGTGTTCAACTCACACCAGAACGAGCTCATCGAAGCCGCGCGCGCCCACGCCGAGCTGCTGCAGTGGGAGGCGTTCACGGAAGCCCTGCATGCCATTGACGACGCCGGCACCAAAAAGGTGCTGACCCGCCTTCGCGACCTCTTTGGGCTCTCGCTCATTGAAAAGCACCTTGACTGGTACCTGATGAACGGCCGGATTTCCATGCAGCGCGCCCGGACGCTGTCGCCCTACATCAACCGGTTGCTGGCCAAGCTGCGCCCGCACGCCCTGGACCTGGTGGATGCGTTTGGCTACGGGCCCGAGCACCTGCGGGCCACCATTGCCACGGGCATCGAGCGTGAACGCCAGGACGAGGCCCGGGACTACTACCGCACGCTGCGGGCCAGCAAGGACGCGCCGATGGATGAGAAGGTCATGATCCACAAGGCAAGGGCGCACGCGGGCAAGTAACCGATAATCATCCGGCCCATGGTTTGAGCGGCGGCGGCACCCATTGTCGGGTGCCGCCGCCGTCGCTTAAGTAGCGGGCGTGAGCAGTCGCGTGACGAGGAGGTCGATGCGCTGCCACGCCGGACTGACGATTCCGCCGTGGCCGGTGAGCAGCTCCAGGGTTTCGCGCGGGACGTTCTTGAATGCGGGGAGGTCGGACGGCATGCTCATGTGCCGCGCAACCTTTGCGGCCGCTTCGGCGATCGCGCCGAGCCGGGGACCGTCGGGACTCCAGTCGAGGGCACCGTCGTAGGCGTGCAGGACCGCGAGGTATTCGTCATGATCGAGCAATGCCCGCCTTGACGGCAGGATCGCGCGGGTGAGTTCGGGGGCCAGCGTGTAGGCAAGAATCCAGCCGTCCCGGGTCGCGCGCTCGTGCTGGTCGCTCAGCCCGAGTTCGTGAAATCGGTCCATGTATTCGATGGCCTCGGGCGGCAGGCACAGCGTGTCGGGCCGGTTGAGTTGCTGAAGCCGAACCCGGCGGTCCCGGAGCTCGCGAATGCGAAGGCGCAGTTCGGCATCGATCTTCTCGATTTGTTTCGCGGCCTCGCCGGCGTCCGCGTTCAATATGTCCGGGATGCGGGCCAACGGCACGCCGGCCTGGGCAAGGGTACGGATGCGGGCCACGTCGATGATCGCCTGCGCGTCGTAGCGGCGGTAGCCGGAGGCGTCCCGATCCGGCTCGGCCAGCAGGCCCTTGGCATGGTAGACGCGAATGGTCTTGGTGGACACACCCGCCTGCCGCGCGAGTTGCCCGATGGTGATCATGATTGATTATGGCCCTTGACCTTGCCCCAAGGTCAAGGCTGCAGGATGGTCATATGAGTGAGCATGGATTTGACGAGGACACCCTCCGCGAACTGGCGGATGAGGGCAACGAGGCCGCGTTGGACAGGCTCGCCGACCTTGCCGACTCCCGCGGGGATCTGGACGGGTTGTCCGGGCTGCTCGATGAGGGCAGCGAGCACGCGGGCCGCCTGCTGACCCGCCGGGCCGTGGAAAACCGGGATCTGCGCGAGCTCCAGCGGCTCTCCGACGCCGGGAGCAGGGAAGCCGGGGCGGAGCTGGAACGGCTCCTGCGCTAGGGCCGCCGCTCGTGGCCGGAAATAGGACGGAGTGCCCGGTCCGTTGGGACCGGGACACTCCGTTGCTTGCAGTGGGGAACCTCGCATGAGGCTGGGCGCAAGACCCGTTCAAGGCCATGCGCCGGTGGGACTATTGCGGGAGAACGCTGCGGTAGACGTCGAGGGTCTGCTCCACGATCGACTCCCAGGAGAAGTGGTCCTGGGCGCGAATGCGGCCCTTCTCCCCCATGGCGCGTGCCCGGCCGGGATCGGAAACAACCTCGATCAACGCGGCGGCAAAGTCGGCGACGAACTTCTCCGGGTCCAACGGGGTCCCCGTGCCGTCCGAAACCTGTTCCAACGGCACCAGCAGGCCGGTCTCCCCGTGGGCAATCACCTCGGGGATGCCGCCGGTGGCGCTGGCCACGACGGCGGCACCACAGGCCATGGCCTCCAGGTTGACGATTCCCAACGGTTCGTAAATGGAGGGGCAGGCGAAAACGGTGGCATGGCTGAGTACCTGGATCAGCTCGTTGCGCGGCAGCATCCGTTCAATGACGACGACGCCGTCACGCTGGGCCTTCAACCCCTCGATCAGGGCATTGACCTCCGCACCGAGCTCGGGAGTGTCCGCCGCACCGGCACACAGGATCAGTTGCACCTCGGGCGGCAGGGCGGCGGCGGCCTTCAACAGGTAGGGCACGCCCTTTTGCCGGGTCACCCGGCCAACCCACACCACGCTGGGACGGTCGGGATCGATCCCCAGGGAACGGACGACGTCGACGTTCTCGTCCCGCTGCCACAAGGACACGTCGATGCCGTTGTGGATGACCTTGACCTTTTCCGGGTCAACGTCCGGGTAGCTGCGCAGGATGTCCTGGCGCATGCCGTCCGAAACGGCGATGATTGCGGCCGCGGCTTCATAGGAGGTCTTCTCGACCCAGGACGACAACGCATAGCCGCCGCCGAGCTGTTCGGCCTTCCAGGGCCGCAACGGCTCCAGGCTATGGGCGCTGAGCACATGGGGAATCCCGTGCAACAGCGAGGCGAGGTGGCCCGCCATATTCGCGTACCAGGTGTGGGAGTGGACCAGGCTGGCCCCGGCAACGTCCGGCACAATCTGAAGGTCAACCCCCAACGTCTGCAACGCGGCATTGGCCCCGTCCAGTTGCGGGAGGTTTCCATAGGACGTAACAGACGCCCCGTGGAACTCAGGATCGCGGTCCGCGCCAAAGGCGTGGACCCGCAAATCAACCTTCTGTGCCAAGACGCGGCTGAGCTCGGCGACATGCACGCCGGCACCACCGTATATCTCGGGCGGAAATTCTTTTGTCACAATATCGATACGCACCCTCTCAAAGTAGTCTGTTCGGTCACATTGTTCTACTGTGAAGGTGTTCTACCCGGTCACGGGGGTTATTCTTTGCAACATTTTAGGTGTGGGAGGTTGTCACATGTCCGTCAAGAAGGTTCTTGCGATTGTATTGGCAGGCGGCGAGGGCAAACGATTGATGCCCTTGACAGCAGACCGGGCCAAACCGGCGGTTCCGTTCGCCGGATTTAGACTTGTGGACTTTGCTGTGTCAAACCTTGTCAACTCGGGATATCTTAAAATTGTGGTGTTGACGCAATACAAGTCACACAGCCTGGACCGGCACATCTCCGAAACGTGGCGGATGTCCGAGAACCTGGGTAACTATGTCGCCACGGTACCGGCACAGCAGCGCCGTGGCAAGAGCTGGTTCCTTGGCAGCGCCAACGCCATCTACCAGTCCATGAACCTGATCAACGATGCCGAGCCGGACATTGTGGTGGTGGTCGGAGCTGACCACGTCTACCGCATGGACTTCGAGCAGATGGTTCAGAGCCACATCAAGTCGGGCGCCCGGGCCACGGTTGCCGCGGTCCGCCAGCCCTTGGAGATGGCCGACCAGTTCGGCGTCATCGAGGTGGACACGTCCATCGATACCGGTGTGACGGGGGCCCACAAGATTTCGGCGTTCGTTGAAAAGCCGAGCTCCACGCCGGGTCTTCCGGATGCGCCGGACCAGTTCCTGGCCTCCATGGGCAACTACGTCTTTGACGCCGATGCACTCGTGGAAGCCCTGGAGCGGGACGCGTCCAAGGTTGATACGAAGAACGACATGGGTGGGGACATCATCCCCTACTTCGTGAACCGCGATGAGGCGTTCGTCTACGATTTCAGCACCAATGACATCCCGGACGCCACGGATCGCGACCGCACCTATTGGCGGGATGTGGGGACGATCGATTCGTACTACGACGCCCACATGGACCTGATCTCCCCCATGCCGATCTTCAACCTCTACAACCGCGCATGGCCCATCTACACCCGCGGCACCGTTTCCCCGCCGGCGAAGTTCGTCCGCGGCGACCACAACTCGATCGGAACAGCACTGGATTCAATCGTTGCGGCCGGCGTCGTCATCTCCGGCGGCGTGGTGGAAAGCTCGGTCCTCTCCAACGACGTCTACGTGGGCACCGGCGCCCGCGTCATGGAGTCGGTGATCATGGACAAGGTGGTCGTGGGGGCCGGCGCCGTGGTCAAGCGGGCCATCATCGACAAGAACGTCCGGATTCCCGCCGGCGCAACGATCGGCGTGGATCCCGAGCTGGACCGGGCACGCGGCTTCACCATCACCGAATCCGGGCTCACCGTGCTGAGCAAGGGCCAGGTGGTGCCGGTTCCCGACGCCGCCGAGAGGGCGCTTGCCGCAACCGCGGCGGCGGAGCTTCCGGAGGCCCTGCAACTGGCCATCGACGCCGACCGGGTCTCCCAGGACACCGTGGATCTGGTGGTTGACAACCAGTTGGAGGCCATGGCGTCGGCGACCGGGTCAAAGGGCGCTAAAATTGGTGGGTGACTGCAGCTGACCTGACTCCGGAAGAAATCCAAAATTGCATCAAAGTTTTGGAAAATATTCATATTTATGACGAAGAAAACGAAGACTACGTAAAAGTTCGTCGTGCTACGGGAAAAATGTTCAAGGCGGTCAAAAGGCACCGTAGAACATCTAAAAGGGATGCCATTAATGAGGCGGACCGGGCGGTAATTGCTAAAACCGCCACGGCGGCCCCGGACCGCATTGATGATGAAACCCGTGGCAATAAGTTGACAACGTCGACCACCGGCAAGATGGCGGGAACGCTGCAGCGTTCCCGCCCGTGCTACATCTGCAAGCAGCACTACACGCAGGTCGACGCCTTCTACCACCAGCTCTGCCCCGAATGCGCCGCGTTCAACCACTCCAAGCGGGACGCCCGCACGGACCTGAGCGGCAAACGCGCACTTCTGACCGGTGGCCGTGCCAAGATCGGCATGTACATTGCGCTGCGCCTGCTCCGGGACGGCGCCCACACCACCATCACCACGCGCTTCCCCAAGGATGCGGCCCGCCGTTTCGCCGCCATGGAGGACAGTGCCGACTGGCTGCACCGGCTGAGGATCGTGGGCATCGACCTGCGCGACCCCGCCCAGGTCATCGCCCTGACCGATTCCCTGAACGAAGCCGGCCCGCTGGACATCATCATCAACAATGCCGCCCAGACCGTGCGCCGCTCGGGCAACGCCTACAAGCCCCTGGTGGACGCCGAGCTGGAGGCGCTGCCCACCGACACACCCATGCCGGAACTGCTCACCTTTGGCCACGCCCACGACAAGCACCCGCTCGCGCTGGCCAGCCAAATGTCCGAGCACCCGCAGCTGGGGGGCGACGAAATCGCGGCACTGGCCCTGTCCATGGGTTCGGCATCGCTGGAACGCGTTGTTGCGGGGACGGCCATCGACGCCGGCGGCCTGGTGCCCGACGTCGCCACCATCAACAGCTGGACCCAGGTGGTGGAGCAGGTCGACCCGCTGGAAATGTTGGAAGTGCAGCTGTGCAATGTCACGGCACCGTTCCTCCTGGTGTCCCGGCTGCGTCCCGCGATGGCCGCCTCGGACGCGCACCGGAAGTACATCGTGAACGTTTCCGCCATGGAGGGCCAGTTCTCGCGGGCCTACAAGGGCCCCGGCCACCCGCACACCAACATGGCCAAGGCGGCCCTGAACATGCTGACCCGCACCAGTGCCTCCGAAATGCTGGAAAAGGACCGCATCCTCATGACCGCCGTCGACACCGGCTGGATCACCGACGAGCGTCCGCACTTCACCAAGATCCGCCTGGCCGAGGAGGGCTTCCACGCCCCCCTGGACCTGGTGGACGGCGCCGCGCGTGTCTATGACCCCATCGTCATGGGCGAATCCGGTGAGGACCAATACGGGGTGTTCCTCAAGGACTACAAGCCGAGCCCGTGGTAACGGCCGGAGCGCCCGCCAAGCCCGGCTGGCGCACCCGTACCCGCCCCCTGGTTCCGGGCCTGGCCGCGGCACTGGCCGCCACCGGAATCGCGCTGCTGGTGCACCAGGTGGTGCCCGTGCTCCCGGCCATGACCATCGCCGTCGTGCTGGGCATCGCGGCGGTGAACCTGCCCGGCACCTCAGCCCTGTGCGACGGCCCGCTGCGGGCCGGGTTGAGCTTCGCCGGCAAGCACCTGATGCGCGTAGGCATCGTGTTCCTGGGCCTGAAACTGAGCCTCGGTGACATCGCGGCCCTCGGCTGGGTCACGGTGGCACTCGTAGTCGGCGTGGTCCTGCTGAGCTTTGCCGGCACCTATGCCCTCGGCAAGCTGTTCAGGCTCGACGGCGACACTCCCCTGCTGATTGCCACCGGCTTTTCCATCTGCGGAGCCTCCGCAATCGGCGCCATGGCCGCCGTGAAAGGCACCAAGCAAAGCGACACCGTACTTCCGACGGCGCTCGTCACCCTGTGCGGCACGCTCGCCATCGGGGTGCTCCCCCTGCTCATGTACCCGCTGGGACTGTCGGCCCTGCAGTTCGGCCAATGGGTCGGCGCCGGAGTGCACGACGTCGGCCAGGTCGTGGCGACGGCACAGACCGCCGGCACCGTGGCGCTCAGCGCGGCCATCATCATCAAGCTCACCCGCGTGGTGCTGCTGGCCCCCATCGTGGGGGTCGTGGGCGGGATCGAACGGCGCCGCCACACCCGGCTCGCCGCGGCCGCCACCGCCCAAAACGGTGCCGCCACGGATGCAAAGACGAAGTTTCCGCCCATCGTGCCGCTCTTTGTGATCGGCTTCCTCGCCATGATCGTGCTGCGCACCACCGGCTGGCTGCCTGCCGGCGCGGTCGCAGCCGGCTCCACGGCACAGGACATCGCCCTCGGCGCGGCACTGTTTGGCCTGGGCTCCTCGGTGCGGGTCCGCGAACTGCTGCGCACGGGCCTGCGCGCCACCGTCATGGCCCTGTGCGCCTGGGCGCTCATTGCCGCGCTTGCCCTGGGCGCCGTCCACCTGATGTCGGCGTAACGCGGCATCCGGATCGGCTCCGGGCTCCGGCTCGGCCCGGCATCGGGGCCGGGCGGCACGGAAGGGGCGTCCGTGATTGAATGAAACGGTGTCAAATTCCAACCTGAGCCGTGCCGAAGCAGCCGCGCGCAAACAAGTGATCACTGTCCACCACTACGATGTCCGCGTCGACGTCGGCAATGCCGCCGAGCTGTCCGCCCCCGGTTTCGCCACCCAAAGCACCATCACCTTCAGTGCCGCAACCGCCGGAGCCTCGACGTTCCTGGACTTCATCGGCCTCGGCGTGGAATCCGTGGTGCTCAACGGCGTCGCCCTTGACGTGGCGGCCGTGGTGGACGACGCCCGCATCCACCTGCCCAACCTTGCGTTGGAGAACGAGGTCACCGTCAAGGCGACGGCCGCGTACTCGCGCAGCGGCGAAGGCCTGCACAGGTTCCAGGATCCGGCCGACGGCCGGGTGTACACGTACACGCAATATGAGCCGGCCGATGCCCGCCGCGTGTTCGCCAACTTTGAACAGCCCGACCTGAAGGCCGTGTTCACCTTCCACGTCACCGCTCCCGCCGGGTGGGAGGTCGCGTCAAACCAGGCCGTGACCGGCTACGCCGGCGTCGCGACGGACGTCGGTGGCACGGCCGTCACCGGATGCTGGGACTTTGCCCCCACGCTTCCCATCTCCACCTACATCACCACCATCCTGGCCGGCCCCTACTTCAAGGCCGAGGACTCCTTCACCATGACGTACGGTGCCGACAGCAGCCACGCCGGCACGGTCCTGGAGATCCCGCTGGCGGCGTACTGCCGGGCGTCCCTGGCGGAGGCCTTTGACACCGAGCCGATCTTCGCCGTCACCAAGGCCGGCCTGGAGTACTTCAACGAGCTCTTCGACTACCCGTACCCGTTTGGCAAGTACGACCAGGCGTTCGTGCCCGAATACAACCTGGGCGCCATGGAGAATCCGGGCCTCGTGACATTCACGGAATCGTACATTTACGCGTCCCGCGCCACGGACACCCAGTACCAGCAGCGGGCCAACACCATCATGCACGAGATGGCGCACATGTGGTTTGGCGACCTCGTGACCATGAGCTGGTGGGACGATCTGTGGCTCAAGGAGTCCTTTGCCGACTTCATGGGACACCTGGCCGTGGCCGAGGCGACGCCGTGGGGCGAGAAGTCCTGGACGCTCTTTGCCAGCCGCCGCAAGACCTGGGCCTATCTGCAGGACCAGCTGCCCACCACGCACCCGATCGTCGCCGACATTCCCAACCTTGAGGCCGCCAAGCAGAACTTTGACGGCATCACCTACGCCAAGGGCGCCTCGGTGCTCAAACAGTTGGTGGCGTATGTGGGCCAGGATGCGTTCATGGCCGGCGCCCGCGACTACTTCCGCGCCCACGAATTCTCCAACACCTCACTCGGCGACCTCCTGGTCCCGCTCAGCACGGCCTCCGGCCGGGACCTGGCCGCCTGGGCCGCCCAATGGCTCCAGACCGCCGGCATCTCCACGCTCACCCCGACCATCACCACCACGGACGGCTCCATCGCCGAATTCACCATCACCCAGGAGGCCGTGGACCCGGTCACGGGGAAGCCGGCCCTGCGCCCCCACCGTTTGGCCGTGGGCCTGTTCAACCACGACGACGCCGGGCGGCTGGTGCGCACGCACTCCGTCACGATCGATGTGGCAGGGGCCGTGACGGTGGTGGCCGAACTTGCCGGGCTCCCCGTCCCGGCGCTGGCCGTGGTCAACGACCGTGACTACAGCTACGCCAAGGTCCGCCTGGACGAGGTCTCCCTCACCACGGCCCTGGCCTCGCTGGGCAGGATCGAGGATCCCCTGGCGCGCAGCCTGGTCTGGTCCTCGCTGTGGAACGCCGTCCGCGACGCCGTCCTGCCCGCCAACCTTTATGTCCAGGCCGTGTGCGACCACGCGGCCGGCGAAGCAGACATCGCCCTGCTCCAGTCGCTGGCGGACAACGCCCGCCACGCCCTCTCCGACTTCTGCCCGCCCGCCGCCCGCGGTGAGCTGGGCGCAGCGCTCCGGGCCGCCGTCGAACGCCATCTTGACGCCGCGGTACCAGGAAGCGACGAACAACTGGTGTGGGCCCGGACGTTTGCGGCCCTGGGCCGGGGCTCCGACGCTCCCGCCGCACGGATCCGCGCACTCCTGGACGGCGTCGACGTGCCTGCCGGCTTGAGCGTTGACAGCGAACTGCGCTGGCTACTCTGGCAGGCACTGGCCGCGCGCGGCATGGCCACGGAAGCCGAGCTGGACGCGGAACTGGCAGCGGCAACCACGGCCCAGACCCGGGTGGGCAGGTTGACCGCTGGAGCGGCGTTCCCGGAGGCCGGCGTCAAGGCCACGGCCTGGGCGGATGCCGTGGACGGTACCGAGCTGACCAATGAACTGCTCTCGGCCACGATCGACGGCTTCATGATGGGCGGCCACGAGCTCCTCGACGCCTACGTTGAGCCGTACTTCGCCGTGATCGACACGATCTGGGCGCAACGCAGCATCGAGATTGCCGGACGCATAGTGCGAGGCCTGTTCCCCGCCCACCAGGACGCCGCAGCCGGTGCCGATCCGGTGGACCACCCGGTGGTGGTGCGGGCTGATGCCTGGCTGGCCGGGCATGCCGATGCAGCGAGGGGCCTGCGCCGGCTTGTGGTGGAGCAGCGCGACCACCTGGTGCGGTCCCTGCGCGCGCAGGCGGCAGGGGCCGGGCAGCTCTAACTTCCTTGACCCCGGCTTCCGGCCGGGGTCAAGGCTGTTTCTGCGGCACCAGCACCTGCTGGATGGCCGGGGCAAGCACGGCGACCAATTCCTCGGTTTCGGCCGTGTGAAGTACGGGCACGCCGATGATCTGCCGGCTTGTCACGACCCCGACGAGCATGGCCGAGGCGATGCCCGCCCGCAGCGCTGCGTCCGTATCCGTGCGTTCGCGGGTTCCCTCGAGGAGTCGGGACTGGATAAAGCTGCGCAGTTGCTCGGCGGCGCTCTCATTGACGATCGCGCCGCGCAACATGGCCATGAGCGGCTCGGATGCCTCGTGCGTGCCCTCCCACGCGCTCAGGTAGGCTCGAACCACCCGCTCCCCCAGGTCGTCGTCGGGCCCTTCGAAGGCCGTGTCGAACTGCGCAAGTGCCTCGGGCGGAATGGCCATGACCGCGGCGAAGAGCTCGTCCTTGGAGCGGTAGAACTGCATCACCTGGGAGGCGTCGACTGAGGCGTCGGCGGCGACGAGCCGAATCGTGGTGGCGGCAAAGCCGTCGTTCGCAAAACGGGTACGGGCGGCCTCGAGTATGTCCTGGCGGGTGTTCGACGGTCCCGGCCGCCGCCCTCGGCGCGCCTTGTGTACGGTGTCGTCCTTGATCCTCATGCCTCAAATCTAGTCCGTGCCGGGCATTTTCTCAACGCCTGTTGATTTAATGCCCTGGTGCGGCGTACGCTCGCTTCGAACGAGGTATTGACCCCGGGTACGAGCCAAGAGGAGTCCGTCATGAGCGAAGACCAGAAGATATTTGTCCCGTCCCATCCGTTGCCGGCTGCCCGGACCGGCCTGTTGACCGGCTTCGATCCGGGCACCCGAACCCTGGAGCCGGGCTTCCAGACAGCCCCGCAATTCCGTCCCCTGCCGGTGGGGATGGTGTTTGAAAAGGATGTTGCCGTCCGGTTGCGGGACGGTGTGAGGATCCACGTCGATGTGTTCCGCCCGACCGGAGTTGAACAGGTGCCGGTCATCGTGGCGTGGAGCCCGTACGGCAAGGGCCAGGGCACCTCCGCCAGCGTGATGGGTGTCTTCGGTCTTGTGGGCCTGGACAACGGCGTCGTTTCGGGCCTGGAAAAGTTCGAGGCCCCGGATCCGGCCTACTGGTGCGCGCAAGGGTACGCGATCTGCAACCCTGATATCCGCGGCGTCGTCGACTCCGGCGGCGACAGCGTACTCTGGGACCGCCAGGAGGGTCTTGACTGCTACGACCTGATCGAGTGGCTTGCCGAACAGCCGTGGTGCACCGGCAAGGTCGGCATGAGCGGAACATCCTATCTGGCCGTTTCCCAATGGTTCACGGCCGCCGAACAGCCACCCCACCTGGCGGCGATCAACCCGTGGGAGGGCGTGAGCGACGTCTACCGTGACCTGGTGATGCGCGGCGGCATGCCCGACACCGGATTTGCCGCGCAACTGCAGGACGGCAGCTTCTTCGGCAGGAACCGGAAGGAAGACATCCTTGCCGAGGCCGAGCGCTACCCCCTGATGACCGGGTTGTGGGAAAACAAGATCCCCGCCTTTGACCGCATCACCGTCCCGGCATACATCGTGGCCAGCTACTCGAACACGCTCCATACGGCGGGCACGTTCCGGGCCTGGCGCCGGATCGCGTCGGAGGAGAAATGGCTGCGGATCCACAATGGGCAGGAATGGCCGGACTACTACGACGAAGCCAATGTGGCGGAGCTGCGCATGTTCTTTGACCGCTACCTGAAGGATGCGGACAACGGCTGGGAAGCCACGCCACGTGTCCGCTACTCAGTCCTGGACCTCGCGGGCGGCGACCGGACCGGAGTGGCCGCGGACGCATTTCCGCCACAGGAGGTGGTGTCCACGAAGTTCTACCTGGACGCCCGCACCCGCACCCTGACCACCGAGACGCCTGCCGGGGCGGCCCAGGCCGGCTACGCCGTGACCGCCAACCCGAACGCGGTCTCGTTCCTGGCCCGCTTCGATCAGGAAACCGTGATGGTCGGCTACCCGAAGGCACGCCTCTGGGTCGAGGCCGACGGCGCCGACGACATGGACCTGTTCGTCCTGGTGCAAAAGCTCGACGCCCACGGCACCCCGCTGCAGGCTTTCACCGTCCCCAACCACAGCGCGACGGCGCACGACCTCACCGATCACGGCGCGAGCATCCTGCGGTACAAGGGATCCGACGGGCGGCTCCGCGTGTCGGCGCGCAAGCTGGACGGGGCACTCTCCAGCGACGACGTTCCCGCGCACAGCTTTGACCGGATTGAAAAGCTCACTCCGGGCGAGATCGTCGAGATCGAAATCGACTTGCTCCCCATGGGTCTCGCGTTCCACCCGGGTGAACAACTGCGTTTCATCGTCAGCTCCCGGAACCTGCTCGGAACCCTGATGCCCGGCATCCGTGAATACGTGGGAGTCAACAGCGGCAGGCACATCATCCACACCGGCGGACGGCACGCCTCCTACCTGCAACTGCCCATCCACAACCTCGAGCCGCAGCCGAACCACTCGCAGGACGAACCGAACACCATGACCACCGGCACTAACGCGCCCGCGGAATCCACCCCTGAGCACTGGGTGCGCCTGGAAGGAGAGGACGCCGATGCAAGCATCGACGGCTTCGAACTGTTCTCGGCCCGCAGGGCACTGGGATTACTCAAGGGAAAACTCGGACGCGAACGCCTCCTGGTGCTCCTGGACGAGGAGATCGCGGCCGGCGACGCCTTCCTTCGGAACGGCGTCGAACGCTCCGGCGGCCAGGAGATTGCCGGCACCACGCGGCTGAGTGCGCACGGCATCACGGCGGCCCAGTTCACAGGGTGGCTCGGTCGCGCCTTCGGCCGCAACGACGTCATGCTGGCCGGGCATCCGGAGCACTACTCGATCCACGCGCAGCCTGGACAGAACGTCAACATCGTCGAGACCCTCGGGGAGTATGTCTGCTCGTTCTTCATGCGCGAGTGGGATGACAGCGTGGTGGCACAGGCGCCTTCCGACGCCGGCGCGAAGCCGGCCGGCCGCCGATCCCAGATGCTCCTCGCGGACGGCACCTTGGTGGGCACGATCGAGAACGTTTTCGACGAGGAAGCCAACGGCTTCACCGCGACGCTGTCGGTAACCTTGCCGGCCGCCTGCGGGCAGGACGTGATCCGGCAGCACCTGGAGCATTTCGCGGTGGAGTTCCGGACGTGGATCCTCAGGGCTGTGGCTGAGCTGGGGCGTCCCTAACCATAGGTGCCGTGAATGGGGAGGCGCCGGGCCTGCTTCCGGCGCCTCCCTGCCGTTACGGGATCCTGTTGAGCCAGGCGTCGGTGCCAAACTTTGCGTCCACGCGGCGCTCCGCCTCGGCCAGCTCCGCCGCCGTGAGGAACGAGGCCTTGGCGTCGTAGCGGTCCGCGAACGTCGCCATCATGTGGGCCAGCAGCTCGCCCCGGCCCAACCCCGTTTGGCGGCGCAGCGGGTCCACGCGCTTCTTGGCGGACCGGGTGCCCTTGTCGGAGAGCTTCTCCTTGCCGATGCGCAGCACCTGGACCATCTTGTCGGCGTCGATGTCGTAGCTCATGGTCACGTGGTGGAGCATGCCGCCGTTGCTGAGCCGTTTCTGCGCGGCCCCGCCAATCTTGCCCTGGTCCGTGGCAATGTCGTTCAGCGGCACATAGAACGCCTGCACGCCCACGGACTCAAGGGCGGCCATGACCCAGCTGTCCAGGAACTTGTAGGAATCCTCGAACGTCAACCCGTCCACCAGGGACTGCGGCAGGTAGAGGGAGTAGGTGATGCAGTTGCCGGCCTCCATGAACATGGCCCCGCCGCCGCTGATCCGGCGCACCACGTTGATGCCGTACTTTTCGACGCCGGCCGGTTCCAGTTCGTTGCGCACCGACTGGAAGCTGCCAATCACCACGGAGGGTTCGTCCCAGTCCCAAAAACGCAGCGTGGGGTTGCGCCGCCCCGCGCCCACTTCTTCCGTGAGCACCTCGTCGAGGGCCACGTTGACGGCGGTGGGCAGGACGGTGGGGGCGATGATGTCCCACTCGTGGTCGTGCCAGCTCGTGGCTTTCGCCAGGGCGCGGCGCACGGCCACGGCAACGGCCTGGGCGGAGAAGCCAAACAGGACGACGCCGTCGGGCAGGCCGGCCGTGATGGCGGCGGCCAGCTCGGCCGCCGGAAGGTCGCTGGAGAGGCCCGTCAGAGCCGCGTTGATGTCATCGAGGGCCTCATCGGGTTCCAGGAAGAAGTCGCCGCTGACGGAAACCTCGGCCAGCCGGCCGTCCGTCACCGCGAGGTCGACCACCACGAGTTTGCCGCCGTGGACTTTGTATTCGCCATGCAAGGTATGTGCCATGGTTTCAGTCTTTCAACAGGGCGGGACTTAGGCAAAGTCGCGCGCAACCCGCCAGGGTTAAACAACAGCGGCCCGCCCCCGAAGGAACGGACCGCTGAGCGTAAAACTGGTGGAAAGAAGTATTACTTCTTGCCGAAGCCTGCGAAGCGGGCGTTGAAGCGCTCCACGCGACCGGCGCTGTCCATGATGCGCTGCTTGCCCGTGTAGAACGGGTGCGACTCGGAGGAGATTTCAACGTCGATCACGGGGTAGGTGTTGCCGTCTTCCCACTCGATGGTCTTGCTTGACGTCGCGGTGGAGCGCGTCAGGAACTTGGTACCCGAGGCCAGGTCGTTGAAAACGATGGCGGCATACTTGGGGTGGGTGTTCTGCTTCACGGTTTACCTCTAAAGTGTGATCGCCTGGTTTTTGCCAGGCTGATGAATGTTATGGCCACGCGGGCCAGCTACAAACTTTACCGGTTCCGCACCGTTTTAACCAAGCCGGGCCGCCGTTCCGGCGCGTCAGGCCAACGTGGCCAGGGCCGCCAGCGCATTGTCGGCGTGGACGTCCATGTTGGTTTCGCTGCTGACCTGGAATCGCACCGTCAGGGACGAGTCAACGATGAACGTTGCCCGCTTGGTGGGAAGCGTCTTGGCCAGCAGGTGCCGGCGGACCCCAAACTGGTCCGCAACGGCCCCCTTGGCATCGCTCAGCAGCGGGTAGTCGAAGTGGTTTTCGGTGGCGAAGGCGAGCTGTTTGGCCGGGGAATCGGTGCTGATGCCAACCAGGGAGGCCCCGGCTGCGGCGAATTCCTTCTCCAGGTCGCGGAAGTGGCAGGCCTCCTTGGTGCAGCCGCCGCTGCTGGCCAGCGGGTAGAAGAAGATCACCAACGGTCCGTTGGCGGCCAGGGCCGAAAGCGTGCGGGGGTTGCCGTGCTGGTCCGGCAGTTCAAAGTCTGCAACAACGTCACCAATTTTCATGGTGTCAGCCTACCCCGGCCCCTTGGGAGGCCGCTGTTAGGCCGGGGCGGTCTTCTGGGTGGCGAAAAAGGCGACTGCGCTGGCGGCGGCGACGTTGAGCGAGTCAACGCCGGCATACATGGGAATCATGACCGAATCGCCCGCGCGGGCCAGGGTTGCCGGGCTCAGGCCGTCGCCCTCGGTGCCCAGGATCAACGCCAGCTTCTCGTCATTGCGGGCGGCCAGTTCGGTGATGGTCAGCGAATCCGGCTCCAGGGCCAGCGCCGCCGTCGCAAATCCGGCCTCTTCAAGCAAGGCCATGCCCTCGGGCCATTCCGGCAGCCGCGCCCACGGCACCTGGAACACGGTGCCCATGCTCACCCGGATGCTGCGGCGGTACAGCGGGTCCCCGCAGCGCGGGCTGACCAGGACGGCATCCACGCCCAGTGCCGCGGCGGAGCGGAAGATGGCGCCAATGTTGGTGTGGTCCACAATGTCCTCCAGCACCGCCACCCGGCTGGCTCCCGCCAGCAAGGCGGAAATGTCGGCCGGGGCCGGGCGGTGCATGGCCGCCATGGCGCCGCGGTGCAGGTGGAAGCCGGTAATCTCCTCGAGCATGGCCGCGGTGCCGACAAACACGGGGACATCCGGGTGGGCGTCGATCACGTCAGCCAGCTCGGGCAGCCATTTCTCCGCCATGAAGAAGGACCGCGGCCGGTGGCCGGCGTCGAGTGCCCGGCGCAGCACGCGGGAGCTCTCGGCGATGTACATGCCCTCGGCCGGTTCCCGGACCTTGCGGAGCTGGGTGTCGGTCAGGGAGGTGTAGTCGTCGACGCGGGGGTCGGCGGAGTCCTGCAGATGGATGATCACAGGTGCTTAGTGGCGGGCGGTTGCCGCGTAGCGGCCGGCGTTGTTCGTCACCGAAAGCGGCAGGCCGAACGTGGTGCTTAGGTGTTCCTCGGTCAAGACGTCCTCGATGGGTCCCTGGGCCACCACGCCGCCGTCGCGCAGCAGCAAGGCGTGCGTGAAGCCGGGGGGCACTTCCTCCAGGTGGTGCGTGACCAGCACGGTGCTCGGCGCCATGGGATCGGCGGCCAGTTCGCTCAGGCGGCGCACCAGGTCCTCGCGGCCGGCCAGGTCAAGCCCGGCGCCGGGCTCGTCGAGCAGCAGCAGTTCGGGGTCGCTCATCAAGGCGCGGGCGATCTGGACGCGCTTGCGCTCCCCCTCGCTGAGCGAGACGAACGTGCGGTTCATGAACGTGGACATGCCCCAGTCCTCGAGCAGGTGGAAGGCGCGGCGTTCGTCGTCGCGATCGTACTGCTCACGCCAGCGGCCCGTGACGCCGTAGGAGGCGGTCACCACAACGTTGAGGACCTTCTCGTTCCAGGGGATCTGATTGGCCAGCGTGGCGGACGCCAGGCCGATCCGGGGACGCAGCTCGAAGACGTCGACGGCGCCAAGGACTTCGTCGAGGATCCCGGCAACTCCGCGGGTGGGGTGCATGCGCGCACCGGCAATTTGCAGCAGCGTGCTCTTGCCCGCGCCGTTGGGTCCAAGGACCACCCAGCGTTCGCCTTCGGCAACCCGCCAGTCGACGGAATCCAACAACGTCTTAGTGCCGCGGACCACGCTGACACCGGCCAAACCCAAAACTTCACTCATGAACAAAGAGCCTAGGCCACGCGGGGCGGCCAACGCGAACTGTGCGGCCCCGTGCAGCCAGTGCGTCCCGTGTTTCGCTAGAATCGACCCATGCCCTCCACTTTTACTGCGGTCAGCTATGGCCAAACGCTTCCCGCCGAATCCGTCGCCGCCATCCGTGCGTTGCTGCTTGCCAACGGCTGCACCGTCCTGGACGAGTCCCGCGAAAGCCACCCGGGTTTTGAGACTGCCAGCTTTGGGCTTTCCGCCGACGACGACGCCGCCCCCGCCCTGCGTGCGGCCCTGGCGGCTGCGCCGGTGGCCGGCGTGGACACGGCCGTGGTGCCCGAATCGCTGCGCGGCGCCCGGCGCAAGTTCATCATCATGGATGTCGACTCGACCCTGATCCAGCAGGAAGTCATCGAACTGCTGGCCACCCATGCCGGCACCGAGGCCGAGGTCGCCAAGGTGACCGAGGCCGCGATGCGGGGCGAACTCGACTTCGCCGAGAGCCTGCATCACCGGGTGGCCACCCTGGCCGGCCTGCCCGAGACCGTGCTGGCGGAAGTCGGCGCGAAGATCAAGATGTCGGTGGGCGCCGAACGCCTCGTGGCCGAGGCCAAGGCAGCCGGGCACACCGTGGCAGCCGTATCGGGCGGATTTGCGCAGATCCTGGCACCGCTGGCCGCGCGCCTGGGCCTGGACTTTTCCCTGGCGAACGAACTTGAGATCGTTGACGGCCACCTCACCGGCAAGGTGCGCGGCGCCGTCGTCGACCGGGCGGCCAAGGAAACCAAGCTGCGCGACTGGAGCGCGGAAGCCGGGATCGGCATGGACGCCACCATGGCGATCGGTGACGGGGCCAACGATCTGGACATGATGAACGCGGCGGCGCTGGGCGTGGCGTTTAACGCCAAGCCCGCCGTCCGGGCCGTGGCCGACGCCCAGATCAACCTGCCCAACCTGGACGTTGCCCTGGCCCTGGCCGGAATCCAGGCAGCACGCTAAAGGCCCGCGCCAAGACAACACGCAAAAGCGGCGGCCCCACCAATTGGTGGGACCGCCGCTTTTGCGTTGGTTGCGCAGCCCTACTTGAAGGAGTCCGCGCCGCCCACGTATTCGGTGTGGCCGGTCTCGACGTCGGCCGTCGTCATGGCCGTGATCTCGGCGGCGAACTCGGCCACCGTGTAGAGGCGTCCGGCCTCGGCGCGGCGGGCCTCGATGGCGCCCGGGTTGGCACGGTCCAGCAGCGTGGCCGTGACGGTGCCCTCGATCATGTCGGCGGAAACCACCACGAGGGAGACGTTCTCGGCGGCAAGGTTGGGGATGAGGGCGCGCAGCGCGTCCTCGCCGGCACGCTTGCTCCGGGCCACGGGCTCGTACTCGGGCATGGTGGGCGTGGTTTCGATGAAGTGCGCCTGGTGGCTCGTGACGAACACCACACGGGAACCGGGCTTCATGACGGGCAGGGCCGCGTTGAGCAGGTTGACCTGGGCGTCGCGGTTCAGCTTGAGGGCGTAGTCCTCGGCCATGCCGCCTTCCATGCCGCCGGAGGCGTTGAGCACCAGCAGGTCGAGCGAGCCAAAGTTCTCCATGGCGGCGCTGACCAGGGCGTGCACGCCCTCGCGCTCGGTCAGGTCGGCGCCCACGGCGACGGCGCGGCCGCCGGCCTCCACGATCTGTGCCACGACCTTGTTGGCGCGCGGTGCCTTCTGGCGGTAGTTGACCACCACGGCCGCACCTTCCGCGGCCAGGTTCTTGGCCACGTCGGCGCCAACGCCGCGCGATGAACCGGTGACGATAGCTGTCTTTCCGTCAAGCTTTCCCATAAACAATCCTTCGTTTCTCTATGAACAAGTAAAAGGTGGGCCTAGTGGCCCATGCCGAGTCCGCCGTCGACCGGGATGACCGCGCCGGAGATGTAGGCGGCCTCGTCGCTGGAGACCCAGCGGACCACGTTGGCCACTTCCTCGGCGGAGGCAAAACGGCCGGCCGGAATCGTGGAGAGGTACTGCTTTTGCGTGTCCTCGGGGAGGGCCGCGGTCATGTCGGTGCTGATGAAGCCGGGGGCCACCACGTTGGCGGTGATGCCGCGGGAGCCGAGCTCGCGGGTCAGTGACCGGGCAATGCCCACCAGACCGGCCTTTGACGCTGCGTAGTTGATCTGCCCCGGCGAGCCGTAGAGGCCCACCACGGAGGAAATCAGCACCACACGGCCCTTGCGCAGGCGGATCATGCCCTTGGAGGCGCGCTTGATGACGCGGAACGCGCCGGTCAGGTTCGTGTCGATGACCGAGGTGAAATCGTCCTCGCTCATGCGCAGCAGCAGGGTGTCCTTGGTGATGCCGGCGTTGGCCACGAGCACTTCCACGGGGCCGTGGGCCGCCTCGACCTCGGTGAACGCGGCGTCGATCGATGCGGCGTCGGTCACATCGGCCTGCACGCCAAGGATGCCCTCGGGCAGTTCGGACGGGCTCCGGAACGTGACGGCCACCTTGTCGCCGTTGGCCAGGAAGGCCTGCGCAATGGCCAGGCCGATGCCGCGGTTACCACCGGTAACAAGGACGCTGCGGCCCTGTCCGGGTGCGTTGGCGGGTGCATTCATGTATTCCTCCAAGATTCGTTGCTCGCATTGCATCCTACGGGAAAGCCGCATTGGCACGCACTTGGGCTTTTTGGTTGTGCACACCGGCAGTGAGAGAATGAAGGCGTCCCTTGGAGTGTGATGAAAGACCAATCAGCAATGCCCGCGTCCGGTACCGGGCCGCGGAAACGCTACCGCCGCGCTGCCGCCGTACCCGAGGTCCAGACCATCACCAACGCCGCCGAGGCGCACAGCCAGGAGATGCACGGACGGCTCGTGAAGTACGCCACGGCCATGGGTATCCGCATGGTCTGCATCGTGCTCATTTTCGTCTTTGACGGCTGGTTCAAGCTGATCCCCGTCGTGGGCGCCGTGCTGTTGCCCTGGGTTGCCGTGGTCATCGCCAACGCCGGGGCCGACACCGTGCACGTGGAGCAGGCCTCGCTGCTGGATGAGGCTCCCCCGTTTGAGCTGGCCTCCGCCCCCGTGGATCCGGACGACGACGGACAGGTCCTGCTACAGGGCGAGCTGGTCGACGACGACGATGCCTCACCCGCCGCCATGGACGACGACGGCGCCCCCACCCCGGGCTCCGAATCCGGCCCGGGCGGAACCGGGCCCGCCGGACATGAAGCCCATGAGAATGAACGCCGGAACCCTGGCCGCAGCGGAACGACGGAGGCCACGGCATGAACCTTTTGGACATGATGGGTTCGGAGCCCGCACCCACCATCTGCTCCCGCAAGGGCTGCCGCGCCGCCGCCACCACGCAGCTGCTCTGGAACAACCCGCGTATCCACACACCTGAGCGGCGTAAGATATGGCTGGCCTGCGATGACCATGTCGCGTGGCTGGAAGATTATTTGCAAAGCCGGTCCCTCTGGAAGGAAACCGTGCCGATGACCAATGAGGAACCCGCCTAATACATGAAGACGTACAAGTTCCTGTTTTCCAGCAAGTGGGCCGGCTATTTTGTGATGGCGCTGATCTTTGCCATCGCCTGCGTGGCCCTGGGCAACTGGCAGATGAACCGGCGCAATGAGGTCGTGGCGGACATCGCCAAGATCACCGCCAACTACTCCTCCGCGCCCGTTCCGTACAGCACCATGGCGAACGACTTCGCGCACTTTGACTCCACTAAGGAGTGGACCCAGGTCACCATGAAGGGCGTTTACAAGACGGCCGACCAACGGGTTGTCCGGAACCGCCCGCTCAACGGCCAGCCCGGTTACGAGGTGCTGGTGCCCCTGACCCTGGATAATGGCGACACCGTCATCATCGACCGCGGCTGGCTGCCCATTGGCGACAAGGACCCCGGGCACCCGGACTCCGTCCCGCAACCGGCGTCCGGAGAGGTCACGGTGGTGGCCAGGCTGCGGCCGGCCGAGGCCAAACTCAACCGTGGCGCCCCGGCGGGCCAGTTGGCCTCCATTGAGCTCGGCGACTACGCGACTCAGCTGAGCTACCCCATCAAGACCGGCGCGTATGCCCAGCTCGCCACCGAATCCCCCGCCGCGGCGGTCAACCCCATTGGCTTCCCCGCCCCGTCCATCGACGAGGGCTCGCACCTCAGCTACGCCATGCAGTGGATCTGCTTCGGCGTACTGGCTTTTGTGGGCTTCGGCTACGCCGCCCGGATGCAGCGACGCAATGACGAATTCGACGAACTTGAGGCTGCCGAGACCGGCATCCCGGTCGAGGAAATCTATGGCCGCGGTTCCGCATTCCACCCCCGTCGGCTGAAGAAGGTCAAGAAGCCCGGGGCCCGCGCCTCGGCCGAGGAAGAGGAAGACGCGCTGCTGGATTCTCAGGGCTTCTAAGCGTATTTGACGCATATCGGCGCTTTCCGGGCTTATCGGCGGGTCAGGAACCGCCCATAAGCCGGGAAACCGCCGTTATGCGACGTAAGCGCGGTTGTGTGGAGGCTGTGACATTGCCCATAGACTGGGACCATGAGTGCTGAAGCAACCCCGGAAACCGCCAATCCCGTCGTCGAGAACGTGCGCCGGGCGCTGCTGGCCGCGGGGCTCCCCGACACGGTCATCGTCGTGGAGGAAACCGTCGCGACGGCGGCCACAGCTGCAGCAGCCCTGGGTTGTGAGGTGGGCGCAATCGCCAACAGCCTGATTTTTGAATGCGGCGGCGAACCGTTGTTGATCCTGGCCAGCGGGGCCGCGAAGGTCAACGCGAAGCTGGTGGCCAGGGAGCACGGTTTGCCCAAGATTGGCCGGGCCACCCCCGAGTTCGTGCTGGAGCACGCCGGGCAGCCGGTGGGTGGTGTCGCCCCCTTGGGGCACCGGGCACCCATCCGGGCATTTTTGGACACGGACCTGGCCCGCTTCCCGCTCCTGTGGGCGGGCGCGGGAAGCCATCAGGCCATGTTGTCCCTCACGTATGAGGAACTGTTGTGGGTCACCGGCGCGGTGCCGACGGCGGTCCGCTGACCGCCGTCGCTGCCGGGCGTGGGGACTAAGCCAGGGTGATCAGGTCCAGGTAATCCGGGTTCCAGAGGTCCTCGTCGCCGTCGGGCAGCAGGACCACGCGCTCGGGATCGAGTGCCTCCACGGCGCCTTCATCGTGGCTGACCAGGACCACGGCTCCGCTGTAGTTCTTCAGGGCGCCGAGGATCTCCGCGCGGCTGGCGGGGTCAAGGTTGTTCGTGGGCTCATCGAGGAGCAGCACGTTGGCCGAGGACGCCACGATCGTGGCCAGCGCCAGGCGGGTCTTCTCACCACCGGAGAGAACCCCGGCCGGCTTGTTGACGTCGTCGCCGGAGAACAGGAAGGATCCGAGGATCCCGCGCACTTCGGCGTCGTTCATGTCACCGGCGGCCGAGCGCATGTTTTCCAGCACGGTGCGGGTGACGTCGAGGGTGTCGTGCTCCTGGGCGTAGTAGCCCACCTTGAGCCCGTGCCCGTGGATGATCTCCCCGGTGTCCGGCTTGGCCACGCCGGCCAGCATGCGCAGGAGCGTGGTCTTGCCGGCACCGTTGAGGCCCAGGATGACCACCTTGGAGCCGCGGTCGATCGCCAGGCTGACGTCGGTGAAGATTTCCAGCGAGCCGTAGGACTTGCTCAGGCCCTCGGCCATGAGCGGGGTCTTCCCGCACGGTGAGGGGTCCGGGAAGCGCAGCGCGGCAACCTTGTCCTGGGCCCGGACGTCCTCCAGGCCGGCCAGCAGGCGTTCGGCACGCTTGGCCATGTTCTGGGCGGCGACGGCCTTGGTGGCCTTGGCACGCATCTTGTTGGCCTGCTCCATGAGGACTCCGGCCTTCTTTTCCGCGTTGGCGCGTTCCCGGCGTCGGGCCCGTTCGTCGGTCTCGCGCTGGGCCAGGTACTTCTTCCAGCCCAGGTTGTACTGGTCGATCGTGGCGCGGTTGGCGTCCAGGTGGAAGACCTTGTTCACCGTGGCCTCGAGCAGATCGGTGTCGTGGCTGATCACGATCAGCCCGCCCTGATGGCTCTTGAGGAAGTCCCGCAGCCAGGCGATGGAGTCGGCGTCAAGGTGGTTCGTGGGCTCATCGAGGAGCATGGTCTGGGCGCCGGAGAAAAGAATCCGGGCGAGTTCCACACGGCGGCGCTGACCACCGGAGAGCGTCTTCAGCGGCTGGTTCAGGATCCGCTCCGGCAGGGCCAGGTTGGAGGAGATGGCGGCGGCCTCAGCCTCGGCAGCATAGCCCCCGCCGGCCAGGAATTCCTGCTCGAGCCGGTCATAGCGGCGCATGGCCTTGTCCCGGACGTTGTTGTCCTCGCTGGCCATGTCGTGCTCGGCGGCGCGCAGCTTGGTGATGACCTTGTCCAGGTCGCGGGCGGCAAGGATCCTGTCCTTCGCCAGCTGTTCCATGTCGGGAGTGCGGGGATCCTGGGGCAGGTAGCCGATCTCGCCGCTGCGGGTGACCTTGCCGCCGGCAGGCAGGCCCTCCCCTGCCAGGACGCGGGTCAGCGTCGTCTTGCCGGCACCGTTACGTCCCACCAGGCCGATCTTGTCACCCTTGTCGATCCGAAATGACACTTCGTCCATGAGCAGTCGCGCCCCGGCGCGTAACTCAAGGTCTTGGACCGTAATCAACGTAGTAACCTTTCACGTAAGTGGGTAAGTGCCGCGAAACGAACGTCTGCCCCTTAAATACTGGCAGGACTTGCGTTGAACAACCTGTCCAGTCTAGCGAGGTTCCGGCACAACAAAAATCCCCAGGCATCGGAAAGTAGTGAGAATGAATCGAACATCACGCCCGCAGCAGGAAAAGCTTGTCCCTGCGACGGATTCGACGGCGGCACCGGCCCCCCTGCAGTCTTCCGTGACTGCCGGACGACGCCGTTTCACCGCGGTTGACCTGTCCCTGATCGCCGTTTTCGCCGCACTCCTTGCCGCCTCCATCGCGGTGCCCGGCATCAATGTGGGCCCGCTGGGTGTGGCGATTACGCTGCAGACCCTGGTGGTCAGCCTGTGCGGGCTCGTTCTGGGATTTGCCCGCGGCACGGCCGCCGTCGGCCTGTACATCCTCCTGGGGTTGATTGGCCTGCCCATCTTCAGCGGCTTCCGTGCCGGTCCGGCCGTGTTGGCCAGCCCGTCGGCCGGCTACATCATCGGCTTCATCTTTGGCGTGGCCGTGGTGGGCCTGTTGGCCAGCTGGGCCGTGCGCAGCCGTTTCCGCGCCGCAGCGCTGTTCGGTGCCGCCCTGGCCGGCATGGTGGTCATCCACGCGAGCGGGATCATCGGCTTCGTCATCAAGGGCATGAGCCTGCCGGCGGCCATCGGTGCCGACGCCATCTACCTGCCCGGTGACATCCTCAAGAACGTCATTGCCGTGGCCATCGCGCTGAGCCTGCACCGTGCTTTCCCCGATGTGTTGGTGCGACGCCGCCGGTGACCGTCCCAGCATCACGTTCAATCGTCCTGTCGGCGGCCGGGGTTTCCATTCCCCCGGCCGATGCCCGGGACACTGCTCCGAAAACCATCCTCCGGCCGCTTTCCCTGGAGCTGCGCGAACAGCGGATTGCCGTCATCGGCGCCAACGGCTCCGGCAAGTCCACGCTGCTGCGCCTGCTCAACGGGCTGGTGCTTCCGTCTACGGGCACCGTTGGCGTCAACGGCCTCGACACCCGCACCCAGGGTTCGGCCGTGCGTCGCACGGTTGGTTTTGTCTTCACCGACCCGTTGTCGCAGCTCGTCATGCCCACGCCCGTGGAGGACGTGGAGTTGTCCCTGCGCCGGCTCAAGCTGGGCAAGAAAGAACGGCGCGCCAAGGCCGAATCCATCCTGGAGTCCTATGGGCTGGCGCACCTATCCGGCAACAGCGTTTACGAGCTCTCCGGCGGCGAACGCCAGCTGGTGGCGTTGGCTGCGGTGCTGGCCGTGGAGCCTTCCATCCTGGTCCTCGACGAGCCGTCCACGCTGCTGGACCTGCGCAACACGCGTTTGCTGCGCGAACGATTGGAGCAACTGCCCCAACAGATCATCATGTCCACCCATGACCTGTCCCTGGCCGCCACCTTTGAGCGGATCCTGGTGGTCGACGACGCCGGCATCGCCTTTGACGGTCCGGCCGCCGAGGCCGTGGACCGGTACCGGGCCTTGGTGGGCTGATGCGCGGGCACGCCCATTTGGTGGCCGGGTACATTCCCGGCACCTCCTTTGTCCACCGCATGCCGCTGGGGCTAAAAGCAGTCCTGCTGCTTTTAGTGGCCGTGCTGTGCCTGGCCTCCCCCGCCATACCGGTGGGAATCGGGGCCGCCGTCACGACCTTCGTCCTGGTGATGGTGGTTGCGTCCCATGCCCTTGCGGGCTTGCCCTGGCGGAGGCTGTGGAGCGCCCTTCGCATGATGATTGTGTTCCTGGTGCTCATCGCGGCCTACCAGTGGTGGCAGCACGGCCCGGTGGTGGCCTGGCAGGTGATAGCGGCGATCGTTGCCACCGTGCTGGCGTCCAACGTGCTCACCGCGACCACGCCCGTCGACGAACTATTGGACGGTCTCGACGCCATGGTGCGCCCGTTGGAGCGGTTCGGCGCGGATCCCGAACGGTTTTCGCTGACCGTGGCGCTCATGCTGCGCAGCATCCCCTTTGTGATTGGCGCGTTCAGCGACGTCCGCGATGCCGCCCGGGCTCGTGGACTGGAACGGAACCTGCTGGCCCGGTCCTTGCCTGTTGTGATTGCCACGGTCGGCTACGCCCAGGCCACCGGCGAGGCGCTGGTGGCCCGGGGTCTGGGGGAAACCGAGCCGGATCTGCCCGAAGCTGACCGGCCGTAGCCTGCCGGATTCGAACCGCCGGTGCGTGAGACTAAATTCTCGCCACTTTTCAACTGGTCACTCGTTAACGCCGCGGGAGTTACGGCGCCTTTTCGACGGAAATGTCACCGTTGCGGGAATGGGCTTTCACCACATGGGCGCTGCCGTCGTCCGTGGCCACGTTCACGCTGATCCTCCCCTTCTTCGCGGACGTGTCGACTGCATACGTCGCTTGTGGAAGGGCCAGTTGGATGATTCCGTCCTGGCTTTGTACGTTGACGAGGTCGGGCACTGCGCCAAGCTCGAGCTGAACCTTGCCGTTCCTGCTGCTCGCCGTCACTGACTTGGCCGAGATCTTCTCCGCGTCAATATCTCCGTCCATGGTCATCAAGCTCAGCTCGGTAGTGAATCCGGTCGCTTTGATGCGGCCGCCGCCGTTTTCAGCGGAAAGAGTGACGTTTCGCGGTACTTTTACGGTGAACCGGGCGCCGCAATTAATGGAGATACCTGTGCAGCTCTGGTCCAGTGTCAGGGTGTTCCCGTCCAGCTGCCATACGGACTTGGGCTCTGCGCCGATCATTGACCCGCTGCTCGCCCGCTCGACCTGGATCTCGTCGACGTCTGCGGAGATGAGTTCAAGGTCGGAGGAGTGTGAGGTCACGATGAGGTTCTCCCCGCTGAACGAGAACGACTTCGTCTCCACGGTGGCGTTGGCTGTGCCGCTCTCGCTGCCGCAACCGGTGGCGACAAGGGCCAGGAGAACGATCCCGCCAAGGGCGAGCAGGGTGCGTGGTTTGGTAGTCATAGTGTGATTCCTTATTTCTGGGGGCATGCAGTGCTGCATGCCGTTGAACTTCTTGGAGAAGGGGTGGTTAGTCGTGTAGCCGCAGCGGCGCGTCAGCTGCGAAGCGCGTTGGGGACGTTGGTGCGGGATGCTGCAATGGCTGGCCATAGCAATGCCGCGCAGGGAGTGGCGAGCGTCAAGGCAGCGAGTCCGCAGAGCGTGACCCAGGGCAGACCGGACACTATTTCGAGCTGGGAAACACGGGCGCCAATGGCGACGGTCCAGCAAGCGATCACCAAAGTGATGAGGCCGAAGAGGATCGCAGTGATCGCATAGATGAGCCCCTCGTACAGGGTTGACCGGGCGATGACGCCGGGGCGCGCACCGGCCACACTCAGGAGAGCGGAGTCTCGGTGCCGCTCGCGTCCCACCAGTGCGATGACGGCCAGGCCCCCGACCCACGAGACAACAAAGACCCAGCCCAGGACGACGAGCACATCGCCAACGCCGGCTGTGCCACCGGGCATCGCGTTTCCGATCACCATGAACAGGCCCACCATGGACAGGGCCAAAGCAAAGGGCAACACGGTGGTGACGCTGCGGGCCGCACGGGTTCGGCAGGAGTGGACAGCCAGCCGCCATGCCACGTTGTTGGCCGGTACCGCTGCTGTCCACAACGACATCAGGGGCGTAAGAACCCAGGGCCCCATGACCAGCAACAGGCACACCAAGAAGAGATTGCCGGCGAAGGCGAAGGCCGTGCGCTGTTCAAATCCACCGCTGAGTTCCAGACCCAAACCGGGGATCCACATGCCTACTACACCGGCGAACAGGCAGAATGCCAGAATGCTCCGGCCGACACCGGGCCGCACGCCCGGGTCTGCGTTCTCGCGGAAAGCACGCATCTCCGGGGTCTTCGACGCGCGTCGCGCGGCACCCCAACCACCCACAAAACAGGGAAATACTCCTGCCGCCACTGCAGCGCCAAGGTGCCACGGCTGGAAGGCGATGCCGGCTCCGTGAAGGTCAAGGCCGGAATTGGTCCATTGAACCAGCGCTACGGCAGCGACCAAGAGCGCCAGCGGCAGTGCGAGGACCCCTGCTACCAAGCCCAGAACTGTTAGCTCGGCGTTCAGCACGCTGCGCACACGCCCGCGAGGGACGCCCAGCACCAGCCACAATGCGTGTTCGCGGCGCTGGCTTGTCAGCGTCAAGCTCACGGTGGATGCGACTACCCCGACCGAGGCCAGCACCGTGAAGAAGACAATATTTCCCCCGAGCGCAATCGCAGCCGTTGCCATGTTGGCGTCCCCTGCATGCCGGGCTGCACCCAGGGCGGTAAACATGGCAATCACCGAGCCCGCCGAACATGCTGCACCAACTGTGGCGCACAGGACGGTCCACAGCCACATTGCAGCTTGACGGCGGACGTCGGCCATCACCAGGCGGATCACGCCGGCACCTCCGCGGAATCGGCAACGGCCTGCGCAGCAAGGATGGCATCGGCAATCGCGTGGCTATCCCCACCAGCCATGACCTGGTGGATGTGACCGGAACCCATGACCACCACCTGGTCCGCCCTGGCTGCGGCGAGAGGATCATGGGTCACCATCACAACGGTGGTTCCCTGGGCCGGAAGAGCTTGCAACCAATCGAGGACAACATGGCCCGATTGCAGGTCAAGGGCGCCGGTGGGTTCATCGGCGAACACAATGCGCGGCTGGTTGGCCACAACCCGGGCAATCGCGACACGTTGACGTTCGCCGCCGGACAGCCTGTCCGGGCGCCGCCGGGCAAGTTTTCCGATGCCCAGGCGCTCCATCGCGTCGCGAATGCGCTTCTTGGGCACCTTGTGGCCGGCGAGGCGGGCCGGGAGCGCAATGTTCTCTTCCACGGTGAGGGAGCTGACCAGGTTGTAGTCCTGGAAGACGAAGCCGATGTGTTCACTGCGGAAGGTGGCACGCTGACGCGGGTTGAGGGAACCGAGCTCCACTCCGAGCACTTCGATGGTGCCGCCGGTGGGCTCTTCAAGCCCCGCGGCACAGAAGAGCAGGGTTGACTTGCCGGAGCCGGATGGACCGACGATGGCGGTCAGCCGACCCTCGGGGATGTCGAGGTCGATGTCGTGCAGAATTCGGGCGCTCTCCTTGCCGCGTCCGGGAACTGGGAACGCCATGTGCAGGCCCCGTACTCGTACACAAAGGTTGGCGGAGTTGGATTCGATAGGCATATATCCATTCCACCGTTTCTGAAACGCACACGCACTGGTGCTGTCACCCGAGACAGGTAGAGCCAGGTCTACCTTTCGTTTCGGTGTGCCGGCCGTGTGGGAGAGTTGAGGCATGCCACCATCGATCCTGCTCCGAAGGGTGCTGACGGAGGTTGTGGCCGCAGCACTGACTCCGCTGATGCTTGTGCTGCTGCCGCTACTGCCGCTGACGGCCGTCACCGTCGCGGAGATCGACAGGCTGCGGGCGCGTGCCTGCGGTGCACCGAGCTCACGGTTGCGCCCGGCCCACCAATCCTGGACCACATGGTGCCGTGCCCGGGTGCGCACCTCGGGATTGTGGCGTACGGACCTGCCCATATTCCTCACGGCACTCCTTCTCGGCCTGCTTTCGTTACTCGTAGTCTTCTTCGGTTTCATCGGCGCCTTGGCACTGGTGACCTCCCCCGTGCTCTGGGCCTTCGGCGTCGCGGCACAGGTGGGCCCCTTCACGCCCACCTCCTTTGGGCAGTCGTTGGCGGCCGTCCCCGCCGGCGCAGGACTGGCCCTGGTGACCGCGGCATTGCTCGTCGGTTTTTCGAAAGTGCGTGACGCTGCACTGCTCGGTTTTTCCAGCCGGCATGACCTGGACCTCCAAGCGCAGTTGAAGGAAGTGCGCAACAGCCGTGCCTCACTCACCGAAGCCTTCGAGCAGGAGCGCCGCCGCATCGAACGCGACCTGCACGACGGCGCGCAGCAGGACCTCGTGGCCGTGGTGCTCAGTCTTGGCCTGCTCGAATCAGCCGCGAGCTCCGGGGCGGACAAGGACCGCATCCAGGCACTGGCATTGCGCTCCCAGGATCAGGCGGAGCGGGCGCTGCGGCGCCTGCGCGACACAGTGCGCGGGATCCACCCGCCTGAACTCAGCGACTTGGGACTCGTGGCCGCAATCCGCGAGGTGGCCTCCCGTTCGCCATTGGACGTCGAAGTGGTGGCGGAGGACACCGATGATTCTTCACTCTCCTCCCCATCCGCGGGGGCGGTCTACTTCGCTGTATCCGAGGCACTGACCAACGTCGCCAAGCATGCCGGCGTCGACCACGTCAGGTTGGAGCTTTACTGCACGCAGGACGGCGTCAGAGCCCGCGTCATCGACACCGGAATCGGCGGCGTGGAACTCGGCAAAGGCACAGGTACCGGGCTCCTGGGACTCCGCGAACGGATGCGGAGCATCGGCGGCGACATCAGGGTCACCAGCCCGCCGGGTAGTGGCACCACGGTGAAGATCACCGCCCCCGCCGAGCCACAGTGGTGACGATGCAAAGCTGCAGACAACTATGAAGGAAAAGACAATGAGAATAGTGTTGGCCGATGATGCGGCACTCATCCTGGCCGGAATCAAGGAGATCCTTCAATCAAGCGGGCATGACGTGGTCCGCGAATGCATGGACGCGCCCTCCCTTGTTTCCGCCGTTGATGCCATGGCCCTCACAGTTGGGCTGCCGGACCTGGTGATCACCGATGTGCGGATGCCTCCGGGAAATACCGACGACGGTTTGCGGGCAGCCATCGATCTACAGGACCGACATCGCCACCTACCGATTCTGGTGCTGTCGGCCTACGTCACCGGGCCGTACATCAAGGAGCTACTCAATGGTCCCGGCGCCGACGCAGGCGTCGGATACCTTCTCAAGGAGAAGGTGGGTCGCGTCGGAGATTTCCTCCGGGCTGTCGAGATCGTCGCAGGTGGCGGCGTCGTCGTCGACCCGGAGGTGGTACGACACGTCACCAGGCCGGACTCTCCCACCGGACCGCTGAGTCGCCTGACTGCCCGAGAGACGCAAGTCCTCACCATGATGGCCGAGGGGGAATCGAACAAGGACATCGCCGATGCGCTCTACTTGTCCAACGCAGCGGTCAGCAAACACGTTGCCAACGTTTTCCTGAAGCTCGGCATGCCACCTGGCGAGGACAACCGCCGCGTCAAGGCAATTCTCACCTGGCTCGAACACCAGTGATGAACACCCACCTTCCATCGTGGCGTGCGCGGGGCGCACTGCCGGGACGCCGCGCATTGGGTTATTGTGTTGAAACGGATCACCCCTAGCAGCACCCTTCCACTTCCAGGAAAGAGCCATGAACAACATTCAAGCCACATCCGAAAGCCACAAGGGGCGCGGCCTAGGTATCACGGCGCTGATCCTGGCCATCCTGTTGAACATTGTTGGACTGATCGTGGGCATCATCGCCCTCGTCATCTCTCGCAGGGCCGGTGCAAAGAATGGCTGGGCCGTGGCTGCCATCATCGTCGGGGCCGTACTCTTTGTGGTCCTGGGCGGAGCAACCTTGATTGGTCTCACCGCAATCAATAGCCAGTGCGGGAATCTGGGGCCGGGCGTCCACCAGTGGAACGGCCTGACGCTGACCTGTTCCTGACACACAGCGCGTCAGGCCACGTGCCGAACCGCGGCTGCCCTATGGCCTCATCCACCGCAGGTCACGGCGTGGCGACCACCCAAAAGCCCTGGTAGGTTTTCAACGATTAACAACCCCGCTTTCTACAGCAGACTCCACCGGAACTGGGCCGTGATTCCCATGCCGCCGGCCATGCTGATCATGGCCAAGGCACCCAGGCCCGGTTCGGTACGGGCCGCGGACTGGGCAAAGAGCCGCACCACCGATACCGCTCCCGACGCACCATAAGGATGCCCCAGCGCGAGGGCGCCGCCGTCGAGGTTGAAGGCGTCGGGATCGAGGCCAGCCAGGTCTGCCGTGGCCAGCACCTGGGCGGCAAAGGCCTCGTTGAATTCGATCAGCCCGCTGTTGAGGGCGGCGGCGTCCTGCCCCGTGCGCTTCATGAGCGCCAGGGTTGAATGGGCGGCGCCCACGCCCAGCAAGTTGGGGTCCGTGCCGGCAACCGCACTGTCCACGAACGCTAAGCCTTCGGCGGCCAGTGAGCGAGCCCGTGCGGCAGTCGTGACCACTACGGCCGCTGCACCGTCGCTGTAGGGGCAGGAGTTTCCCGCCGTGACTGTGCCTCCGTCAACGAACGCTGCAGGGAATCGGGCCATGAGTGCAGGCGTGAGGTGGCGGTGCAGGCCCTCGTCGGCAATGAGACCGGCCAGCGGAAGCAATTCCTTCGAGAAGCGGCCGGCCGTGTCAGCGGCGTTGGCACGCCGGTGGCTTTCGAGAGCGTAGGCGTCCTGGCGTTCGCGGCCAATCCCGAAATGGCCCGCCACGTTTTCCGCGGCGACCCCGGCATCGGGATCGCCGGACTCCAGCGGCGCGAACTGGGCCCTGTCGAAGAAGTCCAGCGAACCGTCGGCCCGTCGATGGGCACGCGCCGGGGCGGTGCTGATGCTCTCTACTCCCCCAGCAACATAGGTGTCCCCGGCGCCGGCCTGGACCAACCGACAGGCCAGGACTATGGCCTCCAAACCGGAGCCGCACTGCCTGTCCACCGTCAGCCCGGGGACGCGGTCACCGAGGCCGGCCGTCAGCGCTGCCAGCCGTGCCACGTTGCCGCCCCCGCCGGTGGCGTTGCCCAGGATGACGTCGTCGACATCGGCGGCGGCCAGACCGGAATCGGCCAGCACCGCTGCCAGCACTGGTGCCGCGAGTTGATGGGCACGGAGTTCCTTATAGGCGCCGCCTGCCTTGGCCGTTGGCAGACGCCGGGCCGCGACGATGACGGGCGTACGGTCGGGAAGCGTACGAAGCTCAGGCGAGGCGTTGGGCACGAGCGTCCCCTTCCATGATCCAGTCCCGAAGTTGCGCCCGGCTGAGCTTGCCGCCGCCGGTCACGGGGGCCGCGGACAAGGCGAAATATTGGGTGGGCCGGGCTGCGGCGGGCAACTGCTTGGCCCGGGCGCGGCAATCAGTCAGGAACTGCTCAATGGGCATCTGCCCTGCCAGGATTCCGGCCACCACGCGCTGCCCGCGCAGGGGGTCCGCGACACCGGTCACCACCACGGTTCCGGCATCTTCCGAGCTCTCCAGTGCGCGCTCCACCAGCTGCGGGTACACGTTCGCGCCCGAGGTCACGATCATGTCGGACGCCCGGCCCAGCACGTTCAGGATCCCGTCACCGTCCAGGAAGCCCTGGTCGTGGACCGTATGCCAGTCGCCGTCGAGGGCCGTGAAGGCCAGCCCGTCGTCGCCCCACGCATAGCCGTCGCTGACCAGCGAGCTTCGCACACAAATGCTGCCTGGCTCTCCCTGGATGGTTGGCTCCCCGTCCGCATCCAGGATGGCCAGTTCGACGCCGGGAAACGCCGCCCCGACCGCGGTGCCGTTGTCGGGAAGAGGCGCTGCCGACGCCGCCACGAAGCCCAGCTCGGACGCACCGTAATACTGCTGGATGGTTGCCTCGGGCGCCCAGCGGCGGGCCAGCGCGGCAATCGCGGGCGGCAGGGCGGCGCCCGCGCAGACGATTGCCCGTACAGCGCCGGGTCCTTGGTCCGTGTCGAGCCCACGCTGTGCCAGCAACCCCAGGACCGCGGGTACCAGGACCAGCCGGGTCACGCCGTCGTTCTTGATGGCGCCAATGGCGGCGTCCGGGCTGAAGGAGGGCAGGGCCACGAAGGTGCCCCCGGCAAACAGCGATTCTCCGAGGGCGTAAAGGTTCATGCTGGCGGCCAAGGGCCCGGGAGCCAGCGTTACGTCATCGGGGCCTACGCCGAAGTAGGCGATGCTGCGCACGAAAGATTCCCGCCAGGACTCGCGGGAACGGGTGAATGCCTTCGGCAGGCCGCTGGTGCCAGAGGACAGACCCAGCATGAACGTGGTGTCCGGCGGGCCGTCGGTGAAACCCGGCTCCGGCGCAGGAGGTATCTCGCGGTCGCGGGCCCAATCGCCCACCTTTGCCTCGAGACCGGCCTTGAGGGTGTCCGGCCAGGAGGCGTCAACCACGGCTGCGACACCCGTGCCGGCCACGGCCGCGCAGAACTCCACCGCCAGCGAGGTGCTCGTGGGAGTGTCGATGACGTGGACACCGTCGGCGCCTTCATGGCGATGAAGCGCTGCGGCGGCCTGGCTGAGCTGTTCAAAGCTGAGTGAATCGGCTCCGACGATGACGGCCGGGTGCTGGGGCCTGGTCCGGGCCCAATGCTGGAGCTGGTTGATGAAAGGCATTGCCTTCATCGTAAACGAAGCGGGCCAACTGTCCCGCGGCGGGCCCGGAGCCGCTACCCTGATCCCATGACTTTTAATGAGGGGGCGCGGCTTGATCCATCACAAGCCGAGGACCAGCGGGGCGGATCGGGCGGCGGGATGGGCCGCGGAGGCAAGGTGGGCCTTGGCCTGGGCGGCGGACTGGTGGTGCTCATCGGGGCACTGCTGGGCATCAACCCGGAACTGCTCACTGGCCTTGTAGGTGACACGGGCGGGCAGCCGCCGGCCATTGAACAGACGGCCGGTTCGGCGCTGGGATCGTGCCTGACGGGCAAGGACGCCAACGACCGGCTGGATTGCCGGATCCTGGGCACCACCAATTCGCTCAACAGCTTTTGGCCCGGCTACCTGAGCCGGTACAAGGTCAAGTACACCCAGCCCAGGACCGTGATCTTCTCCTCGCGGGTAAACACCGCGTGCGGGGCGGCAAGTACCGACGTGGGCCCGTTCTACTGCCCCGCGGACAACAAGGCCTATTTTGACCCGTCGTTCTTCAACGAGCTCGAGACCCGGTTCGGGTCCTCGGGCGGTCCGCTGGCCCAGGAATATGTGGTGGCCCACGAGTTCGGCCATCACGTGCAAAACCTCATCGGCACCATCGGCAATGCCCAGCGGGACCCCAACGGCGCCCAATCGGCCGCCGTGCGCACCGAACTGCAGGCCGATTGCTATGCCGGAATCTGGATGCGGTACGCGTCCACCACACCGGCTCCGGGCAGTTCCCAACCGTTCCTGGCGCCGTTGACCCAAAAGGACCTCAACGACGCGCTCTCCGCGGCCTCATCGGTGGGCGACGACAGGATCCAGCAGGCCGCCACGGGACGCACCAACCCCGAGTCCTGGACCCACGGCTCCAGCGCCCAACGCCAAAAATGGATGTACACGGGGTACCAGAAAGCGGACCTCAAGGCCTGGGACACCTTCGCCGTGCCCAAGGTCTAGCGAGCCCGGTCACGCGAAGAGGCCCGGGTCTCGACAGGCTCGACCACCGGTGGTCGAGCCTGTCGAGACCCGGGCCTTCAGCCCGCGGACGGCCCGGCTGCGAAGCGGCCGAGGCGGTGGGGACTAGATGTTGAAGCCGAGGGCCCGCATCTGGTCGCGGCCGTCGTCGGTGATCCGCTCGGGACCCCACGGCGGCATCCACACCCAGTTGATCCGCCACTCGTCCACGATGGGCCCGAGGGAGTTCTCAACCTGTTCCTCGATGACGTCCTGCAGCGGGCAGGCCGCTGTGGTCAGCGTCATGTCCAGCAGCAGGGCGCCGTCCTCGCCGTAGCGCAGGCCGTACAGCAGGCCCAGGTCGACGACGTTGACGCCGAGTTCGGGGTCGATGACGTCCCGGAGGGCTTCTTCAACGTCCTCGAGGTCGGTCTGCGCACCCGCCGGGGCGGCGTTTGATTCGCTGATGTCAGTCATGGTTCCTTCTTCGCGATCGATGGATCGGTAAGGTTGTTGAACGGGGAGCGGCGGTTAGGCCGTGGCCGTTTCGGCAACCTGGTAGCGGTCGTAGCCTTCAGCTTCGAGGCGGTCGGCCAGTTCCGGGCCGCCCTGCTCGGCGATGTTGCCATCGACGAAGACGTGCACGAAGTCGGGCTTGATGTAGCGCAGGATGCGGGTGTAGTGGGTGATGAGCATGGTGCCCAGTCCACCGGCGTCGATGGCGCGGTTGACGCCCTCGGAGACAACCTTCAGTGCGTCGACGTCGAGGCCGGAGTCGGTCTCGTCGAGGATCGCGAACTTCGGCTTCAGGAGCTCAAGCTGGAGGATCTCGTGGCGCTTCTTCTCGCCACCGGAGAAACCTTCGTTGACGTTGCGCTCGGCGAACTCGGGCTCGATGCGCAGCTGCGCCATGGCGGCCTTGACGTCCTTGGTCCAGGTGCGCAGCTTGGGGGCTTCGCCGTCGACCGCGGTCTTGGCGGTGCGCAGGAAGTTGGTCATGGTGACGCCGGGGATTTCAACCGGGTACTGCATGGCCAGGAACAGGCCGGCGCGGGCGCGCTGGTCCACGGTCATCGCCAGGACGTCTTCGCCGTCGAGGGTGATGGAGCCGCTGTCCACGGTGTAGCGCGGGTGGCCGGCGATCGTGGAGGCCAGGGTGGACTTGCCGGAACCGTTGGGGCCCATGATGGCGTGGGTCTCACCGGTGTTGATGGTCAGGCTGACACCCTTGAGGATCGGCTTGACGCCCTGCTCGGTCTCAATGCTGACGTGCAGGTCCTTGATTTCCAGAGTAGACATACTCTATTTTCTCCTAAAATATGTGTGCGTGCGCCGCTACTGCGGGCTGACGCCGTTAAGAATGTTGGTGACGTCAACGTAGACGTCGCTGCCGTGAACGGCCAGGGCAAAGACGGGCACCGGTTCGAACGCCGGCAACGTCAGCGGTTCGCCCGTTTTTAAATCGAACGAGCTGCCGTGTGCCCAGCATTCGATGGTGCAGTCCTCCACGTCGCCCTCGCTGAGCGAAATTTCCGCATGCGAGCAGGTGTCCCCGATGGCGTGCAGCTCACCGTAGGAGTCCCTGACGATGGCAACTGGGATGTCGTCGATCTCCACCAGGAGGGCCGACTTCACCTCGACGTCGCCGTCCTGGCAGACCACGACGCCGGCGGGCGCGGAGGTTTCGGCCACTACAGTGCCCCTGCTGCCAGCTCACGTTCCACGGCGTCGCGCAAGCGCTCTTCCAGGGCGGGAACCTTGATGTGCTGGATGACCTCGTTGAGGAAGCCGCGCACCACCAAACGGCGGGCCACGTCTTCCTGGATGCCGCGCGACTGCAGGTAGAACAGCTGCTCGTCATCGAAGCGGCCCGTTGCACTTGCGTGCCCGGCGCCCTCGATCATGCCCGTTTCGATCTCCAGGTTCGGCACCGAATCGGCGCGGGCCCCCTGGGTCAGGATCAGGTTGCGGTTCATCTCGTAGGTGTCGGTGCCTTCGGCCTGCTTGCGGATCAGCACGTCGCCAATCCACACGGCGTGTGCGCCGTCGCCCTGCAACGCGCCCTTGTAGGTGACGCGGGACTTGCAGTTCTTCGTGGAGTGGTCAACGAACAGGCGCTGCTCCAGGTGCTGGCCGGCGTCGGCAAAGTACAGGCCGTACATTTCCACGTCGCCACCGGTGCCGGTGTAGCGGGCCGACGGCGTGGTGCGCAGCAGGTTGCCGCCAAGGTTGACGACGACGTGCTTGACGTGGGCGTCGCGGCCCACCGAGATGTGCTGGGCACTGGCGTGCACGGCGTCGTCGTTCCAGTCCTGGATGCTGACGACGGTCAGGTTGGCACCGTCCTCGAGGACGATCTCGACGTTTTCGCTGAGCACTGCGCTGCCGCGGTGGTCAAGGACCACGACGCCGGTGGCGAACTTCTTCGCGTGCACCACGATGTGCGAGGCGGCCGGGGTGTCCCCCGTGCCGGTCAGCGTCAGCGTGGTGACGTCGTCGTCCGTGCCGGCAAACTCGGCCGGCAAGGTGACAACGGTGGCCTCGGTGAAGTTCTCCCACGCGGCTGCCGCAACGCGGTCCTCGGGGATGCCGCCGGTGCCGATGCGGGCATCGTCGCGACCCACGGTCTCCACCGTGACGGCGTCGGGCTTGGAAACCTCGACCGTCGGGGCGGCGCCGTTGAGCTCCTGGCCCTTGACACCCACGCGGTCAAGGCCGCGCAGGCGCTTGAGCGGGGTGAAGCGCCAGTCCTCTTCACGGCCCGTGATGAGCGGGAAGTCGGCCAGCTTGTAGGAGGTCAGCCGGCCGGCGCGGGAGCTGTCCGGGATGCCGACGCCCCCACCGTGGCTGTCGCCGCCGTGGCTGTGGGCCTGGGCGGCGCTGCCGCCGAGCGGGCCGGTCTCCGGGTTGATTTCGGAAAGCTGCTCGCCCTCCTCCGTCATGCCCTTGATGAATCCCTGTGACCAAACTTTTTCTTCTGTTGCTTGTTCTTGCTTGAGCTCGGTCATTTAGCCGACGGCCCCTTCCATCTGCAGTTCGATCAGGCGGTTCAGTTCCAGCGCGTATTCCATGGGCAGTTCCTTCGCGATCGGCTCGATGAAGCCGCGCACGATCATGGCCATGGCCTCGTCCTCAGGCATGCCGCGGGACTGCAGGTAGAACAGCTGCTCCTCGCTCACCTTGGACACGGTGGCCTCGTGGCCCATGGAGACATCGTCTTCACGAACGTCCACGTACGGGTACGTGTCCGAGCGGGAGATGTTGTCCACCAGCAGGGCGTCGCAGCGCACGGTGTTGGCCGAGTGCGTGGCGCCTTCGCGGATCTGGACCAGGCCGCGGTAAGCGGCACGGCCGCCGCCACGGGCCACGGACTTGGAGATGATGGAGGACTGCGTGTTCGGCGCAATGTGGACCATCTTGGAACCGGTGTCCTGGTGCTGGCCCTCGCCGGCAAAAGCAACCGACAGGGTCTCGCCCTTGGCGTGCTCGCCCACCAGGTAGACGGCCGGGTACTTCATGGTGACCTTGGAACCGATGTTGCCGTCGACCCATTCCATGGTGGCGCCTTCGTGCGCAATGGCACGCTTGGTGACCAGGTTGTACACGTTGTTGGACCAGTTCTGGATGGTGGTGTAGCGAACGCGGGCGTTCTTCTTGACCACGATCTCGACGACGGCCGAGTGCAGGGAGTCCGAGGTGTAGATCGGGGCCGTGCAGCCTTCGATGTAGTGGACGTAGCTGCCCTCGTCGGCGATGATGAGCGTGCGCTCGAACTGGCCCATGTTTTCCGTGTTGATGCGGAAGTAGGCCTGCAGCGGGATCTCCACGTGGACGCCCGGCGGGACGTAGACGAAGGAGCCACCGGACCAGACGGCCGTATTCAGCGAGGCGAACTTGTTATCGCCCACCGGGATCATGGTGCCGAAGTACTCCTGGAAGATTTCCGGGTGTTCGCGCAGCGCGGTGTCGGTGTCGGTGAAGATGACGCCCTGGGCTTCCAGGTCCTCACGGATCTGGTGGTAGACAACCTCGGACTCGTACTGGGCCGTGACGCCGCCGACCAGGCGGTTGCGCTCGGCTTCCGGAATGCCCAGCTTCTCGTAGGTGTTCCGGATGTCCTCGGGAAGCTCTTCCCAGGTGCCGGCCTGCTTCTCCGTGGAGCGCACGAAGTACTTGATGTTGTCGAAGTCGATGCCGGAGAGGTCTGCACCCCAGGTGGGCATGGGCTTGCGGTCGAAGTACTTCAGGCCCTTCAGGCGCATGTCCAGCATCCACTGGGGCTCGCCCTTCTTGGCGGAGATGTCGCGGACGACCTCTTCGCTCAGGCCGCGGCGGGCGTTGTCGCTGACGGCGTTCTTGTCCGACCAGCCGAAGGCGTAGTTGCCCAAGCCCTCCAGCTCCGGGTTTCTTTCGAGGATGTCGTGGTTGGTGGCATCTTCCACCGCACCATCCGCGCGTACATCGTGCGCTAGTTGATCCGTCATCACGGCCTTTCTTGCTGATGGTTGGAAATACTCTTTGACGCGGGGGCGGAGTCCGGTCCCACGCTGATGCGCTTGCGGACCACCGCCCGCCCCGTTGGTACGTGGGTCGTGCAGACGTGTCCGCCACTGGCAAGGGTGGAGAGCCGCCGGACGTCGACGCCGAGGAGCCTGGAGAAGACTTCCGTTTCGGCGTCGCAAAATTCGGGGAACGTGGTGGCAAGTTCCTGGATGGGGCAGTGGCCCTGGCACAGTTGCTCGGCAGCCATGGCCGAGTCAGGGTTCAGGGAGTTCGACGTCGCCACGAACCTGTCGGCATTCAGTGCGGTTGCGAGGGCTTTGGACCGTGCGGCGACGTCGGAGCCGGCCGCGTCAACCGCGGGCCGGTACTTGGCCTCCATCTTCGCAAAGCGGCGTTCGGCGAACTCCGCCACACCGCGCGCTCCCCTGACATCGGCAATCTCGGACAGGGCAAGCCGGGCAATCTCAAGGTAGTCGTCGCCGATTTCACTTTGGCCCTGCTTGGAGACAACGTAGCGGCGGGCCGGGCGTCCGGCCCCGCTCTTGGCGTTGCTGATCAGTTTGACCTCGATCACGCCCTGGCGGGACAGGGTGTCAAGGTGCCGGCGGACGGCGGCCGGGGTCAGCCGGAGCATGGTGCCCATCTGCGCTGCGCTGATGGGGCCGTGTTCCAGGACGGCCGTCAGGACGCGGTCGCGGGTGCGCTCGTCCGGGTCGACGCCATGCATCTGCCCCGGATCCACTTGCGTGCTCATGACACCTCCGCTACCTGAAATTCATCGTTCATTAATAAACAACACAAGTATGTCGTAATTCGGTGTGACAATCCACTAAGGTGAGCCTACCCACGCACCCGTCACGGGCATGCGGGACGGTGAGCGCCGCGGACACATACTACGTCGCGTAGAATAGGGCCGTGACACAGTCTCCCTCCCCCGCCCTGGACATTGTTGGGCTCATCAAGGATGTCGGCCCCGTCCCGGCACTTGACGGCCGCATGAAAAGGGTCATTTCCAATATTAGTCTCCAAGCCCACTTTGGTGCCGTAACGGCCCTGTTGGGTGCCAATGGAGCCGGTAAAACGACCACCATCGAGTGCGCCCAAGGTCTGCAGAAGCGCACGGGCGGCACCATTTCACTCCTGGGCCAGGACCCCGAAACCGCCGATGCGGCGCTCCGGGCCAGGGTTGGCGTCATGCTGCAGGACGGCGGCCTGCCGCCGTCGGCCCGCCCGGTGGCCCTGTTGCGCCACCTGGCCGGCCTCTACGAGAATCCGCTGGACGTGGACGCGCTGGTCGATCGGCTGGGCATTGGCGAGTTTTCCGCCACCACCATCCGCCGGCTTTCGGGCGGCCAAAAGCAGCGCGTTGCGCTGGCTGCCAGCCTGTTGGGCAACCCCGACGTCGTGTTCCTTGACGAGCCCAGTGCCGGCCTGGATCCGCAGTCCCGCTTGATGGTGTTCGAGCTGATCCGTGAACTGCGCGACGCCGGTAAGGCCATTGTGCTCACCACCCATCTACTCGACGACGCCCAACGCCTGGCCGACTACGTCTACATCGTCAATCACGGCGAATCCGTCACGGAGGGCACGGTTCCGCAGCTGCTGAGCCAGTCCACCGCCGCCCAAACCCAGCGCGTCATGACCTTCGAGGCGGCGCCGGACCTGGATACGGCGTCGCTGCGCCGCGAGGGCCTGGCCTGTGACGAAACGCGGCCCGGCAGCTACCGCCTGGCCGGCTCGCTGGAACCGGCCGACCTTGCCCGCTTTGGCAACTGGTGTGCCGAACGCTCGGTCATGCCGACGTCGGTCCACCTGGCGTCCCAGTCACTCGAGGATGTGTTCCTGGCCGTGTCCCAAGGCGCGTCCGCAGCCCTGGAAACGGAGAACTCATGAGCACGCTCTTCCACGACGCCCCGGCCGGGCGGCCGGCGTCGCTCACCCGGCGCGTCCTGAACCAGGGCAGGTACGAGGCCGGCACCATGCTGCGCAACGGCGAGCAGCTGGTCTTGATGATCGTGATGCCGCTGTTGGGGCTGATCGCCCTTGCCGTCACTCCCATCCTCGACGGACTGGGGCACTCTAGGATCGACGTCGCCACCCCCGGCATCCTGGCGCTGTGCGCGCTCTCGACGGCCTTCACCGGCCAGGGCATCGCCACGGGCTTTGACCGCCGTTACGGTGTGCTGCGCTTCCTGGCCACGACGCCATTGGGCAAGGCCGGGCTGATTGCCGGCAAGGTCATCGCCGTGCTGGCCGCGCTGGCCATCCAGGTCGTGATCATCTCCACCGTTGCGGCGTTCCTTGGCTGGCGGCCCCCCGTGGCCGGCGTGCTCCTGGGCATCCCCCTGCTGATCCTCGGCGCTGCCACGTTCACCGCTCTTGGCCTGCTGATCGCCGGCACCGTGCGACCCGAGGCCACGCTGGCCATCACCAACCTGGGCTGGATCCTATTCGCCGCACTCGGCGGGATCGTGCTGCCGGCGTCGAAGTTCTCCGACACCATGGCCGGGATCGTGAACTGGCTGCCGTCCGGAGCCCTTGGCACCCTGATGCGCGGGGCCCTCCTGGAGAGCCGGATCGATGTTTTTGCAATTGTCATCCTGCTGGCCTGGGCAGTTGCCGGATCAGTGGCCGCAATCAAGTGGTTCAAATGGAACTGAAAGACGTGAATCAAGTGACTCAAAGCAACGCGGTGAAGCGATCCTGGAACGACAGGCTGCCCACCTCCATCACTCCGGCCCTGCGCCGGCTCTCCGTGGCGTCCCTGATCGGCCAGGGCGTGCTGATCGTCTCCGGCGGCGTGGTCCGGCTGACCGGTTCCGGCCTGGGCTGCCCCACCTGGCCCAAGTGCACGGCCGAATCCCTGACCAACACCCCGGCCATGGGCATCCACGGCCTCATTGAGTTCGGCAACCGGACCCTGACCTTCGTGCTGGCAGCAGTGGCCGTCGCCATGCTGGTCATGCTGTGGAACCTGCGCAAGGAACGCAAGGACCTGTTCTGGCTGGCCTTCGCCCTGCTGGCCAGCATCCCCGCCCAGGCCGTCATTGGCGGCATCACGGTGCTGACCCACCTGAACCCGTACGTGGTGAGCCTGCACTTCCTGGTGTCGGCGGCCTTGGTGGTCTTCTCCATGTTGCTGGTGAACCGCACCTACGGCCGCACCGGAGCCACCGCCCCGTCCGACGTCGTGCGCCCCCGCGCCACGATCCGCAAGCTCAGCGTTGTTGCGGCCGTGTGCACGTACCTGGCCGTGGTGATCGGCACCATGGTTACCGGCTCGGGCCCGCACGCCGGCGACGCCAACGCACCCCGCAACGATCTCGACCCGTACCTGATCACACGCCTGCATGTGGTGCCCGTGTACATTCTGGTGGCCGTTTCGGCTCTCCTGGTGGTGCTGCTGTGGCGCCGCGGCAAGGGCGACCTGCTGCGCATCGCCTCACTCCTGCTCTTTTCCGCCGTGCTGTACCAGGGCGCAATCGGCTACTGGCAGTACTTCACCGGCCTGCCCGGCGTACTGGTGGGCTTCCACATGCTCGGCTCCTCGCTGATGCTGGCCGCCGGCACGAACATCGTCGACCTGGCGTTGCGCCGCGGCAAGGACCGTGTCAGCGCCTAGCGCTCAATAGCGAATCCCGGCCCCGCACCTTTTCGATAAGGTGCGGGGCCGTCGTCGTTAAGGCCCTGTTCGAGGGGTGCCGGGTGCGCAGCTAACGCGGTTATCCCACTCGCTAAGGCGCGTTATGTGCGCACCGGGCGCCGGATTGAGCCGCGGAGGCGCTGTGGAGGGCGATCTCTGTGGTGCGCACCCGAGCCCGGCCCGCCGGATGTGCAGCTATGGCGACTCCCGGTCCGTGGGAGTCGCCATAACTGCGCACCCACCCGGAAAGCGAAACGGCACCCGCCCCGGTGGGGCGAGTGCCGTCGTCGTGCTTGGGGAGGGTGTCAGCCCATCAGCGCGGAGCCGACGAACGGGTCCACGGCGAGGGAGAGGAACACCAGGGTCAGGTAGCTGATGGAGGCGTGGAACACCTTCATGGCGTTCTTCTTGGTGACGAGGTCCTTCTTGGCGTTGTTGTACAGGGTGTGGGCCTCGAACAGGAACCAGACGCCCGCGGCCGCCGTGGTCACCGTGTAGACGATGCCGGCGCCACCCAGCGGAATCATGAGCAGCGAGCACGCCACCATGGCCCATGTGTACAGGACAACCTGCACGGCAACGGTGCGTGAACCGGCCACGGCGCCCAGCATGGGGACGTTGGCGGCGTTGTAGTCGTCGCCGTAGCGCATGGACAGCGGCCAGTAGTGCGGCGGGGTCCACAGGAAGATGATCATGAAGAGGATGACGGCCGGCCACTGCACGGAGTTCGTGACGGCGGACCAGGCAATCAGCACGGGCATGCAGCCGGCGGCACCGCCCCAGACAATGTTCTGCGTGGTGCGGCGCTTGAGGATCAGCGAGTAAACCACCACGTAGAGGAAGATCGCGCCAATGCCGAGCACGCCGGTCAGCGGGTTGATGCTCCACAGCAACGCGACGGCCAGCACCGTCAGGATCCAGGAGAAGACGAGCGCTTCGCGCGGGGTGATGACGCCCGTCACGAGGGGGCGGTTGGACGTGCGGTGCATGACCTTGTCGATGTCGCGGTCAATGTAGCAGTTGAACGCGCCCGAGGCTCCCGCGGCCAGGGCGCCGCCCACCATGGTGGCCACGATCAGCCACAGGCCGGGCACGCCGCCCTTGCCGGAGAATCCCTGCGCGTAGAACATGGTGGGGAGCGTGGTGACAAGCAGCAGTTCCACCACACGCGGCTTGGTCAGGGCCAAATACCCTTTGGCTTTGTCGGCAAACCCCACAGGCGCTTGGGGGCTTGTTCCTGCGATCGGTGTATGCGTTGCACTCACGTGTAATGTCACCATGTTCTAATCGTTGGTTCACAGCGTGTTCATTGGTCCACGGCTGCGGTTTGGCGCGGGCGCACGTACGTTTGGAACGGGCGTCGTTCGGAAGCTCTCAAACCTCTAAATATCATACCCGCACGCGGCTGAAAAGGCGTGAAGGGGCGTAAGTCAAGGATTTGCGCCAAGTTACGTCAAAGATGAGCACTTGTCTCCGCGGCCCCGCCTTTATGAATCCAACGCACCACCATGGGTTGGACGTCCCCCGTACCAGTGGCACTAAGCTGAAGGAACTTGAAAGTTTCACCGCCGAAGCGTCCAGCCCACCGGCGCACCGACTCGTTCGCAGCCGGCGCCAGCCGCACGCCAAGGCTTGTTTTGCATGCACCCAACGAGAGGGACTAAGTACGTGTCACATCTGGACTCAGCACCATTTACCTGGACGGCCGACGACAAGCGCGCAGTGGACACTGCCCGCGTATTGGCCGCTGACGCAGTCGAAAAGGTTGGCAACGGCCACCCCGGCACCGCCATGTCCCTGGCCCCCGCGGCCTACCTGCTTTTCCAAAAGGTCATGCGCATTGACCCGAAGAACCCGGACTGGATCGGCCGCGACCGCTTCATCCTCTCCCCCGGACACACCTCGCTGACGCTGTACGTCCAGCTGTTCCTCTCCGGCTACGGCCTGGAGCTGAACGACCTGGAGGCCCTGCGCACTTGGGGTTCACTGACCCCGGCCACCCCGAGTACAAGCACACCAAGGGCGTGGAGATCACCACAGGCCCGCTCGGCCAGGGCCTCGCCTCCGCCGTCGGTTTCGCCTACTCCCAGCGCCGCATGCGCGGGCTCATGGACCCCGACGCCGCCCCCGGCACCAGCCCGTTCGACCACACCGTGTGGGTTATCGCCTCCGACGGCGACCTCCAGGAAGGCGTGACCAGCGAGGCCTCCTCGCTGGCCGGCCACCAGGAACTCGGCAACATGGTGGTCATTTACGACTCCAACCACATCTCCATCGAAGACGACACCAACATCGCCTACTCCGAGGACGTCCTCAAGCGTTACGAGGCCTACGGCTGGCACGTGCAGCGCGTCGACTGGACCAAGACCGGCGAATACGTCGAGGACGTGGCAGAGCTCAACGCCGCACTCGCGACCGCCAAGGCCGAGACCTCCAAGCCGTCCATCATCTTGCTGCGCACCATCATCGGCTACCCGTCGCCGAAGAAGCAGAACACCGGCGCCATCCACGGCTCCGCCCTCGGTGCCGCCGAGGTTGCCGCGCTGAAGACCGATCTCGGCTTCGACCCGGAGAAGAACTTCGAGGTGGACCCCGCCATCCTGGCCCACGCCCGCCAGCTTGAAGAGCGCGGCGCCGCGGCCCACGCAGAGTGGAACACCGGCTTCGAGGCCTGGAAGACCGCCAACCCGGAGAACGCCGCACTGCTCGAGCGCATCGAGAACAAGGAACTCCCGGCCGGCTGGGAAACCAACCTCCCGGTGTTCGAGGCCGGCAAGGACGTCTCCACCCGCGTGGCATCCGGCAAGGTCCTCAACGGCGTTGGCGGCGTGCTGCCCGAGCTGTGGGGCGGTTCCTGCGACCTCGCCGGTTCCAACAACACCACCATCGAGGGTGTCGGCTCGTTCGTGCCGGCCTCCAAGCAGACCGACACCTGGTCAGGCGGCCCCTACGGCCGTGTGTTGCACTTCGGCATCCGCGAGCACGCAGCCGCCTCGATCGTCAACGGCATCCACCTGGGCGGGCCCACCCGGGCCTTCTCCGGCACGTTCTTGATCTTCAGCGACTACCAGCGCCCGGCCATCCGCCTCTCGGCCCTCATGGGCGTCCCGTCCATCTACGTGTGGTCGCACGACTCGATCGGCCTCGGCGAGGACGGCCCCACCCACCAGCCCGTGGAGCAGCTCGCAACCTTGCGCGCCATCCCGGGCCTCGACGTGGTCCGCCCGGGCGACGCCAACGAGGTCTCCGCTTCCTGGAAGAAGATCCTGGAAACGAAGAACAACCCCGCCGGCATCGTGCTGACCCGCCAGAACATCCCCACCTACGCCCGCGCCGAAGGTGCGGCAACGGCCACCGAGTTCGGCTCCGCCGACGGCGTGGCCCAGGGTGGCTACGTGCTGGCCGAAGCCGTCACCGACGGTGCGGTCGTCACGCCCGCCGTGATCCTGATCGCCACCGGCTCCGAGGTGCAGCTGGCCGTCGAGGCCCGCGAGGCACTCCAGGCCGAGGGCATCGCCACCCGCGTGGTCTCCATGCCGTGTGTCGAGTGGTTCCACGCCCAGGACGCCGCATACCGCGAGTCCGTGTTGCCCGCAGCCGTCAAGGCCCGCGTCTCCGTCGAGGCCGGCCTGGCCCTGGGGTGGAAGGAATTTGTTGGCGACGCCGGCCGTTCCATCTCACTGGAGCACTTCGGCGCCTCGGCAGACTACAAGCGCCTGTTCCAGGAGTTTGGCATCACCACCGAGGCCGTCACGGCAGCAGCCAAGGATTCCCTGGCCGCCGCCGGCGCATAGCCCTCCGGCACAGCAGTAAAAATGTTTGTGCGCGGCCGGCCGGCTGTCCGGCCCGCCGCGCACAAACCACGGCACCTGTAGCTCATTCCCAGGAAGAAGTTGAAGACATGACCAACGAAACCCCCACCGCACAGCTTTCCGCCGCCGGAGTATCCATCTGGCTCGACGACCTGTCCCGCACGCGCCTTACCACGGGCAACCTGCAAGAACTCATCGCCGAAAAGAACGTTGTTGGCGTGACCACCAACCCCAGCATCTTCGAGGCCGCCATCACCAAGAGCGACGCCTACAAGGCCGAGCTGGCCGAGCTTTCCGCCAAGGGCATCGCCGCCGAAGAGGCAGTCTTTGAACTGACCACGGCCGACGTCGCCGCCGGTTGCGACGTGTTCGCCGAGATTGCCGCGTCCACCAAGGGCGTCGACGGCCGCGTGTCGATCGAGGTCGACCCCCGCAAGGCCTGGGACACCGAGGGCACCATCGCCGAGGCCAAGCGCCTCTACGCCAAGGTCGACAAGAAGAACGTCTACATCAAGATCCCCGCAACGCTGGAAGGCCTGGAAGCCATCACGGCAACCCTCGGCGCCGGCATCAGCGTCAACGTGACCCTGATCTTCTCGCTGGAGCGCTACCGCGCCGTCATGAACGCCTACATCAGCGGCATCGAGCTGGCCAAGGCCAACGGCCACAACCTGGCCGACATCCACTCCGTGGCATCCTTCTTCGTCTCCCGCGTGGACAGCGAAATCGACAAGCGCCTCGACGCCCTCGGCACGGATGGAGCCAAGGAGCTCAAGGGCAAGGCCGGCCTGGCCAACGCCCGCCTCGCCTACCAGGCCTTCGAGGAGACCTTCGCCTCCGAGCGCTGGGCCCTGCTGGCCGGTGCCGGCGCACTCCCCCAGCGCCCCCTGTGGGCCTCCACGGGCGTGAAGGACCCGGCCTACCCCGACACGCTGTACGTGACGGAACTGGCCGCGGCCAACGTTGTCAACACCATGCCGGAGAAGACGCTCGACGCGACCTTCGACCACGGCGTCGTCACCGGCGACACCATCACGGGCACCTACGAGGAGTCCAACGCACTCTTGAACCGCCTCGAGGGCCTGGGCATCTCCTACAACGACGTTGTGGGCCTGCTGGAGTCCGAAGGCCTCGAGAAATTCGTTGCCAGCTGGAAGGACCTCCTGAACCACGTCCAGGAAGCCCTGGACGCCGCCGGCAAGGAAGCATAAGTCCATGACGTCCCTCGCATTCGCGGCCACGGGTGCCGCACAGGCCGCCGGAGCGGCCCACCTTGAAACGCTCGTGGCCGACGCGGTTGCGTCGCGGATCTTCGCCAAGGACGCGACCCTTTGGGGTCCCGACGCCGAGGCCGAGTCCGCGATCCGTCTGGGTTGGGTGGAGGCACCCGAGGTGTCCTCCGCACTCGTACCCGACATCAACGCACTCCGCGACGAATTGGCCGCCGAGGGCATCACGCACATCGTGCTGTGCGGCATGGGCGGTTCATCCCTGGCCCCCGAGGTCATCACGGCCACGGCCGGGGTTGAACTGACCGTCCTGGACAGCACCGAGCCCGGCCAGGTCCGTGCGGCCGTGGCCGACCGGTTGGCGCAGACCGCCGTGGTGGTCTCCTCCAAGTCCGGCTCCACGCTGGAAACGGATTCGCAGCGGCGCATCTTCGAGCAGGAGTTCACGGCGGCGGGCATCGATGCGAAGTCACGCATCATCATCGTCACCGACCCGGGCTCCCCCTTGGACAAGTCGGCCCGCGAGGCCGGCTACCGCAAGGTCTTCAACGCCGATCCGAATGTGGGCGGCCGCTACTCGGCGCTGACCGCGTTTGGCCTGGTCCCCTCCGGCCTGGCCGGCGTGGACGTGCAGGCGCTGCTGGACTCGGCCGAGGAGGCCGGGGAATTCCTGCGCGAGGACGACGCCGACAACATCGGCCTGCGCCTCGCCGCCGCCCTGGGCGGGACGTCGCCGCTGCGCGACAAGATCGTCATTGTCGATGAGGGATCCGGCATCGTGGGCTTCGCCGACTGGGCCGAACAGCTCATCGCCGAATCCACGGGCAAGCTCGGCACCGGCGTCCTGCCGGTCGTGGCCGGCCCGTCCTCCCCGAGGTCACCGGCGGCGCCTCCGACGTCCTGGTGGTTCGGCTGGTGGCCGGGGACTCCGACGTCGAACTTCGTGAAAACGAAGTCTCGATTGCCGGTGACCTGGGCGCACAGATGATGGTCTGGGAGTTCGCCACGGCCGTGGCCGGACGCCTGCTGGGCATCAACCCGTTCGACCAGCCCGACGTGGAGGCCGCCAAGTCGGCCGCCCGCGGCCTGCTGGACGCCACCCGGCACCCACCCCGGCCATCTTCACCGACGGCTTCGTTGAGGTTCGCACCGCCAACGATGACGCCGGCTGGCTGGCCGGGGCGAGCACCCTCACCGAGGCGCTCACGGCCCTGAACGGCACCCTGCCGGCCAACGGCTACCTGAGCGTCCAGGCATACCTGGACCGTTTGGCCAACCCGTCGCTCGCCGAGGTGCGCGACGAACTGGCCGAAACCACGGGCCGCCCGGTCACCTTTGGGTGGGGCCCGCGGTTCCTGCACTCGACCGGCCAGTTCCACAAGGGCGGCCCCGCCGTGGGAGTATTCCTTCAGGTGACGGGTGCCGCAGCCACGGATTTGGCAATCCCCGACCGCCCGTTTACGTTTGGGGAGCTGATTTCCGCCCAGGCGGCAGGAGACGCACAGGTATTGGCCAACCACGGCCGCCCCGTGCTGCGCCTGCACCTGACGGACGTCGCAGCAGGTGTTGAACAACTAAAGACTGTGGTGGCTGCACTCGCCGGCCGGCACACCGACGCATAAGGCTAGATTTCCCACATGCCCACACATGCCCCAACGCAACACGCCAACCCGCTCCGGGATAGCCGAGACCGTCGGCTGTCCCGGGTGGCGGGCCCGTCGTCGCTGGTGCTCTTTGGAGTCACCGGCGACCTCTCGCGCAAGAAGCTCATGCCAGCCGTGTACGATCTGGCGAACCGTGGCTTGCTGCCGCCCAGTTTTGCGTTGGTGGGTTTTGCCCGCCGCAGCTGGTCGAACGAGGACTTCGCCGCCGAGGTGAAGGCCTCCGTGCAGGCGCACTGCCGCACCCCCTTTGACGAGGCGGTGTGGAACCAGCTCAGCGAAGGCATCCGCTTCGTCCAGGGCGAGTTCGACGACGACGACGCCTTTGAGCGTCTCAAGACGACCCTGGCCGAACTGGATGAGCAGCGGGGCACGCAGGGTAACCATGCGTTCTACCTCTCGATCCCGCCGAAGGCCTTTGAACTGGTCTGCCGCCAGCTGTCCAAGCACGGCCTGGCCCAGGCCGAGGGTGAGAAGTGGCGCCGGGTGGTGATCGAGAAGCCGTTCGGGCACAACCTCGAATCGGCCCGGACGTTGAACAGCATCGTCGAATCGGTGTTCCCGCCCGATGCCGTGTTCCGGATTGACCATTACCTGGGCAAGGAGACGGTCCAGAACATCCTGGCGCTGCGCTTCGCGAACCAGTTCTTTGAACCGCTCTGGAACGCGAACTATGTGGACCATGTGCAGATCACGATGGCCGAGGACATTGGCACCGGTGGTCGGGCCGGTTACTACGACGGTGTGGGCGCGGCCCGTGACGTCATCCAAAACCATCTCCTGCAGTTGTTGGCCCTGACGGCCATGGAGGAGCCCATCTCCTTCAACGCCGAGGACCTGCGTGCGGAGAAGGAAAAAGTCCTCGCCGCCGTGAAGCTGCCGGCGGATTTGTCGACGCATTCGGCGCGCGGCCAGTTTGCCGGCGGCTGGCAGGGCGGTGAGCAGGTCCTCGGTTACCTGCAGGAGGAGGGTATTCCGGCCGATTCGACCACGGAGACCTTTGCCGCGATCCGGCTGGATATCAATACCCGCCGCTGGTCCGGGGTCCCGTTCTACCTGCGGGCCGGTAAGCGGCTGGGGCGGCGCGTCACCGAGATCGCGGTCGTGTTCAAACGGGCACCGAACTTGTTGTTCACGGATCATGCGGAGGATGACTTCGGTCAGAACGCCGTGGTGATCCGGGTCCAGCCCGATGAGGGTGTGACGATCCGTTTTGGGTCCAAGGTGCCGGGCACGCAGATGGAAGTCCGCGATGTCACAATGGACTTCGGCTACGGGCATGCGTTCACCGAATCGAGCCCCGAAGCCTACGAACGCCTCATCCTGGATGTGCTGCTCGGTGAACCGCCGTTGTTCCCGCGCCACCAGGAAGTGGAACTGTCCTGGAAGATCCTGGACCCGTTCGAGGACTTTTGGGCTGCCGAGAACGTGCAGCCCGAAAGTTATGAACCCGGCAGCTGGGGACCGGCGTCGGCCGATGAACTGTTGAAGCGAGACGGAAGGACGTGGCGTCGACCGTGATCGTTGACCTACCCAATACCACCACCTCCAAAATCACCAAGCGCATTGTCAAGATGCGGGAACAGGGCGGCGTCGTCACCCTGGGCCGCGTCCTGACCTTGGTGGTCATCACCAAGAACGGGCTCGAGGAGGAAGCCATCGAGGCGGCCAACCTGGCCAGCCGCGAACACCCCTGCCGCATCATCGTGCTGGCCGCCGGTTCCGCCGACGAGCCCACGCGCCTTGACGCCGAGATCCGGGTGGGCGGTGACGCCGGCGCCTCCGAGGTGATCGTGCTGCGCGGCTTCGGCGAACTGGCCGCGGAGAACGAATCCGTGGTCTCGGCGCTGCTGCTCCCGGACGCACCCATCGTCGCCTGGTGGCCCAACCACGCCCCCGAGTCGCCCAGCACGAGCCCCGTGGGCCGGATTGCGCACCGTCGCATCACGGACTCCTCCAACGAGGAGGATCCCCGCGCGGCGCTTGAACACATGGCCAACACCTATGCCGCCGGCGACACCGACCTGGCCTGGACCCGCCTGACCAACTGGCGGATCCAGCTGGCGGCGGTGCTGGACCAGTTCATCACCAGCGCGCCCATCACCGGCCTGCAGGTGGAAGGCGCCAGCGACTCCCCCAGTACCTTGCTGTTGGCGTCCTGGCTGCACCAGGCCCTCAATGTGCCGATCACCGTCATCGAGGATCCCCGCGGCACAGGTATCCGCCGCGTCATCCTCGAACGGGACAACGGCAACGTCGAGCTGCACCGCCCCGGCACCACCGAGGCAATCCTGACCCAGCCCTGCCAGCCGGTGCAAAGGATCTCCCTGCCGCGCCGCTCCCTCCAGGACTGCCTGGCCGAGGAACTGCGCCGGCTCGACCCGGACGAGGTCTTTGGTGAGGTGCTCACCGAGGGCATGAGGAAACTGTTGGCCGACGAAAAGGTTGTCACGGCATGAGCCGAAACGTTCGCATCACCTTGCACCCCTCCTTCGATGTCCTGGCCGCCACCACGGCGGCCCGGCTCATCACCCGGCTCCTGGATGTCCAGAGCGAACGCGGGGAGGCAACCGTGGTGCTGACCGGCGGCAGCGTGGGCATTGCCACGCTCAAGGCCGTCGCCGAGTCACCGGCCCGGCTCGCCGTGGACTGGTCAAAGGTGAACTTCTGGTTTGGCGACGACAGGTTTGTCGAAACCGCCTCGGCGGACAGGAATGCCGGCCAGGCCGCCGCGGCGCTGCTTGACCACATCGACGTCGACCCCGCCCGGGTGCACCTCATGGCCGCCTCGGACGAGGTCGCCAACCTTGCCGCGGCAACCGCCGACTACACGTCCCAGCTTGCCGAGGCCGCGCGCCTTGAGTGGGAGAACGACGACGACGCCGACTCGCCGCAGGTGCCCACGGTGCCGCGTTTCGACGTGCTGCTGCTGGGCCTCGGCCCGGACGCGCACATCGCCTCGTTGTTCCCGGACCTGGCCGGCATCCGCACCCAGGGCGTGCCGGTCGTGGCCGTGAACAATTCGCCCAAGCCCCCGCCGTTGCGCGTCTCGCTGACCCTGGAGGCCATCAACTCGGCCCAGGAGATCTGGATCGTTGCGGCAGGCGCCGACAAGGCGGCGGCCGTGTGCCTCGGCCTGGCCGGAGCAAACCCCGTGCAGGTTCCGGCGTCGGGAGCGCACGGCGTTGGCAAGACGCTGTGGTTGATCGACCAGGACGCCGCAGCCAAGGTCCCCGAGCAGCTCATGCGCCGGGACTCCTAAGTCTCGACAAGCTCGACCAACGGTTCGGTGGTCGAGCTTGTCGAGATCCAGGTCTTGACAAGCTCGACCTACACAAAAGGTCCCGTCCGGAACATTCCGGACGGGACCTTTTGTGTAAGTCAGGGGTGCTGTTACGTCGCGTAGGACATGATCAGGCCGAGGCCGATGATGACGACGCCCCAGGTGATGCCCAGGACCACGGTGAAGCGGTTGAGGTTGCGCTCGGCAACGCCCGAGGAACCAAGGCTGGAGCTCATGCCGCCACCGAACATGTCGGACAAGCCACCGCCGCGACCCTTGTGCAGCAGGATCAACAGGGTCAGCAGCAAGCTGGTGACGCCCAGCAAGATCTGCAGGGCAATTCTTAACGCATCCACGAGTGGCCTTTCAGCATGGGACAGAAGGTGTCTATGAAAATTGTGCGGCTATACCGGCGCTGTTAATTCCAACTGCTGTGAAATCCAACTGCTGTGATCCGCACCCCAAGTCTATCCGCCTCCACGCGTACAACGCGAATGGACACGGATCGTGACCCGGGTGCGGATTACATTTGGAGGCTAGTTGGTGACCAGGTGGTTCTCAAAGCGGGCGATGTTGGCGAATTCGCCGGCATCCAGGCTTGCGCCGCCCACCAGGGCGCCGTCGACGTCGCGCTCGGCCATGATGGCCGCGACGTTGTTGGCCTTGACGGAGCCGCCGTACAGCAGGCGGGTCTTGGCGGCGGTCTCGGCGTCGAACAGTTCCGCGAGTTCGGCGCGGATGGCTGCGCACATTTCCTGGGCGTCGGCCGGGCCGGCTACTTCACCAGTGCCGATGGCCCAGACGGGCTCGTAGGCGATGACGAGTTCGGCGGCCTGCTCGGCGCTGAGGCCTTCGACGCCGGCGCGGACCTGGGCGAGCGTGTGCTCCACGTGGGTTCCGGCCTGGCGGATCTCGAGGCCTTCGCCGGCGCACAGTACGGGGGTGATCTCGTTGCGGAATGCGGCCTTGACCTTGGCGTTGAGCAGCTCGTCGCTTTCGCCGTGGATTTCGCGGCGTTCACTGTGGCCCACCAGCACGTAGGTGCAACCGAGCTTGTTCAGGAAGGCGCCGGAGATGTCGCCCGTGTAGGCGCCGGAGTCCTTGTCGGAGAGGTCCTGGCCGCCGTAGCTGAGCTTGAGCTTGTCGCCCTGGACAAGGGTCTGGACGCCGCGGATGTCGGTGAAGGGCGGGAAGACGGATACTTCGACACGGCTGAAGTCGTGGCGGGCGTCCGAAAGCGTCCACGCCAGCTTCTGCAGCAAGGTGATGCCCTGGACGTGGTCCATGTTCATCTTCCAGTTGCCGGCAATTAGCGGTGTGCGGTCAAATTTACCGTTGGTCGAAGTCGTCATCGCTCTCTCGTTTCTTGCATAGCTAAAAGTACAACCCAAAAGTTTGTTGCACCGGGTGGCGCAACAAAGGCGGTGGCGGGAGATCCCCGCCACCGCCTTCCTGCTTAGCGCTCCAGGGCGCTCAATCCGGGAAGTTCCTTGCCTTCGAGGAATTCCAGGCTTGCGCCGCCACCGGTGGAGATGTGGCCAAACGCGTCATCGGCGAAACCGAGGGTGCGGACCGCGGCGGCAGAGTCGCCGCCGCCCACCACGGTGAAGCCGCCCTGTGCGGTGTTGGCCGCCAGTGCCGCCGCAACCGCGCGGGTGCCTTCGGCGAAGGCCGCGAACTCAAACACGCCCATGGGCCCGTTCCAGAACACGGTCTTGGCGCCCTTGATGGCCTCGGCAAACGCCGCACCGGAGACCGGACCGATGTCCAGGCCCAGGCCGCCGGCACCGAAGCTGGACGATTCAATGGCGTCGGCCGCCACCGTCTCGTGTGCGGCGTCGGCGCCGAACGATGCCGCCACGACCACGTCGCTGGGCAGCACGAATGTGGTGCCGGCCAGTTCGGCCCGCTTGAGGTAGTCCTGGACCACGGGGATCTGGTCAACCTCCAACAGCGAGGCGCCCACCTTGTGGCCCTGTGCGGCCAGGAAGGTGAACATCATGCCGCCGCCCACCAGGATGGTGTCGGCCTTGCCCAGCAGGTTGTCGATGACTGCCAGCTTGTCCGAGACCTTGGAGCCGCCCAGCACCACGACGTAGGGGCGTTCGGAATCGGCGGTCAGCTTGCGCAGGACCTCCAGCTCCGTGCGCACCAGATCGCCCTGGTAGGACGGCAGCACCTTGGCGATGTCGTACACGCTGGCGTGCTTGCGGTGGACGGCGCCAAAGGCGTCATCCACATAGGCGCCGTTGTCACCGGTCAGGGCCGCGAGCTCGCCCGCAAACGCTGCGCGCTCGGCGTCGTCCTTGGAAGTTTCGCGGGCGTCGAAGCGCACGTTCTCCAGGACCAGCACGGAACCGTCGGCGAGGGACGCCGCGGCGGCCTGTGCCGCAGGGCCAGTGGTGTCGCCGGCCAGCGTGGCGTTCAGTTCCGGTGCCAGTTCCGCCAGGCGCGCCACGGCGGGAGCCAGGGAGTACTTGGCTTCCTGGGCGCCCTTGGGACGGCCCAGGTGGGCGCTGACGAGGACCTTGGCGCCGGCGTCGGCCAGTGCCTTGATCACGGGAAGGGAGGCCTTGATGCGGCCGTCATCGGTGACTACAGAGCCGTCGAGCGGCACGTTCAAATCACTTCGGATAAGAACGTACCGCCCGCGGACACCTTCATCGATGAGTTCGCTGAGGGTGTGCAATGTCATGCTTGCGCCTAGCCCAGCTTCGATGCGACGAGTTCGGTCAGGTCGACGAGGCGGTTGGAGTAACCCCACTCGTTGTCGTACCAGGAGACAACCTTGACCTGGTTGCCGATGACCTTGGTCAGGCCGGAGTCGAAGATCGAGGAGGCCGGGTCGCCGACGATGTCCGAGGAAACGATCGGGTCCTCGGTGTACGTCAGGTAGCCTGCCAGCTTGCCTTCGGCTGCAGCAGCCTTGTAGGCGGCGTTGATTTCCTCAACGGTGACCTCGCGGCTGACCGTGGCGGTCAGGTCGGTGGCGGAACCGGTAGGGACGGGAACGCGGATGGCGAAGCCGTCCAGCTTGCCCTTGAGTTCCGGCAGGACCAGGCCGATTGCCTTGGCCGCACCCGTGGAGGTGGGGACCATGTTGATGGCGGCGGCGCGGGCGCGGCGCAGGTCGCCGTGCGGGCCGTCCTGCAGGTTCTGGTCGGCAGTGTAGGCGTGGATGGTGGTCATCAGGCCACGCTCCAGGCCGAAGTTGTCGTTCAGGACCTTGGCCAGCGGGCCCAGGCAGTTGGTGGTGCACGAGGCGTTGGAGATGATGTTGTGCGCGGCCGGGTCGTACAGCTCGTCGTTGACACCCATGACAATGGTGATGTCCTCGTCGGAGGCCGGTGCGGAGATCAGGACCTTCTTGGCGCCTGCATCGATGTGCTTCTGTGCGGCGGCGGCCTTCGTGAAGAAACCGGTGGACTCGATGACGATGTCAACGCCCAGCTTGCCCCAGGGCAGGTTGGCGGGATCGCGCTCGGCCAGGACCGTGATGGTCTTGCCGTCAACCACGAGGTGGCCGTCAACAACTTCGACGGAAACCGACAGGCGGCCCCCGACGGAGTCGTACTTGAGCAGGTGAGCCAAGGTCTCGGGGCTGGTCAAGTCGTTGACCGCAACAATTTCAATGTCGGCACCCTGGGCCAAAGCGGCGCGGAAGTAGTTACGACCGATGCGGCCGAACCCATTAATACCAATACGAGTAGTCACTGATTATCTCTCCTTGGTGCTCTTACGAACACGCGTAGTCTGGCCGAGGGTTTCCCTTCGACCGGTGGTTCCCGCACGACGTTGGGCAGAGATCTTGCAAAAAGCGAATTCCCGAAGCTGGCCGGGGATTCAGCGCCGATCCGGGCGGTTCCCGCCGGGGGCGGTCATCCGGATGAATTCGGCGTCGTGATCTATATTACGTTCTATGGGGCCCGCCCCGGCAATCGGACGGGGCGGGCGTCCATATATTGGTCACACGGCGCGCTCAAAGGTGCACGCCGTGCGGCACAAATGCTACGGCAGGATCAGGCCGGTGGCGTTCTTGCGAGCAGCGTCGAAACGCTTGGCAACGTCGGCCCAGTTGACGATGTTCCAGAAGGCCTTGACGTAGTCGGCCTTGACGTTGACGTAGTCCAGGTAGAAGGCGTGCTCCCACATGTCCAGCATCAGCAGCGGCGTGGTGGCTACGGGGACGTTGCCCTGCTGGTCGAAGAGCTGCTCGATGATGATGTTGCCACCGAGGCCCTCGAAGGAGAGCAGTGCCCAGCCGGAGCCCTGGATGCCCATCGCGGCGGCCGTGAAGTGTGCGCGGAAGGCGTCGAAGGAGCCAAAGGCGTCGTCGATGGCCGCGGCCAGCTCGCCCTCGGGCTTGTCGCCACCCTCGGGTGAGAGGTTGTTCCAGAAAATCGAGTGGTTGGTGTGGCCACCAAGGTTGAAGGCCAGGTCCTTGGAGTACTTGGCAACGTTGGCGAAGTTGTTGGTTTCGCGCGCCTCGGCGAGCTGCTCAAGGGCCAGGTTGGCCCCTGCAACGTACGCCGCATGGTGCTTGCTGTGGTGCAGCTCCATGATGCGGGCGGAAATGTTGGGCTCCAGGGCAGCGTAGTCATAGCTGAGTTCTGGAAGTGTGTACTGAGTCACGGTTCCTCCGTTGCGTTTCTTCTGGTGATTTTTACCGGGCGGTGCCTGCCCCGGCAAAGAGCATAACCGAATGGATGGCCGGTTATATTTCTACTCTTTCATACTAGGCACTTTTATGATTCCAGCATGTCGAAAGTGACGCTCGACTCCGTCCCGGGAATGCCCAGGTCGAGGGCCTTCTTGTCCGCCATGGCCAGCAGCCGGCGGATGCGCCCGGCAATGGCGTCCTTGGTCAGTGGCGGGTCGGCCAGGCGGCCCAACTCGTCCAGGCTTGCCTGCTTGTGGGCCACGCGCAGCTCCCCCGCATACTTCAGGTGCTCGGGGACGTCGTCGCCAAGGATTTCCAGGGCCCGGTCAACACGGGCACCGGCGGCCACGGCTGCCTGGGCGGAGCGGCGCAGGTTCGCGTCGTCGAAGTTGGCCAGGCGGTTGGCGGTGGCGCGCACTTCCTTGCGCATGCGCCGTTCCTCCCACACCAGCAGCGTTTCGTGGGCGCCCATGCGGATGAGCAGCTCGGCGATCGTGTCGCCGTCGCGAATCACGACGCGGTCAATTCCGCGCACCTCGCGGGCCTTGGCGGCAATGTCGATCCGGCGGGCCGCACCCACCAGGGCCAGGGCGGCCTCGGGGCCGGGGCAGGTGACCTCCAGCGCGGAGGACCGGCCGGGTTCGGTCAGGGAACCGTGGGCCAGGAAGGCGCCGCGCCAGACGGCTTCGGCGTCCGCCGCCGATCCGTTGACCACCACGGACGGCAGGCCGCGGACGGGGCGGCCGCGGCCGTCCAGCAGGCCCGTTTGGCGGGCCAGGGCCTCGCCGTCGCGGACCACGCGGACCACGTAGCGGTTGCCGCGGCGCAGCCCGCCGCCGGAGACCACGATGATTTCGCTTTGGTGGCCGTAGATTTCGGCGATGGCGACACGCAGCCGCCGGGCGGTGGCGGCCGAGTCGACCTCGGCCTCGATCACGATGCGCCCGGAGATGATGTGCAAGCCCCCGGCAAAGCGCAGCAGCGCCGACACCTCGGCCTTGCGTACGGAGGACTTCTTGATGTCCAGCCTGGACAGTTCCTCTTTGACGGCTGCTGTCAGTGCCATGGTTTACGCCTTCGCTCTCACGTACTAGTTGTCCCCAAAAATGTCCCGGTAGGCCGCTGCCAGTCGGAGCGGGTCATGGGTGGCCGTTCCCCCGGAACTTCCCACCTTACCGAACACCACCTCGGCACCTATCATCGCGGCCGCTTCTGTGAACTCCCCCACGTCGGAGATCGACGCCGGATCGGCAAGCACCACGTCCACGCCAAATTCGGGGGCGTAGCGGGAAATGACCCGGAGGTGGTCGGCGGCGTCCATGCCCGTCGCCTCGAGGTCGTTGATGTCAAGGTTCATTGTGACCAGCCGCTTGGCCTTGGTGGCGCACAGGGCGGCGCGCATCTCGGGCAGCAGCAAGTGCGGGAGCACCGAGGTGTACCAGGATCCGGGGCCCAGCACCACCCAGTCGGCGGCGTGGATCGCGTCGACGGCTTCCTTGCAGGCCGGCGCGTCCTCGGGGAGCAGGCGGACGTTGTCCACCTCGCCGGCCTTGGCCAGCCGGGCCTGGCCGCGGATGGTCCGGCCGTTGGGGTGGAGGGCGTCGGCGGAGGACTTCAGTTGGCCCTCGATGGTCAGCGGGACGCTGGCCATCGGCAGGACCTCGCCGCGGGCGCCCAGGAGCGCACCGGCCCAGCGCAGCCCCGCGACGGGGTCGCCCAGCAGTTCCCACAGGGTCACGATGAGCAGGTTGCCGAGCGCGTGGTTGTCCAGCGACCCTTCGCCGCCGTTGCGGGACGTGAAGCGGTGCTGCATGACGTCGCGCCAGGTCCGGCCCCAGTCGGTGTCGTCGCACAGTGCGGACAGCGCCATGCGGAGGTCGCCCGGGGGCAGCACGCCCAGCTCCTCGCGGAGGCGGCCGGAGGAGCCGCCGTCGTCAGCCACCGTGACGACGGCGGTGAGGTTGCTGGTTAGCAGGCGCAGGGCCGAGAGGGACGCGGCGAGGCCGTGCCCGCCGCCGAGGGCCGTAACCTTCACGCCCGATTCAAAGGCGGGGAGCCGGTTGGCGGCCGGGATGATCGGCAGGATTCCGGTGTACATGCCTACTCCCGGCCCAGGTCGCGGTGCCGGATGCTGGTGGTGACCCGGGGCAGCTGGCTCAGCCGCTTGGCCAGTTCGATCGCGACGGCCACGGAACGGTGCTTGCCGCCCGTGCAGCCGATGGCGATGGTGGCGTAGTGCTTGTTTTCCCGCCGGTACCCGGCCAGCACGGGCTCCAGGGCGTGGACGTAGCGGTCCACGAATTCGGCGGCGCCGTTGTCCTTGAGCACGAAGTCGCTGACGGCGGCGTCCTGGCCGGTCAGCGGGCGCAGCTGCGGGATCCAGTGCGGGTTGGGGATGAAACGGACGTCGGCCACATAGTTGGCGTCCACGGGCAGGCCGTACTTGAAACCAAAGCTCATGACCGTCAGGCTCAGCACCACGGGACCGGTCTCGGAGAACAGCTCGGTGACGGCGCTGGCGAGTTCGTGGACGTTCAACGCCGTCGTGTCCAGCACCATCTCGGCCTGGGCCTTCATGTCGGCCAGCAGTGCCCGCTCGGCGGCGATCCCGTCCAGGATCCGGCCGTCCTGTTGCAGCGGGTGCGGGCGGCGGCCCTGCTCAAAGCGGCGCACCAAGGTGTCATCGCTCGCGTCCAGGAACAGCACCCGGTAGCTGACGCCGGCGGCGGACAGCGCATTGAGGGATTCGCGGATGTCGGCAAAGAGCGCCTTGCCGCGGACGTCGACGACGACGGCCAGCTTGGGCAGCGCGGCCGGCATGCGGGAGACGAGCTCGGCCAGGGTGCCGAGCATTTGTGGGGGGAGGTTTTCGATGACGTACCAGCCGTGGTCCTCCAGCGCGTTGGCCGCGGTGCTGCGGCCGGCTCCGGACATGCCGGTGACAACGAGCAGTTCCGCCTCAACGGGTTTGACCGCCGTCAGTGTGCCGTCATCTCCGGCGGGCGTCTCTTGGTGCTCCGTCATTGCATGTCCTTAGTCCGTCGTGTGTGGGCGGGGCGTGGTCCCGCGGGCACGGGACCGAAAGGTGTTCCCGGCCCGCAGGGGTGGTTCCAACGGGCCGGTTTGTTCCCCACCAGCCTAGTCATGTTCGGCCCGTGCACGTTAAACCGGCGGCCCCGAAAGGGCCGCGCGATCCGCCTAATCCAGGATCTCGCCCGTGGTCATGTTCACGGCCGGTGCCGCGGCGTTGGCCTCGTCCCCGGTGTTCAGCGTGTCATGGATGGCCTGCGCCAGCACGGGCCCGATGCCCTTGGCCGCGGCCAGCTCCTCGGCGGGCGCGGCGCGGACCTTCTTCATGGAACCAAAGTGGTCCAGAAGGGCTTTCTGCTTGGCCGCGCCCAGCCCCGGGACGGTGTCCAGCACGGACGCCGTCATGGCCTTGCCGCGCTTGGCGCGGTGGAAGGTGATGGCGAACCTGTGGGCCTCGTCGCGGATGCGCTGGAGCAGGTACAGGCCCTCGGAGGACCGGGGCAGGATCACCGGGAAGTCGCTGTCGGGCACCCACACCTCCTCGAGCCGTTTGGCCAGCCCGATCACGGCGACGTCGGTGATGCCCAGCTCGGCCAGGGCCCGCTGGGCGGCGTTGACCTGCGGGATGCCGCCGTCCACCACCACCAGGTTGGGCGGGTAGGCGAACTTGGACTTGGGCGCCTCCGCGGCGTCCTCGCCGGTCAATGCGCCGGAGACCTCACCGGTGGCGGCCACGGCGTTGGCCCGGGCCTCGCTTTCGGCGAGGTAGTTGCGGAAGCGGCGGGTGATGACGTCGTGCATGGAGGCGGTGTCGTCGATGGCGGCTTCGCCGGTGATGGCGAATTTCCTGTATTCGCCCTTCTTGGCCAGTCCGTCCTCCACCACAACCATGGAGGCCACGACGTTGGTGCCCTGCACGTGGGAAATGTCGTAGCACTCGATCCGCAGCAACGGCATGGGCAGGTCGAGGGCTTCCTGGAGTTCCTGCAGGGCCAGGGAGCGGGTGGTCAGGTCGCCGGCCCGGCGGGACTTGTGCAGGGCCATGGCCTGGGTGGCGTTTTGGCGGACGGTTTCCATGAGCGCGGCCTTCTCGCCGCGCTGCGGCACCTTGATCTCCACGGGCCCGTTCCGCAGCCCGGCAAGCCACTGGGCGAGGTCCTCGTGGTTGGCGGGAAGTTCCGGCACCAGGATTTGGCGCGGAATGCTGTCCTGCTGCTGCTCCTCACCGCCGTAGACCTGTTGCATGAGGTGTTCCCAGAGGTCGGCCTCCGTGGCGTCTTCCACCTTTTCCACGACCCAGCCGCGCTGGCCGCGGATCCGGCCGCCGCGCACGTGGAACACCTGCACGGCCGCCTCGAGGTCGTCCTGTTCGACGGCGAAGATGTCGGCGTTGGTGTCCTCGCCCAGCACCACGGCGTTGCGTTCAAAGACCTTGCGGAGGGCGATGATGTCATCGCGCAGCCGGGCGGCTTGTTCGTAGTCGAGTTCGGCGACGGCGGCCGCCATCTGCTGTTCCAGTTTTCCGATGAACCGTTTGGCCTCGCCGCCCATGAAGTCGCAGAAGTCCTGGGCGAGTGCCTTGTGCTCTTCCTCGCTGATGCGGCCCACGCAGGGTGCGGCGCATTTGTCGATGTAGCCGAGCAGGCAGGGCCGGCCGCTGCGTTCGGCCCGGCGCAGTACGCCCACGCTGCAGCTGCGTACCGGGAAGACGCGCAGCAGTGTGTCCATGGTTTCGCGGATGGCCCCGGCCGTGTACGGGCCAAAGTACTTGGTCCCCTTGCGCCGCTCACCCCGCATGACCTGCACGCGCGGATACTTCTCGCCCATCGACACGGCAAGGTACGGGTAGGTTTTGTCGTCGCGGAACGCCAAGTTGTAGCGCGGCGTGAATTCCTTGATCCAGGTGTACTCGAGCTGCAGTGCCTCAAGCTCGCTGCCCACCGTGGTCCACTGCACGCTGGCCGCGTGGTGCACCATGGCGTGGGTCTTGGGCAGCAGTGTTGCGGGGTTCGCGAAATAGCTGTTCAGCCGGGAGCGGAGGTTCTTGGCCTTGCCGACGTAGATGATGCGCCCGTGTTCGTCACGGAACCGGTAGACGCCGGGATCGGTCGGGATTTCGCCGGGACGGGGCCGGTAACTTGCTGGATCTGCCACCAGCCCATTCTAGGGCCCCGAAAGCCGCGTCACTCGATGCTGGGGCTTTGGTTGTACTTGGGGCTGCGTTCCTGCCCTGAGAGTTCGGCGATGGCGTCCATGATGGTGTCGGTGACGTGGCGCCGTGCGGGCAGGGAGTGGTCCGGCCCGGTCTTTTCAAAGTGCAGGGGTTTGCCGAAGCGCAGCGTGAAGTGTGCGGGCTTGACGGTGTTGCGTCCGGCCGGCTGCAGCGCCTCGGTGCCGATGATGCCCACGGGGACCACGGGCGCGCCGGTGGTCAGGGCCAGCCAGCCCACGCCGGTGCGGCCACGGTAGAGGATGCCGTCGCGGGACCGGGTGCCTTCGGGGTAGATGCCCACGCCCTCGCCGCGTCCCAGGATGTCCAACAGGGTCTTCAGGGCCTGCACGCTGGCTGCCTGCTCGCCGCGTTCCACCGGGATGGAGTTGACGGACTGGAAGAAGGACTTCATGAGCTTGCCCTTGATGCCCTTGCCGTTGAAGTATTCGGCCTTGGCGAAGAAGGACACGGGCCGCGGGGTCAGCGCCTGGACGATCACCGAGTCAAAGAACGACAAGTGGTTCGGGGCCACGATGAACGGCCCGTCCGTGGGGACGTTTTCCAGCCCTTCCACGGTGGGCCGGCACAGCCCGCTGATGGTGCCGCGGGTCAGCAGCCGGGTGAGGTCATACAGTGCCATTCGCGGCCTCCCGTGCAGCCGGGGCAAGGTGCCGGGCCAGTTCCGTCGTGGAGTCGACGACGGCGGCCGCGCCTGCCTCGGCCAGCTCGCCTTCCACGGCGAATCCCCAGGACACGCCGATGCAGCTCAGCCCGTTGGCCGTGGCGCCGTTGACGTCCTGGTGCCGGTCCCCCACCATGACGGCGTTGTCCGCGGCCAGTTCGGCCAATGCGGCGGCAATGATTTCCTGCTTGCCCTGCCGGTAGCCGGCGTCGCCGGGCATGAGGGTTTCGTCCTCGTTGGCGCCGCGGATCACGTCAAAGGCGGCGTCGAGTCCGTGGTGGGCCAGCAGGGTTTTTGCGAGGGGTTCGGGCTTCTGCGTGGCCACGCCCAGGCGGATGCCCGATGCGCGCAGCTCCGCCAGCAGTTCCGCGATGCCCGGGTAGACCTTGGACATGGCCATGCCCGTGGAGCGGTACCAGCTGCGGTACGCGGCGATGGTCTCGGGCACCAGGGGCAGCGGCACGCCGGCGCGGTTGGCCAGGGCGTCGGCCAGCTTGGGTCCGATCATGCCCTCCAGCACCGAGGCGTCCGGGACGGGCAGGTCCATGGCCCGGAGTGCATGTTCTATGCCGCCGGTGATGCCACCGGCCGGATCGACCAGGGTCCCGTCCAAATCGAAGAGGACGGCGTCATAGAGGGGCGCGGGCGCGGCAATAGTCACGTCCATAGTTTCTCACGGCCCGCCGGGGAGCATGCACATCCATGCCCGCCCCGGCATACTTCGGCCCCTGGGACCCCGTCCGGAGGACCGGATCAGGCCCCGAGCACTTCGCGCAGGAACGTCGCCGTGTAGCTGTCGGTGCTCTTGGCGACCTTTTCCGGCGTGCCGGCGGCAATGACCTGCCCGCCGCCGGTGCCGCCGTCGGGCCCGAGGTCCACGATCCAGTCGGCGCTCTTGATCACGTCGAGGTTGTGCTCGATGACGATGACCGTGTTGCCCTTGTCCACCAGGCCCTGGAGCACCAGCAGGAGCTTGCGGATGTCCTCGAAGTGCAGGCCCGTGGTGGGCTCGTCCAGGACGTAGATGCTGCGGCCGTTGGAACGCTTTTGCAGTTCCGCGGCCAGCTTGACGCGCTGCGCCTCACCGCCAGAGAGCGTCGTGGAGGCCTGGCCCAGCCGGACGTAGCCCAGGCCGACGTCGACCAGCGTGCGCAGGTGCCGGGCGATCGGCGTGAAGGCGGCAAAGAACTCCGCTCCTTCCTCGATCGGCATGTTCAGCACGTCGGCGATCGACTTGCCCTTGTAGTGGACTTCCAGGGTTTCGCGGTTGTAGCGTGCACCGTGGCAGACCTCGCAGGGCACGTAGACGTCGGGCAGGAAGTTCATCTCGATCTTCAGCGTGCCGTCACCCGTGCAGGCTTCGCAGCGGCCGCCCTTGACGTTGAAGGAGAACCGGCCCGGCTGGTAGCCGCGCACCTTGGCCTCGTTGGTCTCGGCGAACAGCTTGCGGATGTTGTCGAAGACGCCCGTGTACGTGGCGGGGTTGGAGCGCGGGGTGCGACCGATGGGGCTCTGGTCGACGTGCACCACCTTGTCCAGGTGTTCCAGGCCGTCCACGCGCAGGTGCCGGCCGGCCACCTGCTTGGCGCCGTTGAGCTTGTTGGCCAGCACCTTGTAGAGGATCTCGTTGACGAGCGTCGACTTGCCGGAGCCGCTGACGCCCGTGACGGCCGTGAGCACGCCCAACGGGAACGCGACGTCGAGGTTGCGCAGGTTGTTTTCCTTGGCGCCAACGACCTTCAGCTCGCGCTTTTTGTCGTACTTGCGCCGCTTGGACGGCATGGGGATCTGCTTGCGCCCGGAGAGGTAGTCGCCCGTGAGCGAGTTGGTGTTCTTCAGCAAATCCGCCACGGAGCCCGAGTGCACCACCTGGCCGCCGTGTTCGCCGGCGCCGGGGCCGATGTCCACGATCCAGTCGGCCTCGTGGATGGTGTCCTCGTCGTGCTCGACGACGATCAGCGTGTTGCCGAGGTCCCGCAGCCGGGTGAGGGTCTCGATGAGGCGGCGGTTGTCGCGCTGGTGCAGGCCGATCGAGGGCTCGTCCAACACGTACAGCACGCCCACCAGGCCGGAGCCGATTTGGGTGGCCAGGCGGATGCGCTGGGCCTCGCCGCCGGACAGCGTGGCCGAGGCGCGTTCCAGGTTCAGGTATTCAAGGCCGACGTCGAGTAGGAACTGCAGGCGGGCCTGGATCTCCTTGAGCACCTGGCTGGCGATCTGGGCCTCGCGGCCGGTCAGCACCAGGTTGGAGAGGAAGCCGAAGCAGTCGCGCATGGACAGGGCACAGACCTCGGCGATGGACTTGCCGTTGATGAGCACCGACAGCGATGCCGGGTTAAGCCGCGCTCCCCCGCAGGCCGGGCAGGGGATCTGGCGCATGTACTCCTCGTAGCGGTCGCGCGCGGAGTCCGATTCGGTTTCCAGGTGCTTGCGCTGGATGTACTGCACGGCGCCCTCGAAGCCCGTGCTGTACTTGCGTTCGCGGCCAAAGCGGTTCTTGTACTGCACCACCACCTTGTGGTCCTTGCCGTACAGGATGGCCTGGCGGGTTTCGGTGGACAGCTTGTTCCAGGAGTCGTCGAGGCTGAAGTCGAGGTCGTCGGAGAGGCCCTCGAGCAGCCGGTTCCAGTACTCCGTGGTGGCGGTGCCCAGCGACCACGGCGCAATGGCGCCGTCCCGCAGGCTCAGGAACGGGTTGGGAACCACGAGTTCCTCGTCGACCTCGAGCTTGGTGCCGATGCCGCTGCAGGCGCTGCAGGCGCCGAAGGGGTTGTTGAAGGAGAAGGAGCGCGGCTCGATCTCGTCGATCGCGAGCGGGTGCTCGTTGGGGCACGCGAGGTTCTCGGAGAACTGCCGGACCCGCCCGGCGTCGCCCTCGTCCAGGTCGACGAGTTCGGCCAGCACGCGGCCCTCGGCCAGGCCGAGCGCGGTTTCCACGGAGTCGGTGAGGCGCTGCTGGATGCCGTCCTTGACGACGAGGCGGTCCACGACCACCTCGATGGAGTGCTTGAACGTCTTCTTCAGCTTGGGCGGATCGGAGAGCTGGATCTGCTCGCCGTCCACCTTGGCCCGGGAGTAGCCCTTGGCCGTGAGTTCGCGGAACAACTCCACGAACTCGCCCTTGCGCTCACGTACAACGGGGGCAAGGATCTGGAAGCGGGTGCCCTCCTCCATCTCCAGCAGCTGGTCCACGATCTGCTGCGGGGTCTGCTTGGCGATCGGCTCGCCGCAGACGGGGCAGTGCGGGGTGCCGACGCGCGCCCAGAGCAGGCGCATGTAGTCGTAGATCTCGGTGATGGTGCCCACCGTGGAGCGCGGGTTCTTGGACGTGGACTTCTGGTCGATGGACACCGCCGGGGACAGTCCCTCGATGAAATCGACGTCGGGCTTGTCCACCTGCCCCAGGAACTGGCGGGCGTAGGCGGAGAGCGATTCCACGTAGCGGCGCTGGCCTTCGGCGAAGATCGTGTCAAACGCCAGCGAGGACTTGCCGGACCCGGACAGGCCGGTGAATACGATCATGGCGTCGCGGGGCAGGTCAAGGTCCACGTTGCGAAGGTTGTGTTCGCGGGCCCCCTTGACAATCAAGCGCGACAAATCCGGGCGCGCTGGAGTGGACTTCGGGCTGAGCGACTGGGGCATTGTTTCCTTCGAGGTACCGTCCGAGTCCCGGACATTGCGATGTAAGCACCAACGCTTATCAGTATAGTCGAATCTTCGTTCGAACACCCGCTGTCGAAGAGGTGTTCCCCACTACCGCGTGGCGCCGCGTTCCAGGGCCGCGGACACCATGGCCAACGCCTTGGCGGACGGCACGCCGCACTTGAGGACGACGCCGGCGAACTCGGCCGCAGCGGTCGCCACGGCTTCCGTCAGCTGGTCGCCGCCGGAGGCGATGACGGTGCCGCTGCGTCCGGCGGTCACCACGATCCCGGCGTGTTCAAGTTCCCGGTAGGCACGCGCCACGGTGTTCGCGGCAACGCCAAGCTCGGTGGCGAGGGCACGGACGGACGGAAGCTTCATGCCGACGGCGAGTTCGCCGGCGGCCGCCAAATCCACGATGCGCAGGCGGATTTGTTCGTACGGCGGCACCGAGGATTCGGTGACGGGTTTCCAGCGGCGCATGATCAGCTCGGCGGCATTCATGGCGTGCTTGTTTCCTCCACCACGGGATCCGCAAATTGGCTCATGTACAGATCGTAGTAGAAACCGTTGTCGGAGAGGAGGTCCTCGTGGGTTCCCTGTTCCACAATCCGGCCGTGGTCCATGACGAGGATCAGGTCGGCGTCGCGAATCGTGGAGAGCCGGTGGGCGATGACAAAGCTCGTGCGGGATTCCCGCAGCCGGTTCATGGCCTGCCGGATCAGCACCTCGGTGCGGGTGTCAACGGAGCTCGTGGCCTCGTCGAGGATCAGGATGCCGGGGTCGGCAACCCAGGCCCGGGCGATCGTCATGAGCTGGCGCTGGCCGGTGCTGAGCCCCGCGCCGTCGTCGGTCAGCACGGTGTTGTAGCCGTCGGGAAGGGCCCGGACGAAGTGGTCCACGTGGGTTGCCTCGGCGGCGGCGGTGATCTCCTCCTCCGTGGCGTCGAGTTTGCCGTAGGCCAGGTTGTCCCGGATGGTGCCGCCGAACAGCCAGGCGTCCTGCAGGACCATGCCGAAGCGGCGGCGGAGGTCGTCGCGGGCCATCTTGGCGGTGTCGACGCCGTCGATCGTGATCCGCCCGGAGTCGATGTCGTAGAAGCGCATGAGCAGGTTCACGAGCGTCGTCTTCCCGGCGCCCGTGGGCCCGACGATCGCGACCGTCTGGCCGGGCTCGGCCACGAGCGAGAGGTCCTGGATGAGCGGCTCGTCCGGGCTGTAGCTGAAGTTCACGTTCTCGAACACCACCCGGCCCTTGGGGTTGGTGATGGTTTGTGCGGGCACGTGGTCGGGGTCCTGCTCCTTCGCGTCGAGCAGCTCGAACACCCGCTCGGCCGACGCGACGCCGGACTGGAGGAGGTTGAACATGGAGCCGATCTGCGCCATGGGCTGGCTGAATTGGCGTGAGTACTGGATGAACGCCTGCACGCTGCCGATCGTCAGGGTGCCGGAGGCCACCTGGATGCCACCGATCACCGCGACGATCACGTAGTTGAGGTTGGAGATGAAGTTCATGGACGGCATGATGATGCCGGAGATGAACTGGGCCTTGGCGCTGGAGGCGTAGAGGCGGTCGTTGGAGACGGCGAACTTTTCAATGGCCGCTTCCTGCTGGCCGAATGCCTTGACGATCTCGTGGCCCGTGAACATTTCCTCGACGTGCCCGTTGAGTTGGCCGGTGGTCTTCCACTGCGTGGTGAACTGCACGCGGGACCGTTTGGCGATCGCGACGGTGATCAACGCGACGATCGGGACCGTGACGAGCGCGATGATGGCCAGGATCCAGGAGATCGAGAACATGAAGGCGAGCACGCCCACCACCGTCAGCACGGAGGTCAGCACCTGCGTCAGCGTTTGGGTCAGCGTTTGGGAGAAGTTGTCGATGTCGTTGGTGACCTTCGACAACACGTCGCCGCGGGACTGCTCCTGGAAGTGCGACATCGGCAGCCGGTCGAGCTTCTCCTCGATCCGCTGCCGCAGCCGGTACATGGCCCGCTGGACCACGCCGGCGGTGATGTAGCCCTGGGACCAGTTGAAGAAGAACGCCACCAGGTACAGTGCCAGCACGCCGATGAGGATCCAGCCGAGCGCGTTGAAGTCCAGGCCCTGCCCGGGCACGAAGTTCATGCCGCCGAGCATGTCCGCGACCTGCCCCTGGCCCTTGGCGCGCAGGGCGGCCAGGACTTCGGCCTTGGTGGTGCCGGCCGGGAAGCCCTTGAACATGGTCCCGGCCACGCCATTGAAGATCACGTCGGTGGCGTGGCCCAGCAGTTTCGGCGCCAGCACGGACAGCACCACGGAGACGGCCGCCAGGATTACGACCCAGGTCATCCGGATCCGGTCCGGCGCCATGAGGCCCAGGATCCGCTTGAGGCTCTTGCCGAATGCGACGGGCTTTTGCGGCGGTCCGCCGGCAGCCATTCCCCTCATGCTCATGCCGCGTGCTCCTGGTCTTCATCGGTCATCTGGGAGGTGACAATTTCCTGGTAGGTCCCGCACCCGGCCATGAGCTCCTGGTGCGTGCCCTGCCCGACGATCCGGCCCTCGTCCATGACGAGGATGTTGTCGGCGTGCATGATGGTGCTGATCCGTTGGGCCACCACCAGGACCGTGGCGTTGGTGGTGACGGGTTTCAGGGCCGCCCGGAGCCGGGCGTCGGTGGCGAAGTCCAGGGCGGAGAAACTGTCGTCGAAGACGTAAATGCTGGGGTCGGCGATGACCGCCCGGGCGATGCACAGGCGCTGGCGCTGGCCGCCGGAGAGGTTGCTGCCGCCCTGTTCGATCGGTGCGGACAGCCCGCCGGGCATTTCGCTGACGAAGTCGGCGGCCTGGGCGACCTTCAGGGCCCGCCACATGTCTTCCTCGGTCGCGTCGGACTTGCCCACGCGCAGGTTGCTGGCCACGTCACCGGAGAACAGGTAGGCCTTCTGCGGCACCAGGCCGATGTTGCCGCGCAGGGATGCGAGCGATACGGCATGGTTCTCGTAGCCGCCCACGCTGATGGCTCCCGTGGTGCGGTCCAGGAGGCGCGGGATCAGGTTCACCAGCGTGGTCTTGCCGCTGCCCGTGGAGCCGACGATCGCCGTCGTCGTACCCGGGGTTGCGGAGAAGTTCAGGCCGGACACCACCGGCGCCTCGGCGCCCGGGTAGCTGAACGCGACGTCGGCGAAGGAAAGCTCGCCGTCAAGTTTGGGCACGGACACTGACGCCGCAGTGTCCCGCACCGACGGCTCGGTGGTCAGCACGGCCTCGATGCGCTCGGCACTGACGGCGGCACGCGGGATCATCATGAACATGAACATGGCCATCATGACGGACATTAGGATTTGCAGGATGTAGCTCAGGAACGCCGTCAGGGAGCCGATCTGCATCTGGCCGGCGTCGATCCGGTGCCCGCCAAACCACAGCACGCCCACGCTGGTCACGTTGACCAGCGTGAAGATCGTGGGGAACATGAGCGAAAGCAGCCGGCCGGCGCGCAGCTGGGAGGCCGTCAGTTCGCCGTTGGCCGTGGCGAAACGCTCCGCCTCGTAGTCGCGGCGGACAAAGGCGCGGATGACGCTGATGCCCATGATCTGCTCGCGCAGCACCCCGTTGACGCCGTCGAGCTGCTTTTGGACCTTGCGGAAGGTGGGGACCAGCTTGCGCACGATCAGCGCGATCGCCACCACCAGCAGCGGCAGCACCACGAGCAGCAGGGAGGACAGCGGGACATCCTGCTTCAGGGCCAGGATGATGCCGCCCACGCACATGATGGGCGCGGTGACCATGAGCGTGAAACTCATGAGCGTGAGCATCTGGACCTGCTGGACGTCGTTGGTGGTGCGGGTGATCAGGGACGGCGCACCGAACACGCCCACCTCCTGGGAGGAGAACGACTCGACCTTGTTGAAGAGGTCGCGGCGGATCTGCCGGCCCACCCCCATGGCCACATAGGCGCTGAAGTAGGTTGCGGCAATGGCACAGACCACCTGGCCGGCCGTGATGAGCAGCATCCAGCCGCCCAGTTGGAAGATGGTGCCGATGTCGCCCTTGACGACGCCGGAATCGATGATGTCGGCGTTCAGGGTTGGCAGGTACAAGGTGCCCAGGGTGGAGAGGAACTGCAGCACCACAATCAACACCAACGGCCCCTTGTGGGGTTTCAGGTTGCGGCTAATCAGACGAAAGAGCATGGATCCTCCCAGCACCATCCGGCCACACGGACCATAGTTCGAACAGGTAACAAACTACTCCTGCCGGAGCCCCTTGTCAGGGCATTTTTCCCACAGCGGAATGGGAGTTTCCTGTGACCGGGACGACGCCGGGCCTAGCCGTAAAGTTCGAACCGCACCATGCCGCCGCCGGTCACCATGGACACCTGCCGCCGGGCCTGTTCCAGCACCGGATCCGCGCTCAATGCCTGAAGATAGCGGCCGTGCTCGGCCAGGGATGCGACGGCCTTTTCCACGCTTTCCGCGTCAACGGCCTGGGCGTGGGTGGGGTGCGGGGAACTGATGGCCACGCGGCCCACATGGTGTTTGGCCAGGCCCTCCTCGAGCAGTTCGGGGAAGATCCAGTCGTTGTCCGCGTCGCCCACGGCATCGAGTACGCACCGGCCCACGGCGCGGTGGTCGGCACTGTTCCAGCGCCCGGGACCCCAATGGTCGGTGTGGTTCAGGGTGAGGACCAGGTCGGGGCGGACCCGGCGGATGTGCCGGGCAAAGTCCCGGCGCAGGCCCAGGCCCTCCTCGATCCGCCCGTCGGGGTGGTCAAGGAACACCAGGTCGGTGACGCCCACCCTGGCGCACGCCCTGCGCTGCTCCTCGGCGCGCAAGGGCCCGGATTCGGCCGGTGGCAGGCCCGCGATGCCGGCCTCGCCGCGCGTGGCCAGCAGGTAGTGCACCTCCTTGCCCACGGCCACCCACTGCGCCACGGCGGCCGCCATGCCGTATTCGGGGTCGTCGGGGTGTGCCACGATCACGAGCGCCCGTTGCCAGTCCTGCGGAAAATCGGAAAGTTCGGTCATTGTTTTTGTCCCACCATGAAGAGCCTTCGGAAGGGGTACACCGTGCCAAATTCGCCGGCCGGGTAGGCCTCGTCCAGGAGGGCCGAATATTCGGTTTCGAAGGCCGCAGCGTCGGCCGGGGTCAAAGCCTGGAGCACGGGGCGCAGGCCCGTGCCGCGCACCCAGTCCAGCACGGGGTGCTCCCCCGGCAGCAGCTGGCTGTAGGTGGTTTCCCAGACGTCCGCCCGGGCGCCGCCGCGCAGCAGGAGCTCGTGATACTGCTCGGGTTCCCACACGGCGTCCCCGTGCCGCAGCACCCCGCCGAGCCGGTCCCGCCAGGTGGGCGACTCCGCGAGCCCGCGCATGAGCGTGTGGGACGGCGAGCCGAAGTTGCCCGGCACCTGCACGGCCAGCCACGCCCCGGGTCGCAGGGCCGCGAGCCAGCCGGCCATCAACTCCTGGTGGCCGGGCACCCATTGCAGGGCCGCGTTGGAGACCACCACGTCGGTGTCCGGGCCGGGCTGCCATGAGCGAATGTCCGCCACCTCGAAGGAAAGATCGGGCGGCGGTTCGGCGTCGGGCTTCCGGGCGGCGGACACCATGTCCGCGGAACTGTCCAGGCCCTGCACTGTTGCGCCGGGCCATCGCCGGGCCAGTTCGGCCGTCAGGTTCCCGGGCCCGCAGCCCAGGTCCACCACCGTGCGCGGGGAATCTGCCGCGATCCGTCCGGTGAGGTCGAAGAACGGCCTGTTGCGGAAGTCGCCGAACTGGACGTATTTGGCCGGGTCCCACGTGAGCTGATTGCTTCCCATGGCGTTATCCTGCCACAGCCGCCGCCCGTAGACTGGGGGAACCATGAATCTTCTTGAACAACTCTCCGGCCTCGATGCAAAAACCTCCAGCGATGACGACGTCCTGGAGGCGTTCCTGGAATGGACCATGGACCGGGGCCTGGAGCTGTACCCCGCCCAGGAGGACGCCGCGATCGAACTGGTCAGCGGCAACAACGTGATCCTGTCCACGCCCACGGGCTCGGGCAAGTCCATGGTGGCGATTGCCGCGCACTTCAACGCCATGGCCCGCGGCGCGGCCAGCTACTACACGGCCCCCATCAAGGCGCTGGTCTCGGAAAAGTTCTTCGCCCTGTGCGAGATCTTCGGCGCCGAGAACGTCGGCATGGTCACCGGCGACTCCTCCGTGAACCAGGACGCCCCGATCATCTGCTGCACGGCCGAGATCCTGGCGAACATTGCGCTGCGGGAAGGCGAGAACGCCGACGTCGGCGTCGTCATCATGGACGAGTTCCACTACTACGCCGACCCGCAGCGCGGCTGGGCCTGGCAATTGCCGCTGCTGGAACTGCCGCAGTCGCAGTTCCTGCTCATGAGCGCCACCCTGGGCGACGTGAGCCGCTTTGAACGCGAGCTGACGGAACTGACCAACCGGACCACCACCACGGTGTCCTCCGGCGAACGCCCCATCCCGCTGCACTACTACTACGTCCAGACCGGCGTGCACGAGTCGCTGGAGGAACTGCTCGCCACGAAGCAGGTGCCCGTCTATGTGGTGCACTTCAGCCAGGCCGAGGCCATCGACAGGGCCCAGAACCTGATGAGCGTCAACGTGTGCACGCGGGAGGAAAAGGACAAGATCGGCGAACTGATCGCCGGTTTCCGTTTCTCCGCCGGCTTCGGCAAGACCCTCAACCGGCTGGTGCGGCACGGGATCGGCGTGCACCACGCCGGCATGCTGCCCAAGTACCGGCGCCTCGTGGAGCAGCTGGCCCAGGCCGGGCTGCTGAAGGTCATCTGCGGCACCGACACCCTGGGCGTGGGCATCAACGTGCCCATCCGCACCGTGCTATTGACCGCCCTGAGCAAGTACGACGGCGTCCGCACCCGCGTGCTGCAGGTCCGCGAGTTCCAGCAGATTGCCGGGCGTGCCGGCCGGGCCGGTTACGACACGGCCGGAACCGTGATCGTCCAGGCACCGGACCACGTCATTGAAAACACGAAGGCCATGGCGAAGGCGGTCGCGAAGTTCGGCGACGACCAGAAGAAGCTCCGCCAGGTGGTCAAGAAGAAGCCGCAGCAGGGCTTTGTCAGCTGGGGTGAGCCCACGTTCAACAGGCTGGCCGAATCCGTGCCCGAGCCGCTGACCTCAAGCTTCACCATCACCCACGCCATGCTGCTGAACCTGCTGGAACGCCCCGGGGACCCCTTCGCGGCCGCCAAGAAGCTGCTCACGGAAAACCACGAGTCCCCCGCCGCCCAGCGCCGGCTCATCCGCAAGGCCCTGGGCATCTACCGGGAGCTGCTGGGCGCCGGCATCATCGAGCGGATTCCCGCGGACGAGCTGGAGAGCGACGGCCGCACGGTCCGGCTCACGATGCACCTGCAGATGAACTTTGCGTTGAACCAGCCGCTCTCCCCCTTTGCGCTGGCCGCCCTGGAACTGCTGGATCCCGAATCCCCCAGCTACGCCCTGGATGTCATCTCGGTCATCGAGTCGACGCTGGAAAAGCCGCGCCAGATCCTCGCAGCGCAGCTCAAGCGGGCCCGCACCGAAAAGGTCGCGGCCATGAAGAGCGAGGGCATCGAGTACGACGAGCGCATGGCGATCCTCGACGAGGTCACGTACGCGATGCCGTTGGGCGAGCTGTTGTTTGGCGCGTTCGAGGTGTACCGGAAGGCCGCGCCGTGGGTGGGCGACTTCGAGCTGAGCCCCAAATCGATCATCCGCGACCTGTACGAACGCGCCATGAACTTTGGCGAGTACGTCCAGTACTACTCGCTGGCCCGCTCCGAGGGGATCGTGCTGCGCTACCTGACCGACGCCTACAAGGCGCTGCGCCAGACGGTTCCGCAGGATGCGCTGCGCGAGGACCTACAGGACATCATCTCCTGGCTGGGCGAGCTGGTCCGCCAGGTGGACTCCAGCCTGCTGGACGAGTGGGAGAAGATGACCAACGGCGAGGACGAAGGACCGGCCGCCGAATCCGTGCTGCCACCGACGCCGCCGCGCCTGACCGACAACCACCGCGCGTTCCGGGTCATGGTGCGCAACGAGATGTTCCGCCGGGTGGAGCTTGCCGCCGACGACGACTTCGAGGCGTTGGGCGAGCTCGACGGCGACAATGGCTGGGGTGCCGATCGCTGGGCCGACGCGCTGGACTCGTACTGGGACGAGCACGAGTTCATCGAGGCGGGCCCGGCGGCCCGCGGCCCGGCCCTGCTGCAGATCACCGAATCGGCCGATTCCTGGAAGGTCCGCCAGACGCTGGCGGACCCGGACGGCAACCACGACTGGTCGATCACGGCCACCGTGGACCTGGAGGCGTCCAACGAGGCCGGCTCCGCCGTCGTCGTGCTGGAGGACTTCAGCCGCATGTAGCGGCGCGCGGGGCGGGGCACTGAAGGGCGCGCGGCAACGGATAAGCTCGTTTCATGAGTTTGATTCGAACCGCGATACCCGCCGATGTCCCCGCCATCCTTGGCATGATCCACGACCTGGCCGTCTATGAAAAAGAGCCGGACGCCGTGAAGAACACCGAGGAGATGCTCCACGCCTCCCTCTTTGGCGACAACCCGCAGGTCTTTGTCCACGTGGTGGACAGCCCCGAGGCCGGCGAGCCCATCGCGGGCTTCGCCCTGTGGTTCCTGAACTACTCCACGTGGGAGGGCAAGCTCGGCATCCACTTGGAGGACCTGTATGTCCGCCCGGAGGCCCGCGGCGGCGGCCACGGCAAGGCGCTGCTGCGCACTCTGGCCGGGATCGCCGTGGAACGCGGCTATGCACGGGTGGAATGGAGTGTTCTGGACTGGAACACCCCCGCCATCGACTTCTACAAATCGCTGGGTGCCGAATCCATGGACGGCTGGCACGTGTACCGCCTGGACGGTGCGGCCCTGGGTTCCTTCGGCGGCACCGCAGCTGCCGCTTCGGAGGCCCGCGCGTGAGCGCCGGTGAGAAGTACGTCATCCGCGGTGTGGGCATGCGCGACCACTGGTTCAGCGCCCCCCTTGACCACGCCAACCCCGACGGTCCCGCCATCACCCTCTTCGCCCGGGAGCTCTTCGACCCGGCCAAGGGCGGCGAGAAGGTGCCGTGGCTGTTGTTCCTGCAGGGCGGCCCGGGCGGTCGCGGCAACCGGCCGCTGGGCCTCGGCGGCTGGCTGGGCGAGGCGGCCAAGAGCTTCCGGATCCTCATGCTGGACCAGCGCGGCACGGGGCTTTCCACGCCCGCCTCGCGGCAGACCCTGCCCCTCGTGGGCGACGTTGCCGCGCAGGCCGATTACCTCGCGCACTTCCGCGCCACCGATATCGTGGCCGACGCCGAGCTGATCCGCCGCGAGCTGGGCTCGGACCCGTGGAGCATCTTTGGCCAAAGCTACGGCGGCTTCTGCGCCCTGACGTACCTCTCTTTTGCCCCCGAGGGGTTGAAGGAGGTGCTGGTCACCGGCGGTTTGGGACCGCTGACCGGTCCGGCCGACCAGGTCTACGAGGCAACGTTTGGTCGCCTGCTGGCCCGCAACGCCGAATACTTTGCCCGCTACCCGCAGGACAGGGAGCTCTTCACCCGGCTCATGCGCCACGTGGTCAAGGTGAGCGAGCACCTCCCCACGGGTGAACGCCTCACCCCCGAACGGCTCCAAATGCTGGGCAACTACTTTGGCGGCAACACCCGGATCGACGCCCTCCACTACCTGCTGGAGGATGCGTTTGTCCCAACGCCCGACGGCGACCGGCTCTCCGACGTCTTCCTGGCCCAGGTTTCCGCTCAGGTGAGCCGTGCGGCCAACCCGCTCTATGCGGTCATGCACGAGTCCATCTACGTCCAGGGCGAGGCCAGCAACTGGGCCGCCGCCCGCGTCCTGGCAGAGCGCCCGGAGTTCCACCCCGACGTGGCCGAGCCGCTGCTGACCGGCGAGGCAGTGTACCCCTGGTACTTCGAGCAGGACCCGGCGCTGGTGCCGCTGCGTGAGCTGGCGGAACTGCTCGCGGCCCGCACGGACGGCTGGGGCGCCCTCTACGACGTCGAACAGCTTGGCCGCAACACGGTTCCCGTGGCCGCCGCCGTGTACTCGGACGACATCTACGTGGACCGCGACATCTCGCTCGCAACCGCCGCCTCAGTCCAGGGCCTGCACGTCTGGGAGACCGCCGACTTCCACCACGACGGCATTGCCGACGACGGCGAGGGCATCTTTGCGCGCCTGCTCAGCGAGGTCCGCACCCCGCAGGGCTAAGCCCCGTCATACGCAAATGGGTCTCGACAGGCTCGACCACCGGTGGTCGAGCCTGTCGAGACCCATTTTTGCCGCCTATGCCTCCAGGGTTTCCTTGGCGGCCTTTGCCTCCGCGGCTGCGGCACGGCCCGCCGGGCTCAGCAGGCTGGCGACGACGGCGACGATGAGCGTGCCGAGGATGACGGCCAGCGAAGCGAACGTGGAGATGTCCGGAACCCAGTGGATCGGGTGGCCGCCGTTGATGAACGGCAGTTCATTCACGTGCATGGCATGGAAGACGAGCTTGATGCCGATGAACGCCAGGATGACGGACAGTGCGTGCTTGAGGTAGACGAGCCGGTCCATCAGGCCGCCGAGCAGGAAGTACAGCTGGCGCAGGCCCATCAAGGCGAAGATGTTGGCCGTGAAGACGATGAAGGCGCTCTGGGTCAGGCCGAAGATGGCCGGGATGGAGTCAACGGCGAACAACAGGTCCGTCAGGCCGATCGTGACGAACACGACCAGCATGGGGGTGAAGATCTTCTTGCCGTCGATCTTGGTGCGCAGCTTGGTGCCGTCGTAGCGATCCGTCATCGGGATGAACTTGCGGACAATCCGGATGATCGCGTTGTCCTTGGCGGGTTCCTCGCCGGCGTCGTCGTGCTTCTCGGTGGCCTGCTTCCAGGCGGTCCACAGCAGGAAGGCGCCGAAGACGTAGAAGATCCAGCTGAACTGCTCAATGACGACGGCGCCCACCATGATGAAGATGCCGCGCAGGATCAGCGCGATCACGATACCCACCATGAGCACGCCCTGCTGGTAGGCGCGGGGAACGGCGAAGCGGGCCATGATGATGATGAACACGAACAGGTTGTCAATGCTCAGGCTGTATTCGGTGACCCAGCCGGCCACGAACTGGCTGCCGTACTCGGGGCCCGTGAATACGAACAGCAGGGCCGCGAAGATCAGCGCCAGGGTCACGTAGAAGCCGACCCACAGGCCGGATTCCTTCATGGAGGGGATGTGCGGGCGCTTCATGACCAACAAAAGGTCGGCGAGCAGGATGATGCCCAAGACGGCAAAGGAGCCGATCTCGAACCAGACGGGCAAAGTAGGCATTGAACACCTTTCAAGGCGTCACGAAGGGACATAAGTCTCTCCGCCACCTTACGGTGACCGCTACACCCGGCGCGGCAACGGTGCCGCACGTGTTGACGTGTATAGCGCTTGGGATACTCCCCTACTTGGGATTAAGCGTACCCGAGATTCCCGGCAGGTGTCGACACGGCTTCCTCCCAGGCACTGCCCGGGCGGGCGAGACCCGCCCGGGCACAGGCAGCTCAGGCGTGGCCAGCCTCGCGCATCTGGCGCAGCTCCTTCTTCAAATCCTGCACCTCGTCCCGGAGCCGTGCGGCCAGCTCGAAGTGGAGGTCGGCGGCGGCGCCGTGCATCTGTGCGGTCAGCTCCTCGATCAGGTTGACCAGGTCGCCGGCCGGGCGTGCCGCCAGCCCGTCGCTGCGGACCTTGGACTTGGCGCCCTCCCGCTTGGTGCGTGCGTCCTCCAGCAGGGCGGCGGTGTCGGCGTCCTCCCTGGCAAGCTGGTCGGTGATGTCGGCGATCTTCTTGCGCAGCGGCTGGGGGTCGATGCCGCGTTCGGTGTTGTAGGCGACCTGGATTTCCCGGCGCCGGTTGGTCTCGTCGATCGCGAACTGCATCGAGGCGGTGATCCTGTCGGCATACATGTGCACCTGCCCGGAGACGTTACGGGCGGCACGGCCAATGGTCTGGATCAGGGACGTGCCCGAGCGCAGGAAGCCCTCCTTGTCGGCGTCCAGGATGCTTACGAGCGACACTTCGGGAAGGTCGAGGCCTTCACGGAGCAGGTTGATGCCCACCAGCACGTCAAAGACGCCCATGCGCAGTTCGCGCAGCAGCTCCACCCGGCGCAGCGTGTCGACGTCGGAGTGCAGGTACTGGACCTTGATGCCGTTGCCCACCAGGTAGTCGGTGAGGTCCTCGGCCATGCGCTTGGTCAGGGTGGTGACCAGGATGCGTTCGTTCTTGGCGGTGCGCAGCCGGATCTCGCCGAGAAGGTCGTTGATCTGGTCCTTGGAGGGTTTGACGATGATCTCGGGGTCGATCAGGCCCGTGGGGCGGATGATCTGCTGGACGTAACCGTCGGCCTTGCCGAGTTCGTACTTGCCCGGCGTGGCCGAGAGGTACACGGTCTGGCCCACACGGTCCAGGAACTCGTCCCATTTGAGCGGGCGGTTGTCCATGGCGGAGGGCAGCCGGAAGCCGTGGTCAACCAGGGTGCGCTTGCGGGACATGTCGCCCTCGTACATGGCGCCGATCTGGGGCACCGTCACATGGGATTCGTCGATGACAAGCAGGAAGTCGTCGGGGAAGTAGTCGATGAGGCAGTGCGGGGCGCTCCCCTGCTCGCGGCCGTCAATGTGCCGCGAGTAGTTCTCGATGCCGTTGCAGAAGCCCATCTGCTCCATCATTTCCAGGTCATAGGTGGTGCGCATGCGCAGCCGCTGGGCCTCTAGGAGCTTGTTTTGGCTCTCCAGTTCCTTGGTGCGCGCGGCCAGCTCATCCTCGATCCGCTTGACGGCCTTCGCCATGCGTTCGGGCCCGGCCACATAGTGCGACGCCGGGAACACGTACATCTCCGTCTCCTCGCGGATCACCTGTCCGGTGAGCGGATGAAGGGTGTAGATGTTCTCGATCTCATCGCCAAAGAACTCGATCCGCAGGGCTTGTTCCTCATACATGGGGATGATTTCCACGGTGTCCCCGCGCACCCGGAACGTGCCGCGGTGGAAGTCGATGTCGTTGCGGGTGTACTGCATGCTGACGAATTTGCGCAGCAGGTCGTCGCGGTTCATGGTGGCGCCGCGGCTCAGCGTCACCATCCCGGAGACATACTCCTCCGGGGTGCCCAGGCCGTAAATGCAGGAAACCGTGGCCACCACGATCACGTCGCGCCGGGTCAGCAGGGCGTTGGTGGCCGAGTGCCGCAGGCGTTCGACTTCCTCGTTGACCGAGGAGTCCTTCTCGATGAACGTGTCCGACTGGGGCACGTAGGCCTCGGGCTGGTAGTAGTCGTAATACGACACAAAGTATTCGACGGCGTTGTTGGGCAGCAGTTCCCGGAACTCGTTGGCCAGCTGCGCGGCAAGCGTCTTGTTCTGCACCATGACGAGGGTGGGCCGCTGCACCTGTTCGATCAGCCAGGCGGTGGTTGCGGACTTACCGGTACCGGTGGCACCCAGCAGCACAATGTCCTTCTCGCCGTTGGTGATCCGTTCGGTGAGCTCCTTGATGGCTGCGGGCTGGTCGCCGGCGGGCTGGAACTCGCTGATGACCTCGAACGGGGCGACGACGCGGTTAATCTCTTGGGCAAGGCTCATGCGGTTAACGCTACCCCCGTTGACCCCGATTGGAACACATGATCGAGAACACCAGGGGAAGGACTCCCCGTGAAATATGCCGGAGAGTTAGCGCACCGCATGTAAAACTAGGGTTTGCATCATCACGTCATCGTCATCGTCATCCACCATGAACCAGAGGTCAGCATGTCATCGAACAACCCGGAAAACCCCTACGGCCAGCCCACCCCGTACCAGCAGCCCTCCTTCACCCAGCCCGCGGCACCCGCGTCACCGTACGCCACCAACGCACCGTACGGTTACGCCGTCCCGGCCGAAGACCCGGGCAAGACTCTGGGCATCGTCGGCTTCATCCTGTGCTTTGTCTGCTCGATCGCCGGCCTGATCGTCTCCATCATTGCCAAGAAGAAGTCGCGCGCGGCGGGCTTCAACAACACGCTGGCCAACGTCGGCGTGATCCTGGGCTGGATCTTCACGATCCTCGGCGTCATCGCCATCATCTTCTACATCATTGCGATCGTGGCCTTGATGAACTCGGGCGCCACCATCAACGGTAGCTACTAGGCAGTCGCAGCTACCAGACGCGGGTACTGCCAACACCGCGGCACCCGGCACCAATGATGCAGGCACCCACCCTTCAGGGGTGGGTGCCTGTTTTTTAGGCTCTCCAGCCGGTGCGCGCCATCCACGCCCGCAGATCGGGCACCATCCGCGCGAACCACGGCTCCTTCGCCTCGGCGTAGCCGGCCGTCGACGAATCTCCGGCATGGTCGGCGGCCAGACCCCGCTTGACCGTCTCATAGGAGGCCCGGGCGCCGAAATCGGCGCGCAGCCAGTCCCGGAACGCAACGGCCATCAGGGCCGCCGGGGAACCGTCAACCCGCACGTGCAGGTTCACGGGACGGCCGGGGTCCGCGGCGTTGTGGAAGCGCTTCTCCCACCGCTCCCCCGCCTTGCCCCCGGCGATGTCGTGGCCGGTGTCCCACCAGTCGCCGTCGCAAGCGGGGAAGCCGGCGACTGCCAGGGCTTCCGCCACGGAATCGGCGTCGGCCAGGGACCTGACCCGCAATTGCAGGTCGATGATGTCCTTGGCGGCAAGCCCGGCCACCGACGTCGACCCGATGTGGTCCACCCCGACGCCGGTGTCGCCAGCCGCGAGTTTGATGCGGGCGGCGAGCCGGGAGGCTTGCGCGGGCCAGGAGGGATCCGGCGCCGCCATGACCGCCGGCCCGTGCTGCGGAGCCCGGCGGCCTTCCGCAAGGTTTTGGGCGAAGGGTTCCAGCCGTTCGCGCCACAACGCGTCAATGGCGGCTATCGCGTCGCCGGGCTCCCCGCCGTTGGCGATGACGACGTCGGCCGCGGCGTAGCGTTGGGCGTCGCCTGCCTGGGCCGCCATGCGGGCGCGCGCATCGCTTTCGCTCATGCCCCGGTTGGCCACCATGCGGGCCAGGCGCTGCTCAGCGGGAGCGTCCACCACCACCACGAGGTGGAAGGCGGCGCCCTGCCCGGTCTCCACCAACAACGGAATGTCCTGGACAACAATTTGCCCCGGCAACGCCGCCGCCTTCAGTTCCCCGGCGGCCGCGCGCACCCGGGGGTGGATGATCCCGTTGAGGGTTTCCCGCTTGCCGGAATCGGCGAACACCAGGGCACCGAGCGCCGGCCGGTCCAGCGAGCCGTCCGGGAGCAGGATCCCGTCGCCAAAAGCGTCCACGATCTCGGCGAGCCCGGCCGTGCCGGGTTCCACGACGTCGCGGGCAAGCTTGTCGGCGTCGATGACCACGGCGCCCAACGCGCGGAACCGGGTGGACAGCAGGGATTTACCGGAGGCGATGCCGCCCGTGAGACCAATCGAAAGCATGCCTCCACCTTAGACTGGATCGGTGAACCTTCCATCCGCCCCGCCCGCCGCGTCGACCGGCCCCGCCACGTACACGGCCCTCGCGCCGGGCCCGGACTTCCGGCATGAGCTGGTCATCAAGCGCTCCCGCTTCATCACGGTGTTGCGGCGGGTCGGGGACGAACCGAGCGCCCGCGCGCTGCTCGGTTCGCTGCGCAAGGAGTTCTACGACGCCCGGCACCACTGTTCGGCGTTCGTGCTGGGACCCGACCGTTCGGCCCAGCGTTCCAATGACGACGGCGAGCCGTCGGGGACGGCGGGCACTCCCATGCTCGACGCCCTCCTGAAGCGTGAAACCCGGCCCGGCACCCGTCCGGCGGCCGACCTCAGTGACGTGTGCGCCGTCGTCGTACGTTATTTTGGCGGGGTCCTGCTCGGCGCCGGCGGGCTGGTGCGCGCCTACTCGGAGTCCGTCAGCTCGGCGCTGGAACTGGCCCCCATGGTGCGCAGGGAGCGGCTGGGACTGTTCACCGTGGCCGTGCCGCACGCCGATGCCGGCCGCCTGGAGAATGAACTCCGCGCCGCCGGCTACGTCATGACCGGCAACAGTTACGGTGCCGCCGAGACCCTGGTTGGGCTTGCCATGGCCGACGACGACGCCGTGATCGCGGCTGCCGTGGCCCGGTTGGCGTCCCTCACGGCGGGGCGGGCCGTGCTGACCGGCGTGGGGACCGACTGGGTGGACGCCCCGCTGTAGCCGCCCTGCCGCAACCACCGTCCGGTGGGCGCCGGAAACGCCAAAGCGGGCCCCCACTTTTCAGTGGGGGCCCGCTTTTAGTCACTTACGTGATGGTGCTTTTCGGAATTAGTTTCCGGTCAGCTTTTCGCGCAGAGCGGCAAGGGCCTCGTCGGAAGCCAGGGTGCCTGCACCGGCATCCGTTGCTGCAGGCTCGGAGGAGTAGGAAGTCCCTGCGGACTCGCCACCCTCGCCGGCGCCGTCAGCGGCTGCGTCTTCAGCGGCGTGCTGAGCAACCTGCTTCTTGTGGGACTCCCAGCGAGCCTGGGCGTCAGCGTACTGCTGCTCCCACACTGCGCGCTGGTTCTCGTAGCCCTCGAGCCATTCGTTCGACTCGGGGTCGAAGCCCTCGGGGTACTTGTAGTTGCCCTCTTCGTCGTACTCGGCAACCATGCCGTAGAGGGCCGGGTCGAACTCGGTGGAGTCGACGTCGACACCCTCGTTGGCCTGCTTGAGGGACAGCGAGATGCGGCGGCGTTCCAGGTCGATGTCGATGACCTTGACGAACAGTTCGTCGCCAACGGAGACAACCTGCTCGGCCAGCTCCACGTGGCGCACGGCCAGCTCGGAGATGTGGACCAGGCCTTCGATGCCGTCTTCGACGCGAACGAACGCACCGAACGGAACCAGCTTGGTGACCTTACCCGGAACAACCTGCCCGAGGGCGTGGGTGCGGGCGAAGGTCTGCCACGGGTCTTCCTGCGTAGCCTTGAGCGAGAGCGATACACGCTCGCGGTCCAGATCCACTTCGAGAACCTCGACGGTGACTTCCTGGCCAACTTCGACAACCTCGGAGGGGTGGTCGATGTGCTTCCAGGACAGCTCGGAAACGTGCACGAGGCCGTCTACGCCGCCAAGGTCCACGAATGCACCGAAGTTGACGATGGAGGAAACAACGCCGGGACGAACCTGGCCCTTTTCCAGCTTGTTGAGGAACGTGGAGCGAACCTCGGACTGGGTCTGCTCGAGCCAGGCACGGCGGGACAGGACCACGTTGTTGCGGTTCTTGTCCAGCTCGATGATCTTGGCTTCGATCTGCTGACCGATGTAGGGAGCCAGGTCGCGCACGCGGCGCATCTCGACCAGCGATGCGGGCAGGAAGCCGCGCAGGCCGATGTCGAGGATAAGACCACCCTTGACCACCTCGATGACGGTACCGGTAACGACGCCGTCTTCTTCCTTGACCTTCTCGATGTCGCCCCAGGCACGCTCGTACTGCGCGCGCTTCTTGGAGAGGATGAGACGGCCTTCTTTGTCTTCCTTCGTGAGGACCAGGGCTTCGACCTGATCGCCAACGGCGACAACGTCACCGGGATCAACGTCGTGCTTGATGGACAGCTCGCGGGAGGGGATGACGCCTTCGGTCTTGTAACCGATGTCGAGCAGAACTTCGTCGCGGTCAACCTTGACAACTACACCTTCGACGAGGTCGCCGTCGTTGAAGTACTTGATGGTTGCGTCGACTGCGGCGAGGAATTCTTCAGCAGTACCAATGTCGTTGATGGCAACAACAGGAGTGGTACTAGTCTTCTCGGGGGTCGTGATGGTCATGTAGTAGGGGCTCCGATGTGGATAGTTGGATTCGCCGGACCCAAGGCAGCGGGCAAATCAATTGCCTGCCGCCGGGCTGGGCCCGGAATTATTATGGTTGCAGGGGTTCCTGCGAATGGTGCACACGCCTCACCCGGGATTGACCGGCTGTAGCCGCCCAAATCCACGCATGACATGCCCATTTAGTCTAGTTGCTTGCGCCAAGGAGCGCAAAAGCTGTGAACGACGGCGATAATGGCGTTTGTGGACAACTCAACCCTGCTCGTCCTGGGCCCCAATGCCTGGGTATTGCTGGCGGTACTGCTGGTGCTGGCCGCCGTGCTGTGGCGCACCGCGCTGGGCCGTCCACCCCTGCAGATGCTGGTGGCGGGGGTTCGCGCACTCCTCCAGTTGGCCGCCGTCGCCCTGGTCATTGCCTGGCTGGCGGACCGGGGCGCCTGGGCCTTCGCGTTTGTTGCGCTCATGTTCGTGGTCGGCGTGTGGACCTCCGGGCACCGGGTGGCTCCGGAGGGAAGGTGGTGGGTTGCCGCCATACCGCTGGCGGCCGGCGTGATCCCCGTGGCCGCGCTGATGTTCGCGGCCGGCGTGCTGCCCTTCAGCGCACTGGCAATCATTGCCGTGATGGGCCAGCAGATTGGCGGCGCCATGTCCACGGTGACGCTCAGCGGGCGGCGCATCCGGGACGAGTTGGTGCTGCGCCGCGGCGAGGTGGAGGCCGCAGTGGCCCTTGGTTTCCAGTGGCCCGCCGCCCGGCTGATGGTGGGCCGGGGCGTGGCCGGGGAGGCCGTGCTGCCTTCCGTGGACCAAACCCGCACGGCCGGGCTCGTGACGCTGCCGGGTGCTTTTGTGGGCATGATTCTTGGCGGGGCCGCACCGCTGGATGCCGGACTCATCCAACTGCTGGTGCTGATCTCACTCCTGGTGGTCAACGCCACCGCCGCCACGGCCACGCTCTGGCTCAGCTGCCGGGGTGCCTGGGTTGCGGCCGGCCGCCTAAACGGCGCCTTCCCCGCTTGTCGGCGGTTTCCGGGCTTATAGGGGGTTTCCCAACCCCCTATAAGCCCGGAAAGCGCCCAATTGGGAGTTGTGCGCCGTTAGGCGAAGAGCGCCGTGCGGCGGAGGGGAAGGGCGGCACCGGCCCGCAGCAATGCGGCGTGGATGCGTTGCTCCAGGATGACTGGATCGTCGAGGTCGGCCCAGCTGATCCGGATGAAGTGCCAGCCCAACTCCATGAGGTCCTTTTCCCGTTGGCGTTCCTCGGCAATCGCCACATCGGTGGGCCGGTAGTCGAAGTACTTGCCCCAACCGTCAAATTCCAGGATCAGCCGATACCGCCGCCATGCAAAGTCGACCCGGTGCGTGCCGTGGCGGGTGGGGATCTCCACCTGCAGTTCGGGCATGGGCAGCCCGGCCGCCGTCAGGAAGACGCGGGTCCGTGATTCTCCGGCCGATTCGCTGCGCGGATCAAGGCGGTCCAGCAGCGTCCGGGCGCGGGCGGCACCGCGTTTTACGTCGCTGGCTTCGAGGAGCTCACCCAGCTCCCCCACGCTCACCCCGGACCGCACGGCGTGGTCGCCGATGATGACGGCACGCTCCAGGTCGAAGAGCCGGGCACAGTCCAGGACGGTCTGCGCCGCCGAGGTCACCGGTACGCGCAATGGCCCCACCCGCACCATCACCACCTGGCCGGCGTCGAGCATTTGTTGGTGCAGGGCTACGGCACCGGCCCGGGCGGAGGTGCCCGGCGGGTAGGCGTGGGTCAGGTGGACCGTGCTCCCGCAGCCCCATGTCCTGAATCCAAGCAGCCGCGCGGCACTTGAATGGCTGTAGATGCCGGCACTGTGCGCCGCGAGGACGTGTCCGATCAGCGTCACGTCGTCCCGGCCCCACGGCGGCAATGCCGCCCACGGCCCCGCCTCGATGTACGCGCCCCGGTGCAGGCGGACGATGATTCCGTTCCGGATCGCTGCTGTGAGCACCTTGTTCGTGAGGCCGGATGCGGCCAGCATGCCGCTGGTGGCTACACCGCGGACGGACGTTGTGGGCCACCTTGATGCGATCTGGAGCGCAAGTTGATGGTTGTTCATGCTCCATCGTGGCGCGACTCCGGCGGCCGTGGCCGGGGTGCGCGGCAAACTGTGGACACCGCGGGCGCCGCCCCCGTTTGTGGAGGACGCGCCGGACGAGGCCTACATACGCGCCTTAACGCCAAATCGGCGCTTTCCGGGCTTGTAGGGAGTTTAGAAACCCCCTACAAGCCCGCAAAGCGCCGACGAGCGGCAAAAGCGCGGCGCCGCCTAGAAGTTGGTGAGGCTGTGGGCCGACACCGGGGAGGCGAAAACGGCGTCGAAGCGCTCAATGCCGCCGGGGGCGTTCTCGGTGAGCCGCCCAGCCGCGGCGAGCGTCCGGGCGCTGACGCCGCCCAAGTACGTGCTGGAGAGCTCGCTGACACCCAGGGTGAGGTCAACCGCGTCTCCGTCCGCGCTCCGGGTAACGGTGGCGGCTCCGCCTGCCGCCTCCACGCGGAATGTTCCCGCGGCATGCCCCAGGGGGTCGGTGACCGCAATCGTGACGACGCCGTCGGCCGCATAGTGCCGGCCGGAGAGGGCCGCCTCGGTGTCGAGGATGCGCAGCCACAGGTGGTCCTCGGTCTCCGTGCGCTTGTAGTCACGCTTGGCCACCATGGCCCATTCGAGCAGGTCCACTTCGGGTGCCATTTTCCAGGTGACGCTGGCGATGAGGTCCAGCGAGCCCAGGAAGTTCCACAACGCCAGATAGGCGTCGTTGGTGGCGGCGAGGAAGTCCACGATCTGGATGGCGGGCTCGCCGGGCTTGTAGGTGACATAGCCGTCCACTTCGCCGTCATCCCCGTAGTGCAGCGCCGCGCGGACGTTCTTGACCGGCGTCATCTGGCCGTAGTTGCCTTGCCCGGAGGCCGACAGCCGGTACATCTCGTGCCGGCCGATCGAACCGTAGGTGGCCGCGTGGACGCGGGCAAACAGCGCATTGTGCAGATCCTTGACCACCAAGGCGTCGGCCACCTCCACGACGCCGCGGGATGCCGCCTCCGGGTTGTGGAAGGCCAGCCCGCCGCGGGTGGAAACCTCCACCACGCAGTTGTGGGTTGCCACGCCGAAGCCGAAGCGTCCGTAGATGACCGCTTCCGACGCCGTCAGCGCGGCCATGGGCAGGCCGTCGGCCTTGGCGCGGGCCAGGTCCGCGGTGATCATGGCGCGGAGCAGTCCGCGGCGGCGGTGGCTGGGCCGGACCGTGACCGCGGTGATCTGGTGGACCGGCAGGAGTTGGCCGCCGCCGACGTTGAGGTCCTTGCGGTGGTACGCGTAGGTGGCAACCGGATAGCCGGCTCCCCAGGCACCCGCCGGGGTTTCCCCGTTGGACAGGTATGCGCCCATGGCCATGCGCCCGTCCAGCTGCTCGAACTCGGCGTACTTCTTGGCCTCCTCGGCGCCGACGGCGTCACCGTAGAAGCCCGCCGCCACTGCCTCGGACCATTGGACGACTTCCCCGGACACCTCCCCGTCCACGAGGCGCACGGGGAAGGTGCGCAGCTCATAGGGAAAGGCCACTTCTTCGTTGCTCGGCGACACTGGTACTTCCTTTGCTGGGTGGGAGCATTCGGCACTGCAGCTACATCGGACCCAGCATTAAATCGGGTCCAAAGAAACCTTGGCAACACCCTACCGGGATCCGGCAAGGTGCTGCCGGATCCCGTCACAAAGCAGATTTAGTGGCCGGCGTCGTTCCAGCTGGAACCGACGCCCACCTGGACCTCCAGGGGCACCAGCAGGTCCGCGGCGGCACCCATCTGGGCGATGACGAGGGCCTCGACGGCGTCGCGCTCCCCCGGCCACACTTCGAGGACGAGTTCGTCATGGACCTGCAGGAGCATCCGGGACTTCAGGCCCTGGGCGTCCAGTTCGCCGGCAACCCCAAGCATGGCGTGCTTGATGATGTCGGCCGCGGAGCCCTGGATGGGTGAGTTCAGGGCAACGCGTTCGGCCAGTTCGCGCAGTTGCCGGTCGGTGCTGGCGAGGTCCGGCAGGTAGCGGCGGCGGCCCTCGATCGTGGAGGTGTAGCCGTCGATGCGGGCCTGGTCGACCACGCCGCGCAGGTAGTCGCGGACCCCGCCGAACCTGTCGAAGTAGTCCTTGACCAGGGTGCGGGCCTCGTCCACGGAGATTTCCAGCTGCTTGGACAGGCCGAAGCTCGTCAGCCCGTATGCCAGGCCGTAGGACATCGCCTTGACCTTGGAGCGCATGGCCGAGGTGACCTCTTCCGGGGCCACGCCGAACACGTGGGAGCCCACGTAGCGGTGCAGGTCCTCGCCCTCGGCGTAGGCCTGGATGAGTCCGGCGTCGCCGGAGAGGTGCGCCATGATGCGCATCTCGATCTGCGAGTAGTCGGCGGCGAGCAGGCATTCGTAGCCTTCCGTGACCACGAACATGTCGCGGACGCGCCGGCCCTCCTCGCTGCGGATCGGGATGTTCTGCAGGTTCGGGTTGTTGGAGGACAGCCGGCCCGTGGCGGCCACGTTCTGGGCGTAGGTGGTGTGGATGCGGCCGTCGTCGGCCACCGACTTCTTCAGCGTCTCCACCATCTGCTTGAGCTTGGACGCCTCACGGTGGGCCATGAGCTGGGCCAGGAACTCGTGCCCGGTCTTCTCCAACAGTGCCTTCAGGGAGGCCGCGTCGGTCGTGTAGCCGGTCTTGATCTTCTTGGTCTTGGGCAGGCCAAGCTCCTCGAACAGGACCTCCTGGAGCTGCTTGGGCGAGCCAAGGTTGACCTCGTGGCCGATCGCCGCGAACGCTGCCGCCTGGGCGGCGTCCATGGTGGCCGTGAAGTCGGCCATGAGCGTCTCCAGGCGTTCCTGCGAGATCGCGATGCCGGTGAGTTCCATCCGCGCCAGCACACCGGCCAGCGGCAGTTCCAGGTCGGTGAGCAGGTGCGCGGCGCCGCGTTCCGCCAGCATCGGGGCGAAGTGTTCGCTGAGCAACAGCGCCACGTAGCCGCGCTGCACGGCGTCGGCGAAGCCGGCATCGCCTTCCAGACCGAGGTCGAGCTGGCCGGAGGACTCCTGGTTGCCGGCGGCAAAGGTGACCTTCAGGTGGACCTGGCTCAGGTCGGGCAGGTCGTAGCTGCGGCGGTCGGGCTGGATCAGGTAGCCGGAGAGCGAGGTGTCGTCGACGACGCCGGCCAGCGACAGCCCGCGCGGAGCCAGCGATTTCAGCGCCTCCTTGTATTCGTGCGCCACCTTGGGGGCATCGGCGTTCGTCAGCCAGGCGGCCAGCGCGGTGTCCAGCTCGGCGTCGGCCTTGCCCAATTCGACCACGACGGCGGAGTCCGCGCGGACGAGCGCCACGGCGACAGCCTCGTTCATGAGCCCCACGCGCTCGCTCAGGACGTCCACGGCGGTCAGGGCGCGCGCACCGGCGGAGGTGCCGGCGTCGAGCCATGACTGCAGCGCGGACGCGTCGGTGACCAGCTGGTGCGCGGGCACCTCGTGGCCCTCGGCGTCCATGACCTCCTCCTCTTCGCCGAAGAGGTCGAAGAGGCGCTTGCGGAGCGTGTTGAACTGGAGGGCGTCGAAGAGCTCCTCCACGGCCTCGCGGTCCGGGGCCTGCAGCACGGTGTCCTCGAGGGCGACGGGGAGTTCCATGTCGCGCAGTAGGTGGTTCAGGTGCCGGTTGCGCTTGACGTCCTCGACGTGGGCGCGCAGCGATTCGCCCACCTTGCCGCCGATGGAGTCGAGGTTTTCCAGGATGCCTTCCAGTCCGCCGTACTGGTTGATCCACTTCGCGGCGGTCTTGGGGCCCACGCCGGGGACGCCGGGCAGGTTGTCGGCGGTCTCCCCCACCAGGGCCGCGAGATCCGAATACCGGTTCGGGGGCACGAAGTACTTGGCCTCCACGGCGGCGGCATCCATGGGCGGGATGTCGGAGATGCCCTTCTTGGGGTAGAGCACCAGCACCTTGTCGGTGATGAGCTGGAAGGCGTCGCGGTCACCGGAGACCACCAGCACGTCCCAGCCGGCCGCCTCGCCCTGCACGGACAGCGTGGCAATGATGTCGTCGGCCTCGAAGCCGTCCACCGAGATGGTGGGGATCTTCAGGGCGGCCATGACCTTGATGATGAGGTCGATCTGGCCGTAGAACTCCTCGGGAGTCTTGTTGCGACCGCCCTTGTACTCGGTGTATTCCAGTGAGCGGAACGTGGGGGTGTCCAGGTCGAAGGCCACCACCACGTGGGTGGGCTTCTGCTGGCGGATCATGGTGATCAGCATGGAGGTGAAACCGTGCACGGCGTTGGTGTGCTGGCCGGTGTCGGTGGCAAAGTTTTCCGGCGGCAGCGCATAGAACGCCCTAAACGCCATGGAATGGCCGTCAATCACCAACAGGCGGGGCGTTGCACCGGAGTCGGTCACAGCGGGAACAGGTGTTTGGGGGGCCGTCTTGGCAGATTCAGTCCAGCCTAGTCATCATGGATGATAATTTCACGCCGCCTCCCTTCACCGATGAACTCATTGCCGCCGGCGTCCCCGAACACCTGCACGCCCAGCTCGCCACCATGGGCGTTGGTGCGCTGGTGGTGAAGCTCGGAATCGTGTTCACCCACATGACGCCGGAGCTCATGACGGCCACCATGCCAGTGAGCGGAAACACGCAGGTGGCGGGCCTGTTGCACGGCGGGGCGCACCTGGTGCTGGCCGAAACGCTGGGCTCCTTTGCCGCCTACCTGCACGCCGGGCCGGCACGCCGGGCCGTGGGCATCGAGATCGGCGCCACGCACCACCGCGCCGTCACCGCCGGCCTCGTGACGGGCACGGCCACGGCGCTGCACCTGGGCCGGACGCTGGCCACACATGAGGTGGTCATGACGGACGACGCCGGCCGCCGGCTCTCCACGGCCCGCATCACGAACATGATCCTGGACGTCTAAGCCGTACGTTAAACGTTCGACGCCGGCACCCGCCTTCCGCTGTAAACGGGAGTCAGGTGCCGGCGTCGAACGTTCAGGCACGGTCCTATTTGTGGAAGAACGGCACAATCAGGTAGATGCCGAACAGGACGGTCAGGCCGCAGACGCCGAAGCAGGCGAAGGCGCCCCACTTGGCGGACTTGTTGGCCGCCGCGGTGCCGTCGCCGCTGAAGGCGAAGAGCCTCACGCCCAGTGAGTACATGGCAACCACAAAACCGGCGCCGACCAAGGTGGTGATGGCAACAACAACAAATGCCAGCCAGTCGATCATTTGTTATCCTCCTCGGTTACGGACACCGCGGGGGCGGCGCTCCCCACCACGGCCTCGTCGACGGCAGGCTTCACAGCAGCCGGTTTCGGAGCGGCCGGCTTCGAGGCGTGTCCGTCCGTGTGGCCCGGCTTCTTCTTGGTCTTCTTCTTGTGCTTGTCCGCGATCTTCGTCGCGTTGGCGTTGACGGCAACGGCCGTCATGGCCTTCAGCACGGCGGTGTCCGCACGGTCCAGGGCTTCCTGGGCGGCGGCGCGCAGGGCTGCCGCCTCCTCGGCACGCTTGGCAGCCTTCTCGGCAACCTTTGCGGCCATGCGGGCCTTGGCGGCGAGGCGTTCACGTTCCTTCTTGTTGGGAATGTGCAAGGCCTCACCCACGGCGTCAACGTCGCTGATGGCGTTGTTGTGGTCAACGGTCTCGCGCTGGGACAGCACGAACATGACCAGGATGGCGCTCAGGCCAAGGACCGCCACGGTGATGAAACCGGCGGTGCCGGCCTTGGAGATCAGTGCGGCCAGGCCGCCGACGACGGCCGCGGCGGGCAGCGTGAACAGCCAGCCGAGGCTGATCTTGCCGATGGCGCCCCAACGGACCGTGGACCCCTTCCGGCCCAGGCCCGAGCCGACCACGGAGCCGGAGGCAACGTGCGTCGTGGACAGGGCGAAGCCGAGGTGGCTGGAGGCCAGGATGGCGGCCGCGGTGCTGGTTTCGGCCGCGAAGCCCTGGGCGGGCTTGACGTCGGTCAGCCCGGAGCCGAGGGTGCGGATGATGCGCCAGCCGCCGGCGTAGGTGCCCGCGGCGATCGCCACGGCACAGGCCGTGATGACCCAGATGTGCGGTCCCGTTCCCGGGGTCTGCATGTTCGAGGCGATCAGCAGCAAGGTGATGACACCCATGGTCTTCTGGGCGTCGTTGGTGCCGTGCGCCAGGGCCACGAGGGAGGAGGAGAAGACCTGTCCGTAGCGGAAGCCGCCACGCTTTTGGGTCAGTTTGTCACCGGAGTCCGGATCCGCGCGACGGGTGATGCCATAAGCCATCTTCGTGCACAGATAGGCCACGCCGCCGGCAATCGCCGGTGCCAGCAGGGCCGGCAGGATCACCTTGGACAGGACCACGGCGAAGTTCACGGCGCCAAAGGACCAGGTGCCCACGATGGCCGCACCGATCAGGCCGCCGAACAGGGCGTGCGAGGAACTTGACGGCAGGCCCAGGAGCCAGGTGAAGAGGTTCCACAGCACGGCGCCCATCAACCCGGCAAAGATGAGTTGGGGGGTGATGGCGACACCGCCGGGCCCCTCGTTGATGATGCCGCCGGAGATGGTCTTGGCCACCTCCGTGGACAGGAATGCACCGACCAGATTCAGGACCGCGGCCAGGGCGACCGCCGTCTTTGGCTTGATGGCACCGGTGGCGATGGGTGTGGCCATCGCGTTGGCTGTGTCGTGAAAGCCGTTCGTAAAATCAAAGAAGAGGGCCAGTGCTATGACAAGCACGACCATGAAGGTGAGATCCACCCGCGGTCCATTTCTATTGGGGGCAAAAACGAAGCTTCGAAAAGTCTAGTCGGAGAAACACCGCGAGCGGCATTGCCGGAACGTGGCGCAGCCGGTGCGCGCGGAAGGCAACCACAGAGAATTCTATGATGATTCGCCACCGCACGGTTAGCCGCGCTTGCCCCACGCCGCCAAACCGGCCGGGCCGGGAACGCTGCCGCCGGGCCCCCGGACGCACTAGGCTTCATGCCAGGCAGGCAAATTCAAGGTGGCCGGCTCTGCACCGGAGCGGGGCCGCCGCGTGAAAGGTGGCACCCCGTGAGCAATTTGGAATCGCGTCCCGAAGAGCTGCTTTGCCCCAGCAATCCGGGCGTCGTGGAGGTCCTGGAACCGCGCAGCGTGCCGCTGGGCGGGCCGCGCGCCATGACGGTGCGGCGCACGCTTCCCCAGCGCAGCCGCTCGTTGATCGGGGCCTGGTGTTTCGTGGACCACTACGGGCCGGACAACGTTGCGGCCACCGGCGGCATGGCCGTCCCGTCCCACCCGCATACGGGTTTGCAAACCGTCAGCTGGCTGTTTACCGGCGAGGTGGAGCACACGGACAGTGCCGGATATCACGCCATGGTGCGGCCCGGGGAGCTGAATCTGATGACGGCCGGGCGCGGCATCAGCCATTCCGAGTACTCGACGCCGGGGACCACGGTGCTCCATGGCGCGCAGTTGTGGGTTGCCCTGCCGGACGGATCACGCTTTGAGGCGCCCGGCTTTGAGCACTACCGCCCCGAGCCGGTGACGGCGAATGGCGCCACGGTGAGCGTTTTCCTTGGCACATTGGCCGGGCAGAGCTCCCCCGTGCGGACCTACTCCCCCTGGTGGGCGCCGAGGTATGCATCGATGCCGGTGCGTCCGTCACCTTTGAGCTGGACCCCGCCTTTGAACACGGTTTCCTGATCGATTCGGGGTCGCTCACGGTGGCCGGTCAGGAACTCGGCTACGGCGAACTCGGGTACGTGGGGCCCGGCCGGCCCGGCGTGACCCTGCAGGCCGGCACGGAGCCGGTGCGGCTGCTGCTGATCGGCGGGACGCCGCTGGGCGAGTCGATCGTCATGTGGTGGAACTTCGTGGGGCGCAGCCACGAGGAGATCGTGGCGTTCCGTGCGGCGTGGCAGGCGGAAATCACCGCTGCCGGGCTGCCGGACGACGCCGAACCCCAATTTGGGCTGCCGGCGAACCAAAGCGATGCCCCCCTCCCGGCGCCGGGCATGCCCACCGTCACCCTCCGGCCGCGGATCAACCCGAACTGACCGCCCCCACGGTCTGTGTTGCAGTTATTCGACGAATAATGCGGTTTTGAGGCGATTTTCGTGCAACAACTGCAACACAGACCAAGCGGGGCGGGCTATGCCTGCTTGAGGCCTTCGCGGACCAGCGGGGCCACCTTGGTGGCGTACAGTTCGATGCTCTTGAGCATGGCCTCGTGCGGGAGCGTGCCATGGCTGTACTTGAGGTCGAAACGGGACAGCCCCAACGCCTTGGCGACCTTGATGATCTTCTTCGCCACGGTTTCGGGTGAGCCGACCATGAGCGCGCCGTCGGGCCCCGCCGTGGCGTTGAACTGGCCGCGGGTCATGGGCGGCCAGCCGCGGTCGCGGCCGATCCTGTTGTGCATGGCCGAGTAGTGCGGCCACAGCTCGTCGAGGGCTTCCTGGTCGGTGTCGGCGATGTGGCCCGGCGAGTGGACGCCGATGGGCTGCTCCGGCTGGCCGAATTCCTTCAGCGCACGGTGGTAGAGGTCGGCGAACGGGGCAAACTGCAGCGGCTCGCCGCCAATGATGGCGAGCATGAGGGGAAGACCGTAGTGGGCGGCCCGGACCACGGACTGCGGGCTGCCGCCCACGGCAACCCAGGACTTCAGCAGTCCCGACTCGGTGTGCGGGTACACCATTTGCTCGTTCAGCGCCGGGCGGGTCTTGCCGTCCCAGCTCACGGGCCCCTGCTTGCGGACCTCGCTGAACAGTTCCAGCTTTTCCTCGAACAGTTCCTCGTACTGGGCCAGGTCAAGGCCGAACAGCGGGAACGATTCCGTGAACGATCCCCTGCCCAGGGTGACCTCCGCGCGGCCGCCGGAGACGGCGTCGAGCGTGGAGAAGCGCTGGAAGACGCGGATGGGGTCGTCGCTGCTAAGCACCGTCACGGCCGAACCCAGCCGGATGTTCTTGGTCTGCCCGGCGATCGCCGACAGCACCATGTCCGGGGCGGAGATGGCGAAGTCCTCGCGGTGGTGTTCGCCGATGCCAAAGTAGTCAAGGCCCAGGGCGTCGGCCAGCTTGGCTTGTTCGACGACGTCGCGAATCACCTGTGCGGCCGGCTTGGGTGCGCCGTCGGCCCCCAGCGTGGTGTCGCCGAAGGTGTCCAGGCCAAGTTCAATCTCAGCTGCTGCCATGGTGGTTACCGTCCATTTCCACTAGAACGCCGGGGTCCTGCAACGCCCGGCAATGAATATGCGTTTGCATCTACATTGCAGAACCGGGACGTAGCGAAAACTATTCCCCGGCGGCCGTGCCGACCAGCGTAGCCTTGCGGCGGTACACGGCCAGGAAGACGGAAATGCGGCGCACGGCCTCCTCGATGTCGCCCACGGAGGGCAGGATCACGAAGCGGAAGTGGTCCGGCGTGGGCCAGTGGAAGGCCGTGCCGTGGCTGACCAGGATCTTTTGGTCCTGCAGCAGGTCGATCACGAATTTCTCATCCGACTCGATCGGGTACAGGGCCGGATCCAGCTTGACGAACAGGTACATGGCGCCGGCGGCGGGCACACAGGACACACCGGGGATGGCGTTGAGGAGCTCGGAGGCCCTGTCGCGTTGGTCGTGCAAGCGCCCGCCGGGCTTGGTGAGGTCGTTGATGCTCTGGTAGCCGCCCAGGGACGTCTGGATGGCGTGCTGGGCCGGGACGTTGGAGCACAGGCGCAGCGAGGCGATCAGTTCCAGGGATTCCTTGAAGCCGGCCATCGCGGCGCGCGGCCCCGACAGGGCGACCCAGCCGGCCCGGTAGCCGGGCATCCGGTACGCCTTGGAGAGCCCGCTGAAGGTGAGCGTGCAGACGTCGTCGGCCAGGGATGCCATGTGGATGTGGCTGCGTCCGTCGTAGAGGATCTTCTCGTAGATCTCGTCCGAGAAGATGACGAGGTCGTGCCGGCGGGCCAGTTCAATGAACTTTTCCAGGATGTGCCGGGGGTAGACGGCGCCCGTGGGGTTGTTGGGGTTGATGATGACGATGGCGCGGGTGTTGGCCGTGATCTTTGCCTCGACGTCGGCCATGTCGGGCCACCACTGGTTGTCCTCCTCGCAGAGGTAGTGGACGGGTACGCCGCCTGTCAACGTCACGGACGCCGTCCACAGCGGGTAGTCGGGGGCCGGGATGAGGACCTCGTCGCCGTTTTCCAGAAAGGCCTGGAGCGTCATGGAGATCAGTTCGCTCACGCCGTTGCCCACGAAGATGTCCTCGACGCCGATCTGCATCAGGCCCTTGGTCTGGTAGTACTGCGAGATGGCGGTGCGGGCGGAGAAGATGCCCTTGGAGTCGCTGTAGCCCTGTGCCCCGCGCAGGTGGTGGATCATGTCCACCACGATGGATTCGGGCGCCTCCAGGCCAAACGGGGCGGTGTCGCCCAGGTTCATGCGCAGTATTCGGTGGCCTTCGGCCTCCATTTTCTGGGCCGCGTGGAGAATGGGGCCGCGCAGTTCATACCGTACGTTGGCGAGTTTGCTGGAGTGTTGCATGGGACGCATGTGATCCATCTTCACACAATCGGCATGGCAAACGGCCGCCCTGTCCACATGTCGATCCGGTGGACAAGACGGCCGTAGCGCCCGTTACGGCGCTAGAGGGAGCGCTGGTAGCCGCCAAACGCCCGCGCGGCCAGCCAGGACATGACCACGGCCAGGCCGGCGAGCAGGCCGAGGTTGGCCCAGACGACGCCCCAGTCCGGGACGGTTTGCAGGGCGCCGCGCCCGGCCACCACGGCCCACTCGAAGGGGTTGAAGCGGGCCACCTGGCGCACCCACGCAGGGGAAAGGCCCGTGTCCATGATGGCCGAACTCAGGAACATCAGCGGGAAGGAGATCAGCTGCGAGATCCCGATGAGGGCGGTGTGGTCACCGGTCAGCAACGCCACGGCGTTGGAGAAGGCCGAGAACACGCTTGTCAGCAGCACCGCGGCCAGCAAGAGCACTACGAGCCCCAGCCAGCCGCCGTCGAACCTCGCACCGGCCAGCCAGGCAACGCCCAGCACCACGACCGTCTGGATCACCGTCAGCACGGCCTGGTACAGCATGGTCGCCACGATCATGGCGCCGCGGTTGGTGGGCGAGGCGAGGAACCGGTCCATGACCCCGCTGTCCATGTCCTGGATGTACGACGTCCCGGCCCAGGCGCTGCCAAAGAGTGCCATCATCATCACGATGCCGGGGGTCAGGAACACCAGGTAGTTGCCGCCGCCGGTGAATCCCGGAATGCTGACGACCGACTTGAACAGCTGGCCGAACAGCAGCAGCCAGATGACGGGCTGGATCAGGTTCATGGCCAGGTACATGGGGAAACGGAAGAAGCCGCGCAACGCCCTGCCCGTGAGGATGGCCGTGTGCGCGCCGGCTGTCAGGGCGCTCATGCCACACGCTCCGATTCCATGCCGGAGCCGCTGGTGGCGGAGCCTTGTGCAGCGAAGGCGTGGCCCGTGTGGCGCAGGTAGACGTCGTCCAGGCTGGGCCGGGAGACGGTGGCGGACGCGACGGGGAGGCCCGCCGCATCCAGCCGGGCCAGGAGCTGCGGGAGTGCCGCCGCCCCAGAATCGGCCCGGCCGTGCAACGTGCCGCCGTCGGCGAGCACCTCCCGCAGCAGCCCGTCGCCGGACAGCAGTTCCAGTGCGGCCATGGCGGCCTGCGCCCCTCCGGCGAGTTCGACGGCGACCGCGTCACCGTGCAGGGCATCCTTGAGTTCCTCCGGGGTGCCCTCGACCACCACCGTGCCGTGGTCGACGATGGCGAGCCTGCTGGCGAGCCGGTCGGCCTCCTCGAGGTAGTGGGTGGTCAGCAGCACCGTCATTTCCTCCGCGCGGGCCATGGTCTCCAGTTCGGCCCACATTTCGGCTCGGGCCTCCGGGTCGAGGCCCGCGGTGGGCTCGTCGAGGAACAACACCTGTGGGCGGTGCATGAGCCCCAGGGCGACGTCGAGCTTGCGTGCCATGCCGCCCGAATACGTCTTCACGAGGCGGTGCGCGGAGTCCGTCAGGGAGAACCGGTCCAGCAATTCCGTGGCCCGGGCCTTGGCGGCGGGCCCGGACAGCCCCTGCAGCCGGCCCGCCAGGACAAGGTTTTCCCTGCCCGTGTCCATGGGGTCGCAGACTTGTTTTTGGGCGACCAGCCCGATGGCGCGACGGACGCGCCCGGGGTTGCGGGCGACGTCGAACCCGGCCACGAACGCCTGGCCGGAATCGGCGCGGGACAGCGTGGAGAGGATCTTGACGGTGGTGGATTTCCCGGCGCCGTTGGGGCCCAGCAGGCCGAAGATGGTGCCCGGTTCGACGGCGAAGCTCAGTGCGGAGAGGGCCTCGACACGGGGCAAGCCGTGCCCGCCCGGGTAGGACTTGACCAGCCCGGAGGCTTCCAGTGCCGGTGTGGATGATGCGTGTGCCATGGTTGGCTCCTTGTGTGGGAGCCTCTTGTGCCGCGGGTGCTGCCGTAAACTTTAAGTGTGCCTTGAGGTTGTTAGCGCAACACCCCGGTTGGGGAGACTCAATGGTTGGTGCAGGCGGTCCGGATGCTCGAACATCCGGGCCGCTTGTTTTTGTTGTGCTACTTCTCCTTTGACTTGTGCAGCGACCCCTCTCCGGAAGGGAACAGCATCCGGGCCAGGACCAGCATGAAGACGACGAGCCCCGCGAGCAGCGCGAGCCAGGAGTAGGCAAAGCCGGCCGTGAAGCTCAGCCACACGAACAGCGCCAGCGCCACGAGCCAGATCACCGCCGTGTAGATGCCGAAGCGGGCGGCGGCCACGGGGTCCTGGGAGAACCTGTCCATGCCCTGGTAGTCGCGCTGGACCTCGCGCGCCCACGCCTTTTTCCGGTTGCTTTGGGACAGGCCCAGCTTGATGAAGATCACCACCGCGCCCAGCAGCACGAATGCGCCGGCGAACAGCAGCCCCATGCCGGCCAGGACCACCAAGGACATCAGGAACAGGCCGGCGACGGCGGCCGCGGCACCCGCGCCATAGCCCAGGGCCCGGCGCAGCGGCACGGGGTGGTCCTGGCTGGTTTCCTGGCGCAGGCTCCACGCCGTGATGGCGCCGATGGAGAGCGTCGCGGCAAATCCGGCCAGCACGGCCGCCGCGGGGCCGGTCCCCGCATCGCCGGCACCCGGATTGCTGCCGGCAAGGATCAAGATGAACCAGAGCAGGGACGCAACGGCAACGAGCGCCAGGATCACGGTCCCGATGACGAAGCCGGGGCGCGGGGTGACCTTGTTGACGGCGAATGCCTGGGCCTGGGTGGCCGCTTTGGACAACGGCTCCGCGCCTTGGCCCGACTGCACCGAGGAGATCACCTCGCCGAGGTCGCCGAACTCGTCGATGGCCCGGGCGGCGGCGTCGGCCGGGGTGGCCCCCTGCCCCGTCAGTTCCGCCACGCGTTCGGCCAGGTTGGAGCGGATCTCCTCCTTGAGGTCCCGGAGTTCGGCGTTCATGGACACGTCCGCGAAGGCGTCGTCGAGGTAGCGGTGGATGTTGGGGTTCTCGGCGCTGCTCACGGCGTGCCGCCTTTCACGTTCAGGAGCGAATTGATGATCTCTTGCGTTGCCGTCCAGTCCAGGACGTTCTTGCGGTAGACGGCGCGGCCGGCGTCGGTGATGCGGTAGTACTTCCGCCGGCCGCCCTGGGTTTCATCCCCCCAGCTGGCCTCCACGAGCCCGTCCTTGACGAGCCTGCGGTAGGTGGCATAGAGGGTGGCTTCCTTGATCTCGTAGCGCCCGCCGGTTGCGTCCCGGATGGTCTTGTAGATTTCGAAGCCGTACCGTTCGGCGTCCCGGAGCACGCCCAGGACGATCGTGTCGGTGTGCCCGCGGAGCAAATCCGCCGCGAACGGTTCGGACTGGGGAGGGGTTTCCTCTGGGTTGCGTGCCATGTCCTTTACTGTAACAGATACAGTACTTTGTGCGGAAGGGTTATTTTCATTTCCGCACCCCGGCGGCGCTCCGCAAAAAACGATGTTGAGTTTCTCACAATCGCCCACAGCGGCCACCCCTAACACAACCTCCCGAATCCCATGAACAGAGAAAGATTGGTAAGCTGAACCGCTGGACCAAGGCCCTTTTGGGGAAGCGCCTCCCACATCACTTTTACCCTCAAGGAGACCAAGCCCTCAATGACTTCCGTGGCTACTGAATCACTGCGTGAACAGCTCTGGAACCGTCGCTATGACGAGAACATTGCACCCATCACCGAGCTCTGCGATGCTCTTGCCGAGGCCCGGCCCCAGCAGCAGGTCGCTTATGTTGATCCGGTCCACGACATCGATGAGTGCCGCATCATCAGCTTGTTCTCCAATGTGGGCGAGATGGACGCCTCCGGCTTCGTCACGGCCGGCGACGAGCAGGCCGCAACGCGCCTGCTGGGCATCCACTGGCAGCTGGGCCTGCGCCCCAGCTACGTGATGCCCTGGAACGTGCACCCCTGGTTCACCCCGGGCGAACCGAACGGCCGCCTCACGGCACCGCAGATCGAGCAGGGCCTGCGCCCCCTCGTGAAGTTCATGACGCTGGTGCCCCGCGCCTCGGCCCTGGTGGCCCACGGCACCGAGGCCCACCGCCTGGCCGACCAGCTCCTGAAGGCCCAGGGCCCCATGCTCTACAAGCGCGGCTTCGGCATCTACAAGGTCCGCTCGCTGAGCGGACGAAGCTTTGCCGGTTCGCCCGAGCGCCAGGAACAGTGGCTGCTGGAGTCCGCCAAGGCCTACGCCGAGTCGATGACCCGCTCCGGCATCCCCGTCAAGGGCCGCTAGGAACAAGACGCACGAAGGGCGCCGGCGACGGCATTTCCTCAGCGACTTTCCGGCCATCGGCCGCGGGCGGCCTTTGGCCTCCCTGACGTCGCTTTCGAAAACACCGTCGCCGGCGCCTGCTTTTAACTGCGCCTGCTTTTAACTACAGCTGTCTATGCCTGCAGTTGTGGGGCCACGAGCTTTGCGTACCGCTCCTTCACGGTGTCGATCACGTCCGCGAAGGGCTGTGCCCAGATGTCCTCGTTGAAGATTTCCACCTCGACGACGCCGTCGTAACCGGCGTCGGCCACCCACCGGCCGATCGTGGCGAAGTCGATCACGCCGTCGCCCATGAACCCCCGGGAGAGCAGGGCGTCGGCGGCGATGGGCAGGTTGAAGTCGCACACCTGGTAGGACGCCAGGCGGCCCTCGGCACCGGCGCGCGCAATTTGCGCCTCGAGGTCCGGGTCCCACCAGACGTGGAAGGTGTCCACCACGACGCCGAGTGCCGCGGCCGAGTGCGGGGCTGCCAGATCGAGGGCCTGCCCCAGCGTCGACAACACCGCGCGGTCGGCGGCGTACATGGGGTGCAGGGCTTCCAGGACCAGGCGGACGCCGTGTTCTGCGGCGAACGGCACCAGTTCGGCGAGGCGGTCGGCCACCCGCCGGCGCGCCAGGACCAGGTCCTTGCCCCCGACAACGGCAGACGCGGCTCCGTCATCCCCCGCAGCAGAGTCGACGGCTCCGGGTGCCACGCTGAACTCGGGCAACCCTCCCACCACCATGATGACCTCGGTGGTGCCAAGTGCAACGGCCTCCAGGATGGCGGCCTTGTTATCGGCCAGGGCGGCAGCCTGGCCGGGCCCGTCCGCGGCCGTCAGGAAGCCGCCGCGGCACAGGCTGGAGACCTGCAGCCCGGAGGCCTTGACCATGTCAACGGCCCGCTCCAGCCCCACCTCGGCCACCTTGTCACGCCACAACCCGATGTGCGACAGGCCGGCGGCGGCCGTCAGCTCAAGGGCCTGCTCCAGGGAGGCCTTCTTGATGGTGGCCGTGTTGATGGAAAGCTTGCCAAAGGTGCTCATGCCGTGGCTCCTTCGAGGATCTCGGAGGCAATGCCGGCGGTGTTCAGGAACCCGGACATGCGGCCGGCGGCCACGTCGGGATCCAGGAGGAGCCCGGCGGTGTTGGCCAGCCGGAACAGCTTCACCAGGTGGTCCACGTCCCGCCCGGAGTGCAGGCCGCCGACCATCTGGAAGCCGGGCTGGAAGCCGTTGAGCCAGGCGAGGAACGCGATGCCCGTCTTGTAGTAGTAGGTGGGCGCCTCGAAGATGTGCAGGCCCAGGTCCCGGGTGGAATCCAGGATGGCCCGCGCCTGCGCCGGGCGGCCGGCGTCGTACTCCTGCAGCGCCGTGGAGGCGGCCGGGGCGATCGCGGCGAAAATGCCCAGCAGCGCATCCGAATGATGGGTGCCGTCGCCGTCGATGAGCTCGGGGTAGTTGAAATCGTCACCCGTATAGAGGCGCACGCCCGCGGGCAGGCCGGCCCGCAGCGCAACCTCGTGGCCGGCGTCGAGCAGGGACACCTTCACGCCGTCCACCTTTGCGGTGTGGGTCGCGATGAGCTGCCGGAAGGTGGCCGTCGCGGCGCCGGTATCGGCACTCCCCCAATAGCCCGCAAGGGAAGGGTCGAACATGGTGCCCAGCCAGTGCAGCACCACCGGCTCCTTCACCTCGGTGAGCAGCGTGCCGTATATGGCGAGGTAGCCCTCCGGGCCCTGCGCCACCTTGGCCAGGGCGCGGGAGGCCATGATGATGACCTTGGCGCCGGACGCCTCGACCGCGGCGATCTGTTCGCGGTAGGCGGCCAGTACCGCATCCAGCCCGGCCTGGCCGGGTTCGACGGCGGCCGGGTCCAGTTGGTCCGTGCCGGCGCCGCATGCCAGGAGGTCCCGGACCGTGCGCTCCGGGGTTGCAATGAGCGCAGCCTCGGCGGCACTGCGCTTGATGAGTTCCTGCGTGGCGGACCAGTCAAGGCCCATGCCGCGCTGGGCGGTGTCCATGGCGTCGGCGATGCCCACGCCCCAGCTCCAGAGCTCGCGGCGAAATGCCAGGGTGGCGTCCCAGTCAATGTCCGCCGCGGCGCCGGGCGTGTTGTTGCCCAGCACCTTCGGGGTCACATGGGCCGCGGCGTAGACCTTGCGGGAGCGGATCAGCGCCGTGGGCTTGCGCCAGGGGCCCGCCGGGTTGAGGGTGAGGGCTGCCAATTCGCCGGTGGCCAGCGGGAGGGTGATGGTGGGGGCCATGGCTACAGCTCGATCGCGGGGATGTCGAGCGTGCGGCGTTCGGCGGAGGACTGCAGGCCCAGTTCGGCCAGTTGCACGCCGCGTGCGGCGGAAAGCAGGCCGAAGCGGTGTTCGCGGCCGGCCACGACGTCGCGCAGGAATTCCTCCCACTGCAGCTTGAAGCCATTGTCGAGGTCGGCGTTGGCGGGCACCTCGGCCCACTGCTCGCGGAAGGACTCCGTGACGGGCAGGTCCGGGTTCCACACAGGCTTGGGCGTGTTGGCGCGCTGCTGCGAGACGCATTTGCGCAGGCCGGCGACGGCGGAGCCGTGCGTGCCGTCGATCTGGAACTCCACCAGCTCGTCACGGTAGACGCGGACGGCCCAGGAGGAGTTGATCTGGCCAATGACGGGGTCTCCCCCGGGCGTCTCGAGCTCGAAGATGCCGTACGCGGCGTCGTCGGCCGTGGCCGCATACTCCTGGCCCGCCTCGTCCCAGCGGGCCGGGATGTGGGTGGCGGTCTTGGCGTTGACGCTCTTGACGGTGCCGATGATGCCCTCGAGCACGTAGTTCCAGTGGCAGAACATGTCGGTGGTCATGCCGCCACCGTCCTCCTTGCGGTAGTTCCAAGAGGGGCGCTGGGCGGCCTGGTGGTCGCCCTCGAACACCCAGTAGCCAAATTCCCCGCGGATCGAGAGGATGCGGCCAAAGAAGCCCTCGTCCACGAGGCGGCGCAGCTTCACCAGGCCCGGCAGGTAGAGCTTGTCGTGCACGACGCCGGCCGTGACGCCGGATTCGCGGCCGATCCGGGCAAGTTCAATGGCTTCCGCCAGGGTTTCCGCGGTGGGCTTTTCGGTGAAGATGTGCTTGCCGGCGGCCATGGCCTTCTTCAGCGTGGCGGCGCGCAGGCTCGTCATCGAGGCGTCAAAGACGACGTCGACCGTGGGGTCCTCGATCACGGAGTCCAGGTCGGTGGTCCAGTGCTCCACGTTGTGCAGCTCGGCCAGCTCGCGCACCTTCTCCGCGTTGCGGCCCACCAGGATCGGCTCGATCGCCACCTTCGTGCCATCCTCCAGGGTCAGGCCCGAATCGCGCAACGGCAGGATGGACCGAAGCAGGTGCTGGCGGTAGCCCATGCGGCCGGTGATGCCGTTCATGGCGATGCGGATCACCGCGGGGCGGTCAGCGGCAGACCGCTTCGTGGCAGTCTGCTCCGTCGCAATCAGCTCGGCAGCAGCGGGCACGGATGCGATTGGCTCGATGGTGGCATTGAGGGTCACGGGTATCTCCATAAAAGTAGTGGCGGCCCACGCTCGTGGTGCGGCGTGGCCCAGTGATTGGAAAGCGCTTTCCAATATATGCTGAAGTCACCAGCCGGTCAAGACCCCGGTTTTGCCCGCACCGACCCCACAAGAAGGACCGCTCCGTGCCCGTCAAACTCACCGAAGTGGCCCGCCGCGCCGGCGTATCACTGGCCACCGCCTCCCGGGTCCTCAACGGTTCCGCCCGGACTCCCGCAGCGGACATCGCCGAGCGGGTCAAGGCCGCCGCGGAGGAGTTGGGCTATGTGGCCAATGCCCAGGCGCAGGCACTGGCCCGTTCCTCCACGAGCCTGATCGGGCTGGTGGTCCACGACATTGCCGACCCCTACTTCTCCGCCATTGCGCACGGCGTCCAGGAAAGCGCCGCCAAACACCGGCGCCAGGTGCTGCTGGCCGGCACCGACGTTGCCGGAGAGGGGCTGGGTCCGGGAGACGCGGAGCTTGCCGCCGTCAGCGCGTTCATCTCCTACCGCACCGACGCCATCATCCTGGCCGCTTCCCGCCCCCGGGATGAGGACCCCCGGATCAGCAAGGCCCTGGGCCGGTACATCGACAATGGCGGACGGGTGGTGGTGCTGGGCGCCACGGAGATCCCGGGAGCGGCCGCCGTCAGCATTGCCAACAAGGAGGGCGCGGCCGCCCTGGCCGATGCCCTGCTCGCCAGGGGCACTACCCGTTTCGCGATCCTGGCCGGGCCATCCGACCGCAATACGGCGCGGCACCGCGTGGAGGGCTTTGTGCAGGCCCTCTCCGCGGCGGCCGTGACACCCCTGGCGGTAGTTGGCGGCGCCTTCACGAGCCGCGGCGGCTTCGACGCCACCCTGGAGTGCCTCGACACACTCGGCTTCACCGGACCAGGCTTCACCGGGCCCGGCACAGCCGACGCCGGGCCGCTCTGCATCCTGGCCGCCAACGACGTCATGGCCCTGGGTGCCATGACGGCGCTGCGCTCCCGCGGCCTGCGCGTCCCCGAGGACGTCCAGGTGGCCGGCTTCGATGACATCCCCACCCTGCGCGACCATTCCCCCGGGCTGACCACCTACCGGCTGCCCCTGGAAGACATTGGCAAGGTGGCCGCGGAGCTTGCCCTGGACCCCGGCAGCAGGCACGAAACACGCATCACCGGTTCCGTGGAGATCCGCGAAAGCGCGGGGGCGCGCTAAGCCGCTCTTGAAGGCCGGTGGCGGAGGCGCAAATTTCCAACACTGTGTGCCGTATCACATTCTCAGCACTCTTCAACGTATTTCTATGCATTTTCTCCATCGACAACGGAATCAGAAGTAAAAGTAAAAGATTTCCACTGAATCCCTTGTAAACTGCTGAGTCCGCGGGCAGACTGATCACCACGGGCGCATCGCAGACGATGCTCCACGCCGGATCCGAGGAGCACATCATGACTCAGCAAGTGGCATCCACCGCACCAGGGCAGGACTTTCGCACGGCGGCCGACATCCGCCGCTCCGCCCACGATAACCTGTGGCTGCACTTTTCCCCCCAACCCGCCGAGGCGGCCGAACTGCCCATGATCGTCCGCGGCGAGGGCGCCTACATCTATGACGACGCCGGGAAGAAATACCTGGACGGACTGGCCGGACTATTCACCGTCCAGGCCGGTCATGGCCGGACGGAATTGGCCGAGGCGGCCGCCCGCCAGGGCGAGCAGCTCGCCTTCTTCCCCCTGTGGTCCTATGCCAACGAGCCGGCCGCCGAACTCGCCGGCCGACTGGCCGCACTGGCCCCGGGAGACCTGAACCGGGTGTTCTTCACCAACAGCGGCAGCGAGGCCGTGGAGTCCGCCTGGAAGCTGGCCAAGCAGTACTTCAAGACCCAGGGCAAGCCGGGCAAGCACAAGGCCATTTCCCGCACCACCGCCTACCACGGCACCACCCACGGCGCCCTGTCCATCACCGGGATCCCCGAACTCAAGGTCGACTTCGAGCCGCTGGTCCCCTCCACCTTCCGGGTCCCGAACACCAACATCTACCGGGCACAGGAGCACGGCGACGATCCCGCGGCCTTTGGCCTGTGGGCCGCCAACCAGATTGAGCGCGTCATCCTGGAGGAGGGCCCGGACACCGTGGCCGTCGTGTTCCTGGAGCCCGTGCAGAATGCCGGCGGCTGCTTCCCGCCGCCTCCCGGCTATTTCCAGCGGGTCCGGGAAATCTGCGACGAATACGATGTGCTGTTGGTCAGCGACGAGGTCATCTGCGCGTTTGGCCGGCTCGGACACTATTTCGGCGCCGATCGCTACGACTACGTCCCGGACATGATCACCTGCGCCAAGGGCCTCACGAGCGGCTACTCCCCCATGGGTGCACTCATTGCCTCGGACAAGCTCTACGCACCGTTCGCCGACGGCAGCAACGTCTTCAGCCACGGCTACACGTTCGGCGGGCACCCGGTCTCCGCCGCCGTCGCGCTGGCCAACCTGGACATCTTTGAACGGGAGGACCTCAACGGCCATGTCCGCGCAAACGAGGCCGCTTTCCGGGCCACGCTGGAAAAACTCCTGGACCTGCCCATCGTTGGCGATGTCCGCGGTGCCGGCTATTTCTACGGCATCGAGCTCGTCAAGGACAAGGCCACGAAGGAGACGTTCAGCGAGGAGGAGTGCCACCGCGTGTTGAAGGGCTTCGTCTCGCACGAATTGTTCGCCAACGGCCTCTACTGCCGGGCCGACGACCGGGGCGATCCCGTCATCCAGCTCTCGCCGCCGCTGATCATCGGCCAGCCCGAGTTTGACGAGATTGAACGCATCCTCCGTACGGTTCTCACCAAGGCACAGGAGTTGCTCTAACCCCATGACCTCAACAGTCTTTGAACGCGAAGTCCCCGCCGCGTCCGTGATCGACGCCGCCCTGGCCGGCTCCAAGCCGGTACCCTTCTGGCTCGACGACGTCGGCCCCACCGACGTGGGCCAGCCCCTGGGCGGGGAGCACACCGCCGACCTGGTGGTGGTCGGCGCCGGGTATTGCGGCCTGTGGACGGCCCTGCTGGCCAAGCAGGAGGACCCGGGCAGGCGCGTGCTGGTCCTTGAATCCCACACCGTGGGCTGGGCGGCATCCGGCCGCAATGGCGGCTTCGTCGAGGCGAGCCTCACCCACGGCCAGGAGAACGGCGAGAACCGCTTCCCCGAGGAGATCGACCGGCTCAACGAACTGGGCCGGCAAAACCTGGACGAAATCGAAAAGGCCGTCCGCGACCTGGGCCTGGACTGCGACTTCGAGCGCACCGGCTCCATCGACGTGGCGATCGAGCCCTACCAGGCGGCCGAGCTTCAGGCGTCCGCCGCCGCCGCAGGCCAGGTGTTCCTTGACCGGGAGGCGGTGCGGGCCGAACTCAACTCGCCCACCTACCTGGCAGGGGTCTGGCACAAGGAAGAGACGGCACTGGTGCATCCGGCCAAGCTGGCCCGGGAACTGGCCCGCGCCTGCCGGGACCTCGGCGTGGAAATCTTCGAACATTCGGCGGCCACTTCACTGGTGCCGGCGGCGGGCGGCGGGGACGTCGTCGTCCATACCGACAAGGGACGCGTGCGGGCCGGCAGGGTGGCGCTGGCTACCAACGTGTTCCCGTCACTGCTCAAGCGCAACAGGCTGTTCACCGTCCCCGTGTACGACTATGTGCTCATGACGGAGCCGCTGAGCGGGGAACAGCTGGCATCGATCGGCTGGCACAACCGGCAGGGGCTCTCCGATGTGGCGAACCAATTCCACTACTACCGGCTCAGCGCCGACAACCGCATCCTGTGGGGCGGCTATGACGCGCTGTACCACTTTGGCCGGGAGGTCAAGAGCGAATATGAGGACCGGCCGGAGACGTTCCGGAAACTGGCCAGCCACTTTTTCACCACGTTCCCGCAGCTGGAAGGAGTGAAGTTCACGCACCGCTGGGCCGGAGCCATCGACACGTCCACCCGGTTCTGTGCGTTCTTCGGCACAGCCCACGGCGGCCGGGTCAGCTATGCCGCCGGATTTACCGGGCTCGGCGTGGCGGCCACGCACTTTGCCGCCAAGGTGATGCTCGACCACCTGGCCGGGCGCGACACCGAAAGGACCCGGCTGAAAATGGTCCGCTCCAAACCCCTGCCGTTCCCGCCCGAACCGTTTGCGAGCGTCGGCATCCAGGCCACCCGGTGGGCCCTGAACCGGGCCGACCACAATGACGGAAAACGCAATCTGCTCCTGAAAACCCTCGACGCAGTCGGCCTCGGCTTCGACTCCTAACCACCGCCAAAGGAAACCACCTTGACGCAAAATACAGTCCTCCCTTCGGCGGGGGTCAACGACGACCCCGGCCGCGGTACCGGCTCCGTGCAGGTCCGCAACGTTGTGAAGAAGTACGGCTCGGCCACGGCCGTGGCCGGCGTTGACCTGGACGTCCACTCCGGGGAATTCCTGTCCCTGCTGGGGCCCTCGGGTTGCGGCAAGACCACCTTGCTGCGCATGATTGCCGGCTTCGAGGAGCCGGACACCGGCGACATCCTGCTCTCGGGCGCCTCCGTGGTGGGCGTGCCGCCGAACAAGCGGCCCATCAACACCGTGTTCCAGGCCTATGCCCTGTTCCCGCACATGACCGTCGCGGAAAACGTTGCATACGGCCTGCGCCAGCGCCGCACACCGAAGGCCGAGATCGGCAGGCGCGTCTCCGAGGCGCTCGAGCTGGTGCAGATGGCGAAGTTCGCGGACCGGAACCCGAAGATGCTCTCCGGCGGCCAGCAGCAGCGCGTCGCGCTTGCCCGGGCCATCGTGAACCGGCCCAAGGTGCTCCTGCTCGATGAGCCGATGTCGGCGCTGGACCGCAAACTCCGCGAGGAAATGCAGCTCGAGCTGAAGCTGCTCCAACGCCAGCTGGGCATTACGTTCATCTTCGTCACGCACGACCAGTCCGAGGCGTTGTCCATGAGCGACCGGATCGTGGTCATGCTCGATGGCCGGGTCCAGCAGGTGGGCACGGCCGAGGAGATCTACCGGAACCCGGAAAACTCCTTTGTGGCCGGGTTCATCGGCAAGCAAAACTTCATCGCGGCCACGGTGGGCGCCAACGGCCGGCTCACCGCGGCCGACGGCGAATTCCTCACGAGCGCGGCCGCCACCGAACCCGCCGGCACCCAGGTCCTGGCCGCGGTCCGCGCCGAGTCGATCCAGGTCAGCGACGTCCGGCCGGACGCCGACACGAACGTGGTCTCCGGTTCCGTCGGCGCCGTCTCATTCCTCGGCGACGTCATCCAGTACCAGGTGACCACCGGTTCGGGACACGAGCTGCTGGCACGGGTCCCACCGCGGCACGGCGAGCTGATCGCCGCCGGCACCAGCGTCTGGTGCAGCTGGACCCCGGCGAATGTGCAGGTCTTTCCGAACCCGCATCCAAGTGCGGGAGAGTGAGATGGCTCAAGCTTCCCATCTGAAGGTCCTGGCACCGACCGCAGCCGTGCCGAAGATCAGCCGGCGGGCGCTCCTGGGCGGCTTCGCCGTCGTTGGTGCCTCGCTGGCGCTGACCGGTTGCGGGCGCGGGAAGTCCTTTGCGGAGTCGGCCGTGCCCAACGGGGTGCTGGGCAAGCAGCTGAATGTGTACTCGTGGGGCGACTATGAGGACCCGGACGATATTTCCGCGTTCCAGGACAAGTCCGGCGTGCGGGTCCAGCTGGACAGTTTCAGCTCCAACGAGGAACTCATCGCGAAACTCGCGGCCACGCGCGGCACCAGCGGCTACGACATCGTTGTGCCCACGGGCCTGTACATTCCGCAGATGGCCGCCAACGGGCTGCTGCAGAAACTGGACCACGGCAAGCTGCCGAACATGGCAAACCTTGACCCCACCTACACGAACCAGGTGTGGGACCGCGGGAACCAATACTCGGTGCCCAAGGCCTGGGGCACCACCGGCTATGTGTACGACACAAAGGTGATCAAGGGCGAGCTGACGTCGTGGCAGGACTTCCTGACGGCGGCGACCACCACGGCCAGCGGCAAGACGGCCGTGCTGGAGGATTCGTGGGAGGTGGTGGCCATTTACCTGGGCGCCAAGGGCATCGACATGAACACCGAGGACCCCAAGGCGCTGGACGCGGCCGAGGACTACCTCGTCAATACGCTGGCGAAGAACATCCGGGCCTTCAACTCCAATGTGGTGACCTCCGGTATTCCGCAGGGCACGTTCGCACTGATGCAGTCCTTCAACGGCGACGCACGCCAGGGCATGCTCTCGGCGTCGGACCCGGAACGGTGGAAGTTCGTCTTCCCGACCCCCACGGCCAATCTGTGGATGGACAACTGGGCGCTGGCCACCGGCGCGCAGCACCCCGACGCGGCCTACGCGTTCATCAACAACATGATGACCCCCGAGGTGGCGCTGCACGAGGTTGATTACATTGGCTACCACACGGGCGTGAAGGGCTTGAAGGAGGCCGCCCTGGCCGAGGAAATGGAACTGCCGGATCTGGTGTTCCCGCCACAGAAAGTACTGGACCGGCTCACCGCCGGGGTCCTGAACAACGGGCAGGAGCGCCGGGTGCAGATCCTGAACAAGATGGAATCGAGGGCGGGCGCATGAGCAGGTTTTCACGCAAGAGTGCCGGGGTTGCGGCGCTGTCGTTCCCGACGTGGGCCTATATGGTCTTCTTCTTCGTCATCCCGGTGGCCCTGGTCATCTGGTACAGCTTCGGCTACAAGCCCGATCTGTTCACCGCCCACTCCAACGACATCCTGTCCCTGGACAGGTACTTCGAGGCGACCGACCCGACGTTCATCTCCACCTTCTGGAACACCCTGCAGATTGCCGGCATCGGCACCCTGATCTGCCTGGTGATAGGCGTCCCTTTTGCGTACTGGATGGCGGTAAAGGTGCCGGCAAAGTGGCGGGGGCTGTTGATCGCCCTCGTGCTGGTCCCGTTTTGGACCAACTTCCTGGTCCGCACGCTGGGCTGGCAGATCATGCTGGCCCCGGAGGGCTTCGTCTCTGATGCGCTCCAGAACATGCACCTCATCGGCGGGCCCATCGAGATCCTGTACACCCGGGCCGCCGTGCAGCTTGGCGTGGTCTACAACTACCTTCCGTTGATGATCCTGCCCCTGTTCGTGGCCCTGGACAGGGCCGGGGTCAGCTTGCGCGAGGCCAGCCGTGACCTGGGCGCAAACCGGTGGCGGACCATGTGGCAGGTGACGCTGCCTTTGGCGGCGCCTGGCATCGCCTCGGGCTGCCTACTCGTGTTCATCCCGTTAATGGGCGACTACATCACGGCCTCGGTGCTCGGTGGCGCCCAGGGCAACATGGTGGGCCAGCTGGTGGCCAACCAATTCAACTCCGCCCAGAACTGGGCGCTCGGCTCCGCCATGGCCGTGGTCCTGATGCTGTTCATCATGATCACGGTGGCGATGGTGGGCGTCTGCATCCTGATTGTCCGACTGATCCTGCGCTACAACCGCCGGGTGCTCATCGAGGAGAGTGCAGCATGACCACCTCAGTTCTCACCGACCGGGCCGACGACGAGGCTACGGCGATTTCCACGGCCGCGCCCGTGCGCCGCAAGCGCAGGGACCCGATCTCGATGGGCATGGCAGTGTTCGGCGTCCTCGTATTCGCGTTCTTGTTCCTGCCGATTGTGGTCATCGTCATCTACTCCTTCAACACGGGCCGGTTGCTGGCCGCATGGGAAGGCTTCGGCTTTACCGCGTATACGAATGCCGCCGGCAACGCCGTGATCCGCGGCTCCGTGCTCACCTCCCTGCAGGCGGCGCTGGGGGCCTCGATCCTGTCGACCATTCTGGGCACGCTGGGCGGGCTGGCACTTGCCCGGGCCAAGAAGAAGGCACGCTGGGCTGCCCTGCTGACAGGCCTGCTGGCACTGACCCTGGTGACCCCGGAGATCGTGGACGCCATCTCGATCCTGCCGTGGTTCGTCAGCCTCGGCACTGATTTTGGCTTCGCCCCGATCAACAACGGCATGGTCCGCCTGGTGGTGGCGCACACCGTGATGTCGGTGGCCGTGGTGACGTTCATTGTCAGGGCCCGCATGCAGGGCACCGACATGGCACTCGAGGAGGCCGCGGCGGATTTGTACGCCACGCCGTGGAACAGGTTCTGGCAGATCACCCTGCCCATCGCGGCGCCCGGCATCCTGGCTGGTGCACTGATGTCGTTCACGCTGAGCCTGGACAACACGATCGTCTCCAGCTTCGTGCAGGTGCCGGGGAACACGCCGTGGCCGGTGTACATCTTCAGCTCGCTGAAGGTCTCGCTCCGTCCCGAAATTGCGGCGGTGTCGACGATCATGTTGCTGCTGACCCTGGTGGCGTTGGCCGTGGTGGCCCTGGTGCTGCGCCGCTTTGGCGAAAGCTCCACGGACATCGCCAAGACCATCGCCGGTTCATAAGCCTCACCACTTGCGCCCGCCCTCCGTTCCCTGCCCGGCCTGCCGGTCGAGGGAACGGGAGGCGGGCGTCTTTTTGGGTAGCCTGTGCGGTGCCGCGGGTGTTTGGCTGGGTCAGCCGGCGAGGTAGTGAATCATGAGGGCTTCGGCTGGGCTGACGTCGATGGGGCCGGTACGAGGCCGAAGGTTGCCGGAACCCGCCGGGCTCGCCTGGGCGCCCGGTCCTGACGATTCCGCCAGCCCAGCCGGTTCGAGACGGCCGGCGATGGTCTTGGCAATCCATTTCGGGTATGACGGTGGGGCGGTCTCGGCTGGTTGTGGCGGGTAGTAGCGTCCGGTGGGCGAGGTCCAGCCGGGACGGCCGGATTCGGTCATGGTGGGCGTCCAGCCACGCAATTTTAGCGCGGCCCGTTCGGCTGACTGGTCCTCACGAATGCGCCCTTGGCGGGTGCGATCGTCCTTGAAGTGCTTCACGAGGTGGTGCCGTTTATCCAGGGGTTCAAGATTTTCCAGAACACTCGTACCACCGGCGCTCCATGGTTTGATGTGGTCCACCTCGGAGTGGGCGGCCTTCGCCGAACAACCCGGGAATGTGCAGAATTCGTTGGCCGCCCGCAGCATGATCCGCATCTTCCTGTCCACCCGCCGGGTTTCCGGGTTCAGCGCCAGGGCCTCCCCTGTCATCGGATCGGTGAAGGCCCGGTAGAAGCAGGATGCGTCCGCAAGGAGGCGCTTTGCCACCTCGATGCTGATGGGCCCATAGCCCTCCAGAATGGCCGGGTCGCACGAGGCGCCAACCAGCGACAGGGCCGGGATCAACAGCACGGGCATGACCTGCGGCATTGGCGGCATCCCCAGCCAGGGGACGGCGGAACGCGCGGCGCCGTCCCCTGAGCCTGAAGTCCAAGACCCAGTGCTGCTCGGGCCGGCACCGCCGACGGACTCGGGGTTCCAGAGGTCCGGCGGGGCATACCGTGGTTCGTTGTAGTTGGGCGTTGGGAAAGCAGGGATCTGCCGATCGTCCAGTGTGTAGAACCTGCCCGGTAGGCTGCCGGGATCGCAAGGATCGGGTTCCGGACCGGCACCCGTCATCGCGCAAAGCCGGGCATAGTCTTCCGGTACCGCCGGCGGATGCACCACTCCGGTCGGGTCAAAACCCGGAAAACCGAAAGCACCGGCAGGAGGAACGACAATGGCAACTTCGGCCCCCGTCGTCGCGCTCGCTTCCGGCACTGTGGCGTCCGTAAGCGCCGGTAGCGGCCGGTTGTCGTTGATGCCGTTGACGGCCAGGGACTGGCCCAGCAGCAGGGCGGCCTCGACATCGGCCCGCAACTGGGTCAAGGTGCGGGACTCCCCCGGTCCTTGGGCGTTGCGGGCAATGAAGGTGCACTGATCCCAAATGCCCTCCACCGTAGGGGCAGGAAGATGAAGGTTGAGCCAGGACATGCCGTCGTGGACGCGCTGAATCTCCACCCGCCGCCGCTCATATGCCGCCTTGGTGCGGGTTGCGATGGATTCCGGGTGGGATTTCTCCAGCAGCCTCCGTGCCTTGCCCTTGAACGAGGGCAGGGTGCAGCCGGGCGCCTTGCCCAGCAGGGCTCGCTCATACGCTTCAATGGCGTCTGCCGGGATGCCGGCGGCGCCCAGGGTGATGGTTTCCTCTGCGATCACCACCGCATGACCCCAGGGCAGGCAACCTTGCCGGACTTGATCCCATGTCCCGGGCAGGTCCCGGACCACTGTCAGGGAGTGCTCAATCAACGCGCCGACACTACCCTCAGTGATGGTCAATGCGGCAGCAATCTCGGCCCTGGCACTCATCTCGGAGACCGTGGACTGCCAGCGATCCAGGCAAAGCGCCTGTTCCTCTGCCCTGGCCGCTGAAACAAACCGCTCCACCAAGGCCGCCTTGCACCCAGCCACGCGGGCTTCCAGTATCTGGATACCGGCTAAGGCGGCGGCGCAATCATCCATCACGGACCGGGCCACATCGACCTTCGTCAACCGGGGTTCCGCTGACAGATCCGACGGGTCCTCGAACGGCGCGAAAGCCGGCAGTTCGGCAAAACCGGGAAAGTTGGATGGGAAGCTTTCGACGTCGGGAAGCCTGACAGCGGTGATGAGCTCCGCCGCACTGCGTGCGGCGGCCGAATCGCCCCGATCGCCGGGGACCAGCACCGACTTGCTCATGCCTCCATTTTACCGCAAACGTTACCCATTTGAAATCATTTCACGTATTTATGTTCTATTTATTGATCGGGGTTGTATGGACTCGAAAGATTCGACCAACGGAAGGAACCTGGTCCCGCCATGGCCCAAGGCGTAATCTTTGGATTGTGGAAACATCCACCAACAGGCGGGCGACCATCTTTATCGCGTCATCGACTGAGGCGATAGATATTGCCGTGGCCGCCAAGGCGAACTTTGATTCGGACTTCGATGTTCAAATTTGGAATGAGAATGTTTTCACCGTCAATAGAAGCTATCTCGAAACTTTGCTCAACCGGGCGAGCTATTACGATTTCGCGATAGCCATTTTCACGCCGGACGACCTGGCCGTGGTTCACCATCACCAGGTTCATGTGGCCCGCGACAACGTGATCTTCGAGTTCGGCCTTTTCCTGGGCCGATTGGGGCCAAACCGCACCTTTCTCCTGGCGCAGCGAGGCACCGGAATGTTCAGCGACTGGGACGGAATCGACGTGGCCACCTTCGAGCCGGGTGGCGATCTGGTGGGCGCGCTGAAGGAGCCCTGCGATCGCCTGCGCCACGTGATGGGGACAGCGGCAAAACGTGCCGATTTCACCATGCTTCCCTCCACCTCGTTGGCAATCGGCTATTACCAAAACTTCCTGAGGAAAGTTTTCAGCGCCTTCGAGCATTCAAAGTCCTTCCAGGTCATCGAGAAGGATGAAAACGGCGAAGAAATCGCAACAAGCTATGACCTGAAGAACCACTACCCAACCATTGAAATCAGGATGCCGGCCAACCTCATCGACCTGGAGCAGGAATCACTCAACCGGTATACGTCCTCGTACAAGCGCATCATCATCAACGCAAAATCCCGGCCGTTTCCCTTCTATGTTTCGGGAAGGCTGAGCGCGAAAGGCCAATCCCTGCACCTGTTTGACGTACCCACCACCATGCTCTCCTCGAAGCTCGCGATCGATGAATACTTCAGCGCAGATTTCCTTGCCCAGGACGACACCCGACGCACCCTGGAGAGCCGGGAAATTGCCAATTTCGAGCACACCCTGCGGGTCATGGTGCCCGACTGGATCGAGAGGAAGTACTTCAGGTTCAGCATCTGGAAAACAAGGTAGGGCAGGTCAGGACGATCGCAGACGGCATCCCGACCCGCTAACCAGCTCTCGGACCCGCCAACCAGGTCTCGACAGGCTCGACCACCGATGCGTTAGCGGGTGCCCCAGTCGTAGCGCTGCTTGTGCAGTTTCAGGTACATGAACGTCTCGGTGGACTGCACGGCGGGCAGTTCGCGCATCCTGGCCAGCAGGCGCAACAGGTGTTCGTCGTCCTCGCACACCACCTCCACCAGGAGATCGTACTGGCCGGCCGTGAGCACGATGTAGCTGACCTCGGCGAAGGACTCCAGCGCCTGGGCGATGTCGCGAACCGGGCCACTGACCCGCACCCCGATCATGGCCTGCCGGGTGAACCCCACCCGCAGCGGATCAGTGACGGCCACGATTTCCAGCAGTTTGCTGTCGATGAGCCGTTTGATGCGTTGGCGTACGGCGGCGTCGGAGAGCCCCACGGATTCGGCGATGGCGGCATAGGAGCGCCGGCCGTCCTCCTGGAGCTGTTCGATGATCCGTTTGGAGATGTCGTCCAGCTCGTTCAGGCTCGGCTCAGGATGTGTGCTCACGGGTTGCTCCTACGGCCGCGTCGAAAACAATCTCGCCCGCGAAAATGGTGGTCTCGGCCCGCACTGTGTGCAGCTCCGAGGACGGCATGGTGAATGGGTCGGCGTTCAGCACCACAATATCTGCTTGTTTGCCGGCGGCGATGATTCCACCGCCGTCATGGTGTGTCACATGGGCCGATCCGGCGGTGTAGGCCGCCAGCGCCTCTTCAAGGGTCAGTGCCTGCCCGGGTAGCAGCGGTTCCACGCCGCCCTCACCCGGCGGTTGGCGGGTGACGGCGACATGGATGGCCTGCCAGGGATCCGGCGTGGACACCGGCCAGTCGGATCCCATGGCGAGCGGTATCCCGGCCGCCGCGATCGCCCGGAACGGATATTGCCGGCCGGAGCGTTCGGCACCGAACAATGGCACCGTCAGTTCCGTCATGGCGGCGTCGTTGCACGCCCACAGCGCCTGCAGATTGGCCGTGACGCCCAGCTCCGCCATCCGCCCGATATCCGCCGGGTCCACCAGCTGCAGGTGCGCAATCTGGTGCCGGGCACCGCCAAGGTCCCCGGCCAGGCGCGCCGCCGCCAGGGCGTCGAGCACCTCGCTGAACGCCCTGTCGCCAATCGTGTGGAAATGGAGCTGGAAGCCCGCCAGGGCCAGTTGACTGACGACGGCGTCGAGCACCTCGGGCGCGAAGTGGGACGTGCCGCTGTGCCCACCCAGGTGCCCGCACTTGTCCAGGTACGGTTCCTTCAAGGCGGCGGTTTCGGCCTCAGCGACACCGTCCTGCATGATCTTGACCGTGTTGGCCGTAAACGATCCGGCGCCGTGGCGGCGGCCGGACGCCGCAATGTGCTCGCGCCGGGCCACCAGCGCGGCCACGACTTCCGGAACCCGCTCCAGGGTCAGGCCGCGGTCCAGCCACAGTGCGCCGGTGACACGGGAGTTCAGCTGCCCGGAGTCCTGCAGGCGCAGGTAGGTTCCGGTGCTGTCGCGGTGCCCGGCGTACTCGCCGACGATCGCGTCCTGCCAGCCGGTGATCCCCAGGCTGTGCAGGTAGTCCTGTGCCCGGAGCAGCGCCCGGACGTAGTCGCCGTCGGTCGGGGCGGGCGGGAGCGAACCCACCAAATCCATGGCACCCTCCTGCAGGGTGCCCGACGGCGTGCCGTGGGAATCGCGGTCGATCCGTCCGTCAGCGGGATCGACCGTGGCGGCCGTGATGTTTGCCCGGCGCAGGGCCTCGGGTGACACCCATGCACCGTGGTGGTCGGCGTTGACAAGGAAGATGGCCCGGCCCGGCGCCACCTGTTCCAGTAGATCGGCCGTGGGCAGGCCGTCGCGGAAGTGCGGCATGTGCCAGCCGCCGCCCACGATCCAGTCGAGCTCGGGGTGCGCGGCGGCGTAGTCGCCGATCAACGCCAGGCATTCGGCGGCATCGGCGGCGCCGCTGAGCTCGCAATTGCCCAACTCCCAGCCGCCCATGACGGGGTGGACATGCGCGTCGGTGAACGACGGGCATACCAGCCTGCCGCCGGCGTCGATCACCCGAAATGCCCCCGGGTGTGCGGCCAGGATGTCCGCGTCGGTGCCAACCTCGATGATCGAGCCGCCCGCCACGGCCACGGCGGAAGCCCCGGGAAGCAGCCGCCGGCCGTCAAAGATGCGGGCGGAGTGAATGACGAGCTCGGCCGTCAGGGAGTTCGCGTTCACGGGGCGCCTTTCGATAGCGTCGTTTGAGATGGGTCAGGCCTTGCCGCTGATGAGGTCCGCCGCCGTGGCGAGCGGGTGGGTGCTGCTCCGCCCGGCCGCTTCGGCCCGGTCGGCCGCGTTGTAGGTGGCGTAAAGGGACTTCACGGCCAGCCACCGCAGCGGCTCCACTTCCCAGCGGCGCACGCGCCGGCCCACCCACGGCAGGTCCGTCAGCTCGGTGGACCGGCCCAGGACCAGGTCGGCCAGGGTTCGCCCGGCCAGGTTGGTCGTGGCCACCCCGGTGCCGACGTAGCCGCCCGCCCAACCGACGCCGTCGTCGTCCAGGCCCACCGTGGCATGCCAGTCGCGGGGCACGCCGAGGACCCCGGACCAGGCGTGGTCGATCCCGAGGCCCTCGGTGGCGGGGAACAACCGGCCCAGCATGTCGGTGAGCTGGCGGACGGTCTTTTCCGGGGTGTGGCCGTCGGCGTCGGTGCGGGAACCGAATTTATAGGGGTCCCCGCGGCCGCCGATGGCGATCCTGCCGTCGGCCGTGCGCTGGGCGTAAATGTAGGCGTGCGCCATGTCGCCGAGCGTCTCGGCACCGGCCCAGCCAATCTCCGCCCACTGCGCCGCGGACAGTGGTTCGGTGACGATCATGGACGAATTCAGCGGCAGCCAGGTGCGCCGCTGGCCGGCAAGGCCGGCCGTGAATCCCTCGGTGGCGCGGATGACGTACCGGGCGTGGACGGTGCCGCGGGAGGTGCGGACGGTGCCTGGCCCCAACTCCAGCGCGGGCGTGTCCTCGTGGATCGTGACGCCGAGCCCCTTGACGGCGCCGGCAAGCCCGCGCACCAGCTTGGCGGGTTGGATGCGCGCGCAGTGCGGGTGCCAGATGCCGCCCAGGGCGCCGGCAATGGTGATCCGTTCCCGTGTTTGGGCCGCATCCAACAGCTCCGTGCCGGCGCTCGCCCACTGCGCCTCATCCTCCGCGAAGGCTCGGAGCCGCTGGAGCTGCGCCGCACTGGTGGCGACGTTCAGCTCCCCACCCTTGCGGATGTCGGCCTCGATCCCCTCCGCCGCGGCCACGTCGATGACCTCCTGCACGGTGCGGTTCATGGCGTCTTGGAAACGTTCGACGGCGGCCCGGCCGTGGGTCCGCACGTAGCCGTCGCGTCCTCCCGTGATGGAGTTCGTCAGCCAGCCGCCGTTGCGCCCGGAGGCGCCGTAGCCGGCAAACTTCGCCTCGACGATCGTGATCCGCAAACTCGGGTCGGCCTTCGCCAGGTAGTAGGCGGTCCAAAGCCCCGTATACCCGGCACCGACGATGCAGACATCGGCGCGGGTGTCGCCGTCGAGCGGGTTCTCCGGGCGGGGCACACCGGTGCCGGCATACCAAAAGGACACGTTTCCGTTGACCGGCAGCCCGTTCGCGGGGCTCCCTGCGGCCCCGCCGTTAGCGCTCAAGGTTCACCATGACGTGCTTGACGCGGGTGTAGTCCTCCAGCGCATACATGGAGAGGTCCTTGCCGTGGCCGGAGTGCTTGAAGCCGCCGTGCGGAAGTTCCGCGCTGATCGTAATGTGGTCGTTGATCCAGACCGCGCCGAAGTCCAGTTGCCGGCTCAGGTCCAGGGCCCGGGCCACGTCGCGGGTCCAGATGCTGGAGGACAGCCCGAAGGGGACGTCATTGGCCCAGTCGACGGCCTGTTCCTCGGAGTCGAAGGACTGGACGGTGATGACGGGGCCGAAGATCTCCTCCTGGATGGCGGCGTCAGTCTGGGCCAGCCCGGTCACCACGGTTGGCTCGTAGAAGTAGCCGTCCCGGTCAAGGGTGTGGCCGCCCGTGAGCACCTTGGCGTGCGCGGGGAGGTTTTCGACGAAGGCGGCCACGCGGGCCAGCTGGGCGGCGTTGTTCAACGGGCCCATGTCGGCGTGCTCCTCCGGGCCGCCCACGCTGTACCCGGCGGCTTCGGCGGCCAGGGCGGCCGCGAACTCGTCGCGGACCGAGGCCTCGACCAGCACGCGGGTGGCGGCGGTGCAGTCCTGGCCGGCGTTGTACAGCCCGGCCATAGCGATGGTCTTGGCGGCCTTGGCAAGGTCCGCGTCGGCAAAGACCAGCACGGGGGCCTTGCCGCCAAGTTCCAGGTGGGTGCGCTTGAGGTCCACGGCCGCGGACTTGGCGACCTCCATGCCGGCCCGGACGCTGCCGGTGATCGAGACCAGCTCGGGTGCCGCATGCTCCACCACGGCGCGGCCGGTGTCCCGGTCGCCGGTCACCACGTTGAACACTCCGGCCGGCAGCACCTGCCCGGCCAGTTCGGCCAGCCGCAGCGTGGTCAGCGGGGTGGTGTCGGAGGGCTTGAGCACAATGGTGTTGCCGCCGGCCAGCGCCGGGCCGATCTTCCAGACGGCCATCATGAGCGGGTAGTTCCACGGCGTCACCTGGCCCACGACGCCGATCGGCTCGCGCCGGATGAAGGAGGTGCGGTCCGGCACGTACTCACCGGCCGCGGAGGCGTCCATGGTGCGGGCGGCGCCGGCGAAGAAGCGCAGCTGGTCGGCGCACGGCGGCACCTGTTCGACGGCGACCATGTCGAAGGGCTGGCCCGTCTGGGCGCTTTCGAGTTCGACGAACTCGTCGGCGTGCTGCTCCAGGAGGTCGGCCAGTTTCAGCAGGGCGTTTTGCCGTTCGGACGGGGTGGTCCTCCCCCAGCCGCGCGCGGCGGCGCGGGCGGCAGCGTAGGCGCGGTCGACGTCGTCGGCGTCGGCGACGGCCACGATGGCGATCTGCTTGCCGGTGGCGGGATTGATGACCGGGGAGGTCTTGCCGCTGCCGGCCGGCACGAAGGCGCCGTCGATGAAGAGCCCCGGATTCTCGTACATGGTAATTGTCATTGCGGACCCTTTGGTGGTTGGTTCGTCATTGAAGTTCGTCACTCAATAGTGCTGTGCAAGTACTGGGAAAAACAGCGGCGGATGTCCTGAATCCGTGGAATTCAGGACATCCGCCACGGAATACGATGTAGGTTTTCGAGTCTACAACGCTATTCGTAGTTGTAAAGGGGTTTAGTGGGCGAATCCGTCGGCCACGCTGAGCGCCTCCTCGATCGCCGCGAGCCCGGTGCGCAGCTCCTCCTCGGTGATGACCAGGGGCGGGCAGATGTGGATGCGGTTGTTGTTGGTCATGGGCCAGACGCCGCGGGCCTTGCAGGCGGCCACCACCTCCGCCATGGGGCGTGCGGCGTCGCCGGCGGCGTTGAATGGCACCAGGGGCTCGCGGCTTTCCTTGTTCGTCACGAGCTCCACGGCCCAGAACAGGCCCTGCCCGCGCACCTCGCCAACGCTGGGGTGTTTTTCCAGCCAGGATTCAAGGATCGGTGCCACCACCCGGCTGCCGAGGTCGCGGACGTGGGCCAGGATGCCGTCGCGTTCAAAGACCTTGAACGTGGCGACGCCGGGGGCGCAGGCCAGCGGGTGGCCCGAGTAGGTCAGGCCGCCCGGGTACGCCTTCTCATCGAAGATGGCCGCGATCTCATCGCTCATGACCACCCCGCCGAGGGGCACGTAACCGGAGTTCACGCCCTTGGCGAAGGAGATCAGGTCGGGGACGACGTCGAACGCGTCCACCGCGAACCACTCGCCGATGCGCCCGAAGCCGGCCATGACCTCGTCGGCAATGTAGACGATCCCGTACTTGTCGCACAAGGCGCGCACGCCGGGCAGGTATCCGGGCGGCGGGACCAGGATGCCGTTGGTGCCCACCACGGTTTCGATGATGATGCCGCCGATCGTGGAGGCGCCCTCGAGCACAATCACGCTTTCCAGGTGTTCGAGCGCCCGGGCACTTTCCTCTTCCGGAGTGCTCGAGTGGAACGGCGAGCGGTACGCGTAGGGGCCGAAGAAGTGTGCCACGGAGGCGGCGCCGGGCTCGTTGGCCCAACGGCGGGGATCCCCCGTCAGCTGCATCGCCGTGGACGTGGCCCCGTGATAGGAGCGGTATTGGGCCAGGATCTTCGACTTGCCGGTGAACTGGCGGGCCATTCGCACGGCGTTTTCATTGGCCTCGGCGCCGCCGTTGGTAAAGAACACCTTGTTCAGGTTCCCGGGGGCCTTGGCTGCGATGAGCGCGGCGAGCTCGCCGCGCACGTCGTTGGCGAAGGCCGGCTGGATGGTGGCCAACTTGCCGGCCTGTTCCTGGATGGCCGCGACCAGGTCCGGGTGCTGGTGGCCCAGGTTCAGGTTGACCAGCTGGGACCCGAAATCCAGGTAGCTGTTGCCCTGGTAGTCCCAGAAGGTGGAGCCCTGGCCACCGGCTACGGGCAGCGGATCGATCTTCGCCTGGGCGGACCAGGAGTGCAGGACATGCGCGCGGTCGTTGTGGAGGATGGCGGTTTCGACGTCGTTCGCGACGTCCGGGATGGCGGTCATGATGGGTCCCTTTTCGAAGGTCGGCGGATTAGGAGTTGCTCGGGAAGCCGAGGTTCAACTGGGACTCGGAGGGTTGGGCCCAGCGGGTGGTGACCACCTTGGAGCGCGTGTAGAAGTGGACGCTTTCCGGGCCGTAGATGTGGGCGTCGCCGAACAGGGAGTCCTTCCAACCGCCAAAGGAGAACGCGCCGACCGGCACCGGAACGGGAACGTTGACGCCCACCATGCCGGCCTCTACGTCGAACTCGAAGGAGCGTGCCGCGCCGCCGTCGCGGGTGAAGATGGCGGTGCCGTTGCCGAACTGGTTGCTGTTGATCAGTTCCAGGGCCTCGTCGTAGGAATCGGTGCGGACCACGGCCAGGACCGGGCCGAAGATCTCGTCGGTATACACCTTCATCTCCGGGGTGACGTGGTCCAGGAGGGTCACGCCAATGAAGAAGCCGTCGTTGTCGAACAGGGTTTCGCGGCCGTCGGCGATCACGGTGGCGCCCTCGGCGGCCGCGCCGGCCACGTAGGAGGCCACCTTGTCGCGGTGTTCACGGGTGATCAGCGGTCCCATGTCGGTGCCGGCCTGGGTGCCGTCGCCGATGGTCAATGAGCCCAGCCGGTCCTTGATGGCCGTCACGAGATCGTCGGCGATGTCGCCCACCGTGACCACCACGCTGACGGCCATGCAGCGTTCGCCGGCGGAACCGTACGCGGCGGAGACGGCGGCGTCGGCGGCGCTCTCAATGTCCGCGTCAGGCAACACCATCATGTGGTTCTTGGCGCCGCCCAGGGCCTGCACGCGCTTGCCGTTGGCGGCGGCGCGCTGGTAGATGGAGCGGGCGATCGGGGTGGACCCGACAAAGCTCACGGCCTTCACGACGGGGCTGTCCAGGATCGCGTCGACCGCTTCCTTGTCGCCCTGGACCACGTTGAGCACGCCGTCGGGCAGGCCGGCTTCCTGGAACAGCTTGGCCAGGAAAACGGCGGCGGAGGGATCCTTCTCGCTGGGCTTCAGGACCACGGTGTTGCCGCAGGCGATCGCGCTGGACACCATCCACAGGGGCACCATGACGGGGAAGTTGAACGGGGTGACGCAGCCCACCACGCCAACGGGCTGCTTGATGCTGTGCACATCGATGCCGGTGGAGACCTGTTCGCTGCGTTCGCCCTTGAGCAGGTGGATCAGCCCGGCGGCAAATTCGACGTTCTCGCTGCCGCGCGCAATTTCGCCGGCGGCGTCGTCGAGGACCTTGCCGTGTTCGCTCGTGACGATGGCGGCGAGCTCGTCCTTGCGTTCCTGCAGGAGCATGCGCAGCTTGAAGAAGATGTCCGTGCGCTTCGTCAGCGAGGTGGCCCGCCAGGCCGGCAGGGCCGCGGCGGCAGCGGCGATGGCGTCGTTGGCCAGCGCCGTGGAGGCCAGCACGACTTCCTTGTCCTGGTTTCCCGTGGCCGGGTTGTAGACGGGGCCGCGGCGTTCGGCGGTGGCGTTCTCCTGGCCGGCGATGAAGTGCGGGATCAGCTGCATGTGGTTCTCTTCCTTGCTCTTTGGGTAGGGCCGGACAGTCTGTTTGACTGCCGCGGTATGCTCTCACTACCGATCCTCACATGGATGATATGGAGCAATACCCTGACAACTCAACGGAATTTTGCCTCGAACCGGACAGATCGTCCGGCGGCGCTGCCCACCGTGGCCGAGGTGCTGGCGCTGCCCGTGCTGGCCGACGGCGGCGCCCGGGTGGTGGCGGGCTCCCACGGACTGGATTCCCCCGTTCGCTGGGTCCACGTGGCGGAGTCCCGCGACGTGGCAGGACTCCTGGACGGCGGCGAGCTCCTGCTGGCCACCGGTGTGGGATGGCCCGACGGCGACGGCTGGATGGCCGGCTACATTGCCGAATTGTCCGCCGCACGGGTGGCCGGGCTGGTCCTGGAGCTGGGCACCCGCTATGCCTCCGTGCCGGAAACGCTGGTCGAGTGCTGCGCGGCGCACGGGCTGCCGCTGGCGGCATTGGACCGCCGGGTGAAGTTCGTCAGCGTCACCGAGGCCGTCCACGGCCGGATCATTGCCGAACAGATGGCCGCCCTGCGGGCCCGCGACGAGGTCCACGCCCAGTTCTCGGAACTGAGTTTGCGCGGCTCGCCCGCGGACTACATCGTGGCCCAGTTGGCGGCCGTGCTGCGCTGCCCTGTCGTGTTGGAGGACATGGCCCACCAGGTGGTGGCGTATGAGCCGGCGGGACTTTCCGAGGAGGCGCTGCTTCACGGGTGGGAAAGCCGGTCCCGCGCCGCCCACCGGGCACGGCCGCAGGAGGCGCCGCAGGGCGGACGGACGTCGCACGGCGGCGCCGAGGGCTGGCTGCTCACGCCCATTGAGGCCCGCGGCACCCGATGGGGGTACCTGGTGGCCTTGGCCGGCGAGCCGCACCCGGCGGGACGTGCACTGGTGCTTGAACAGGCCGCCGTGGCCCTGTCCCTGAGCCGCTTGGCGGACGGCACGGCCGAGAACTGGACGCCGGCCGCCCAGCATTGGCTCCTGGCCTCCCTGCTGGAGGGCCGCTACCGCAGTGACACCGCGCTCGGCGCACGGTTCGAGGCCATGGGACTGCCGGTGGCGAGGCGGCGGCTGTGCGGGCTGGCTTTACGGGCCGCCACGACCGGCCCGACGCCGGGTGCGGCGGAGGTGTCGCGGTTGGCCCGGTCCATGGGTGCGGCGGCGATCTGCGGCACCCCCGAAGCATCGGGATATCCCGGGCGGACGCTGCTCATCGCGGTTTCGCTGCCCGAACCGGGCCCCGGGCGTCCGGACCCCGGCACCGTGCTGGATTCCTTCGCCGCCCGGCTCGCCCAGCTTGGAGGGGGCGCGGTGCTGGCGGCGGGCGACGTCGTCGAGCAGGTGGGTGCGCTGGCCGCGTCGCTGAACGATGCGCTGGAACTGCTGGCGTCCATTCCCGGCGCGTCCAGTCCCGGCGGGCAGCGGGCGGGAGCACCGGTGCTGCATCGGGCCACGGACCGGCCGCTGCGCCGGTTGATCGGACAACTGCGCACGGATCCGCGGTTGCAGGAGTATCTGGAACGCAGCCTTGGCACGCTCCTTGACCATGACGCCAACCACGGCACCGACCTGGTGGCGGTGCTGACGGCGTTCCTGGCCCACCCGGGCAACAGGACCCGGGCCGCGGCCAACAGCCACCTCTCACGTTCCGTGTTTTACCAGCGGCTTGACGTCATCGCCTCGCTGCTGGGAACGGACCTGGCCGACGGCGAGGTGATTGCCGGACTGCAGGCCGCCGTGATGGCCTGGGAGGCCGGCCGCGGCGGTCAGGCCAGGTAGATCTTGCGGAAGGTTTCGCTCACCGTCCACACGGTGCGCATGCCTTCACGCAACTGGACGATGTCACCCGCCGCGGGCGTGAGCGTCACGGCGGGTGCGCCGTCGAAGGCGGCGATCTCAACGGTTGCGACGCCGGAGAGCACGATGAATATTTCATCGGCCTCGACGTCGGTCATGGCACCCGCCGTCATTTCCCAGATGCCCAGTTCCAGGCCGTTGTGTTCGCCCAGAGCCAGCATGGCCGTCGCCGGGGTGCCGGCGTGCCGCTGGGTCTCGGGTACAAGGATGTGCTCAAGGGCAACACTGGCGGCGTGCGTAATGGTTCCGGCAGCCGGGAAGAAGTGTGTGGTCATGGAGGCATCCTTGCACATTCCGCCGGGTCGCCGCGGGTGTTACCAGCTATGGGCAACGTCCAGGACAAGCCGAGAGGTGTTCCCCGGGCCGTGGACCACGCTCACCAGGAACGGCAGCCGGGCCCGCACACCCACGCCCAGCGTGGTGCGTGATTCAAAACTGCCCGCCAGTGCCACCTGCCGGAATGCGGAGTAGCCCGCCGTGCCAACGAGCTCGTTGGGGTTGGCCGGCTTGTACGTGGCCGCCCCCGTTGACACCTTGTAGGTGGGGTCCAGGACGGTCACGGCCAGGTAGGCTCCGCCACGCAGCGGAAGCACGGCGCCGCTGCCGGGCCGGTGCACGGCGCTCACGTACGCTACGTTGTAGCCGCCGCCGTAGCCGGTGATGTCCACCACGAGCCGGTCAAAGCAGGGATGCTGCCCGGCCCGGACGTTGGTGATGGGAGCGGAGGAGAGGGCGCCGCCGGTCTTGGCCAGCGAACCCCAGGTGACGGCGCACGGTGCAGCGGCGAGGGCCGGTGCGGGACCCGTGAGAACACCTGCCAGCAGCAGCCCCAGTACTGCCAGCCATACTGAAATCCTTTTCATGGGAAACAACCCCTTGTGTCTAGGTGATGGGTTATTTCACGTTAACCCCGGCCCCGTCCGAAAGGGTAGGGCGGGTGGAAAAGGTTCCTCCAACCGTTGCAAGGCAACGTCCGCCGGGCCAATCGTTACCGCTGGTCTCAAAGCGGACAAGCCGTTATGCGGCCTCACGTTTCCGGCGCCATCCGAGGGCCGCAATCCCCCACACGGCAAGGAACATCCCCACCAGCAACAGGCCGGCCTGGCCCAGGTCCAGCCCGGCCAGCCAGTTGGTGACCGGATCGTCGAGGTGCAGGGCATCATGGAGCAGGGCGGCGATGGTGAGGGCGGAGATGAACAGGGCCGACGTCGCCGACAACCCCGTGACCACCATGTTGAAGCCGATGCGCCGGGCCGGGTTCATGACGGCCGAACGGTACATCTTCATCATGGCCATGCCGTTCGCCGTGTCGCACAGGGTCATGGCGGCGGCGAACGCCAGCGGCAGCGCCAACAGTGCCGCCGGGGAGATGCCGGCCAGGGCGGCGGACGCGGTCAGCAGCAGGAACGCGATGGTCGAGGCGGTGTCAAAGCCGAGCCCGAACAGGAAGCCCAGGATGTAGATGTCCCGCGGCCGCCTGACCCGGGACAGCGGCTTGTTCAACAGGCGGGCCACCATGCCCGTGGGCGCGAGCTCGTGCTCGGCCACGGTCCCGCCGCCGCGCACCCGCCGGAACAAGGTCCCGGCCTTCAGGAACGCCAGGCCGTTGAAGAGTCCGATCGTCAGCAGGAACAACGCCGACACCCCGGCTCCCACCATGGCCAGGGCCGTGTTGGCGGCGGTGCCCTCCTGGAGCATGGAACCCATGATGGATGCCCCGCTGACCACCAGCACGCCGGCCACCATGACCACCGAACTGTGGCCCATGCTGAACGCGAAACCCACACTGACCGGTGAGCGCCCCTGGGCGGCGAACTTGCGGCTGGAGTTGTCGATCGCGGCGATGTGGTCCCAGTCGTAACTGTGCTTGACCCCGGCAAGGTAGGCCGTCAGGACCAGGCCCAGCGCCAGCGGGTGGACGTCGGTGAGCATCGAATAGCCCAGCAGCCCGGCCACCACAAGGTGCAACAGGGCAACGGCGCCGAACGTGGCCCCCACGCGGCGGGCCACGGGAAGTTGTTCGCGTTGCAGGTAGCCGGTCCGGACGGGGGCGGTCATTGCTAGTACTTCCTTAGGTTCAGCGGCTCCTGGCCGGTCCAGTGCGCGCGCAGGAGGTCGACGGCGGCGCCAATGACGGCGTTGAGCGGTTCGGTGGAGTTGGACAAGGCACGCAGGGCGAAGCCCGGACCGTCCAACAGGGTCAGGCCCAGCTCGCCGCCGGGGTCGATGGGGGCAAGCCGTTCGTGGATGGCCTGGATGAGGGCGGCGTCGACGCGGGCGTCCATGACCAGCAGTGAGCCCAGGTGGGTGAACTGCTCCATGGCGCCCATGCTGTCGACGGGCGAGCCCGTTCCGGGGCGGATCAGGAGGTTGTCCAGGACCATCAGCCTGCCCTCGATCGAAATTTCGTTGCGCAGCCGGATCTCGTCATAACGGAACAGTTTTCCGTCCGGCGACCAGCCCGGCGTGACCACCTCGGCCATGACCAGGGACGCCGTGGGGTCCATGTCGACCGTGGTCACCTGCGTGTAGCTGGCTTCCCGGTACGCGATCAACGGGTCGGGCAAATACTCCAGGCGGGCGCCGGGGCCCAGGCGGATGCTGGTGTGGGACTCCGCCCGGCTGCCCGGGGTCCGGTAGATCTTGGTGGCCGACTGGGTGGTCAGCAACAGATCGGCACCCTCGGCGACGTCGACCTCGATCAGGTACTTGTCGCCGCCCAGGTACGCGCCGCCGGGGTTGATGACCACATAGCAAACCTGGCCGGACTCGTCGAGGTAGTGCGGGCGCAGGATCCGCAGCGCGCCGTCGTGGTACTGCCGGGCAGCACGGGACTGCCCGGCCTTGGCGGCAATGTCCAGGGACAGCGTGCCCGCCCACTTGCCGTGGGATCCAAGCCGACCGACCGTGGCGGGCCGGATCTCGACAGGCTCGATCACCGCCGGCTCGATCACCGTCGGAGTGGTCACCGGGTTTCCAGGTCAAGCATGAGCACGTCATGCTTGAGCCAGTTGATGACGTGTTCGAGGCCGTCGTCGGTCTTCAGGTTCGTGAAGCAGTAGGGCTTGGGGCCGCGGAACTCGAGGGTGTCGGACTCCATGACGGACAGGTCCGCGCCAACGTAGGGGGCAAGGTCGGTCTTGTTGATGATGAACAGATCGCTCTTGATCATGCCTTGGCCGGCCTTGCGCGGAATCTTCTCGCCCTGGGCGACGTCGATGATGTAGATGGAGAAGTCCACGAGCTCCGGGCTGAACGTGGCGGAGAGGTTGTCGCCGCCGGATTCGATGAAGATGACCTGTAGGTCCGGATGCCGGGCTTCGAGCTCCGCGACGGCGGCCGAGTTCATCGAGGTGTCCTCGCGGATGGCCGTGTGCGGGCAGCCGCCGGTCTCGATGCCGATGATCCTATCCAGCGGCAGGATGCCGTTGGCGGCAAGGATCTTGGCGTCCTCGATCGTGTAGATGTCGTTCGTGATGGCCGCGGTGGAGACCTCCCCGTCCAGGGCGCGGGTGAGGCGCTCGACGAGCTGGGTCTTGCCGGCTCCCACGGGGCCGCCGATGCCGATCTTGATGGGCTTCATGGTTTTCTCCTTCGTAATAAGTTCTTGGGTGCCGGGTCTCGACGGGCTCGACCACCGGTGGTCGAGCCCGTCGAGACCCGGGTCAGGACATGAACATGCGCGCGCGTTGGCGTTCGTGCTGCATCTGTGCGATCTCCAGCCCGGGTGCGCTGACGCCGAAGTCCTCCCAGCCAAGGGAAAAGATGCGTCCGACGGCGGCGCGCACCTCCGCGTGGGCCGCGGCGAGCACGCGCTGGCCGGCGCTTTGGCCCAGCGGGATGCCACGGATGGCATTCTGGGTCAGCGTGGTGACGGTGGAAAACAGGTAGCTGGCCAACAGCTCCGGAGCGGGCACGCCCAGCGACTTGCCGGCGACGGCAAACGCGAGGGCGGGGTGCCCGGCGCAGTCGCCACGCTCCACGGCCGCCGCGTACTGCGCCAGTTCATCGCAGGGAACCACGGCGCCCGCGATCTCGAGCATGCGGGCACCCATTTTCACGCCGGCCTCCCGGATTTCCCGGGGCAGCGCCGAGGCGTGCAGCGCCCGGTCCACCCGGAAAAGCTCCGCGGTGGTGTCCGCCTCGAGGGCGAAGCGGATGGCGAGGCCGTCGCTGTGCACCAACTGGATGCGGATGAACTGCGTGAGCCAGTCCGCAAACGTGGCCTCGTCGCGGACCAGGCCGCGGTGCAGATAGCTTTCCAGTCCCAGGGAGTGGCTGAAGGCGCCCGTGGGCAGCGCCGAATCGCTCAGTTGCAGCAGCGGCAGGAGGTACTCCGGCGGTGCCGCAACGTCGACAACAAGCTGGTGGGCGGCCATGTCAGTGCGTGTGTCCGGCATGCCGGAACGGCACGGGCATGACGCGTTCCTGGCGCGAATACGGCACCCCGACGTGCACCAGGTAGTCCTCCACCGTGTGGTCGTAGGCGAGCACCATGACCTGGGCCCCGTAGTCGGAGGTCTCGTCAAAGAATTGCGCCTGCATGTGCCGGTTGCCCAGGTTGTGGGCCACCACGCCCATCTCCTTGATGGTTCCCGGGGCGATCACGAGCACGTCGGTGGATTCGACGGCGACGACGATCGCCCCGTTTCCGTCCATGAACAGCACGTCGCCGTCGCGGAGGTCGGCCACGGCGTCGCCGTCCAGGCGGATGCCGACGTCGTTCCCGTGGTCGGTGGTGACCCGTTGGATGCGCTTGACCAGCGCCGCCGACGGGAGCACCACCTTTTCCTCGTGCAGGCCCGCCAGGGAGGCCGGGTCAAAGGCCTCGGTGGCGGGGTCGAACTTGTTGCCAAGGATGGCAGTGATAATCATTAAGATCCTTTTTAGAAGAGGAAGTAGCGCTGTGCCATGGGGAGCACGGTTGACGGCTCGGCGGTCACCACTTCCCCATCCACCCGCACCTCGTAGGTTTCCGGGTCCACCTCGATCTCGGGTGTTTCGCCGTTGTGCTTCATGTCCGCCTTGGTCAGGTTGCGGATTCCGTGGCACGGGCGCACCTCGTGCTGGAGCCCCAGTTCGGCGGGCACGCCGGCGTCGATCGCGGCCTGCGACATGAACGTGATGGAACTCGAGTGCACGGCCCGGCCCAGCGCCGCGAAGTTGCTGCGCAGGGTGCGCGGCTGCGGGGTGGGGATGGAGGCGTTGGGGTCGCCCATGACGCTCATGACCATTTGGCCGCCCTTGAGCACCATTTCCGGCTTCACGCCGAAGAAGGCGGGCTCCCACAGCACCAGGTCGGCAAACTTGCCTTCCTCGATGCTGCCCACGGAATCGGCGATGCCGTGGGCGATCGCCGGGTTGATCGTGTATTTGGCGATGAAGCGCTTGAGGCGGGCGTTGTCGCCCACTGCGGGGTCGTCGTCGTACTTGCCGCGCTGGCGCTTCATGGCGTCGGCCACCTGCCAGGTGCGCAGCACCACCTCGCCGACGCGTCCCATGGCCTGGGAGTCGGAGCTGGTGATGGAGAAGATGCCCATGTCGTGGAGGACGTCCTCGGCGGCGATGGTCTCCTTGCGGATGCGGGAGTCGGCGAACGCCACGTCCTCCGGGATGTCCGGGCTCAGGTGGTGGCAGACCATGAGCATGTCGAGGTGCTCGTCGATCGTGTTGACCGTGTACGGCAGCGTCGGGTTGGTGGACGCCGGCAGCACGTTGGGCAGGCCCGCGATCTTGATGATGTCGGGGGCGTGCCCGCCGCCGGCACCTTCGGTGTGGAAGGTGTGGATGACGCGCCCGCCGATCGCCGCGATCGTGTCCTCCACGAAGCCGCACTCGTTGAGCGTGTCGGAGTGGATGGCGACCTGGATGTCGAATTCGTCGGCGATCCGCAGGGACATGTCGATCGAGGAGGTGGTGGAGCCCCAGTCCTCGTGGACCTTCAGGCCGATGACGCCGGCGCGGATCTGTTCGGCCAGCGGCTCGCGGGCGCTGGCGTGGCCCTTGCCGAGCAGGCCGATGTTGATGGGCATGTTGTCGACGGCCTGGAGCATCTTGGCGATGTGCCAGGCGCCGGGGGTCACGGTGGTGGCCTTGCTGGCGTCGGAGGGTCCGGTGCCGCCGCCGATCAGGGTGGTGACGCCGGAGGCCAGGGCCACGGGGATCTGGTCGGAGCTGACGAAGTGCACGTGGGTGTCGATGCCGCCGGCCGTGAGGATCTTGCCCTCACCGGCGATGATGTCCGTGGCCACACCGATCGTGATGGTGACGCCGTCGGAGATCTGCGGGTTGCCGGCCTTGCCGATCTTGAAGATATGGCCGTCGCGCAGCGCGACGTCGGCCTTGTAGATGCCGGTGTAGTCGAGCACGATCACGTTCGTGATGACGGTGTCGGGGATGTCCTCGTCGCGGACCAGCTGGCCGTTTTGGCCCATGCCGTCGCGAATCACCTTGCCGCCGCCGTAGACGACCTCCTCACCGTACTTGGTGTGGTCGAACTCGATCTCGGCGAACAACTCGGTGTCGGCGAGGCGGACGGCGTCGCCCGTGGTGGGCCCGTACAGGTCCGAATACTGTTTGCGGCTCAGTTCAAAGCTCATTTGCTGCCTTCCGCTTCATTGCCGGAGTTGCCGGGAGTGGTGGGCGCATCCAGCGGGCCGTTGACCATATCGCGGAAACCGTGGACGTCCCGCGTGCCGGAGAGCGCGATCAGGTTGATGGTCTTGGCGTCGCCGGGTTCAAAGCGAACGGCCGTGCCCGCTGGAATGTCCAGCCGGAAGCCGCGGGCTTCGGTCCGGTCGAATTCCAGCGCGTCGTTGACTTCCAGGAAGTGATAGTGCGAGCCGACCTGGATGGGCCGGTCGCCACGATTGGTGACCTCAATGGATTTGGCCGCCAACCCGGCATTGCAGGTGATGGGCTCGGTGCGAAGGATGTATTCGCCGGGTTTCATGGCGTGCCTTTCTTGGCGCGTGGGGTGGCAGTGGACCCGGGGCTAGCGGATCGGGTTGTGCACGGTGACAAGCTTGGTCCCGTCCGGGAACGTGGCCTCGACCTGGACGTCCTTGATCATGTCGGCCACGCCGTCCATGACGTCGTCCTGGCTGAGGATGGTGCTCCCCCAGCTCATCAGATCGGCGACGGTGCGCCCGTCGCGGGCACCCTCGATCAGTTCATAGCTCAGGATCGCGATGGCCTCGGGATGGTTGAGCTTGAGCCTGCGGGACTGCCGGCGGCGGGCCAGATCGGCGGCCACCACAATCATGAGTTTCTCTTGTTCACGGGGCGTCAAATGCATGCAATTCTCCTCAATTCAGCAACGGATACCAGTGTCCACCCGTTATCTTCGACCGGCAAGGAAACATGCCGGGAGGCCCGTGGATAGGGTTAGATTATCAGAGGTTTTTAGGAAGCAAAGACGGCATGTTTTCCGTCATGGTCCGCGGGGTCCCCCGGAGCCGGTGTTCGATGCCGGGGCGCAGCCGCCCGAGGCCGCCATGGCCGCGTGGAGCCTGCCCGGCACGGGTGCTGTGGGTAGCCCGGACGACGTCGGACCGGTGCCAAAGGCGTCGAGCATATACCCCAGGAACCGGGCCGACACCTCCGGTACGGCGTTCGAGGTCGCCTCGATGATGCCGGCGTTGGCCATGAGCAGCATGGGCAGGTCGGTTTCGGAAAAGTCGGCGCGCAACCGGCCCGTGGCCTTGGCCCGCCGAACAAGGGTGTGGAAGCCGCGGAATGCCCGGTTGCGGTGAGCCTCGATGCCCGCCGCCTGGTCCGGTGGAAAACGTGTAGTGAGGACGTTCATGAATCCGTGGTCGTCCCGCTGCATGGCGGCAACACTGTGCAGGTACCAGGCAAAGCCGTCCCAGGCATCCTCCATGCCCAGGGCCGTGTCGACGAGGTCGGCGAAGTGGGCCATTTTGTCCTCAAACACGGCGTTGATGAGGCTCTCGCGGTCGGGAAAACGCCTGTACAGGGTGGCGATGCCGACTCCAGCCCGGCGGGCCACTTCGCTGAGCGGCACCTCGATGCCGCCACTGGCAAAGGCCGCGGCCGCGGCGGTGAGGATGCTGGCCCGGTTCCTTACCGCGTCCAGTCGGAGCGGGGCGTCCGGCGCACCGGCTGCAACGCCGTCGCTCCTTCGCAGCTGCTCCATAGTCCGATTCTAGGCACAAGCGCCGGGCGGGGGGAACAGCCGTGGAATAGAATCCGGCGTAGTCCGGTTATGCCGAGTGACCAAACGGAGAACGCTCTCCATTTAGTCCCAAGTGGAACGTACTCCTTGATTGAACTCCGAAGTCGAATGAGGTCCCGCCATGAATGTTGCCTTGTGGATTGTCCAGATCCTGCTTGCCGTTATGTTCCTGGCGACCGGGGCCATGAAGGTCAGCCAGCCGATCGACAAGCTCGGCACAAGGATGCCCTGGGTGAACCATTTTCCCGTGGGCGTGGTCAGGTTCGTTGGCATTGCCGAGATCCTCGGTGCCGTGGGAGTGATCCTGCCCCAGCTGACGAACATTGCCCCGGTCCTGACACCCATTGCCGCTTCTGCACTGGCCCTCGTCATGGTGTTGGCCGCCCTGTGGCACCTGCGCCAAAAGGAATTCAGCACGATTGCGGTCAATGCCGTGTTATTCGTGTTGGCCGTCTTTGTTGCCTGGGGCCGTTTCGCCGGGCTCAACGGCTGACCAGCCCGCGCCTTCGGCGATCTTCACGGCAACTTCCAAGGTCCGGGAGCAGCGCACGGGACTAGAATTGTTAGTTGACAGAGGTAACCAATAAGCCCCTGCCCGCACGGTTGTCCGAGTGTGCAAAGGGGCTGATGAGCGTGACCGAAGCACGGGTTCGCAGGGGTATCGACACAGTGGCGGCACCGCGGGCGGGAGGCCCCGGCGGCCCCCGTTACAAGTGGATAGTGCTCTCGAACACCACGCTGGGCATCCTGATGGCCACCATCAACGCCTCGATCCTGCTCATCGCGCTTCCCGACATCTTCCGCGGGGTGGGCATCAATCCGCTCACCCCGGCCAACACGTCCCTGCTGCTGTGGTTGATCATGGGTTACCTGGTGGTGACGGCCGTGCTGGTGGTCAGCTTCGGCCGCCTGGGCGACATGTACGGGCGGGTGAAGATGTACAACGCCGGCTTTGCGATCTTCACGGTGTTCTCAGTGCTGTTGGCGCTGACCTGGATGCAGGGCACCCCTGCGGTGCTGTGGCTGATCTTCATGCGCATCCTCCAGGGCGTGGGAGGTGCCTTGTTGATGGCCAACTCCAGCGCCATCATCACCGATGCGTTCCCGGTGGAACAGCGGGGCCTGGCCTTGGGCCTGAACCAGGTGGCCGGGATCGCGGGATCCTTCCTAGGCCTGATCATTGGCGGCCTGCTGGGCCCCATCGACTGGCGCCTGGTCTTCCTGGTCTCGGTGCCCGTGGGCATCTTTGGCACCATCTGGGCGTACCTGCGCCTCCGCGACACGGGCATCCGGCAACCGGCACGGCTGGACTGGTGGGGCAACATCACCTTTGCCGCGGGCCTGGTGGCCGTGTTGGTCGGCATCACCTACGGCATCCAGCCCTACGGCGGCCACACGATGGGCTGGACCAACCCGTGGGTTGCCGGCTCCCTCGTGGGCGGCGTCGCGGTGCTTGTGCTGTTCTGCATCATCGAAACCCGGGTTCCCGACCCCATGTTCCACCTGTCGTTGTTCCGGATCAGGGCGTTTACGGCGGGAAACCTGGCCAGCCTGCTCTCGGCGATCGGCCGCGGCGGGCTCATGTTCATCCTCATCATCTGGCTGCAGGGCATTTGGCTGCCCCGGCACGGCTACGGCTTTGCCGACACGCCGCTCTGGGCCGGGATCTACATGCTGCCGCTGACGGCGGGCTTCCTCGTGGCCGGGCCGGTGTCCGGCGCCATCTCCGACAAACACGGGGCCAGGCTGCTGGCCACCGGCGGCATGGTGGTGGCGGCCCTGAGCTTCCTGTGGCTGTTGCTGCTGCCCGTGGATTTTGACTACTGGACGTTCGCGGCCGCCCTCCTGCTCAACGGCATCGGCATGGGCCTGTTTGCCGCCCCCAACCGGGCCGGCATCATGAATGCCCTGCCGTCCAACCGCCGCGGCGTGGGCGCCGGCATGAGCACCACCTTCCAAAACTCGGCCATGGTCCTCTCCATCGGCATCTTCTTCTCCCTTATGATCACCGGCCTGGCCAGGTCCCTGCCGGCCACCCTGACGGCCGGGCTCACGGCCCACGGCGTCAGCACCGCCGACGCCGCCCGGGTCGCCGCCCTGCCGCCGGTCTCGGTGCTGTTCTCCTCCCTGCTCGGCTACAACCCGGTCCAATCCCTGCTGGGACCAACCGTGCTGGCAAAACTGCCGCCCGCCGACGCCGCCTACCTGACCGGGCGCGGCTTCTTCCCGGCACTGATCTCCGGCCCGTTCTCCGACGGACTCGCCGTCGCCTTTGTCTTTGCCATCGCGGCGTGCCTCGTGGCGGCCGTCGCCTCGGCGCTGCGTGGCGGTAAATACGCCTATGGTGACACGCCCGCCGCAGCGCCCCTGCCCGATCACGGCGCACCCCTTGACCAAAGCCAACTAAAGGCCTGCAATGGAAGTAGGAGTTCCGGCCCCGCAGTGGTTCCGGACAATACTCAAGCGTCCGGAGCGGGCGGTACCGGACCGTGAAGGTGAGGTGCCGTGATGGACGTGGCAACCCTGGGCGTTCTTGTGGGGTTGGTGGTGCTGGCCACGGGTTCAACCGTGTGGCTGGTCAAGTCCCGCCCCGCCCGTGAACGGGATCCCGACACGAAATTCTGGTACGGCTTCGCCGGCGTCTGCGTACTCCTGCCGGCCATCCTGATCACCACGGCCGCCAACAGCTGGGCGGGCGCGCTGCTGGCCGTGCTTGCGGCCGGCACCTGGTTCTGGGCCGGCATGCTGACGTCCCGGCATTTGGCCGCGCAGTCGTCAATCCGGGAGCACGCCCGGGCCGCCGGCGAACACGCCGCCCTGGCCGCCAGGCACAACGCCGTCCTGGCCCGTTGGAGCCGTTATGAGCTGGACCCGGCCGCAGCCATCGACTTCCCGGCCATGACCGACGTACGGTGCCCGGAAACCTCGGCACTCGCCAAAGCGGTGGCCCTCGCCGCAGCTTTGCGCGGTGACACCCGGGACAGTGAAACGGCTTCCGCGATCGCCGAGTACCGCGAGGCCGTGGCCCTGCTGGAATCGGTGTTTGCCCTGGCCGAACAGGCCGCCACCGACCCCGCACCGGGGAGCCTGAACCGCCGCTGATTGAGCGGCCGCAGATCTGCTAGCCGTTGACGGCGCCCCGTTTGGCCAGCCACATGGTGTGTTCGCGGCTGACGGCATCCTCGGCGTCGGCCACCGCATGCGCCCAGTCCGCCTCCGTCGTTTCCTCCAGGATCCCGATTTGCCGCAGGAGCTCCGCGGCGGCCACCGAATAGGCCGCCCCGAGGGACGAGTGCTGTTTCAGGGCCAGCCAGGCGGCACCGCAGGCAATGGCCGCTGCCAGGGTGGCGGCCCAATCGACCGGCCAAACGTCCAGGGCCCGGCCGGTGACAAGCACCAGCGCGACCACCTCGCAGCTGAGCAGCGATACCCGCCACGCAGTGGAGCGCCGCTGGTTCCACACCGCCTTGGCCGCATACCACCGCTGTTGGTCCTTGGTGCGGCGGGAGATGTACACCTCGCGCCGCTGCTCAAACGGTGCATTGCGCAGCAGGGTCATGGCGTCCGTGCAGTAGGCGCCGTCGGTATCCCTGACCACGATCTGTCCGGCGATCTCCCCCGCAACCTCCTCCAGCCGGCGCCGGAGCAGTTTGACGGCCTCCCTTTCGCCCAGTTCACCGAAGAACGGGTCCGCGGCTACGCTGTACCGCCAGGCCAGGGTCTTTGCCGACTCGGCCGCCGCCCGGCCGTCGTACCAACTCTTCTCCGGTTGCGTGACCATCAGGACAAGCTCGGCGGCCAGCGCCCCGAGGAAGCCAAGGAGTGAAACAAACGCCCACACGTCCACCCGGGCCAGGTGGAAGCTGAGGGTGGCGCCCACCGTTGCAAGCAGGGCACCCACCAGCCGCAACGCGCTGATGCGCAGGGTCAGCCTTTGGCCGCGCAGGGATGCCTGGTCGAAGGCACGGAAGAAGTCGGGGAGGTCCGCCTCGGAAAATTCGATGTCCATGGTTCATCCCTCCAGCCGCCGGTCACGTACCGGTAACCGCCTGGCCCTGGATGATTGCCTCGATGATGACCAGCACGAAGAACAGGACGACTATTGCCCCCAACACCAGGGCGATCACGGCGCCCGCGGACATTCCCGAGCGGCGCTGCGGCACAATGGCCGGCACCTTGCCGGGCGGGGGCGCAAGGTTGGGCGGGGCTTGAAACCTGGGCTGGGCTTGAAACGTGGGTTGGGCCTGAACCCTGGGCGCGGATGCCGTCACCCTGGCCCCGGTGGTTTGGGCCTCGTAGAGCAGCTGGTCGACCTCCTGGCCGATCATGTGCAACAGGTCTGTCCGCCCGGACATCTGGCCCAGCAGCTCGATGGCGCCGGCCCGGTCCGCGGGGTCCCTCGGCCGGGCCAGCCGGTCCCGGAGCTGGCCGACAATGACCCTTTGCTCATCCTCCGACAGCACGGGCTTGCGGAGTTTCTGCGCGATCCCGGACATATAGGACACCGGCACGGGCGGCGGTGCGGGCAACGGATTCGGCAAGGGGGGTGCCAGGGGCAGCGCGTTGAGGGCGGAGGCCACCCGGAAGCTCGATGCGGAGTCGGGATGGGTGTGGTCAATCAGCTGGACGGCGGCAATCTCGGGCGGCAGGAAATCATAGTTGACGGGAGCCACGACGACCGGCACCAGCGGCTTGCCCAGGCGCTGGGCATATGCGCGTTCCAGGCGGGCCGCCTCCGAGTTGATCAGGGAATTGGAGACGGCAACGACCATGGCGTCGCAGGCTCGAATGCTTGCCAGGATTTCATCCCACCAGGCCTGGCCGCCGTCGAGCTTGGAATCGATCCACACCTGGTGGTGCATGGTTTCCAGGCCAAAGAGGAGCCCCGCCAAATTTTCCCTGTCGGCGCGGGCATAGGACACAAAAAAGCGCCGCGGGCGGTCGGGCTCCGGTTGCTGTCCATTGACCATGGATCCCTCAAATCTCCGCAACGGCACGCCATCGCAGAACAGAGTACGCAGCTAATAATTCAACATGGTGCGCGCCGGCCTCCGTCCTGTCAAGAAGCGGTTTTGGCGTCCCGGCAAACATCTTGCAAAAGAGGTTTTCCGATTCATTGTGTACCCCCGGGTACGGCCGTAATATCGCGAATGGGGCGCAACGGCCCCGGTGGTGCGGCCCATTCCGCACCACGATTTTTCGCCGGGTCGCAGCGGCGAAGGGGAACGATGCGTGGAGCTGCCATGGGAAGCACGAGAGGTGCGACGCAACCCGCCACCATCACGATTGAACGGTGATCTCCATGACCAGTCCCAGCAACAACTCCCACTCCCCCGGCCCCGCCCGCGTGCCCCTGCCCGGCAGCGAACGGGCCCCGGCACCCAACGCGGCGGCGGCCGCTCCGGGCGCCGCCGCCACCGGGACCGTCGAAATCAGCGTGTACCTGCGCCGGGCCGGCGACGTCCCCGACGACGCCCTTCCCGGCAAGAGCGCAGGCCCCGACGCGGCCGCCGCCTACGGTGCCAGCGCCGCGGACATCGACCTTGTCACCACCACGTTGACCGGCCTGGGCGCCACCGTCACCGAGGCCGACGCCGCCACCCGCCGTCTGCGCGTGAGCGGACCGGCAGGGGTGCTGGCCGGGATCTTTGGCACCACCCTGGAAACCGTCACGAGCACGGCACCGGACAACGCGACCGTCACGCACCGGCACCGCACCGGCGGGCTGAGCGTGCCGGCGGCACTGGACGGGGTGATCACGGCCGTGCTGGGCTTGGACGACAGGCCGCAAAGCCGGGCCCAGTTTCACGTCTCGCCCGCAAAGGCCGCCAACGTAAGCTACTCGCCACCTCAGCTGGGCACGATCTACGGCTTCCCGCAGGGCACCGACGGCACGGGGCAAACCGTGTCCATCATCGAGTTGGGCGGGGGTTTCGACCAGGCGGATCTTGACACGTATTTTGCCGGCCTGGGCATCACCGGACCCACCGTCACCGCGGTCGGCGTGGACGGCGCCGTCAATGTCCCTGGCGGGGATCCGCAGGGCGCCGACGGCGAGGTGCTCCTGGACGTGGAAGTAGTGGGCGCACTCGCAAACGGGGCCTCGGTCAAGGTCTACTTTGCCCCCAACACCGACGCCGGTTTTGTCGACGCCATCGCCCAGGCCGCCCACGACACGCCAACGCCCGCCGCCATCAGCATCAGCTGGGGCCAAAGCGAGGACCAGTGGACGGCACAGGCCCGCACGGCCATGGACAACGCCATGATCGACGCGGCCGTCCTGGGCATCACCGTGACGGCTGCGGCCGGGGACAACGGCAGCGCCGACGGCGAAACCGACGGCAACAACCACGTCGACTTTCCGGCGTCGAGCCCGCACGCCCTGGCCTGCGGCGGCACGCGGCTGGAGGCCAACCCCACGACCGGTGCGGTGCAGTCGGAAACCGTGTGGAACGACTCCACCAGCTCGGCCACGGGCGGCGGGGTCAGCGACACGTTCCCGCTGCCGTCCTGGCAGGCGAACATCACGGCCAAGGCCAAGAAAGGCGGCGCCACCGCGGCAAAGGGCCGCGGCGTACCGGATGTTGCCGGTGTGGCGGACCCGGAGACGGGTTACAACGTCCGGGTTGACGGCACCGACATGGTCATTGGCGGCACCAGCGCCGTGGCCCCGCTGTGGGCGGCGCTGATTGCCCGCATGGCCCAGTCTGCGGGGCACGGCTTTGGGCTGATCCAGCCGGCACTTTACGCCAACCTCGCCGCCGGCAGCACGACCCCCGGTTTCCGGGACATCACCAAGGGCAGCAACGGCGCGTTCCACGCCACCGCGGGGTGGGATGCCTGCACCGGGCTGGGCGTCCCCGTGGGCACGGCGCTGCTGGCCGCCCTGACCGCCGGATAGCCGCCGGCACACTCCGCCACGACAAAGGACGCCGGCAATCTCCCGTGGGGGAGATTGCCGGCGTCCTATGCGTGCTGTTCCTTGGCGTTAGCCGGAGGGGCTACTTTTTGGCGGTGGGCGGATTGGCTCCCGTGCCGCCCTTTGTCGGCGCGGGCGCCTGGGTCGGCACCGGTACCACGGGGGCCTGCGTGGTTGTGCCGGTACCCGTGCCGCCTCCGGTACCGCCGGTGGTGCCGTCGCCGGTGCCGCCCGTGGTCCCGTCCCCGTTGCTTCCGGTTCCGCCGGTGGTGCCGTCACCCGTGGTTCCGTCACCGTTCTGCGGCAGCGTGGGAAGCCCGCTGTTGCCCATGGGGTCGTTCACGCCGGCCACCAGGGGCGCCGTCTGGCTCAACATTTCCGCCGGCGGCTGGACCAGTGCAGAGGAATCGTACTTGCCGGTGTCGGCGGCCGCGTTCATGACGGCGGCCCAGTTGGAACCGGCCAGTTGGTTTCCGTCGATGTTGGGGTAGTACACGCCGTTGATCGTCAGGTCCTGGTTGATGTACTTGTCGGCGTAGCCCTTGTAACTGCCAAACCATGCGGCCGTCGCGACGCCGGAGTTGGCGCCCACGGTCCAGGTTTGGATGTTGCCGTCCGAGGTGCCCGTCTTGGCGAAGGACATGTCCTTGTTGTTCAGCGGGATGGCGTAGCCGGAACCGTTGGTGAGCATGTAGTGCAGGGCGTAGGTGACACCCGCGGCCACTTCCTTGCTCATGGTCCGCTGGCAGTCGGCCCCCGGTACCGGGTACTTCTTGCCGTTGGCGTCCGTGATGGACGTCAGGGCGATCGGCTCGCAACGGACGCCGCCGCTGGCAAACGTGGCAAACGCCGTCGCCATGTCGATCGGCGCCACGTTCTGGGTACCAATCAGGTTCGCGATGCTGGAGAGGTCGTAGGGCTTGTTCGTGTGGCCGTCCTTGACGCCCGCGGCCGTCGCCATCTTTTGGATGTTGCAGAAGTCCAGCTGGCTGGCCGTCTGAAAAGTGACCGTGTTGATGGAGATCGCAAGACCCAGGTAGGCCGTCATCGGGTAGTAGTGGTCGGGGTCGTCGTTGGGGAGCAGGTTGGTCCCGCTGACAGGATCATAGCTACCCGTCGTGCTGCCGCAGGAATTCTTCCACGGGTAGCCGATGGGATAGTCGCGCACGGCACCGTTGATCGTGGTCATCATGGAATGGCCACTGTTGAGCCACTCGGCAAAGACAAACGGCTTGAACGTTGAACCAATCTGGAAACCGCCGGCACCGTCCAGCGGATTGCCGTTGGCGTCGTTGATCGGAAGGGCAAAGTTGCCCATGTAGTTCCCGACCTTGTCGGCCGGGTTGTAGATGGTGTTTTGCGCCATGGTGAGCACCTTGCCGGTGCCCGGCTGGACGCTGACGACGGCGGCACCGCGCTGCAGCGGATCCGTTGCGGAGATGGTGCCGTTGACCTGGTCCTGGGCCACCTTCTGCAGCTTCGGATCCAGCGTGGTCCTGATGGTCAGCCCACCCTGGTAGAGGAACTTGGTCCGCTCCTCCGGCGTGGCGCCAAAGGCCTTGTCGTTGACGACGAGCTGCTGGACGTAATCGCAGAAATACGGTGCGGTGGCCGCAGCCACGCAACCCTGCTGGGGCATATTCACGTGCAGGGTCAGCGGCGCCTTCACGGCGGCCGTGTACGACTTCTTGGAGATCTTGCCCTGTTGGAGCATCTTCGCCAGGACGTCGTTGCGGCGGTCCACCACGTGCGCCGGCTGGGTCAGCGGGTCATAGAAGGTGGGGCTGTTGACCACGCCGGCCAGGGCCGCGGCCTGCGGCAGCGTCAGGTTCTTGGCGTTGGTGTTGAAGTACAGCTTCGCGGCCGCCTGGATGCCGTAGGCGCCGTTGCCGAAGTAGATGATGTTCAGGTAGCCCTGGAGGATCTGATCCTTGGTCATCTCCTTTTCCAGGCCGATCGCGAGCTTCATCTCGGTCAGCTTGTCTCCGACGGTTTTCTGCTGTCCCAGCTTGACGGCGTCGGTCTTGCCGTTGGAGACCAGCTGTTCGATGATCACGTTGTTCACATACTGCTGGGTGATCGTGGAGGCACCCTCGCGCCCGCCCTGGACGGTCGCCACCAGGGCACGCAGGATGCCCGTCGGGTCAATGCCGCCGTGTTCGTAGAACCGGGCGTCCTCGATCGAGACGATCCCGTTGCGAATGAACGGCGACATGTTGGCCAGCGACACCGCTTCGCGGTCCTGGGCATAGAACGTGGCGATGGTCGAGCCGTCATTGGCCAGCACCTTCGTGGCCTGGGCCGGCGGAGTCAGGGCCAGGGTGCTGGGCATGTTGGCAAGCAGGCTGTCGGTGCCGGAGACCGCGGCGGTGGCCGCGGCACCCGCCGGAACCAGCAGTGCCGCGACAAGGACGCCGCACAATCCGCACACCACAAAGAGCTTAAGAAGGTTTCCCAAAGCGGTGCCGCTGTCTCGCCAAATGGCGCCGATTCTTGGGCCTTGAGTTCCTGTTGGCATCCGGTATGGGCCTTCCTGGTACTGAAAATTGTGCTGCCGAGACTGGACGGCAACCATGATAGCTACCCTAACCCTGCCTCATGAAGGTGTGAAGAAGCTGAAAATGACTCCGCCGGACGTAAGCTCGTGGCATGGCCAAATTCTTTGATATCCATCCCGATGATCCCCAACCCCGGGCTGTTAGCCAGGTCGTGGCGCTGTTGCGCGACGGCGGCCTGATCGCCTACCCCACCGATTCCTGTTACGCGCTCGGCGCCCAGATCGGCAACAAGGATGCCCTGGACCGCATCCGCGCCATCCGCCAGTTGGACAGCAAGCACCACTTCACCCTGGTGTGCAAGGACTTCGCCCAGCTGGGCCAGTTCGTCATGGTGGACAACGACATCTTCCGCAGCATCAAGGCCGTCACGCCGGGCCCGTACACGTTCATCCTGCCCGCCACGAAGGAGGTGCCGCGCCGCATGGCCCACCCCAAGAAGAAGACCGTGGGCGTGCGCATCCCGGACAGCCGGCTGATCCAGGCCATCCTGGAGGAGCTGGGCGAACCGCTGCTTTCATCCACCCTGCTGCTGCCCGGCGAGGAGGCGCCGCTGACCCAGGGCTGGGAAATCAAGGAGACCCTTGACCACGTGGTGGATGCCGTCATCGACTCCGGCGACGTCGGGGCCGAGCCCACCACCGTGGTCGACTTCTCCAGCGGCTACGCCGAGGTGGTGCGGCACGGCATGGGCGACGCCTCCCGCTTCGAGTAACTTAGGGCAGATCGGCACCGCGGGCGGCAACCCAGAGCCCGTACCAGTCGGTCCGGGACATGGCGGCGGCAACACGCGGGGCATCGGCGCAGGCCGCGATCCGCGCGGGGTTCGTGGTGCCGATCACCGGCGAAATGCGGGCGGGGTGGCGCATGAGCCAACCGAGCACCACGGCCTCCACGGACGTCTCGTAACCGGCGGCCAGTTCCGCGACGAGCGCCGTCGCGGCGGCGTCGGCAGGGGCTGGCTGATTCTGTCCCGCGTAGCGGCCCTGCGCCAGCGAGCCATAGGCCTGCAACTCGATCCCGTTCGCTGCGGCGTGTTCCAGGGTGCCGTGCGGGAAGCCGGCCGCGCCGTCGTCGTCGCGGTTGACCAGCACGGTGCTCTCCACCCAGGCGCGCTTGGCCAGGCTCATCTCGAGCTGGTTCACCACGATGGGAGTTTCCAGGTTGTCCTGCAGGTAGGCGATCTGCACCCCCGACATGTTGGAAACGCCAAGTGCGCGGATCTTGCCGTCGGCCAGGAGGTCCCGCACGGCGCCGGCCACTTCGGCCACGTCCATGAGCGGGTCGGGGCGGTGGAGCAGCAAAGTGTCAAGGTGGTCGGTGCGCAGGCTCCGCAGGCTGTGGTCCACGCGGGCCAGGATGTTTTCCCGGCTGAAGTCGTAACGCCCGGGCAGGCCGTTGCCGCCGTGCCGGATGCCGCACTTGGACTGCACCTGGATCTTTTCGCGCAGCCCCGGCGTAGCGGCAAGGACCTCGCCAAAGACGGCTTCGGCCTTGCCCATCCGGTAGATGTCGGCGTGGTCGAACAAGGTGATCCCGGCGGCGAGGGCGGCCTCGATGACGGCGGCCGCCTGCTCGACGTCCGCGGCACCGTACGGGGAGGTGTCCCAGCTTCCGCCGAGGCCCATGCAGCCGTAGATGAGTCGTTGCGGGGAATGAGTTGCTTGGTTGGTCATGGCCCCACTTTGCCATCAACGGGGCGCCGGGTTTCGGAATGTTTCAGGCCCCGGCGCCCATATTGCGCCGCCCTGCGGCGCGGGGCCCGTCCGTGGTAGTGCGGCGGCACGCCGTACGCGTGACGCCGTAATGGACCGACACGGTTCGGGCAACCCTAGACCTGACCCGTCCTGGTGGCTACCGTGGAGCCAACGCCGGGAACCTGCCGGCGGGCAGCAAGGACACATGCCGTCAATGAAGATGCCAACGAAGGAGTCGCACATGGTTGTCAAGAGGACCTTACATGCCGGATACACGGTTCCCGGGCTTTCCTTGCAGGACGGGCACCGGGTGGCCGAGCTCCTGCAGTCCAGGCTGCACGCCCTCAACGATCTCCAACTCACGCTCAAGCACGCGCACTGGAACGTGGTGGGGCGCGACTTCATCAGCGTCCACGAGATGCTCGACCCCCAGATCGACGTCGTGCGGGCCATGGTTGATGCCACGGCCGAACGCATCGCAACCCTGGGGGTCTCCCCCAACGGCCTGCCCGGCGCCCTCGTCGCCGCCCGCAGCTGGGACGACTATGCAATTGGCCGGGCGGGCACGGCCGCACACCTTGCCGCCCTCGACGTGGTCTATACGGGGTTCCTCTCCAGCCACCGCAAGGCCCTCTCCGAGGTTGGCGCGCTCGATGCCATCACCGAGGACATGCTGATCGGCCAGTGCGCGGCCCTCGAACTGTTCCAGTGGTTCATGCGCGCACACCTGGAGGACGACGACGGCGACCTGCTGACGGCCGGCGCCAAGACTGAGCGTTCGGCCGCCAAGAAAGCCAAGTAGGCGCTCCCCATGGAGGCACCCGGTCACGACGGCACGGCACACTACCCGCGCACCGCCGTCGTGACCGGTGCCGACCGCGGGATCGGCAAGGCTACCGCGATTGCCCTGGCCGGTGCCGGCTTCGACGTCGGCTTCACCTGGCATGACGACGAAGCCGGCGCGGCCGACACCGCCATGCAGATTGGGGAACTTGGCCGGCGCAGCGCGTCACTGTGGCTGGACACCACGGACCTGCCCTCCTGCGCCCCGGCGGTCAACACCCTCGCCAAGGAGCTGGGCGGGCTGGGCGTTTTCGTCAACAACGTGGGGGTGGGATTGACGGCGTCGGTCCTGAACACGAGCCTCGAGGACTGGCGGCAGATCCTTGACACCAACCTCAACGGGGCGTTCATGTGCCTGCAGGAGGCCGCCCGGCTGCTCGTGGCCGGCGGCTCGGGCGGGCGGATCGTGGCCGTGACCAGCGTGCACGCACAGCAGCCTCGCTTTGGCTTTGGCGCCTATTGCGCCTCCAAGTTCGGCCTGGACGGGCTGCTGCGGGTCATGGCCGTGGAACTGTCCGGGCACGGAATCACCGTCAACGCGGTGGCCCCCGGCGAAATTGCCACCCACCTGCACGCCACGGAAACCCGCCACCCCCATGACATTCCCCGCCCCGGCATCCCGCTGGGCCACGCCGGAACGGCCGCGGAGATCGCGGCGGTCATCGCCTTCCTTGCCTCGCCCGGGGCCGGCTATGTCACGGGCGCCAGCTGGGCGGTGGACGGCGGCATGTCCCAGATGGGGGCGCAGGCAAGTTCCCTGCTGCCGGACGACTCCTGGCGCCAGGCCAGCCAAAGGGGCACCAGCAACGGGCCCTGAACACGCAAAGCTACCCGTGAGGCAAACCGGGCGGTAGCGTATCCATGGCGCGCCGAAGCGCTCTACCATTGGTTTCGTTGAATGAATTGCGCGCGGGCAAGGCCTTTGGGGGGAGAAACGAAGGCCGCGAGGGACCGCCGGCAAGGCGGACCCACCCACCTAATTCTCTTTGTTGGAACCACGCATGCAGCCGGTCCTTGGGGGCAGAACGCATGGGCATGGGAGCGCACCGCCATGACTACATTGGATATTCACGAACTATCGGCAACCCTCAACGCGGCAAAGGCTCGCTGGAGCCCCCGCATCACACCCCAGTCGCTGCTCAGCGACGACGACAAGAAGGCCCTCCTGGGAGTGGTCTTCACCCCGGCGGACAAGGCCCTGCGGGCTGCGGGGCCGCAGGCAGCCGCCCCTCATGACACCGGCGCCTTCGCGCCGGAGGTCGACTGGCGCAACAAGAACGGCAACCACGTCACGCCCGTGGAGGACCAAAAGTACTGTGGCTCGTGCGTGTCCTTCGCGTGCACGGCCGTGGTGGAGTCCATGGCCTCGATTGAGCTGGGCCAGCTCCTTGACCTCTCGGAGGCGGACTCGCACTTCAACTCCAGCCACGGACCGTCCTGCGGCGGCTGGGATTCGGATTCGTGCATGGCCCAGCTGCAGGCCCGCGGGCAGGTCACCGATGCCGCGCTGACGTACATGAGCGCGTTCGACAACCCGCCCGTGATCGATCCGGCCACCACGCTGTGGAAGCCGTATGTGCGGCCCACCCCGAACCGGCCCGCCAGCCAGGTGTCCGTCAGCCGGCACGGCCTCATCGGGGACATCACCGCCCGGAAGACGTACCTGGACACGACGGGACCGTGTGCGGCGTCCTTCGATGTCTACGACGACTTCTACAGCTACTCGACCGGCGTCTACCACCACGTCAGCGGCAACGCGGTGGGCGGGCACTGTGTTGAGGTGATCGGCTATTCGGAGTCGGAGCAGTGCTGGATCGCGAAGAACTCCTGGGGCACCGGATGGGGCATGGCCGGGTTCTTCAAGATCGCCTACGGCCAGTGCAACTTCGACGTCTACGCGTTTTCCAGCGCCGGTGGCGTCACAGTCCCGGTCACGCTCGGCTGGAGCGGCTGGGAGTCCTTGGGCGGCATCATCACCTCCAAGCCCAGCGCAGTCTCGTGGGGGGCCAACCGGATCGACGCCGTGGCCCGCGGCACGGACTCGGCGATCTGGCACAAGTGGTGGGACGGTTCGTCCTGGAACGGCTGGGAGTCGCTGGGCGGCGGCTGCCAGAGCGGCCCGGCCATCTGTTCCTGGGGATCGGGGCGGTTGGATATGTTCGTGGTGGGCACGGACCACCAGCTCTACCACAAGTGGTTCCAGGCAGGCTGGAGCGGCTGGGAGGCCCTGGGCGGCATGCTCTCCAGCGACCCGACGGCCGTGAGTTGGGGACCCAACCGGATCGACGTGTTTGCCCGCGGCATGGACTCGGCCATGTGGCACCTGTGGTGGGACGGCAGCCACTGGGGCGGTTGGGAGAGCCTGGGCGGGGTCTGCGATTCCGCCCCCGCCGTCGCCTCCTGGGGCACCAACCGGCTCGACACCTTCGTCAAGGGCACCGACAGCCAGCTGTACCACCAGTACTGGGCCGGCGCCGGCTGGAGCGGCTGGGAGGCGCTGGGCGGCTACGTCGGCGGGGACCTCTCCGCGGTCTCCTGGGGTCCGAACCGAATCGACATGTTCTACCCCGGGGCCGGGTTCGCCATGATGCACAGGTGGTGGGACGGCGCCTGGAGCGGCGAGGAGAACCTGGGCGGGCTGCTGTCCTCCGGGACGGGCGCGTCCAGCTGGGCGTCCGGACGCCTCGACTGTTTTGTCGAGGGCACGGACTCCGCCATGTATCACAAGTGGTACGCGTAGTCAGGAGCAGGAATTGATCACGGTCAAGGTGGGAGAACTGTTCACGGTGGACTTTCGGGCGACACCGGCCACGGGCTACCAATGGTCCGCGGTGGACGTGCCCGACGGCGTCGAGTACGTGGACGGCACCTTCCTGGCCGAATCGGCCGGCACCACACCCATGGTGCCGGCCTCCGGGACGCAACGCTTCCATTTCATGGCCGCGGCCGCGGGGCGGGTCGAGTTGGGTTTCGTGCTCAAGCGGTCCTGGGAAAGCGGGGAGATCCAGCGGCACAGTGAGGTCGTGGACATCACCGACTGAACCCGCCCGGCTACATCCGGCTCTTGACCTTTGCCGTGGCCGGGGCCGTCCAGGGATCCTCAGGCCACGGATGCTTGGGGTAGCGCCCGCGCATCTCGGCCCGGACCTGCGCGTACGGCCCGGACCAGAAGGACGCGAGATCGCCCGTGACGGCCAGCGGGCGGCCCGCGGGCGAGAGCAGGTGGAAGAGCACGGGCACACGCCCTGCAACCAGCCGCGGGGTTTCGCCCCAACCAAAGCACTCCTGGAGCTTGACGGCAACGACCGGGAGGCCGTCGGCGTCGTCCGCTTCGGGATAGTCGATGCGGACCTGCGAACCGCTGGGCACCGCGAGGCGTTCCGGCGCCAGTTCCGCCAGCTTTGCGGCCTCGGGCCACGGCAGCAACCGCCGCAGGGGTTCGGCCAGGTTGACCCCGGATGGTTTGGCGCCCCCGGCCATCGCCTCGAGTTCGGGGGCGAGCCAATCCTCCAGGCGGTCCAGCAGGGCGCGGTCACCGACGTCGGGCCAGGGCCCGCCCAGCACCCGGTGCAGCAGGGCCAGCCGGCGGCGCAGGTTGTCCGCACTCGGCGAGAACGCCAGCAGGCCCAGTCCTTCGGCTTGCAGGGCCACGGCGACGGCGGCCCGGCCCTGTGCCGCCGTGGCCTTGACGGGCGTGGAGGACAGCACGATCGCGCCGAGCCGTTGTTCGCGCCGCGCGGTGAGGCGCCCGTCGCGGAATTCCGCGGCGGTGGTGTCAGTGGCAAGATGGCTGGTGGCGCGGCCTGCCAACTCGGCGTCCAGGGGTGCCGCGCTGCGGATCACCGCTCCCGTGCCTGCCGTGTTCCTGCCGTGCGCGCGGGACACCTCGGCCACGGCCAGCCATGCGTGGCCGGACAGCGGACTGCCGGCGGGCAGGCCCGCCCGCGTGCCGGAGGTGAGCAGATACTGGGGCGCCCCGTCGCCGGGCACCCGCCGGGCCACCCGGTCCGGATACGCCAGGGCGACGACGAAGCCAAGCGACTCCCCCGCCGTCACCGGCCCCTCCGTTTGCTGGGTGGATTGTGCCGTGTCGGTGCGGGCCATGGCGGCCAGCCGCCTGACGTCCTCGGCCCAGCGCCGGGTGCCGGGGTCCCGTCCCGAGCGCAATGCCGTCAGGAGTTGGGTGAGGTCGGCCCCGGGTGCGCGGCGGTCGCTCGAGACAAGCGCCACGGCCTCGGCCGCCGCTTTCACGCCGACCACGGCGGCCCCGTCCAGGAGGGCCCGGGCCAGCCGCGGGTCCGCGGGGACCTTGGCCAGGGTCTTGCCGATGGGCGTGGCCATCCCGTCCGCCCCGACGGCGCCCAGTTCGCGCAGCACCTCCACGGCGTCGTCCATGGCGGCCGCGGGCGGCGCGTCGGGCAGTGCCAGGCCGCGACCGGCCGGGGCCCCCAGCAGGCCAGCACCAGGGCCGCCTGGGTGAGGTCGGCGACGGCGATCTCCGGGGTGGGGTGGGCCGGGGCGGCAGCATACGCCCGCTCGTCGTAGCAGCGCACCACGGTGCCCGGTCCCTGCCGGGCGGCCCGGCCGGCGCGTTGTTCGGCCGAGGCCCGGGAGCAGGACACCGTCACGAGCCCCGACATGCCGCGGGCGGCGTCGCGCCGCGGTTCGCGGGACAGCCCGGAGTCGATCACGAGCCGCACGCCCGGCACCGTCAGGGAGGATTCGGCCAGGGACGTGGAGACGATGATGCGCGGCGGATCCCCCGCCCGGCGCCCGGAGACGGCACGGTCCTGTTCGGCGGCGGGGGCCTGGCCGTGCAGTTCCAGCACCTCGGTGCCGGGGCGGCCGGCGCGCAGCCGCCCCGCAATCTGCGCAACCTCCCACCCGCCCGGGGCAAAGACCAGGGCATCGACCCCGGGGTCCGCGGCAAGGGCGTCGGCGTGCGCCGCGGCGGCCGTGTCCGCCACATGCTCCAGGAAGGCGCGGGTCACGCCGCGTTCATCCAGCCGCGGACGCGTTGCCGGCCGCCACTGCACGGTCAGCGGGAACAGGGCCGACGGCGAGTCGACCACGGGGGCGGGTACGCCGTCGTCGTCGGCCAGCAGGGCGGCAAAGCGGGGCGCGTCGAGGGTGGCGGACATGGCCACCACGGCCAGCTCGCCGCGCAGTTGGCGGACCTCGGCGAGCATGCCCAGGAGCAGATCGGTTTCCAGGCCGCGTTCGTGGACCTCGTCCAGGACTACTGCGGCCACCCCGTCGAGGCCGGGATCGGCCAGGAGGCGGCGCAGCAGGATGCCGGGCGTCACGAACTCCACGACCGTCTTGGGACCGGCGTGGTGTTCCCCGCGCACGGTGTAGCCCACCCGTTCCCCGAGCGGGCCGCCGTCCAGGGACGCGAGCCGGCGCGCCGCGGCACGGGCGGCAACCCGGCGCGGCTGGGTCACCACCACCCGGCCGCACTCCCGGGGCAGGAGGTTTGCCAACAGCGGCGGCACCAGGGTGGTCTTTCCGGAACCCGGCGGGGCCTGGACGACGGCGGCTCCCGTGGCCTCCGCGCCCGTCAGGGCACCGGTGAGCGCGGCCAGGGATTGGCCAAAGACCAGACCCGCGGCGATGGCGTCCAGGTCAAAGGTGTGGCCGTGCTTGCTGGATTCGGGAGTGCGTGGAGTGCTCACCACTCCATTCTCCCCGCAATCGCTTTGCGGCCGGCAAAGTGCCGGCTGCCAGCGCCCTAACATATGGGTCACAGCGTCTGTTCAGGAAGGAATTTCGGGTTCATCATGGGGGTATGGGCAGGCATCGATGGGGAAAACGTTCAGCCGGGGTTGCGGAGCCGTGTGAGCCGCCGCCCGGTTCGCCGGACACCACCCGGCATCTGATCACCGACCCCAGACAGCCCGTGGGCAAACCCGACCACGTGCTGGTGCTGGTGCACGGCATGGGTCCGGAGTTGAAGGGCGGCACCCTGCAGGAGTGGGCGCAGCCGTTCCTGCAAAGCCTCAACGATATCGCCCTGGACCACAGGGACGCGTTGCCGCGGGGATCGCTGTTCCATGACTATCCGGCGTTGATCGTGGATGCCGCCGATGCCGTATCGGATGCGCCCACCACCTGGGTGCGGGTGCTCAAGGCCCATCCCGTCGTTGGGGATGAATACCTGGACCTCGTCATCACCGAGGCAAGTTGGGGCAACGACTTCATTCCGGCCACGGTCCGCGCCACTTATGACTGGTCGTGGGGCGTCATGGTCACCGTGGTCAGGCGGGCCGCCCGCATGGTCTGGTGGAACATGTACCCCCGGGCCCATGCGGGGCTGTGGGGGTGGATCCTGCGCCGCCTGCGGGATGGGGCCATGGCACTTATTTGTGCCGTGGCGTTTCCGGCAATCATCCTTGGCATGATCCTGCTGGCCCTGGCGATCCTGGGCACGCCGATACCCGCGGTGGGCAGGCTGGTCGGAAAGCTCCTGACGGCCTTCGCCGACTTCCTGGGCGATCCCGCAACCTGGCAGCGCAAGCAGATGCAGGCCGCGGCGATGCGCCAACGCGTCGCCGAAACCATTGAACGCTGGCCCGACGACCACCTCGCCACGACGGCGAAGCCGACGAGGGTGTCGGTGCTGGCCCACAGCCAGGGCGCCGCGATCAGCGCCCAGGTGTTGTTGCAGGGACGGGTGGCGGCCAGCAACTTCATCTGCGTGGGAAACGGGCTGCCGCTCCTCGGATACGCCCGCTGGGGCGGCCGCAGCCAGGCCGGCGGGACCACCATGGCGCCGAAACGCAATCCCGTCCAGGATTGGCTCGAATGCAGCCCGGGGTTGCGGTGGATCAATCTCTGGGCAAAGTTCGATTTTGTCCCGGCCGGCCCCGTTGCTTCCGATGCCGGGGCGAACAACACCGAGGCCTTCAGGGAACTGTACGGGCGCTCCCCCGAGGAATCACCCGGACCCGAGGAACACCCGATCTACAACAGTTCGGCACTCATCAAGGACCACATTGTGTATTCGCAAAACCGCATCGAGGTGATCGACCCCGTGGCCCAGCTGATCTACATCGCCGCCGATCAGCCGGCCACGACGCCCGGGCAGTTGTGGCTGCCCCCGCTGACCGTGCCCAGGAACTCCCTAGTGCCGGCGCTGCAAACCCGGGTAAAGGTCCATCGCCTGCTGGTGCGGTGCCTGGGCATGGCCCGGCTGCTGGCCTTCATCAGCGGCGCCATCATGGTGGTCCCGCTCCTGGCCAAGGTCACGGCGTGGCCGTGGGTCGGCAGGCTGACGTTTTGCAAGATCACCGCCCTGAACAACCAGATCGTGCTGTGGCCGTGTACGCAGGCGCCCGAGTGGCACCGGCCCGGCGACTGGTGGATCCTGATTGTGGGCATCATCGTCCTCGGCTGCCTCACGCAACAGGTGGTCAACGGCTGGATTTGGGGCATGCTGCACGGGCGGGTGGAGCGCCGCCGGACGCTGATGGGCGCGCACGTGCCGCAGGCCGGGTTCGGCGCCCTGGTTTGCTACCTCGCGTGCGTGTTGTTGCTGGCCGTCGCGCTGCCCCTGGCAGTGGTGGAGCTGCTTTCGGCCCACCCCGCAACCGTTTCGGGGGCCGGCCTTGCCTGGGCCGCCGGCTACGTGGCGCTTGCCATCGCTCTGACGGTGCTGTCGCTGGTGGGCCGGCCCATTGCGGCCCGCCCGGCCAGGCGGAATCCGCCCGCCTGAGGTGCCAGGTGCCAGGTGCCGGAGATCAGCCGATCTGCAGCTCGCCCATCTCACCCCAGGAATCGCCGTCGACCTTGCGGGAGACGATCCTGGGCGTGGCGGTCAGGGCCGGGCGCATGGAGTCCAGGCCGGCCTTGAAGTGGGCGCTGTTGACGTGGGCGCCGGCGGCGTCGTCGTCCAGGAACGCTTCAACCAGGACGAATTCGTCAGGGTCCTCCACACTGCGCGACCAGTCGAACCACAGGTTGCCGGGCTCCCGGCGGGTGGCGGCAGTGAACGGACCCACGAGGTCCATGAACTGGTCCGTGTAGTCGGGCTTGGTTTGGAATTTGACGACGATGAAGTACATGCGATCAACCCTATCCGACCGCCCCGCGCCAAGTTTGGGGCTACCGAGTGCTGATTTCACCAGCCGCGTTCGCGCCACTCCGGCAGTGCCGGGCGTTCGGTGCCGAGGGTGGTGGCGTCACCATGGCCGGGCAGCACCACGGCGTCGTCGCCAAAGCGGCCGAACAGGCGCTCCTGGACATCGTTGAGCAGCGAGGTGAACCGTGCCGGGTCCTTCTCGGTGTTGCCCACGCCGCCCGGGAACAGTGAATCGCCGCTGAAGATCACCGTGGCACCGGCGTCGGACAAGACGTAGGCGATGGAGCCGGGCGTGTGGCCGCGCAGGTGGACGGCAGAGAGGTCCAGCCCGTCCACGCCGAGCACGTCGCCGTCCCCGAGCAGCCGGTCGGCAGACACGCCGGACTGGGCCTGGATGCCGGCGTCGTCGTCGGTCCCGGCGGCGGTCGGTGCTCCGGTCAGGGCGACGACGGCGGCCAGCGCCCGCACGTGGTCCCAGTGCTGGTGCGTGGTGGCAATGAACTTCACGGCGGTGGGGACCGGCGCGTCCGCGGCGGCGTCGGCGAGCAGTGCGGCGATGGCGGGGGCGTCGTCGGCGGCGTCAATGAGGATCTGCGCGCCCGTGGCCTTGGCCGTGAGCAGGTAGACGTTGTTGGCCATCTCCGAGACCACCGCGCGGCGGATCGTGACAGACGGCAGGTCATGGATCAGGGTTGAATTCTCGCTCATGGGCCAAGCCTAGCGTGAGCACGCAGGGTGCGGATCGAAGGGTGGATCGTGGTGGTGCCCGGTGGTCCGCGCCCGGTAGCCTTGGGGCAATCCCGCCCCCGCACCAGGAAGTCCTCCCATGATCACCCGCGCCGACGTTGACCAAGCCGCCCTCCGCATTGCCGGACTAGTGCGCGCCACGCCCCTGCTGAAACTGGATGAGCGGCACTCCCCCGGCGACGTCTGGCTCAAATGCGAATTCCTCCAGCACACCGGCACGTTCAAGGCCCGGGGCGCGTTCAACCGCGTGCTGGCGTGCCGTGAGCGCGGCGAGCTCGATCCGGACATCGGCATCGTGGTCGCCTCGGGTGGCAACGCCGGCCTGGCCAACGCCTACGCGGCCGCCACGGTGGGCGTGCCGGCCACCGTATTCGTGCCGTTGTCGGCACCGGCCGTGAAGGTCAAGAAGCTCCGGGCCGCCGGTGCCACGGTGGTCCAGGAAGGCAGCGAGTACGCCGTGGCCTACGAGGCCGCCATTGCGTTTGCCGAAAGCACGGGAGCCGTCTACTGCCACGCGTACGACCAGGCGGAGATCGCCGCGGGGGCCGGCACCGCGGGCAGCGAGCTCCTTGAGCAACTCGACGGCGTCGACACCGTGGTGGTGGCCGTGGGCGGCGGCGGCCTCATGGCAGGGATCGCGGCGGCCGTGGAGGGCCGGGCCACAGTGGTGGCCGTGGAGCCGGAGACTGCGGCCACCCTGCACTCGGCGCTGGCCGCCGGCGCCCCGGTCGATGTGCCCGTGTCCGGCATCGCCGCCGATTCCCTGGGGGCGCGCCGCATTGGTGAAATCGGCTATGCCGTGGCGGTCCGCACTGGGGTCCACAGCGTGCTGGTCAGCGACGACGACATCGTCGCCGCCCGTTCCTTCCTGTGGGAGAACTACCGGATTGTGGTGGAGCACGGCGCGGCCGCGGCGTTTGCCGCCCTGCAGTCCGGCGCCTACGTTCCGGCCGCCGGGGAACGCGTGGCCGTGATCCTGTGCGGCGCCAATACCGACCCGTCGGGGCTGTAGCCGGGCCCGGCTGTCGTCACGGACCAGGCGCATCCGTTCCATGCCTTCGAGGCCGCGTTCGGACGGCACATCCGTGTCACAGTTGGTGATCTCAATCCCGGGAACCGGGTTCACGACACCCTCGCCGCCCAGGGCGGTGACCAGCGCCGTTCTTCACGCACACGACTGGGACGCCTGGTTTGCTGGTCATGGGTTGGATACTTCTTTCAGCCGTGGGAATGAAAGTGGCGTTGCACATCCGGGGAAGGAATACCCAACACTGGGATGGGCTGGGTCATGAGGAGCCGGTGCAGGAGTGAACCGGAGACGAGTTCATCGACTTTCGCCATGAATCCGGACCGCCGGGCCCCGATCACGATGGTGGACGCGTTCGCGGCGGCGGCCAGCCGGCCCAAAGCCAGTGCGGGGTCACCGCCAATGACCCGCAGGGACCAGTCCACCCCGTAGCCGGACGCCGCGGCGGCGAGTGCTTCCGTGAGCCGTGCTGCGGCAATGGCGGTGTCGTCCTCCGGATCCAGGACAGTGTCCAGGGAGATCGGCAGGACCTGGTTGCCGGGGGTCCATTCGATCAGGTAGCTGGCAGGGTCTTCGATCTTCCTGCCAAGATACCGCTTACAGGGGCACATCGGGCAGGAATCCCCGCAGGCCACGGTCATGTCGACGTCGGCTGTGCGGAGAACGTCGTCGGCGAGGCGGGTCTGTGCGGTTTCGCAGTACCCGGCCTGGGCTGCTCCTCTTCCTCTATTGCCCGGTGAAGGCGGCGCGGCCGTGGGCCAGGCCGGTGGGTAGACCGATCAACACCGGCTCCGGGGATGCGCAGCACGATGATGCCGCCTCGTCCTCGCCCTGGCTGGTCTCGGTGGGGGTGTCGCAGCTGCCGCCCAAGTCCGTGGAACAGACCCCGGTTTCCGGTAGTTCCAGGTGAACCGAGTTGGCCGCTTCATGGTCTCCGGCCAGGGCTGCGACGATCGAGCGGACCTGCTCATAGCCCGTGGCGAGCAGGAACGTCGGCGCACGGCCATAGGATTTCATCCCGGCAATGTAGAAGTCCTTCTCCGGGTGAGCGAGGACCTTCGCCCCGTGGGCGGGGACGGTGCCGCAGGAGTGGAACTCCGGATCGATCAACGGACCCAGGTCCCGGGGCGCTTCCACGGCCGGGTCGAGTTCCAACCGAATTTCGCGCAGGATATCCAGGTCGGGGCGGAACCCGGTGGCCGGGATCAGCAGATCCACGCCCAGGGCCACGTCCCCGTCCGGGGTGCTGCCGGTGACGGCCAAGCCCCGCCCGTGGTGGTGAACGAGGTGGTGGTGAAGGAGGTGTGCAGCTCGATGTGCCCATCCCCAACCAGCCCGCGCAGGCGGATGCCGAGTTGGCCGCGGGCCGGCAAACCGTCGAGGTCGCCCCCGCCGTAGAGGCGGGACGCGTCGGTACCGCGGACGGCCCAGCTGATCCTGGTGCCGGGCTCATTTTTGGCCAGCTGGCCCAGACTGATAAGGGTATTGGCGGCGGAGTGGCCGGCACCTATGACGAGGACGTGCTTGCCGGCGAAGCGGGAACGGTCGGCACCCGTGACGTCGGGCAAGGGCTCGGTGATGAGGCCGGCCGCGATTGCTTCAACCTCGCCTGGTGCAGGGAGCCCGGCCTGGCCCAGGGGGTTGGGTTGGGCCCAGGTACCCGAGGCGTCGATGACAGCTCGCACCTGGTGGTCGGTCACGGTGCCATCGGCAGTTTCCACGCGGACCAGGAAGGGGCGTGCGTCGCGGTCACGGGAATGGGTTTTGTCCATGCCTGCCCGGCTCACCGCCGTCACGGTGGAGGAACAGTGCAGGGCGGCACTGATGGCCGGAGTCACGGCCAGGGGTTCAAGGTACTGCTCGACGAGCTCGGCGCCGTACGGCAGGGACGTCAGGCGTGGTTCGCTCCAGCCAGTGGGTTCCAGGAGGCGGCGGGAGGCGGGGTCGATGTTGTGCTCCCACGAGGAGAACAGCCGGATGTGGCCCCACTGCCGGATGGCTGCCCCAACGCGCTCGCCGGCCTCGAAGACCAGTGGTGTGAGGCCGCGTTCGATCACGTTGGCGGCCGCTGCCAGACCTACCGGGCCGGCCCCGATGATGGCAACGGGCAGTTCATTTCGTTGGTCCGTCACGTCAGGGATCCTTTACAGATTGGACGGCAGCAGCTCGGCGATGAGCGCCTGGATGCGGGCCTTGATGTCGTCGCGGATGGGGCGGACGGCTTCGACGCCCTGGCCGGCGGGGTCCTCGAGTTCCCAGTCCTCGTAGCGCTTGCCGGGGAAGATCGGGCAGGTGTCTCCGCAACCCATGGTGATGACGACGTCGGACTCCCGCACGGCATCCGTGGTGAGGACCTTGGGGATCTCCGCGGACATGTCGATGCCCTCCTCGGCCATGGCGGCCACGGCAGCCGGGTTGACCGAAGTGGCCGGTTCGGAGCCCGCGGAGCGGACCTCGATGGCCCCGTTGGAGAGGGTGGTCAGGTAGGCGGCGGCCATCTGCGAACGGCCGGCGTTGTGCACGCAGACGAACAGGACGGAGGGCTTCTTGGCGGTATCGGTGGTGCTCATGGGTGCATGCTCCCGGAGGTGGTAGTAGGGGTCAGTTGGTGAAGAAGCGTTTGCGGGCCCAGAGTGCGGCGTAGACCAGGGCTACCAGTGCGGGCACCTCGATCAGCGGGCCGACGACGCCGGCAAGTGCTTGCCCGGAGGTGACTCCGAAGGTGCCAATTGCGACTGCGATGGCGAGTTCAAAGTTGTTTCCGGAGGCGGTGAACGCCAAAGTGGTGGTCTTGGCGTAGCCGAGCTTCAGGGCGCGGCCGATCACCATGCCGGCGCCGAAGACAACCACAAAGTACACCAGCAGCGGCAGGGCGATCCGGAGGACGTCCAACGGCCGGGCCGTGATGGTGTTTCCCTGCAGGGCGAAGAGCACGGTGATGGTGAAGAGCAGGCCGTAGAGCGCCCACGGGCCCAGCTTGGCCAGGAATTTGTGCTCGTACCAGTCCCGGCCCTTCACCTTTTCACCGACGGTCCGGGTGAGGAAGCCGGCCAACAGCGGGATGCCGAGAAACACGAGGACGGAAACGGTGATGGCCCCGAAGGAGAAGCCGGCGCTCGTGGTGGGCAGTCCCAACCAGGAGGGCAGGACTTGCAGGTAGAACCAACCCAGGGCGCCAAAGGCGATGACCTGGAAAACGGAGTTGATCAAGACCAACACGGCGGCAGCCTCCCGGTCACCGCAGGCAAGGTCGCTCCAGATCATGACCATGGCAATGCAGCGCGCCAGCCCCACAATGATCAGCCCGGTCCGGTACTCGGGCAGGTCCGGAAGGAAGATCCAGGCCAGGGCAAACATGAACGCCGGAGCCGCCACCCAATTGATGATCAACGAGGAAATGAGCAGCTTGCGGTCCGCCAGCACCCGGCCGGTCTCGTTGTAGCGGACCTTCGCCAGCACCGGATACATCATGACCAGCAGGCCCACGGCGATCGGCAGGGACACCGAGCCGAGCTTCACCGCGTCCACTGCGGTGTTCAGGCCCGGGACGAACTTTCCCAACAGGAGGCCCAAAGCCATGGCCGCGATGATCCACACCGGAAGGAATCTGTCCAGGGTGGAGAGCTTGACCACGACGGCGGCCTCCCGGGGTAAAGCGGTGGTGCTGGTGTGGGTACTCACGGGGCTCCTAAACCAACACGGCGTGGGATTGATGGATGTCGATATAGAAAGTATTGGGCGCTACATCGACAAATGTCAATCTATGGACATAATGGATGTATGGACACCGCACAAACACTCCGGCTGACCGCCGCCGACGCCTGCTGCACATCGTCGGGGCTCCCGGTTCTGGGTGCCGCGGATGCGCAAGGCAGGGCACGGACCCTCAAGGCGCTCTCGGATCCGAACCGCCTCCGACTGATCTCGATCGTCAAGGCGGGCGACGGCGACGGGACCTGCGTGTGCGACCTCACCGAACCCCTGGAGCTGGGCCAGTCCACCGTCTCCCACCACTTGAAAATCCTTGTCGACGCCGGGCTGCTTGCCCGCGAGCAGCGCGGCACCTGGGCCTACTATTCGCTGGTGCCGGGCGCGTTGGAGGCTGCCTCCGCGAGCATCCTGACCCTGTGACCTTTGGCATGCGGGACATGATCCCGGCCGACTGGAGCGAGGTTGAGCGGATCCACGCCGCCGGGATTGCCGGCGGCAATGCCACCTTCGCCGAGGCACCGCCGTCGAAGGCCGAGTTCTTCGCAAGCCGCATCCCGGGGCTCAGCGTGGTGGCCACCGACCCCCAAGGCGCCGTGTGGGGATGGGTCGCGGCAACCCCCACCTCCGCCCGTGAGGTGTACCGCGGCGTGCTTGAGCATTCCGTCTACGTTGACCCGGCGGCTGCCGGTCACGGCGTCGGGCTCGGCCTCCTGCGGGAGCTCGCCGACCGTGCGGGCGCCGCCGGGTATTGGACGATCCAATCCGCCATCTTCCCCGAGAACCTGGCCAGCCTGGCCCTGCACGACAAGGCGGGATTCCGGCGCGTGGGCCGCCGCGAACGCATAGGCCGGATGGGCTATGGCCCCTTCGAAGGGATTTGGCGGGACACTATTTTGGTGGAGCTGCGCCTGTAAAACTGTGCGCCTGTAATACTGCGCTGCTGCAATACTGGGGGCATGGCTAATTCCCAGGACGTGAGCTGGCAGTTGGATGACACCACGATGGAGGGCACGGTGGTCCGCCCCGAGGGTGAGGGGCCGTTCCCGGCCGTGGTTTTGGTGGCGGGCAGCGGCCCAACGGACCGCAATTGGTGTTCGCCGCTGCTCCCCGGCGACAACGGCAGCGCACGGCTTTTCGCTGAGGCGTTTGCCGAAGCCGGCATTGCCTCCATCCGCTACGACAAGCGGGTGACCGGGCCCCACGCCAGGGAAAACGCCATGAAGCTCATCGGGAAACTGAGCATGCAATCCCATCTTGACGAGTTGGCCGCCGCAGTCCGGGTGCTCGCGGACCTCGACTATGTTGACGCGGCGCGGATTGCCGGGCTCGGCAACAGCGAGGGCACCCTCCACGTACTCCACTACGCTACGAGCAGCCAGGACGTCCCCTTGGTGAGCCTGGTGCTGGCCGCGCCGCCCGGGCGGCCGATCGAAACCGTGTTGCTGTCCCAGCTCCAGCTCCAGTCCGCCCAGATCCCCGGCGGGGCCGCCCTGATGCCAAAAGTCAGGGAGGCGGCCGCCCGTTACTCCGCGGGAGAGCCGATGAACCCGGACCCGGCGCTGCCGGAGAGCGTGCGGATGGTGCTCGCGAGCTTCGAGGCGCCGGCAAACCTTCCGCTGGCCCGCGAACTGTGGCTCGAATCCGGCGTTGACTCCCTGCAAAAGGTGCGCATCCCCACGCTGGTGTTGATCGGCGGGCGGGATGTCCAGATCGACGCCGAGGCCGACGGCGGCCCGCTCCGGGAGGCAGCCGCGGGCATGGCGAACGTGACCTTCGCGTTTCCGCCCAACGCCAACCACGTGTTCAAGGAGGACTCGCGCACCCCGGCCGAGGTGGCGGCGTCGCCCGGCAACGGCTACAACGATCCAGATACGCACCTTGACCCCGAGGCCCTGGCGACAATCCTCGAATGGCTGGCGGACAGATTTGCCCCGGTTACGCCGTCGCCCTGACGGGCGGAACCCTTAGGACAGTACATCCTTCGTGGCAAACCGCCCGTAGGCCAGCGCCCCGAACAGGGCAATATAGCCAAGCTGCAGGACCCCGTTGTTGCCGAACGACGTCCACGCAATGGGTTCGCGCAGGAGGTCGGCAAACCCCAGCCAGTAGTTGCTGAACAGCCAGGGGTGCAGCCAGGCCAGCTGCGGCAGCGCGTCCATGACCTGGGCGGCAATCGCCAGCGCCACCGTGGCCGCCATGGCCCCCACGGGGACGTCCGTCAGCGTGGAGATGAACAAGCCGATGGCGCTCAACCCCAGCAGCGAGACGCAGACGTAGGCGCCCACCAGCAGGATCCGCCCTTCCGCCACCCACGCGCTGACCGTGTCCCCGGAGAGCAGCGGCACGGGGCCCACGGGAAACAGCAGCAGCCCGATGACCGTACCCGCCAGGACGACGGCGGCCACGGCGGCCACGGCGAAGGCGGCCGCACCCACATACTTCACCACCAGCAGACGGAAGCGGCCGGCCGGCGCCACCAGCAGGTATCGCAGCGTACCCTGCCCCGCCTCCCCCGCGATGGTGTCCCCCGCGACCACCCCGACGGTCAGGGGAAGGAACAGGGGCGTGCACAGCACGAGGGCCGTCAGCACCACGAAGAGCCCGTTCTCGCTGATCCGGTCCAGGAACGCCGGGCCGCCGCCGTCGTTGTGGCGGCTGGTCAGCCGGACGGCCACGGCAACGAGGATGGGGATGGCGGCAAGGGCGGCCAGCATGGCCCACGTGCGCCGGCGGCGGAACAGCACGGACAGTTCGGAGCGGAGCAGCGGCCAGGTGGAACGCCGGGCTACTGCGATCCCACCTGCTTCATTCTCATTGGGCGACATCGAAGCCCTCCCCCGTCAGCGCCACGAACCGCTCTTCCAGGCTGCCGGCGTCGACGCTGAAGCCGCGCACCCGGACGCCCGCCTCGACCAGGGCGTCCACGATGTCCTCGCCCGGCAGTGCCACGGTGGGCATGGCCGCCCGCACCACGGCCCCCGCCGGATTCTGCGCTCCACGTGTCGGCGCGTCCCCGGACGCGTGGACATGCTCGGGCTCCAGGCCCAGCCGCAGCAGGACGCTGCGGGCGGCCCCGTCGTCGGGCGTGAGGACCGTGATCCGCGCCGTGCCCGCGGCCCGCAACTCGTCAAGAGTCCCCTGGGCCACCAGTTTGCCGGCCCGCATGATGGCGGCGTGCGTGCAGATCTGCTCCACCTCGGCCAGGAGGTGGCTGGAGACGAACACGGTGGTGCCGCCGGCGGCCAGCGACCGGACGAGGGAGCGGACCTCGCGGGTGCCCTGCGGGTCCAGGCCGTTGGTGGGTTCATCCAGGACCATGAGCTCGCGCGGGCGCAGCAGCGCATTGGCCAGGCCCAGCCGCTGCTTCATGCCCAGCGAGTATGCCTTGACCTTCTTGCCGGCCGCCGCCGCCAATCCCACGCGCTCTAGGGCCGCCTCGACCCGGGCCTTTCGGGTGGCGGTGGCGGCATGCGGGTCCGCCGTGTCCAGGCGAATCAGGTTGGCCCGGCCGGAGAGGAACGGGTAGAACGCCGGGCCCTCCACCAGCGCACCCACCCGCGGCAGCACGGCGTCGAGCTCACTTGGCATGGCACGGCCCAGGACCCGGGCGGTGCCGCTCGTGGCCGCGGCCAGGCCAAGGACCATGCGGATGGTGGTGGTCTTGCCGGAGCCGTTGGGTCCCAGGAAGCCAAAGACCGCGCCCGCGGGAACCAACAAGTCGAGGCCGTCGACGGCGGTTTGGGAACCAAAGGCCTTCGTCAGGCTGCGGGTTTCAATGGCGGGTGTATCGGGCGCCCCCTGCCCGACGCTCACCGGCGCGTCACTTGCCGGCCGCGGCGGCTTGCAGTGCCGCCAGGGGCACGGCGCCTGCGTACAGCCGCCCGTCGGGAGTGATCAGTGCCGTGAACAGCGTGGTTTCCAACGCGTGTCCGCCCGGGACGCTTTGCAGCAGCTCGGCAAGCTGCGGTGAAGTCGCCAGATTGGACGGGACCGTGCCGGCGGGTGCCTCAACGATGGCGGACCAGCCCGTTCCGGTGGTGGTCAGCTTGGGCGGCGCCGGTGCCGCCGGGGTGGTTCCGGGCGCGGGCAGGATGCCCGGCAGCTTCTTCATTTCACCCTTCGCCACGGGCCCCGTGGCCGGCAGCGTCTGCCGGGTGATGACGGCGCCGGCGGGCGGACTGAAGTTGAAGGTCGACGCCGGCGGGGCTGCCAAGGTGATCTGGCTGAAGGCCACCTGGAACGCCGCGGCGTCGCTGCCCCTGGCCTGCACGGTCACCTTCAGCGGCAGGCCGGTGGCGGCGTCGACGGCGATGGAGACCTTGCCCACGAGGGTTGCCGTGGTGCGCGGCGCCAAGACCAGGTCGTAGGCGCTCCGGCCGGCCACCCGGGTGTTGGGGCCGACGCTGACCTCGGTGCTGGGGTCAAGGTTGGCCAGGAATTTCGCCGCGAGTTGCGCCGGGGTCAGCTGGGCCGGGGTCAGCGGGTTGGCGCCCGCCGACGGGACGGGCGTGGCCTTGGGGGTGGTGTCAGTGCCGGCCGCGCCCGGGTGGACCATATGCGGGGCCGTTGCGTAGGGGACCTCGCCCGCCGCCAGGGTCAGCATGGTGGCGGAATTCGTGGCGGAATCGTAGGTCCACACCGTGTTGCCGTGCCGCACCACGTCGCGTTCGGCCAGCGTGTCCAGGATTTGCACCCGCTCGTTGGCGGAGCCGTCAAGGTAGATGCGGGCGGTGTGGGGCGCGGTCAGCAGTCCCACCAGGTCGGTGATGCTGGTGCCCGTGCCACCGCTCGACGACGGCGCCTGGGATTTCCCCGAACCCACGTCGGGCAGTTGGGGCAGCCCCAAGGCGACGGTTTGCTCCAAGGTGCCCGAGAGTGCGTTGACGTCGTTGCCTGCCACAAGGGCCACCAGCTGCTCCGCCGTCTTGGCGGGCAGTTTCACGGGGGCCGCGGCCTGCAGCGGCGCTGCCAGCACGACGGCGGCAATCACCACCGGCACTGCTGCCGCCGGCATCCACCGCAACCAACGGGCGGTCATGACACTTTGTCCCGGGGCATGATGTCCCTGTCGGGAATACGCATAGTCCCAGATTACGCCCGCCGGGGCCCCGCGAGCCTGTGAATTCACCGACTTTCTCATTCGGCCGGCACGGCCCGAAATCCCCTGCGGTAGGGTGGGCCGCATGGGGAACAAACGACTTTCATGGTCTTCCTGGCTGCTGACGCGCTGCATCTATGTCGCGGGCACCATGGCCACCTTATTCTCGATTGGCAGGCTCGTTGCGGGCGGCGGATCCGGCTTCTGGCTGGGCATTGCAGCCGGCCTCCTGCTGCTGGCGCTGGCGACCCGCGGCCCCTGGGACGCGGCCGACAGTGGCCGGAACAGGTCCGTCTTCGGCTTCCGGGCGCGTCCCGAACCGGCCGATCCACAGCGGCAGTAGGCCCGCACCCGTGACCAGCATCGCCGTCGTCATTCCGTCCCGCAATGATGCGCCGATGCTGGCCGCCTGCCTGGCCCACCTGGCCGCCCAGTCCCGCCCTGCCGACCAGATCATCGTGGTGGACAACGGCAGCACCGACAATACTGCGCAGCTGTGCGAGGCGGCCGGCGTACGGCGCATCCACTGGCCCGTCCCGGGTGTGGCAGGCGCCTCGGCCGCGGGATTCGATGCGGCCGGCACGGACATTGTGGCCCGGATCGATGCCGATTCGCGGCCCGCACCAGGCTGGCTTGCCCGGGTGGAATCGGATTTGGCCGCGGCCGGACCGCTGACGCTGGTGACGGGCCCCGGCGACTTTTACGACGGTCCCCAGCTGGTCTGTTGGCTGGGCCGCACCCTCTATCTGGGCGGGTACTTCCACGTAGTCGGCTTCCTGCTGGGCCATCCCCCGGTCTTTGGCTCCAACTATGCGATGACGGCCGAGGTCTGGGCCAGGCTCGGGCCAGGCGTGATCCGTGATGCGCCGGGCATCCACGACGACCTTGACGTCTCCTACCGGGTGCGCCCGGACATGACGGTCATGTACGACGCCGGCCTGCGCATGCCGGTCTCGGCCCGCCCGTTCCACTCCTGGGGCTCCCTGGGCCGGCGCCTGGCGATGTCAGGGGAGACGTTTACCGCGGAGTTTCGCGAGGAGGGCCCGCTGCGACGACGGCGAGCGCGCCGCCAAGAGGTTCTCTAGTCAGGGCGGTTTCATGGCTTCCGTTCCTTGATCGGGTGGGGTTTCAGGAGTGCGACTCGGCGAACAGTGCCAGCAGATCCCGGGACAACTGGTGCGGGGAGGTTTCGCATGGGCTGTGGCCGGATCGGTAGACGGCAAGCCGGGCGCCGAGGGTGTCGGCAAATTCGGCATGCATCTTGGTGGGCCAGAGGTCATGTTCCCCTACGGCCACGAGCTTGGGCACGGGTATGCCTGCGAGCGCCGTGGCGAGTTCGGGGTTGCGTTTCATCAGCCCCACGATGTCGCGCACTGATTGGCGCCGGGTCAGCGCGAAGCGTTCCTTGACGAAGCGGAGCCTCCCGGGCGGGACGGGGATGAAGTTGCGTCGGATGCCCCAGATCATGAGTGCGGCGCCTATGCGTCCGTTGGCAAGGTCCGTGAATGGGCCGATCCTACTGACGCCCCTGAAGCTTTGCCCGGCCAGTGGCGGGCAGCTGAGCAGGGTGAGGCTGGCAAACAGTTCCTGTTCGCGTGCCAGTGCCAGCCCGGCCACCGTGCCGGCAAAGGAGTACCCCACTACATGGGCGGGCCGGCCCAGGTCCTGCAGTACGGCCAGGAGGTCCTGCACGAACAGTTCGTAGTCGTAGTGAGGCCGGGGCGGGTCGAGGTTTTCCGGGCCGGCTCCGGCCGATTCGTATTGGCCGGCCAGGTCATAGCTGCGGGTGAAGTATCCGGCCGCCGCCAGGATTGGCATCATCAGCACGAAGTCCTCCTTGGAGCCGGTGGCTCCCGGCGCCAAGACCACGGGTGTGGCCGCCGGATCGCCGCTGCTGATCACGGCCAACGGCCCGCTGGGTGCTGCGAACGTTGAGCGGTGGATTCCTTCGGGCAGTACGGCCCAGTCAATATCGGGGAGTTCTGTGTCCGCCTGTTCCGCGGCGTCCGGCGCCTTGTCGCGGGTTGTTTCCGAGCCGGGGACGACAGCCGGGTTTTCCGCCGCACCCGGCCGGGTCCCGCCGTCGTCGTTCCCCCGGTCAACCCTGAACCGCACAGTCGCACCTCCGCACCAACAGCGGGACGGGCGCCAGGAGCTAGACCGTCACCTTCGTTATAAAGGATTGTAGGCGCCGGTACACTTCCTGGGATTCCGGGTATCGAAAGTTTTGCTGCCAGGTGTGTTCGGTGTTTGCACTGCCCCAGCCGTACACCAAGGAGTCGACCGGGACGCCGTGTCCCGCCAGGCGCTTGATCAGGTTCATGTTGGAGGCGTAGAAGAAGTCGCGTTCGGAGGTGGTGATGAAAACCGGCGGGCACCGTGAATCGAGCCATTCGATCGGCGACATGAAGTGGGCGGCCTCGCGGAGCCTGTGCCGGCGTTCCCGTCCGGTTCCTGTGGCCTCCCCTCCGTGGGGCAGCAACATGCGGACGAAGTTCAGGCTCATGACGAACCCCCTGTCGAAGAACACGGAGAAGTCCACGATGCTGCAATGCTGCACCAGGCCGCGCAGCTGGCCGAGCCGCAGCGCGGGCTCCAGGGCGTAGTGCCGGGCCAGTTCCGGGCGGAACGTGGCGGCCGTCATGAGTGCGGAGATCTGTCCGCCCGCGGAATCCCCGCCCAGCACGATGCGCCCCTTATCTCCGCCGTACTCGCCAATGTGTGCCACCACCCACCGCAATGCCGCGTTGGCGTCCTCCAACACGTGGCCCAGGTGGAAGTGCGGCGCCATGCGGTAGTTGACGTTGACCACCACGGCGCCGCCGGCAGCCTGGCCGGCGCAGTACTTGGTCAGGGACGCCTTGTCCCCCGAGGTCCAGCCGCCGCCGTGAAAGTACACGTACACGGGGAGGGGTTGTGCATCCCCGTTGTGGTTGGCAGGGGCCATGACGTCCAACCGGTGCCAGCGGATCCTGTCGCCCACGAAGTCAAGGTCATGCCAGTACCGGACGTCCGTGAAGGGTTCTGCGTTGAAGCGCCGGAGCTCCCCGCGGCTGACGGCGTGCATGAGCAACCGCCACGCCCAGACCGGCACGCGGCTCAAGACTCCCCTGACGCGGCGGCCCACGGCAAACATGCCCCGGGGCGCCACCGGTCCCGGCCCCTCCATGCCGCCAGACTACGCCGATGCACTGGGACACGCCTGAGAACGCTGACTGCGGGCACGGCGGTATGACCACGGGCCTGCGCTAAATGCCCGATTTGCCGCCACTTAAGAAATTCGAACATATCTTCGAAAAACTGTTTCCAGTGGGGCCCTTGCGGACCAAAATTGACGTATGGGTGCGTTGGACCGGCCCGAAGCCACGAGGGACTCCACCCTTTTCGGACCGCCACTTGTGGAGGACGCTCCCGGCCACAGCCGGGACCGCGATCCCGGCAGCACCCTGACCGAACTCAGCGACGCTGACCTGGCCAGGCTGATTGCCCTGGACCCCGGTGACGCGGATCTGGCCGGCGCCACCGCGGTGTCATCCCGGGAACTTACCGCCGCAGAGTGGGCATACTTGACGGCGAGCGCCGATACCACTGCGTGTGTGGAGGCCGTTCCCGCCGGAATCTTTGACACCGGGGCATCTGTGCCATCCGCCGTGGCGCTGCGTACCTCAAGGATCCAAACACTGCGCGCCTCCGTGCCCGCCCTGCCGGAAGCACCCCGGGACAACAACCCAATCGGCGTCCAGTGGTCACCCTCCGCAGGTGTGGACGCGCTCGCCGGCTTGGACCCGGCAGGACTCTGCGACAACGACCTCCTCGACTACCTGCACGCGGCAAACCGGCTGGCCGCCTTTGCCCGGGCTGTGGAAGGCGTCGCCCTGACCGAGTTTGCCGAACGTCACCCACCGCTGGCCAGCGAGGGCGCCACGGACTCTGAGTACCTTTCGAAGTGGGCAGCCGCAGAGATCATGGCGGTCTACGCGATGGGTGAAGGCGCCTCCCTGCACCGGATGACCGAGGCCGGGATCCTGGTCAATGACCTGCCCGAGAGCTGTGCGCTGTACCGGGACGGTTTGCTGGACACCATGCGGATCGAGGCGATCCTGCGGGGAGTCATCGGCTTCCCGGCGGAGCTCAGCCACACCCTGGAGCCGATGTTCCTCCCCGGCGCGTCCCGCATGAACCCGGCAGCGCTGACCCGCAGGATCCGCAAGCTGGCGCAGGCACACCATCCCGACTCCCACTCCGCACGGCACGAGCGCGCCCGCCGCGAACGCCGGGTCTGGTTTACCCCGCTCGACGACGGAATGGCCCAGCTTGGCGCCATCCTTCCCGCGGTGCAGGCCAAGGCGCTCTTCGAGACCCTAGGGTTGTGGGCCCGCAACGCCCGGCGGGAAGGTCTGCCAAGCCAAGGCAATACACCCACTGGGCGCCCGTCCAGGAGCCTGAACAACTACATGGCGGATGCCCTCCTGGATCTCCTCCAGCTGGCATTGCAGAACCCGACCGGACAAGATGCCTGCGGCAATCCGAACTGCGGAGCGGAGCATCGGCCCGCAGCCAAGTCCTGGGTGGTAGCCACCATCAACGTGGAGGTCCCGGCGTTCACGCTCCTGGGCCGCTCGGAGGAGCCGGGCATGCTGGAAGGCTACGGCCCCATCCCGCCGGACCAGGCCCGGGAGCTCGCCGCCGGTTCTCCCGGCTGGATCAGGATCCTCACCCACCCGGAAAAACGCACCCGACTCAGCGTGGGGCGCAGCCGTTACCGCCCGCCACCGGATATGGCCCGATTGGTCAGGCTTCGTGAACCGGCCTGCACGGGAATTGGCTGCGACGTCCCGGCCTCCCGATGCGAGCTCGACCATATCGTGCCATTCCACCTCACCAGCTACTCCCCCGACGGCTGGCCCCTGCCCAGGGGAGAAACCAGCGTTGCCAACCTGCTGCCCCGATCCCTGTACTGCCACCAGCTCAAGGACGATCCCTCCACAGGTTGGCGCGTGGAACCGGAAGGCCCCGGCGTCACCAGGACCACCACCCCCACCGGGCGCGTCTACCGCCACGTCCGCGACGACGACGCCGCCCCGTTCTAGGTTCGGGCAGCCCCCGCCCACCCCTGCGCCGCGCCGACCCTTGCATCCTTTGCGCCCGGCCGCGACGGTCCTAAGGTGTGAAGGTGGACGCAGCGCAATCCCGGACCATCCGCCAACCCCGAAGGGCCACCCCAACCATGCAACATTTTGACCTCGTCATCATCGGCACCGGCTCGGGCAATTCCATCCCCGGCCCCGAACTGGAACACCTGAACATTGCCATCGTTGAGGACAATCTGTTTGGCGGCACGTGCCTGAACGTGGGCTGCATACCGACCAAAATGTTCGTCCACCCTGCGGAACTGGCCGACGCGCCCCGGCACGGACGGCCTCTGGGCATCACCTCCCACTTGGACGCCGTCGACTGGCCGGGGATCCGGGACCGGATCTTTGGCAGGATTGACGCCATCGAAGCCGGCGGCCGGGCCTACCGGGAAGGCCCCGAGTGCCCCAACGTCACGGTATTCGCCGGCCACGGACGCTTCACGGCGCACAAGACCCTCACGATCGCCGGGCACGACGGCGCCACCCGCGTCATCACCGGGACCCGCTTTGTCCTGGCGGCCGGCTCCCGGGCCGTGATCCCCGACATCGACGGACTGGGCGACGGCGGGACACCATTCCACACCTCGGACACCATCATGCGCATCGACACCCTCCCGGCCAGCGTCGCCATCCTGGGCGGCGGCTTCATCGCGGCAGAATTCGCCCATGTCTTCGCCTCGTTCGGGGTTGCCGTGACACAGATCGTGCGCGGACCGGCCCTCCTACGCCACCTGGACGCCGACGTCAGCGCGCAATTCACCAAGGACGCCTCGGCCCGCTACGACGTCCGGCTCGGCACCACCGTGACCCGGGCCGCCGCCGCAGGGCCCGGCGTCATCCTCGAGCTCCAAGGCCCCGACGGCCCCGCCAGCGTGACGGCCGACCTCCTGCTGGTGGCCACGGGGAGGATCCCCAATGCCGACGAACTGGAGGTCTCCGCCACCGGCGTGGAGGTGGACGACGCCGGGCGCGTGGTGGTGGACGACTACCAACGCACCACGGCGGAGGGCATCTTCGCCCTGGGAGACATCTCCAGCGAACACCAGCTCAAACATGTGGCCAACCACGAGGCCCGGGTGGTGGCGCACAACCTGGCGAACCCGCACAACATGATGGCCGCCGACCACCGCTTCGTCCCCGCCGCCGTCTTCAGCGACCCGCAGATCGCCTCCGTGGGGCTGACCGAGGAGGCCGCCGCCGATGCCGGCATCAACTACGCCGTCAAGGTCCAAAAGTATGCCGACATTGCCGCCGGCTGGGCCCGCGAGGACCAAGGCCACTTCCTGAAGGTCCTCGCCGATCCCGCAACCGGGTTGCTGCTGGGCGCCCACGTGATCGGCCCGGAGGCGGCCACCGTGATCCAGCCACTGATCCACGCCATGTCCTTTGGCCAAAAGGCCCATGACGTGGCCCACGGCCAATACTGGATCCACCCGGCCCTGAGCGAACTCGTTGAGAACGCGCTGCTGGGCCTCCCCCTGAAACACCAATAACGGAAACACCAATAGCAACCGCCCGCACAGGACCTGGACGCGAAGGCGCCGTCAGGACACGGCAATCCCTTCCATGCCGGAGCCGTTGTTTGCCGGCAGTCCCGTCACGGCGCCGATCGGGGTCAGCGCACCGTTCCAGGCCACGGCAAACTCATCGATCGCTCCTGCCCCGGCGGCGAGCTCGTACACGTACCGGCCGCCGGGGGTGGCAGCGAGGTCAACGGGGCCTGCCCCCGTCGTGGCGGAGACTCCCGTCGGCTGCAGCAGGGTCAGTGCGCCGCCGGCACCCACCCGGTAGCCGGTGATCGTGGCACTGCCCGCGTTGGCCGCGTACAGATAGCCGCGCGCCGTCGTCGACCAGCACGTGGCAGCCTGGCCGTTGGCGACCGGGCCGGAGACCACGGCGAGGCTCCCGTTGTCCCGCACCCGGTAGGAGGTGACGCTGCCGCTCGCATTGGCCACCTGGAGCCGCCCGTCCGCGAACGTCATGGCAAAGGGAACGGCGCCGACCGACGGGTTGACCACGGGGGCCGCAGACGGTTCGCCAAAGCGTCCCAGGCCAAAGACGTCGATCGTGTTGTTGGCCTTCGTGGTCACCACAACGTGCGCCCGGTCAGGGGTGATCGCCACCTGGGCCGGGGCCTGCAGGAACGCGGGCACGTCAGCATTGGAAAGGCCCAGGGAGCGGGTGGAACCGGGCAAGGGGGCAAGATAGCCGCCAAACTCCCGGTAGCCCGAGATCGAGCCCTGGCCGCCGGCATTGAGGACGTACACCAGCTTCCCGGAGACCGAGACGGACGTCGGGAAGCTCCCGTGCGAGGGGAGCACCTGCCGCAATTGCAGCCGGTCACCCTGCACACCGAACACGCTGAACGTGTTGCTGCCGGCATTCACGGCAAACAATTCATGGGCCGCGGGGTCATAGCTGAGCGAGCCCTGCGAGGCCAGGGGGTCCACCACGGAGCCCGCCTCGGCGCCGCCGAGGCCTCCCGTCCAGTACGTGCCGGCCCGGGACAGGGTGCCGTCGGCGGAGCGATCAAAAACGGTCACCGAGTTGCCGCCGGCGCCGTTGTTCTGGACAAACACCTCCCCGGCCGGCCAGGACCCGGACTGTGGCAATGCTGCCGCCGTCGCCGGACCGGCCAGCAGAACGCCGGTGCCAAGGGTGAGCGCCGCGGCGGCGGCAACGCCAAGGAACGTTTTCATGGTTGTGCGGTGCGTGAACATGTGATCTCCTCAGATTATGGTTTCACTGCAGGATCAGTGCGCCCCCGCACCGATTCGTTACACCACCCATGCTCCGTGCCCTCGCTAGAGCCCTCCGGGTTGGTACCATCCGGGCTGGGGCCGTCCGCGAGCGCGTGCCCGGAGACTGACCTGCTCATGGTGGGCCGCCTGTTGGCCGGGGACCAGGGCGCATTCGCCGAGGTGGTCTCGGCCTACTCGCCCCTGATGCTCCATGTGGCCCGCGGTTTCGTTTCCACCAGGGCCTCCGCCGAGGACGTGGTCCAGGAAGCCTGGCTGGGCGTGTGCCGCGGCCTGGACGGTTTCCAGGGGCGCTCCTCGCTGCGCACCTGGGTCCTGGCGATCACCCGCAATGTGGGGCGCCGGCGCGGCGTGGCGGACGCCAGGGAGCTGGCCTGGTCCCAGATTGACGACGACGGCGACGGCACCGTCGATCCGGCCCGGTTCCGGGGCCCGGCAGATCCGTGGTGCGGGGGCTGGACCGAGGCCGGCGCGCCGGTTCCCTGGAGCCCGGAGCAGCTCGCCCTCGACGGGGAGGCCCTTGCCCTGGTGACGTCGTACCTGCGGGAGTTGCCCGAGCGCCAACGCACCGTGGTGACCCTGCGCGACGTCGACGGCCTTGACGTGGGCCAGGTATGTGAGATCCTCGGAATCAGCGCGGGCAACCAGCGCGTCCTGCTCCATCGCGGCCGGGCCCGCCTGCGCGGGCTGCTGGAGGATTACTACAACCGTGGGGAGGTGCGTCGATGACACCGCCGCCAACCCTGAGCTGCCAACAGGTGGTGGAGCTTGTCTCCGACTACCTCGACGGCGCACTCGATCCGTCCACCGCCACCCTCGTCGAGGAGCACCTCGCCCAGTGCCCCGGCTGCGCAACGTACCTGGAGCAGATGCGGCAAACCATCGGCCTGCTGGGCGCGGTGCGCGAGGACCAGCTGTCCGAGGCAACCCGTACCGGCTTGATGGCGGCGTTTCGGGACCTCCGACCGCCGCGTCCATGACGGCGTCCCCTACAGTGGCCTCATGACGAGCGCTTCAACACAGAGAACGACGGCGGTGCTGCTGGCGGCGGGCGCCGGGACCCGGCTGGGCCGAGGCCCCAAGGCCCTGTTGCCGTACCGCGGCACCACCCTGGCAAACCACGTGGCCGGGGAGCTTTTGCTGGGCGGCTGTGACGAGGTGGTGGCTGTCCTGGGTGCTGGGGCGGCGGACGTGGCGGACGCCGGGCTCCCGTCAGGGTCCCGCACCGTGGTGAATCCGGATTGGGCGAGCGGCCTGGGCGGCTCTTTCGCCCTTGGCGTGGCCGCCTGCCCCGCGGAAGCGGACGTCCTGGTGGCCCTCGTCGACCAGCCCGGGCTCTCGGCAGAGGTGGTCGCCCGGCTGCTCGCGGCGCACCGGCCGGGCAGGATTACGGCAGCCGGCTTCCGTCCCGCGGCCGGCGCCCCGCTGGATCGCGGGCATCCGGTCCTCTTCGATGCCGGGCTTGCCCGTGCGGCGGCCGCAACGGCCCGCGGGGACAAGGGCGCCGGCCCCTTCCTGCGCAACCACCCGGAGCTCGTGGACGTGGTGGACTGTTCCGATCTTTCCGACGGCGCCGACGTGGACACCCCCGCCGATCTGCACCTACTCGACCGGCCGGAATAACCCAGGGGGAACGGCGCGTTGTGACAGGCGAACCCGCCTACACACCAGGAGCCGTCTTGAACTTGTTTTCCCCCGTCACCCTTGGCGAACTGCAGCTGCCCAACCGGCTCGTCATGGCGCCCCTGACCCGTTCCCGTTCCGGCGAAGACGGCGTCCCCGGCGACATCGTCGTCGAGTACTACCGGCAGCGGGCGTCGATGGGTCTCCTTGTCTCCGAGGGCGTCTACCCGAGCTTTGCCGGGCAGGCGTTCGTACGACAGCCCGGCCTGGTCACGGACGCCCAGATCGCCGGCTGGCGCCGCGTCACCGACGCCGTCCACGCCGATGGCGGCCGGATCATCGCCCAGGTCATGCACTCCGGCCGGGTCACCCACCCGCTGACCAACGGCGGGCACCAGGTGGTGGCCCCCAGCGCGGTCGCCATCGACGGCGTGACCCGCACCTATGACGGCAAACTGCCCTACCCCGTGCCCCATGCCCTGGGCACCGAGGAACTGCCGGGGATCGTTGCGGAGTTCGTCACCGCTTCAGTCCGCGCCATCGAGGCCGGCTTCGACGGCGTCGAACTCCACGGCGCCAACGGTTACCTTTTGCATGAATTCCTGGCGCCGTCCAGCAACCTGCGCACCGACGGTTACGGCGGCAGCCCGGAGAACCGCGCCCGCTTCGTCATCGAGACGGCCGCGGCCGTGGCGGACGCCATCGGCGCCGGCCGGACCTGGCTGCGCATCTCCCCCGAACACAACGTCCAGGGCGCGCTGGAAACAGACCCCGCCGATGCCAGGGCCACGTACCTGGCGCTCGCCGAAGGCCTTGCCCCGCTGGGCCTGGCCGGGCTGAGCATCCTGCACCACGAACCGGCCGGCACCCTGGTCCGGGACCTGCGCAGCAGCTTTGCCGGTCCCGTGCTGCTGAATACCGGCTTCGGCACCGTCACCACGCTCCAGGACGCCCTGGACGTGGCCGGCAACGGCTGGGCGGACGCCGTGGTCGTGGGCAGGCCTGCGCTGGCCAACCCCGACCTGGTGCGCCGCTGGCGGGACGGGCTGCCGCTGAACGCACCCGACGCCGCAACGTTCTACACCGACGGGGCGGCCGGATACACCGACTACCCGTTCTGGGACAACTAACAGCACGACGCCGGCACAACGGCACCGGGCGAAACATGGCGCAACATTGTCTCGCTTTTGTGCCGGCGTTGGGCGCACGCTGGAGGTATGAGCACACCACGGACCTCAATCCCCGTGTTGGACCTGTCCACCGCCCGTAACCCGGACGGCAGTTTCAACACAACCTTCATCGACGCCCTGCGCATTGCCGCCCACGAGGTCGGCTTCTTCCAGGTGACCAACTACGGCTCGGCCAGCGGCCAGGTCGCCGAACTCCTGGACACGGTTGCCGGCTTCTTCAAGTTGCCGCTGGAGCAGCGCTTGGAACTGGACAACCGCAGCTCCGCACAGTTCCGCGGCTACACCCGGCTCGGCACGGAGATCACCCGCGGCCGGGCCGATTCCCGGGAGCAGATCGACTTTGGCCCGAATCGGGAGCCGCTGGACGACGTTCCGGCGGACCGCTTGTACCGGCACCTCCAGGGCCACAACCAGTGGCCCGACGGCTACCCGGAGCTGGAACGCGCGGCGGAGGCCTGGGCGCACTTGATGTCGGGCGTGGGGGCCGAGCTGCTGGCCGGGATCAGCGTGGCGCTGGGCCTGCCCGAGGACTATTTTGCCGAACCGTTCGCCGGCACTCCCGCATGGATGGCCAAGCTGGTGCACTATGTTGGCGGCCAGGTCCCGGCGGCGGGCACCCAGGGCGTCGGCTCGCATGCCGACTACGGCTTTGTGACCCTGCTGCTCCAGGATGCCGTGGGTGGCCTGGAGGTCCAGCCGCACGGCCGGGAGGATTGGATTGCCGTGGCCCCGATCCCCGGCGCGCTGGTGGTGAACCTGGGCGAAATGCTCGAGGTCGCCACGAACGGCTACCTGATGGCCACGGTGCACCGGGTCACGGCTCCCCCTCCCGGGGTGGACCGCTACTCCGTGCCGTTCTTTTGGTCGCCGCGGCTCGACGCCGTCATCGATCCCGTGACGCTGCCGGCCGCCCTGGCGGCGGAGGCGCCCGGGGTCAGCCAGGACCCGGACAACCCCATGTTGTCCTCCTACGGGGCCAACGTGCTCAAGGGGTGGGTGCGCGCCCATCCGGAAACCGCGCGCCTGCACTACCCGGAGCTGATCGCATGAGCACCACAGCGGGAGCAACCGCGGCCGCCGTCATGGACTGGCGGCTCCAGACGTTCGGGCTTTACGCCGATGTCCGCAACACCGCCCACACCGAGGGCGCCGCCGCGGCCCATGCACTGTGGGTGCGCGGCCGGGACGCCCTGTTCGCCCATCATCCGGCGTCGGCGCTCAATGAGGCAAAGAAAACCCGGTTCACCGGCTTGTCCGTGTCACCCTACGATCCCGCCTTCCGCCATGAGGCCACCCTGGACGGCACGGGCGCCGGGGAGGAAATGCTGGTCCAAACCGGCACCGACGGCACCGTCCCGTTCCTGAGGATCGGCAGTTTTGACGTCCCCGGCATTGGCCTGCTGGCCGCATGGAAGCTGCAAAGCTACGGCGGCGGCATCTTTGTCCCGTTCCGCGATGCCGGTTCCGGGCGCACCGGCGGCAGCTACGGTGCCGGCAGGTACCTGCTGGACACCATCAAGGGCGCCTACCTGGGCGGCAGCGGCGAGACGTTCATCCTGGACTTCAACTTTGCCTACAACCCCTCCTGCGCCTACGACGAGACCTGGGCCTGCCCGCTGCCGGGACCGGACAACCGGCTGGCACTGGAGATCCCCGTGGGCGAGCTGTACCTGGCAGATCTGGCGGACTAGGGGCGCTCTTCCTAAGAAGTCGCTTCCCTGGCTTGGCCCAGGGCCGTTTCACTCATTTCCTGGGCGAGCTGTACCACGTCGTACATGCCGATGACGGTCCGGCCCTGGCTGTAAGCCTCAATGGCGGCACCGTCGTCGTCCTCCTTGAAGTCCAGCCGAATTGCGGGCCGGATCTTCATGAACCGGGCGGCGTCACCGTGTCGCCAGGGCCCGGCGTGCCAGTCCCGGCCCATCTCTATCCAGAATTGCTCATCCACAATGTTGGTCGAGAGGCCGGGCTGGTCGAACACGGCAGCCAACCTGTCCCACACCAGGTCCCGAGACAAGCCGGTGCGCCACTTGTCCGCCAGCTGAAATATCTGGATGTCCGAACGAAATTGAGTGGGAAGTGAATTAGCAATGAGCAGCGGCCACAGAGCCGCGTTGGCAAGGTGGTGTGGGTCAACGATCAGAAGGTAAGCAAAGTAGGAAACGCCCAGGATAGAAACGACCCCACTGAAGATCCTTCGCCACCGACTTGGGGCAAATATCATTCCTCGGTTCTTCGGACTGGCGAAGTAGATCCCCACGGTAAGTGAAACGAGCGCAGACACCACGAGGAAGATCTTGAACACCGCACTTGCCGTGCCTGTTGTGGTGGACGTCAGGCTCATGGCCAGCGAGAGGACAGCCAATCCTGCCATGATGCAACCGGCCCGGATTCGAATCTTCTCGTCCTGCGCATGTGTCCGCATCCTTTCATCCAAGGCGCGCCGCCGGTCACTGTCAATCATTCCCTTATTGACCGGCGTCCAAGGTGGAGTTGCCGGCAGCGGCGAGGACACCTGCGAGCCCCATGGCCCTATGCTGGTGCCATGACGAAGACGTCGATCACCTCAGCGGCCGAGCTGGCCCGCGTTCTGGCTTCCACCGGGTACCTGGCGGACGACGGCCTGGCCACCATCGGCTTCTTGGCGCTGGGCATGGAGCGGCCGCTGCTGCTGGAGGGTGAGCCCGGCACGGGGAAGACCGCCCTGGCCGAGGCCCTCGCCGAAGCGTTTGGGCTCCCCCTGATCCGGTTGCAGTGCTACGAGGGGATCGACGCCTCCCAGGCACTGTATGACTGGGATTTCACGGCGCAGATCCTGCACCTTCGCAGCGTGGAGGCCGGCGGGCGCGGACAGTTGAGCGTCGCGGAGCTGGAAAGCTCGCTGTACGACGAGCGGTTCCTGCTGGCCCGGCCCATCCTGAAGGCGTTGCAGCAAAGCCCCGCGGTGCTGCTCATCGACGAGATCGACCGGGCCGACGACGAATTCGAGGCGTTCCTGCTGGAGGTCCTCTCCACCTACCAGGTCTCGATCCCCGAGTTCGGCACAGTCACGGCGGCCACGCCCCCCATCGTGGTGCTGACCTCCAACCGCACCCGCGATTTGCACGACGCCCTGAAGCGGCGCTGCCTCTACCACTGGATCGACCACCCGGGACTGGCCCGCGAGGTGGAGATCGTCCGCACCCGGCTCCCGCACATTCCCGCCCTGCTGGCCGAACAGGTCGTGGCCGTGGTGCAGCAGATCCGCGCCTCCGAGGACATCCTCAAGCCGCCCGGCGTCGCCGAAACCCTCGACTGGGCCCGGGCCCTGCACCAGCTGGGCCGGCCCGAGCTGGATCTCGCGTCCGCCGCCGCCAGCATTGGCGCCCTGTGCAAGTACCGGGAGGACACCGAACGGGTCACGGCCGCCCTCGCCAGGATGCTGGGCTAGCCCGTGGACACGGCAGGCCACACGGCAGACCACACCGCAGAGGAATTCCTGCTGGCCTTCGCCGCCACGGTCCGCGCGGCCGGGGTGAAGGTGACGGCCGACCGCTCCCGCAGCTTCGTCCAGGCAGTGGGCATGCTGGACCTGGGCCGGCGCATGGACGTCTTCTGGGCCGGGCGAGCCACCCTGTGCACAGCGCCCGAGGACCTGGCCCCCTACCAGCGCGCCTTCGAGGCCTGGTTCACCCCTATCCACTCCACCGCCGCACGTGCGCCCGGCACGGCCGCATCGGTGCGCCAGGCATCACTGGAGGACGACGCCGGCGCCACCGCGGGCACGGAAACCCTGCGCGCAGTCGCCAGCCGGACGGAGCTGTTGCGCCACCGCGACGTGGCCACGCTCGAGGACGCCGACAGGGCCCTGCTGAACCAGCTGTTCGAAAACCTTGACGTGCACCTGCCCACGCGGCCCGGTCGGCGCCGCCGGCTGAACCGGCACGGCGACGTGGACCGCGTCCGCACCCTCCGCGAACAGCTGCGCCGCGGCGGCGAACCGGGGCCCCTCCGACGGGCAAAGGCCCCGCGTAGGAACCGCCGGCTCGTCTGGCTCATCGACGTCTCCGGGTCCATGTCCCCCTACGCCGACAGCCTGCTCCGGCTGGCCCACCGCGTCATCGCGGCGGCCCCGACGCAGGTGGAGGTGTTCACCCTGGGCACCCGGCTGACCCGGGTGAGCGGGGCCCTGCGGGTGGCCGACGCCGAACACGCGCTGGCGCTCGCAGGCCGCACCGTCCCCGACTGGTCCGGCGGCACCCGGCTGGGCGAGGTCCTGCGGGCGTTCAACGACAGGTGGGGGCAGCGGGCTGTGGCGCGCGGCGCCGTCGTCGTTATTTGCAGTGACGGCTGGGAGCGGGGCGATCCGGCCCTGCTGGGGCGGCAGGTGGAGCGCCTGCACCACCTGGCCCGGACCATCATCTGGTCCAACCCGCACCGGGGCAAGGACGGCTACGAACCGGTGCAGCAGGGAATCAAGGCCATCCTTGCGCACGTTGACTATTTTGTAGGGGGTCATTCCCTGAAGAGTTTCGAGGAGTTGTTGGACGTGGTGGCACATGCGTGAGGTCATGAAGGATCTGGCGGCCGCGGTGGAGGCCGGGCAGACGGTGGGCTTGGGCACCGTGGTGCGCACGTTCCGGTCCGCGCCGCGGCCAGCCGGTGCGTCCATGATGGTCGACGCCGACGGCCGGGCCGTGGGGTCGGTCTCCGGCGGCTGCGTGGAGGGAGCCCTGTACGAGCTGGCCACCGAAGTGGCCGGGGACGGAACCCCCGTGCTGCAGCGGTACGGCATCAGCGACAACGACGCCTTCGAGGTGGGGTTGACCTGCGGGGGCATCCTGGACGTGTTCGTGGAACCCATCTCCGCAGCCACGTTCCCCCAACTGCCGGCGGTGGCAGCCGATGTGGCCGCCGGCCGGCCGGTGTCGGTCGTGACGGTCATCGAGCACCCTGACCCCGCGTGGCTGGGCCGGCACCTGGTGGTCCGCCCGGACGGATACGACGGAACCCTGGGCAGCGCCCGGGCCGACCAGGCCGTGGGCGACGACGTCCAGGGGCTGCTGGCCGCCGGACGCAACACCACGCTGATGTACGGGCCCGACGGCGAGCGCCGCGGTGACGGGATGCGCGTTTTCGTGGCCAGTTTTGCCCCTCAGCCTCGCATGCTCGTCTTTGGTGCCATCGACTTTGCCGCGGCCGTGGCCGTGCAGGGCAGCTTCCTGGGCTACCGGGTCACGGTGTGCGATGCCCGGGCCGTCTTTGCCACGGCCGCCCGCTTCCCGGTGGCCGATGAGGTGGTGGTGGAATGGCCGCACCGCTACCTGCAGGCGCAGATTGACGCCGGCCTGGTGGATTCGCGCACCGTCATCTGTGTGCTCACGCACGATCCGAAGTTCGACGTGCCGTTGTTGGAGGTGGCGTTGCGCCACGACGTGGCCTATGTGGGGGCCATGGGATCCCAGCGCACCCACCATGACCGGCTGGAACGGTTGCGCGAGGCCGGGGTGGGCGAGGCCGAACTGGGCCGGCTTTCGAGCCCGATCGGCCTTGACCTGGGCTCCCGCACTCCGGAGGAGACGGCGGTGTCGATCGCTGCCGAAATCATTGCGCTGCGGTGGGGCGGGCAGGGCGGGCGGCTGAGCGCCCTGGGGGTGCGCATTCACCACGAGCCGCTCACCGACGCCGCAAATGCGGAGGAAAACGCCACTGGGACGCTCTAATACGGATCCCCCAAGACTGCCCTAACCATCCTCCTGCCGGTCATGTAACGTGTTGCTCATCACGGGCTGGAGTCGGGCTGCCGCTGGTCTCCATAGGACTAAAGGAGATCTCAATGGCGAGTTCCATATCCATCACCGTCGACGTTGACGGGGTCAGTTACACGGACGACGTCGAGCCCCGGCTCCTGCTGGTCCAGTACCTTCGGGAGCGGCTGGGCAAGACCGGGACCCTGATCGGCTGCGACACCACCAACTGCGGAGCGTGCACCGTCCACCTGGACGGGGTCAGCGTGAAATCCTGCACCATGTTTGCCGTGCAGGCGGACGGGCACACGGTCACCACCATCGAGGGCATGGCGCAGAACGGCAAACTATCCCCCCTACAGGAAGCCTTCCACCAGTGCCATGCGCTGCAATGCGGTTTCTGCACCCCCGGGATGATCATGCAATCGGCATCCCTGCTGGCGGAGAACCCGCACCCCACGGAGGATGAAATCCGGGACGGCCTGGAAGGCAACCTGTGCCGGTGCACCGGCTACCAAAACATCGTGGCCGCCGTGAAGAGCGTGGCGGACGGCGTCGAATACGGCGACTCGGGCGTATCGGCCACCATTGAGGATACCCGGACGGGAGCACTGTCATGACCACCACGACGGAGGCGGCCGGTACCGGCAGGGCCGAGGTCGGCAAGGCCCGGCTGCGCAAGGAGGACAACCACCTGATCACGGGGCGTTCCCGGTTCACCGACAACATGGTCCTGCCGGGCATGCTGCACCTGGCCCTGGTGCGCAGCCCGTACGCCCACGCCAGGATCACGGCCATCGACGTGTCCGAGGCCCTGGCCTCCCCCGGAGTCATCACCGTATTGACCGGCGCCGACGTCGCCGGCGAGCAAGGCAGCCTGCCCAACGCCTGGCCCATCACCCCTGACCAAAAGGCGCCCGCCCACCCGGCCATTGCCGTCGACGAGGTTGCGTTTGCCGGCGAGGTGGTGGCCTGCATCGTCGGGCGCACGGCGGCAGCCGCGCGGGACGCCGTCGAACTTGTGGATGTCAGCTATGACGAGCTGCCCGTGGTCCTGGACCTCGAGGAGGCCGCGACCGACGCGGTACTGGCGCACACCTCCCTTGAGTCGAACCGCTCCGCGACGTGGGTGTTCGATTCCGGCGAGGCCGGCACGGGCAAGCCCATCGCCGACGCCCTGGCCGGCGCCGAGGTGCTCATTGAGCGCACCTTCCACCAACAACGCCTCATCCCGGCGTTCATGGAGCCGCGCTCCACCGTGGTTGATCCGACGGGCGAACAAATCATCATGTGGTCTGCCACCCAGGTCCCGCACATCCTGCGCCTCATGCTGGCTCTGACCCTAGGCATCCCGGAAAGCAAGGTCCGGGTGATCGCCCCTGACGTGGGCGGCGGCTTTGGTGGCAAGCTCCAGGTCACGCCCGAGGAGATCATCACGGTCCTGGCCGCCCGGCACACCGGCAAACCGTGCAAGTACACCGAGACCCGCAGCGAGTCCCTGCAGGCGGCCCACCACGGCCGGGCGCAGGTGCAGCGGCTGCGGCTTTCGGCCACCCGCGAGGGCATCGTCACCGGCCTGGACGTGAACCTGCTGGCGGATATGGGCGCCTACCTGGGCCTTGTCACCTCCGGCGTGCCCATCCTGGGCGCGTTCATGTTCAACTCCATCTACAAGTTCCCGGCGTACCGCTTTGAGTGCACCAATGTGTTCACGAACAAGGCCTGGACCGACGCGTACCGGGGTGCCGGACGCCCCGAGGCGACCTTCGCGATCGAGCGTCTCATGGACGAACTCGCCGTAGAGCTGGGCATGGACCCGTTGGAACTGCGGGAGAAGAACTGGATCAAGCACGAGGAGTTCCCGTTCACCACGGTGTGTGGGCTCGAATATGACTCCGGAAACTACGAGGCCGCCACCGCGAAGGCCTTGGAGCTCTTCGACTATGACGGGCTGCGCGCCGAGCAGGCGCAGCGGCGGGCCGCCAACGATCCCGTCCAGCTGGGCATCGGCATTTCCACGTTCACGGAAATGTGCGGCCTGGCCCCCTCCCGGGTGCTGGGCGCGCTTAGCTACGGCGCCGGCGGCTGGGAACACGCCCAGGTCCGGGTGCTGCCCACCGGCAACATCGAGGTCGTGACGGGTTCATCGGCCCACGGCCAGGGGCATGAGACGGCCTGGAGCCAGCTCGTGGCCGACAAGCTGGGGGTGCCGTTCGAGAACGTCGAGGTACTCCACGGCGACACGCAGATCTCCCAGCGCGGCCTGGACACCTACGGGTCGCGGTCCCTCGTGGTGGGCGGCATGGCCGTGCTTGCCGCCGCGGACAAGGTCATCGACAAGGCCAAGGTGGTGGCCGCGCACCTGATGGAGGCCAGCGAGGACGACATCGAATTCTCCGCCGGGGCCTTCACCGTCAAGGGCACGGACAGGTCCACCTCGCTCGGGGAAATCGCCCTGGCCACGTTTGCCGCGCACAACCTGCCGGACGGTTTTGAGCCGAACCTGGATTCGGACGCCACCTTCGATCCGGTCAGTTTCTCCTTCCCCCACGGCACCCACCTGGCGGCCATGGAGGTGGACACCGAAACCGGGGCGGTGCACATCCGCAAATACGTGTGCGTCGATGACATAGGGGTGGTGGTGAACCCGCTGATCGTCGAGGGCCAGGTGCACGGCGGGCTGGCCCAGGGCATCGCCCAGGCGCTCTACGAGGAGGCCGTGTACGACGACGCCGGCACCCTCGTCACGGGATCGTTCGTGGACTACCTGGTCCCCAGCGCCCCGGACCTGCCGCACTACATCACGGGGCGCACGGAGACCCCGTCCACCACCAACCAGCTCGGCGCCAAGGGCGTGGGCGAGGCCGGCACCATCGCCTCCACCCCCGCCATCGTCAACGGCGTGCTCGACGCCGTGCGGCACCTGGGCGTGAAGGACATCTTGATGCCGTGCTCGCCGTCGCGGGTCTGGCGTGCGCTGGAAGAGGCCAAAACCGCCGGCACCAACACCACAGGAGGAGTGCAATGATTCCGAGCGCATTCGACTACGCGGCACCCGCCACGGTCCAGGAGGCGTTGGGCCTCTTGGCCGCCGCCGGCTCCGCCGGGGACGACGTCAAGGTGTTGGCGGGCGGGCAGAGCCTGATCCCCGTCATGAAGCTGCGCCTGGCGGACCCGTCCATGGTGGTTGACCTGGGCCGGATTGCCGGTCTTTCGGGGGTGAGCGACGACGGTGACGCCCTGCTGATCGGCGCCATGACCCCGCACCACGTCATCGCCACCGATCCCCTGGTTGCCGCCCATGTGCCGTTGCTGGCGAAGGCGGCAGCCACCGTCGCCGATCCGCAGGTCCGCCACCGCGGCACCTTTGGCGGCGCACTGGTCCATGCCGACCCCGCCGGGGACATGCCAGCACCCGTCCTTGCCGCCGGCGCCACGTTCATCCTGGCCGGGCCCGGCGGGGAACGCCGCGTTGACGCCGCGGACTTCTTCAAGGGCTACTTCACCACCGCCGTAGCCGACGGCGAGATCCTCACGCACATCCGGGTGCCCAAGTTCACCGGCTGGGGCGCCCACTACGAGAAATTCACCCGGGTAGCCCAGCAATGGTCAATCGTGGCCGTGGCGGCCATGCTCAGGGTGGAGGGCGGCACCATCGCCGAGGCCCGCGTCGGCCTGACCAACATGGCCAGCGTGCCCGTACGGGCCGGCGGGGTCGAACTAGCCCTGGCGGGTGCGCCGCTGACGGTTGAGGCCATCGCCGCCGCGAGCGTCCACGCCGTCGACGGCACCGATCCGGCCAGCGACCTCAACGGCGACGCCGACTACCGCCGGCACTTGGCCCAGGTGCTGACCAGGCGGGCGCTCATCGCGGCGGCCGGGCTGTAGGCGGGGACCCATGGAACTCAAGCACCACTTCACCGTTCCGGGCTCGCTGGAGGATACGTGGCATGCGTTCAACCAGCTGCAGGACATTGCGCCCTGCTTCCCGGGTGCCACGCTGACCTCCGTGGACGGCGAGACGTTCACCGGCACCGTCAAGGTCAAGCTGGGGCCCATCGCCATGATGTACGCGGGCACGGGTGAATTCATCTCGCGTGATGAGGCCACCCACACCGTGGTCATCTCCGCCAATGGGAAGGACAAACGCGGCAACGGCACGGCAGGAGCCACCGTCACCGCCGTGTTGGCCGCCGACGGCGATTCCACGGCTGTGTCCGTCACGACCGACATGAACGTGACGGGCAAGCCCGCCCAGTTCGGCCGTGGTGTCATCCAGGACGTGTCCGACCAATTGCTGGCGCAATTCGTCCAGTGCGTCATCGGCAAGGTCGGGGCACCGGTGGTCGAGCCTGCCGAGACCCCGGTGGTCGAGCTTGTCGAGACCCCGACCGTCGAGCCCCCTGCAGCCGAGACCCCTGCGGTCGGGACCCTGCCGGCCGCACCGGCAAGCGCCCCGGTACCCCCACCCGCGACCGAGCTGGATCTGGGTTCGGCGGTGTTACCGGTTCTCGCCCGGAGGTTTGGACCCATGGTGCTGGGCATCGTCGCGGTACTGGCATTGGCCGTGTGGCTGGCCCGGCGCCGCCGTCGCTAGCCTTGCGGCGGCACTGGCCCGCCGCCGTCGTTCACTGGCCGCGGTCCTGCAGCCTTTTTGGGCTGGGGTACGCGTCGCGCATGTGGTCGCTGGTTAGGAAATCGGCGATCCCGATCATGAGCGCGGCAAAAATGATTTGTTCCACCACCATCCAGTACGGGTACAGTCCGGGGATGGTGGCCACGATCAAAGTGATGACGGGGAAGATCTGGCTAAAGAGGCGCAGGCGCTGGTAGCCCCAGTAGTAGCCGCCCTTGGCACGCCACGCAAAGAAGAACAGCGTCAGGGTCATGAACAACACCACGATGCCGCGAAACCAGACGGCGAAGCCCACGGGCGTGCCGCGCACCTCGAAAACGAGGGCGATGACGATGGCGCTGAGGCCCACCACCACCTCGGCGGCCAGGATCCATTCGACCCAGCGGAAGGCCCGCTGGGTGCGGGGGTGATCCCGCATGGCGGCATCGATCACGTAGTGTCCGTTGCGGCCGCCGGCCAGCTTGTCGATGTCCAGCCCGAGGATGGTCAAAGGTTTCATGAGAACAGCGTAGTGGGCGGGCGCGGAATTCCGGCGGTGCTCTACTGGGACATGCCGGGCCGGACGGGGACATACCCAATGGCGTTGCGGCGGTGGATGGGTTTGGCCGGCGCCCGGTTGAAACCCTTCGCGTCGAGGTTGTTCTTGTCGCGGAACGCGGCCAGGGCCTCGTCATAGAGTTCGTTCAGCCGCCGGCCCGTGAACGTCTCCTGGCTGCCGTCGGTAAAGGTGACCGAAAGCTGCAGCTTTTCGGGAAAGCGCCTGCTCATGCGGATGAAGCCGTCGGAGTCTTGCTGGAGATTGATCAAAAGGAAATCCTTGCTTGGTGGTTATGGCCAAAGACCAGTGTCCCGCATTCGTGCGGTGTGTATACTTTCACGCATGTCCCTGCCTATCTTTTTCACTCCGCCCCTGGGGCGTCTGGAGGTTGCCGGCGTTTCATTCGCCGGCGTCAGATAGCGCTGTTCCCTTCCGGTGATCCACCCGCTGCGCCCCGTGCAGCGTTGCGCCCTGCGCGCGCCCATTTCCTTCCGGAACCTCCCCCGCCTCCCTCTGTGGGGCGGGCGTACAACAGCAAAGGCATCGATACCTCATGCGTCCCCTGACCGAAAAAACCATCCGCTCTTCCTTCCTCAACGCTTCCCAGCGAGAGCGCAACAGCCTCACCCTGCCCGCCGATTTTGACACCACGGACTGGGATAACCTCGACTTCTTCGGCTGGCGGGACAGCAAGCTCCCCGCCGTCGGCTACGTTTTTGGCGAGTTCGACGGCGGCCCCGCCGGCATCATGGTCCGCCAGGTAGAGAGCAAGTTGCGCTCACGTCCCCAGTGCTCGTGGTGTGAGGACGTGACGCTGCCCAACGACGTCGTGTACTTCAGCGCCAAACGGGCCGGGGCGGCCGGGCGCAACGGCAACACGGTTGGCACGCTGGTGTGTGCCAACTTTGAGTGTTCCGCCAATGTGCGCACCCGGCCGCCGCTGCCCTACGCCGGTTTTGACTTTGACGCCGCACAGCAGCGCCGGGTCGCGGCCCTGGCCGAGAACTACCGCAATTTCGCCAATAAGATCCGCGACGGCGAATAGCCTCTCGGCCTGGGTGAGGCGCTAGGACAGACGCTTGCGGACCATCTCGGAGATGGCCTTGCCGTCGAAGCGGCCGGCGATCTTTGCCGTGATCGGCTTCATGGCCTGACCCATTTGGCGCATGGTCAGCGGGCCGTCGGCAGCTTCAAGCTCGGTGATGGTCGAATCGACGATGGCTGCCGCCTCGTCCTCGGTAAGCGGCTGGGGCAGGTACGCCTCAATGACCTCGGCCTCGGCAATTTCGGCCGCGGCACGGTCGTTCTCGCCGGCTTCGGTGTAGATCTGGGCCGTGTCGCGGCGCTTGGCCGCCTCCTTCTGCAACAACGTGGTGGTTTGCGCGTCATCAAGCTCAATGGGGGTCTTGCCAGACTTCTCCCGCGTCTCGATTTCACCCAGGACGTTGCGGACGGTAGTCAACGCCAACTTATTGCCCGCCTTCATGTGGGAGACGACGTCGGACTTCAATTGCTGCTTCAGCGTGGACATGCTTTTCCTTAGCTAACGGAGTGACGTGGCGAAGCCACCATTCTGAGAGCAATTATCCCCTGCCGGCCGTACCCGCCCGACCGAAACCGGACGGGCGGGCACGGAGGACGCCTAGACGGTGGTCGAATCCGGGTCCAGGAGCTCATCCTGCTCCGCGTCCGGCTTCGAATCCGCTGACGGGTCCGCTGCCGGAGTTTGCGGGCCTTCGTGCGCCGCGGCTTCGGCGTCGAGGTCGGCCGCGGCTTGTTCGAACTGGGAGTTGTACAGCCGCCAGTAGGCCCCACGGGCCGCAAACAGCGACTTGTGGGTGCCTTGTTCGACGATGTCACCGTGCTCCATGACGAGGATGAGATCGGCGTCCCGGATGGTGGAGAGGCGGTGGGCGATGACGAAGGAGGTCCGGCCCTTGCGCAGTGCCGCCATGGCGTTTTGCAGGAGCAGCTCGGTGCGGGTGTCCACGGACGACGTCGCCTCGTCCAGGATCAACACGGACGGCTGGGAGACAAAAGCCCGGGCGATCGTGATGAGCTGCTTCTCCCCCGCTGAGACGTTCGAGGCGTCCTCGTCGAGCACCGTGTCGTAGCCGTCGGGCAGCGAGTGCACGAACCGGTCCACGTAGGTGGTCTTGGCGGCGTCGAGCACCTCGGCGTCGGTGGCATCCTGGCGGCCGTAGCGGATGTTCTCCCGAATGGTCCCGGCGAACAGCCAGGGATCCTGGAGCACCATGCCCGTGCGGTCACGCACATCATGGCGGCGGAGCTCGGAAATGTCCTGCCCATCGAGCCGGATCCGGCCGCCGTTCAACTCGTAGAACCGCATGATCAGGTTGACCAGGGTGGTCTTTCCGGCACCCGTGGGGCCGACGATCGCCACCGTCTGACCGGGCTCCACGCTGAAGGACAGGTCCCGGATCAGCGGACGCTCCGGCGTGTAGGAGAACGCGACGTTCTCGAAAACGATGGTGCCGTCTCCGTCCACGGGGCGGGTGCGTCGACGGCGTCGGGGTCCTGCTCCTCGGCGTCAAGGAGCTCGAACACGCGCTCGGCCGACGCCGTGCCGGACTGCACCACCGCGGCCATGCCGCCCAGCTCCGAGAGGGGCTGGGTGAACTGCTGCGAATACTGGATGAATGCCTGGACGTCGCCCAGGCGCAGCCGGCCGCCGGCCACCATGAGCCCGCCCAGGACGGCGATGCCGACATAGCTGAGGTTTCCGACGAACATCATGGCCGGCATCATGATGCCGGAGAGGAACTGGGCCTTGAACGACGCCCTGTACAGTTCCTCGTTCTCCTCCTTGAATGCGGTCAATGCTTCCTGCTCGCGGCCAAACACCTTGACCAGCGCGTGCCCGGAGAAGGCCTCCTCGACCCGCGCGTTCAGGCGGCCGACCTTGCGCCACTGGACACCGAAGTACTTTTGCGACTTGGGCCCGATGACGCCGAAGATCACGCCCATGAGCGGCAGGCTCACAAGCGCCACCAGGGCCAGCTCCCAGGAGATGGAGAACATCATGATGAGGACGCCGACCACCGTCAGCACGCTCGTCACCACGGTGGAGAGCGATTGCTGCATGGTTTGGGTGATGTTGTCGATGTCGTTGGTGACCCGGGAGATCAGCTCGCCGCGCTGCACCTTGTCAAAGTAGCTCAGCGGCATCCTGTTGATCTTGGCCTCGACCTCTTCGCGGAGCCGGAACATGGTGGCCATCATGATCCTGTTGATCACATAGCCCTGCAGCCAACTCAGCACGGAGGCGGCGAAGTACAGCACAAGCACGATGACCAGCACCTGGCTCAGGCGCACGAAGTCCACCCCGTGGCCGGGGCTGACTTGCATGGCGGCCAGCATATTGGCGAGATCGTTCTGGCCCGACGCGCGGAGCCCGGCGACGGCCTCGGCCTGGGTCACCCCGGCCGGGAGCGTCTTGGAGAAGACTCCCTCGAAGATGATGTTGGTGGCCTCGCCGAGCACCTTGGGGGCTATAACGGACAGCAGGACGCCGCCCGCGCCCAGGAGCGATACGAAGGCAAACGTCCAGGCATGCGGTTTCAGCAGGCCCAGGAGGCGGCCGAAGCTCTTGCCGAAGTTCTGCGCCTTGCCGGGTTTGACGCTGGACCAGTCATCGGAGGCCAGCCGTGCCTGCTCGGCGAGTTCCGCCTCAAGCTTCTCCTCTTCGGAGAGCGGGGTTGGGGTATTGGTGCTCATGCCACTGTCTCCACTCCGAGTTGGGATTGGACAATTTCCTGGTAGGTCCCGCACGTCTCCAAAAGCTCGGCGTGCGTGCCCAGGCCGACCATGCCGCCGTCGTCGAGCACCACGATCCTGTCGGCGTCGGCGATGGTTGACACGCGCTGGGCGACGACGATCTTCGTCACCTCGGGCAGCTCCCGCCAGAGCGCCTGCCGCAGCCGGGCGTCCGTGGTCAAGTCAAGGGCGGAGAACGAATCGTCGAAGATCAGCACGTCCGGGTTGTGGACGATGGCCCGGGCGATGGCTAGGCGTTGGCGCTGCCCACCGGAGACGTTTGTGCCGCCCTGGGCGATGCGCCCGTTCAGGCCGCCTTCCATTTCGGCGACGAAGTCCCGGCCCTGGGCAATTTCCAGGGCCCGCCAGAGTTCCTCGTCGGTGGCGCTCTCACGCCCGAAGCGCAGGTTGGAGGCAACCGTCCCGGTGAACAGGAACGGCCGCTGCGGGACCAGGCCGATGCTCCCCCACAGCAGGTCGAGCTCGGCATGGCGTGCGTCGACGCCACCGACCAGCACGCTGCCGCCGGTCACGTCGAAGAGGCGCGGAATCAAGGAGACAAGGGTCGTCTTGCCGGCGCCCGTGGAGCCGACGATCGCAACGGTTTCACCGGGCGCGGCATGGAAGGTCACCCCGGCCAGCACGGGGTGCTCGGCCCCGGGGTAGGTGAAGGAGGCATCCTTGAATTCGATCGTTCCCCTAGACGGCAGCGTGGTGACGGGGTTCTCGGGCCGGTTCAGCGTCGATTCGCTGGCCAGCACCTCGCTGATGCGTTCGGCGCTGACCGCCGCGCGCGGAATCATGATGGTCATGAAGGTCGCCATCAGCACACCCATGAGGATTTGCATGATGTAGGCCATGAAAGCGAACAGAGTGCCGATCTCGATGTTGCCATCATTGACGCGGATCCCGCCAAACCAGATCACCCCGACCACCGTCACGTTCAACACCAGCATGGCCAGCGGGAACAGCAGCACGAACAATTCGCCCACCTTGCGTCCCACCACCATGATGTCGTAGTTGGCGCCCCGAAAGCGCTCGGACTCGATGTCCTCGCGCACGAAGGCCCGCACCACCCGGACGCCCGTGAGCTGTTCTCGCATGATCCGGTTCACCGAGTCCAGCTTCTTTTGGTAGCTGCGGAACAGCGGAACCATGCGCACAATGATCAGCCCGGCCATGACCAGAAGGGCGGGCACCGCGACGGCGATCAGCCAGCTGAGCCCCACATCCTGGCGCAGGGCCATGATGATGCCGCCAATGGCCAGCAGCGGCGCCGAGACAAACATGGTGGCGCCCATCATGGCGAGCATCTGCACCTGCTGGACGTCGTTGGTGTTGCGGGTGATCAGCGAGCCCGGGCCAAACTGGGAAACCTCGCGCTCGGAGAACCCGCTGACCCGCTCAAAGACCCCGTTGCGGATGTCCCGGCCCATTTGCATGGCGGCCTTGGCGGCAAAGTAGGTGGCGATGATCGAGCAGGCGATCTGGCCCAGCGAGATGCCAAGCATGACGACGCCGGTGCTCCAGATGTAGTGGGTGTCCCCCAGCGCCACACCCTTGTTGATGATGTTGGCGTTCAGGCTGGGCAGGTACAGCGACGCCATGGCCGAGGCGAACTGAAACAGGAGCACGCCAGCCAAGAGCCACCGGTAGGGCTTGAGATATTGAATAAGCAGTTTTCCGAGCATGATGTCTCCGTGATGTATCTTCGCCGGTCCCGGAGCTTGCCGCGGGGGCCGTGCAGCGGGCGGAACTCGCAGGTGCGGCAAACCAGATGGGACAAGTATTACGCTACCCACTGACATTCAACGCCGGGTTGGCTGCGGTAGCAATTGTCTGGCCGAATTTCCAGTGCCTATTACGCCGTCGGCGGACGCACTTCGGGCATGTAAATTGCGCACAACCTAATTGTGTACACTGTAAATATGACCGACAACGACTACAGCCTCGATTCGATGGTTTGCTTCGCGATCTACTCGGCGTCGAACGCCGTCGCCAAGGCACACCGCGTCCTCCTGGAACCGTGGGAGCTGACCTACACGCAGTACATCGTGCTGCTGGAGCTCGGATCGAACCCGGACGGCCTGACCGTCAGCGAACTGGGGGCGGGAATGCACCTTGATTCGGGCACCCTCTCACCCCTGCTGCGCCGCCTTGATGACCGGGGGCTGGTCTCCCGGGACCGCGCGTCATCCGATGAACGCGTCGTGACGGCAAAACTCACCGACGCCGGAAAGACGGTGCTCGGAGAACTCCTGGCATCCCTGGGAGACCTCCGCGAAGCGTACGGCTTTGACAGCGCCGAGCAGGCCCGGGAGCTCATCCGGGAGCTGCAGCGCATCACCGACGGCATGCGGGCGCTGACGGCGTCCGCGGCCGGCAAGAACCAGACCACCAAATAGACCGCCACGAAAGGCACCCCATGAACGCGCTCTACACCGCAGAAGCCCTTGCCACCGGAGCCGGCCGCAACGGCCACGTCCGCTCCTCCGACGGCCGCATCGACCTCGGCCTGTCCGTACCCAAGGCCATGGGCGGGGCGGGCGAGGGCTCCAACCCCGAGCAGCTCTTCGCCGCAGGCTACGCGGCCTGCTTCCACTCCGCACTCCAGATGGTGGCGCGGACGCAAAAGATCGACATCAGCGACTCCTCCGTGGGCGGCCGGGTCCAGATCGGCTCCAACGGCAAGGGCGGATTCGAACTCGCCGTCATGCTTGAGGTCGTGCTGCCGGGCGTCGAGCACGCCGCAGCGACCGCGCTGGCGGATGCCGCCCACCAGGTGTGCCCGTACTCCAACGCCACGCGCGGCAACATTGAGGTGACCATCTCGGTCTCCGACGACTAGGCTTCCCACGCCCGGCGCCGGCGGCATCCTTGCCGCCGGCGCCGGCGATCCGGGCAACAATGCCAGGATCGTGGTTGAACTGGCCCGCTCACACAGCTTCAGCCCACCCCGCTAGGAGAAGAAGAGCATCTTTGTCAGCGCCGCGACGCCCACCACGATGATGGTGGCGCGCAGGGCCGCGGGCGGCAGTTTCCGGCCAAATTTGGCGCCGGCCAGCCCGCCGAGCAGGGCGCCGGCGGCAATGAGCGCCGTGACCTTCCAGTCGATGTAGTGCCAGGCCACAATCATGAACGTGATGGCCGCAATTCCGTTGACCACCGTGGTCAGGACGTTCTTCACGGCATTGATCTGCTGCAGCGCCACCGTGGTCAGGATGCTCATCAGCCCCACTACCAGGATCCCCTGGGCGGCACCAAAATAGCCGCCGTAGATACCCAGTACAAAGATCCCGGCAATCAACCCGACACCGGCATGCAGGGTTGCTCCCGCGACGGCGGCCTTCCTGTTCCGGGCCAGCCTCCGCTGCAGGGCCTGGCCAAACGCGACCATGAGGATGCCCAGGATGATCAGCACCGGGACAATCGCGCTGAACGCGGCCGCGGGCAGGATGAACAGCAGCAGGGCCCCGGTCAAGCCCCCGAGGGCCGACGCCGGCAGCAACCGCAGGATCATGCCCTTGTTGGGTGCGAGCTCCTTGCGGTATCCCCACGTCCCGGACAGTCCGCCGGCCACCAGGCCGATGTTGTTGGAAATGTTTGCCACGAGTGGCGGATAGCCAAAGAGGAGCAGTACGGGGAAAGTCACCAGCGTGCCGGAGCCGACCACCACATTGATCATCCCGGCCCAAAAACCCGCCAGGAAAATTGCGGTCATCTCCAGCATGTGTGCATCCTTTCGGGATAGGCTCCCGGTTAATTCTTAGCCGAAACCTTTGACGGCATGGCATGCCAACCCTATTGTAATTCCGTAAGGCAATAATTCTATTTCACAATGCGAAAGTCAAGGATCATCATGTCGACTCCCCTCACCCCCGGCCAGCTTGCACCCGCCTTCAGCCTTCCCGATGCCGCCGGGAATCCGGTCCCCCTGGCCAACTACGCCGGACGCCAGGTCATTGTGTACTTTTACCCTAAGGCAGCCACGCCCGGCTGCACGACCGAGGCCTGCGACTTCCGCGACAGCCTGCCGGCGCTGCAGGCCGCGGGCGTGGACGTCCTGGGAATCTCCACCGACCCCACCGACGCGCTGGCCAGTTTCGCCGAGGACTTCGGCCTGAACTTCCCCCTCCTTTCCGACGCCGACCACGCGGTCGCCGAGGCCTGGGGCGCCTGGGGTGAGAAAACCGTCAACGGAAACTCCGTGATCGGAACCCTGCGCTCCACCGTGGTGGTCAACCCCGACGGCACCGTGCAGAGCGCCGAATACAACGTCAGCGCCGACGGTCACGTGGCCCGCCTCCGGAGCGAATTGGGCCTCTAGGAAGCCGCACAACCCGAACATTTTTGGCTCCTTCACCAAAAAGGGATTGACAAGTCAAATGTGATGCGGTTCACTATTGCATATGCTGAAATAACAGTTCCACGATACGAAAATCTACAAAAGTTCGTATAGCCTACGCCGTGGATGCCAGCATTTGAGTTCCAAGGACAGCAAACATGTTGCTGCAACAATTTAACGAAGCATCCAGGGCGCAGCTGGATGAGATCCTTCGTCCCTGCGTCGATAATCCGCGGTGGATCGATGAGATCGCCACCGCCCGCCCCTTCACCACCCTGAGCCAGTTGTTCAGCGCTGCGCTGGCGGCGGCCGATCCGTTCACTCCCACGGAGGTTGCCGCCGCCATGGCGCACCATCCGCGGATCGGTGAACGGCCGGCCGGCAACAGCGCCGAGGCGGAACATTCGCGCAGGGAACAATCCGGCGTCGATCCTGCCGACCGGGAGCTTGCCCGGGCATTGGCCGAAGGCAACCGCGCCTACGAGGAAAAGTTTGGCCAGGTGTTCCTGATCAGGGCCGCCGGCCGGACGCCGTCGGACATTCTCACAGCCCTTGACCGGCGCCTGGCCAATACGCCCGAGCAGGAAACCCCCATCGTCGCCTCGCAGTTGCGTGAAATCGCTGTCCTGCGCCTCCAAGGAGTGCTACAGCCATGAGCTCACTGATCACCACCCACATCCTGGACACCGCGGCCGGGCAACCCGCCGAGGGTGTCGCCGTCGAACTCCATGCCCGCAACGGCGCGGCATGGGCGCAGATCGCCTCGGGCACTACCGATGCGCAGGGACGGGTGAAGGACCTGGGGCCGGCAGCGCTGCCGGCCGGGAACTATCAGCTGCGCTTCGACACCGGTGCCTACTTCGCCACCACCAACACCGAGACCTTCTTCCCCGAGGTTTCACTCACTTTCGCGGTCCGGGAGGGCCAGGCGCACTATCACGTGCCCCTGCTGCTGAGCCCGTTCGCCTACTCAACGTACAGAGGAAACTAATCATGTCAACGAACCACAACATCATCCTGGGCGCCAACCAGTACGGCAAGGCCGAGGTGCGCCTGGTCAAGATCACCCGCGACACCGAACGCCACAGCATCGAGGACCTCAACGTCACCTCACAGCTGCGCGGCGACTTTGCCGACGCCCACCTGCACGGGGACAACTCCCACGTGGTGGCCACCGACACCCAAAAGAACACCATCTACTCCTTTGCCCGCGACGGCGTCGGCTCCCCGAGGCGTTCCTGCTGCGCCTGGCCACGCACTTCACCGAATCCTTCGACTGGGTGACCGGCGGCCGCTGGGCAGCCGAGTCCTACGCCTGGGACCGGATCCAGGCCAACGGCACCGGGCACAACCACTCGTTCGTGCGCAGCGGCCAGGAGGTGCGCACCGCCGTCGTCGTCCGGGACGGGGACACCGCGCACGTGCTGGGCGGGCTGAAGGGCCTGACGGTGCTCAAGTCCACCGAGTCCGGATTCGTCGGCTACCCAAAGGACAAGTACACCACCCTGGCCGAGACCACCGACCGGGTCCTGGCCACCGACGTTGCCGCCCGCTGGCGCTACAACCCCGACGCCGTCGGCGCCCTTGACTTCAACAAGGCCTACGACGACGTCAAGGCCCTGCTGCTCGAAGGCTTCACCGAGAGCTATTCCCACGCCCTCCAGCAGACCTTGTTCGACATGGGCAAGAAGGTCATGGCCGCACACGAGGAAATCGACGAGATCAAGTTCTCGATGCCGAACAAGCACCACTTCGTGGTCGACCTGTCCCCGTTTGGCCAGGACAACCCGGGCGAGGTGTTCTTCGCCGCTGACCGCCCCTACGGGCTGATCGAGGCAACCGTGGCCCGCGAAAACGGCAGCGACGCCGGCAACGCCTGGGACGGCATGGCCGGCTTCTGCTAGCCGGCAGCGCCGGTGCCGCGCACCGGTGCTCATAGGGGTGGGCGGGGGCTGCAACCCCCGCCCACCCGAGGCGGCAGCTCCCAAAGTGGGCTGCACGCATACCAAGGGTAAGCAGACAAGGAGGTCCGCTATGACCAGATTCCGCAGTTCCACCAGTAACCCGGCCCGTCCCGAGGACGAAAAGTTGGGCATTGCGCCCAGCTTCGCCTACGGTTTCCAGCACGTTTTGACCATGTACGGCGGCATCATCGCCGTCCCGCTGATCATCGGCCAGGCCGCCGGGATGAGCAGCGCCGACATCGGCATGCTCATTGCCGCCTGCCTGTTCATGGGCGGGCTTGCCACGCTCCTGCAGACGCTCGGCGTGCCGTTCTTCGGCTCCCAGCTCCCCCTGGTCCAGGGTGTCTCGTTCGCGGGGGTCGCCACGATGGTGGCGATCGTCAACGGCGGCGGCGGGATCCAGACCGTCTTTGGCGCCGTGATTGCCGCATCCGTGATCGGCCTGGCCATCACGCCACTGTTTTCTAAGATCATCAAGTTCTTCCCGCCGGTGGTCACCGGAACCGTCATCACCACGATCGGGCTGACCCTGATGCCCGTGGCGGCCAATTGGGCCATGGGCGGAAATTCCAAGGCCCCCGACTACGGCTCCCCGGCGAACATCGGCCTGGCCGGGCTGACCCTGGCGGTGGTGTTGTTGCTGAGCAAGCTGGGCAATGCCACCATCTCCCGGTTGTCAATCCTGCTGGCCATCGTGGCCGGCACCATTGTGGCGGTCGCCTTCGGCATGGCCGATTTTTCCAAGGTGGGGCAGGGCCCCATCGCGGCCTTCCCGGCACCCTTCCACTTTGGCGTCCCCACCTTCCACGTGGCCGCCATCATCTCGATGCTGATCGTGATCCTGGTGACCCTGGTGGAAACCTCGGCGGACATCCTGGCCGTCTCCGGCATCGTGGGGACCAAGGTGACCTCGCGTCGGCTTGGTGACGGCCTGCGGGCCGACATGGTTTCCAGCGCCATCTCCCCGATCTTCGGCTCCTTCACGCAGAGCGCGTTTGCCCAGAACGTGGGCCTGGTGGCCATCACGGGCATCAAGAGCCGCTTCGTGGTGGCCTCGGGAGGCGTGATCCTGGTGCTGCTGGGACTCCTGCCCGTGATGGGCCGCGTGGTGGCGGCCGTGCCAACGGCCGTCCTGGGCGGCGCCGGAATCGTCCTGTTCGGCACCGTGGCCGCCAGCGGCATCCGCACGCTGTCCACGGTCAACTACAAGAACAACATGAACCTGATCATCGTGGCCACCTCGGTGGGCTTTGGCGTCATCCCGATCGCCGCTCCCACGTTCTACGACAAGTTCCCGGCCTGGTTCTCCACGATCTTCCACTCCGGCATCAGCTCCGCCGCCGTCATGGCGATCCTGCTGAACCTGTTGTTCAACCACCTGACGCGCGGCAACCCGGAAAACCCCTCGGTTTTTGCCGCCGGCACCGAACGGCGCATCGCCCCGGAAGTGCTGGGCAGCCTCAAGCACGGGGACCGTTGCGACGACGGAAAGCTGATCGACGCCGACGGCCGCGAGGTGGCGGTGTTGGAACCGGATCCGCACCACTAACCCGTTCGACGCCGGCACCCGCCCTTCACGGGGCGGGTGCCGGCACGCATTCCACGAGTTGGCTATCAGTGCGGTCTGTTATCCGCGGCCGATGAACGGCATGCCGGCCGCGGTGATCACGAGGGAACCGATGCTGGCCGAGGCGGGAAGTTGCGCCATCATCAGCACCACGCCGGCAGCCTCGGCCACCGGGAAGGTCGGTTCAACCACGCGCCGGCCGTCGGCCTGGAGGGCCCCGCTGGCAACTCCGAGGGTGGTCATGATGTCGGTGGCGGCGTTGCCGATGTCGATCTGTCCGCAGCTCACGCCAAAGGGACGCCCGTCGAGGTCGATGGACTTCGTCAACCCGCTGATGGCGTGCTTGCTGACCGTGTAGGCCACCGATTTGGGACGGGGTGAATGAGCGGAGATGGAGCCGTTGTTGATGATCCGGCCACCCTGGGGCGATTGGGCCTTCATGGTCCGCACCGCCGCGGCCGCGCACAGCATGGAACCGGTGAGGTTCACGGCCAGCACGGCGTCCCAGTCGGCCGGGGCAATCTCGTCGACGGACGCCGCCGGGCCGAAGGTGCCGGCGTTGTTGAACAGGACGTCCACCCGGCCGAACCGTTTGACGGCGGCGGCGAAGAGGCGTTCGACGTCGTCGGGGCGGTGACGTCGGTGGGGACCGCCAGGGCCAGGGGTGGCCGTCGGCGGTTTCAGCCAGCTCGGGCGCGCGGCGGCCGGCCAGCACCACCCCGAAGCCGGCCTGCAGGAATTCGCGGGCCACGGCCCGGCCGATCCCCGAGCCGGCGCCGGTGACGACGGCGATCCTGGTAGATGGATCGTGGGTAACTGGAGTGGAGTTTGGAGTGGTGGCAACCATGGGTGTTCTCGCTTTCTGTGACCGCCACAGGGCGGGTGGGGCGCCAAAACGGGCCCGGCGAGAAAATCGCCGGGCCCGCCGTGAAGCGCTTAGGGGTTACGCTATGCCGGAAATCGGCCAGCCGGTGACCTTTTTGGGCCGTGGCGTGGCGTACGTGCGCACCTTGGAGGTGGACAAACCCAGGCGGACCAGCGACTCGGCGATCGTCACGGCCGCCGCGACGCCGTCGACCACCGGCACGCCGGTACGTTCGCGGACCTTGTCGTTGAGCCCGGCCATGCCGCCGCAGCCAAGGACGATGACCTCGGCCTTGTCGTCGCGAACGGCGATCTCGGACTGCTCGACGATCGATTCGACGGCCCTCTCGGGCTCCTCCTCAAGTTCCAACACGGCCATTCCGCTGGCCCGCACCGAAGCGCAGCGGGCTTCGAGGCCGGCCAGTTTGAGCCTGTCCTCGATCAACGGGACGGCACGGTCAAGGGTCGTCACCACCGAGTACTTGTAGCCGAGGAACATGGCCGTGCTGGCGGCCGCCTCGGTGATGTCAACCACGGGGACGTCCAGGAGTTCCTGCAGCCCCTCCCGGCCGTGTTCGCCGTAGCCGGCCTGGATGACGGCGTCGAACGGTTCCGGGTAGTTCGTGATGGCGTCCATGACGGCCACCGCGGCCAGGTAGCTTTCGAAGTTTCCCTCGCAGGACTCGGCACCAAAACGCGGGGTGATGCCGATGATCTCGGTTCCCGGGGCCGCAACGCTGCGTGCCTGCTCGACGATGGAGTCGGTCATGGATTGGGTGGTGTTGACGTTTGCCACAAGGATGCGCATGGTTTGCCTTTCGGAGGGTTGGGCCGGTTGGTGCTTGTTACCTAGTGTGCGCTTTCAACGGCGATCGGTTCACCCGATGCGTTGGAGAACGGGCGCCGGGTGCGGTCCGCGATGAAGTAGTACACCACGGCTCCGATGCCTGCTCCGAAGAACCAGGAGAACGAGGACAGGTCCTTGAACGCCGGGATGAACGCGATGAGCAGGGCCACGGCGCCGGCCGGGATCAAGGCGGCGATGGCGCGGGGGTTGACGCCGCGCTTGTAGTAGTAGCTGGCGTTTTCGGCCGTGGTGTACAGGTGCGGGACGTTGACCTGGCCGCGGCGCAGCAGCCAGTAGTCGGCCATGATGACGCCGAACAGCGGTCCGAGCAGTCCGCCGAGGCCGCCGAGGAAGTACACGATGACGACGGGGTTGTTGTAGAGGTTCCACGGCAGGATTACCAGCCCGAGGGTGGCGCTGATCAGGGCGGCCTTGCGGAAGTTCAGGTGGCGCGGGAACAGGTTGGTCAGGGCGTAGACCGGGGCGACGACGTTGGCCATCAGGTTCACCGCGACGGTCAGGATCAGCAGGGCCAGGCAGGCCAGGACCAGCAGGAAGGTGTTCGGGATGGCGTGCACGACGTCGGCCGGGCTCTCGATGATGGTGCCGTTGATCTTGAACTGGGCGCCGGCCATGACGACGACGATTGCGCCGAAGAGGAGCATGTTGATCGGGATGCCCCAGAAGTTGCCGCGGACGATCGACTTCTTGCTCTTGGCTGAGCGGGTGAAGTCGCAGAAGTTCAGCACGAAGGTTCCGTAGATGGCGACCCAGAGGGCGCCGCCGGCGAAGATGGTCCGCCACATGTCTCCGCCGGTCAGGGCGTTGTGGGTGGTCCAGGCGATGGAGCCGCCGGCACGGGTGAACATCCAGATGGCGATCGAGGCCATGGTGATCAGGATGATGGGGCCGGCGAAGGCCTCGTACTTGCGGATCATGTCCATGCCGAAGCTGACAATGATGACCTGGACGATCCACAGGGCCACGAACGTGAGCCAGCCAAGCGTGGAGAGCCCAAGGATCGAGTTCGTGTCGAGGTTGTGCAGGGAGGGGAACACTGCGGTCAGCATGACCCGGAACACCACGGAGGCCAGGAAGGTTTGCACGCCGAACCAGACGATGGCGACGCCGCCACGCAGGAGCGAGGAGACCTGGGCGCCCTTGATGCCGAAGCTGATGCGGCTCATGACGGGGAACGGGACACCCGTCTTGAAGCCCATGAAGCCGGAGAAGTTCAGCAGGCCAAAGAGCAGCACGGCGCCGATGCCGAGTGCCAGGAGGATCTGCCAGCCGCCAAGGCCCAGGGCGAAGAGCCCGATCGCGAAGGCGTAGTTGCCGAGGCTGTGTACGTCGTTGGCCCACAGGGTGAAGATGCTGTAGGCGGACCAGCGGCGCCCCTTCTCCTTGGTGGGTGCCAGGTCCTGGTTGTAGAGGGAGGCACTGAGGAGATAGCCCTCGGGTGTCTCGTAGGGTGGGGCCGCGCTTGCGGCCGTGTCGGGGAAGGCGCCCCCGACTGACCCAACCGGGTCAAGATTCTGTGTGGAAGTAGCGTCCATGGTAGCTCCGCATCAAGTGGTGAAATATCATATCGTGGAAGAAAGTTTTTGGCTTGTGAAAGTTAGTCTATGAGCCAGCTCACATCCAGTCAAGGAAGTGTCCATGAAAATCCGTCACGGAGGAGATATTTTGCATCCTCGCCACACTGGCAGTAATCTCGTCATACAAGATTTTGTTTTCATATTGCGAAAATAATGCGGTGGGTCCCGGATCCGGGTCACCCCACCCCCGCACCACGTTCAACGTTGAACGTGCCGCTGGCGGGACGACGCCACAACACCAACGCTGGGGCGGCGAATCCATCACGAAAGAGGTACCTACCTGTGTTTCTGCGAGACGATAACTCCCATATCCTGAGCGGGTTGACTAATCAGTTGCCTGATCGTGATCCGGATGAGACTGCCGAGTGGTTGGAGTCTTTGGATGCGTTGATTGCGGATCGGGGTACTGAGCGTGCCCAGTTCATTATGCGGTCGCTGCTTCAGCGTGCTGGTGCGCAGAGTGTTGGCGTGCCGATGGTCGTGACGACGGATTATGTGAATACGATTCCTGCCGATCAGGAACCGGTGTTCCCGGGTAGTGAAGAGATCGAGCGGAAGTATCGGGCGTGGTTGCGGTGGAATGCTGCGATCATGGTCCATCGTTCCCAGCGCCCCGATATTGGTGTCGGCGGGCATATCTCCACCTATGCCGGGGCCGCGACCTTGTACGAGGTCGGCTTCAACCACTTCTTCCGCGGCAAGGACCACCCCGGTGGCGGAGACCAGATCTTCTTCCAGGGCCACGCCTCCCCCGGCATGTACGCCCGCGCGTTCCTCGAAGGCCGCCTGTCGGAGGAGGACTTGGATGGGTTCCGTCAGGAAAAGTCCAAGGAAGGCCACGCCCTCTCCTCCTACCCGCACCCGCGCCTGATGCCGGAGTTCTGGGAATTCCCGACCGTGTCGATGGGTATCGGCCCGATGAACGCGATCTACCAGGCCCAGTCCAACCGGTACCTGCATAACCGCGGCATCAAAGACACCTCCGACCAGCAAGTCTGGGCGTTTTTGGGCGATGGTGAGATGGATGAGCCCGAGTCTCGTGGCCTGCTCCAACTCGCCGCGAACGATAAACTCGATAACCTCAACTTCGTCGTTAACTGCAACCTCCAACGCCTCGATGGCCCGGTCCGTGGCAACGGCAAAATCGTCCAGGAACTCGAAGCGTTCTTCCGCGGTGCCGGCTGGAACGTCATCAAAGTCCTCTGGGGTCGGGAGTGGGATGACCTGCTCGCCCGCGATACCGACGGGGCCCTGGTCGATGTCATGAACACCACCGTTGATGGTGACTACCAAACGTATAAGGCCGAATCCGGTGGCTTCGTCCGTGAGCACTTCTTCGGCCAAACCCCGCAAACCAAGGAACTCGCCGCCCACCTCTCCGACGACGAGCTCTGGAATCTCAAGCGTGGCGGGCACGATTACCACAAGGTTTACGCCGCCTACAAGGCCGCGAGCGAGTTCAAGGGCAAGCCCACGGTGATCCTGGCCCACACGGTCAAGGGCTACGGCCTGGGCACCCACTTCGAGGCCCGCAACGCCACGCACCAGATGAAGAAACTCACCCTGCAGGACCTGAAGGACTTCCGCACCCACCTGCACCTGCCCATCACCGATGAGCAACTCGAAGCAGACCCGTACCGGCCCCCGTACTACCACCCCGGCCCGGACTCCCCCGAAATCCAATACCTCATGGAACGCCGCGCCGCGCTAGGCGGATTCGTCCCCGAACGCCGCCACAATCACACACCGGTAACCCTGCCGGGGGATAAAACCTACGAAGTCGCCAACCGTGGCTCCGGCAAACAACACGCCGCCACGACCATGGCCTTCGTCCGGTTACTCAAAGACCTCATGCGCGATAAGGACTTCGGCAACCGAATCGTCCCGATCATCCCCGACGAAGCCCGCACCTTCGGCATTGACGCGTTCTTCCCGACCGCGAAAATCTACAACCCGAACGGCCAAAACTACCTCTCCGTAGACCGCGACCTCGTCCTGGCCTACAAGGAATCCGTCTCCGGACAGATCGTGCACGCCGGCATCAACGAAGCCGGCTCCGTCGCCGCGTTCACCGCCGCCGGCACCGCCTACGCCACCCACGGCGAACCGTTGATCCCGATCTACGTCTTCTACTCCATGTTCGGCTTCCAACGCACCGGAGACCAGTTCTGGGCCGCCGGAGACCAAATGGCCCGCGGCTTCATCATCGGCGCGACCGCCGGACGAACCACCCTCACCGGTGAAGGACTCCAACACGCCGACGGACACTCCCCAATCCTGGCCTCCACCAACCCGGCCGTAATCACCTACGACCCCGCCTACGGCTACGAAATCGGTGTCATCATCCGCGCCGGCCTCGAGCGCATGTACGGGCCCGCCTCCACCGACCCCAACGTCATGTACTACCTCACCGTGTACAACGAACCCATCCTCCAACCCGCCGCCCCCGAAAACATCGACACCGAGGGCATCACCCGCGGCATCTACCACCTCAAAACCGCCACCATCGAAGGCCCCAAAGCCCAAATCCTGGCCTCCGGCGTCTCCGTCCCCTGGGCCATCGAAGCCCAACACATCCTCGCCGAGGAATGGGGAGTCGCCGCGGACATCTGGTCCGTGACCTCCTGGACCGAACTCCGACGCGACGGCCTCGCCGCCGAAGAACACGCCTTCCTCTACCCCAACGAAACCCCCCGCACCCCCTACATCACAGCGAAAATGGCCAACGCGACCGGCCCCGTCATCGCCGTCACCGACTACATGAAAGCCGTCCCGGACCAGGTACGCCAATTCCTGCCCAACGACTTCGCCACCCTCGGCGCCGACGGCTTCGGCTTCTCCGACACCCGCGCAGCCGCACGACGACACTTCAAAATCGACTCCCACTCCGTCGTCATCCGCACCCTCCAAATGCTCGCCCACCAAGGCACCATCGACCCCACCCTCCCCCAACAAGCCATCCAAAAATACGACCTCCACAACGTCAACGCAGGAACCACCGGCAACGCCGGCGGCGACAGCTAAACCCCACTCGCCGGCCCGCTCCCACCGAGCGTGGGCCCAACTAAACACCAACCCCAAAAGGGGCCGGTGCCACCACTTGGTGGCCCGGCCCCTTCGGCCTATCCAGGGACGGCATCCAAGTTGTCGTATTCACACAATTATCGGTCCCGGGGCGACCAAACCACATTGATCCACCAGGTCTTGGCGGGCACACGCGCAGTGATTGCGTGAGCCCGGATGGGCACGCTCGCGCGTCCTACTGGGAGAGGGTGCTGTTTACTTCGGTCTGGGCACCCAGCATTGTCACAGCTGATGACGGACCTAGGATTTCGAGATGAACTCCAGACCCCTTCGTCGAGGGGGAAGTCCTCATCATGCGGACCCTCGCGCAGGGTTGGTTCGAAGATGAGGATTGCTTCCCAGTACTACTGCACCTCAATCCAGACAGGGAGGACGGGATTTTCGAACTCGACGGTTGGAAGGTTGACTCCTTGCGACGACGCCGTCTACCGCGGCACGAGACGGAGATATTCTCCGGTAAAGCGACGATGGACTAGATGCCCGCACACAGTACGGTGTAGGACGTGGGCCGCAAACAGTTCGTGCTGTTCAGTCATGTGAGTAGCGGACAGTGCCCGTTGCCGCGTTGCACACCTGCGTGACCCGGTCGGTAGAGAGAGAAAACAATTGGGAGGTCGGGAACGGACACAAGCGTCAGGGTGCCGTTGCGAGTGATCAGAAGATTGATCAAGTCCGCATCCCGGGGTTCAGGTGTGGGCTGGAATACGGGCGCTATGCCGAACCGCTCATTCCCGTTCATACCAGGATCCCCCAAGCGGCTTGACCAAGACAAGGGTGGGACCATCCCAATCGATTCCGTCGATTTCCAGGACCGGCACGAAGCCTGCGTTGCGATAGAAAGCCCTGGTCTGGGCGTAAGCGGCATCCTCAAACGAAGGGCCGACGGTATGTACTTGCAGCAGCTGGCACTCGTCGACAATGAGCGATGATTCCAGAGCATCGAGCAATGCCCCTCCAATTCCATCGCCACGGTGTTGTGCATCTACCGCAATGAGTATCAGCTCCGCTGATTCCTTGAAGTGACGCATCACCAAGGCGACCCCAACAGTCGTATCATCGACAACTGCGAGAAATGACTCATGCCGTGATGCGCTTGCAACGTAACCCTCGATAGCTTCCTCAACACCAAACCACTCAGGTAGAGAACGAAGGATCCGATCGACGGCCCCCGGATCTTGGCGCTGTTGAATCTCAAATGCAGGCATACCCCAGTTCATCACATGTCGATTCAAGCATCGGCTCAAAGGGGAAGGCCGAGGGGTAAACCCTGCCTCCGCCGCTTCCGATCCGCGGCGGATAAGCGGATGATCTTCCAACATCCTGCAAACCCCACCGCACCATACACATAGTCGGCCAACCTCATCACTCCCAGGGGGATCAAAATGAAGGGGCCAGTAACCGCAGGCCGAACGCTAAATAGGGTAATCATGATGATGAGCATCAGGCTAGCAATCATGCCGGTACGAATCCATCCCACCCGTGACGATCTCAAAGCCATTTATGCATAGAGTAGCGGGTTTAGTCTGCCAACTTTCAAGCGCTTCAGATGCGAAATCGGCCCCAAGCTTTCGCTCTCAGAAGTCGTCTGCACAATTTTCAGTACTCGTCTGCGCAGTCCCGCAGATTCCGTATCGGGAACGGAGCGAAAGATAAGGAGGGTTCCCATTTCGGTTCTCGCACTGAACCACCGCGTGGGACTTGGCTCGGGCCGCCCAGCCAGTTTCGGTACGCGCGTATGATGCCGCCTATGACGAGATTTGAGGATCAGGACCTTACCGAGGCCGAGTTCCGAGAGTGCGACCTGACTCGCGCCCGGTTTATCGGTGTCGTGATGCAGGACGTCGCAATTGACGGACTTGTCAGCAATCTCGTGGTCAATGGCGTGGAGGTGGCGTCTTACGTCGAAGCAGAGCTGGATAGACGGCATCCTGTGCGTTTGCTGATCCGCTCCGCTGACGCGGTCGAGCTGCGGCAGGCACACCGACAGTTGCAAGCCGATTGGAAGGCAACTGTCGAGCGTCTTGACCAAATGTCCGACGGCTCCGAGCATCAGCAGGTTCAGGGTGAGTGGTCGGCAGTTCAAACTTTGAGGCATCTGGTCTTCGTTCACGACTCGTGGTTCCGTCGTTGTTGTCTTGGATCGGATCGGCCATTCACTGCTTTGGGTCTTGCAAGCCCGTACGTGCCTGACCAGGCAGAACAGGGCATCGACCAGGCTGCTGATCCAACGCTGCAAGAAGTGCTCGCGGTGCGTCACGAACAGGTTCTGGAGTTGGAAAGTTGGCTCTCGAGTGTGACTCCGAGCGAGCTGTCGGCGACTGCGCCTGTACCCTCGGGTCCCGGTTGGCCGCCCTACGCCAGAGGCAAGTCGGTACTCCAGTGTCTACACGTGGTGTTGAACGAGGAGTGGGAACATCACGGTTTTTGCGTGAGAGATCTCGATCTCCTCAACAGATGACCGCCGTTTGCATCGCCGTCTACAAGACGAATGCTCTGCGAGACTGTGGCGGAAATTGGAATGCTGTTTCTCGCGCTTCTCAACGTGAGTCGGCGAACGCTGCCGTGCCATACTTGCGAAGTGCTCAACGTTTACTGGCCCCTCGCTCAATTGAAGCTTGCAACCAAGCGTTTGGAACTCCGTGTTCCAAACGATGCCGAGTTATCCGAGCTAGCTCAGGTCGCGGCGAACGGCGTGCATGAGCCTTGTGAGCAGCCCTTCTTGACACCCTGGACAGATCTTCCTCCTGGTGAGCGGGCACTCCACGTGATGCAGCAGCACTGGAGCCGCCGGGGCGCGTGGTCTGTCGAGGATTGGGCCTTGGAGTTGGGCGTATTTCGTGGAGGCCAGGCGGTAGGCATGGTCACGCTGAAGGCCCGCAATTTTTCTGTACTGCGCGAAGTGAAAACCGAGTCGTGGCTTGGCCTCGAATTTCACCGGCAGGGCATTGGTACTGAGGCCCGGACAGTTTTGCTGAGTCTTGCTTTTGAAGAACTGGGAGCCGTCACCGCGCTAACCGAGGTGTTCCAGGACAACGTAGGTTCGCAAGGGGTCTCTCGTGGGCTCGGATATCGCCCCGATGGCATCTCGCGAGACGTTCTCGCCGGGCGAGTTGTAGTCTCCGACCGTCTGCGCCTCGATGTTTCAGATTGGGCCACGCCCGATCCCACAGATCTGACAGTGACTGGCCTTGCGAAAGCCCTTCCGTTCTTCAGCGCTTAGGGAGCGCCTCGGCGAGACGTTGGCCGTAAATGGAACCCTGTGCAAACACATTCCTGGGCTAGACGCCACGCTTCCGGCGGGCAGGCTGGTTGCCAATTCTCTTAGGCGCTGGTGTCTTTGGTGAAGAAATTCTTCCACCGATTCTTATGGGGTCGGGTATGGGTGCGAGTCATCTCCAGCGTCGCTTCGTAGCTGGGCTGATCCATGAAGACACCGAACCATCGCCATTGAACGCCGCTAAGAATAGTCTCACCCGTCCTCTGCGACCCATCCCGGTAATCCCCAGCCGGATGGCGAGGGATGTTCGTGGCGACTACCTCTCCGATGTCGCGACTAAATGCCCTGGACTTCTGTGCCGTGTGGACAGCAAAAAGGTTCGGCCGTATCCGTGGCGGCCCTTCTCTGACGGACTCAGGAACGTCATGGTGGGTATGAAGTGGCGGCGCCGTGGCCATGAACTCGCGGGATGGGAGCACCCCTTTATCGTCCCAGAGCAACAATTCGACCACCGGATCCAGTGTGCCCTTGGGCGAGCCAGGACTATGCGCAACCACCACTGCGATCGCTCGCTTACCACCTGGGGAACGCAGAAGTATTGCATCCCCAACTTTGAAGTCAACCCCATGTGGGACCGGGCGCTTGAGACGCTTCGGGGCTGGTTGCGGCCCAGCCAGTTTCAGACCCAGCCGACCCAGTACGACCTTCCGCCGCTTCGCCAAACTCTCGTCTTCTTCCTCCCAGCGGGCGACGTCGCCCCCGCGCTCGAGGATTCCCAATGCTTTGGCCCGGACGTCCGAGCACAGACGGCCAGTCTCATGTTGGGCAGCCGCCAGCGCAAGCCAAAACACCACACCGTCATCCGGGCTTTGCATCAGCGCTCCATATGAATCGATGAGCCTGGCAGTCAGTTCTTCGGGAGGGACGCCATCTAGGATGCCTTCGCGCCATTCCGCGCGCACATCAGCGGCCGTATCGTCAGAAAATATCGCAGTGCCCCAGCTACCCATACACACAGGATATGCAGACTCTCACAGCCATCGCCTACGGACGCTTCTTCTGCTTGCCCGTGGCAGAGTATGTTCTACTCGATCGCGCCGGGCCACGGAGTGGGCATCGATCGACCATCAGTGCATAGCACACCCGCGAATGTTAGGTCGTAGATGGTGCCCAGCCGAACAACGGCGCCCCGCCTGTGCCCCTCCCATCTGAAGCCGACCTTCTGCGCAACGCGGGCGGAAGGTCCATTAATCGAGATGGCCTCCCACCCAATTCGGCTGAGGCCGAGACCGTCAGGGTAAGCAGCGAAGCCAAACGCGACAACGCGCGCGGCCGCTTCCGTCATCACTCCCTGCCCCCGAACGAGCGGGTCGATCCAGTACCCGAGCTCGGCGGCTCCGTCCTGGGCATTGGAAAGCGAAACCACTCCGAGTAGCTGCGGAGCGTCCTTCAAGTAGATGCCCCACGCCAGAGCACTACCGGTGGACCAGCCTGCGGGAATCACACCGCTGACGAACTCGGTTGCACTCTCGCGCCGATAGGGGTGTGGAACGGTGGTGAAGGCGGCGATGTCTGCGTCCTGGCAGATAGTGAAGATGCGCTCGATGTCCCCCTCTGTCGGGCATCGAAGTATTAGACGCGGCGTCTCGAGCTCCACACATTCCATCCGAGAACCATATCAATCCAGGGACTCTGTCCACGTGTGTCCGTAAGCCGGTCGGATATCCGGACGCCCAGACGATCGGACTTGGATGGGGGTTGTCAGGGCTGTGTGACCGTAGGCGGAACCTTTAACGGAACAGAGGGCGAATCCGATCCTCGGTCACCGGGAATGGCAACGTGTAGTAGATTTGCGGTGCATTCATATCGCCCCAGTCGTCCTTTTTACACGGATCATGGCAGAGGACACCTCTGCAATACGTACCCTCAGCCAGCCGCCACCGTCCGGCAGTAACTCATGAGGTTCGGCAAGATAGCTCAATCCAAGTTCATCGAGAGTCTCTTCCGCATGCATCCACTCCACGACGCCTGTCCTTCGACGCCCCAGCAAATCGATAGCGACGATTCCCTCACCGACAGGCTCCATCCACCCCACCCGCTCCCTGTCGCCTGCCCGTCGGTGTTCGATCCAGTTTGCTTCCATGCATCAAGAGTATCGCCCCGTTCACAGGGTGCTTGGGAGCAGGTTTGTGTTCGGGCGTCGAATTCGTGCGTCGATTATCTGGATTATGATTCGTGGCAGTCCGGCAAGGGGAACGCTGACTGAAACACTTTCGAAGGTCAAAAAGTAATGCGGCAAAACCGCGCTCCCACAAGCCTTTGCGTTCGCTGGGGAAGCTGATATTAGCTGAGCCCTTGAAAAGCCCAGCACCGTCCTCGGCTATGGTTTTAGGGATCGAAGCGACTGCAAGGAATATGTGTATTCACCAGACCATCAGCCTAGACATCCAACTCGGAGAGGCAGGTATATGAGTCACGAGACCACCCGCTACCTCAAATATGGCAACACCCGGTTGACGCAAGTTCAGAAGGCCATGGCTGTCTTTAGCGTCACCGGCGCCATAGTCGCGATCTTGCCGTCGTTCTTGCTTGCACTCGGCATGACCGAATGGTTCACGCGAATGGAATGCGGTCCAGGATCCTGGGGTTCAGGTTGCTACGAAGGGACGCTAGGGCTCAGCGCAATTGTCTTCGCATTCTTCTACCTCCCATTTTTTGTGCCTTCACTCTGGGTAGCAATTGTCTACCGCAAAGGTGACCTAGCGAACTGGTGGCCTTTTATCGTGCTGTGCACAGTTCCCATGGCCATTCTCCTTTTCTTTGGCGGTGTCCTCCTTGTAAATGCAGCGAAGTAGCTACGCCGAGAAGATGAAGGCGACGATTCCCCGCGGAATCCACCGAAACATCTAGTGGGCGGTCAACGATGTGACGATAAAGCATCGAGCCTAGGAAATGAACTACCTGAAAAGTTCGTACCGCAGGGGAAGGGCAACTGCGGCTCGGTGGTTGTGGCCGCTGGAAACACTCGCGTCAGTAGCGTGCTGCAGCTTCGGTTCAGCGTCCCAACATAAAGTGCTTCCCAGGGATTCCTATGGAAAACGTCCCAAAGCGGAACCGGTTGAGTGGGGGCATGACCAGAGCACGATTCGCCTAAGGAAATTGGCTTAGGATCCGATTTTTACCCAAATAGCAAGGAGCGCCATACCTACAAAGATCCCGAGGCCGATTGCTCCAAGAGACAACATGAGGGCTGGCCAGCTTATGTAACCCGCATCGGATTCCGATTCGGTGTGGCCTTGTTTCCGCAACCTGGTGATGAGGGCTGCGAGAACACACCAAAAGAAAGCGTAGGCAGCGGCCAATGCCAGGACGGAGATATTTGACCCATTGTCCAACTGTCTCGAGGCCAGCAGGCTTCCAGAAGAGGCGAGAAGCAGCAACGACGCCCAAATAAGTTTCGGGTCACCTAGAACAAAGAGTGCCTTTGGCAACCGTGCGTCACGGGTGACATTTCCCGACACAAAGACGGCACCGAAAGTTGACCACCCTACCGCGCTCAGGATCAAGCCGACCCCTGTCAGGGCAATCAAAAGAACGTCAATCACGAGAACCTTATCTGTCAAGATGTGGTGAGCATACGCTGTCGCGGGAGCCCGACTGAAATCTACGTCGTCGTGAACAACGCGACACAAGAGTAAATGTCGGGACCGTTGAACGCCAATCCGGTCCGCTAGCCTCGGCATTTCATGCGGACATGTCGGTTCTGGCGTCTTAAAGCCTGAAAGGTGCCTCTGACGTGGGAAAATGTAGTTATCACGCCATATTTTCGTGGCACATCAGGAGCGCCCTGCAAGTGGACTACTTTACCGGCTTTTAGGCGTCTGTCCGTGTTGAGGTCGATGATGAAAGTCTCTGGCCTGGCAGCTGGTTTGTCGGCGGCGTTGGCGCCGTGGCGCAAGCCATGCGCCGGGCACGATCCGGGGGTGGTCCTTATGTGGGCGCCGCAGAAAACGGAAGAATCGTACGCTAGGGCTTCGCTCAGGCCCGTACCCAACGGCGGGCACCTTCTTGTTGGAAGATGTATCAACAGGCGTCTGCAGGGGAACGCTCTGCGTGACGGACGACGGGCAATTATTAATTGCTCTCAAATCGCTTGCCCGGACGGATTCCAAGTGTAGGAATGGATAAGCTGGGTTGGTCTGAAGGAGTCTGACCATGAATGGCAACCTAGATGTTCCCCTGGACGAGGACCTCGCCTTGCTTCCTCTCGAAGTAGTGGTTGGTGAGGAACCCTGGATTTGCACGATGTCTACAACCGAGTTCAATGAAAATCGCGTCTCGCTTTCCTGGGACAGGGTTGCATGCTCGATTTCCATACGGTGGCATTCCAACGAAACAACGATTTTGACCATGGACCGCGATTTCGTGACAGTCGTGACGATTGAGTCTCAGGCGGGAGTGTTGGTTTTTCGGATCAGATGCGAAACGGATGGACTCGTCGGACTTCTTGAAGTTCGTGCAAGCACCACGGTCACTGTTACGGATTCGCTTCTCCGTTCGTAGCCTTTTGTCATTGCCACGTGGGAGCACCACGAACCCGTTGATGAAGCCGGCATCCAGAGTGGCCGAGGTCAATTTACCCAAAGGTGGCTGCATATCCGATTGACTGCCGGTTCCGCGACAGTGAAGTCGCGGCCCGGACTGGCGGCTTCGGAGTCCTGCAGGGGAACGGTATGCGAGACATGCCTCCGCTGGAGAGCGTTCATAGGCTGGATCAATCGTCAAGCTGAACCGTCCCTGGTTTGATGCCGCTGTCTTTTTTGAGAAAGATAGTGAGTATGCCCAAGAATTTTCCCCTTGAAGTCCGTGACCGTGCAGTGCGCATGGTGCTGGATCGATTGCCGGAGTATCCATCGGTGAATGCTGCTTGCAAAGTGGTGGCTCCGAAGCTTGGCGTTGGCACCGAGTCACTGCGCCGCTGGGTCATCCAGGCCCAGGTTGATGCTGGCGTGAAGGAAGGCCCGAGCAGTAACGAGCTGGAGGAGATCAAGCGGCTGCGGGCCGAGGTGCGGGACTTGAAAGAGCCCAATGAGATCCTCAAGCAGGCGTCGATTTTCTTCGCGAGGGAACTCGACCCTCGCCGCCGCTAATCTGCCGATTCATCGACGAAATGCGCGCCGCTGGTTACGCGGTCGAGTCGATCTGCACCGTCCTGCGAGGGCAGGGTGTACAGGTCGCCGCACGAACCTACCGGGCCTGGAAGAAACGCCTCCCCGCGCTGCGCACCATGGAAGACGCACGGATTACTGACGCGCTCCGAGCCCTGAAAGCCAAAGGCGCAAAGGGCCGGCCACGGCCTGAAATCATCTATGGGCGCCGGAAGATGACGGCATGGCTACGACGGAACGGTTTCCCGGAAGCCTCCAAACAAACGGTGGACCGTCTCATGCGTGATGAGCGCATGAACGGTCTCGTCCGTGGCCGGAAGACTCGCACGACGATCCCTGGCAAGGATGGCCGCCGCGCCGGTGACCTGCTCAACCGGAACTTCAACGCACCGGCTCCGAATCAGATTTGGGTCACAGACTTCACCTACGTCCCGGTCTATGCCGGGTTCGTCTACGTGGCTTTGGTCATCGACTTGTACTCACGTGCCATCGTGGGGTGGGAGACGTCAACGGTCAAGGACACAGCCTTTGTGGAGCAATGCCTGCGTATGGCGTTATGGCGGCGCCAACACACCGGCCGGCCCGTCCCGGAGGGTCTGATTCATCATTCCGATGCGGGCAGTCAGTACACCTCGATCCGCTACACCGACACACTGATCCTGGAGGGCTTGCAACCATCAATCGGCAGTGTTGGCGACGCGTACGATAACGCCGCCGCGGAAACCGTAATGGGGTTGTTCAAGAACGAAGCCGTCGCCAAGGACTCACCGTTTCGCACCGGGGCGTTGAAGACCGAATCCGATGTCATCGAGATCGTGTTTGAGTGGGCCAATTGGTACAACAATGACCGCCTGCATTCCGCCTTGGAGCACCAAACACCGGAGGAATACGAGCAGTCCTACTATGATTTACAAATCGGCTCGTTACCCGACGACGCCGCCAACAAAACGGCGGCATGATTCCCGGGACGGTTCAAGCCACTATGCTGGCCCCCTGGAATTTTGGGGCATTTGTGATATTCAACCTTCAGTTGAAGGGAATCCATGAACAAGACACTGCAACAGTTTGTAGGGGTCGCGCTTATGACTGGTGGTTTTCTCGTCAGCGTCGTTTGCCTGATGACTTTGGGAGCTTCGCTGATGCAGCCGCTCCCAGCAGAGGCGTTTTCTTTTGGACGGTCCTACTAGCGTGTTGTTTGGCCTCCATTGGGGCTTCTCTTGATCTCCGACAGTGTTATAAGAAATCGACCAACAACGACCCCTAGCGCAATCGGAGAGCCGGGGACACTCCCACGGTGAATGACCGCCATTGACTCCGAACTTCGGTTGGTAGCCCTCAACTTGTCATATCTGGAACTGCTACCGAGACACTTTTCACTCTGCGGCTGTTTAGATCCAGGAGGGATCTATGGGGCAACAATGTTGTGTCGTCTAAAGAACTCATGCCACCAACTCATGCATTCTCTGACCAAGGTTTCCGCATCTCGCTCAAAGTCGTTGGCCCCGTGGATGAATTAAACTCGCGCACTGGGCCGCCCCGATGAAAAAGTGACGTCCTTTACGTAGGCCTTCTCACGTTCCGGGGTTCGGGCGGTCGTCCTGAGAGTGTGATGTTTTGAGACCAATGCCACCGCTCTGCAGACTCTCATCGCATCATCATCCAAAGCCTCGGTTTCTACTTCTTCATTGATGTCGGGCAACTCTTCGTCCTCCTTGACCCAATCGACTAGATGCCAACAGTCCTCGAAGAACCGCAAAAGACGATGCCTGATGATCCGATTGTCGATCCCTTCAGCTGAGAAAGCATCCTCAACTCCTCCCTGGTCTTGCTTCAGGTCATCCCATTTGTTCAACCAAGACGAAACCTGGCCGTAACCGACCGTTACGGATATGCCGGCGGCCATTCCGATACTGGCGGAGGCTGCGGGGGCGATGACCACAACAGAACCACAATTTGTGCATGACTGACTGTCTACATTCAGCTCATAACCACACGAGGGACACAAGGCTTCCATAAGGCCGAGAATAGTCCGGGGAGTGCTGCGGCGCCAGAAAACCGCGTTATCTGAGGGTGTCCCATGTAGCCACGGGCAAACCGTCCTGTAAGCCGGTCGTTCACCGGCGCGTGCGCAGACGACTTCCGAATGTTTCTACAGTGCATGGTTCCGGAGCAACCACATTCCCGCATACCGTGTCCGAGAAAAGGCCCGGTGATGGGGGCCAAACGGTGCACACAAAATCATGACCTAACTCCTCCTCGGATACGCCCGCTTTTCCACCAATGGCCAAAGCTTCACCGGCGCCAGCAGGGCGCGGCCTAAACTTGGGCAAGCACTGGCAGCCTGTCGGGGCTGGGATACCCTCGTGGTAACCAATCCTGACCGTCGGGTCCGTTCACCGCGCGATGCCAAGGACATCGTTGATGAAGTCACCCGTCGCGTGGTTAAGGTCAGCATCCGTGGTTCCGTCCATGACCCCACCAATCCCGTGGGTAGGCTCCTTTTCAATGCACTGGCCATGGTTGCCTAATTTGAGGTAGACCTGATCCAGGCGCGAACTCGCGAGGGGATGGCTGTCGCCAAAGCAAAGGGTAGGGTGCGGGGAAACAGCTCAAGCTTTCCAAGGCGCAGGAAAGAAGCCTGGTTTCCGGTCACAGGACGGGAACACACGACTTTTGAGATTGCCGAGCTCTTCGGCGTAGCCTGTTCCACCGTGGGCCGCGCCATCAAACGTAGGGACAACCCGTCATAATCCCTAAGCTCGAGTTTCGCGCCGATCCTTCTTCGGATCCAACTTCTGAAAATGACAGGTGGAGGTCGACCACTGGATTGTCCGATCTGGACCGGCTAACGGCCAACCTAACCACCCTTTTCTGATCTTGGGTGCACGCTAGTCGAAATGCCGTCTGGCAGTGGATAGGATGCACCCATGACTCTGAAACTCTGCGTTCTTCTCTGGGCATCAGAGGGTCAGGACGACGCCCTCACCGACTATGAGGACAGGGTGCTCGCGCTCGTGCCGAAGTACGGCGGCGAAGTGGTGAGCAGGGTGCGTCGTGTCGGTGACGGCGACGGACCGCTCGAGGTGCAAGTCATCTACCTGCCAGATGACTCCGCTCTGCAGGCCTACATGAAAGACCCCGCGCGCCTTGCTCTGGCTGATCTGCATCGCCAAGTAGTGGCAAGGACGGAACTTCTCACCGTGGAGACGCTTCTCTGACTGAAGCTGATCTGCACGCCGGGTCCTACACTTCCGGAGATCTGCGGATTGCCCGTTTCGAGTCGTCCGTGATGCCCTGTATTGGTTCGAGTTGAGAGCAGGTATCAGGCTCGTTACCAGCGGCAATGCAAGGACAAAGGCTCGAACCATTCATGAAGTCACGCGAGTGCGCCGGCACGGCGGCCTCCAGCGTCGTCTGATCTTGGTAGGCTCCCAAGAAATCCGGGTAGCTGGCACTGGTGCCGTCTTGGTAGATTGGCGCAATCGCGGTACGGGTCTCGGTCCACACCGCGGAACGGTGCTTGTCCCGTCTCGATCAACCGTCCGTCGTCGTATCCGAAGGCGGACCGAACCTCGCCTGCTCCGCAAAGCAACACGCGAACCAGTGACCGCAGGGCGACATCGATCGTCGGGGCACGCCCTGGTGATCGAACTGTGCGGCCAGGATTCCCTTTGAAAACTGGTCAGTGCACGCTGTTTCCACCCGCAGATTGGCGCGATTGGTCCACGGTCCCGATCGGCAGCATCAGGCACGTACTGATGCCGGGGTGGAACGTAACCACGGCTATTCGGATTGCGCATCAGGCTGGTTCCTCGGCTACCAGATTCCCGCCTGCCTCGTCGCGACTTGCCCTCGTCCGTCGACGAGGGCCTGGGAAATGTACCCGCACCTTTGTGACCCGTGGTGGCGGCCCCTCCCGAAATCGCCACTGGCGCGTCTTACTTGGGTGTAGTAATTTTTACTTATGCAAGTAACGAGATCTCTCACTTCGCATGCCCGTCGCGCGCAGGTGGTCGAGGCCGCGGTGCAAGTCATCGGGTCCGACGGTTACGCCCAGGCAACCTACGCACGCATTGCCGCCCACGCAGGGCTTTCGAGCACCCGGCTAATCTCCTACCACTTTGCGGACAAAGACGACTTGGTGGCCGCCGTCGTCGAAGACGTAATTACACGCATAGGCGAGTTTGTCGGAGCCCGGGTGGGTGTCGAAGTGACGGCGGCCGGGCAGTTGGACACCTATCTGGAATCCGTGGTGGCGTACATCAGCCGCGACCGGGTGCGCATGCGTGCGCTCATGGAAGTGCTGTTGGCAGGGGTGCTTCCTGACCTGGCACGGGCCGCGGACGCGGGCCCGGTGGAGGGCATCCTGCGCCGCGGCCAGGCGGCCGGAGAGTTCCGCGACTTTGACCCGTTCGTCATGGCCACGACCATCCAGCGTTCGGTGGATGGGCTACCGTTCCTCCTCGAAGGCACCCCCGAACTGGACCTGGAAGCCTACGCCCGGGAGTTGGTCACGTTGTTCCGGCTCGCCACCAAGGTCGACACCCATGGCTGAGTCCCTACGCCGGATCCTGTCCCGGCGCAACATCGTGAAGGCACTACGGCTGCTTGTCGTTCTGCTGCTTCCGGTCGCCGCCTACTATGCGCTGCGCGCCATAGGTACGGACGTCTACCTCACATTGCTGATCGTCGCGGCGGCTAGCGCATTCCCGGCCATTGTCTCGCTCGTGCGCCGACGCCCCGTGGGCCGAATCGCCTTGTTCTACTCGCTTATGTCGGTTGGATCGCTACTCGTGGCCCTAATGCCCGGCAGCACAGAGCTGCTGTTGGCCAAGGGCGCCATCCTCACCGCCGCAACGGCAGGCTGGTTCCTCGCAAGCCTTCGTGGCGCCCGGCCGCTGACCTACGCGTTCAGCCGGCCACTTTTGGAGGGCCGACTCGGCTGGCCCGGCGGTTGGGAGGATTGGTGGCGGGACTCCCAAAGATTCCGGCGGATGTGGCGCGCGTCGACCGTCATGTGGGCCGTGGGCCTACTCATCGACGCGGGCGCCCGCGTAGTCATGGCCTACACCTTGCCGCACGACGACGTCCCCGGCCTTGCCACTGGCCTGTACGTCGTGACGGTGGTTGTCTTGAACGTCGTCACGAACGCCTACTACGTCCTTTACCCAGCCCGTGAACGCGCCGCCAGGTTCCGAGTGGGGCGTTAACTGGGATACCCGGGCGACCTTGGAACGCAACCGACCAGCCGACCCTGTCGGCACAGTTCACCCATCAGACTTTGATTCGTTGCTTCCACAGTCATCGAGCGTCGGGAGCCTTGTCGTGCTTCTGACGGATGGAATCCTGATAGATGTCCGCATAGGTGGGCGCGTCCTCGATTAGGTCGTCACAGAAGGCAGCGATGTCGTTGCCTATGAGTTGAAGGACTCCCCTGCCGGCAGCAGCGCCCTCCTCGAAGAAGTCCATGATCCCTGCGAGCAGTCCCCCGTCGCCCAAATCGGTCGGCCCGACTTTGTAGTAGTACTTCTGAATCTCTTTGTAGACAATCTGGTAGTCCGGCGGAAGTGCATTGGCCCGGGCCGCGATGGCCCGCCACTGCCTTTTAGCCTCGATGATGTTTTGAATGCCCATGTCAGCCTCCTAGCTGGCTTAGTTTCCGTGCGACGTTCTTGTTCAGTTGCTCACGCCAGCGGTTGCGATACGTCGGGCGACCCTCACCGCCGGCCAGCGCCGCGCAGAAGCCTGCAATGTCATCTCCCACCACTTCCTGAACGCCCTGCCCTTCGACCGCCGTCTCTTCGAGCAACCCCAGAACACCGTCCAGGATCGGCATCAAGTTCCGGCCCGTAAAGCTCCCGTACGGGAAAAGCTGCGCGACAATCGCTTCCCATACCGCCCGGAAGTCGGTCGGCAAGGCCTCGGCGCGGACTTGGAATGACTTCCATTCCGTGTTGAGATCGCTGCCGGTGATGGTCTCCCAGAAGTTCATTGATTACCTTCCCTGAGTTGATTAATCCGTGATGAGAGGTACTCCCATTTCGACCAGAATCTCAAGACTTCTTCACGCCCCGCGTCGTTGAGAGCATAGAACTTACGCGGTGGGCCCTTCAGGGATGGTCGCTTCGAGACCTCGACCAGCCCGTTCCTTTCCAGCCGGAGCAAGATGGTGTAAACCGTGCCTTCTACGACATTGGCGAAGCCGGACTCGTTCAGGCGCCTGGTAATGGCGTATCCGTACATCTCCTCGTTGCCGATAATTTCCAGGATGCACCCTTCAAGAGTGCCCTTCAGCATCTCAGTCACATCTTCCATTGATACTCCTCACCGGTACCCGGTATCACCGACTACCACTACAACGTATAACAGAGTAGACCTAGTGGCAACGGCCGTCCAGCCTGACGTTCCTCAAGCAGGATTCCTGCGTCGAGATTCAGGCTGCAACGGCATTTGCTTTGATGTGGCGGAAAAGAGCCTGAGCTGCAGTTTCAGGACCTGCCGTGGTTGCATCGATAGTGGGATCAGCAGCCGACCGGAGCCACGACGGGGCGGTTGCGTACGTGTCGACGTGATCGTGCCGCCACCTTCGGCTGACTGCACCGTTTTTGTCGGAGTCGATTCGAGAATGCAGGACCTCAGGGGAAGGATCCAAAGGACATGAACCACATCTTGACCCAAGGCCAAGAAGCCATCTTTCAGTTCGCGCCAGCAATTATCGTTAATAACTGTCTGCACGGCGATCAAGATCTACCCTGGGTATAGGGAAAGGGACTGCCCCAGGACGATTGCCATTTCGGCTTGAAAACTAGTTTCTAGAATGGTGTCGTATCTCAGCGTGGGCGTTCGTAGAGTTGGTAGGTGGCGGCGGACCGGTTCGCCGGAGTCGAGAGGTCGCATGATGGTCCTCGGCCTGATCCGACAGGAGATGACTTTGATGGAATATTTGATCGCTTTCAACGACGAGTGGGTACCCGACTTCACTGCGGAGGAGCTGCGCGAGAAGGGCGCCTCCTCGAGGGCCGTGATTGAGGAGATGAAAGCCGCGGGAGTCTTCGTGTTCACCAACGGAGGTATCGACGGATCGACCGTAGTGTGCAGCGTCGAGGCGAGGGACGGCCAAGCGGTTTTCACTGACGGGCACTACGCCGAGACCAAGGAACACCTCGGCGGCTTCGCCGTCGTGGACGTGGCCGACGACGACGCCGCGCGGTACTGGGCCGGCCGCCTGGCTGTCGCGCTCGATTGGCCGCAGGAGATCCACCGGTTCCCGGGGAAGGGCGTGAGATAACCCCGCAACTGCAGCCTACCTTCAGCAAGGAATTTCGACTATCGCCTCTCCAAGGACACAGAGGTGGAAGCATTCACCAACACCGGTGCACACATGTATCTGCTCGAAACGCAGGCCAGCCAACCGCTGTACACGACCGTAAGAGATGACCCCACAAGATCGGCAACCCGTCCCGCTTGGGGTTTGGCTTGCGATACGACGACGGGTCGTGGGCTCGTTGCTCTCGGTCCTGACTTGGCGTCTCCTGCCGACACGTGCGGGATAGCCTTGGGAGATGGAGGAGATTCACCTGACTGGCGGCAACGCTTCAGATGGTGTGGTGCGCATAGGATCGACGGTCCGCAAGCCGTGGACGGCCGCGACCCCGAGCGTACTCGCCTACATGAAGGCCGTAAGTGGTGCCGGCGTTGATGTACCGGCTACTTATGGGCAGGACGCCCAAGGTCGCCAAGTAACAGAGTTTGTCCCTGGCCGCCTGGCCATGGACTCGGCCCCGCTGTCACTCACCGAGCTGCGTCGAGTCGGCTCTCTTGTACGCGCTATTCACGACGCCAGCGCAGCCTATGAGCCGAACTACGGCTCAACCTGGATCACACACATTCCGGCCCCCGGAGCAGAACTGATCTGCCACAACGATCTGGCTCCCTGGAATCTCCTCATTGGGGAGCGCTGGGTGTTCATCGACTGGGACGCAGCCGCACCAAGCACCCGACTCTGGGATCTCGCGTACGCCGCGCAGGCATTCACTCTAAACGACGCATCGGCCGATCCACGCGTGGCGGCACGTGCACTGGCGGCCTTCATTGACGGCTATGGTGCCGACGACGAGCTGCGGACCACACTCCCCACAGCCATGTGGCAACGAACAACGGCCATGTATGAATTGCTCAAGACTTCCCATGACGCGGGAAACGAACCGTGGGGGACGATGCTCAGGACCGGCCACGGCGACCACTGGCAAAGCGCGACCCGGTTTGTGAAGAACAACGAGTCACTCTGGCTCGAAACGATCCAGGCAGTCCGGTAGACGGTCCGCCTCCAGCCTGGTGACCTGGGACCGGTGAGCCTAGGGTGAGAATGTGTGAATGGACCACTTCGCTGAAGTCGCAAGCCAATACTTTTCGTTCACTGAGGACGCCCACGACTCACCGTGCATTGAACTTTGGGCTCAAGAAATTGCCGGCGATGAAGAGGTCCTGGCGTGGATAGCAGAGTTGCCACGGATCAAGCAGCAGCCCAACCTGGTGTTCGCCGCGGCACGGTGGCACGGAGTTCCTGCACCCGACGCATGCCGACCTGCGCCTCTATCCCGACCGCTATGACTACGACTGGGTTGCACAGGCTCGGCTGACCGGCTCCGGCGGCCCAACACTGTCCTGTGCTGTCCACGGCCAACCACCAATCCACTCCGGGCTGCCAACAATCGCCTGGCACGGTGGAATCGACCAGAATCCCCTTGATGTTCAGGACACAGACGCAATGGCCTGGCTAACGAACCGTGTCTGGCTGGAGCAAGACGACCGTCACCAAAGACTCGAAGCCGCCATCAATATCGCCCGCCAAGATCCGCCCCACCTCGAACACGGGAACATTCTCACAGATCTGAGAAAGCACATCGGCATCGCTGCACCATACGGCCAAGCTCTCGCCTGGACACACGGTCACGGGTCCTCAATGACCTAGCCATAACATGCCCTGAAACGAACAATCAATCGCCGCCTCGTAAATCCGTCCCACAAAAGGATCTGCGATGGAACGCGACCACCATCGAGGCCGCAAATTTAAGCTCCTGTGGACCTCTTGACGTAGATATTCGGTTGAACACGCCAGAACCCCTCGTGGACCAGGCCGGAGGCATCATAGTTGTCGGAAACAAGCACGGCTTCAACAAGACCTTCGACACCTATCCGGACCAGTTCGGCGCCCGAATCTGCGCCATTCCAACAGCCAGCAGTCCATGCAGATGGTTGCTGATCTGGATAAATAGTGAGACAAGTTGCGCCAGCGGATTGCCCTACAAAATACCGGATCCCGTCATCTGTAGCCAAAAGCCTGGTTGTGGACTCTCCCGATGAGACGGGCGGAACCCCAGCGGGAACGGCGTCGGACGGCGTCGCGTCACGGTCGAGCGCACTGATTATCGGGTTCGCAGGAATTGGCGGACTCAGAAGGACACCGGCCACCAGGGCCACAACGATCGCCGCGATGACAATGCCAATACGCCTCACAACGTCTCCCCCAACGCTTGATCTCTACAGTTAGCCTACAGAGCAAGGTCCCAACCATGCGAACGGAGTCTTTGCTCGCCTCTTCAAATGGCCACTTTCAGCCTCGACCAATGGTCCCGCTCAGCGTTCCCGAAGCGGGCCAAACTGTCGCGTGTGGTTCACTTCCGAATTCCGACGGTTCAGCATCCCGAAACACGACCGTGAAGGCAACGGTCGTTGACTACAGGTCGACGACGACCTTGCCTCGGACGTGGCGTCCCGCCTGCAGCTCGACGGCGGATCGAATGTCGTCGATGGGGAACGTTGCGGCGATCGGCACCCGGAGGTCGCCGCTTTCAACGAGGCGTGCGATATCAAGAAGCGCCTCGGCTCCGGCGTTGGCGCCGTTGGCTGCGGTGACACCGGGAACGGCCGCCGCGATCGTGCAGATCCGGTCATCCGCGACACCCAGCTCGCGAGCGACATCGACCGTGTCGGTGCCGTGCAGGTCGAGGGCTGCGGTAACCGTGACACCGAAATCGCGGATCCTGCCGACCAGCCCCTCGCCGTACGCGACGGGTTCGGCGCCGAGGCTTTCGAGGTATTCCACGTTGGACGGGGAGCCGGTGCCGATGACACGGGCGCCCGCGATCTTCGCGAGTTGCACTGCGAAGACGCCAACCCCGCCACCCGCGCCGCCGATCAGCACGGTGTCGTCGGGACCGAGGTCGAGGACGGTGAGAGCGGCGGCCGCGGTGCTGCCCGCGATCGACAGGGTGGCGGCGGTGCGGTCGTCAACACCGTCCGGTGTGTGGTGCGCGACGCCCGAGGAGATGTTCCTGTCCGCAGCGATCACGAGGTGGTCGGCGAGGGCGCGCGAGAGGGCGGTGCCGAACACGCGGTCGCCGATCGCGTAGGTGTTGACTCCCGGGCCGACTTCGTCGACGACGCCGGCGTAGTCGGTGCCGTAACCAACAGGCAGTGTGAAGCCGAAGCGCGCTGCGGTATCTGGATCCGAGGTCATGAACCAGTCCATCGGGTTCAGGCCCGCGGCGGTGACGCGGACGCGAATCTCGCCGGGTCCGGCGTGGGGCTCGGGCACGCTGCTGATGATTAGGTTCTCCGGTCCACCGAACTTTTTGAGAAGTACCGCGCGACTCGTGCTGGGCTCCATGGTGTGGTTCCTTTCGTCTTTGCGGGACTAGTCAAAGTGGACTATGCTCCGTTTGTAAGTCAACGATAAACGGAGCATGATCCATTTGGCAAGTATTGAAACGCGCTCACCGCGATCCGATGCAGCGCGCAACCGTGAGCAGTTGCTCGCCGTGGCGACGCGCGTCCTCGCCTCAGCCCACACCGAGCCATCCATGCGCGCCATCGCCAAAGAGGCAGGGGTCGGCATCGCAACCCTTTATCGCAACTTCCCGACGCGCGAGTCACTCGTCGAAGCGGTCTATCGAGATCAAGTAATTCGCCTCACGAACGGTGCCGCCGAGCTACTCGCCCACGAAACACCTGACGTGGCGCTACGGCGGTGGATGGATCTGTTTGGCGACTGGATCGCAGCAAAGAGCGGCATGATCGCGACACTGCTGTCGATGGTCGAATCGGGCGACACGACACACGCACGCACGAGAGAGCAACTTCTGGAGGCGATTTCGACCATCCTTGACGCTGGCGTCAAGGCCGGAGTCCTTCGGCCCGACATATCCGCAGAAGATCTCTCGGCTGGTCTCATAGGGATCTTCACCGTCGCACACCAGGCGGGCCCCTCGGTGAATGCAAACAAGCTCCTCGACATCCTGCTCGATGGCCTCAGACCCCGGACGGGCTCCTAAGCGTTCAAGGAGTTGCAACTGACGCGTGACGCCCGTCGGAGAAAACCCCCAATCGAAGCTAGCAGTGACACCGTAGACTGCAATTTCGGCCAAAGTTGGGGAGATTGAAATGCGTGCGATTCTTTTGGGTGGAACAGGTGCGATAGGTGGTGCAACCGCGCTGGTCCTGGCCAACTCAGGATGGACCGTAGAGGTCACTGGACGCAGCCGGTCACGAATGCCGCGTGAACTATCGGACGCCGGTGTGTGTTTCCACCAGATTGAACGAAGCGCCACTTGCAGTGTTGAACGTCTTGTTGGCAATGGTGCGGACCTATTGGTAGATCTCCTCACGTACTCCGGACCACATGTGCGGGCACTCCTGCCCGTGATGACGTCAATAAGTAACCTGGTCTTGATTTCGAGTCGGGCTGTTTACGTTGATGACTTCGGGAGACATGTCAACAGTGATGAACGGCCCCGCTTCTCTGCCCCGATTCGTGAAGACGGTCCAACGTTGCCGCCTGCCCCAGACGATGGGAACCCATTTTCCCGTGATGGATACGCCCCAGGCAAGGTCGCTGCGGAGTTGGTTGCGCTTGACTCTGGGCTTCCGGTCACCGTGATCAGACCATCAAAAGTCCATGGTCGATGGGCGCGGAACCCGCGAACCAGTAGCATCGTCGATTGGATGCTCAATGGCAATCGGAGCATCCGGCTTGCGCAGGCCGACACCACTGACCACCTCACTGCCGCAAGGAACACAGCTGCTTTGATCAAGACCGTCGCGCTGCTCCCGGGCCGCCGCATTCTCAACGCCGCCGATCCCGACACTCCAACGGCGGAGAAGATTGTAGCTGCCATTGCGGCCGAGCTTGCCTGGGATGGACAGATTGAGCGCGTCTACGGTGGCCTGGATCGGGGCAGCCACCCCTGGATGACGGAGATGATCCTGGATTCATCTGCTGCTCTCGAGCTTGGATACCAGCCAGTCGGAAACGGTCTCGATCTCATAGCCGAAGAAGTCCAATGGCTCTTGTCCAGGAAATCTGACGGGTAGAGGTTCCGCGTTCGGTCGACATCCTCCCCTTGCTTCGCTCCCCTACCTGTGTTCGCCATACTGGGCACATGGACTTTCAAGAAATGCAACAGCAGGCCCGCGCTGTGCGATCGCTTTACTCGGCTATGGAAAAGCAACGCTATGGACGCGAATGGAGCCACGAAGAACTGATGCTCGGTTTCATGGGCAATGTCGGAGATTTGGCGAAGCTTGTTCAGGGCAAGGCCGGAGTACGACAATGGGACGAACTTGATGTAGCTGTCGCACACGAACTCGCGGACTGTCTTTGGTCAGTGCTTTCACTGGCTGACGCCTACGGAGTCGACCTCGAGATTGCGTTCAGTCAAACCATGGAAGCAATTACCAAAGACCTGAGCCGTGCCAGGGGGTTTAACGCCCCTTCGGTGGTCCCGCCGGTGGTTCCCCACTGGACATCGAAGACCACCAACCGAGGCGGCGATTCAACCGCCGAAGGAAGTTGACAGTTCAAGCCCCTTTTGAAGTTTGCGCGTCCTCGTCCTGATACTTAAAGCACTTGTTAGTGAAAGGCCAAACTGCCAAGCGTCCCATTGTGTAGGTGATTGCAATGGCGCTGAGTATCAACATCAGCGCGCCACCAATAGTCAGGGCGGCGTTTGCGTGGAGGAACAGTTCTATCATCGAAAAGATTGCCAGGACACACCACACGACTAATAGAAATCTCATGCGGTTTCTTTCCCACAAGCACAGTATGAGCATGCGCCACACTCCACAACGATGACAAGATAAATCGTGGTCCTCCAGTAAAAGCCCCATGGCCCTGCGGAGGGACTGCGACGGCGCACGGGTCGTACCCATCGTCGTTGGACTGGTTCCTCTAGGCCAAAGTCACTCCTCTACAAGAGGATTCCCTGCGGTCCCAGGAGCACAACGCTGCAGGCATCTGAAATTCCGTGCAGAGTACTTCTGAAAATCGGGCGGGCGAAGCCGACGCCTAATTTTTGGATACTGCATTTGCGTACTCGTCTTTGAAAAATGACAGGCTCTTATTTGCGCGGTTTGACGCGTTTGTGGTCAGGAAAGAACCCGTGTTCAAGGCCCCAAAGGATGGCGTTCGAGCGGTCAGTTACCCCGATGCGGCGGTAGCAGCTCCGGATAAAGGTCTTGACGGTGTTGATTGATAGTCGGGCCCTGTCGGCGATCTCGGCGTTGTTCAACCCTTGAGTGATCAGTGCGAGCACCTCGGCCTCCCGTTGTGTAAGGCCTTCCTCGCGGCCGGGCCAATCACCGAGGCTGGATTTCGTTTGGCCGGCGGGTCCTTGGAAAACGTTGCCTTCTCCCCGGTGGATATCGTGGAGGGCACTGACCAGTCGGGCTGCGGGCAAGCCTTTGGAAAGATACCCGCTGGCCCCGTTGGCCAATGCGGCCTTGATCCGTGTTTCATCAAGGTCCCAGGAATAGACAACAACTTTGCCGGCCAGCGGATTGCTTGCCAACTCGTGGACGTCCGCACCGTCTCCCGGGGTCGCGGCAAAAGTATCGTAGAGCGTCAGGTGAACAGGTGTGTCCACGTCTCGATTGAGGTCAATTTCGACGACTTCCACTGTGTCCCCATAGGACCGAAGCATCATCTCCAGCCCTCGAAGCACGATTTCGTAGTCATCCACCAGGGCGATGCGAAGGCTTTCCATTCCCTCACTGTAAGGCACTTGTGGGCAGACAAGTCCACCCCTAGGGGTGAAGAAGTTAACCCCCTCCGAGAAATAGGGTTCGAGAATGGAAGCAACCAAAACCATGAACGGACCCACGCCTGAAGACGACGATCTCGGCCAGGCGAGCGTTCGAGAACTTATTGTGAAACTGGCCCTGACCGAGGACGAACTAAGAAATCCCGCCAACCCAGCACGGATTGCATTCCTAGTGCTGCGCGAGCAGGAAATTGTGGCGGCGTTGCACCGGAATGGACTCGCGCTCAATAGCCCGCCCAGGGCGAAATTACCCGAACCGTCGATATCCCCGTGCCCCGTTGAAGGCCGGGTGGCCAAATAGTGTCGACGACAACCACACAACCGGCCACTCCATGTCAGGCTGACCTCGCTGGTAGCCGACCATCGACCACCTTGCAGGCCACGGCCCCGAAGATGGCGGTCAGTGATGCAGGCAACGAGACCCACGGATACGTGGCTACCCGCCGAGGGACCCACGTCCGCGTCGTGTGGGCATTCCGCTCTCGCCAGGACCAGCAATGATGGGGGCCGGGATGAGCGCAGATCAGTTGGTGCTTCAGTTCCTGGGGCTCGCCGACGCTCTCTCACGCCGCTATCGTGCGCCCGGGTGTGAGGCCGAGGACCTGCGACAGGTAGCCAGGCTCGGACTCGTGAAGGCCGCCAGGAGGTACCGTGAGGCAGGGAACCATGGCTTCATGGCCTTTGCAGCGCCGACCATCACCGGGGAACTCAAGCGATATCTTAGGGATCATTCCTGGGTGGTACGGCCACCGAGGCCAGTCCAGGAGGACAGGCTCAGGATCAGGCACGCGCGCCCCGAAGTGACGCAGCGACTGGGGCGTGAGCCCTCAACCGCCGAGCTGAGCTCGGCCGCGGGCCTATCAGTGATGGAAACGACACTCGCCTTACTCGCGGAGACGGCCATGGTTACCCAACAGGTCCAGCAAAATGACCCACCAACGGGCCACGAAGGCCGGGGGCCGGCGTCGTTCTGGCGGCGGATGATCCCGGGTATGAACGTATTGACCGAGAGCTCACCGTGAAAGCAATGCTCTGGGATGCGAGCGAGGAAGACAAGCGGCTGCTTCATCTGCGCTTTGACCTTGAGCTGTCACAGGGGCAGATCGCCCAGGAACTCGGCGTTAGCCAGATGCAGATTTCCCGACTGCTCAAGCAGTTGCTCGACCGCCTCGGGCGCCGCCTGGCCTAAGCCGCGGAACGGTAGCCCACACCGATGGATACAACTACAAGCGACCCCGGTCCGGGCCCTCAGCAGAGGACCCGGACCGGGGTTGTCAGGTCATGTTAGGCGCGGCGGCGCACGACGGCACCATAAACGCCCAGGACGATGAGTGAGCCCACGATGGCGACCAGCCAGGTTTGCAGGCTCCAGAAGTTCTCAAGCCCGACGCCGAAGATCGCCCCACCGATCCATCCGCCAAGCAGGGCACCCACGACTCCCAGGAGCATGGTGATAAGGATGCCGCCATTTTGACGGCCCGGCAGGATGGCTTTCGCGATCGCACCAACGATGAGTCCCAGAATCAGGAACGCGACAAAACTCATGAAAAAACTCCTTCTTGGTTCGACTTCTCAGGTCGAGTGAGGGCGGGCCCCCTCTGGGCCCGCCCAAGTATCTCCGCGGGTATTAGCGGCCTGTGACGTCCTTGGCACCATCCTTGACGTGCTCGCCGGCCTGCTTGATACCGGCCTTGGCCTGGTCCGCTTTGCCTTCGGCTTCAAGACCCCGATCATCCGTGGCAGCACCGATGTGCTCCTTGGCCTTGCCCTTGAGCTCCTCGGCCTTATTCCCGATCTTGTCTCCGATACCCATTGCATTCTCCTTTTCCTTTTGGAAACAGATGAGGAACCAACACGCCCCTCATCACTGTCCGATTCCCGGCTGTGCGACACGGTGTCGCGAGCCTCACCCGTTACATTTCCCTCAAAAGGTCACACTCAAACAAATCAACCTCAGCGGAGCCGGCGGCCTGGAACACAGCGGACGCAACGATGGACAGTGCACCTGCCTGGGTTTCGCCGTTGATCTCGGCGTCTGGATCACAACCGAATAGGCTTTAGGCAGGAGGTACCTTGGGGTGGGATGACGTTGCCGGGCCCTCGACAGGGCGGTATTGTTGCGTCGTCGATCTGCTGGGATGTCGAGGTAAATGGCCCCCAACACGGCAGGGCGGCCCTTCCGCTCTCATACTTTTAGCTCCAGTTGAGGATGGTCGCTGGGATCGAACGACGGCAAATTCTTGTGCCTGCCTACCGTCGTGAATAGGATGCTCCAGCACGCGATGGCGTGAATACCGGCCATGAAGAGAATCGTGGTCCGAATACCAGCATTCGCCCCCATCCATCCTGCGGCTATTGCGGCCACTGGCATCGTGCCAAAGTTAAGCATCTGGCTGGCGGTGATGACCCGCCCCATGAGGTGGGCCGGCACGAAACGTTGCCGCCACGCGCTGCGAATGACGTTGCCCGCCACCACGGCAGCACCGACCAGGATCATGCCAACAATGCTCACGACCGGGAGATCGCCGCTGGATGGCAGGCCGATGAGGAGGGCGGCGGCCCCACCGATGAGCAGCAGAATCGTTGACGCCCGCCCGGTTCCGATTCGCCTGGCCAAGCTGGCAGCCATTGTGGCTCCCACCAGGCCACCGCAACTCCCCATCATCATCACGGCCCCCACCCCGCTCGGGGACAGATGGAGTTCATTGACGAAAAACAACACGAGCATGGTGGCATATCCAGTCAGGCCGAAGTTGGAAACGCCGCCGATCAGGGTCAACGCACGCAGGGACCGGTCGCTGATGACAAAGTGGATTCCTTCTCGTATTTGCGCCGCCATCCACGATCCGACGGTCCGGGACGGCCGACGGCGTAGATGGGCGTGGGCGGATCAGTGCCAGACACAGCGCGGAGACCAGGAAGCTGACGGCGTCGATCAGGATTCCCAGTGGCGCGGACAGCCATTGCACGATGAAGCCGCCCAGTCCCGGGCCGGCGATCTGCGTGGCCGGCTCGGTGCCGAAGAGGCGCGCGTTCGCGGATTCGAGTTGAGGGTCAGGGACCACGAGAGGTAGGAGTTTGATGTAGGCCGTGCGGAAGAAGACTGCCACGGTTCCTCCGACCAGCGCCAGGATGAGCAGATGGGCAAGGGTGAGGGCGCCGAGCAACCAAAAAACGGGAACGGTTAATAATGCCGCGGCCGAGACGACGTCGGCAGCAATCATCACGATCCGCGGTGGCAGCCGATCCACCCAGACACCGGCCGGCAGGCCACTGACGAGCCAGGGCAACCACACGGCCGCGGTGAGCAGGCCCATCCATCCGGGTCCTGCGTCGAGTTGGACCACCGCCACTAGCGGGATGAGTATCGATGTCGTTGCAGTGCCAAGAAGGCTGACGCCCTCGCCGAACCACAGCAGGTGGAAATTTCTTCCCTTCGCAGCCAAGGACGCTTGCCGCCTGTTCCGTGCACGGTCAGGGATTCAGCGGCCAGCGCGCCAGTGACTGCACCGGGGTCGTCGGCGAACTCTGTCCGGGACCATCTGGTGGCGGGGGCAACCACGCGCCACAATCGTTCGCGCCGGTCCCTCGCCAACTCCGGGGCTTCCTCAATCAGACCCGCTTGGCTGAGGACTTTGAGGTGATGACTGATGCTTCCCACGGCTTGACCGGTCCGCTGGGCCAGGCCCGAGGCCGTAGACGCGCCGTCCACATAGAGTGCGTCGAGGATCCGGGACCTGAAAGGGTTCGCCATGGCCGACAGGGCCTTCGCGTCGGTAATGGTGTGGATCGGATAATCCGGCCCGGGCGGACGCGGCTGATTTGAAGACCCGCGATTTGCCGGCTCATTTGAACTGTTCATAGACCAAATTCAAGTCAACAAGAGATGTTGCACAACAGTCCTTGTGGAATGTGCGTAGGAGGGAGGCATTGCGGATTTCAATGCCACAAAGAATTCCGATCCGGCAGCGGCATCGGCGAAGTCAGCTTTAGACCCCCACCAATTTGTCTCTGGAAACGCAGGGTCTGAGCGGTGCGGGCGCGGGCAGTTGGAGCCCCGCAACCCTGTCAACTAGACTCGCACCATGATCAAGCCTCAGATGCAGACGACGACCCGGGAGACTCCCCGGCATCTCGTCTAGCGCTGTTGCGCAGAAAGCCCCGGAGAGTCGACTCTCCGGGGCTTTTCTCATGCTCCGTACGGTCGGCTCCCACCACCTACGGAAAAGAGATTCATCATGAAGAATGACCACCGTATTCTCGGCCGGCAGCTCGACCTGTTCGACACCGTACCGATCGTCGGCGCCGGCTTGCCTCTTTGGCTTCCGGACGGCGCCGTTATCCGCTCCGAGCTCGAAGCTTTCGCCGCAGAACAGGCCTTGGCCTCTGGTTGCATGCGCGTCTACACCCCTGTTCTTGCCAAACGAGAGCTCTTTGAGCGTTCCGGGCACTGGGAAAAGTTCGAGGCGGACATGTTCCCGGAGATCAAGGTCGGCGGCGAGTCCTTCGTTCTCCGACCGGCGAACTGCCCGCACCACACCCAGGTTTTCGCTGCGCGAGGCCGCAGCTACCGGGATCTGCCCTTCCGACTGGCCGAATCCGGTTCCATGTTCCGCAGCGAACTCTCCGGCGTCCTGGGCGGCCTCAGCCGGGTCCGGCAGATCAACCTTGATGATGCCCACAGCTTCTGCACCCCGGATCAGGTCGCCGGGGAAGTGGACATCGCCCTGCGGGCCATCCAGCGGTGCTACGACGTCCTGGGCATCGACGTCCTCTACTTCCGCCTGTCCACCAGGGGTCCGTCCGGAAAGTACCTCGGCAGCGATGAACAATGGCGACTGTCCGAGGCCCAGCTGCGGTCCGTCCTGGATGGCCTTGGCGTCGAGTATCGTGAGGCGCCGGGTGAGGCCGCGTTCTACGGTCCCAAGATCGACGTCCAGGTAGCGGACAGCCAAGGACGGGAAGAGACCCTCTCCACCGTGCAGATCGACTACAATCAGCCGGAACGGTTCGGCCTGGAATACACCGACAACGACGGCGCCAAGCACCGGCCCGTCATGGTGCACCGGGGCCTGCTCAGTTCCATGGAACGCATGACCGCCTTGCTGATCGAACGCTATGACGGACGGATGCCGACCTGGCTCGCGCCCGTGCAAGTCGCCATCCTGCCTGTGAGCGCAGCCCGGCACGGACAGGAGGCCGACGTCTTCGCCAAGCAGCTCGAGGCCGCCGGCGTGCGCATCAAGGTCGCCGCCGAAGGGACCCTGGGCAACCGCATCCGTGAAGCCCGCAACCACCGCGACAGCTACATCGCCGTACTCGGGGACGCCGAAATCGCCGCCGGCACCGTCAACGTCGTCTCGGGCGGGAATAAGGGAACTCTCTCAATCGAGGACTTTCTGAAGAGAATTTCGAGGGAGATCCGAAGCCGGAGCCGCGTGCCTGAAGTCCTGGCAGTACCCTGACGCCCTGGTCGGTGCACATTCGCCCGGAATCTGCACCGACCAGGCCGATGGAGTCAGGCCTTCCGCTTATGCCACGGAGCTTGTTTCACCGTGCATCCCGCGAGCCGCGTGAGGGTCTCCGCCGGGTGCCGGCTGTTTCGGTCGTCCCGAGGACTCCCCCGCAGTTCCGATCGCTGGCCCGTCCCACGTGCCGACCCAAGCGAGCCGGGAAACACTTTGGTGCACATTTACTACGAAGTGCCCCTTCGCTCGAGGATGATGGCCGGCATCCACACTTCGGCCACAGTGCCGCGGGGTTCTCCCCCTCGAACTCTCATCCCGCCACCGACCGCTGCAAGGCGGACGCGCTGTGACGCGACGCCGATGTGCCCAGCCGCCAGCCGTTCCTCGAAACGGCCGGGCGGGATGCCGACTCCGTCGTCGACGACGGAGAGTGAGGCCGTCCCGTCCGCAAGTGCGAGGGTGACTCGGACTTGCCCGGCCCGTGCATGCTTGACCACGTTCGTGAGCAACTCGCGCGTGGCGTTGAACAGCAGCGGGTCGGCGCTGGTGCGCGCCCCGTCATCCCACCGCTCGTCGTCGACGACGACCTCGAACCGGCCGCGTCCGGCGGCGGCACGCGCAAACTCGGCGACGGCTCGTCGAAGCCCCGATTCCTGCAGCACCTGTGGATGAAGTTCGGCGACCGTCAACCTCAGCAGCCCTGTTGTCTCGCGCAGAGCCTGGTCGATCCGTTCGACGGCCTCCGCCGCACCCGGAGCACTGGCGGCCTCGAGGTCTTCGAGGTCGAGTCGGGCGGCAAGGACGTACTGGAGCGCCCCGTCGTGCAGGGCTTCGGCGAGGCTGCTGCGCTCGTGGGCGTCGATGGTCATCAACTGCGACAACAAATCGTCACGGGTGGCGGCGAGCTCGGAGATCGCCTCAACGCGTGAGGCCTGCACCCGCGCAAGCAGCGTGCACCCTGCCGACAAACCGGTGAGGACAACCGTCCGCAGCAGCACCCCCGCGACCGGTTCGTCATTGGCGGCGCGGGTGATGAGGCTGACCGTCAGGTAGGTCGCGATCGCGGGGACGCACACGCCAATACACAGCCGCCAGCGCTGCTCAAGCACGGCGATGACCGGGATGATGAAAAAGCCGCGCAACAGCACCTCCGAGGTCCAGCTCTGATCCCCGGAGGTGGTGCCCGCCACGAGGGCAAGCGCCGACAGCGCCGCGACGTCGACGAACACCGCAGGCCAGAGTTTGTGGACGTTCAAGTCGCCACCTGGCCGCACCCGCCAGCCGAGCAGCCCCAACCACACGGCGTACGCGGCAACGATGGCATAGGTGGCGACGTCGCCTCGGTCGGGCGGGATCAAGGCAGAGGTCAGGACGACGAAGACGATCAGTACCAGTCGCAGCACCATCTGCACGGCGATGCCTTGGTAGGCGTGATCTTTCATTGTCCGGGACAGTGCCGGCTGAGCGCGCGAGTCGGCGCCGTGCTCTGCGCCGCTGCTCGTCATGTTCAGTCGACCAGCCCGCGTCGCATGCCCTCGGCGACTGCCGCGGCCCGGTCGGAGACGCCGAGCTTCTCGTACAGCCGTTGGGTGTGCGTCTTGACCGTACTGGCGCCCAGGAACAGTTCGGCGGCCACCTGCGGCACGGACATGCCCCGGGCAAACCCGCGCAGCACCTGCATCTCCCGCTCGCTGAGCACCGGCCCCGCCGGGTGGGCGTGCAGCCTTATCTGGTCGGCGAGCCCGGCCGTCAACTCGGGCGGCACCACGGTGCGGCCCTTGGCGACCTGGCGTACGGCGTCGATGATCTCCGAGCGCCTGCTGTCTTTGCCGAGGTAGCCCTTGGCACCCTCCTCGAGTGCGCGGAAGACAACGGCGCTGTCGGTGACGGCAGACAGCAGCACCACCTTGGTGGGCAGCTTGTCGCGGGTCACCGCATGCACGACGTCGAGACCGTCCATGTCGGGCATCTGGTAGTCGACGAGGGCGACGTCGGGATGCTCGCGGGCGATCAGCTCGAGCCCGGCACGGCCGTCATCCGCCTCACCGACAACCTGGATATCAGCGCTTTGCGCCAGGCCGCGCGCCACACCGTCCCGAAAGAAGGGATGGTCATCCACCACCACCACCCGCACCTGTTGCGCCATACCTCGATTATGCTCCTGCGGGACGAGGAGCGGTATGGATTCGGCGCCGAGGCGCCCTGGACACGCCGGAGCCCCTCCGCTCGAGTAGCGGAGGGGCTTCGCCGGCGTCGCCGTCGTAAGGGTCAGCGGTTGACGATCTGGACCAGGGTGGAGTCCTGCATGTGGGCGGTGCTGGGATTGCACTGCAGGTTGCTTCCGGCGGTGTCGTGGCAGGCCCAGGAGCGCTGGAAGCCGCTCTCGAGCGAGGACCCGCTGACGCTGGTGTCCATCACGTCACCGTGATCGTCCGAGACTCGCACGTGCAGGGTGGGGCCGTCGGCGAAGAAGTGCACATTGGCCGCAATCTGGCCACCGGGAGCGATGACCTCACCGGCCTGCGGCATCGCACTGTCAATGAAGGTCTCACCATTGGGGTTGTCGGTCCACACGTTCGTGATCTTCAGCCACGAGTTCGAGTTGTTGATCAGAACGGGCAGCAGCTGGTCCATCGACCCACTCTGTGCGGTCGGGTTCGGAGCCAGCGGGCCACTGATCGGCTGGTTCGGGGTCAGGTTGGTGGTGAACCCGGCAGTCGCGTAGTGCGTGCAGTGCAGAACCGGTTGGATCGTCAGATCGCTCCAGGTGATGTTGGCGTAGTTCAAAGTGACGCCGAGGGCTTGGCCGGACTTGTCGGTGTAGTACTGCGGATTGCCGTCGTTGTTGATCAGACCGCTGGTCTCGTCGTTGGGTTCGTACCCGGTCATCGAAGGGCCGCCGAAGTTGGTCAGGTACGGCGTCGCGGCCGGGCAGTTGAACGCGGCGATCGTGCCGCTGTCGGCCTTGACGGTGAGCGACTCGAAGATGTTCTGGCTGGTCGCATCGGTGTAGGTGTAGCCGCCGGGCAGGGTCGCGGAGCCCGAGGCGGTGGTGACGACGACGTCTACCGCGCCGTTCGCGTGGGCCGGAGCGACGGCGGCGATCTCGGTGTCGCTGACCACCTGCATGGCCTCCGCGGCCGTCCCACCGAAACTGACCGCGGTCGCGCCGGTGAAGCCGGTCCCAGTGATGTCGACCTCCTGCGACGCCAACCCAGCCTGCACCGCGGGACTGATCGCGGTCACCGAGGACGCCACCGCGCCGACCCGGACCGCTGCGGCCCCGGACGCTGTGGGGGTGGACGCCACGGGGGCGGACGCCACGGGGGCGGCGGCCTGGGCGCCGCACGCTAGTGCCAGGCCCATCGTCAGCGCACACGTGAGCGACGTTGCCGCGACGCCCACTCGGCGCATCGTGCTCGTCGGCGACTTCATGCTGTGCTGGCGGCTGACCTGCTGGCGGTTCGAGTTCATCGGAGTCTTTCCTTCTTGTTCGACCTCGGGTGAGGCTTGCTGTCGTTGATAGGCTCAATCCTCCTCGCCGGAGCCCTCCCCTTGTGTCGACCAACCGGGCCTCCCGCCGGAGGATCCCGTTGTCCCCCAATCGGTGGACATGCGCCGTCGCTTTCGTCATCCGCGACCGGCGCGCTGTTGGTGCCCCAGCCTCAGTGCAACCTCAGTGCAACGACCGGTCGCTGGCCGGCAACGGTTACGCTTCTTTGTGGGTCGGCGGGATCCGCCCGGGGGTCTGCCTGGAGCAGGAGACGGTATGCCCACTGGCGATGATCGGGGTCCGCGCGGCCGTGTGTAAGGATCTGGCCGCCTTGCATGGTGACTCCAGACGCACTGAACTGTCGGGCACAACCCAAAGGGTTTCATCCAAGCAGAAGAAGACGAAACCCTTGTCCGAGAAGCACCGCCGGACAGGGCCCAATCTTGAATTGATACCAGCGGCCCGCTCAAAGTCCTTCTTTCGGGCATGGCATGGCCTGGCAGGAGGCACGACACGGTTCAGATTGTGGTCCCCAGTTTGTCCGCCCACCGATTTGATCGGCCCACTGAGGAGGAATGCCCAGGTACACGGGCCAGAGGCCCGTAACATGCTGCTATGCCAGTCGAATATCCGCAGATCTCCATCGGCGGCCTAACCCGTGCCGATCTGCGCTCCGCACTCGTTGCCGCAGGCGTCGAGACCAATCCGTCCGCCGAAACATTGCTCGCCTCCGAGGTCTTCGACCACAAAGCCGCCGAGACCATACATCCTGTAGCCCTGACCGTCGGCGAGCTTGGCCTTACGAGCGGGGCCCGCCTCTCCCAGATCTTGAGCACCGCACCTGGACACGGCCTGGCCTTGTGCCCACTCATGGCCGCTCCGTACCTGCGTCTCGCAATGCTCAACCAGGAGACTGCACAGGACTCGATCATGTCGAGCGGACGGGTCCCGTCCGGGTCCGTCACCATCGCCTCGACGCCACCATGCCCGGAGATCGATGAGTACCCAACGGGTTTCTATCTCCGCACCATCGATGGCATTTCCTGGCTTCGGGGTTACCACTGCACGGACGAGTACATCTGGCCTCCCACGGCTCACTTCATGTTCCAATTCCCCCCCTGCGTCGACTCTGCGGACAACATTGGCCTGAGGGCTGAGAGATCCCACCAGCGGATCTTGCACAGGGTTCCCTGAAGCATGCCCGGCAAGGAAGGCCTCCGGCCGTTGCGATCTTGCCGACGCCTATGAGCCGGTCCTTCCCTGCGGTTAGGATCAGGTTCACCATGGAATCCCGTAATCCGATATTCAGTGACGGCGTTGCCACGCTGCGCCCCCTCCAAGCCGGGGATGCGGCCGACCATCTTGCCGGCGAGGACGTCGAGTTGGTGAAGTGGTTGTCCGGCGGCATCGGGACGGAAGAAACCGTCCGGACCTACATCGAGCAATCCCGGCAGATGTGGGCGAACAATGGCCCCATATTCACCTTCGCAATCCGGTCAATGCCCGAGGACGTCCTCGCGGGGACAATTGATGTCCAGCTCGACCAGGCCGCGTTCCGTCTCGATCAGGCGAACCTGGCGTACGGCTTGTATCCGGCCTGGCGTGGGCGTGGGCTGGCAACACGGGCCGTCAACCTGGCCCTGGAATTCCTGCGTTCAAAGGCCGCCATTCGTACGGCCCTGATACGGGTGGAACCGGGGAATCTGCCGTCTGCGGCCGTAGCCGTGCGCGCGGGGTTCACTCTTTCCGCACGCTCCATGGAGGCCGACGCCGGTCTTGACCGGTACGAATGTGAAATCCGCTAGCGGTCTCACTTGCGGTAGCACGCACCATCGGTTCGCCGGAGCCCCTAAACCCGACCCGGTCCCAGGCAGACACGCGTCCTACGAGTGCGCCTCCACCACCTGCTTCGCGGGCGTTTCGGCCGCCTTCAACCCCAGGTAGATGACATCCCGGGCCAGCGGCAGCGCGGTGAACCGCACCCCGGTGGCGTTGCGGATAGCGTTGGCCAGCGCCGGGGCCACCGGGTTGAAGGGGCTCTCGCTCATCGATTTGGCGCCCAGCGGACCCAGCGAGTCGTTGGTCTTGGCGAAGTAGACCTCACTGCGGGGCACGTCGGCAAACGTCGGGATGTGGTACTGGCGCAGGATGTCCGTGGTCACTCCCCCGTCGGGGCCAATCCGCACCTCCTCGTACAAGGCGGCGCCCAACGCCTGGGCGATCCCGCCCTCAATCTGCCCGCGGCACTGCCGGGGATTGACCACCACGCCGGCGTCGGCCGCCTGGACGCTTTGCAGGATGCGCAGCTCCCCCGTTCCGGTGTTCACGGCCACCCGGAACCCGTGGACGTTGAAGGCCACCGAACGCGGAGTTCCGCCCCAGCGGCCGTGCGTGCGCAGGGCGGTCCCGCTCCCGGCAGCCACGGCAAATACCGTTTCCAACGGCAGTTGCACGCCGGCGCAGTCCACGGCGCCGGGCACCAGGGCACAGTCATCCCGCGGAGTTCCGGTGTGGACGGCGGCCACGTCCAGGATGTTTCCAGCCAGTTCCTGGGCGGCCAGCAGGGTTGCCTGCCCGGCCACCACGGTCCCGGTGGAGCCGAACGCGCCGGTGTCATGCTCGGTCAGGTCGGTGTCCGACTGCCGGATCCGCACCAGTTCGGCGGTACTGTTCAGGGCGGTTGCGGCCAACTGGGCATGCACCGTAGTGGTGCCGTTGCCGAACTCGGCAGTACCCACGCTGGCCGCGAATGTACCGTCGGCGCACAATTCCAGCACCGTGTGGGCAAAATGGCCCCGCGGCGGGACAGTATCAATCATGGACAGCGCAGTCCCAGTGCCGACGGCCCAATCCAGGCCAAGGTCGTCCAACCCGGCCTCCCGGTACCGATCCTCCCCGCGGCGCAGTGCGTCCGCGACGAGTTCCACGCACTGATCCAAGCCGTAACTGCCAAAGTGCACGTCCTCCTCCGGCTCCTCGGAGGTGGACAGCATGGGAACCCCCTGCCGGATCATGTTCATGCGCCGAAACTCCATGGGGTCCATGCCCAGGCCCACGGCCAGCTCGTCCATGGCCGATTCCACGGCGAAGAACATTTGGCTCAGCCCGTAGCCCCGGAACGCGCCGGCCGGCACGGTATTGGTGTAGACGGCCCGGGCGTCGGCCTTCTTGTTGGGGCATTGGTAGACCGCCAGCGATTCCCCGCAACCGTGGTACATGACCCCTGGTGCGTGGTTGCCGTAGGCGCCGGTGTTTGTGACGACGTCGATCGCCAGTGCCGTCAGGGTGCCGTCGGCGCGGGCTCCCGCCGTCATCTTGACGGTGAACGGGTGCCGGGTGGTGGAGGCGGTGAGCTGCTCGGTGCGGGTGAATTCAAGTTGCACGGGCCGGCGCAGCTTCAGCACCGCAAGGGCCACAATGTCCTCGGTGAGCATCTCCTGCTTGCCGCCAAAGCCGCCGCCAACCCGGCCGGCCACCACGCGGACGGCGTCCTCCGGCAGGCCAAAGACGTGGCAAAGTGCCCGGCGGGTCAGGAACGGGGTTTGCGTCGAGGAGCGCACGTGCAGCCGGCCATCGTCGTCCAGGGAGCCGATCGAGGCATGGGTTTCCAGCGCCGTGTGTTGCACCCGCTGGGTGCGGTAGGTCCCCCGGTGGACGACGTCGGCCTGGGCAAGTCCGGCGGCAAGGTCACCCAGTTCGGTGTGCACCTCGGCAATGATGTTGCGCAGCGGCTCGGCGATCCGGCTCTCGACAGCGTCCTTCTCACCGTGCAGGGCCGGCGCACCGTCCGCCATGGCCTTTTCGGGATCGAACACGGCCGGCAGGACGTCATAGCTGACCTTGATGGCGCGCACCCCGGCCTCGGCCTCCTGCACGGAATCGGCCACCACGGCCGCCACGCGCTGGCCCTTGAACCGCACCACCGAATCCAGCACCAGGGTGTCGTCGGGGTCGTCGGTGCGCAGCTCATGTTGGGCGGTGGAAAAGAGGGTTGTCGGGGAGTCCTCGTGGGTGAAGACCGCGCGGACGCCGGGCAACCGCAATGCCGCCGAGGAGTCGATCGCGAGGATCCTGGCGTGCGCATGTGGGGAGCGCAGCAGCTTCATGTGCAGTAGTCCCGGGTAGTCGGCCGGATCGACGTCGAGGGTGTAGCGGGCGGTTCCCGTCACCACGGCCCGCCCCGCCGGGGCGCCCGGGCTGGCGCCAACCTGCCCGCAGGCATCGGCCGTTTCGGTTGATTCGGTGGAGACGCCCGTGACGGCGTCGGCGATGGCGCGGTATCCCGTGCAGCGGCACAGGTTTCCCTTCAGGTTCCGGGGCAGGTTCTGCTTCTGGGCGTCGTCGAACGTCGCGGCCGTCATGAGCATGCCGGCCGTGCAGAAGCCGCATTGGAAGCCCTGGGCAGCCAGGAACGCCTCCTGGACGGGGTGCAGTTCACCGCCATGCGCCAGGCCCTCAACCGTGGTGACGGCCTTGCCCCGGGCACGGACTGCCGGGTAGATGCAGCTGTGCACGGGCGTGCCGTCGATGTGCACGGTGCACGCGCCGCAGTCTCCGCCGTCGCAGCCCTTCTTGACCCCCTGCAGGCCCTCCTCGCGCAGGAAGGTGCGCAGGCACTGGCCGGGTCGGGGTTCGTTGGTGTGCGGCGTGCCGTTGATGTCCATGGCCATGGTTCAGGCCCTTTCGGTGATGGTTGATTCAAGCAGTTCGGCCCGGATTTCCTCGGCCAGCCGGAACGTCATGTCCCGGCGCCACACGGGCAGTCCGTGGATGTCGTCGTGATAGAGGTCAAACGGGATGGCGGCGACCAGGGCCGCCCGGAGTTCCCCAGCATCCGGCCCGGGCGCCGCGAAGCGCAGCTGGACCGGGCGTTTGGTGGAGGCGGTCACGGTCAGCACCAGGGCGCCATCGTCCCCCACCCGGCCAATCAGCAGAACGCCGGAGCGGCCCAGGTTGCTCAGGGACAGCCGCCGGAATGCAACCCGGGCATGCAGGGCCGACGCCGGCAGGTGCACGCTGCGCAGGAGCTCCCCCGGGGCAAGGGTGGTGCGGGCCTCCCCCACCACGAGCTCCGCGACGGGTACTTGCCGGGTGCGGCCGTCGGGGCTCAGCACGGTGGCGACGCCGTCGAGCGCTGCGCACAGGGAGATCATGGGGCCGGCGGGCAGGGCCGTGCAAATGTTCCCGCCCACCGTGGAGGCGTTCCAGATCTTGAACGATGCGACGAAGGCGTCGCAGCATTGCCGCACCAGGTCCAGGGCACGCCACTCCCCGGGCAGCCCGGGCCGGTCCGGCAGGGCGTACAGCTCGGCAACCTTGCAGGTCGCAGCCAATTCGATGCCGTCCTCGGTGATGGTGACGGGCTCCCAACCGGCCTCAGTGATGTCCAGCAGCCTGCGCAGTGTGGAGCTGCCATAGGAAAACAGCACGGTTCCGCCGGCCAGCCAGGCGTCGCCCGGGCGCCAGGCGGCGGGGTCCGCGGTGGGGAGAAGTTCCTCGATGGTGTTCATGTCCATGACGTGCTCCTGGAAGTGGTGACTGTTAGTGGTTCTGGTGCCGGCAAGTCAGGCGGGCACGGGATCGGGGCTGGCTGCCCGGCTTTGCCGGGTCGCGTGGATGGCGCCGCCGCCGCGGCTGAGCTGCGCCTGGCTGGAACGGCCGTTGCGGTGCGCAATGACGCCGGCGGCAATGGAGATGGCGACCTCGGCCGGGGTGCCGGCGCCCAGGTCCAGCCCGATGGGTGAATGGAGCGTGGCCAGCAGTTCCGCGTCCACGCCGCTCTCCAGCAGGGCGTCAACCCTTTTCGCGTGGCTGAGCCGGGAGCCGAGGGCGCCGATGTAGGCCACGTCGAGGGTCAGCGCGAATTCGAGCAGCGGGGTCTCGAACTTGGGGTCGTGGGCCAGCACGCACACCACGGTGCGCCGATCCAGCCGCCCGGCCGCGGCCTCCCGGCGCAGGTAGCGGTGCGGCCACTCGGTGACCACCTCGCCGGCCGCCGCGAAGCGTGCCTGGGTGGCGAAGGCGGGGCGGGGATCGCACAGGGTCACCGCATAGCCGAGCAACGAGGCCTGGCGGATCATGGCCTCGCCAAAGTCGTTGGCGCCGAAGATCAAGAATCGTGGGGCAGGCAGGCGGCTTTCCACGAGCATGGTGGTGGCAGGCAACTCGCACCACTCACCCGTGCCGCCCAATTCCAGCAGTGACGTGCCGCCCGCGGCGGCCAGGGCCTCCAGCCGCAGTGAAAGCGCCCGCACGCGGGCAGCGGGCGGCGGGTTGCCGGCGTCGTCGGCCAGCATGCCGGCCAGCGGGGCGCGGGCGGCGTCGGTGCCCAGCCACTGCGCTCCCGGGGCGAGAAGCATGGACGGGCCGCGGGACGCATCGGTGCCGAGCCGGCTCACCATGGCGTTGGGGGCGCCGCCGTCGGGCAGGCATGCGGTGTCGAGCTCACCTCGCAAAAGCGGGCGGACGTGGACGTCGATGGTCCCTCCGCAGCTCAGTCCCACGGCAAAGGCGTCCTGGTCGGTATAGCAAAAACGGATGCGGCGCGGCATTCCGGTCTCCAGGGCCTCGCGGGCCGCCTCCACCACGGCGCCCTCGACGCAGCCGCCGGACAGGCTGCCCAGCACCTCGCCGTCGTCGGAGACCAGCATGGTGGCGCCCACGGGGCTCGGCGCGGAGCCGGCGATGTGCACGATGGTTGCGGCGGCGATCCGCCGGTGGCGTTGCAGGGGCGGCCATGCGGTCATGGCGGCCAGTAGTTCCAACATTCTTCCTCCCCTTTCCCTGGGGTTTCGGGCCACTCTTGGCGGTGGTCCCGGCCGGTCCGGGCCCCGCACGGTGGCGGGGCCCGGACCTCATTTCGTGGATCTGGTGCTAGCTGATCCCGTTGCTAGCTGATCCCGTTGCTAGCTGATCCTGTTGTCAGCTGATCCCTAGGATCTGCTGGATGGGCCCGATGCCGAAGTAGATCACGAACGCCGCGGCGACGCCCCACATCAGCACGTGGATTTCCTTGGCCCGGCCCTGCGTGACCCGGATGATGACGTAGGCGATGAAGCCGGCGCCCAGGCCGTTCGCGATCGAGTAGGTGAACGGCATCAGGATGAAGGTCAGGAACGCCGGGATGGCAATTCCGTAATCGCTCCAGTCGACCCTGCGGATCTGCGAGGCCATCATGAATCCGACGATCACCAGGGCGGGTGCCACGGCCTCGAACGGCACGATTGCCACGAGCGGGGCGAAGAACGCCGCGAGCAGGAACAAGCCGCCGGTGACGATGCTGGCCAGGCCGGTGCGTGCGCCCTCGGCAATGCCCGCCGCCGATTCGACGAAGATCTCGTTGGCGGAAACCGAGCCGAAGCCGCCGGCCACGGAGGCCGCCGCGTCCACGAGGAGCACCTTGTTGGCGTTCTTCATGTTGTTGTCCTCGTCCACCAGGCCGGCCTCGCTGGCGAGTCCCGTCATGGTGCCCATCGCGTCGAAGAACACGCTGAGCAGGATCGTGAACGTCAGCAGCAGGGCGGACATGATCCCCAGGTGGGCGAAGGCGCCAAACATGTCGACCTTGCCGATCAGGGACAGATCCGGCAGCGAGAAGAACTTGCCGGGCACGGCCGGGACCATGAGCGACCAGCCGGACGGATCCGTTTGGCTGGAGGCCGTGTGCGTGAACAGCTGCAGGCCCATGGCAAAGAGCGTGGAGGCCACGATGCCGATGAGGATCCCGCCCTTGACCTTGCGCACCACCAGGATGATCGTCAGGACCAGGCCGAACACGAACACCAGCGTGGGCCAACCCAGCAGTTTTCCGTCCTGACCCAATTGCAGGGGCACGCTGGTGTGCGCGGCGTCCGGGATGCGCCGGACAAATCCGGCGTTCACCAGCCCGATGATGGCGATGAACAGGCCAATCCCGACCACGATGGCCGTTTTCAGGCCCGCCGGGACGGCCCGCATGACGGCCTCCCGCAACCCCGAAAGCACCAGGCCGAACATGACGAGACCGGCAATGAGCACCAGGCCCATGACTTCGGGCCAGGTGAGGTTCTTGGTGGTCGCGATCGTTGTGGAGACAAACGCGTTGACGCCCAGCCCGGCGGCAAGGGCAAACGGGTACTTGGCCCAGGCACCCATGACGATCGTGGTGACGCCGGCGATGACGGCGGTTACGGCGGCCACCTGTGGAATGCCCAGCAGGTGGCCGGAGCCGTCCGGTGAACTAAGGATCAGCGGGTTCAGCACCACGATGTAGCACATGGCGAAGAACGTGGCCAGACCGCCGCGGAACTCGCGCAGCACGTTGGAGCCGCGTGCGCTGATCTCAAAGTAGTTGTCGAGAGCGTGGGCGAAGCCGCGCTTGGTCGCTGGTTGTTCGGAGCTTGAGGGGGACACTTGGTCTTTTCCCGTCCGGTTCAGAAGTGACATTTCTGGCGCCTTGGTCCCTAGTAGTCAATCCGGGAATCGAGCGCGGTCCAGGTGTTGAACGGATCGAGGGGATCCGCCGCGCCTGCCTCGAGTTTGCGCACCGGCATGCTGCGCTGCTCCACCGGTGTGTCGAAGTAGTCGTAGAACACGGCGTCGTCGAATCCGGCGCGGGCGGCGTCGTGCCGGTCCGCGGCGAAGTAGACCCGCTCCACCCGTGCCCACAGGGCGGAGGCCAGGCACATGGGGCAGGGCTCGCAACTGGTGTACAGGGTGGCGCCCGTCAGGTCGAAGGTGCCTTCCTGGGTGCAGGCGTTGCGAATGGCGGTGACTTCGGCGTGGGCCGTGGGATCGTTGGTGGCGGTGACCCGGTTGATGCCTTCATAGGCCCTGCCACTGGCGGTGACGATGACGGCGCCGAAGGGCCCGCCGTTGTTCAGGACGTTTGATGTGGCCAGTTCAATGGCCTGGGCCAGATGTTTGTGGCCGTTGCTGTTGCTGTTCATGGTGACTTCCTTGGCACTGGGAGCAACCGGCATTTTGTCTCATGGGGTGCCGCAGGGGCATCCTTGGGTCCGGTTTGCACTTGGTTTTTAGATCAAGATACGCCCGGTAGATAGCGGCCCGTCGTTGGGCGCCCGCCATAGACATGATGATGACATTAGCACCGCACTGTGACGCAGGCAACACTTTGTGGAAAGATAATTTCACATGCTGAAACCGGTCAGGGGATTGACTTTGCTGCCGGCAAGGACCAAACTGATGGCTGGAGCCGCCCGTGCGGCTCCGCCTGGATCAGCAGACAGGGCAACACTGAGCTGGCACCCGAGGGTGCCGGCTTTTTTCTTGGCCGGAGCCCTTGGGACGTTCGCCCGTTCCCCACTGCGAAGGATCCCCTCATGGAAAACCCCCTCCCCCACCGCCGTCTCTGGATCAAGAATCCGCTGGCCGCCTTCACCGCCAACGGCCTTGATGCCGCGGGTGGAATCGTCATCGCCGGCGGCGTGATCGCCGAAGTCCTGGGCGCGGGACAGAGCCCGTCGGCGCCGTGCGAGGACGTTTTCGACGCCGGCCGGCACGTGCTGACCCCGGGACTGATCAACACGCACCATCACTTTTACCAAACGCTCACCCGGGCCTGGGCCCCGGTGGCCAACGCCGAATTGTTTCCCTGGCTGAAGAACCTCTACCCCGTGTGGGCGCGGCTGACCCCGGCGGACCTTGAACTGGGCACCACGGTGGCCCTGGCCGAACTGCTGCTTTCCGGCTGCACCACGGCCGCGGACCACCATTACCTGTTCCCGGACGGGCTGGAGAACGCCATTGACGTCCAGGTCGCCGTGGTGCGGAAGCTGGGCATGCGCGCCACGCTCACCCGTGGCTCCATGTCGCTGGGCGAGCACGACGGCGGGCTGCCGCCCCAGTCGACCGTGCAGGATCCGGAGGTGATCCTGGCGGACAGCGAGAGGCTCGTGGGTGCGTATCACGAGCGCGGCGAGGACGCCGTCATCCAAATCGCCCTGGCTCCCTGCTCACCGTTTTCCGTGACCCGGGAGGTCATGGAGGAGAGCGCAAAGCTCGCCGAACGCCTGGACGTCAGGCTGCACACGCACCTGGCGGAAACCCTCGACGAGGAGGCATTCTGCAAGGAAATGTTTGGCCTGCGGACCGTCGACTACCTCGAAAGCGTGGGTTGGCTGACAAACCGTACCTGGCTGGGCCACGGCATCCACTTTGACGACGCCGAGATTGCCCGGCTGGGCGCCGCCGGCACCGGGGTGGCGCACTGCCCCACCTCGAACATGCGCCTGGCCTCGGGCACGGCCCGCGTCCTGGAACTGGAGGCCGCGGGGGTCCCGGTGGGGCTGGGAGTGGACGGCTCGGCGTCGAACGACGCCTCCAATATGATCCTCGAGGCCCGGCAGGCGCTGTACCTGCAGCGCCTGCACTACGGCGCGGCGGCCGTGACCTGCGAACGGGCGCTGGGCTGGGCCACCCGGGGTTCGGCCACAGTGCTGGGACGCGACAGCCTGGGTGAACTGGCACCGGGACGCCAAGCTGACCTGGCCATGTTCACGCTGGACGAGCTGCGCTTCTCGGGGGCCCACGATCCCGTGGCGGCCCTGCTGTTGTGCGGCGCGGACCGGGCGGACCGGGTCATGGTCGGCGGCCAATGGCGCGTCATCGACGGGCGCATCCCCGGACTGGATCTTGAGGAGCTCATCGCCCGGCACAGTGCGGCCGCACGAAAACTCGTCAACGGCAGCTAAATAGACGGCAGCTAAACGCTCAGCGATTAAAGACAGTGGCCGGGCTCCGTGAACGGGGCCCGGCCACTGTCTTTCCGGCCACAGTCTTTAAGATCAGTTGCTATTGAGTTCCGCGGAGATGACCTCGGCCGCAAGGCGCAGCATGGGGACGGCACGGTCCGCGAAGGCCTGGTCCACACGGGTCACGGGACCGGAGACGGAGATGGCGGTCGGGGTGGGCGAGTTGGGCACGGCCATCGCGAAGCATCGCACACCCAGCTCCTGTTCCTCCTCGTCGATGGAGTAGCCGCGGGCCCGGATAAGATCAAGGTCGGCAAGGAGCTCGTCAATCGTGCCAAGGCTCTTGGGCGTCGGCTTGGGCATGCCCTGCCGGGCGATGATGCCGCGCACGGTGTCATTGTCCAGCTGGGCCAGCAACGCCTTGCCCACGCCGGTGTCGTGCGTGTGGGCGCGGCGGCCCACCTCGGTGAACATGCGCATGGAGTGCGGGGACGGCACCTGGGCAATGTAAATGACCATGTCCGATTCCAACACGGCCATGTTGGCCGTCTCCCCCAACCGGTCCACGAGCGACTTGAGTTGCGGACGGGCCAGCGCGCCGAGCTGCTTGTTGGCGCCTTCGCCGAGGCGGATCAGCCGCGGCCCCAGTGCGTAGCGGCGGTTGGGCAGCTGGCGGATATACCCCAGGGAGACCAGGGTGCGCAGCAGTCGGTGAATGGTGGGCAACGGCAGGTCGGTTGAACCCGACAGCTCGCTGAGGGTCACGTCACCCCCGGCGTCCGTGATGAGTTCAAGCAGTTCAAACACGCGCTCTACGGACTGCACGCCTCCACCGGCTTTTGCTGCCATGTCTATTGACTCCCATTTTCTCGGCGTTGGCACGCCATTGGCCCAACTATCCACATCGTGAAAATTTTGTATCAATCTCAAAGATACCCCACGATGCGGAATTTTTCAGTCATCGACGACAAGACTTGTTTTTCCACCAGATAGATAATAATATCCATAATACGAAAACAATCGTTACTGTCGACAGCCCATCCAGGGCACCTAGAGAAGGAATTTCAATGGCGAATCCCAGTCCCGGCAACTCGATCACCCTGCGCGTCAGCGCCCCGTCAAACTTCACCGTCACGAGCGAGCTGGCCACGGCCGTTGCCGCAACCGGTGCCGCAGTAACGGCCCTGGACGTCACCGAGTCCCGCCATGAAAGCATCGTTGTCGACATCACCGCCAACACCACCGACGACGCCCACGCCGAGCGCGTCAAGGAAGCACTGGACGCCATGGAAGGCGTCAGCGTCCTACACGTCTCCGACCGCACCTTCCTGATGCACCTCGGCGGCAAGCTCGAGGTCGTTCCCAAGGTGGCCCTGCGCAACCGTGACGATCTCTCCCGCGCCTACACCCCCGGCGTCGCCCGCGTCTGCATGGCCATCTACGAAGACCCCGAGGCCGCACGCAACCTCACGGTCAAGCGCAACACGATCGCCGTCCTCACCGACGGTTCTGCCGTCCTGGGCCTGGGCAACATCGGCCCGGCCGCGGCACTGCCCGTCATGGAAGGCAAGGCGGCCCTGTTCAAGCAGTTCGCCAACGTCGACGCATGGCCGGTCTGCCTGGACACCCAGGACACCGAGGAGATCATCATGATCGCCAAGGCCATGGCCCCCGTCTACGGCGGCATCAACCTTGAGGACATCGCCGCCCCCCGCTGCTTCGAGATCGAAAAGCGCCTCCGCGACGAACTCGACATCCCCGTCTTCCACGACGACCAGCACGGCACCGCCATCGTGACCCTCGCCGCCCTGCGCAACGCGCTGAAGGTTGTCGAGAAGAAGATCGAGGACGTGAAGATCGTCGTCGCCGGCGTCGGCGCCGCCGGTAACGCCATCATCCAGCTGCTGATCGCCCAGGGCGCCACGAACATCATCGCCTGCGGCCGCACCGGTGCCGTCAACCGCAACGAGACCCACGCCGACGACCACCGCGCCTGGCTCGCCGAGAACACCAACCCGGACAACTTCGTCGGGACCCTGCACGAGGCCATGACCGGTGCGGACGTCTTCATCGGCGTCAGCGGCCCGAACGTCCTGGGCGAGGAGCAGGTGGCCGCCATGGCCGACCGCGGCATCGTCTTCGCCATGGCCAACCCGACCCCCGAGGTCGACCCGGTCATCGCCGCACGCCACGCAGCCGTCGTCGCCACGGGCCGCAGCGACTTCCCGAACCAGATCAACAACGTTTTGGCCTTCCCCGGATTCTTCCGAGGCCTCCTCGACGCCGGCGTGTCCGACATCACACCCGATATGCTGGTTGCAGCCGCCGAGGCCATCGCCAACCGGGTTGACGATTCGGAATTGAACGCCAGCTACATCATTCCCAGCGTCTTCGACCCGCATGTGGCCGGAGACGTCGCCTCCGCCGTGGCTGCCGCCGCGGCAGGTAACAGCACTGAAAGGACGCAGTCTTGAGCACAGAAACAGTCACCGTCACGGACCTCACCCCGATCCCCCGGGCCGGCGAGATCCTTACCGATGAGGCCCTGGCCTTTGTGGCCGAGCTGAATCGTCGCTTCAACCCGGTCCGCCGGGACCTGCTGGCCGAGCGCGTCGCCAAGCGGGCCACTGTCGCCAAGACCGGCAAGCTGGACTTCCTGCCCGAAACCGCCGCCGTGCGCCAGGGTGACTGGAAGGTCGCCCCGGCCCCGGCCGCACTGACCGACCGCCGCGTCGAGATGACGGGCCCGGCCACCCCGGCCAAGATGGCCATCAACGCCCTGAACTCCGGCGCCAAGGTATGGCTGGCCGACTTGGAGGATGCCAGCACCCCGCTGTGGGCCAACGTGGTCGACGGCGTGCTGAACCTGCGCGACGCCGCAAACGGCACGCTCAGCTACACCTCGCCCGAAGGCAAGGAATACCGGCTGCGCACCGACGCACCGCTGTCCGTCGTCGTCGCCCGCCCCCGCGGCTGGCACATGGAGGAACGCCACGTCGTGGTCGACGGTGCACCCGCCGCCGGCGCGCTGGTCGACTTTGGCCTGCACTTCTTCCACACGGCAAAGCTGCTCATCGCCAACGGCCACGGCCCGTTCTACTACCTGCCGAAGATGGAAAGCCACCTCGAGGCCCGCCTGTGGAACAACGTCTTCGTCTTCGCCCAGGACTACCTCGGCATCCCGCAGGGCACCATCCGCGCCACCGTGCTGATCGAGACCATCCCGGCCGCGTTTGAAATGGACGAGATCCTCTACGAGCTGCGCGACCATGCCTCGGGCCTGAACGCCGGCCGCTGGGACTACCTGTTCAGCATCATCAAGTACTTCCGCGACGCCGGTGCGGCCTTCACCCTGCCGGACCGCGCCCAGGTGGCCATGACGGCACCGTTCATGCGCGCCTACACCGAGTTGCTCGTGAAGACCTGCCACCACCGCGGAGCCTTCGCAATGGGCGGCATGGCCGCCGTCATCCCTAACCGCCGCGAACCGGAGATCACGGCCGCCGCCTTTGCCAAGGTGCGCGCCGACAAGACCCGTGAAGCCAACGACGGATTCGACGGCTCCTGGGTTGCCCACCCGGACCTCGTGCCGATCTGCCAGGAAGTGTTCGACGCCGTCCTGGGCGAGCGCCCGAACCAGCTGGAGAAGCAGCGCCCCGAGGTAAGTGTCACGGCCGACCAGCTGCTCGACGTCGCCTCCGCCGAGGGCACCGCTACCGAGGCTGGCCTGCGCCTGAACCTCTATGTGGCTGTCGCCTACACGGCTGTCTGGATCTCCGGCAGCGGTGCCGTGGCCATCCACAACCTGATGGAGGACGCGGCCACCGCGGAAATCTCCCGCTCGCAGGTCTGGCAGCAGATCCGCAACAACGTCACCCTGGCGGACACGGGCAACACCGTGACCCGCGAACTCGTCACCCGGATCCTGGCCGAAGAGTCGGAGAAGCTGCGCGGCGAGGTTGGCGACGAGGCTTACGCCAAGTACTACAAGCCGGCCAGCGAGCTGATCTCGGACATCTGCCTGTCCGAGGACTACACGGACTTCCTGACCACCCCCGCCTACGAACTGGTGGGCTAGGAATGGGCGTAAAAACCTCCCTGAGCGCCGCCGACCTGGCGCACATCGAATCCACCGTTGCGGCCACCGACGCGTTGCTTGACCGCAACTACCCGGGCGACGACGGCAGCCGCCAGCCCGTCCACACCCTCTACGTTCCGGCGGACCAGTTCTCCACGTCCTTCACCGCCGACTACGGGCAAGCTGCCCTGGACGCCGTCAACAGCAAGGGCGGACTGGAACACCTGGGCGCCCTGTTGGGCCAGGACGAGGAACTGGCCGCGGCAGTAGCTCCCCGGGTCGCTGCGAAACTGGCGAGTGAACCCATCGAGGACCTCCGGCTGGACTTTGAGGACGGCTTTGGCGATCGCGGCGACGCCGTTGAGGACGAGGCCGCCGTTACGGCGGGCCGCGCCGTCAACGCCGCCGTCGAGGCCGGCACGGCTCCCCCGTTCATCGGTATCCGCTTCAAGTGCTTCGAGGCCCCCACCCGGGCCCGCGGCCTGCGCACCCTTGATTTGTTCGTCTCCTCCCTCGTGGAGTCCGGCGGCCTGCCCGACGGATTGATCCTGACGCTGCCCAAGGTCACCACGGTGGACCAGGTCAGGGCCATGGACTTCGCCGTCAGCCGCCTGGAGGAGGTCCACGGACTGCCCGCCGGCCGCCTCCGCTTTGAGGTGCAGGTGGAAACCCCGCAGCTCATCCTCGCGGCCGACGGCACCTCGCCGGTGGCACGCCTGGCCCATGAAGTTCCGGGACGCATCAGCGCCCTGCACTACGGCACGTACGACTACAGCGCCTCGCTGGAGGTTTCCGCGGAGTACCAGTCCATGGAGCACCCCGTGGCGGACTTCGCCAAGGAGGTCATGCAGCTGGCTGTCGCCGGAACGGGCATCCGCCTCTCCGACGGTTCCACGAACATCCTGCCGCTGGGCGAGGGCGTCGAAGCCGCCTGGGCCCTGCACGGCCGGCTGGTCCGCCGCTCCCTGGAGCGCGGCTACTACCAGGGCTGGGATTTGCACGCAGCCCAGCTGCCCAGCCGTTTCAGCGCCACCTACGCGTTCTACCGCCAGGGCCTGCCGGCCTCGGCTGCCCGTCTGCGCAACTACGTTGAGCAGACTCCCGGCGCCGTCCTGGATGAGCCGGCAACGGCCCGCGCCCTGGCGAACTTCGTCCTGCGCGGACTTGTCTGCGGTGCCGTGGGCGCCGACGAAGTGAAGGCCCTGACCGGCCTCGACCAAGCACAGCTTTCAGCCCTGGCGCATCCGCGGCTGGCAGTATCCACGTCGAAGTAAGGAGTCAACGATGACTGAGAAGTATTACTACCCCAAGGGCGGACTGCCGCCGCAGACCCACCTGACCACCGAGCGCGCCATCGTGACGGAGGCCTACACGGTCATCCCCAAGGGCGTCATGACCGACATCGTGACGAGCACCCTGCCGGGCTTCACGAAGTCCCGTTCCTGGATCCTGGCCCGCCCGATCGCCGGCTTCGCCACCACCTTCTCACAGCTGATTGTGGAGATCGCCCCCGGCGGCGGTGCCCCGAAGGCCGAGTTCGAGCCAGGCGTGGAAGGCGTTGTCTTTGTCACCAAGGGCAAGGTCAACCTGACGCTCGACGGCGAACTGCACGCACTCGAGGAGGGCGGCTACGCCTACCTGGCCGCCGGTTCCACGTGGGGCCTGGAGAACATCTCGGAGGACATCGTCTCCTTCCAGTGGATCCGCAAGGCCTACGAGCGGCTCGAGGGTTACGAGGCCAAGTCCTTCGTGACCAGCGACGCCGAGGTGGAAGCCACCGCGATGCCGGACACCGACGGCGTCTGGAAGACCACCCGGTTCACGGACTCCTCCGACCTGGCCCACGACATGCAGGTCAACATCGTGACGTTCCAGCCCGGCGGTGTCATCCCGTTCCCGGAAACCCACGTCATGGAGCACGGCCTGTACGTACTCGAGGGCAAGGCCATGTACCTGCTCAACAACGACTGGGTCGAGGTGGAAGCCGGCGACTTCATGTGGCTGCGCGCCTTCTGCCCGCAGGCGTGCTACGCCGGCGGCCCGGGCCAGTTCCGCTACCTGCTGTACAAGGACATGAACCGCCAGATCAAGCTCACCTAACAACTTGTCGGGCCCCGCGTACTCGCCACTACGACGCGCGGGGCCGGACACGTAAAAATGCGCCCGTTCCCGCTTTCAGCGCCCCTTCACCGGGGTGCGAAAAGCGGGAACGGGCGTATTTTTGCGCTCCGGCTATCGGCGCCGACCCACGTGCCGCCCCACGAGGAACGCAAAGGCGAGCAGCCCCGCGACCGTCAACATCAGGCCGATGGCGCCCCACGCAACGACGTCGGTCATGGGGTCCTGGACTTGGGAACCTATCGCCACGTAGTCGTAGCTGGCGGTGACGAACTCCCGGGGCATGGCGGAATAGATCGCGATGAGGGCGCCGGCCAGCACCGACAGCAGCGCGAGCCCGGGTATGACGAACTTCACCTTTGCCCATTGGGTCCACCGGTGGCCGGATACCAGCGCGAGGACCAGCAGGCCCCCGATTATCAACGCGATTCCGGCAATCGTCCAGGGGACCACCAACGTGAACGGGTCCGGATAGCCAAAATCGACCGAGTTGTCCGACAACGGAGCGTAGGCGAACCAACCATACGAGCGGGGCAGCGCCCCGTAGATGACCATCATGACGCCGGCCAGGATGGCGGCCACGGACAGTGCGGATAGGGCGACCTTCTTGAGCCGGCCCGGTTGCACGCTGATGTAGTCCCCCGAATTATTCATGCGCGCCAGCCTAGCATCGGGACGGCAATCCGATTCCGGTTGCCACGCCCGCTGCCATGTCGGCCGGCGTTCGCGGTTAAAGACGGCGTTGGAACGCCCGCTTTAACCGCGAACGCCGTCTTTTTTGCCCCGTCGGCGCCTACCCGATCGGAGCACCAAAAAGCTATTCGCCGAAGGTTATTGCCAGATCGCCACTCCGAGGCGCACACTCCCCTTGACTAGTACCCTCACCTTGCCTAGACTTTTCATAAAGCAGAAACTAAATTCCACAGAATGAAAATGTGGAGTGACACACAGCCGGAACATAGACGTTCCATGGGAAGGACCTACGATGACGTACACAGTGAACTGCTCCATCCTCCTGACGGAGCTGCCGCTCCTCGACCGCCCGGCCGCCGCAAAGGCCGCCGGCTTCGCCGCCGTCGAGTTCTGGTGGCCCTTTGCCAGCTCGGTCCCCGCCGACGCCGAGATCGACACCTTTGAACGCGCCATCACCGACGCGGGCGTCCAGCTGACGGGTTTGAACTTCAACGCCGGCGACATGCCTGCCGGTGACCGCGGTTTGGTTTCCTGGATCGGCCGCGAGCAGGAATTCAAGGACAACATCGCCGTCGTCGCCGGTATCGGCGAACGCCTCGGCTGCAAGGCGTTCAACGCCCTCTACGGCAACCGCCAGGACGGCCAGTCCGCCGCGGCCCAGGACGAACTGGCCGTGGCGAACCTCGTCGCCGCAGCCCAGGGTGTTGCCGCGATCGGCGGCACCGTCCTCCTCGAACCCGTCTCCGGCACCCCGGCCTACCCGCTGAAGACCGCCGCCGACGCCCTGGCGGTCATCGCCCGCACCGAGGCGGCCGGCGTCAGCAACGTCAAGCTCCTCGCGGACTTCTACCACCTGGCAGTCAACGGCGACGACGTCGCCGCCGTGATCGAGCAGCACGCCAAGGACTTCGGCCACATCCAAATCGCCGACAACCCCGGCCGCGGCGCCCCCGGCACCGGCGAACTGCCCCTCGGCGAATGGATCACCCGCAGCCGCGACCTCGGCTACGCCGGCGCCATCGGCCTCGAATACAAGGCACCGGCCGCCGACGCCTTCACCTGGGCCATCCGCCAGCCGGCCTAAGCGCCTTCCGCGCACCGGCACTCCCACACTCTTCGACGAATCCAAGGACACAAAAATGACAAACGTTGCAGTTATCGGTCTCGGCATCATGGGCCTCCCCATGGCCATCAACCTCGTCAACGCCGGCCACACGGTCACCGGCTTCAACCGCAGCCAGGGCGCCATTGACAAGCTCGTCGCAGCCGGCGGAACGGGTGCCACGAGCATCGCCGACGCCGTCAAGGACGCCGACGCCGTCATCACCATGGTGCCGGACTCCCCCGATGTCGAGGCCGTTGTCGGCGGCGCCGACGGCGTCTTCGCCAACGCCCGCAAGGGAACCTTGTGGATCGATGCCAGCTCCATCCGCCCGGATGTGGCCAAGCGCCTCTCCGCCGACGCCGTCGCCGCGGGCATCCGCCCGCTCGACGCCCCCGTCTCCGGCGGCGAGCAGGGCGCCATCGACGGTGTCCTCTCCATCATGGTCGGCGGCGACGCAGCCGACTTCGCGGCAGCCGGCGAAGTCCTGGGCGCCGTGGGCAAGACCATCGTCCACGTGGGCCCCTCCGGCTCCGGTCAGACCGTCAAGGCAGCCAACCAGCTGATCGTGGCCGTCAACATCCAGGCGCTCTCCGAGGCCATCGTGTTCCTCGAAGCGTACGGCGTCGACACGGACGCCGCACTGAAGGTCCTGGGCGGCGGACTCGCCGGCTCCAAGGTCCTGGACCAGAAGGGCCAGAAGATGCTTGACCGCAACTTCGACCCCGGCTTCCGCCTGGCCCTGCACAACAAGGACCTCGGCATCGTCACCGCCGCAGCCCGCGAGGCCGGCGTCGTCGTCCCCCTCGGCGGCGCCGTGGCCCAGCTCGTCACCTCCATGGTCGCCCAGGGCGACGGCGGCCTCGACCACTCCGGCCTCTTCAAGCAGGCCGCTGCACTCTCCGGGCGCAAGTAGCCCCTCCCACCGGCGGCTACCGCCAGAGCCCGTCAGGGCCACCCACCAAAAACTTTCAAGGAGCACACAATGACTAAAATGCGCAGCGTTGACGCCGCCATCCTGATTCTGGAAAAAGAAGGCGCCACGGAGATCTTCGGTCTCCCCGGAGCAGCCATCAACCCGTTCTACGCGGCCATGCGTGACCACGGCGGCATCAACCACACGCTGGCCCGCCACGTAGAGGGCGCCTCGCACATGGCCGACGGCTACTCGCGTGCCGCCGAAGGGAACATCGGTGTCTGCACGGGTACCTCGGGCCCCGCCGGCACCGACATGATCACCGGGCTGTACGCCGCCTGGGCCGACTCCGTGCCGATGCTCTGCATCACCGGCCAGGCCCCCGTGGCCAAGCTGCACAAGGAAGACTTCCAGGCCGTGGACATCGAGACCATCGCCAAGCCGGTCACGAAGATGGCCATGACCATCAAGGAGCCGGGCCAGATCCCGGGCGCCTTCCAGAAGGCGTTCTACCTGATGCGCTCAGGCCGCCCGGGCCCGGTCCTGCTGGACCTGCCCATCGACGTCCAGATGGCCGAGATCGAATTCGACATCGACGCCTACGAACCGATGACCCCGAACAAGCCCGCCGCCACGCGCAAGCAGGCCGAGAAGGCCCTGGACATCCTGCTGGCCGGCGCGCACCCGTTGATCGTTGCCGGTGGCGGCGTCATCGGTGCCAACGCCTCCGAGCAGCTGGTGGAGCTGGCCGAGCTGCTCTCCATCCCCGTCATCCCCACCCTGATGGGCTGGGGCGCCATCCCGGATGACCACCCGCTGATGGCCGGCATGGTGGGCCTGCAGACCTCGCACCGCTACGGCAACGCCACCTTCCTGGAGTCCGACGCCGTCATCGGCATTGGCAACCGCTGGGCCAACCGCCACACGGGCGGCCTGGACACCTACACCAAGGGCCGCAAGTTCGTGCACGTCGACATTGAGCCGACGCAGATCGGCCGCGTGTTCGCACCCGACCTGGGCATCGTCTCCGACGCCGGCGCCGCGCTGGCCGTGCTGCTGGAGGCCGCCCGCGACCGCAAGGCCGCCGGCACCGTCCCGGATTACAGCGCCTGGGCCAACGAATGTGCCGCCCGCAAGGGAAGCCTGCAGCGCAAGACCCACTTCGACAACGTGCCGATGAAGCCGCAGCGCGTCTACGAGGAGATGAACTCCGCGTTCGGCCAGGACACCACCTACGTCTCCACGATCGGCCTCTCGCAGATCGCCGGCGCACAGATGCTCCACGTCTTCGGCCCCCGCCGCTGGATCAACGCCGGCCAGGCAGGTCCCCTGGGTTGGACCGGACCGGCCGCCCTGGGCGTCGTCCGCGGCAAGCCCGGCCAGACCGTCGTCGCACTCTCCGGCGACTACGACTTCCAGTTCATGATCGAGGAACTGGCCGTCGGTGCGCAGTTCAACCTGCCGTACATCCACGTCGTCGTGAACAACTCCTACCTGGGCCTGATCCGCCAGTCGCAGCGCGGCTTCAAGATGGATTACCACGTGTCCCTGGCGTTCGATAACATCAACTCCCCGGAGACCAACGGCTACGGCGTGGACCACATCAAGGTCGCCGAAGGCCTCGGCTGCAAGGCCATCCGCGTGGAGCGTCCCGAGGACATGCCCGCCGCATTTGCCGAGGCGAAGAAGCTCATGGAGGAGTTCAAGGTTCCGGTAGTGGTCGAGGCCATTCTGGAGAAGGTCACCAACATCTCCATGGGCACCGAGCTGGACAACGTCACCGAGATCGAGGACATTGCCCAATACGCGACGGACGCCCCCACCGCCATCCTGTCCCTGCAGGGCTAGGCCAGACGCATGCGAGTCATCCTCGCCCCTGACAAGTTCAAGGGCTCGCTGTCTGCTCCCGAAGTTGCCCGATACCTGGCGGACGGCCTGCACTCCACGCACGCCGGACTGGACATCGAACTGATGCCCGTGGCCGACGGCGGCGAGGGAACCATTGACGCCGTCGTCGCCGCCGGATTCACCCGGGTCAGCGCCACGGTGCAAGGCCCCACGGGGGAGCCGGTCGAAGCGGACTTTGCGGTCCGCGACAACGTGGCCGTCATTGAGATGGCCACCGCCTCGGGGCTCGCCGTGCTTCCGGGGGGCGAACTCTCCCCCTTGGCGGCGAGCACCTACGGCACGGGCCAGCTGGTCAGTGCCGCCATGGACCGTGGCTGTACCGAGATCGTCCTGGGCGTGGGTGGCAGCGCAAGCACCGACGGCGGGGCCGGCATGCTGGCCGCGCTCGGGGCAACGTTCAAGGACGCTGCCGGGCGGCACCTGCCGCCCGGCGGCGGCGCCCTCGCCACCGTGACGAACATCGACCTTGGCGGCCTGGACCGGCGCATGGGCGCGGTCACCTTCACCCTGGCCAGCGACGTCGACAACCCCCTGCTGGGCCCCGACGGCGCCGCCGCGATCTTTGGCCCGCAGAAGGGCGCCACCCCGGCCCACGTCACGCATCTGGAGAACGCCCTGGAGCGGTACTTCCGGATCATGGCCAACGCGCTGGGCATGGCCGCCGTGGACGCGATTGACGCCCCGGGCGCCGGCGCTGCCGGCGGCACCGGCTACGCGGCACTGGCCGTGTTGAACGCCGAACGCCGCTCCGGGATCGAGGTCATCCTTGGCCTGACCGGGCTGGCCGAACGCCTCCACGGCGCGGACCTGGTCATCACGGGCGAAGGCAGCCTGGACGAACAAAGCCTGTTCGGCAAGGCACCCATGGGTGTTGCGGCGGCAGCCCGCGCCGCGGGCGTTCCCGTGGCGGCCGTGTGCGGGCGCACCACGCTGGACGCCGCGACCCTCAAGGGCGCCGGTTTCATCCACACGCACGCCCTGACCGATATTGAACCAAACACTAGTCTTTGCATGAAAAACGCCGGTAGTCTGCTGACGGAGATCGGGGCGCTCATTGGCACTGAGCTCGCCGGCACCGGCCACGAACAGGAGAATTCGTATGTCTAACACCTCAGAAATCGATTCACAGGACGGCGTCTTTGACCTTGTCATCCGTGGCGCCAAGGTCCTCACCACGGCGGGCATCGCCCCGCGCGAAGTGGGTATCCGGGACGGCGTCGTCATCGCCCTGGAACCGCTGGGCAACAACCTTTCCGGCCGCGAAGTCATTGAACTGGCCGACGATGAAACCCTCATCCCCGGCCTCGTGGACAGCCACGTGCACATCAACGAGCCGGGCCGCACGGACTGGGAAGGGTTCGCCTCCGCAACCCGTGCCGCCGCCGCCGGTGGCGTGACCACCGTCATCGACATGCCGCTGAACAGCATCCCGGCCACCGTCAACGTCGACGCCCTGGAATTGAAGCGCAGTGTTGCACGCGACCAGGCCTTCGTCGACGTCGGATTCTGGGGCGGTGCGATCCCCGGCAACAAGGCGGACCTGCGCCCCCTGCACGACGACGGCGTTTTCGGCTTCAAGTGCTTCCTGCTGCACTCGGGCGTGGATGAATTCCCGCCGCTGGACGCCGATGAGATGGAAATCGACATGGCGGAGCTGAAGTCCTTCGACTCGCTCATGATCGTCCATGCCGAGGATTCCCGCGCCATCGACCGGGCCCCCACCGCCGAGGGCGACCACTACGACAAGTTCCTGGCCTCCCGCCCCCGCGGCGCCGAGAACCTGGCCATTGCCGAGGTCATTGAGCGTGCACGCTGGACCGGGGTCCGCGCCCACATCCTGCACCTGAGCTCCTCGGATGCCCTGCCCATGATCGCCAGCGCCCGCCGCGACGGCGTGAAGCTGACCGTGGAAACGTGCCCGCACTACCTCACGCTCATGGCGGAGGAAATCCCCAACGGCGGCACCTCCTACAAGTGCTGCCCGCCCATCCGTGAGGCCTCCAACCGCGAACTGCTCTGGCAGGGCCTGCTGGACGGCACGATCGACTGCATCGTCACCGACCACTCCCCCAGCACGCTGGACCTGAAGGACCTCGAAAACGGCGACTTCGCAGTGGCCTGGGGCGGCGTGTCCTCCCTGCAGCTGGGCCTCTCGCTGATCTGGACCGAGGCCCGCCACCGCAACATCCCGCTGGAACAGGTCATCCAGTGGATGTCCACCGGCCCGGCCAACCTGGTGGGACTGCACCGCAAGGGCAAGCTGGCTCCCGGCTACGACGCCGACTTCGCCGTGTTCGCCGCAGACGACGCCTTCGTGGTGGACGTCAAGAAGCTCAAGCACAAGAACCCGATCACCCCCTACGACGGCCGCGCGCTCTCCGGCGTCGTCCGGCGCACCTTCCTGCGCGGACAGGAAATCGACGGCATCACGCCCACGGGCAAGCTGCTGCGTCGTGGCGAGATCACAGTGGAACGGGCGGCGCATGCTTGAGTCCGTCCTGCTCCCGGCCTTGGGGGAAAGCGTCACCGAGGGCACCGTCACCCGCTGGTTGAAGGCCGTGGGCGACTCCGTGTCCATCGATGAGCCGCTGGTGGAGGTCTCCACCGACAAGGTCGACACCGAAATTCCGTCACCGTTCGCCGGGATCCTGCAAAGCATCCTGGTGACCGAGGACAAGACCGCCGAAATCGGTTCCGTCCTGGCCGTCATCGGCTCCGAAGACGCAGCTCCGGTGGTCGAGCCTGTCGAGGCCCCTGTCGTCGAGGCTCCGGCCCCGGTGGTCGAGCCTGTCGAGACCGAGGCTGTCGAAACCCCGGCCCCGCCGGTGGTTGCACCGCGTGCCGAAACCCCGCTCTCGCAGTCCGGTTACCTGACCCCCGTGGTCCGCAACCTGGCCCGGGACCACCGGGTGGACCTGTCCACCGTGACGGGGACCGGCGTCGGCGGCCGCCTGCGCAAGCAGGACGTGCTGGCGGCAGCCGCCGCTGCGGCCGCACCCGTGGCCGCACCACCGGCAGCCGCGGCCGCGGCGGCACCGAAGGCAGCTGCCGGCGTCGTTCCGTCGTCGCTGCGCGGCACCGTGGTGAAGGCGCCGCGGATCCGTGCGATCATTGCCAAGCGCATGCGCGAATCCCTGGAGTCCTCCACGCAGCTCACGCAGGTGCATGAGGTGGACGTGACGGGGATCGTGCGCCTGCGCGAACGGGCCAAGGCGTCCTTTGCCGCGGCGCACGGCGTGAAGCTGACGTACCTGCCGTTTGTCGCACTCGCCGTGGCGGAGGCGTTGAAGGCCCACCCGATGCTGAACGCTGAGTTCGATGAGGCCGCCGGCACCATCACCTACCACGACGCCGAACACCTCGCCTTTGCGGTGGACGCGCCGAAGGGCCTGCTGGTCCCGGTGATTCGTGACGCCGGGACCCTGAACCTGGCCGGCCTGGGCGGCGGAATCGCCGACGTGGCGAACCGCACCCGCAAGGGAACCATCGGCAGCGACGAGCTCAGCGGCGGCACGTTCTCCATCACCAACATTGGTTCGGTGGGTGCGTTGTTCGACACGCCCATCATCAACCAGCCGCAGGTGGGAATCCTGGGCGTGGGTGCCATCGTCAAGCGTCCCGTGGTGATCACGGGTCCCGACGGCGATGACCAGCTGGCCATCCGCCACATGATGTACCTGTGCCTGACGTACGACCACCGCCTGGTGGACGGCGCGGACGCCGGCAGGTTCCTGCAGACCCTCACGAAGCGGCTAGAAGCCGCCGCGTTTGAGGGAGACCTGGGCCTGTAGGCACTGCACCCGATTGGCACTACACCCGAATGCCCTCGGGGAGACTCTTGGCGTTGACTTCAACGCCGGCGTCCTCCCCGGGGGCATTGTGCTGCCCGGGCCTGACTGCAGCTGCCCGGATTGACCTGGCGCGCAGCATCCCGGAGACTTTCTCGGCAACGAGCCCAAGGACCGCGGCAAGGACGATCGCCGCAACCACGGCGGCCAGCTGGTTGGCCCCGAACCAGCTGCCGGCCAGCGCGCCAAGTCCCACCGTGTAGCCGGCCCACAGGCAGGCGGACACCGCGGATATCGGGGCAAAACGCCTCCACGGGTAGGCGGTGGCACCGGCGGCGAGGTTCACCGCAACCCTGCCGACGGGCACGAACCGTGCCACCAGGATCAGGGAGACGGCGCGGCGCTTGAGTGCGGAGTCGGCCCGGTTCAGGGACCGTTGCATGAATGCGCCCCTCATCCAGCGAAACCGCCGGGTCCCCAGTTTCCGGCCGATCAGGTAGGCGAGGTTGTCCCCCACGAAGGCGCCCAGTGCGGCTGCCAGCAGGAGCAGCCAGGGATTGGGACCGCCGCCGGTCACGATAAGTGCCGCCAGTCCCACCACCACGGATTCGCTGGGAACGGGCGGGAAGAATCCGTCAAGGAGGCAGCCAAGCAGCACTGCCGCGTAAACCCAGGGCTGTCCGGCCGCCGCCAGCACTATATCTGTCATGGCTTCCACGCTACGGCCCGGCCGCGGCCGGCACTATGGGGGAAACCCCCGGTTTTGGCGTAGGGGCTGCCCCGGCCAACCCTGGACGGAACCGCCCGTACTATCCGTTCCCCTGGCTCCACAGGTCATGGTCAAGCGAAAAAAGAGTGGCACCCACCCGGTTGCCAACCCCCAGTTTCAGGTAGATGTGCTCAATGTGGTTCCGTACGGTCTTCGGTGAGATGAACAAGGCGGCTCCAATGTCACGGTGGCTGGTTCCCCGGCACCACAGCCGGAGCACCTCCAGCTCACGGGCCGTCAAGCCGCCGGGCAAAGAGTTTCGTGGGCGAACGTCCCGGCCGGTGCCGGCCAGGACGGCGTCGACCGCCCCGGCATCCAGGCGGCCGGACACGGCGTCCTGCAGCAGTCGTGCGGCGGCTTCCGGGGGCGGCATGGGTGGTCGGTGAGGGCGCGGTTCAAGATAGCTTTGGTACTCATCCCCGGCCGCCAGAAGTCGCTGGCACTGATCCAGGTCCCGCCCGCCCACGCCTCGCGGATAGCCCGAACCGTCCAGGCGTTCACGGTTGGCCACGGCAAGTTCGGCCACGCGGCCCAGGCCCGGGACGCGGCTGAGGATCCGCTCGCTCAGGTACGGGTACAGGTGGATCCGTTCCCTGTCCATATAGGACAACGGGGCCACCTTGTCCCACACGCCGTTGGAAACACCCATCCGGCCCAGGTCGTGGACCCATCCGGCACGCCTGAGCGCACTGATCTCCGCAGGCCCCAGGCCGAGGCCGCACGCGGCATCGACGGCAAGGGCCGCCACGGCCCTTGAATGCCCGACGGTGCAGGGCGACTTGAGGTCGGCGAAGTCGCCGATGGCCTGCAGGGTTGAATCCAGTTCGGCATCCGAGAACACAGCATTGTCCGGAGTCGCGGCCATCACCGCCGGCCAGGGGTCGGCGTCGAACAGGCCCCGCGTGAGGGAATCCGCGCCGGCACAAAAGATGTCCGCCAATTCGGGATCAAACTGGGTTCCCCGACGGCTGCCGACCATGGCAACGGCCGCCTCGACCCCGCCGTCGCGCAGGAACACTTCAACCGTGTCGGCAAGTTGGGCAATGCGCATTTCGGGCGGAATTTCGGCTCCGGCCCGGCCGGCCGGCAGGCCCTTTCCGTCCCAACGTTCAAAGGTGTTGCCAAGGATTTCGGCCATGCCCGGGCCAAGCCCGACCCTCTCGGCCAGCCGTCCGGCGGAGGTGCAGTGGGAGCGGATCAGGGTCCGGACGGAATTGCTTGCGGTGGCGGCGACCAGTACGCGGCTTCCGGCACGCCGCACGGGCGGCAGGCCGCTTCCGTTGTGCCGGAGCATGAGCCCGAGCATGGGCAGCCCCCGGGCATCGACCGTGTAATAGTCGGCGCGAAAGGCAATGTCGTCGCCGAAAGCCCGGCCAGTTCAAAGGAGTCCGCATGGCAGCCGATCCACGCCAGCAGGTTGGCATAGCAGATGCTCCCCCGGGCCGCGGGCCCGATGCCGGCCGCTGCGGCAATGCGTTGCCCCAACAGCGTGGCCCGCAGCATGTGTTCCATCGGCTGCCCGAGGCCAAGGTCGATGGCCAGCGAGAGTGCCGCAAGGATCTCGGGCCGGCGCGCCTCCGCAGTGGTCCGGGGAACCGGCCCCGCAGCCCCGGCATCCCTTGCATTTCGGGCCGCACGCCTCGAACCCGCCGATGGTTCCGCCACAATTCCCAGTATAGGACCGGCCCCGTCAGCCTCACCCGGGAGGGGCCGCGGAGGGAACGGATTGCCTCGAGGCAAGGGGTTCCAGCAGGGCGTTGCGGAGTGTTTCACCAAGTCCCGGAGGAACGTCCACGTCGATTGCCAGCGCCTGCAAGATCCGGCTCAGGTAGTTGCGGGCGGCCGCAGCCAAGGCGATGTCCACGATTTCCCTGTCACTGAATCCCGCACGGCGCAGGCGCAGGCTGTCGGCGTCGGTCATGGCCGAGGAGTCCGTGCTGAGCTTTTCGGTGAACTCCATCATGGCAACCTCCGCGGCGGGCAGTCCGGCGTCGTGGTAGTTCCGGGCTACGGGCACGAGCTCGGCCTCCGTCATGATCCGCAAGGACTTCTTGCCGTGCGCGAGCCGGCAGTGTGCCGAGCCAATGCCCTGGGCCGCGGCCAGCGTGACCAGCTCAAAGGCACGCGGCCCCAGGGAATCGGCGATGGTTTGTTGGAGGGCCTTCCAGGCGTCAAACGCCTCCGGGTTCATGGCCAGCGCCCGCGTGTGGCTGGGCACATAGCCCAAGGCCCTCCTGTCCGCCGCATAGATTTCGGCGGTCCTCCCGCTCGCCGCAGGCTCGGGCGTGGTTTCGATGATGCTCATGGCCAGTAGTCCTTTCCATCCGAGCCCGGCCGGCCGGTGCGGGCGTGCCGGCATCGGCGCCGTCGACCGTCGCGGTCGCCGTACGGACCAGCCACACGCGCAGCGGTTGTGCCTGGAAGCTTTGGCCGTTGGGGACGGCCCCGGAGAAGCTCGCCTTGCCGATCCGCAGGAACGGTCCGGCCAGGGCACCCATCGAACGCAGGACCCGGTCTTCGCGCCACATTCCGGGGGCCAGATGGCGGGCCAGGGCGCCCATCATCCTTGTCGCAGGGGTCGCCGCCAGCCCGAGCCGCCACTGCACGATTCCGGGCACCTCGATCGTGGCGGCGGCAGGCCCGTCCCACGTGATGGTGACATCAGCCGTCATGGCCTGCGCCAGAGCCTCACCGAAGTATCGTGCGCAGCTCAACTCCGGCGGCGCATCCGCGTAGACGGTCCATTCACCGTTGGGCCGGCGCAGCCAGAGGGCCCTATACCCCGGGCCGATGGAGCTTGCGGGAAAATGCCGGAACGCCAGGTAGTGGCCGGAGCTGAACGGCACGCCCAGCACGCCGTACCCGGAAAACCGTTCCACCGGGCCTTCCGGTGGCTCTTCGCGAAACCCTGCATGGTCCGGGACGTGTTCGGCAAATCGCTGTGGCTGGTGTGTGCATCTCGGCCTCCTCGGCGTCATGCACCGATCATAGGTCCGCAGGGGGTGGGGAAACATGGGGCATCTGCCCCATCTTCAGGGGTTTTACGGATCCCCGCCGATGTCGTCGGCCTTACGTTCCAGCGCGGCACGTTCGGCGGCATTGCCGCACAGGCCAATCGCCTGCAGGAGCGCGGCCCGGGCTTCCATTCGGCGGCCCAAACGGCTCAACAACTCGCCGCGGATCGAAGGAAGCAGGTGCGAACCGGCCAATTCTCCCCGCGCGGCGATCGCGTCCACCAGCTCCAAACCCGCGGCCGGGCCCGACGCCATGGCCACCGCCACCGCCCGGTTGATTTCAATGACAGCCGACGGCGTCAAACGGCCCAGTGCTTCGTAGAGGATGACGATCCTTGGCCAGTCGGTGGCCTCCGCCCTCCGGGCCACGGCGTGGCACTCGGCGATTGACGCCTGAAGCCCGTAGTAACCAAGGCCCCGCCCGGCGGCGACGTCACGGGCCAGGGCGGCGCGCCCCCGGCGGATCGCCGATTGGTCCCAGAGCCGCCGGTCCTGGTCCTCCAAAAGCACCGGCCGGTTCCCGGAGTCGAGGCGTGCGGGGAACCTGGCTGCCGTGAGCTCCATGAGGGCGAGGAGGCCGAAAACCTCCGGCTCGGGCGCGAGGCGCACCAGCACGCGCGCCAGGCGGAGGGCCTCGAACGCCAGGTCCTTCCGGATCCAGTCGTCCCCGCCGGAGGCATAGGACCCCTCGGAAAAGATCAAGTAGACCACGTGGAGCACCGACCCCAGCCGGGCCGCCAGTTCGGGCGCCTCGGGCAGGCCAAACGGGATGTGGGCCGCGGCCAGGGTCTTTTTGGCCCGGGTAATGCGGGCCTGGATGGTGGGTGCCGGCACCAGGAACGCCTTGGCGATCTCGGCGCTGCCCAGGCCGCCCACCACGCGCAATGTCAGGGCGATCCGGGCTTCCTTCGACAACACGGGGTGGCAGGAGATGAACATCAGGGCCAGCACGTCGTCGTCGACCGCGTCGGGATTGAACAGGGCGTCGGCTCCCGGCACCTGCTCGTCAAGTGTGCGGGCCAGCACCGCGTAACGTTCCTCGCGTGCCGACCTGCGCCTGAACGCGTCGATGGCCCGGCGGCGGCCCACCGTCAGCAGCCAGCCCACCGGCTCGGCGGGCACGCCGTTGACAGCCCAGGAGACGAGTGCCTCGGCAACGGCCTCCTGGGCGAGATCCTCGGCCAGAGCGAAGTCGCCCGTGTAGCGGGCCAGGGCGCCGACGACGCGGGCGGACTCCATCCGCCAGACCGCCTCGACGGCGCCTCTTGCCTCACTCGTGCCCATGGGGGTCAGAGCTGGCCGGTCTGTTCACGCCAGGCGCGTTCCTTCTGGATCCACTCGTTGTCCTGGGGAAACTCGTCGATTGTGGGGACGCGGCGGATCTCCGCCTTGCTGCCCTGCATGTACGGCGCCCGCTTGGCCCACTCGACGGCCTCCTGGATCGTGGCGACATCCAGGATGTAGTAGCCGTTGAACAGCTCCTTGGTCTCCCCGTAGGGGCCGTCGGTCACCACGGGGGTGTCACCCGTGAAGTCGACGACGACGCCCTCCGCCGGATCTGACAGACCCTCGGCGGCCAGCAGGACCCCGGCGCGGATCAGTTCATCGTTGAACTTGCCCATTGCGTTCATGATCTCGGTGAAGTCGACGTCGGCAAAAGCAGCCTGGGAGGCATCGCTGGGTCGCCAGATCATCATGTACTTGGCCATTGTGTACTCCTTGGTTTGTGGAAGTCCGCTCTTCGACCTTCCCAACTCTAGGTCGAACGGCGTGGGCACGGATCGACATACGTGCCAATGATTTTTTTGCGGCCGGAACTTTGCCCCAAAAGCCTGTAATAAGTGGCGGTTTGCGCCGTAAAATGATATAACCACATTCGACTGGGAGGCGCACGATGGAAATATCTTCTGGGACTGGGACCGGTTTGTCGGATTTGATGAATGCGGCCCGGGTTGAAACACGCCGGATCATGGCGGAAAACAAGGGTGACTTCGTCAGCGAACAGCGGGCCATCCTTGCCAGGCTCACGGCGGCGGAGCTGATCACGGTCGAGGAGGCCGAGACCCTCCTCTCCCTGTACAAAACCGGCTTCGAGGCGGGCGAACCGCGCGGCGATGCGCAACGGGCCTACTTTGAATCACGGAAAATTCACGCCAAGATGCTGGCAGGCACGCATGTCAGCCCCGTTGCCCTCGTCATCGCCGCAGCGGCCGTCGGGTCCTTTGAACTGTCGGAGGGCGACGACGGCACCACCACCGTCACGATGGCCCGGCAAAGTTACGGCCAGGCGGGTGCCGCGATCGGCGCGGGAATCGGCTCCCTGCTGGGCGGACCGGCCGGCGCAGTGCTCGGCGGCGAAATCGGCGGGGTGATCGGTGGGATCATCGACGACAAGAAGGGCAAGGCCTGAGTCCTAGTCAGCCGCGTGGTCGGCCGCGTGAAGGTGGGCCCGGCCGCCGTCGTGGTTGAGGATGCTCAGGATCTCCACGGGACCCTCGTGTGCGCCAATGGCATGCGGGGTCATCGTGGAGAACTCGGCCACCTCGCCGGGGTGGACCAGGATGGTCCGCTCCCCCAACTCCAGCCGGGCAATTCCGGAGAGGACCGTGAACCAGTCCCGTCCGGGATGGACTCCGAGTTGCGCCGATCCGCCGGGCCGGTCCGGGGTGATGCGCAACTTGGCCACCGTCTTGCCATAGAGGCCGTCCTCGTGAGCCAGGATCCAGGTGGTCAGCCCCGGCGAGTGTCCGGGCTCGGGCCGGATCACCACGTCCTCGTCCCCGCGGATTCGACAAGCGCATCCAGCGTTGTGCCGAGGGCACGCGCAATCGGCACCAGCTGGTCCAGCGCGATCCTGCGGTGCCCGGTTTCAAGGCGGCTCAGCGTTGAAGCGCTGAGCTTGCAGCGCGCCGCAAGGTTGTCCAACGACCAGCCGCGGGACAGCCGCAGCCCGCGAATGCGCTGGCGAATCAACTCGTCCGTCATTAGTTCTTGCGTCATACGCAAGATCATATGCCCCTAACGCATTAGCTGGCTATCGTGGAAGCATGAGCGAACACACGCACCACCACGGCCACCATCCGCACGGCGAACATGGAGACCACGACAGGAGCGGATTGGCGGAACAACTCACCCTTGATGCCGCGGTTCTCGGCGGCTATCTGGACCAGGCCACGGCATGGGCCGCCGGCCTTGCCCCGACAAACCCCGGCGTCGTGGTCGATGCCGGTTCCGGGTCGGGCGTCGGGACACTGGCGCTGGCCGGCCGCTTTCCGGACGCGAGGATTGTCGCCGTGGACGTTTCCGCCGAAATGCTCAACCATACCCGGCACGCGGCCCGGGAGCAGGGCCTGGACGACCGCCTGGACACCGTCGAGGCGGACCTCAACGGGGCCTGGCCCGGGATTGCCGCGGCCGACCTCATCTGGGCTGCTTCCTCACTCCACGAACTTGCCGACCCCGAACGGTCAATGCGTGAGATGTACGCGGCGCTCAATCCCGGCGGCCTGCTGGTGGTCCTGGAAATGGACTCCCTGCCCCGGTTCCTCCCCGATGAGGCAAGCGGTGATCGAGCCGCGGAATTGGGACTTGAGGGGCGATTGCACGCAGACCTTGCAAGGATGGGCTGGAATTCCTACCCGGACTGGCAGGACGGGCTGGAAAAGGCCGGCTTCGACGTGATCGAACGGCGCAGTTACCCCACCAGTTCCCGTTCGACGTCGGAACTCACCGCCCGCTACGCCCGCGCCTTCCTGGGGCGCATCCAGACGGCCCTCGGCGACGTCGCCAGTGCCGCAGACCTTGCCGCATTGGGTAGACTGTTGGCGGACGATGGTGACGAATCCTTGGAGATGAGGACGGATCTGTTGGCCAGGGGCAGTCGAACCGCATGGGCCGCCCTGAAGCGGTAACGGAATTGGCACTTAATGGCCACGGCCCGAACTGGAGAATGATCACAGTCCGGGCCATCGGCGTCGTGTATTTGTTTATGCCGGCAGTCCGTCAAGGTGCGGTCGAAAAGACGGCCGCACCTCCCCCAATGGACTGCGGGCGACGCATCCTCACCCCTGGGTTTACCGCCAATCCCAGTGTAAGGCCCCAACGCCTCAAAAACAAACCAACTGACCCGTTTAACTATTTTCTTTCCCGGGACGCCGCAATGCCGGGTAGGCGGCCGCCAGCTTGCGGAGTGCGGCCAGGGGCGCCGGAGGCGTCAATCCGGCCAGTTCCCAGAGTCCCCCGGACCGATACCAATGGTCGGCCGTGACCATGTCGATCTGGTGCGCACTGAACCCCGCGCGCTCAAGCGCCGCCCGGGCCCGCTTGCCCGTGGTTGTGTACCGCGGACCGGGCACGTTGAATGCGGCTGCGATGGCACCCAGCAGCTCGGCGGCGGTGATCGGCTCCGGATATGCGCCATGATGGGCACGGCCGGGATTGGCGGGCGCCAGCACCAGCCCGCCGATGAGCGCGCTGAGGTCCTCCACGGTCACGATTGACAGGTTGGCCGAGCCGTCCCCCGGCCACCCGCCGTCGCAGGCCATCATCTTCAGGAGCCCCGGCACCACCCACCGGTCCCCGCGCCCCACCACGAGGTTGGGCCGCACCACTTCACCCCCGCCGTCCAGGACCAGCCGTTCGGCGACGGCACGGCCGGCGCTCGCGGCTGAGGCCGGGTGGTAGCCCGGCGCCTCCTCGTCCACGCCGCGGTGCGGCCCCGAGCCGTAGACGGCCGTGGTGCTCAGGTAGATGATCCGGCGAACACCGGCCCGCCGGCTTTGCTCGATGACGTTGTGCGTGCCGGCCTCGTTGATCTCGCGGGCCAGCTGCGGATCGGAGCCAACGTAGGCGGCGCAGTGCACCACGGTGTCCACCCCGGACAGTGCCGGCGCCAAACTCGCCGCTTCCGTGATGTCGCCCCGGACGGTGATAGCGTTGGGAACGAGGGGCATCTCATCCGGCCGGCGTGAAAGAACTCGCGGAACCTTGATTCCGGAGGCAGCAATCGAGGACACTACGCGACTGCCGATGAATCCCGATCCCCCCAGCACCAGGACGGTGGGGTTCTTCCCGCCACGGATGGATGCTGGTGTCATCGGCGCGCGGCCCTCACTGGAAACATGCTCTACATTATCTCCGATTGCCCCACAGGGAAGGTCCTCCGCTGACCATGCAGCAACGTGCCAAAGCCACCCGAACAGCCATTCTTGAGGGCGCGGCCCTGGTCTTCGACGAGAAGGGTTACGGCAACGCAAGCCTGGGCGATGTCACGGAACGGGCCTCGGCAACCAAGGGCGCGCTCTACTTTCACTTCAAGTCGAAGGAAGAGCTTGCCCTGGCCGTCATCGACGAGCAGCACCTTCGGGTCCGCACGAAGGCCGAGGCCCTGGCCGGCACGGGCCTGCCGGCCTTGGAATTGATCATTGGCATGTGCAGGCTTTTCGGCCACCAACTGCTCGACGACGCCGTCGTGCGGGCCGGGATCCGGCTGACCTTCGAGTCGTCGGCCTTTGACGGCGATGTCAAGGGACCCTATGCCGATTGGATCGACACCATGGAGATGCTGCTGCGCCAGGCCCAGGTCGAGAAGGACGTGGCGGCGGACATCAATCCAGCCAGCTTTGCCCGGTACCTGGTGGCCTCATTCTCCGGTGTGCAGATGGTCTCCAACGTGCTGACCTCCCGGGAGGACGTGCTGCAGCGGATCGAGGAAATGTGGGACTTCATGATGCGTACGTTGAAGCCCTAGGACGGCTTGGCCATCATGTCCGGACCTTCAGGGCACCCGTCAGGGACATCAAGACCCGGCCGCCGCGGCTGATTCGGACACCGGCGGAACCGGATTCGGTCCCGTTTCCCTCCAATGAGGCCGAGACCTCGACGGCGTGGGCGAGTTCCACGAGGCTGCGGAACTCGGCGTTGAAACTGGCAAAGTCGGCATGGGGGATTCCCGACGCCACCCGCAGGGCTTGCCGAGCCGCCTCCACGAGGAGCATCCCGGGCACATGGTCCAACGGGTGGTCGAAGAAGATCGGATGCGCCTGGTCCACGCGAAGCGCCCAGCTAAGGGGACGCGCCCCGGCCGCGAGCACCACGTTCCGGATGCTCTCATGGCCCACCTGCAGGGGGTCGAGCGGGACGCTGCTGCCGGCGTCGGACTCGGTTGGGCGCTGTGCACGGTAACGGTCATAAGCCGCCGCGCCGAGGATCCGGGCCGATGCTTCGCCGCGTCCGAGCTCCTTGCCGGCCGAAAGAAACCGTGCCGCCATCAGCAATCCCGTCGGGTTGACCGGAGGGCCCGAGAATCGCAGCAGGTCCAGCTCCAGGACAATCTCGGCCGGCGACCTGGGGTCGAGCTCCGCGGCGGCAAGCGAAATTGCCATGTGTGGCATGAGGAACTGGTGGGTCAGGGGGACGCCGCGCCGGTGGGCGAAGACGATGACGGCCTGCCGCAGCGTCTCCGCCATCAACGCCGAGTCCACGCCCGCCGGCCCGGCACCATAAAAGACATGCCACCGCGGCCATTGGGCGCCCACCAGGACACGGCTCCCGCCGGCGTCGGCCATGTCGGTGATGAAGACCTCCGAGATTGCACGCCGATGAACAAGCTCGCGGGGCATGGATGTGGAGAAGCTCAGGCCATTCGGGCCCGGCTCCCAACCCGGCCCGCGCTGGTCCGACAACTCCATGTCAATCCCCTCTTCTTCGCCAAAGTAACCAAATTCTAGCGGCGCGCCGGCTCAATTTGACCTCGGCCCCCAGTGCCGCCTATTCTCATTGATGTGGCCCCACCAGTTGTCCCCCAATAAACTGGTGGGGCCGCTTCCATGCCCGGACGCTTTTGCGCCGTGGCAGACCCCGGCATTCCGTTATATTTCTGCGCAACGCGCTTCCTCCGGCTAGAATCGTGGGCGCACGCCATTGTGGTGCGCATCATCACTTGCGGAGGACCCCTTGCCCCCTATTCACGCGCGCCCGCGGACAGCCATCGCGGCCGCTTCCGTCGCCGTACTCGGAGCCGTAGCGCTCGCGGCGGCCCCCGTCATGGCGGCCACCCCGGACTCCGTCCCCACCACTCCCTATGTCCCCGTCACGCACACCGTGACCTTTGATCCGTCCAGCCCGGACCTGGCCACCGGTTGGACGGTGCCGGCGGACATCACCACGGCAACAGTCACCCTCTCGGGCGGCAACGGCGGCGCCAACCGCAGCGGCATCGACGGCATCCCCGGAGGGACGGGCGCCACGATCAAATTTGCACTGCCCGTGACGGCCGGCGAGAAGTTGACGACGGCGCCGGGCCTGGCTGGCGCGAACGCCGGCAACGTTGGGCCCGGGCTGGTGACCGCCACCATGGCGTCCGGCGGCAACGGCGGCTTCGGGCCATTCCGGCCAAACCCGCTCGGCACGATCTTCGGCCACGGCGGCGCCGGCGGTTCGGCAACCACTCTGTTCACCGCTCCTTCGGGCTCGGCCACCCCGGAGCTGATCGCCGTCGCAGGCGGTGGCGGCGGGGCCGGCGGCAATATCGGCGGCAGCTCCGTCTCGCAAGGCGGCATGGGCGGATCGGCCACCCTAGTTACCGCGAACGACGGCGACCCCGGCCCCAGCGGCGACGAGGGCTGCGGCCCGGCAGCCGGTGGAACCGGCGGCGGCGCGGCCGGGATGCCCGGATCAGCCGGCGAAGCCGTGGGCACCCCGGCGGCAACCACCCTTGGGGCAGGCGGCGGCGGTGGCGGAGGCTACCGCGGCGGCCTGGGCGGTGCGTCCGGAGACCATGCAGCGACCGGATGCAGCCAAGCGGGCGGCGGCGGCGGTGCCGGGACAAGCCTCGTCCCGGACGGTGTTTCGGCGAGCGACGCCCCCCGTCCCGCGGGGACGTCGAACGGCCAGGTCACGATTGAGTGGACCGATCCCACCCCCACGGCGACGCTCAGCGCGTCGTCGTCGGACCTGGCCGACGGCGAGCCGCTCACGTTGACGGCTGCGGCCACGCTGCTCCCTCCGCTCGACTCCCCCGAGGCGGTCTTCGCGGAGGGCAACACGGTCCTTGGCCTGGTTCCCCTGAAGGCAGACAGCTCGGCCACGCTGACGGTTCCGCATCTGGCCCCGGGCAGCCACGCCCTGCGGGTCTCGATCGTGGACGGCACCATTGAATACGCCGTCTCGACCGAAGTGGTTGTCACCGTCGAGGCCGCCCCGGTCGAAACCACCGCGGCCCCGTCCGGTTCGCCGACGGCAACCACCATGCCCTCCACGAGCGCACCCGTTGCGACCGCAACCACGTCGGTTCCCGCTTCGACGACCGTCGGCACGGCGCCGTCATCGGCCGCGGTCCCGGCAACCACTACCCAAAGCCCGGCCCCCGGCCTGGCCCAGACGGGTGCGACAAGTCCGTGGCTCATGGCAGGCTCGGCGGCCCTGCTCCTGCTGGCCGGCGGCATCCTGGTGTTCGCCCGCAGGGGTCGTCACCAGTCCTAACCCGGGGTCGGCGAACACCCTGGATAATCACCACTGGATAAATCACCACTACGCGGCTGGGGCCGGTCGGAATTCGTTCCGACCGGCCCCAGCCGCGTTTGTGGACCCGGTGGCCCGCACGTCGTTGCAGGGCAGCGGCGCTACTGCCGGTAGCCCTCCACTTCGCTGGCGGAGCGGAGGTGTGCCTCGTCGGGGTTTTCGCCGGCGTGGACCTTGGCCTGGCGCTGGCGCAGCAGGTCCCAGCATTGATCCAGCTGGACCTCGATGTCCTTCAGCTTTGCCGCACGTTCGGGCAGTTGGGCCTGGTCCGCCATGGCTCCGCGAAGCTCCTGCTCCGCCTTGACCAGTTCCTCGATTTTTTGGTGCACCTGGTAGTCGCTCATTAGGGTTCTCCCTGCCTGCTCGTCGGATTCCAACACGCTTTTGGCCTTCCACTGCGCTGCCAAGAACCACGTTAGTGCCGTTTCCACCCGGCGGCGAGGGGGATTCCGGGCGGGCCAAGCAGCCGGCACGGCTGCCCCGTGCGCAAGATGACGAAGCATGACGTCACAGCGCCGTTCCGGCCTTGCCCGCTAGGATGAAAACGGCAGCCGGCGGGCCGCGACGCAGCACCCGCCCCGACACCTTCGCAGGAAAGTTTGAGTCATGAATCCGTCACGCATGAACGTAGAGTCCTTCAACCTTGACCACCGCCTGGTCTCGGCACCGTATGTGCGGGTTGCCGACCGCAAGGAACTGCCGCACGGGGACGTCATTACCAAATACGATGTGCGGTTCACCCAGCCAAACGTTGCCCACCTGGACATGAAGGCCGTCCATTCCCTGGAGCACTTGTTTGCCGAGCACTCCCGGAACCACTCGGGCGCCGTGATCGACTTCTCCCCCATGGGCTGCCAGACCGGGTACTACCTCATCCTTCAGGGCGAACCTGACAATGCCGCCGTGCTCGATCTCATTGAAGCGACGCTCACGGACGTCCTGTCGGCCACGGAGGTGCCCGCCGCGAACGAGGTCCAGTGCGGTTGGGGCGAAAACCATTCCCTCAGCGCCGCCCAGGAAGCCGCGAAGGCGTTCCTGGCCCAGCGTGCCGTGTGGGACCAGGTGTTCGCATGAGCGCGGTCGACGTCATCGTCATTGCAGCAATGGAGGAGGAGGTTGCGCCCTTCCTGCAGCGCGCCACGGAGGTCAGCGAAGCCATCCAGGTTGGCAATGCCGTACACCGCACGGGTGTCATCAACGGCCACCACGCCCTCTTTGTCCAGGGCGGGATCGGCCTGGTCAACGCCGCCTCAGCAGCCACGTCGGCCCTGCTGCTCGCCAATAAGGACCACAGCGACGCTTTGCCGCCCCTGGTGATCAGCGCCGGGAGTGCGGGCGGCCTGGGCGACTCCGTCCGGGTGGGCGACGTCGTCATTGGCACGGACAACATCAACGCCGACGCCGACGCACGCGCCTTTGGCTACGAGCTGGGCCAGGTCCCGGGCATGCCGGCGTCCTACCCGGTGCCCGACAACCTGGTGGACGCCATTGCCCTTCATCCGGCAGCCCAGCGCCTCGTGGACACGGTGCACCACGGCCTGATCGTTTCGAGCTATTCGTTTGTGGGCCGGGAACGCGCGGTGGTCATCAAGGGCCAGTTTGACGAGGTGCTGGCCACCGACATGGAGTCATCGGCGATTGCACAGACCTGCCACGCCTACAAGGCTCCGTTCCTTGCCATCCGCGGCATCTCCGATTTGTGCGGGCCCGCCTCGGAGGCCGACTTCCTGACCCACGTCGACGACGCCGCCGAACGCTCGGCCGAGATTGCCACGGCCGTGATCGGCTCCTGGATTGCCGCAGGTGCGCCGCGGCCCCAGGCGGCGTCGGCCGCCTCGTAGTTTCCGGGGTGGTGCCGGCCGGGAGGCCGGACTAGGCTCGAAAGTGCAAGGCATTCGCTCCCGAAACGCAACTTCCCAACAACAATGGAGAGTACCGATGACAACGCTTCAAAACCGCCCCAACACCGCCCTGGTGGTTGTCGACGTCCAAAACGGCGTGGTGGACGGTGTCTTCAAGCGCGACGACGTGGTGCGGAACATCAATTCCCTGGTGGAAAAGGCCCGGAGCGCTGGCACCCTGGTGGTGTGGGTCCAGCATTCCGACGAGGACCTGCCCATCGGCAGCGAGGCGTGGGAGTACGTTCCCGAGCTGGTCCGGCAGGAGGCCGAGCCGCTCGTGGCGAAGGCTTACGGCGACTCCTTCGAGGGCACCGCGCTGGAGGATATCCTGGCCGGCAAGGGCGTGGGCAAGCTGGTGGTGGCCGGCGCCGAAACCGACGCCTGCGTCCGCTCCACCATCCACGGTGCGTTCACCCGCGGCTACGATGTCACACTGGTGGCCGATGCCCACACGGCCGGCGACAAGAGCGCCTGGGGCGCCCCGCCCGTGGAGGCGGTCATAGCCCACACCAACCTGTATTGGCAATACCAGGGCGCGCCGGGCCGGACGGCCGCCGTCACCCCGGCGGCGGACATCAGCTTCACGGACTAAGCCGCCGGTTCAGCCCCGCGTGACCACCCAAGAAGGGGACACGCGGCCTCTCGGGACGCATTTTTGCACGTTTCAAACGTATCGTGGAGTATTGATTCCAAGCACCCGTGCCCCGCGAGAGGAACGAACCATGGCCGAACACCACACTCCGGGCTCGGCCCGGCCCGTGAGCATCACGGAGGTGGCCCGGCGCGCCGGCGTCGCCGTGGGGACCGTGTCCAATGTCCTCAACCATCCCGAACGCGTGGCCCCGGCAAAGTTGGAGTTGGTGCTGAAAGTCATTCGGGAGCTCGGCTTCGTCCGCAATGACGCCGCACGGCAGTTGCGCGCGGGCCACAGCAGGACCATCGGCCAGATCGTGCTCGACGCCGGCAACCCCTTCTTCATGGATGTCGCCCGGGGCGCCGAGGATGAAGCCATGAAACGGGGGCACCTGGTGATCCTGGGCAACAGCGGTCACGACCCCGTCCGGGAAGCACGCTATATCGACTCGTTCGAGGAACAACGGGTCCTGGGCCTGCTGATCTCACCGGTCGATGCGATCCTTGACCGGCTCGACGCACTCCGGGACAGGGGTGTGGTGCCCATCCTCGTCGACAGGATGGAGGACCCCGAGAAGTACAGTTCGGTTGCCGTGGACGACGTTGCCGGAGGGTATTTGGCGGTACGCCACCTGATTGACCAGGGCCGCCGCCGCCTGACGTATGTCTGTGGTCCGGCCGGCATCCGGCAGGTGGGTGAGCGTTTGAAGGGCGCCCGGATGGCGGTCGCGGAGTCGCCGGGGGTTACCTTGCAGGTGCTCGAATGCAAAGCGCTGACCGTGATGCAGGGCCGGACGGCGGCCGAACACCTCGTTCAGCTCGGACGGGACCAGCTCCCCGACGGCATCTTCTGCGCCAATGACCTGTTGGCTTTGGGAGTCCTGCAGGCCCTCACGATGCTGCGCAGCATCCGGGTTCCCGAAGACGTTGCCCTGGTCGGCTACGACGACATCGACTTCGCCGCCTCCGCCGTCGTGCCGCTCACCTCGGTGCGGCAGCCGACGGAGCTCCTCGGCAGGACGGCGATCGAACTCCTGGGTGAGGAACTCGACTCCCCCGGCTCACACCGCCAGGTCATGTTCAGCCCCGAGCTCATCGTCCGTGGCAGTTCCGTGGCGCAAGTGGGGGCAGCCGCCACGGACGATGAAGTGCTCAGCTCGCTGTAACGCCCTGCCGGCACCTCAGTTGTCAGCCGGCAGGGGTGTAGTGCCGCAGCCGGGTCCCGGCACGCACAAGTTCGCGCAGGGCGGTCCGCCCCGGGGGCACGACTCCGGCAGCCCGGGCCTGGATGAGCACATTACCCAAGGCCGTGGCCTCCACGGGACCGGCCACCACGGGCAGTCCCGTGGCGTCAGCCGTCAGCTGGCACAGCAGTTCATTTTGCGAGCCGCCGCCCACGATGTGGATCACCTCCACCCTTTGACCCGAAAGCTCCTGGGCCTCCGCAACCGTCCGTGCATAAGCCGCAGCCAGGCTGTCGAGGATACAGCGCACGACGGCGGCCGGCCGGGCTTCCAGTTCCGCACCCTTGGCCCTTACCGCGGCCACGATGCGCTGGGGCATGTTCCCCGGGGCAATGAACTCATCGGAGTCAACGTCGATCAGCGGGCCACCGGCAGCTTCGGCTGCCGCTGCCGCCAAGAGCGCGGGCAAAGCGAGCCCGGGGGCGTCCTCGTCCCAGCTGCGCATCGACTCACTGAGCAGCCATAGCCCGCCGACGTTGCGCAGGTAACGGATGATGCCGTCCACGCCGCGTTCGTTGGTGAAGTTGGCCAGTCGGCTCGCCTTGCTGAGGATCGGCGCGTCGAGCTCCAGGCCCACCAGCGACCACGTCCCGGAGGAGATGTAGGCGAAGTTCGGGACATTGCCGGGAACGGCGAGGACGGCGGATGCGGTGTCGTGCGAACCGACCGCGACCACGGCGGTCCGCTCCGGAAGTCCGGTGCGTTCGGCAATGGCCGGCAGTACGGTGCCGATGGTTTCGCCGGGCTCGATCAGTGGCGCAAACACGTCCGGCGGCAGATCTAGTGCGGCGATGAGTTCGGTGGCCCACTCCCCCGCCGCCGCATCATAGAGGCCCGTCGTGGAGGCGTTTGTCGATTCGGTGCGCCGGACTCCGGTGAGCTTGTAGGCCAACAGGTCGGGGATCAACAACGCCTGCTTGCCGGTCAAGTCCGCCTCGGCGGCCAGCTGGTAGATCGTGTTGAACGGCAGGTGTTGCAGGCCGGTTACCGCGTAGAGCCGTTCCGGGCTGATGCGCCCGTGGACCCAGTCCACGGCCGCGGCCCCGCGGCCGTCCCGGTAGCTGAACGGCTGGCTGACGGGCCCGCCGTCGGAGTCGAGGAGCCCGTAGTCCACCGCCCAGGTGTCGATGCCGATGCTTTCGATGGTCGCGCCGGCGGCCGCTGCATGGCGTACCGCCGCCCCCAACCCGGCGACGACCTCGTCGAAGAGGCCCGAGAGGTCCCAATGGAGGGTTCCGCCGGGTCGTTCAATCACGCCGTTGGGGAAGCGATGCACCACGTCCAGCTCCACGGCCCGGCCGCCATTAGCATCAGTCGAGACCTTGCCGACCATGATCCGCCCGGAGGAGGCCCCAATGTCGACGGCCACGAACAAGGGAGCCGTCGGGGCTCCAGAATGTACTCCCGTCATCGCAGGAAGGCCGCGGCGACGCCGGCGTCGACCGGGATGTGCAGCCCGGTGGTGTGGGACAGCTCGGCGGAGGTCAGCACGGCCGCCGCGTTCGCCACGTTTTCGGGCAGTACTTCACGCTTGAGCAGGGTCCGCTGGGCGTAATACTCGCCCAGTTTTTCCTCGTCCACGCCGTAGACGGCGGCACGCTTGGCCCCCCACCCGCCGGCGAAAATGCCGGAGCCGCGCACCACGCCGTCGGGGTTGATGCCGTTCACCCGGACGCCGTATTCGCCCAATTCGGCGGCAAGCAGGCGCACCTGGTGGGCCTGGTCGGCCTTGGTGGCCGAGTAGGCGATGTTGTTGGGGCCGGCAAAGACGGAATTCTTGGAGGAGATGTAGATGATGTCCCCGCCCATATCCTGTTCTATCAGCACCTTCGCGGCGGCCTTGGAGACCAGGAAGGAGCCCTTGGCCATGACATTGTGCTGGAGGTCCCAGTCCTTCTCGGAGGTTTCCAGCAGCGGCTTGGAGATGGACAGCCCGGCGTTGTTGACCACCAGGTCCAGGCCGCCGAAGGCCAGCACCGCGGCGTCGACGGCGCCCTGCACGGCGGCCTCGTCGGTGACGTCGGCCCGAATGCCCACGGCAACATCGCTTCCGCCAAGTTCGGCAGCCACGGATTCGGCGGCCTCAAGGTTCAAATCCGCGATCACCACGCAGGCGCCCTCTTTTGCCAGCCGGGTCGCGATGGCCTTGCCAATGCCCGACGCCGCCCCGGTCACCAGGGCGATCCGGGTGGCGTGGGATTTCGGCCTGGGCAGCCGGGCCAGCTTGGCTTCCTCCAACGCCCAGTATTCGATCCGGAACTTTTCGGCTTCGTCAATGGGTGCGTAGCTGGAGAGCGCTTCGGCCCCGCGCATGACGTTGATGGCGTTGAGGTAGAACTCGCCGGCCACGCGTGCGGTCTGCTTGTTGGCACCGTAGGAGAACATGCCAACGCCGGGCACCAGCACGATGGCCGGGTCGGCGCCGCGCATGGCCGGTGAATCCGTGCCCGCGTGGCGGTCGTAGTAGGCCGCATAGGCCGTGCGGTACTCGCCGTGGAGTTCCTTGAGCCGCGCAATGGAATCAGCGATGGATGCGTCGGCGGGCAGGTCCAGGATGAGCGGGGTGACCTTGGTGCGCAGGAAGTGGTCGGGGCAGCTGGTGCCCAGGGCGCCCAGGCGCGGGTGTTCGGCAGATGCCAGGAAGTCCAGCACTGCGGGGTCGTCGCTGAAGTGTCCGACGGCGGCCTTGTCGGTGGAGGCCAGTCCGCGGATGGTGGGCGCCAGGGCGGCGGCTTTCGCCCGTCGTTGGGCCACCGGCAGCGCACCGTAGCCGGGCAGCGGTGCACCGAACGGTTCCGCCCGGCCGTTGGCGTTGATGAACGCCTCCGCGGTGTCGATGATCCAGCGCGAGTTCGCCTCGGCTTCCTCGCTGCATCCGCCCCAGGCGGTGATGCCGTGGCCGCCCAGGATCACCCCGATGGCATCCGGGTTGCCGGCCTTGATGGCGGCGATGTCCAGGCCCAGTTGGAAGCCGGGGCGGCGCCACGGCACCCAGGCCACCTTGGTGCCAAAAATCGTGGCCGTGAGCTCCTCGCCGTCGGCCGCCGTGGCGATGGCAATGCCGGAGTCGGGGTGCAGGTGGTCAACGTGGGCGGCGTCCACCAGGCCGTGCATGGCGGTGTCGATCGACGGCGCCGCGCCGCCCTTTCCATGCAGGCAGTAGTCGAAGGCCGCCACCATCTCGTCTTCGCGTTCCACACCGGGGTAGCTGTTGACGAGGGCGCGCAGCCGGTCCACGCGCAGCACGGCCAACCCGGATTCCGTGAGCGTGCCCAGGTCGCCGCCGGAACCCTTGACCCACAACAGTTCCACCGGTTCCCCCGTGACGGGGTCCGTGGCCATTCCCTTGGCGGAGGTGTTGCCCCCGGCATAGTTGGTGTTGCGCTTGTCCGCTCCAAGGCGGTTCGATCGGGAAAGCAGGGCTGCCACGGCTTCGGCGCCGCGGGCGGCGCCGGCGGGCGACGCCGTCGTGCTTGTCGTTTCGGTCATGGCGCTCATGCTCCCCATCCGGCCTGGGTTCCGCCCACGCGCTCTTCGTTGATTTGTTTCTGGTAACCACTGGCGGCATAGGCGGCCAGCGGATCTCCGGGCAGGCCGCGGGACTCGCGCCATTCGGCCAGGGCCGGGCGGACGTCCGTGTAGAAGGCGTCCGAGAAGATGCCATTGGCGCCCAACACGTCGCCGGCATCCTGCGCCTCTGCCAGGGCCACCCGGTCCACCAGCAGCGCCCGGGCCGTCATTTCCTGCACGTTGAGCACGGAGCGGATTTGCCCAGGGATCTTTTCCTCCAGGTTGTGGCACTGGTCCAGCATGAGTGCGACGCCGGATTCCGGTCCCAGCCCGCCACCGCGGATCACCTCGTACATGATGCGGAACAGCTGGTAGGGATCCGCGGCGCCCACGATCAGGTCGTCGTCGGCGTAGAAACGGGAATTGAAGTCGAAGGAGCCCAGCTTGCCCAGCCGCAGCAGTTGCGCCACGATGAACTCGATGTTGGTGCCCGGGGCGTGGTGGCCGGTGTCCAGGCAGACCAGCGCCTTCTCCCCCAAGGCCAGTGTGTGCGCGTAGGAGGTGCCCCAGTCCGGGACGTCCGTGTGGTAGAAAGCCGGCTCGAAGAACTTGTACTCCAACACCATCCGCTGCTGATCGCCCAGGCGGGCGTAAATCTCCTGCAGGGATTCGGCCAGCCGGTCCTGGCGGCCGCGAATATCGCCCTGGCCCGGATAGTTGGTGCCATCGGCCAGCCAAATCTTAAGGTCACGCGAGCCCGTGGCATCCATGACGTCGATGCACTCGAAGTGGTGGTCGATGGCCTGGCGGCGCACCGCAGCGTCCACATGGGTCAGGGAGCCGAACTTATAGACATCGTCTTGGAAGGTGTTGGAGTTGACGGTGCCCAGGCCCACACCCAGCTCGGCCGCATGTTGTCCAAGGGCGGCATAGTCGTCCACCTTGTCCCAGGGGATGTGCAGCGCCACGGTCGGGGCAAGACCGGTCAGCTCATGAACCTTTGCCGCATCGGCGATCTTTTCCTGCACCGTGCGGGGCGTGCCCGGGGTGCCAAACACCTTGAAGCGCGTGCCGGAATTCCCGTAGGCCCAGGATGGCACCTCAATGGCCAACTCATCCAAGCGCCCCAACCCTGCCGTTTTGTTTGTCATCGTTTTCGCTTCCGTTGGTACGGCCAATGCCGCTGATGGTCCCGGCAACTGTCGGAACGCCATTCTTGAATCGTTTCATCGAAAATGTAGCCCGCGCCACATCCCCCTGTCAAGACGTTGCTTCGCCCGCCAAAAGACGCTCAACTCCACCCCAGGTCCCGCGGTTGACTTTGTGACACGGATCATGTTTGCTTGATTTTGCAACGTTTCAACAAATTGATCTTCTCCCCCTACAATGAAGTCCCGGGGAACAGCCATAGGAGGCATCATGACCGATGTTAGTCGGCGCAATTTCAACAGGACGATCCTTTTCGGCGGACTCAGCGCCGTCATGCTGTCGGCCGCTGCCTGCTCGCCCAAGAACTCGCCGGCCGGCTCCGCCGGAGGGGCCGCCACCAGGACATTGACCCTCGCGGTGGATGCCGACTACATCGGATTTGATCCCGCAAAGCAGCAAAGCGGCGGCACCGTCGTGCAGATCTGGCAGTCCGTGTGGGACACCCTGTTGAAGTACAGCCCCGAAGGCGAGATTGTCCCGAACCTGGCGGAATCGTTCACCATGAACGAGGACAACACGGTCCTCACCATGAAGCTGCGCACGGGCGTGAAGTTCACGGACGGCACCGCCGTCGATGCCGCCGCGGCGAAGGCCTCCATCGAACACATGAAGACCGGCGGTGGTTCCGATGCCAGCCGTGTTGCGAAGCTGAAGGTTGACGCGCCGGATGCGACCACGCTGGTGCTCACCTCACCGCAACCCAACGGCCTGATGCCCACGTTCATGTGCCTGGCCCCCGGAATCGTGGCCAGCCCGGCGTCGTTGACTGCCTCCACCCGGGACCAAACACCCGTCGGATCCGGCCCCTACAAATTGGATGCGGCCAACACCACCACGGGCGCCACCTATTCATTCGTGCGGAATCCGGACTATTGGAACAAGGCGGCGTTCCCGTTCGAAAAGGTGGTGTTCAAGATCCTCCTGGACATCACCGCCCGCGTGAGCGCCCTGAAGTCCGGACAGGTCAACGCATCCCCGGCAACCTCGCAAACCTCCGCCGAGCTGAAGGGCTCCGGGTTGAACCTGCTGGAAAACAAGGTCAACTGGGCAGGGTTGTTCCTGGGCGACCGCAACGGAAAGACCATCCCCGCCCTGGGCCAGGTGAAGGTGCGCCAGGCCATGAACATGGTCTTTGACCGTGAGGGAATCATCAAGGCCCTGTTCCAGGGCAACGGCTCGGTGACCAACCAAATCTTCAACGACAAGAGCGAAGCCTACCTGCCCGACGTCGTCAACCAGTATCCCTTCGATGTCGCCAAGGCCAAGGCCCTCATGGCCGAGGCCGGCTTCGCGGGCGGCTTCGAGCTGACCATTCCCTCCCTCAACGGACTGGACTACGCCAACCCGATCATCACCCAGCAGCTTGGCCTGCTCAACATCCGGGTCACCGAGAAGAAGCTCTCGGGCGGTACGGCAATCCTTGAAATCCTCAGCGGCAAGTACCCTGTGTTCTTCTTTACCCTTGAATCCCGCACAGCCTTGTGGGACATCGTCCAGTCCATTGCGCCGGATTCCATCTGGAATATCACCAGGGACGTTGATCCGGCGCTGACGCCGCTGATCGACAAGGCCCAGACGCTCAAGGGCGCGGACGCCAAGGCCAACGCCCAGGCCATCAACAAGTTCCTTGTCGATAACGCATGGTTCGCCCCGTGGGCATTGCCCACGAACTTCTACGCCACGGACAAGACCACCACGGCCACTCCCGTGCTCGGCAGCGTCGTCCCGTACCTCTTCACCTTCGCCTCAAAGTAAGCCCTCCGGACCGGGCACTCCACCCGGTCCGGAACCGGTTTTGGCCCGCCTGTCCCGTCACCGGGCCGGGGAACCAATGACTTTCAGCTGTCGGGCAGGGCTCGACGCGCCAAAGGAACACACTCATGCTGCAGTTTCTGCTTAGAAAAATCTTCTCCGGCCTGGTACTGACCATCGTCGTGACGGCGGTGACCTTCATGCTCATCTTCAACAATGGCCCCGCCATCGCCCGCCAGGTCCTGGGGCAGAACGCCACCCCGGACCAGGTCGTGGCAAAGGTCCACGAATTGGGACTGGACCAACCTGTGTTGCTCCAGTACTTCAAATGGCTGGGCAACCTGGTCCAGGGCGATCTCGGCGTCAGCTACTTCACCAATGAGCCCATCACCAGCATGCTGTCCACCCGGATTCCCGTCACCTTGTCCCTGGTGTTGGTCTCCCTGTTCTTCACCATGTTGATCAGCGTCATCATCGGCGTTGCGGCCGCGGTGCGCGGCGGCTGGCTGGACCGGACCCTGCAGTTTGTCTCGGTTGCCGGTTCCGCCATACCCAACTTCGTCATTGCGATCGCGCTCGTTTTCCTGTTCGCCCTGACCATCCCGCTGTTCCCGGCCACCGGCTACGTGGCACCCGATTACGACACCGCAGGCTGGGCCATGTCCCTTGTCCTGCCCGTGACGGCGGTCCTCATTGGCGCCGTGGCCAACTCCGCCCAGCAATTCCGCGGCGCCATGATCGATGTGCTCAACCAGGACTACATCCGCACCCTGCGCACCCGCGGCATCTCGGAGCGGAACATCATTTTCCGGCACGCATTGCGCAACGCCGCCAGCCCGGGGCTGACCATCCTCTCCCTCCAGACCATCGCCCTGATGGGCGGCGTCATTGTGATCGAGCAGGTCTTCGCATTGCCAGGCATGGGCGTACTCATTGGCAGCGCCGCCCTCCAGGGCGACATCCCGGCCGTCATGGGGGACGTATTGTTCATCGTCATTGTTGTCGTCGTCGTCAATATCATCGTTGATTTGCTCAACGGCTGGGTCAACCCGAAAGCGCGGATCTCATGAGCGTCGAAAACCTCACCACCCCAACGGCCACGCCAACCATCGACGAGGCGGGCACTCACAAGAAGTCGGCGCTGCGCCTGATCCTGAAGAACCCCGTCGGCCTGGCCAGCGCCATCGTCCTGCTCGCCATCGTGTTGTTCGGAATAGCGGGACCGTTCCTGGCCCCGTTCAATCCGGGATTTACCGACCTCGCCCAGACCAATGCGCCGCCCTTTAGCGGCAGCTTCATCCTGGGCGGCGACGCCTCCGGCCGGGACATCCTCTCCCGCCTGATGTTCGCAACGGGCAGCACCCTGGTTGCCGCAACCGTCGTGCTCGTGGTGTCCCTGGTCCTGGGAGCCACCACCGGGCTGATCGCCGGATACTACAGCGGCTGGTTCGACGCCATATCCAGCTGGGTGGCCAATGTGATCCTGGCCCTGCCCGGCTTTGCCCTGTTGATCGCGCTCTATGCGGTGATCGGTCCCAACATCATGGTCGCCATGGCGGTCTTTGGCGTCCTGATCGCGCCCTCCTACTTCCGGCTGATCCGCTCCCTCGTGGTGAATGTCCGCAACGAGCTTTACGTGGACGCCGCCAAGGTGTCCGGCCTGTCGGACTTCCGCATCGTGTCCCGGCACGTGCTGCGGGCTGTTCGGGCCCCGATCATCATCCAAAGCTCCTTTGTCCTGGGTGCCGGAATCGGCATCCAGGCCGGCCTGGAGTTCCTGGGCCTGGGAGACCCCACCCAACCGTCCTGGGGCGGCATGCTCCGGGAAGCCTTCACCAACATCTATCTGGCCGGCATCAACGTGCTCTGGCCGGCCCTGCTGGTCACGGTCACCATCCTCGCTTTCGCGCTGCTGGGCAACGCGATCCGCGACGGCCTGCACGCGGCCGGATCCCGCAGCCATGTCCTGACCCCGCAGTCCCTCCGCCGGATCCGCGCCGACTATAAGACAGCGGCGGCTGCGCCACAGTCCGCGGGCCCCAAGGAGTCCGCAGGCCGTGACCAGGCACCCCATTTGTCCATCACCGACCTGGTTATCGGCTACCCCACCTCGACGGATTCGGTCACGGAAGTGGTCCGGGGCGTCAACATCGACGTCCAGCAGGGTGAAATCCACGGTCTGGTGGGCGAATCGGGTTCCGGCAAGTCCCAGACGGCGTTCTCGGTGCTCGGGATCCTGCCCAAGGAAGCGCTGGTGCTTCGCGGAGGCGTCTTCTACCAAGGGCGGAACCTGCTCTCCGATCCCCTGCTCCAGAAAAGCTTGCGGGGAAAGAAGATCGGCTACATCCCCCAGGAACCCATGTCGAACCTGGACCCCACCTTCACCATCGGCAAGCAACTGGTGTACGGGCTGCGGGCGGTCAAGGACATCAGCCGGCCACAGGCCAGGGAGGTCCTGCTGAAACTCCTGGAACGGGTGGGGATCAATGACCCGGAGCGGACGTTCAATTCCTACCCGCACCAGATTTCGGGTGGCATGGCGCAACGCGTCCTCATCGCCGGAGCCCTCGCGGGAGATCCGGATTTCATCATCGCCGACGAACCCACCACGGCCCTGGACGTCACGGTCCAGGCGGAGGTGCTGGAGTTGCTCCGGGAGCTGCAGCGGGAACGCCAAATCGGCATGATCCTGGTAACCCACAATCTGGGCGTGGTCGCGGATATCTGCGACCGGGTCAGCGTCATGCAGCAGGGGCGGATCGTGGAGAGCAACTCGGCAGCCGAGCTGTTCGCTGCGCCCCAGCATGAGTACACGCGGATGTTGCTGGGGGCCACCCTTGACGGCTCGCAGCTGCGGGCCCCGCTAACCGCCAACCAAGTCCAAGGAGCCTGAGCCATGTCGACAACCCCCGGTACTCCCCTGCTGCAAATCAACGAGCTGCATGTCAGCTTCCCCCGGCGCGGCTTCCGCAAGGAGCCCATCAAAGTCATCCGCGGCATCTCCCTGGACATCGCGCCGGGTGAAACCGTGGGGCTGGTGGGTGAATCGGGCTCCGGCAAGACCACGATCGGCCGGGCGATCCTGGGATTGGCGCCAGTCACCTCGGGCTCCATCACCTTCCAGGGGAAGGACCTGGGGCAAATGCCACCGAAGGAACGACGCCGGTCAGCCCGGGACATCCAGGTGGTCTTCCAGGACCCGTATTCCTCCCTCAACCCGGCCATGACCATCGAGGACATCCTCTCCGAGCCGATGCAGGGGGTGGGGCGGAAGGAAGGCCGCGAAAAGGTCCGCAGCCTCCTCGAGAGCGTAAACCTGCCGCCCAACGCGGGCCAGCGCCTGGCACGCGAATTCTCCGGCGGCCAACGCCAGCGCATCGCCATTGCCCGGGCGCTGGCCCTCTCGCCAAAACTCATCATCTGCGATGAACCGACCAGCGCCCTGGACCTATCAACCCAGGCCCGCGTGCTGGACTTGTTCCTGGAAATCCAGGAGCGCACCGGTGTCGCCTACCTCTTCATCACCCACGACCTGGCCGTGGTGCGGCGAATGAGCCACCGCATTGCCGTCCTCTTCCACGGCACCGTCGCGGAACTGGGCACGGCCCGGCAGATTACCGACCACCCCGAACACCCCTACACCCAGCGCCTGCTCATGGCAGCTCCCGTCGCCAACCCCGTCGAACAGGAGCGGCGGCGTGCCGAACGCCACCGCCTGTTGGAAACCCAGCGCCAACAGGTGGAACAAGGCGGCGGCAACCTTGACATGTGGGTAGCATGACGCCCCCTCAGACCCCCTCAAACACAAAGGACAAGGCCCTTCCCATGAACCAAACCCCGTGGTCCGCCACCATGATCGCCGCCGACGACGACTTTGCCGGCGCCCCGCTGCTGCGCAAGGATTTCAGCCTGCCGGAAGGCCACGGCGCCGTCACCTCGGCAACCCTGCGGGCCACCGCCTTCGGCATCTTCGACGTTCTCATCAATGGACAAGCCGTCACCGAGGAGGTCCTGAGCCCCGGCTGGAGTTCCTATGAGTGGCGCCTGCGTTACCGCAGCTACGACGTAACCGCCCTGCTGCAGGCGGAAAACACCGTGGGCGTCTCCCTGGGCAACGGGTGGTACCGGGGATTCCTGGGCTTCAACGGGGAAGCCGGTTCTACGGCGAGGAACTGGGCTTTTTCGGCCAACTTGACGTCGAATTCGCCGACGGATTCATCCACACCGTGGCATCGGACGCCACATGGCGATCCGGCCCGTCGGCAACCTTGGCGAACGATCTCTACAACGGGCAGACCATCGACGCCCGGCTGGCGGGCGACGCCTGGAGCCGGCCCGGATTCGACGGCGCAGGCTGGACCGGCACGCATGTCCTGGACTTCGACCAGGCCCGGCTGGCGGAGCCGGTCGCGCCGCCCGTCACCCGCACGGAAGTCCTCAAAGCCGTCAAGGTGTTCTCTTCCCCCGCCGGGAAGACCCTTGTCGATTTCGGGCAGAACCTGGTCGGCTGGCTCCGGATCACCGTCCAGGGACCGGCCGGGACCACCATCACCGTCAGGCATGCCGAAGTGCTCGAGGACGGCGAACTGGGCACCCGTCCGCTGCGCACCGCCGAAGCAACGGACCGCTTCATCCTTTCCGGCGGGCTCGATGTGTTCGAACCGACCAAGACGTTCCACGGCTTCCGTTATGCGGAGGTGGACGGCTGGCCCGTCGAGCTGACCGCGGGACTTGCTGCCGAGGCCCTTGAAGCAGTGGTGGTCCACACCCAACTCGAGCGGATCGGCCATTTCGAGACCTCCAGCGAGCTCGTCAACCAACTGCACCGCAACGTGGTGTGGGGGTTGCGCGGAAACTTCCTGGACGTGCCCACCGACTGCCCCCAGCGCAACGAGCGCCTGGGCTGGACCGGCGACCTCGCCGTCTTCTCCCCCACCGCGGCATTCCTGTACGACGTGAAGGACTTCCTGCAGGACTGGCTGCTCGACCTGGCCGCGGAGCAAAAGGCCCAAGATGGCCTGGTTCCCTTCGTGATCCCCGACATCCTCAAATATGAAACGTTCCCGGAGCACTTCCCCGTCCCCGAATCCACCGCGCTGTGGAGCGAGGCCGCGGTATGGGTGCCGTGGGCCCTCTGGGAGGCGTACGGGGATGCCTCCGTCCTGCACCGGCAATTCGATTCCATGGCGGCGCACACCCGCAGGGTGGAGGGGCTGCTCTCGGAAACCGGCCTGTGGGACACCGGATTCCAGTTCGGCGACTGGCTCGATCCGGACGCCCCGCCGGAGAACCCCGCGGCGGCCAAGGCCGACAAGGGCGTTGTTGCCACGGCGTGCCTGGTCCGCACGGCGAACCTGACCGCCCGGGCCGCGGCCATCGTGGGGCGGCCCGCCGACGCCGAGCATTTCCAGGCCCTCGCCAACCGGGTGAAGCGCGCCTTCAACGCCCACTACGTGGATGACGCCGGAATCATCCTCAGCGACAGCCCCACGGTGTACGCGCTGGCCATCTCCTTCGATGTCCTGGACAGCCCCGAAAGAATCGAGGCCGCCGGGGACCGGCTCTCCCAGCTGGTGCGCGCCAACGGCTATCGGGTGTCCACCGGATTCGCCGGCACCCCGTACATCACCGGCGCCTTGTCGGACACCGGCCACATCGAGGACGCCTACTGCCTGCTGCTGGAGGAGGAATGCCCGTCCTGGCTCTACCCCGTGAAAATGGGCGCCACCACCGTCTGGGAACGCTGGGACTCCATGCTCCCCGACGGCACCATCAACCCCGGCGAGATGACCAGCTTCAACCACTACGCCCTCGGCGCGGTCGCCGATTGGCTGCACAAGGTGGTGGGTGGCCTGAGCCCGCTCGAACCCGGCTATGCCAAGGTCCGAATTGCACCCCGCCCGGGGCCGGGCCTGACCTCTGCCAAGGTTTCCTTGCAGTCCCCGCACGGCGTCGTCGCAGTGGCATGGCAGCTCGATGAGCAGGGGTTCCTCCAGGTCCAGGCGACGGTCCCGCCCGGGGTCACGGCCGAGGTCGAGCTGCCGGGCACGGACGCCGTCACGGTTTTGTCCGGCACGCATTCCTTTGCCGCGCCCCTCGCCCAGGTGGACCCGGTCTAAACCCCCACCCGCCCGGGTCGGCGTCGTGGCGTAGTCACCCGTGCCGTTTCCGGACAATCCTCAGCACCAGCCAGGCCACCGCCGTCAGCCCCAATCCGATGGCGGTGGCCAGCAGGAAATGTGCCAGGTCGGGGCCGCCCAGGACGGTGAACGCCGCATAGCTGAGCGCCAATGGCGCCAGCAGGACGGTGAGGAACTGGATGGTCTCATTGGTCCGTTCCTGCGCCGCCCGGGTCAGATCCTGCACCTTGGTCAGGGCCTCCTGGTGAAGGCTCGACGACAGCCGCGCGGCGTCGGCCGCGTTGACGGCCAGCGAGGCCACCTGATCGGCCAGCCGCAGCTCGTCCTGGCAGGAGTTGAGGATGAAGTCCCCCGGGCTGGTGCGTTTCCCGGTCAGGTAGGACCACCAGATTCGACGCCGGAAGTCGAGCACGGCGCCCTCAAGCTCACGCAGCTTGACCACGTCCGTCAATTCCGGCGTGGGAACCAGGGCCGCCAGCTCGGTGGCGCGCAGCGCCTGCAGCCGGGACAGGAGCACCGCATCCAGATAGACCGAATGAAAATAGGCGCGCAGGCTTTCGGTGAAATCATCGCTCGCCGCCAGCACCGAAATCCCGTCCCGCATCACCAGCACGGTCCAGGACGTCGACATCTGCCGGACCCGCAACGAGGCCCGGCGATCCACCGAGACGCTTTCGGGCCTCACGGGCCGGGACGCGATCGCCAGGTACATCCAATCCACGGCCTGGAACCGGGCATCCCGGGCCGCGTCCCGTTCAAGGAGCAGGGTGCACAGACCCAGCCTGGTGCCACGGTCCGGCGGTTCCCAGCCGGTGGGGAGAACAGAGGGAAGCCAACGCTGCAGCGCCTCGTTGCGTGCACCGCCGTCGTGCTGGCCGGCCGTGGCCGCCGGGTCCCAGTAGCTTAGTTCCCGCAGCCTTTCCAAGGGCGCCACCAATGAATTGCTTGGACCGTCACAGCGTGGAAACGTCAGGTGGAGGGCCAGCACGGCGCAGCCCGGACCATTCTCCGGTTGGGTGGTGGTTCGCGGCAGCGACAGGAACTCCAGGGCCACCAGCGTCAGTCCACCCAGGTCAAGTGCCTTGGGCAGCAGGTGGTGCATGCGTCTTGCCGCCGTACCGTCCGGGGCCCCGCCACCTGCCTCGGCGGACGGATAGAGCACGGCCCCCGGCCCCGGGCTGACCAGTTCACGCCGGTCGTTTTCGTTGGTGACCAACTCCGCCCACTGCTGAAGTCCCTCCGAATGCCCGGGCAGCACGACGCACAGCACGCCGGGCGTCCACTCAATCGTGGGAAACGAGGATTCTTGTGCATGGTTGAGCGGCATGACCAGCACGGCGCTTGAAGTATCGGGCGGATCCCAGGCGTCCTCGGCGGTGGCGGCCTGATGCCTGCCCCTGTGTACGTTCATCCGAACCCACCGCCTGGAATGGAAAATGTCCCGTCACCGCTTGGGAACAATGATATTCCCTGGCGGGCAGGCCGGACCGTCAGCTGCCGGCGTCCCCACTAACTTGGGCCTCGTTGAACTCGATGAGGCGTGATTGCATCTCCCAATAGGGCGTGGCGGCCGGAAGCTGCCCGTTGTCGCGCAGGGCGGTCGCGACGTTGACGGCCGCGTCCACCGCGGCGCGGTACGGCAGGGATCCCGAACTGACCCGCCGGACCCCCAGCTCGCCCAACCGGGCAACCGTCAGCGTGGGATGCGCCAGCACGTTGACCGGCAGCGCAATCGCGGCGGTGATGCGTTCGATGTCCTCCGAGGCGGCGAGGCCGGGAACGAAGATCCCGTCGGCTCCGGCGTCGGCGTACCGGCGGGCCCGGAGCAGGACGGCCTCGACGGTGGCCTCCTGGGCAAACCACAGGTTGTCGACCCGGGCGTTGACGAACATATCCGGGCAGCGGTCCTTGACCGCCGCTACCTTGGCTGCAAACGCCGCGGGGTCCACCAGGCGGGAGTCGGCGCTGTCCTCCAGGTTGACCCCGGCGACGCCGAGCTCCGCCAGCCCGGCCACGAAATCCGAGACCTCCCGGGGGTCATCGGAGTACCCGTTTTCAATGTCCGCGGTGACATGGACGGGCAGGGCGCGCAGCGCCGCCACGAGCGCGAGGGTTGCGGACTGGGTGGAGTGGCCGCCGTCGGGCCGGCCGGCGCTGGCGGCCACCCCGAAGCTCGTGGTTCCCACCGCGGGGAAGCCGGCGTGTGCGAAAGCCAGGGCGGATCCGGCATCCCAGGCGTTCGGCAGCACCAGGGGTCCAGCACAGTGGTGGAGTTCGCGAAAAGTGTTCATTGCAGCTCACATCCCTTGTTCTCACCCCAACCGTACGGGCTCCGCCGAGGGAACGTAACCCCGGCGCCGGCTACGACCCGGAGTCCGGGCGCAGTGCGGCGAACCCGGCGGCAATGCGTTTGACCCCCTCCACGATGGCTTCCTCGCTGGCGGCGTAGGAAAGCCGGAGATGGAACTCGCCGGCTGCGCCAAACTCCCCGCCCGGCCGGACGGCGACGCCGTGGTCCCGCAGGTGGGCCACCATCTGCTCCGAGGTCAGGGCCGAGTCGTAACGCGGAAAGACGTAGAAGGCGCCCTCCGGCGTACCAACGCTCAATCCTGCAATCCCCGACAGCCCGTCCACCATGAGCCGGCGACGTCGCGCATAGGCTTCGTGCATGCGGGCGATGTCGGGAGCGCACGTTTGCAACGCCGTGAGGGCGGCCAGCTGGTTGGCGGTGTTGACCGAACCGTTGAATGTGCCGTGCACCCGGGCCGTGGCGGCAATGACCTCAGCCGGTCCCCAAAGATAGCCCACCCGCCAACCCGTCATGGCATAGCTCTTGGAAAAGGTCTGGCAATAGATGGTGCGCCCCTGCAGTTCCGGGACTTCCAGGGCCGAGGTAAACGGCTCAGCCGTGTAGACTAGGTCGCCATAGGCCTCATCGGACAGGACCAGCGTGTCGGTGCCCTCGAGGATCCGGCCCAGGGCTTCCAGCTCCGCGCGGCTGTGGACGATCCCGGTGGGATTGGACGGGTTGCAGAACACGAAGAGCTTCGCGTCAACCAACGCCGAGGACAACGCCCCAAGGTCCCAATGCAGGTCCGCCGCCAGGGGTACGGGCACGAGCACTCCCCCCGCCATGCTGACCAGGTCGGCATAGAGGGAATAGGTGGGGTCCGGAACCACCACGCGGTCCCCGGGATTGACGACGGCGAGAATCACCGCCGCGAGCCCGGCCGTGCCGCCGTGGGTCACCAGGACGTCCTCGCTTGATACGTCCTCGGCCGTGAGAAGTTGCAGCTTCTCCGCCAGGGCCTGCCGCAGCGCCTTCTCGCCGATCGTCGGAGAGTAGTGGGTGTGCCCGGCCCGCAATGCCTCGGCAGCTGCGGCAACAACCTGTGCGGGCGTGTCGAAGTTCGGCTCCCCCATGGCGAGTGAGACCAGGTCGGCGGTGGACTGGGGCTGTTGCACGCGCCGCGAGGTGCGCTGCACCCGCTGGACGGCATCGGCCGGGCGAAAGGACGGTTGGACTGGTGCTGGAAAGCGGGTCATCTGGATCCTGACTTAGATGGTGCGTGGAGGTGGCGTGTCAGTCTTCGGCGGGGGCTGCCGGAAGCACGGATTGCGGGGCCCCGGCCCAGCGGCTGATGTCGAGGTCGCCCGAAACGTCGCGCTGGAAGGTGGGGGCGATGGTCAGTTCCTGGACGACGGTGCGCTGCGGCATGGTTGCCACGAGGTGCACGGCACGCCCGATGTCCTCGGGCTGGACCATGTTGGCCCGCTCGTCCTCCCTCGGGGGCCTGGCCCGGTTGTCCATGATGGGGGTGCTGGTCTCGCCCGGAAGGATCGTGATGGCCCTGAGGCCGTCGTTGCGGAAGGTGTTGTGCAGGTAGGTCATGAAGTTGCGGACACCAGCCTTGGCGGCACCATAGGCAGCCCCACCCAGCAGGTTTGGATTGACGGCCGCGAGTGAGGAGATCGTGATGATCGTGCCGGTGTGGCGCTCAAGCATGGACGGCAGGACGGCCTGGGTCAGCAGGTAGACGGCATTCAAGTTCACGTCAATGACCTGTTGCCACTCTTCCTGGCTGATCCAGCGGACGTTCAGGACCTTGCTGGCGCTCCCGGCGTTGTTGACCAGGATGTCGACTGGTCCGAGCGTGCCGGCCACCCAGGAAATGAGTTCCTCAACGTCGGTTTTGGCTTCGATGTGGGCTGCCCGTGCGAACGCATTGCCACCGGCCTGGTTGATCTCGAGGGCTGCAGCCTCGAGAATCTCCAGGCGGCGGCCCACCAGCACCACCGTGGCACCCTCGCCGGCGAGCTGCGCCGCGCTCGCCCGCCCTATTCCGGACCCGGCACCCGTCACGATGGCTACTTTGCCGTCTAAAGCTCCCATAATGGTCCTGCTTTCCAGATTTGATGTGACACACGATACTAATATGAGAATACTTTCTCACCTTATCGCGAGGCCGTCAATAGTCCCACCCCGCCGCCGGCGCCGACCTACTCCCCCTTGCCGCATTGCTTCCGAAGGCGCACACTTGAGGAGATAAATGCGAAAGTCATCTCATTTGATACTCAAAACCCACTTGAAAGAGGAAGCGCAATGACTACCGACAATATCCGCGTCACGTCAGAATGGAACCGCCCCGCCCCCGAACTGCTGGCGGCATTCCGGGACTGCTCCGTCGCCAACCTCGGCGACGCCATGGATCGCCTGGGCATCGTCGACGGCGGGATTACGCCAATCTGGGCCGGCGCCCGGGCCGTCGGCGCAGCCCTCCCCGTACTCACCGTCGCCGGGGACAATATGGCAGTCATCGACTCACTCGACCACATCCGCCCCGGAGACATAGTGGTCATCAACGCCTTCGGCTACAACGGACGCGCCATCATGGGTGACAACCTCGCACAACGGTTCGATTTCCACGGAGCCGTTGGCGCCGTCATCGACGGTTACGTCCGGGATCGCGCCATCATAGAGGAACTGCGCTTCCCGGTCTTTGCCCGGGGCCTGACGCCGGCCGGACCGTTCAAGCACGGCCCGGGCACCATTGGCGCAGCCGTGGCCATCGGCGGAATCGTCATCAATGCCGGTGACATCGTCGCCGCCGACGACGACGGCGTCATCGCCATTCCCCTGCACCGCGCCACCGAAGTCCTGGCGGAAGTGGCGAAGATTGTTGAGCTCGAGGCAAGCAAGGATGCCGAAGTCGAAGCCATGCGGCACCAATTGGCCTAGCCCCACCCCGTCCGCGACACCGAGGCCCGGCAGCGCCACCCACCCTGATGGTTGGCACTGCCGGGCTTCCCCTTGCCCGCCGCCCAAAATCGAGTTAACACAGAGTTAACAAACCTTTGCGGGAAAGCCCTTGACGGAAATTATGAAACGAGACACAATTCTCATATGTGATTGGAATCTCACCATTCACCTTCGCAGCGAATCAGAGCCGGCACGTGCGGCCCCAGAACGTGGGGACGAATGAGGAAGGCTCGATCCAACCGCACAGCTTGCCGCAACCGGCACAGCACCTACATCTTCGAGAGGCCGCCATGACCAGCATCAAACCCGGGACCGGCACCCTGGACACCGAACAAATCCAGGTCGTCACCGCCGACGGCAAGGTTGTCCGCAAGGCCACCATCGCCGGAGCCATGGGCTCGTTCGTCGAATGGTACGACTACGGAATCTATGGCCTGCTAACCACCTACCTGGCCATCAACGTCATGGGCTCCAAGGACGTCGGGTCGCTCCTGCTCACAAACATCGGCTTCCTGGTCAGCTTCCTGGCCCGCCCCTTTGGCAGCGTCATCTGCGGCTACCTCGGCGACAAGATGGGGCGCAAGACACTGCTCTCGACGCTGCTGCTGCTCATCAGCGCATCAACGGCGGCCATCGGCCTGATCCCGTCCCATGCGATCATCGGAATCGCCGCCCCGATCCTCTTGATCCTGTTGCGGATCCTCCAGGGATTCTCCGCCGGTGGCGAGGTGGCCGGTGCAATGTCCTTCGTGGGCGAATATGCCCCCAACCGGACCCGCAACCTTTCCATGAGCTTTATCGCCGTCGGCTCCTTCGCGGCCCTGCTCTTTGGCAGCCTGCTTTCCACCGCACTCATTGCAACCCTCGGCGATGCCACCATGGAAGCCTGGGCATGGCGTATCCCGTTCCTCGTTGCGGTGCCGCTGGGCTACGTGGGCTTCTTCATCCGCAGCCGCATGGAGGACACCCCGCACTTCGCGGCACTTCGGGAACGCAACCAGGTTGAACGCAACCCGCTGAAGGCGGTCTTCACCTCGAAGCGGCACCTGCAGGCGATCGCCATCACCATCTTCCTGCCCGCGGTCAACGGCCCCGGCTACTACCTGCTGTTCGCCTACATGCCCACCTACTTGAAGACGTCCCTGGGCAACGGCCACAACTTCAGCAGCGTCCAGGCGCTCATGGTGACGGCGGTCGGGCTCGTCACCATCATCGTCGCCATCCCGCTCATGGCCCGCTTGTCCGACCGGATCGGCCGCAAGCCCGTGCTCACGCTCTCCGCCATCGCCATGGCCGCGGTGTCCTACCCCATGTTCACCTTCATCGTTACGGGCCAGATGGGTCTGGCCATGGTTGGCGCAGCGGTGATGGCGGTCGCGTTCTCCGGCCATGCCGCCGTCGTCCACACCGTACTGACCGAGCTGTTCCCCACCACGGTGCGCTACAGCGCCTACAGCATCGGATTCAGCATCAGCACCATCATCTTCGGCGGCAGCGCCCCACTGGTCATGACCGAGCTGATCAAGTCCACCGGAAGTTCCATGGTCCCGGCCTACGCGTCAATCATCACCGCACTCATCACCCTGGCCACCATCTTCTTCCTCAAGGAAACCAAGGGCCAGGCACTACGCTCACACTAAAGCCCGGGAGGGCGCCCCGACACCCGGGGCGCCCTCCTCACAGCAATCCGAACCATTCGAAGCCCCTTGCGGGACTTCATCAAACACCCGGGAGTAACAACGTGGGAATCAATTCAGTAGCCGTCGTGGCCGACCTCGGCGAGAGCTACGGAAACTACACCATCGGCGACGACGCGGCCCTCCTCGGGCTCGTCACTGCATCCAACATCGCCTGCGGCTTTCATGCCGGCGATCCCCGCGTCATGGACGCCACGGTCAGGGAGTGCGTGGAACGGGGCATCGAACTGGGCGCCCATCCCGGCTATCCGGACCTGGTGGGCTTCGGCCGCCGGTTGATCGAAGCCTCGGAGGAGGAGATCCGCACCGATGTGCTCTACCAGATCGGCGCACTGGATGCGTTTGCCCGGGTCCACGGCGGCACCATCAGCCATGTGGCCCCCACGGCCGTATGGGCAGCATCGCCCAGACGGATCCCAAGCACGCCCGCGCCATTGCCGACGCCGTGGCCGCCTACGACTCCTCCTATGTGGTGATCTGCCAAAATGGCGTCCTCGCCGACGAATCCCGGGCGCGCGGGCTCCAGGTGGGCTACGTTTTCCTTGCCGACCGCGGATACGGCGAGGACGGGATGCCGGTCCCCCGCTCCGCGGAGGGCGGCCTCTTGTACGACCCCGAGGAAATCGGCCGCCGCGTGGTCCAGGTGGTTAAGGACGGCACTGTTCGCTCGGTGTCCGGTCAGGTGGTCCCGCTGGGCCACGACTGCGACGTCGTCCTGCTCCACGGCGACCACCCGGACGTGCTCCGCAACGGAACGGCCCTGCGCAAGGCGTTGGGCGATGCCGGGATTGCCGCCGTCGGGCTGCGCGAAGTGCTCGCCGAGAAGGCCGCCGTCGCGGCGTCCGCCTAGTACCGGACGATCCGCCATGGCCACCTCCACCTCCCTCGCCGCCACCCTTGCCATGCACGAATTTGGCGACTCCGCCATGATGCTGACCGTCCGCGACGACAGCCAGGCAGTACGCCGGACCGTCATCGCCACCGTGCGGTCCGCGCTGCTCCCACGGCTTCCCTTCGGAGTCCGGGACGCCGTGGCCGGGTTGGAGTCCCTGCTCATCGAGTTCGACCCCTGGCAGTGGCGCCCCGACAACTTGCGGAGGTGCTGGGGCTGATCATCGACGCACACCACCAGGATTCCGGTGACGTCCGGGAGGCCAACACCTTCCTGATCCCCGTGGACTTCCGGGAGGAATTCGCACCCGACCTGGCCGAGGTGGCGGGCGAACTGGGACTCGCGCCGGAGGATGTCATCAGGGTGTTCACCGGTTCATCGCTGCGAATCAGCCTTTTGGCCGCGGCCATGGCCCCCATGATGGACGGTGTCGATTTTCCGGCACCCGTCAGCAGGTGCGCCCTGCCCCGGACAAACGTCCCCGCCGGTTCCATCATGGTGGCGGGGAACAATGCCATCATCCAACCCTTCCCCGGCCCCAGCGGGTGGAAGGTCATCGGGCGGACCCCCTTGCGCATCTGCGACATCGCGGAACAACCGGCCATCACCTACGCTGCCGGCGATTCAGTGAGCTTCACGGCCATCGGACCGTTGCAGTGGGCCCGTTACGAGGGCCGATTCCTCCGCCCCGTGAAAGGCGAAACACCGTGAAAAGACTCGTAGCCCTCACGATTGCCGAGTCCGGCTGGCTCAGCACCTACCAGGACCTTGGGCGCCACAACGCCGAGGCCCTCGGTGTTCCCAGCGGAGGGGCCGCGGACCAGCATTCGGCCACTGTCGGCAATATCCTGGTCGGCAACCCCCGCGACGCGGCATGCATCGAAATCATGGGTGGGCGTTTCTCCTTCGTCCCGGACAGCGACATCCTCATCGCCGTCACCGGCACCCCCGCGGAATTCACCGTCGCCGGCTGCACGGCTCCGCTCTGGACGCCGACCCGGGTGCCGGCGGGAGCCAAGGTCACCATCTCGAATGCCGCCGAGGGAGTCCGTTCGTACCTGGCCGTGGCCGGCACGATCGGCTCCGAACGATTCATGGGCAGCTGCGCACCCGATGCCCGCATGGGCTTCGGGCAAAAGCTCTCCGCCGGGGACACGGTCACGCTCAAGACGGCAAACAGCGGCTATTCGCACGCCTATTTTGACCAAATGCTTTTTCGGCTGCCGGTGCCGATCCCCACCATCTCGAGTGGGATCTGGACGGTCGACGTCGTCGAGGGGCCGGAAATGGCGGCCACGCCGGGGATCAGGGAACTCATGGCCTCGTCCATGTACACGGTCGGGGGCCGGTCCGACCATGTCGGCCTTCGGCTTGACGGGCCGGTCCTGCACCCCCAGGGCCTGGGCGAAATTGTTTCCCACGGCGTCCCGGTCGGTGCGATCGAGATCCCGCACTCCGACGAGCTGATCATCCTGGGCCGTTACCGGACCCTGACGGCCGGCTACCCCATCGTCGCCTTTGCCACGACGGCGGCCCAGTCCATGTTGGGCCAGGCCGGTCCCGGGCGCCGGCTGACCTTCAATTGGGTCCGGCAGGCGGACGCGATCCGGGCGCTTCGGTACCGGGAACACGAATTGAACGTCCTCGAAGATGCCGTGCGGAGCGCCTTTACCGCCGCCGGGCTGCCGATGACCGTTGCGGCGGCGTAACCCGAAATCGCAGTCGGGCAACCCGCCGGCAACGAGTTGACGGCGCCTATCTGCGAACGTATTCTCAAATGAGGATGCCCCGGACGTTGCCTTCCCGGCAACGGGACCGGGCTCGACGGGAACCACGAACAAGCAGGGTTGGGGCCAATGACCGAAGCACCAGTGACCGGCAAGGTCAGAAGCGACACCAAACGCAACCGCAAACACCTCATCCGTGCTGCCGGGGAACTGTTCGCGACCATGGACGGTCCCATCAACATGGTGGACCTTGCCCGCCATGCAGAGATCTCCACGGCCACCGCCTACCGCCACTTCAACTCGGTCGCCGATGTCCTCACCGCCTACCGGTACGACGTCGGACTCCAGCTGAGCGAGTACAGCCAGAAACTTACGATCAACGGGCTGCCGCTCCTGGAGGCCGTGAGCCTGAAGTGGGTGCTGCTGGTCGTCAAGAATGGCGCCGCCATGGTCCACACCAGGTCTCCGGAGGGATACCTGGCCCGGCTTCGGCAGCGTCCGGCGTACCTCCAGGTCCAGGCGGACGCCCTGGACCGTCCGCTCCGGGAGGCCGCGGCCGAACTGGGATTGGACGAGCTCGGCGACGAGGCGATGTTCCTGTGGAACATTCTCTTCGACCCCCGCGAAATCTTCGACCTGATCGACACCCTCGGGCTCAGCCCGGCCCAGGCCAGCGCGCGCCTCATGGCGACATTCAAGGGTGCGCTCGGCGGCTGGGCTGCCGGAAAGAAGGCCGGGTAGCCTACGGGGCCCAACCGGCGTCGTCGCCCTCATATCGGTGGAAGTGGGCGCGCAGGTACTCCCCCACCACGGCGCCGCCAAGGTCCCCGGTGTCCGGGGAGACCACGCGGCCACCGATGCGGCGCGACACCCGCTGCAGGAAGCGTTCAAGCTCGGGATCGTCGCCAAGCCGGAAGAACGTGGCCTGGGTGCCGGCCCGGCCGAGCCGGTCGAGCTCGGCCACCGTGACCCGGATGGTCTCCGGCTCCGGCGGCCAGTCGAACAGCGCTTCGCCGTCCGCGGCCAGGCGCGCGGTGGGTTCGCCGTCGGTCACCACGAGGAGGATGTGCGCCATCGTCGGATACTGACGGAAGAATCGGTTGGCGAGCAACAACCCGTGGTGCAGGTTGGTGCCCTGATCCCGCAGGGACGGCAGCGCCGTGAGTTCGCCAATATCCATGGACTGGGCGAAGCGGCCGAACGTGATGAGTTGGAGCCGGTCGCCGCGGAACCGCGTCGTCACCAGCTGGTGCAGGGCGAGGGCGGTGCGTTTCATCGGCACCCAGCGCCCCTCCGCCGCCATGGAGAACGACACGTCGACGAGCAGGACCACGGCCGCCTGGGTGCGGGCCTCCGTTTCCTTGACCTCAATGTCTCCCACCGCGAGGCGCAGGCCGTGGCGCGGATCGCCGCCGGCCGCGATCGTGCGCTGAATCGCATTGACCATCGTGGTGGTGACATCCCACGGCTCGGCATCCCCAAACTGCCATTCACGGCTGGCGCCCGTCTGCTCGCCGGCCATCCCGGCGCTGCGGGTGTCCCGGCTGCCCTGCCGTCCGGAGATCTGCCGGGCGGCATCCTGCAACAGTGACTTCCCGAGCCGCCGCAGGGCCGACGGCGACAACCGCAGCTCGCCGTCGCCGCCGCGGCGCAGATAGCCGCCGTCGTGCAGGGCCCGCTCGATCTCGGCGAGCCTGCGGGCCGAGATCGCGGCCTTCTCGCCCAATTGCCGGGCCAGGGCGTCCAGGTCAAGGTCATCCAGGCCCGCACCGTTGTGGTTCTGGGCGAGCTGCTCGGCTAGCTGGTCGAGCTCGGCAAGGTCCTGGATCACACCGGTGCCGTCGCCCAGCCCAAGCCCCTCCTGACCCTTGAACCGTTCGGACCCCGACCAATCTTCGCCGGGCCGCAGCGCCTGCAGATTCGCGTCCAGCTGCTCGAGCTGGCCCATGAGCTCCGGAGAGCCAAACGCTTGGGCGGAGAGCCGCATGAGTTCCTCACGCTGCTCCGCGGACATCGACTGCATCAGCCGCTGGGCCGCCGCCGCCCGCTGCGCCAATGCGTCGATCAACTCCTCGACGGATTGCGGGTTCTCCGGAAAGAACTGCCCGTGCCGGTCCATGAACTCCTGGAAGTCGGCGTCGGTGTCTTCGCCGCGCCCATGCTTGCCGAGGAGCTCATTGAGGTCCGCCAGCATGTGGTTGACCTCGGCGCGGTCCTCGGCGGTGGCGCTTTCCAGTGCCTCCTTCATGCCGGCGAACCGTTGGTCGAGGAGCTCGCGGCCCAGCAGGTCCTTGATCTGTTCGTAGGCCTCCCTGGCGCTGCTTGACTGCCAATCGTAGTTGGCAAGCTCATTGACTGCCGCCGCTGTGGACTGGGGAAGGTTCGCCAGCTCCATCTCCCGGAACGCCCTATCGGTGTCGTCCATCGCGACGTCACGGGCCAGCTGTTTACGTTCCTCCAGGACCGCCGTCTCAAGAAGTTTCCGGACCTCGTTGAGTGTGCCGTCCAGCTGGTGCCGGCCCAGCAGTTCCCGGCGGCGCTGCTGGACGCGCCCGGCCAGGTTGTCCAGCCCGGCACGTTTGCCCGTGCCCCGGCGCAGGTACTCCCGCAGGGCCTGTTGCGGGGAGTATCCGCTCATGACGTCCTCGGCGATCGCGTCGAGGGCCTCGGCCAAATCGACCGGCGGCGCGAGCGGGTCCGGCCCGCCGGCATAGCGGCCGTACCTGTTCGATCCGCTGTGGCTACTCATCGTTGCTGCCTGTTTCCGGTCCCGGGCCTAGCCGTAGATCCGCTCGCCGTCGTCGGAGTCCTTGGAGATTTTCCGGGCCAGGTAAAGGCCCTCGAGCGCCAGTTCGATGGCGGCGGCGCGCTGGCCGTCGTTGCCCGCGCCGAGGCGGGCGCCAATCTCGTCGTAGAGGCCCGAGCCATTCAGTGACGGCAGGTCCTCAAGGAACTCCCGTGCGGTGACCGCATCTCCCGTGGTCACGGTCCGGCGGCCGTCGAAGGCCGCCACGAGCGGCCCGAAGTCGACGCCGCGGAAGTGCAACCTGACGGCCTCGGCCGTCGCCATGCGCAGCAGATGCTCCAAAACGTCCTGTTCACGACCCTCCTCCCCCGCCTCGAATTCGATCTTGCCGGCCAGGACATCCACGGCGGCCGCCAGGTCAACGATCCGGGCGACGGCGTCCGTCTCACCACGGACGGTGGCGCGCCGGCGTGCGGCCGCGGCCACGGTCTCCGCGCCGGCGATCGCGAAGCGGACGGACACCCCCGAGCCCTGGTTCACGGCGGGCGACTCCCGCAGCGAGCGGGTGTACCGGGCCAGGATCTCCACGATCACGGCCGGTACGTCCGCGGCCAGCTGCCCCTCCTGCGTGATGATGGCAACCTCGTCGTCGAGCTCCACGGGGTAGTGGGTGCGGATCTCGGCGCCGAACCGGTCCTTGAGCGGGGTGATGATCCTGCCGCGGTTGGTGTAGTCCTCGGGGTTGGCGGAGGCGACGACCAGGACGTCCAGCGGCAGTCGCAGCACGTAGCCGCGGATCTGGATGTCGCGCTCCTCCATGACGTTGAGCATGGAGACCTGGATCCGCTCGGCGAGGTCGGGCAGCTCGTTGATGGCCACGATGCCCCGGTTCGACCGCGGGATCAGGCCGTAGTGGATGGTTTCCGGGTCACCGAGCCGGCGCCCCTCGGCTACGCGCATGGGGTCGACGTCGCCAATCAGGTCGGCGACGGAGGTGTCGGGTGTCGCAAGTTTCTCCACGTAGCGTTCCGAGCGGTGCCGCCACTCCACGGGCAGCCGGTCCCCCTCGGCCAGTACACGGACCCGGGACTGCTCCGTGATGGGGTCATAGGGGTGCTCGTTCAGTTCGGATCCCTCGATCATGGGCGACCACTCGTCAAGGAGCCCGGCAAGGGTTCGCAGGAGCCGGGTCTTGCCCTGCCCGCGTTGGCCCAGCAGCACGAAGTCGTGGCCGGCAATCAGGGCACGTTCAAGTTGCGGCAGGACGGTCCGGCTGAATCCGAATATGCCCGGCCACGGGTCAACGCCCGCGGCAAGGGCCGCGAGCAGGTTCTCGCGAATCTCCTGGTGCAGGCCCTTGTGGACGTGCCCGGAGGCACGCAATTCACCAACCGTAAGAATTTCGGGGCGATCGCTCACGTCTCCACGGTAGTCCGGAACTGGTGGCGAATCCAGCCTTGAAGTCCGGCCCGAAAGGGCGTAGAACGGCCTAGTCTGGAGGGTGATGACTGAAACTATGGCAGCGCCGCCGAAACCCGAAACGCTGCTCCTGCCGGTGCGTTGCGGTGAGAGCTTCCCGCAGATGCAAACACGGATGGTTGGCGCGCTTGAGGGGCTGTGCGCCGCCCATGGCGTGAGCGTCGTCGGTCCTCATGGTGAATTCGACCCAGGAACCCTTGCACGGACAGAGGGCGCCGTGAGACGGGGTGGATCGTGCCCGGCCGCAAGCTGACGCTGCTGTCTGAGGGCCGGATCGAACTGGCCGGACGCATCGAGCACAGCAGCAACGCAAGCTACCTCGCCCAGATCTCACTCGGGGAGGATGCGGCATGGGCGGTTTACAAGCCGGAGTCCGGGGAACGGCCGTTGTTCGACTTTGAACCCGGACTGCATCGGCGGGAACGCGCCGCGTACCTGCTCAGTAAGCATTTGGGCTGGGGAATCGTCCCGCCGACGGTGATCCGGGAGGACGCACCCCTGGGCGTTGGTTCGCTGCAGTGGTTCATCGAGGGCGACGGGCGTGAGCACTATTTCACCCTCTACGACGATGCGCCCGAAACCCATCCCGAGCTGGTGCGGATCGCCGTCTTCGATTGCATTGCCAACAACACCGACCGCAAGAGCGGGCACGTGGTGCGCGGGCGCAACGGGCGGGTGTGGGGCATCGACCACGGCTTGTGCTTCGCCGCCGAATTCAAGCTGCGCACCGTCATCTGGGACTTTGCCGGGGATCCCATCCCGGGTGCCTTGCTGGCGGATATCGCCCCGATCGCCGAGGCCGTCCCCGACGATCTCGCCGAACTCCTCGACGGGGCGGAAGTCACGGCACTTCGACGCCGGGCGGAGCGCCTGTTGCGCCAGGGCGTGTTGCCAATCGACCGCACCGGCAGGCGTTACCCGTGGCCCCTCGTGTAGAGGCCGGCCCGTAGGCCGGAAGTTCTTTCACATCAACGGCGAATTTGCTACCCCAAATCATCCGGAGTGTCCCATAATCGATGAGTCGCATGCTTTGGGTGGGGCATGCGGCACAAGCCCGGGCACAAGCTAGGGCTTTTACCATGGGGGTAAACCGCGCACTTTGGGTTTGCCGGGCCCGGGGCCGGCATGGCCGCCGGGTGCCAAACAGCGGAGGTCTTGTTATGTCACGAACGGATTTTGTCTTTCTCCCCACCACGGGCACGCCGAGGCCGCCCGGACTCGGTTCATTTTCAGCTCGGAGGAAGCTCCTGAGCTGCGTAGTTGCCGTAGGCCTGTGCATGCTGGCCGGCACGGTTCCCTCCCATGCGGCCGGCACGGCCGTCACTGTTGAGGATCCCGGACCTGTGGGCAGTTTCTCCTGGAAGGGTTTCAACTGGCAGAAGCGGTTCTGGGGAGGAGCGCCGCAGTACAACCAGAGTTTTGATGCGGCCAACGTCAGCAACCCGGATGCGAACGGCTATGTGACCATGGCGTTGTCCAACCCGACCGGTTCGGCGCCGGCGGGTGCGGAATTCCAGTCGACGCGGCAGGGGTTCGGTTACGGGACGTACAGCACCACGGTTGAAAAGAATGTCAGCCTGCTCCAAAAGGAGGTCGTGTGGGGATGCCTTTTCACCTATGATCCAGATGCCTCACCCGGCTTCAATGAAATTGATCTTTGCGAAGCATCCGCCTGGGGCGGCGGAGCTGCCTACGGCGAATCCTGGCCGGTCACCCAGGGTCACGGTTACTGGTTTGACGCCACCAAACCGCCCGGACAGGGAAACAGCACCGTCACCTTTGGCGTCACGAACGACGTCGTGCTGACGCACAAGATGGTGTGGGAACCTGGCAAGATCACTTTTGAAACGTATTCCGGCACGGGCGACACCGGGACGTTGTTGAAGCGGACGGTCATGGAAGGTTCCACGGTGCCGGTGCCCGCCAAGGAGGCCATCCACTTCAACTTGTGGGTGACCGGCGGCGGTGGCGGCGACCCGGCGCATATTGCGCCCGAAAGTGTCATCATTCGGGACTTCTCGTTCACTCCGGCGGGAGCCGTGCCCGGGACGCTGACCGCCCCGGCACCGACCATCAGCGGGACTTTGCGGACCGGGTCCACGTTGACGGCAAATGCCGGCACCTGGACCACGGGGACCTCCTTGCAGTATCAGTGGTACCGCTCGGGAACTGCCATTGCGGGCGCCACCGGCAAGAGCTACAAGCTCGTCACGGCGGACCAGGCCAAAACCATCACGGTGGCGGTGACAGGTTCCAAGGCCGGGTATACGACGGTGACGAAGTATTCGGCGGCTACTGCACCCATCACCTAGCCGGCCGCGGTGGCCGGGAACCTGGGATGACTCCCCGGTTCCCGGCCACCGGGCCGCACGTCTGCGGTTACGGCTTTTCTGCGCGCACCGGGATGATGCGCTTGACGGCCATGCCGAGCGCCACCATGGCGAAGGCCGCCAGGACGTACCAGAACAACTGGCCGGCGCCGGTCATGGCGAGCGCCGCCGAACCTACTCCTGCGGCCACGGGAACTACCGGGTTGTTGTACATGATCGCTACCAAACTTTCTTTTTGTTGAAGAGTGCGTCGGCGTAGGCCTTTGCGTGAACCGCCTGCAGGAAGAGGTCGATCACCGTCTCGTACATCGTGGCCGCCAACAGCATGTACTTCCAGCCCCGGTATCGCACGGTGATGATGCGTTCGAGCACGAACACGCCCGTGACGGCCAGCCAGAAGGCCTTGATGTGCAGTCCCTGGCCTGTTCCCAGGGTGAAGGCGATGGACCCCAAGTAGGCCATGGTGACAAGGACCCCGACCATGGAGAGGATCTGCCGGCCCCAGTACGGGCGCGTGATCCTGGTCCAGCCGTACTGGACGCAGTTCTCCACGGCGCCGCGCTTCCAGCGCAGGCGCTGGGCCCACAATTCCCGCCAGCTTTGCATCACCTCGGTGACAAGCGTGCAGTCGGAGGGGGATGCGATGCGATAGCCCAGGGTCAGCAGCGCGAACGACAGTTCATTGTCTTCCGTCAGGACGGAGGTGTCGTAGACCCCGCCGCGACCATTCCCTGCCGGGAGCACCTGCTCGATCCGGGCTGCCGAGACGGTCCGCAGCGTCTCGGCCCGGAACAGTGCGGCAGTCCCGGTGACGACGAGGCACCGGCCGTGGAGGCGCTTGACATCCCTGGCGTACCGGGCATATTCGTTGCGTTGCAGGTGGCCGACGAAACCACCCCCGGGACCTCCGCTGAACACGCCGCCGACGGCGCCGAGCTTGTTGTTGGCGCTCAGGTGGCGGACGGCGTTTTCGATAAAGTTTCCCGCCAATTGGGAGTCGGCGTCCTGCACCAGGATCAGATCGTCCGGGGCGGCATCCGCCAGGAGTCCCTCGAGCGCGAAGTTCAGGGCGCCGGCCTTCTTGTCCGTATTGCCCTCTGTCCGGATTACTTCCGCCCCGTGGCCGAGGGCAAGCTGCTCCGTGGTGTCCGTGCAGTTGTCGGCAACCACGATAACCCGGTCCGGCCGGCGTGTTTGCCGAGCCAGCGATTCGAGGGTCTCGATGATTGCCTCGGCTTCATTGTGCGCAGGCACCAGAACCGTGACTACGCCGCCGTCGGCCCGGTGCGAACCGCCTGCGCCTGCGGGGTGGGAATCCGGTGTCACACCGGGAAGAATCCGGGCTTCCACACTCTGATTGTTGCGCATTTGGATCCTCCTCCTGGGTTTGGTTTTGCTGCCATTTCCCACTATGGCAGCGGCACCTTAACCGACGGACAAGAAACCCTCAGGACTGGCGCAGCACTGGATCAAGATCACCTCCGGATGCGGATCCGGTGCCCGGCCCACCACCTCCTCCGAATCCCCATACGCGTCGGCCGTATCGACAAGGTCGATGCCCGCGTCGAGCGCCTTGTGAATGACCCGGACCGAGTCCCCGGGATCGGGGTTCCCAACCTGGGTGGCAAACAGGAGCGCGCCGAGCGCGTAGGGACTGACCTTGATGCCTGTTCGTCCGAGGTTGCGGCACTGCATGGGGTTCTCCATCGCTGCGCGTTATGTGCCCGGATGCCCCCGACGGATTGGCCATCCCCGACGGAAACTCTTCGGGGGAAAGGATCCGGCAGCGGGCCGGCCGCACCCCGAGAATCAGTTAGATCGTTGACAGTTAGAATTCAAACAGTTAGAGTTCATAGCATGAACCAGATGGACAAGCCCCTCCGCTCAACCCTCGAACTGATGCGTTGGGTGGGGTGGGCGCAGATGAAGGCCGGCGAGGACTGGATCCGTGAGCGCGAGCTCAGCCACCCCCAGAGTTTCGTGCTCGGCTACCTGGTCCAAAACCCCGGTGCGATCCAACGCGATATCGCGAAGGTGACGCGCACGACGGCGGCAAGTGTTTCCAGCCTCCTGCAGGGACTCGAGACCCGCGGCCTCGTTGAGCGCCGTACCGAAGCGGGCAATGAACGCAGCAAACGCGTCTACGCCACACCCGCCGGCGTCGAACTCATCAGTGGCTTCGACACCGCAATGGCAGGCACCGAAGAGTCGATCCTCACCCCGCTGGATACGGATGAGCGGACCGCCCTCCACGCGCTGCTGGCCAAGATCACCGCGGAGCTGCCGCAACCTAGCCGGTAGCAACCCCCGTGCGGCCCGGCCGCACATCAAGAACCTCTTCTTCGCCGCACCGGCATTCGACGGTGCGCGATCGAGTCTGCCCAAAAGGAGCTGCCATGAACACCCCAACAACCCAGGAAGTACCCGCGGCGGACATCGGATCCAACCGCTGGTACCTCTCAAATGCACCAATCATCCGGGCACTGGTCCACCTTTGCGTGCCCATGGCGGCCGCGATGATTGTCGGCGCCGTCTACAACCTCATCAACGCCGGATTCATTGGGTCGCTGCACAACACCGTGCTGCTTGCCGCGATCACCCTCGGCTCCCCCATCCTTGGCCTGGTCATGGCAGTCGGCAACGTCTTCGGCGTTGGCGGCGGTGCCCTCATGTCCCGGCTGCTGGGCGCAGCCGAACACGATCCCGCCAAGGCCGGTGGGATCAAGCGCGTGGCGTCGTTCTCCTTTTGGGGATCGATCATCACCGGTGCCGTGATCGGCGGCGCAGGCCTGCTGCTGCTAAAACCACTCGTGTCCCTGCTTGGCGCGAACGCCGACACCGTACCCGCCACCAGCGCTTTCGTGGGCGTCCTGCTCGCCTTCGTGCCGGTACTCGCCGCCGCGGTCTGCCTGGAGCAGCTGGTCCGCGCCGAGGGGGCCGCCCGGCAAGTCATGGTCGGGCTCATCGCCTCAACCATCGTCAACCTCATCCTTGATGTCCTCTTCATCCTCGTGCTGCACTGGGGAGTCGCCGGAGCCGCCCTGGCAACGGGGTTGGCGAACCTTGCGGTGGTCATCTACTTTGCCGCCTGGCTGACCGGAAACAGCGACCATGTCAGCCTTGCACCCCGATGGTTCACGCTTGCCGGGTCCGTGGTGAAGCCGGTCCTCGGCGTGGGTGTCGGCACCTTGTTGCAGTCCGCCTTCCTCATCGTCACCGCCCTGGTCCTGAACAATCTCGCCGCCGCGTACGGCGACGGCCCACTCGCCGCCATGGGGGTTGCCGTCCGCATCGCCCAGGTCCCGGAATTCCTGATCATGGGGATCACCTTTGGTGTATTGCCCCTACTCGCCTACTCCTACGGCAAGGGCGATAAGAACCGGCTCTCCTCGGCGCTGCGCAAGTCCGCGGTCGCGGTGGGCGGCATCGCACTGTTCTCCTCCGCCGTCGTGTTCATCTTCCGCGACCAGGTATTCACCGCATTTGTTGCCGACCGCTCGGTCCTGACGATCGGCGTCGTTGTCCTCACGGCTCAGCTCGTGGCAATGATCGCGAATGCATTCACAGGCCTGATCACCTCGCTGTTCCAAGCCACGGGACGCGCCATGGCGGCAACCGTGATGTCGGTGACGCAGGGTGTCTTGTTCATCCCCGTGGTGCTCCTGGGCAACCTCTGGTTCGGCCTTGCCGGCATCATTTGGGCGCTGACGGTCACCGAGGTAGCCGTGCTCGCCACCGGCCTGGTGATGTGGCTGGCTTCCCGCCGCGCGATCGACCGCGGCCTCGCCGAAGGCAGCCCCGAGCGGGCGGAGGCCGTGCTCGAGGAGGCTGCGGCCTAGGCACCCCCAGCGGAGCGGCCGCGCCGCGACGTGAAGGTCCTCACCAGGTCGGCGGTCCACTGTTCGGGAATCTCCCAGGGGATGAAGTGGCCGCCCTGGGGGTGGGCGGCGATGTTGACGTGGTTGTACCAGTCCGCACGGTCACTTGCCAGGAACGCTTCGATGCGCTCTTCCGGGCCGTGGATTCCCGGAGGGTTCTCATAGTCGACGAACGTGATCCCGGTGGGCGCCTCGATGACCGGCGTCCGGCCATGGGAGGGCGTCCAGGGGTAGCGGTTGTTGTTGGCATAGGTGCGGCTCGAGCTGGCGATGGCGTTGCCGGTCCAGTAGATCGTTGCGTGGGTCAGGAGCTCGTCGCGGGTAAAGACGGAGTAGATGTCGCCGTCGTTGTCGGACCAGTGCATCCATCGTTCCAGGATCCAGGCCAGCATGCCTACGGGAGAGTCGGCCAAGCCGTAGGCAAGCGTGCTTGGGGCGAGCATGTGCGCGGCGAGGTGCACGGCGAACCGCCGGTCGAACTCCATCACCCTCAGACGCTGGTCTTCGGGCAGCCCGGTGGGGATGGGTTTGCCGCCGGAATAGTCCCAGGCACGGTCGCCGGTGAAAGGGTCGAGCTTGAGGGCTGAGCCAATGTGGATCCCGTACAGCTCGTCGGCGTACTTATGGCCGAGCTGGCCCGTGATGAGGGCGCCAACGTCGCAGCCGGCCGCGGCATACCGGGCATGGCCGAGCGTCCCGGTCATCAGTTCATGCCAGACGTCGGCGATCTTCCAGAAGTTCATGTCCGGCCGGGTCGGCGTCGAGTACCCGAACCCCGGCAGCGAAGGGACAATCACCTCGAAGGCGTCCGCCGGGTCGCCTCCAAAGGCGGCCGGGTCGGCCGGGTCGGCCAGCCGGTCGATGACCTTTGACCAGTGCCAAAAGGTCCAGGGCCACCCGTGGCTGAGGATCAGTGGGGTGGGGTTGGGCCCGACGCCCGGCTTGCGCATGAAGTGGACCTTCGTGCCGGACACCTCAACCTCGTAGTGCTCATAGGCGTTCATCGCCCGCTCGGCGGCCCTCCAGTCATACTCCTCGGCCCAGTACCGGGCCAAATCACGGAGCAGGGCACCGGGGACCCCGTACCGGCCGTCGTCGTTCCCTGCATCATCGGGCCATTTCGTCGCGCGCAGCCGCGCTCGCAGATCGTCCAGGACCTTGTCCGCAACGGCAATCGGGGTTTGTGGCAATGCGTTCACGCCTGCGCTCATGCCGCGACTCTACCAATTTCGGTCCACCAGCACCCGCACGGGCGTAAAGTGTGGGCATCCGGATGAGTGTTAACTTCATGGGAGATGGCCAAATGGATGACAAGGTTGGAATCGATCCCGCTGTTCCGCCCAGCGGAACCGGGTGTGTTGAATGTGAGGCCGCCGGCGGGTGGTGGCTGCATCTTCGCCGCTGCGCCGAGTGCGGGCACATTGGTTGTTGCGACAGTTCACCGTCCCAACATGCCTCGGCCCATGCGCTATCCAACGGGCATCCGGTCATTCGGAGTTTTGAACCGGGCGAAGACTGGTTCTGGAACTACGATGAATCCGACTACGTTGACGGGCCCGCCCTGCTCCCACCCGACAACCGCCCGCTTGATCAATCGACACCCGGCCCCGCCGCCCGGGTCCCCGACGATTGGGCCAACCACCTGAATTAGCCGGGCGCGGGCCCGGCATGACCCAATCCGGCGACAATCGACCTGCGGGTCGGGAATGGAGCAAGCCATGAAGGCAGCCCGGTTCAGGCGGTTCGGAGGGCCGGAGGTCCTGGAGTTGGTGGATCTTCCCGATCCGCACGCAGGCCCCGGCCAGATCCGGATTGCGGTGCGCGCCGCCGGCATCAACGCCAGCGACTGGAAGAAGCGCCAAGGGTTGATGGACCAGGACCTCCCCCAGACCATGGGATATGAGGCTGCGGGCATCATTGACGAGCTCGGTCCGGGAGTCACTGACGTCACCGTTGGCGACCGGGTGTTTGGGATCGGCGGCGGAGGTGCCGCCCAAGCCGAACTCGCCGTGCTGGACTTCTACGCACCGATTCCTGCCTTGCTTGACTTCGCCGGTGCCGCGGCTTTGCCGGCCGCCGTCGAGACCGCGGCAAGGGCGCTTGACCAGCTCGGCGTCGGGCATGGCAGCACCGTGCTCATCAACGGCGCTTCCGGGAGCATCGGCAGCGCCGCGGTCCAGCTCGCGTTGGTGCGCGGCGCACGGGTGATCGGAACGGGCAGCCCTGCCACGCACGACTACCTGCGCGGGCTGGGCGCCGAACCCGTCGCCTACGGCGAGGGCATGACAGGGCGGATCCGGGCCATGGTTCCGGACGGCGTCGACCTCGCGCTCGATGTTGCCGGAAGCGGCGTCCTGGCCGAACTGATCGAGCTCGCGGGCGGCGCGGAGCACGTCATCACGATCGCGGACTTTGCCGGGGCGCGGGATCATGGAGTGCGGTTCAGCCGGGGCGACTCCGGCCGCGCCACCTATGCCCTGGCCCTGGCCGCCGATTTGATTGGCTCGGGACGGTTCTCGCTCCCGGTGGGGCAAACGTTTCCCCTGGCCGACGTCGCCGAGGCACATCGCGTGGGCGAGGCCGGGCTGGTGCGCGGGAAGCTCGTGCTGCTGCTCGGCTAGGCCGGCACAAGTGCAGCTGCCGCTATTCCGTCATCTCGACGGGTACGGCGATGACGTCCACCATGGCCCCGTTGCGGAGTACCGTCACCGCCAGCGGCGCACCAATGGCCTCGGCGAACAGCTGTTTTTGCAGGCTCTCGGCGCTCGAGACCGGACGCTGTCCCACCGTGAGCACCAGGTCGCCCGCCTTCAAGCCAGCGTGGTCCGCCGGCGATCCGGCAATCACATCTGCCACGCGCAGGCCCTTCCGCTGGCCGACCCGCAGGGCGAGGGTCTCGTTGAGCGCAATCGGCGAGCTGACCAGGCCCAGGTAGGCGCGTCGGACCCGCCCGTCGGCCATCAGGGCGGCGATGATCCGCCGGGTGGTGGCGTTGATCGGGACGGCAAGGCCCAGGCCCGCGCCCGCCACGGCGGTGTTGATGCCGACAACCCTGCCACGGGAGTCGGCCAGCGCCCCGCCGGAATTGCCCGGGTTCAATGCGGCATCGGTCTGGATGACGTCCTCAATCACCCGCCGGGTGCGGCCGAGGGCAGTGGGCATGGACCGTCCCAGCCCGCTGACGACGCCGGCCGTCACCGATCCGGCCAGGCCCAGCGGGTTGCCCACGGCGATGACCAGCTGGCCCACCCGAAGCCCCTCGGCGTCGCCGAGTTGGGCCGGCCCCTGCAGGTGGGACAGTCCGCGGATAACGGCCAGGTCGGACAATACGTCCGCTCCCCTGATCTCGATCTCCGTTCCGGTGCCGTCGGCAAAAGCCGCCCACCCGGACGTGGCGCCGGCAACCACGTGGGCGTTCGTCAGCATGTAGCCGTCTTCGGTGAAGACGACGGCGGAGCCCGCACCAAGGCGCACGCGCCCATTGCGGCCCTGACCCATCACCTCGACGGCGGCCACGTGCGGCGCGACCGCTTCGGCAACCGTGATGACGGTCCTGGAATAGGCGTCCATTGCTTCTTCAGCCCCAAGCCCACCCTCGGGAATGTCGGGAGACTCTTTCACCGCGCACCTCCTGGGGCGGTCGTGGCCGGTTGTTGATGGCGCGGCCCGCCCACGCACGGGCTGCGCCTGATGCCTAGTACAACGAACCAGGCGCCCAAGCTAGTCCTTGAGCCGGTACGCCGTCGGTGAACGCGAAGGGGTGCCGCCCGGGCAGCCGGGTCGGCAGCTGGGGGTACTACAACCGGGAGTGCATGCCGTGGGCGGCGAGGCGGCTACGCGGTCACTAACGCTCCCCGCGTCGTCGCCATGGTGACCGCGCAGTATGTTTCTCCCCCGGGTCTACTGCAAATGCAGTAGCCGGGTCGGTCGGTTTGCACGACGACCGGATGGCGGCATCCGGGAAGTATTGGGAGTGTCATCAGCCGCCCCTCCCCGGGCAGCGGCCACACCACTTTCCATATCTTTCGGAGCAGACCATGCCAAACTTCCTTGCCGCGATCGGGCGCTTCAGCGCCCGGCACCGGCTCATCATCATCGGCGCCTGGCTGGTGATCTTTGCGGTCTTCACCGGCATCACCGCCACCTCCGCCGACATGAGCGGCTCAACGGGCTCCATGCCCTCGACCAGCGCGTCGAAAGCACTCGCCACAGTCCAACAAAAGTTCCCGGGCGTCAACAGCACCGCCGGCACCAAAACCCTCCAACTGGTCATCGAAACCCACGGCACCGCCAAGGTCTCGGATGCGGCAACGAAGACAGACATCGAAGCGGTCCTGGCCCAGGCAAAATCCCTCCCGCACGTAAAAACAGTCAGCGACCCCTTCGACGCCCAGGCCCCGTTCGTGTCCCGGGACGGCACCACCGTTGTCTCCACCCTGACGTTCTCCGGGATCACCGATGCCAACGCCCAAGCCAGCTACGAGAAGGTGGTCGACTTCGCCCAGAAACAAGGCCCGCCACTGTCGATCCAGGTTGGTGGCGCCATCGCCGCGGACAGCTACGCAGCCTTTGGCCCCGGCGAAGCCGTTGGCGTCATCATCGCCTTCCTGGTCCTCCTGATCACCTTCGGCTCACTCCTCGCCGCCGGCGCCAACATGCTCATCGCAATCGTCGGGGTCGGCATCGGCACCGTCGGCGTCATCGCCTGGTCCGCCATCCACCCCATCGACTCCACCACCATCACCCTGCCCAGCATGCTGGGCCTGGCCGTCGGCATCGACTACTCCCTGTTCATCCTCACCCGATTCCGTGCGGAACTGCGGGCGGGACGAAAAGTCGACGACGCCGTCGCCCGCGCCACCGGAACCGCCGGCACCGCCGTCGTCTTCGCCGGCCTGACCGTCGTGATCGCCTTGGTCGGGCTCTGGGTCACCAACATCGCCGCGATCCGCAACATGGGACTCGCCGGAGCTTTCGCGGTCGTGATCGCCGTCCTCATGTCCTTGACCCTGCTCCCCGTCCTGATGAAGTCCCTCGGCCTCAAAGCACTTTCCCGCAAGGACCGCCAAGCCCTCCTGGCAGGCCACACGGTCGATTCCACACTGACCCGCCGCTCCTTCGTCAACGGGTGGGGCAAGGCAGTCACCCGTCGTCCGCTGCCAATGCTGCTGGGCGCCATCGCCGTCCTGGGCGTGCTCGCGATCCCCTTCTTCAGCATGCAAACCGCCGCGAACATCCCCGGCGGCAGCAATCCTGACTCCACCCAACGCCACGCTTACAACCTGGTCGTGGACAAGTTCGGTGGCGTCCAGTCCCCCCTCATGATCCTGGCCCAAGGCAAGGACATCTCCACGAAACTCCCCTCCATCGAACACGAACTCGCAGGCCTGGCCAACGTCAAGGCCGTGGTCCCGGGCGCCGTCGATCCAGCCGGCGACGCCGCACTCATCACCGTGATCCCCACCGGAGACCCCATCGACCAGGGCACCAAGGACCTCGTCCACACCATCCGCGACAACGCCGACACCGTCACCGGGGTGCACGTGGAAGTGACGGGCGAAACAGCCATGGGCGTCGACAGCACCGCCCTCATGTCCGCCGCGCTGGTCAAATATGTTGCCGTGATCGTAATTCTCTCCTTCCTGCTCATGATGGTCATGTTCCGCTCGCTGCTGGTGCCCCTCTTCGCCACCATCGGCTACCTGCTTTCCCTCGGGGCCGCCTTCGGCGCCCTTACCGCCGTGTTCCAGTGGGGTTGGCTCAAGGGCATCATCCAGGCGCCCCAGGGCGATCCGATGATGAGCCTGCTGCCCATCATCCTCGTCGGGGTCCTGTTCGGCCTCGCCATGGACTACCAGGTCTTCCTCGTCTCCCGCATCCGCGAGGAATACGTCAACGGCCAAGCACCCAGACACGCCATCATGACCGGCTTCCGCAAATCCGGACCCGTCCTGATCGCCGCGGCCCTGATCATGGGCTTCGTATTCGGCGGCTTCGCCTCCAGCACCATGACCTTCGCTGCCGAGACGGCTTTCGGCCTCCTGGTGGGGGTCCTCGCCGACGCCTTCCTCGTGCGCATGATCATCATGCCGGCATTGCTCTCCCTCGCCGGACACAAGGCCTGGTGGATTCCCGCCTGGCTCGACAAGCTCCTGCCCAACCTCGACACCGAAGGCCACGGCCTCGACGGCGCCGAAGCAGACACCCGGGACGAACGCCTGGCTGTCCTGGCCCGGTAACGCCGGTACGGAAGGGCTCCGCGGAAACGCGGAGCCCTTCCTCGTGGGAAGTGGTGGCAAGTGAACGATAATCGTGGAATGACATCAAGCAGCGCCGTGGTGGCCCCGCCAAGGTTGGCGTGGTTTCTTCGCGGCCAACTCCTGGACCGTGCGGCCCTGATCCTGAGTTGGGCGGCCGTGGCCACGGAGTTCTTCATCCTGGCCCTTTCCGGTGAGCCGGCTCCCGGCTACACGGGGGTCGTCCTGGTGGCGGCCGGGCTCGTGCTGGGCAGGACCCGGCGCCTTGCCGGATTGATGGTGGTTGCCCTTGGTGCAGTTGCGGCGTCGCTCCTCGCGACCGAGTTCGTGGCGATGTGGACCGTCGTCGTCTTTGCCTTGTTTTCGGTGGCGGTTCGGGGCAGCCGCGCCGTCGTCGCGCTGTTGATCGCCGGCATCCCCGTCTACCTTGCGCTTGTGCTTCGGGAGCACGGGGACTTTCAAGCTTCCGGTGCCCTCGTGGCCACGGCATGCTGCGCGGCGGGAGTCGCGGTGGGCAGTGCCATCCGCGCACAACAGGGCTACCTCGAATCCATGCGGCAACGTGCGCTCGACGCCGAGGCCACGGCAGGCCTTGCCATTGAACGCGGGATCGCGGAGGAACGGGTGCGGATCGCACGGGACCTCCACGACGTCGTTGGTCATGAGGTTGCCGTGCTCGGAATGTACCTTGGCGTGGCCGAGGTGTCGCTGTCCGAGGGAAATGCTGCCACCCGGACGGCCCTGGAATCGGCCCGGGCCAGTGTGCGCCGGGTGCTTCATGAGACACAGTTGATCCTCACGGTGCTGCGCCGGGGAGGCGACGACGATCCAACGAGCCCGGCACCCGATATGTCGCAGCTCCCGGCGTTGGTCGAGACGTTCCGCACGGCGGGCGTCGAGGTGGAACTCGTTGCTTCGGGAGACACCGGCGAGCTTGATCCGACGGTAAGCCTGGCCGCCTACCGGATCGTGCAGGAGGCCCTGACCAATGCGCAACGGCACGGACGGGGCAAGGTAAAACTGGTTATCACGCGCACCGAAGGGCAGCTCAAGATTGTGGCAGAGAACAAAAACGCAAGTCTGCAAAGGTCTCACACCGGGGCCCGGGGGTACGGTTTGGTGGGCATGCGTGAGCGCGCGCTCTCGGCCGGCGGCCGTTTGAGTGTCGACGACGACGGCACACGGTTTCGCGTGACGGCGATCTTGACAACGAAAGGCGGAATCATCCGATGATCCGTGTGCTCATTGTCGATGACCAGGAAATGATTCGTGTGGGCCTGCGCGCAATCTTGGCGGCACAACCCAACATCACCGTGGCGGGCGAGGCCGGCGACGGGCTGGAGGCGGTCCGCCTGCTCGGCGAACTGGACGTTGACGTTGTGCTGATGGACATCCGCATGCCCGGCGTCGACGGCGTGGAGGCCACCCGGCGGATCCGGCAGCTCTTCCCGGCGGAACGGGTCCGGATCATCGTGCTGACGACGTTCGAGCACGACGAAACCGTCTTCGCCGCTCTCCGGGCCGGAGCCAACGGTTTCCTCAGCAAGGGCGTGGGACCTGCGGAACTGGCCGCCGGAATCGAGGACGTTGCCGCGGGAGGTGGCGCCTTGTCGGCCACCGCCGCCGCGGCGCTGATCGGCCGGGTCACCGATGAGCGGCAACCCGAGGTCGACGCCGTCCTGGCCGACCGGTTCTCCGCCCTCACCCCCAAGGAGCGTGAGGTTGTCCTTGCGATTGCCTCGGGGTTGAGCAACCAGCAAATCGCCGAAGCAATGTTTCTCTCGCCCTACACGGTCAAGACCCATGCCAATCGGGCCATGACGAAGGTGATGGCCCGGGACCGCGCCCAGCTGGTCGCCTTTGCCTACCGGGCAGGCCTTTCGTCCTGACCGGGCAGCCCCGTCCGGGAAGGGTCCAGATCCGGGAACGGCCTAGGAGTTCAAGCTGGCTTCGTCGGCCTTCGCCTGCTGATGGTTCGTTGCGGCCCAAATGGACAGCAGCCGCAACCCCTCCTCCGTCACGGACCCCGGCTCGGCACCATAGACAATCAGGGATTGCCCGACATCGGCTGGCAGGTCCATCACCTCGAAGGTCAGCTCCAGCTCGCCGACCACGGGGTGGTGGAGGGCCTTGACACCGCTGTCGTGATACCGGACATCGTGTGCCGCCCACAGCGTGGAGAATTCCTGGCTGCGGGTCGACAACTCGCCGATCAAATCCTGCAGGCCGCGGTCATGGGGGTCACGGCCCACCTCCGTGCGCAGGTTGGCGACGGTGTCCGCGGCAGCCTTGTCCCAGTCCCGGAAGAAGTCCCGGGCGCCCGGATTGAAAAAGAGGTATCGCACGGTGTTGACCACACCGTCGGCATCGGCATACAGCTCGGAGTAGAGGGCCCGGCCCATCGTGTTGGCGGCCAGCAGGTCCCGGCGGTTGTTGCGCACGAACGCCGGCGCGTCCGTCAGCCCATCGACCACCCGCTGCACTGCCTGCCGCACGGTTTGCGGGGCTGCGCGGCGTCCGCCGGGCCTGATGGTTGCCGTGGCGGTGGCTAGGTGGAAGAGATGTTCACGCTCCGCCTCGTCCAGCTGCAGCGCCCGGGCCAGCGAGTGCAGCACGCTCTCGGAGACGCTGCCGAAATTCCCGCGTTCAAGCTTGGTGTAGTAGTCGACGCTGACCCCGGCGAGCATCGCGACCTCCTCGCGGCGAAGGCCGGCAACCCGGCGATTGCCGCCGTACGCGGGTAGTTTTGCCTGCGCCGGCGTAATCTTCGCGCGCCGCGACGACAAGAATTCTCTGATTTCGTTCCGGGGATCCATAGGGCCCAACTTTACGCCGCGGCCACCCGCCCTGGGAGGCCCTGCCATTACCTCCCCCGGCATTGACAGGGCCTCCCGGGATGCGGTGTGCGTACCCGGTTCGACGGCGGCAGCTCGCTTCAGCGGCGTCGTGCGGTGGCTGCCAGCTCACTGGCCCCGTAGCTGTTGTCGTCGGGATTCAGGGTCTGGCCCGGGGCGACGAGCGCGTCGATGCGGTCCAGGGTTTCAGCCGACAATTTCACCTCCGCGGCAGGCAGTTGGGACACCAGTTGTTCCATGGTGCGGGGCCCGATGATCGCGGACGTGACGCCCGGGTGATTGATCACGAACGCGATCGCGAGCTCAATCAGGCTGATGCCGGCGTCCTGCGCAACGCCGGCCAATGCGTCGACAACCTCAAGTTTGCGTTGGTTGGCGGCACTCGTCATGTCGAAGCGGGCCTTGGGCCGTGCTGCCGAGCTGGGTGTGGGAGCAGCTTCCTTGCGCCATTTGCCGGAGAGCCAACCGCCGGCCAGCGGACTGTACGTCAGGGTTCCCATCCCGTGGCGCTGCGTGGTGGGCAGGATGTCCTCCTCGATGCCGCGGACAAGGATCGAGTAGGGCGGCTGCTCGGTGACGAACCGGGCCAGCTGCCCCTCGCGCGATGCCACCTGTGCCTCGACGATCTGGCTGCCGGAGTAGGACGAGGACCCGATGTAACGGATCTTGCCCTGCCGGACCAGGTCGGTGAGGGCACCGAGGGTTTCCTCAACATCCATTAGGGCACTGGGGCGGTGCACCTGGTAAAGGTCGATGTAGTCCGTGCCGAGGCGCCGGAGCGAGTCCTCGACCGCTTGCATGATCCATTTCCGCGAGCCGCCGCCCCGGTTGGGCCCCTCCCCCATGGGCATGAAGAACTTGGTGGCCAGGACCACGTTGTCGCGCCGGCCCTTGAGCGCCTTGCCGACAATCTCCTCCGATTCGCCGGCCGAGTAGACGTCTGCGGTATCGACGAAGTTGATGCCGGCGTCGAGGGCGTGGTGGATGATCCGGATCGAGTCGTCGAGGTCGGTGTTGCCCCAGGCGCCAAACATCATCGTGCCAAGGCACAGCGGGCTGACGTGCACGCCCGTGCGCCCCAATGGACGGTATTCCATGAGTTTCTCCTTGAGTGGTTCTGCTTCGTGGCGATCAGTGCGCTGAATTCCCGGCGCACACGTTCCGGTTCATAGGTCAGGTGGTCGGCTGCGTCCGTGGCGAGGCTGTCCACCAGCACGCGGCGATCTGGTGGCGGGCGATCACGTGGCGGGCGATCACGCCGTCGCTTGAGTTTCCCGTCGCTCCGCCATCCGGGGCGGTGCCCATGGCAGATCTTCTTCCCTCGTCATGGTCGCACGAGTACTTTGAGTGCCCGGCGGTCCGCCATGGCCTGGTAACCGGCAGGAACGTCGTCCAGGCCGATGGTGCGGTCGAAGACCTTCCCCGGTTCGATCGTTCCGTCCAGGACCAGGGGCAGCAGCTCCTCGATGTAGGCGCGTGCCGGTGCCACGCCGCCGGTGAGGGTGATGTTGCGCAGGAACTCGGTGAAGCCCAGCGGCACCTCGGCAAACTGGGGTGCGCCGACCCGGCTGATGACGCCGCCGTCGCGGACCACTCCAATCGCCATGTCAATTGCGGGCTTCAGTCCGACGGCTTCGAGAACGACGTGCGTGCCGTCACCGTTGCTCAGTTCCCTAACCTTGGCGATGCCCTCTTCTCCGCGCTCGGCGACGACGTCGGTGGCACCAAAGTCGCGGCCAAGGTCCGTGCGTGCCGCGTGGCGGCCCATGAGGATGATGCGCGAGGCGCCCATTAGCTTGGCGGACAGGACTGCGGAGAGCCCCACGGCCCCGTCGCCGATCACGGTGACGCTTTGTCCGGGCACGATGCCGGCCTTCCTGGCCGCGTGGTAGCCCGTGGACATGACGTCGGAGAGGCTCAGCAGTGACGGGATCAGCTTCTCGTCAAAGCCGCCCGGGACCACCACCAGGGTGCCCGATGCCTGCGGCACCCTGGCGAACTCGCCCTGGCCGCCGTCGTCGGTCCCGCCCCAGTGTCCGCCATAGCGGCATGAGGTCTGCAAGCCCTCCTTGCAGAACTCGCAGCTGCCGCAGGAGGCGACGAAAGGCGCGATGACGAAGTCGCCCACGGCCAATCCCGTCGCCTCGGAGCCGAGTTCCTCGACGACTCCGACGAATTCGTGGCCCATCCGGGCGCCATCGTCGGTTGCGGCCTTCGAGGCGTACGGCCACAGATCGCTGCCGCAAATGCAGCCGGCGACGATCCGCACGATCGCGTCGGTGGGTTCCCGGAGGATGGGATGGGGAACTGTCTCTACGCGCACGTCGCCGGCGCCGTACATCAGTGTTGCTCGCATGGTGGGGTTTCCCTGACTCTCAGTGTTGGCTGGTTTCCAGTCAACACCTGCACGAGCCTGTCCGGGAGTCCCTGCCGGTCGGGGTACTGCCAGTACCCCTTCCGAGCCGCGGCGACGGCCCTCAGCGTTTAGCTGCCGTCTCGGAGATTTGCCGGCGCCTGCCCGCCGAAGGCGATGTGGTCAAAGCGCGCCACACACGCCTCACCCATGGGTGCCTGGGAGAGGAAACCCACGTGGACCGGCTGGTCGGTGTGCAAACGGAATAGGCGGACGAAGCTCCACTCGGTTCCGTTGGATGATGAGTGGAAGGCCCATGCCGGGCCAACCCGGCTCACCCGCAGATAGGTCCACGGATCAGCCACTACTGCCGCGTTGCAATCGTCCGAATGACCGTTCGTCACGACGCTGACCACCATCGCCTCTCCCCCCGGAGAGTACTCGAAACAGAGCTTGGCCCAATGGTCGCTGTCGGCCCAAAGGCAGAGGGCACCCGCGTCAAAGGTGGTCCTCGGGGAGTCCACACGGACCCGTGCGGACAAAGAAAAGGACGCAGGGGCGATGAAGCCCAGGGCCGCCGCACGGTGTTGAGGTGCTCCGCCCAGCGCGTCATTGCTCCAGTCCACCCCCGGCGCCGCGGTAAGCGCCAGGGAACCGGCACCCCCATCAACGGTGGACGCGTTGCCTGCCGGCATCCAGGCCAACGCCGGAAGTCCCGCAATGCTGTGGATCATGTACTCCTCCTTGGATTTGATTGCCCTCGGTACTTCCGGCAGGCGGCGGCAAAGAGGGCTGCCGCCTAGAACCTTTGCTTCTCGTAGGTGAAACCGTAGGGGACGTCCGGGGACAGCTCAACCGTGAACGAGGCAAAGTCGACCCGGGTGACAAGAATTCCACGCCGCCCGTCGCGGATCGCCCGTTTCGTGGCAGCGTGGACTGCCGCGTTGAGTTCCTCGTCCATCGCAGTCCGGTTGGTCGCCGTTATCGTCGCCAGCATTTCTGCTCCGTCAGCCATGGTGCTCCTTCGATGGTGTGTAAGTGGATGGGTGCGGGGTTCCGCCGGCACTGACGGATCCGCAGGAATTCGAATTCCTAGGCAAGGCCGGCCACGGCCCAGGCGCTGGAGATCATGTCCCGCAGCGTATGGCGCGGTTGCCATTCAATGTCCCGTTGGGCAAGCTCCCCGGAGGCCACAATGCGCGCCGGATCACCCAACCGCGCGGCATGGATTTGCGGTTTGAATGGGATCCCCGTGACGGTGGCCATTTCGGCCATGATCTCCCGCACGGATGAACCCGATCCGCTGCCCAGGTTGTAGGCCCGCTCAAGCCGGGCGCCGTCGTCGAGCTTCCGGGCAGCGGCCACATGGGCGGCTGCCACGTCGGCCACGTGGACGTAGTCGCGCACACAGCTTCCGTCCGACGTCGGATAGCTCGTGCCAAAGATCTTCGGTGTCTCGCCGGCCTTGAGTGCCTTGAAAACCAGTGGGAAGAGATTGTGTCCACTGGTGTCACTGACTTCAGGTGCGCCGGAGCCAACAACGTTGAAGTAGCGCAGCGAGGTGTGGCGCAGTCCGGTGGCATGGCCCTGCGCCTCAACCAACCACTCCCCTATGAGCTTGGATTGGCCATAGGGGACTCCGGATTCGTGGGCACCGTCTCGGTCACGAATTCGGCCGCCGCATTTCCATAGACCGCGGCGCTTGAGGAGAACACCATTGACGGAACTGACGCCGCTTCCATGGCCGCCAGCAGATTGACCGTCCCCGTGACATTCTGGCGGTAGGTGTGGAGCGGCCATTCCACCGATAGCCCGGCATACTTGAACCCCGCCAAATGGATGACGCCGGATACGTCATGACGGCCAAAGACACCTTCAAGGAAGTGTTGGTCCAGGAGGGATCCTTCCTCAAGAACAGGCCCAACCGGGACGAATTCACGACGGCCGCTGGACAGGTCGTCGAGGACAACCACGTCGTGGCCGTCCGCCAAAAGTGCCCTGACCACATGTGAACCGATATACCCGGCACCTCCGGTGACAAGCCAAGCCATAACATTCCCTTCATGAAGTTCTTGCGGCCAGAATGGCCAATATCTGGTGTGCCGGCGCCCGGTCAGAAGTCGGTGTGGCCGAGATTCGCGGCAGGTACAAACGAAACCACGGGAGCCGTGGACCCGTGAAGCTCAAGGATGATGATCTCGTTGCCATGGGCCCGCACTACGGGTCCCGGAACGTAGAGCGTGTGCTGGGGTCCGCGGGACCAGTACCGGCCAAGGCAGAAACCATTGATCCAGACAACTCCCTTGCCCCAGCCGCTGGTGTCCAGGAACAAATCCGAGACCTCGGTGCGGTCAAAAGTGGCGTATGCGAAGGCCGGCCCGGCCAGCGCCACGGGGCGCTCCGGTGACTGGCCCCCGAGGTGTGCGGCCACCTCGCCAATATTGTTCAAGTCCAACGGGAGCAGATCCCAATCGAGGATTGCCTCTCCATTGATGGTGACCTCACCGATCAGGCCCTTCTTTTCACCGAGCCGGTGGCCATAGTTCACGCGGCCCTGGTCTTCCACGAGGATTTCCAGGGTTCCGCTGGCGCCGAAGGGAAGCGCAAGGGCCCGCTCATGATGATCCCGTGACAGTGTGCCGACGCCCTGCCGGTTGAGGAATACTTGCGCCCTGTCCCGGACCTCCTCAATTCCCAGGACTGCCGTTCCGGCGGCATCGATCCGGGTCCGGTAAAGGCTGAACCCGGAGTAGTGTCCGATTTCATCCGTAACGGGCGGGCCGCCATCTGAAGTGACCCAATTGGCCGCACGATCGATGAGGTTCCACAGCGGAACCATACTGCTCAGCGGAATGGTCAGCGCGGGGGCCGGGGCCGGCAAGGCCGGAACGTCCCGGTCGTCAAGGTCCGCGTAGCGGGCAAGCACCGAACGGAACGCCCAGTACTTCGACGTCGGGTTCCCGGCCTCATCCAGCGGTGCATCGTAGTCGTAGCTGGTCACGAGCGGCTGGTAGACGCCCTTGTCGTTCGCGCCGTTGCTGAAGCCAAAGTTGGTACCCCCATGGAACATGTAGATGTTCACCGACGCACCGCGGCCAAGCAGTTCCTCGAGTTCCTTGGCGGACTCTTCAACGCTTGTTGTGTGGTGGTGGGCGCCCCAATGATCGAACCATCCCACCCAGAATTCCGAGCACATCAAGGGCCCCGTGGGTTGGTGGCGGCGCAGCGTGTCCAGGCGTTCAGCGGCACGGGAACCGAAAGATCCCGTTCGGTGCAGCCCGGGCAGGCTGCCGTTCTCAAGCATGTCGTCCTGGGGCTGGTCGACCGTGGTGAAGGGCACGGTCAACCCGATTTCCCGATTGATCTTCACAAGCTTCTCCAGGTAGCCGGAGTCATCTCCGTAAGCACCGTATTCATTCTCGATCTGGATCAGGATGATCGGGCCGCCGAACTGCACCTGGCGGGGTACCAGAATGGGTGCGAGCTGCTCGAAGTAGGTGGAAACCGCCGCCATGTAGACGGGTTCGTCGGCACGAATCTCGGTGGCGCCGGTGCTGAACAGCCATGCCGGAAGTCCGCCGTTGTCCCATTCGGCGCAGATATACGGGCCGGGCCGGACTATCGCCTGCATGCCCTCCGCCGCCACCAGGTCCAGGAAGCGGCCCAGGTCCAGGACCCCGCTGTTTTCAAAGACCTCCGGTGATGGTGCGTGGGCATTCCAGGGAATGTAGGTTTCGATCGTGTTCAGGCCCATCTGCCGGGCCTTGCGGATCCGGTCGGCCCATTGATCCGGATGGACCCGGAAATAATGCAGTGCACCGGAGAGGATGCGGTGAGGCTGACCGTCAAGCATGAAGTCGTGCTCGCCAATGGTAAAGGTGGGCATGGGCAAAGAATCCAATCTCGATGGTGGAGGGCCGCAGTGACGCTTCCGACACGGGTGTCATTTATTTTTCTTCATTCAACGCATCATGTTTGCGCAAACATTCAATAATCAACCGTAGCATGTTTAGGTGAACACACAAGAGGAGAACTCGCAAATACCATCAGCTCCCACTGACCTCCCCGTCGTCAGAAGCAGGCCAGGGAGAGCGGCCACCCGTGCCGCCAGGGGGCCCTCGATTGGCGATGTAGCCCGGGAAGCCGGTGTTTCCTCCCAGACCGTCTCCCGGGTGTCAAACGGTCTCACCAACGTCGAGGAGACAACCAAAAAGCGCGTACTGGACGCGATGAAGACCCTCGGCTACCGACCCAACAAGGCCGCAAGGGCGTTGAAGAGCGGACAGTTCAAGTCCATTGGCGTCATCATGTTTTCACTCTCCAGCTTTGGCAATATGCGAACCCTGGACGCGATTGCCACAGCGGCGTACCAAGCCGGGTACTCGGTCACCCTCATACCACTTGCGGATCCAACCACCGGCAACGTCTCCGGCGCCTATCATCAACTGCGCGAACAACAGGTGGACGGGGTCGTCATCATTTTCGAGGCACATCTGCTTGACCAGGCCGACATCACCCTCCCGGAGGACCTCCCCGCCGTCGTGATCGACTCGAATGCCGGGGACGGCTATTCGGTGGTCGATACCGACCAGGAGGAGGGTGCCCGGCTTGCAACTCGGCACCTCCTTGACCTCGGACACCGGCAGGTATGGCACGTTGGCGGCCCCGCATCATCCTTTTCCGCCTTGCACCGCGCCGAATCCTGGAAGCAGACCCTCGAGGACGCCGGGATCGAAGCCCCGCCCGTCCTCCGCGGCGACTGGTCATCGGAATCGGGCTATCAGATTGGACGTGAGCTTGCCCGCAATCCCGAGGTGAAGGCCATCTTCGCCGCCAATGACCAGATGGCCCTTGGAGTTATGCGGGCCATGCATGAGTTGGGGCGGGCCATTCCGGGGGACGTCAGCATCGTGGGTTTCGATGATCTCGAAGAGGCTGCTTCATTCTGGCCGCCCCTGACCACGATTCGCCAGGACTTCCACGAAGTGGGCCGGCTCAGCATGGAAGACCTGCTCCGGCAGGTGGCCGGAACCGGCCCCGCCAACAGCGCCACCAAGGTTCCCACCCGCCTGATCGTCCGCGACAGCACGGCCCCGGCCCGGAATTAGCATGATCCCGGCACGGTGGCGCGGAAGCCAATGAAACGCTTCGCAGCGGCCGCCGTGCCGGGTCGGTTTAGCCCTTGCTGGAGCCGAGGGTCAGCCCGGCGACGAAGTGGCGCTGGAGGGCGATGTAGATGACCAGGGTGGGGATGACGGTGATGGTTGCACCGGCCGCCAGCAGGTTGTAGTTGGAGAGGAAGGTCCCCTGCAGGTTGTTGATGGCGGTGGTGACCGGGAGCCTGTCCCCGCTCTGGATGAAGAGGAGCGGCCAGAAATAGTCGTTATAGATGAAGATGATCTGCAGCGTGGCCATGGCCGCCAAGGCCGGACGGCACAGCGGCATGATGATGGACCAATACTGGCGCCAGATGCCCGCCCCGTCCACGAGTGCCGCCTCCGTCAAGTCCGGCGAGAGCGCCTTCATGTAGTTGGAGAGCACGAAGGTGCAGAAGCCGATCTGGAACGCCGTGTTCGCCAGGACCACCGATAGGTAGGTATTGAGCAGGTTGCCCGAATCGCTGAACCAATACGGAACCTGGATCAACTTGAACATTTCAAACAGCGGGGTGGCCAGCACCTGGGGTGGGAGCAGGTTCCCGGCCGTGAACATGATCAGCAGGGTGATGTTGAATTTCCAGCTGACCCGGCTGACGGCGAAGGCCATCATGGAGGAGAACAGCAGGACCAGGATGATGGTGGGGATGGTGATGATCAGGGAGTTCGCGAAGTAGCGCGGGAATCCGCCCTGGTTCCAGGCCGTGACGAAGTTGTCGAAGTTGAAGGCGCCGCCGAGGCTGAAATAGCCAAACTTGTCTGTATCGGACTTGGGGCGCAGTGCCGTGAAGAGGGCCCAACCGAGCGGGACCATCCAGACGACGGCCATCACCGTCAGAAAAATGTGGGTGCCGTAGTGGCGTTTGGCCTTCGAGCCTCGGCGCAGGGGGACACTGGAGGAGCCGCGCATGGACGGCTTGAGGGGTGAGATTGTACTGGTCATGACTTGCTTTCCTTCCCAAAGGTGCGGGACAGGTAGATGATGATCGGAACCAGGGAGATCACGAGCAGGATCACGGCGAAGGCGGAGCCGATACCAATGGATTGCCCCTCGCCCACCAGGTAGGTGACGACCAGGGCGCTGATGAGTTCCAGGCCGTTGGTGCCCTTGTTGATGACCCAGACGACGTCGAAGGCTCGCAGGGATTCGATGATGGTGATGACTACGATGACGATGTTGACAGGTCGCATCGCCGGGAACACCACGCGGAAGAACGTTTGTGTCGCATTGGCGCCGTCGAGGGAGGCGGCCTCCTTCAGGGATCCGTCCACGCCCTTCAATCCCGCTAAGTACAGGATCATGACGTAGCCGGCGTGGCGCCAGGTCGCCGCAACGAGGGCTGCCCAAATGTTCACGTGCGGATCGCCGAACCAGTCCACGGCGGCCGGTGTTCCGGCGGTGCCGAGCAGGAAGTTCAGCAGGCCGTTGTCCTTTTGGTAGAACAGCTGCCAGATGATCCCGACCAGGGCCAGGGACAGCATGACCGGGACAAAGAAGATGCTTTGGTAGATCTTGGATCCGCGGATCTGCTGGTCCAGCAGCACGGCCAGCAAGAGTCCAATAGGTGTGGCGACGAGGGCCAGGAAGCCCAGCCACAGCAGGTTGTGCTGCACGGCTGGCCAGAATGCCGGGCTGTCATTGACGACATATTGGTAGTTGGCCAGTCCTGCGGCACGGATCCCGTCCAGGCCCAGGCCGTTCCACCGGGTGAAGGACAGCAGGATGGACAGCAGTGTGGGGATCCAGACCAGGACCAACTGGACCATGGTGGGAACCCCGACCATGATGCTCAGGACGATCTTGTCCCTGCGGGAGAGGCGCCGCACGCCCCGGTTCTTGCGGATTCCGCGGGTGTTGTGAGTCCTGCGAGAACCTGGGTCGGTCGCTGGTGCCGCGGAGTGGAGGTCCGGAGGCACTTCGATGGTGGAGCTCATGGGGAGTTCTTCCTTGGGTAGTTCAGAGGCAAAATGGCGGGGCCTGTTGCGGGGTCCGGATTTTGCGCCCGGACCCCGCACCAAAGGATGCTACTGGGCGGCGTAGAGTGCCTTGGCCTGGGCTTCGAGGTTCTTGACGTCGATCGTGCCGTCCTTGATGAAGCCCTGCAGGGCCGGGATCATCACGTTGTTCGCCATGGCGGGAAGGGCATCGCGGTCGAAGAACTGGCTGATGCTCTTGGCGTTGGCGATCACGTCGGCGCATTTCTTGTTCAGCGGCGTGAACTTGGACGTGTCGGCGCCCTTGACCGTGGCGATGTTGGACGGATCCACCGCTGCGTAGGCGTCCTGGCCGGCCGCGGATCCCATGAATGCCATGAAGTCGCGTGCGGATTGGTTGTTGCCGCCCTTCTTGGAAAGCAGCAGGCCGTCGATGGGTGCCTCCACGGCATCCTGGCCCTCCACGGCGATTTCCGGGAACGGGAAGAAGTCGATGTCGGAAAGAATGGCCGGGTCCGTGAATTGCTGGGTGACAAAGGAGCCCAGCAGGTACATGCCGGATTTTTTGGCGCCGAGCGACGTGGCGGAGTCCTGCCAGGTCATGCCGAGGGCGCCCGGATTCTGGTAGGGCAGCAGGGCCTTCCAGGTGTCAAAGACGTCGCTGACCTTCTTCTGGTCCCAGGACTCCCTGTAGGCGGTGAGGTCCATGTGGAACTGGTAGCCGTTGAGGCGCATGTTGATGTAATCGAAGGTGCCCATGGCGGGCCAGCCGTCCTTGTCGGCAAACTCGATCGGGATCAACCCGTCCGATTTCATCTTCTTGGCGAGGGTGGTGAGCGCATCGAAGGTCGTGGGGACTTCATAGCCCTTGTCGGCCCAGAGGCTCTTGCGATAGAAGAAGCCCCAGGGGTAGTTGTAGTTGGGCACGAAGTACATCTTGCCGTCGGGGCCAGTGGAGGCCTTCTTCATGGCAGGCGAGAAGTTGCCGCCGATTTTTTCCCACACATCGTCGATGGGCGCCAACAGGCCCTGCTTGGCGTAATACTGCATGCGGTACCCGGAGAACCAGGTGAAGGCGTCGTCCGGGCTGCCCTGCAGGTAGGTGGAGATCTTGTTCTGGAAGTCGTTGTGGGGCACCACGTTGGTGGTGACGCTGATCTTTGATTTTGCGGTGAACGCGTCGGTCACCGCCTTGTAGGCGGCCTTGGGAACGTCATCCGAAGATCCCGAGCCAAACGTCAGCGAAGACGACTTGACGGCATCGGTGGCCGGGGCCCCACCGGTGCAGGCGGCCAGCAAAGGAATCCCGGCGAGCCCAACTGCGCCCAGGCCGAGCGCTTTAATGAGGGTACGACGGCCCGGGCCATCGTTGCGTTCCGGGTGGAACGGGCCAAGATTAGATTCCATGACTTCTCCTTCAATTGTGAAACATAGTTGACGTCGGTCGCACGCATCCGTCCGTAGGCGCCCGTCTGGGCGGGGCCTTATGCGTGGGAGCTATTTGAGTGGTCTGATGCTGCGAATCCCCCAGAGGCATTGGTTGTCGTTGCAGCGCTTCCCTGAGAGTTGAGAGGGGAAGCCCGCAGCGCGGTTTCGCTTGCCGCGAGTGCGCTGTTCATCAATCTCGAACGAATCATCATTGATCTGCCTATGCCGTTTCTGGAGGCGAAAAAGTACGGTTGTGCACCTTTCGCATGTTCACGCAAACATCCACGCTGTGAAGTTTACGTAAACACACCCGTCATTGGCAATAGAAACGCACAAATCTTTTCATCCGATGCACTGAAATTCACATCCATGTGGATCGTCCGCGCTCCGAGGCGACTCCCAGATGCCCCTACAACGGCGCATTGGCGCCAATGACGCGCCACGCCAGGGTCGGAAAGTCCATTACCGTGACGCTATTGCCGCAGGCGACATATTCACGTAATGTTCTCGCCACCCGATGTTTACGTGAACATTTTAATCGATGCCAACTACCCCCACACAACCAAGCTAGGGCAGGTCAATGACGATTCACACCAGATGGAAATGCGGCGTCCGCGCCGAGCTCGATGTCCCCGAGATGCCGGGCGTACCCGTCCCCGGCGCCAGGAACCAACGCGCACGGGCGCCTCGCTCGGCACGAAACGTTCGGCCCATTGCAGACTCGAGGCAATCATGAACATCTTTGACAGGCCCCTCGGCAGGCGGGGCTTCCTGACTGCCTCGGCCCTGACCGCAGGAGCGGTGGTGCTTCCGGGCGCCCTGCTCTCCGCCCAGGACGCAGCGGCCCTGCCTGAAACGGCAACATTGCCGGAGCGGGGACTGTACGACACGGTGCCGGCGTCGTCATGGACCGACGGATTCCTCTCCGGCAATGGTGAGTTTGGCGCAGTATTCCATGGGTCACCGGCGCTGGAAAAGGTTGTCCTGAACCATCATCGATTCGTCCTCCCCAACGGCACCCGGACGGTGGAGCCACCCAACATAGCCTCCCGATTGGGGCAGGTACAGGACTTGGCACTCGCGGGCGACTATACGGGGGCGTCAAACGCCTTCGCCTCCGGCTGGTCCCTGAAGTGGACACAGACGTACCACCCCGGATACGAACTGCACTTGAGCAGTCCGGGCCTGGCCACGCCCACCGACTACGTGCGGACCACAAATTTTCGCACCGGGGAGGTGACCCACGCCTGGTCCGACGACTCCGGGACCTGGCAGCGGCGCGCATTCGTCTCCCGCGGCAGCCAGACAATTGTCCACGAGTTGCAAGCCTCCGCCCAGGGCACCATCAACACAGTCATCAGTGCAAACACGGCCCTCGAGGCAGTGCCGGGCAATGTCACCTACGGCATCACAACCTCGGTCAGTGGCCGCAACGGTTATCTTGAGGTCCGCGGCACCTACCCCGCGGGGCTGGGCGCGTACGGATTTGAGGGCGCCACCAGGGTTGTCATCACGGGCGCGGGGTCCTCGATCACCACGGACGGCTCCACGTTGACCGTCAACAAGGCCACCCGGGTCATCCTGCTGACCAAGCTTGCCAGGTACGAAGGAGCCAACGATTGGAATGGCCGTCCGCTCCATGCGGCGCTGAGCGTGCTCCTGACCGACTACGGCGCCCTGCTCCGCCGGCACGTCCCCGGCCACCAGGCCCTCTTTGACGGCTCAACCCTGGACCTCGGCGTATCCGTGCAGGACCGGGCGCTCTCGACGAGCGCGTTGACGAGCCGCCAGGCGGCAAACCGCTCAACCATCGACCTAGCACTGCTCGAGCGGATGTATGACTCGGGCCGCTACCTTTTTGCGAGTTCATCCGGGGTGCTGCCGCCTCGCCTGACGGGCATTTGGACGGGCAGCTGGGATGGTGCCTGGGCGGATGATTTCACCACCGACGCCAACATCAACCTCCAGGTTGCCGGCGGCAATATCCTCACCAGCGGCGCCATGGACGGTTATTTCGAGTTGATCCTGGGCCAGCTCGACGATTGGCGCACCAACGCCCGGAACATCTACGGCGCCCGGGGGTTCCTTGCTCCGACGCGGACCGACGGCGAATACGGGCACATGCTCCACTTCAACAGCAGCGACTTCCCCGGCGAATGCTGGACCGGCGGCGCCGATTGGCTGCTGTTCCCGCTGCTCGAGTATTACCAGGTCACGGGGGACCAAAAGTTCTACAAGGACAAGCTTGGCCCGGCACTCATGGAGTTGGCGCTCTTCTACGAGGACTTCCTGACCCGCACCGACGCTGCCGGAAGGTCGGTGTTTGTACCGTCGTACTCAATGGAGAATTCGCCGTCCTCCACCGGCCAAATGCTCTCCATCAACGCAACAGCTGACATCATGGCCGGACGGCACGCACTCCAGGCCGCCGTGGATGCCGCCAAGACCTTGAACGTTGAGCAGGGAGCCGGGCAGGGTGTGGCTCGATGGACGGCCCTGCTGGCCAAGCTCCCGGACTACACGATCAATTCCGACGGCGCACTCGCCGAGTGGTCCTGGCCCGGACTCACCGACCGCTACAACCACCGGCACGTCTCCCACCTGTACGGCGCCTGGCCGCTCCACGAGATCAATCCCGAGGAACGGCCCGATCTGACCTTTACCGCACGCAAGGCCCTGATCATGCGCGGAGATGAGAACTATTCCGCCCATGGCAGCCTGCACCGTGCGCTAGCCTCCGCGCGCCTGAAGGACGGTGCCGGTGTTTACACCAACATCAAGAAGATCCTTGGGAACAACATGGTCTGGCGTTCCCTGATAACGTCGCACAATCCCGAACTGACCACCTACAATGCCGATGCGGCCCATGCCCTGCCCGCGGTCATCGCCGAGGCGTTGACCTACAGCAGGCCCGGTTTCCTGGAACTCCTGCCCGCGCTGCCCGAGCAACTCTCCAAGGGAACCATCACCGGTGTTCGCGGGCGCAACCGCGTCCTCGTCGAAAGCCTGACATGGGATATCGCCGGGCAATCGGCCGTGGCAACCATCGTCTCGGATATTACCCAGGACATCACCCTTGCCTGCCGGCGCGGCATCACCTCAATCACCGCGGCGGCGGCCACCGTGGCAGCCTCGCCCCTCGGCGATCATGCCCGTACGGTGCACCTCACGGCCGGCGTCCATGTGGAACTGCAGATTGGCCTGTTGCCGGCAATCTGCCAGCTCGTCAACCGGCAAAGCGGGAAGGTCATGGACGTTGAGTCCCAGTCCACCAACGACGGCGCCGCGGTGATCCAATGGTCCCCGGCGGGCGGCACGAATCAACAGTGGAAGCTGTTTTCCGGATATGACGGCTCGTTCCGGCTCTCAAGCGTCAAGAGCGGCAAGGTCCTGGACAACCCGGGCACCTCGATGACCGACGGGAAGCCGCTGGATCAATGGACTGACAACTTCAGCCCAAATCAGTGGTGGAGGCTTGTTCCGGCGGCGACGAGCGGGTATTACCGGCTCGTGAACGTGGCAAGCGGGCTGTGCCTTGACGTGACCGGATCGGTCGCCACGGACGGTGCCCGGCTTGTCCAAAAGACGCTCTCCACGTCCTCCGCGAGCCAGGAGTGGAAATTGGGCGCGATCTAGGGCAGGCCACAAAAAGGACGACTGGGCCCACTGCCGCTTGTGAACTGGTCCCCGAATGTTGGACTTGGTAAATAAGAGTCTAGGTAGCGAGTGCCTGGGCCCGGTATTCCATCGGGCTCAGGCACTCGAGTGTTAACGAGATGCGGTCTTTGTTGTACCAGCGGATGTAGTCCTCGAGTTCAGTGATGAAGCTTTCGGGGCTGGTGTGTTCTTGGTGGTGGAACATCTCTTCTTTTAAGTGTCCGAAGAAGTTCTCCATCACTGAGTTATCCAGGCAGTTGCCCTTGCGGGACATCGATTGGGTCATGCCGGCGTTGCTGAGTAGCTTCTGCCAGCTGGCGTGTTGGTATTGGAATCCTTGGTCCGAGTGCACCATTGGTGCCTCGCCCGGTCCCAGGGTGCTGATCGCATCGCTGAGCGATCGGTTGGTGAAGGCCGTGTTGGGCGACTCGGAGACCGCGAAGGAGACCACGGAGCGGTCGAACAGGTCCATGACCGGGGAGAGGTAGACCTTGCGGTCCGCGACCTTGAACTCGGTCACGTCGGTCACCCACGTCAGGTTCGGTGCCGCGGTGACGAACTGGCGCTTGAGTAGGTTTTCAGCGATCTTGCCGACCTGGCCCTTGTAGGAGGAATACCTGCGGCGACTGCTGCGGACCTTGCAGAGCAGGTTCTCGGCGCGCATCAGCTTTAACACGGTCTTCTTCGCCACCTGCCATCCCTGGCGGCGCAGGAACGCATGGATGCGTCGGTGCCCGTAGCGGCCCTTGGCCTCGGTGAAGACCTCGTGGATCCGGGCACGGAGTTCTGCGTGCCGGTCAGGGGCCGTGAGCGCGGCCTGGCGGTGGAAGAACGTAGAGCGGGGCAGCCCGGCCGCGGCCAGGAGCAGGGGCAAGGGGTGAGAGGCCCTGAGGGCGATCACGGCGCTGACCTTCAACGCGGTGGTTGGTTCCTCAAGGCCCGTACTTTTTTTAGGTAGGCATTCTCGGCCTGCAACCGCTGGTTCTCAAGGCGCAGCTTCTCAAGCTCGCTAACCTCGGTAGGCAATTGGTCCACGGCGGTGTGTGGGCGGCCCCTCGGCCGGGGCTTGAGAGCGTCCTCACCGTCCTGGCGATACCGCCGAACCCAGCTTTGAACGAGTTTCGGCGAACTCAAGTGATACAACTGGGCCAGTTCCGTCGATGTTGCTTCAGCAGCGAGGAACTGACGAACCACCTTGATCTTGAACTCAAATGAATACGCTGGCACAGCCGGTCGTCTATCCAAAGCGGCCCTACCCCAAATCTTGAAACGTTGCTCCAAGCGCTTACAGGCATCCCTGCTGACCTGCAGCCGAGAAGAAACCGCACCATAGCCGAAGCCTTCCTCGAACAACCCTATGGCAGCAACCCGCTGCCGAGCACTCAACGAACTCCGCGAATCCATAAAAAACTCCCCGAAAGTAAGGAACCGAATTAATCAGTCCAACTTTCGGGGAGCAGTTCACTTGCGGCAGTGGGCCCAATCGTCCTTAAGCGAAGATATTTAGGGTCGGGCCGCCTGACGTCGCCGGCGGCCGGCCACCAGCACCCCGCAGCCAAGGAAGGCGGCACCCGCGCTGGCGGCAAGCATGGCGAGGGAGTCGTTTCCGGTGGCTGCCAAAGCCGGTTTTGGGCATCCGTTGGCGCCCGGGCAGCCACCTTGGGGTGCTATCCGGACCGTCAGGGTCACCCCTGATTGATCCGTTTGTTCGGCATATGCCGGTGACGCAGCCGTGACCAGGAGCAACCCCAGCATCGCGGCTACGACCACGCGGTTTCCATGGCGTCGAGCCCGTGAACCGCCATTGCGCCGGCCCGGTTGGGTTTGCAGCATTGTTTTATTCAAGATGTGGTTGTTCCCCCGTTAGATGGTCTCTCGGTCAAAGCCTGCCTCGCGACGGCCCAGCTGGCGGGCCTCCCGGACCAGCTGCTGGACCTTTTTCTTTTGTCGCATCCTTCCCCAAAGTAAACCGCCGGCCATCAGTGTCAAGGCCAGGATGACGATGAGCTGCGGCCAGGGGATGGCCCACACGGTGACGTTGTGCAGGATGGGAGGGAGGCCGTTCACCGATCCGTTGGTCTCTACGACCGCCTGGGTGACGGTCACCGGCAAGGTGACCGCCCCCAACGGCCACACATCCCGGACCTGGATGCTGACGGTCCGCTTTTCGCCAGGCAAAAGTTCCGCCTGGGTTGTTGAACCTCCGGCATCCTTCGCCCCGGCCGCAGGGTCGGTCCCGGAAGCGGCACCCACCCTGAGCCGGACGTTGCCGGTATTTTCCAGCACGACATCCAGCGTGGCCTCCCCCGGTGCGAACGGATTCCAGGACGTGGCGTAGCCCGCCGTCGAGCCAAGCTGCAGCCGGGGGGTGATGACCCCCTTGACGCGGGTCATGACACGGAAACCGACCCGGCTTTCCACATCCACCTGCGAACCCTTTGAGGTCCCTTGGGAGTGGATCGAGGCGGCGATACCCGCCGCGTGGTCCCCCGGAGTCGCGTTTGCCGGAACTTTGACGGTGAACGGAACCACCGCCGTCGCCCCTGCCGCCACGGTGACCTGCTTCTTCACGGAAATCCAGGTGCCTGAGTCCACGGATCTCGCATCCGAGGGGAGCATGTTGAACCGTCCCGTCGACGTGAAGTAGCCGTCCGCCGCGGTGATGGAGAAGGTGACCTCCCGGTCCCCCAGATTCCTCAGGGCCAGGTGGTCGCCGGCTGTGGCGCCGGGATCAAGTTCCAGCTCCACCCAGGGCCGGCCGTCCGCCCCCGATGCCTTGGCCGGGCTGACGGCCCAGGTCACCGGAGACTTGTTTCCCGGCTCGGCGGACGCCGCGGCGACGGGAATGAGGCTCGCCTGTGCCGCCACGCCGAGGATGGCCAGAACCGAGATGATTCGTGCCCAAACCGTGCCAAGGGAGGCAAGCGAGGGCCAAGCGTGTCGGCTTGTGCCGGCCGGTTGACGTCGGCGGGCGTTGCCGCGTCTAGGGTGCAGTTCCATGGTGCAGATTCGCTTTCTCTTCAGGTAGTCCGCGGTGCGGGCTTATTCGAAGAGGGAGAGGGTGAGCTTGGCCGTGTAGTCGCCGGGCGCCACGGTGGCCGGCGTGCGCAGGAACAGGTTGGCCGACGCCGTCCACTGTCCCTCGCTGGCGATCGTGCCGGAGTCAAACGCCAGGGCAAGCAATTCCTGGTCCACCAGGCCAACCGCATTGGGCCCCGAGTCCATCACCGTATCAACCTGGTCACCGCCGGCAACCAAACCGGCGGCGCCGCCGTCAATGATCTGGGGCGACCACCCCAGGTGCGAGGCGCTGATCGGGTCCTGGCCCGCGCTGCCGGTAAAGTCCGACGATGTGCCCAGCACGTACCAACCGGCACCAGCCGGAATGTCGGCGGCGGACCTGGTGTCCGTCACGGTCACGGTCGGCAACTTTCCCGTGAACTGGCGCACGGTACCGGTCGACCCATTCTCGGTGAGTGCCGCCGTCGTGCCCGCAACACTCATCGCCAACACGCCGGGGACGTCGAGCTTGCTGATCCCAACGGATACGTCCACATCGTTGTGGCCGTGGTTTTCCTCGGCCATCGCCATGCCGGCAACGCCGGCCAACAGCACCACGCCGGTCGTGACGGCCGTGCAACGGACGGCAAACTTCACTTTGTTCATTTCTGGGCTCCTCTATAAGTGACCCGGCAAACAGCCGGGCTGGATCATGGACGGGAACCGCCGGTGGTCCCCCAACGACGGACCACCGGCGGTTCCTTTACTCTTAGCTTCTAGTTGCAGGTTGTTGCGTTGTACGGTGCATTGATTGAGACCGTGACAGGCTTGCCATTCACGGTGCCCGCCGCCTCCACCGCGACCGAACCGGACGGCAGTGTGGTGGCCCGGGTCGTGTAGGCCTCCACGGCGTTCTTGCCCGCGCCAACCGCATCGAAGGACTTGGTTCCGAAGGCGGAGGTGAACTTCACCTGGACCGGGCCGGTTTCATTGTTCGTCGCCTGCACGGTGACCAACGCCTTCCCGGCAATGCACTTGGTGCCTGCCGCCACGGCCACTTTCAGGGCCGGGGCCACCGGAACCGGGTTGGCGATCATGAGCCAGCTGAGCTGGACGTCGGGTCCTCTTGTGGGGCTCAACGCAAAGGCAATCTTCCCGTCGGCGGCCACGGTGACGTTTTTGTACGCGCCGGTCTGGTAGTCGCCGCTGAATTGATGATCGGCCTCGACCACGGCGCCGTTGATGCTGACCTTGGCACCGCGGTTGTTCCACTGGGCCCACGGGTCGTAGTAGCCGGCATAGACCGTGTAGGTTCCGGGGGCCAGCCCGGTGAACCGGTACGTAAGGTCCCGCCCCGAGACGGCGTAGCGAAGGGTCGAGAACATGTCGCCGTCCACAGTGCCGGAGGTCCCGCTGCCGGCGCTGTCATAGCCCCAGCTCACCTGCGTTCCGGGGTCCACGCCGTACGCCTGGTCGGGGGTGCTGTTCAGGACGTGCCCGGAGGCGGCCGCGGCACCCATCAGCTGGGTCCAGTCAGCGGTTCGCTGGCCCCCTGCATTGACGGCGTACTGGACTCCGTTGGGCACCACGGGGATCGTGCGGGTGAAAGTCCGTCCGCCAAATCCCGGCAGCGTTCCGGTGGCCGTAATGATTCCGGGCGTGTCCGTGGCGCCGACAACCTTCCACTGCACGGCTTGCACAGTGCTCTGGCCGCTTTGGGTGACCGTGACGGATGCAGGGTTGAACGCCTGGCCCACGGCCAGGCTCGTCGGCACCCCGCTCACGGTCCAGCCAGAGTATTGATTGAGGTCCTCAAGGCGCCATTCCGACGGCGTGGGGATGTTCAGCGTCTTGCCGCCCTCCCCCATCTGGATGGGCAGCCAGACCATTTGTGCGTTGGCCAGGTCGGTGCCGCCGTTCCAGCGGTCGCCCATGTAGATGAATTTGCCCGCCTTTGCGTCGACGGGGATGATCGACGTCGGCTGTGAATTGTCCGAGTTCCCGGACGTGTCGGAGGCGAACGGATCGCCGACCTCGCTCCAGTCACCGAGGATGCTGGCGGCCGTTCCGTATTTGGAGGGGTTCGGCGACCATCCGGAGGTCCCCGAGGTGATCAGGAAGTAGCGGCCCTGGTAGCTGAACAAGGCGGGCGCTTCACGCGACTCGCCCACGAAGACCCGCCGGTAGTCGACACCCTCCACGGCCTTGTCCGGGGATGCCGAGAGGTCCGTGTAGTCCGCGTTGAGCTTGGAGATGAACATGGTTTGGTTCTCTTCGCTGGAGTAGATGATGTACCCCGTGCCGTCGGTGTCGACGAAGAGGTTCATGTCCCGTGCCATGCCCGGGTTGTTGGGGGCGTGGTTGCTTGAATCCGAGGGATTGGCGTAGTCCAGCCGTGAGCTGTCGATGTAGCGGAACGGCCCGAACGGGCTGTCGGCGATCGCCACGCCGGCGTTTGCCTTCGCATACTGGGCGTTCGAGGACGCCGACGGGCCGTCGGCGTGCATCCACATCACCCATTTGTTGGTGGCGGCGTTGTAGATGACCTTGGGCCGCTCAATGATGGGCGGGTTGACATTTGGATCACTTTGAACCGTGCCGAGGTCCCGGTAGACGGCATCTTTTTGGCCGGCCGAGTACCCTGCGTAAAGGTCCTGGAAGTACGGATCGGTGGTGAATTGGTCAGCTGAGGTCATGGCCCGCAGGGCCACCCCCTGGTCCTTCCAGTTGTACAGGTCATAGGAGCTGTAGGCGTGGACGCCGGGGGAAGAGTGGTATCCGTTGGTGCGGTCCTCACCGTACAGGTAGTAGATGGTGCGCCCGGAGTCATCCTTCGAGGTGACCACCTGACCGCCGTGGGCCTGGATGATGTTGCCGGCGTCGTCGCGCCATTCCTGTCCGGGCTTGAAGCTGGTGTAACCCGTGCCCGCATCGGGTGCCGGCACGAGGGTGAAGGCCTGGTTTGCACCGCCGTTGGAGCTCCAAAGCCCGACGGCGGCCCCGTCGCCGGTTGCCTGGTTGGCCACATCCAGGACCTGCTGCCGCCCGGCGTTGAGGAGACTGAAGGAGGATCCGTCGGTGGTGCTCACCATCCATTGTGCGGAGGTGTCAGTGCGGGCATCGGCGTCGGTCAGCGTGCGCAGCATGGTTCCGTTGGCGTCGGCCGTCAAGGCCCGGCCATCGGCCAATCTCAGCACGAAGCGGTCACGGGCGGTTCCGTCACCCGTGACGACCTTGGTTGCAGTCCAGACCTGCGTGGGGACAAAGGCGGAATCGCCCAGCACCGTGGCGGGTGATCCGGTGCTTGCCGTCAAGGCCTTGCCGCTTTGCACACCGACGATGCTGTAGGACTTGCCGTCCTGCAGTGACGGGGCATCCGCAGCCACACCGCTTGCGCCCTTGATGACGAAGGTGGTGACTGATTTGGCCGGAACACTCACGATGGCCGAGTGCGTTGCCGGATCGATGGTGACCGGTGTCCCCGTGACCAGGGCATTCGCCGTCGGGTCAACGGCGGGCGATTCCGTGGTGACGACGGGAGTGACGGTCGCGCCGGCGGTGATCGTGGCGAAGCGGGACAGGTCGATCTTGACGGTGTTGGCCTGGCCGGAGTCGTTGGTGTGCACCATGGTCAGCCCGGAGCCGTCCTTCTTCAGGGCCGAGGTGGTCTTCGTATCGCTGGTGGGAATGATTCTGTCCCCGGGCACGATGTAGTGGGTGAAGTTGCGAATGGTGTTGTACTTCGAGTTCACCTCGGTGCGGCATGAAGGATCGGCCTCGCCATCGGCGATCCGCCGGGCAGAGTTGCCGTCGGCGTTGCAGTCAAAGTCGATGAACACCGAACCCCAGTTCTTCTTCTCACCGAGTTGCATGTTGTAAAGGTCCTCCACGGGCTGCCACAGCACCCATGCCTGGGGGTCGAGTTCCCGGAGATCGTCGGTGATTTGGCCGGCGATTCCGAGGCCGTTCTCGATGCTGTCCGGATTCCAGGAGTTGCCGCCCCAGTTTCCTTCAACCTCGCTCATCCACAACGGTTTGCCGGCGGCCTTGGAAATATCCCGTGCCTGGATCCGGTTTCCGGTGGAGTAGGTGTGGACGTTCAGCTGGCTTACGGCCTGTTGTGCCGCGGGCGTCCAGCCTTGCCAGTCCTGGACGAATCCTCCCGGGGAGGTTTCATCGGGACCGGAGACCTTTGCCGTGGTGGAAGTGCCGGGCTTGGCCAGTTCGGCGGACAAGGCCGTGAGCACCTGGGATTGCAGGGCCGGCCCGGCGTGGGCGCCCTCCTGTCCGCCACCGGTTGGCAGGCCGTTGCCGCCGATGGTGGTTCCCCAGTAGTTCGTGTTGGGTTCGTTGAGCGGGTCGATGGAGTCGAAGTGGATGCCGTTGGCTTGTTCCACATGCTGTGCGACGGTTTTGAGATAGGTGGCGAACTTGCCGACGGCTTCGGGCTTGATCTGATCGGCGTTCGAATCCGTTCCACCGCTGACGTAGCCGCTCTGCGTCATGAAGTAGGGAGGCGAGTTGCTAAATGCCTCCCAGTCGGTCACCTTGTCCTTGATGGCAGACACCCAGGCGCGCTGCGAAGGGTCGGCGTCAAAATTGTAATCCGAGGCGTTCGCACCAGTCCACGCAGCGAGGTATCGATCCCGGTCGGCGAAGTTTGAGGTGATGGGTCCGGCAGCGTCGGACAGTCCCGCGTTGGGGTTCCACCAGCCTTGGACGGCGCCGCCGGGACGAAGGTAGTTGGGGATGTCGGTGGCGTTGCCGCCGCCAATGTTGTAGCGGGCGATGTTGAGGTTCAGGCCGTCCGCGCCGAATACCTTGTCGATGAGCGCATCACGGGTTGCCTGCGGATACTGGCCCGTGGCATTGGCCATCCAGGCCAGGCTGGTGCCCCATCCCTTGAATGCCGGGCCCGTTGCGGCGGGGTTTGGAGTCAGGACGGCGTCCACGGGCGTCGGTGCGTCCGCGGGTTCCACGGCGTTTGCGGCCACGGGTGCGAGTTGGAGTGCAGCAAGAACGATCGAAGAGGTCGCAAGCGCCGCGGCTATGCGGCGGCTTGGCGGCACTTTCGGTTTTGACACCATTGTCGAATCCAATCTGAAAATAAAGGGAAATGTTCACGTAAACAGTGAACAGTTTACGTAAACATACTGCTCGAGGGAAGGGCCGTCAAGAGTATTTCCCGGACACAAAAAGGCGCCCGACCGGATTTTTCCGATCGGGCGCCTGCGTGTGGCTGCGTCGTGGTGCGGGTCGAAGCCTACGCCGTCGCGGGCACGGGCACGGCGGTGCGAACCACCATCTTGCCCGTGTTTGCGCCGCGCATCATGTCGAGCAGCGCATCGACCGCATGGTCAATGCCGTCAACAACCGTCTCGTCATAGGCGATCCTGCCGTCGGTGAACCACCGGGTCATATGCTGGTTGAACTCCGCCGCCAGATCCAAGTGGCTCCCCAGGGTGAAGCCCCTTAGGTTTAGTCCTCGGGTGATCAGGTTGACCATGTTGTCGGGGCCGGCCTTGCGCTCGGTGGCGTTGTAGCCGGCGATGGCTCCACACAGTGCCGCGCGTCCGCCCGGTTTGAAGACGTCAAGTGCGGCTTCGAGGTGGTCGCCGCCGACGTTGTCAAAGAACACATCGATGCCGCCGGGTGCGGCTGCGGCGAGCTGCTCGCGCACAGGACCGGACTTGTAGTTGAAGGCCGCGTCGTAGCCGTACTTCTCCGTCAGCAGGGCTACCTTCTCATCACTGCCGGCCGAGCCAATGACCCGGCCGGCGCCCAGCAGCCGGGCGATCTGGCCGGCAGCAGTTCCCACTGCACCTGCGGCACCCGAAATGAAGACCGTGTCCCCGGGTTTCATGCCCGCGATCGCGGTCAAGCCAACGTAACCGGTGAACCCGGTCATGCCGAGGATCCCCAGGTAGAGCGACAACGGCACGCCGGGAATTTCCGGAACGATCTTGAAGCCGGCGCCGTCTTCCTGGACTACGTCGCGCCAGCCATATTGGTGCAGCACCACTGAGCCCACGGGAAGGTCGTCACGGGCGGATTCAACAACCCGGCCAATCGCACCCCCGGTCATGGTCTCACCCAGGGCAAAGGGGGCAGAGTAGCTCTTGGCGGCACTCATGCGCCCGCGCATGTACGGGTCGACGGAAACATACTCGTTGACCACACGAACCTGGCCCGGAGCAAGAGCGGGAAGATCCACCTGCACGGTTTTGAAGTCGCCGGCAGTTGGCCATCCGACAGGGCGGGCCGCAAGCTGGATTTGGGTACTGGCGGAGTGGGTCACGGTGGCCACTTTCTTTCTGGGAAGACAGGTTTGGAGGAAGGCGCGGAGATCGAAGAGATGCTCCGGGCAACTCCCATGGCATATTATGTATTGACTGGTCTACTATATAATGAACTGATCAGTCCACAAAATGAGGGGCAGGATGGGACGCACGCAGACCTTCGACACCGAGGACGTCATCCGCTCGGCGCGAACGGTATTTTGGGAACACGGTTATGAGGACGCATCACTGCCGGACCTGGAACGGGCCACCGGGCTGAGCAGATCAAGCATCTACCACGCCTTCGGCAGCAAACGCGGACTCTTTGATGCAGCCCTGGCAAGCTACCTGGCTGAAATCATCCGGCCGCGGCTGATGCCGCTGAACTCCCCCGTTGTCGAGCCGGACGCGATCGTGGAGTACTTCACCGGCCTCCGCGCGGCCCTCGCCCAACGCGGCACCCTGCCGGCCGACAACGGCTGCCTGCTTCTGAACTCCGCCGGCGCGCCTATCTCCAATGAATCGGCCGTCAGCCTCACGATTGCAGGCTACAGGCAGGAACTCACCGCCTCCCTGCTCCATGGAATTGCGGCCCACCGTCCGGAATTGGACGCCGGGGGGCAGCAACAGCTTGCCACCGTGCTCAGCTCGCTGGTCATCACGGCCATGACCCTGGCCCGCGTCGACAATCTGCAGTCGTTGACCACCCTGGACACGGCGCTGGTGCTGCTGGCGAGGTGACGGCGGAGAGTTCGATGCGCGGCCGGGCACCGTCGGTGTGGCGGCGAACCCGCGTGGGTCCCTGGGGCCTTGACCCGTGGACGCGCACCGACCGTCTCGTTAGCATGGGCAACAAGGGTAGACGAGCGACGACGGGAGAGTTCCGCAGCAACCCGAGGGAAGCACGAGCAATCGACGAAAGGCTTGAGCGATGAATGACCGCAACCCCACCGACCCGGAGCAACCCGTCAACCCGGAGCCGCTGGTTCCGGAACCGTCCCCGGCAGATCCTGACCCCATGGAACCGGACGGGCCCGATGATCCCGGACCGAAGCCCGGCACCGTCCCGCCACCGGACCCGTTCCTCCCGACTGCCCCGCCTGTGATCTAACGCCGAGGGGAATCGGGTGTACAGGAACGGGGACGTTCTTCCACCGGACACCAAAAATGGCCGGATTTCGGCGACGGTGATCTTCGCCTTTTGCATCAATGTTTTGGTGGCGGCAGCCAAGACCGCGGCCGCACTCATTACGGGCTCGGCGTCCATGGTGGCCGAGGCCGCGCACTCCTGGGCGGATACGGGAAACCAGATATTCCTCCTTTTTGCCGAGCGAAAGTCCGTCCGTCCCCGGGATGCGGCACACCCGCTCGGGTATGGGCGGGAAGCCTATGTGTGGTCGATGTTCGCCGCGTTTGGGTTGTTCGCCGCGGGTGCCGCGGTGTCGATCATGAACGGCGTGCAGCAACTGATGTCCCCCGAACCTGCCGCCGACTTCGTGGTGGCCTACGTCGTCCTGGGCGTCGCTCTTGTTCTGGAGGGTTTCTCCTTCCTCCAGGCCCTGCGGCAAGCCCGCGGCGACGCCCGGAAACAAGGCCGGGCAGTCTTGGACCACGTGCTGAACAGTTCCGACACCACGACCCGAGCGGTATTCGCCGAGGACGGGGCGGCCCTGGCCGGCATCGCCTTGGCGTTTGCGGGGATCCTGGCCCACCAGTTGACGGGTTCACCCGTTCCGGACGCCTTGGGTTCCATTGCGGTGGGCCTGCTTTTGGGCTGCATAGCCGTGGTGCTGATCCAGAAGAACCGGCGTTTCCTGGTGGGCCAGGCCGTCACCCAGGACGTCAGGCGTGCCGTGGCCGGTCAATTGTTGGAGGGGAAGGAAATTGACCGCATCACGTACTTGCACCTTGAGTTTGTTGGGCCCCGCAAGCTTTACCTTGTGGCGGCAGTCGACCTCACCGGCGACGACCCCGAATCCGAGGTGGCTGCCAGGCTGCGCGCCATTGAACGGGAAATTGAAGCTCACGACGGCATCGAAGAGGCCGTCCTGACACTTTCCACGGCAGGGGAACCCTCCCTGACCTTTTGACGCTCGGAGGTTCGCGAATTGCCGTTTGCCCGGGCTTCGAATCCGGGGCCATGGCGAATCAGGGAGTCCGGCCAGTGAGGCGAGGATCACTGTGCGTCGGGATGGAACGCTCCCCGGAGGCTGGGAAGATTGAAGGGCAGCTTTGACCTACGGAGACCCACCTTGAAGACCTTGATCCAAAAATTCCTCGCCCTCTTTTCCGCCGCCCACCAGGAAAATCCCGAACTCCATGAAGCCCGGCTCCCCCTGGACGGCATGCCGCTGGCCAGCGCAGCCTACCTGCGTGAGTTCGCCCAGCGGCTCGGATTGGAAGTGGACGACCTCTCCCCCGCCGAACAAGCCGAACTGAAGGCTCGTTTGGACCACTCCATGGATTTCCGGGAGGAAAACTATGGCGAGCTGTACCATGCGGTCTACCAGCTCGGACACGGCTATTCCCTCAGCGACGCCACCCGGGTGAGCGCACGAATCAGCGCCATCAGTGAGGAGCCGGCCGCCCGGGCCTACCTGGACTACCGCGAAAACGCCGTCGCCGCCGAGGCCCTCATGGCCGCCGGAGCCCTCCTCGAACAAGAAGGTGACCTCAACGCCGCCCACCGCCTCTACGACCTGGCCGAGGCCCGCCGCCACCGCAGCTCCCTTTTGGAATCCAGCCTGGAGATTGTGCCCGGCATGGAAGCCATCCACCATGAGGCCGTCTCCACCAGCGAGGACACCCCCACCGTGGCCAACTACGTGGTCGAGGTTGCTACCGTCGACGAGACTGACGCCGAAGATGAAGCCGGGAACGACGACGTCGACCCTGCAGAAAGTGCCACCGGGGCCGAGCGGGCCGCCTAGTTAGAAGTCGTAGTCGATCCGCCAGTCCGCGACCTGGCCGGGAGCAACGGTGCGCTCGATCATCGGCTCCCAGGAAAACGTGTGCCGGTTTCCCCAGATCGGGAAGTAGGTGGGTGCGTAGTTGCAGCTCGCACCCACCAGGCCCAGCACGGGGTGCCGCTGGAGGATCACCAGCTCGCCGCTTCGAGGCACGTCCAGCGCCTGGTAGTAGTCCCCCGTCCAGGGCCAGCCCAAGCGACAAAGGTAGCCGTTCGGTGAGATCCCGTAGGCCTCATTTTCGGGCAGCTCCACTGCCAGGTTGAGCTTGATCAATTCGTCCGAGCCTTGGGGCAGCTGCGGAAAGAAGGGGTGGGGGAACCAGATCAGCGGCAACCGGTCGGCACCGACGTTGCGCAGCACGGTGTTTGACCGAACCGTGCGTCCCGCGAGCGTGACCGTCCGTTCGAGCTCTACAGCCCACCCCTGAAACTCCTGCCGGGTCGTGAAAACGATCGACCGCCGCGTGGAATCGATGGTCCACCGGCACGGTTCGCGGACCGTGTTCCCGACGAGGTCGCACACGCCGACGCCGAGCACCAGGGCCGGCGCGTCCCGGGCGCCCCGCAGGGGTGCCAGGTTGAACGAGTCGGGGATGCCCTGCCCGTCGAACACATTGTACGAATCCGGAAATGTTGGGCCGGACAGCAGCGGTCCAAGCGTTTTGTCGGTGACCTGGAAGATGTAGCCGCCGGAGCAATACCGCGTCCCCAGATAGTCCCGGTCGTTTCGGGGGTCGATGATGTCGACGACCAGCTGGTCGTTCTCGATCGTCAGCATGGCCGGAACCTGCAATTCGTTGTGGGGTTGAACGAGTTGAGCAGGAACAGCCTATAGGGCGGTCGCGGCCGGGCCGGGTTGATTCGGCCCGGCCGCGACCGTTTTATCGACGCGGTCGGTCGTCGATCCGGACCAGGTTGCGGCCACGCATGGTGTACAGCATGCCGTGTTCGTCGTTGGCGATGTGCGGTCCGCTGTACCAGCCGCCGTTGATGGCCGCGACCACCGTGGTCACGGCAAACGTCCTTGGATCAAAGCGGAACACGGTCGAATCCGATGCGGCGTACACCGCGCCACGGTTGACCACCATCGCGGAGAACCCCGGGCAGATGGCGCGCAGATCGGCGGTGTGGACCACCGCGCGACGCCGGAGGTCGATGACGAAGAAGCCGCCCTGCAGGCTCAGCCCGTACAGGTGGCGGCCCAGCACGGCCAGCGACGCCACGCCATTCACCTGTCCGGATTCGATCCGCCACAGCTCCTTGCCGGCCACCGGGTCCCAGGCAACCACGGTGCCGCGCTGGCCCGTCTTTTGTGCGTTGTCCCCGCCCAGGTAGGCCGTGCCGTCGCCGGCCGCGACGGCACGGACCATCTGGATCTTGTCAATCGGATTGACGAAGGATTTGGCCTTGCCCGTCCTGGGGTTGAAGGCCGTCAGCGCGCCGCCGCCGTCGGCGTCGTCCTGCACGCCCACCAGGATCAGGCGGTGCCGCTCGTCCCACTGCACGTCGAGGGGCCGGTTTTGCCCTGCGGGAAAGGTGGCCAGTTGGCGCGGGCCCGTGGAACTTCGCGGGTCGTAGTGCCAGATCCCCTGTGAATCGTACTGCCCCGTGTACAGGGCACCGCCAACCACGACGGCGTCCTTTGCCTCACCCGGCAACTGCAGGTTGAGGACTTGGCCGTTGCGCAGGGAGTGGCGGGCCACCGTGCCCGTGCCGCCCACGTAGACGTGGCCGCCGCCGGCCGCGATGCCCATGGCGAGTTGCGGGTCCACCGGCGCCCCGGCATTGCCGAGGTCGGTGACGATTGACGCACCGCTTGCGGGGTCGATCTCCGCGACGAAGCCGTAGGCGGAGGTGACCTCGAGCTTGCCCGAATACGCATCCACGCCCCAGATTTCACCGAGGTCGAGACCCTTGATATCGACGCTGGTGACCGTCTTGGCGGTGGTCGAGTAGACCTGGAGGCCGACGTCGGTGGAGTAGTAGATGTTGCTGCCGGTCGCGGCGAAGGTCTTGACGGTGACCCCGTTGGAGGCACACACGGTGTAGGAGGAGTAGTCGGCAAGGTCCATGCTGGCGAAGTGGGCGGCGCCCTGGGATCCGGAGGTGCCGATGGCAAGGGTGTTACCCACAACGGCCAGTGCCCGCAGGCTGGGGTCGCCCACGATTTCCCGGGGCACGATCGAGCTGAAGGTGCCGCGGGCCCGGTCGTAGGCGAACAAGGATGCCTTGCTCGCGCTCCCACCGCCGCCCAGTATGCTGCCCGCACCGAAGAACACGGTGGTGTTCGTTGCCGCGACGGCCCTCGCCAGGGTGGCATTGGGGTCGGGAATGCCAAGGCTCCTGATGGCGCCCGTGCCCGGATCGTATTCCCACAACGCGGGGGCCGTTGGCGAGCCGCCGCCCACGGCATACACTGTCCCGTCCGGGGCAACGTCGAGGTCCCGGACGTCGCGGTCGCCGATCTTGCCCAGCGTCACGGCCGGGGTGGCCGGCGTCGTCAGGTCCCAGCGGAAGAGGTTGGCGGGGTCGGTGGGGGTTTTCGACAACGTTCCGGCGTAGAGGTAGCGGCCGGTGGGGTCCGCGGCGAGGGACTGGATGGTGTAGCCGGAGCTGAGGTTGGTCCGTGACACCACCTTTTGGGTGGGCAGGTGGAAGCCGATGACCCTTGGCGGGTCAAGGTTTCGCGAACCGATGTAGATGGTGTCACCGACCCGCAGCCCGCTCATCAGCGAGAATTGTTCGGCGCCCGCGCCCAGGTCGGTGATGACCGGCCAGGTCCCGCCGCCATTCTTGTGGCCGGGGACTGTCGCGGCGTTGGCGCCCGCGAAAGGTATGGCGGCCGCTGCCAGGCCGATGGCCCCGCCAAGCTGCAAAACGTGCCGACGGCTCATGTTCGATTCATGCATCAGGACTCCTTGAGGGTGGTTCGGGCTTATTTTCGGTGCTTTTTGGGCCGCTGGTCCGGCCGGCAATCGTCGATTTGGACGAGGTTGGGTCCGCGGAGCGTGTAGAGCAGTCCGGTCTCGTCGGAGGCGATGTGCGGGCCGCTGTACCAGCCGCCGTTGATGCCGGCGACCACCACCGAGACGGTGAAGCAGTGCGGGTCAATCCGGAAGACGGTGGTGTCCGAGACGCCGTAGACCACGCCGCGGCTGACGGTCAGGGCCGCGAAGTCGGTGCAAACGCCGGTCATGGGTGCGGTGTGGACCACCTTGCGGGTCTGCAGGTCGATCACGAACAGGCCCGCCGACTTCCGCGACAGGCCGTAGAGGAACCTGCCTTCGATGGCCAGTGCGGCCACGCCCTGGCTTTGTCCCGGGTCCAGGCGCCACAGTTCCTTCCCGGCCACCGGATCCCAGGCAACGATGGTGCTCCGGGGTCCCGTGGCGTAGATGTTGTCGCCGCCGAGGTACGCCACACCGTCCCGGCTTGCAACGGCGCGCACCATCTGGACCGAGTCGATCGGGTTGACTGCCGTGGAGGCCTTGCCCGTGGCGGGGTCGTAGAAGGTGATGGATCCACCGCCGGCCGTGTCGTTTTGGGCGGCGACCAGCACCAGCCGGTTCACGGGGTCCCAGCACACGTCGAGCGGACGGTTTTGCCCCGTGGGCAGGGGCGCCAGCTGGTGCGGCGGCTGGCCCGTGGCGGGGTCGTAACCCCAAATGCCGAGGGAGTTGTACTGGCCCGTGTAGAGGACCCCGTCAACGACGACGGCGTCCTTCTGTTCACCCGAGGCGGGCAGGTTGGTCACGGCTCCCGTGGACAGCTGGTGCCGTGCGATGGTCGCCGTGCCGCCGGCATAGACCACGCCGCCGCCGACCGCGATGCCCATGCCCAGCTGGGGTCCGGCCGGTGCCCCGGCCGCGGTCAGGTCGAACATGGTCGATACGTGCGCCACCGGATCGACCTCGGCGACCAGGCCGTTTGCCGAGACCGCCTCCAGCTTGCCGTTGTAGATGTCCAGGCCCCAGATCGATCCCAGGTCCTCGGTCTGCACCTGGGCGATCTTCTTCGTCGTCGTGTTGAACGAGAACACGTTGGGGTCCTTCGTGAAGTAGATCAAATTGCCGCTCTGCCGGAACGAGACGCCGGTCTTGGGGATGAGCGTGTATTTCGAGGGGTCGGCCAGGTTTACCAGGGCGGACTTCCCTGGCCCCTTGACGCCAACGCCGAGCTGGCCGTCAAGGACGGAGAGTGCGGTCACGGACACTGCCGCGGCCAACTCGGTGGGCAGGATCTTTGTCGACGTCTTGGTGGTCCGGTCAAACGCGAACAGCTGTGCCGGGCTTGCCCCGTTGCCGCCGCCGAGCACGCTGCCGGTGCCGAAATAGACGGTGCTGTCGGTGGCGGCCACGGCTTGGGCGATCGTGGCGCCGGGGTCCGGGACGCCCCAGTTGTTGACGGCGCCGGTTGCGGGGTCGTATTCCCAGAGCGACGGCGGGATTGCGGTGTCCCCGCCGCCGGCCACGTACACCCTGCCGTCGGGGGCCACGGCCAGGGCGCGGATGTCCCGGTCCCCCGTTACCGCGACTCCGATGGCGGGCTGGCCGGGGGTGCTCAGGTCCCAGCGGAACAGGTTCGGCTTCCCGTCGATGGTGTCGCGCAGGACGCCGGCATACAGGTACCGACCCGTGGAGTCGGCGGCGAGGGCCTGGATGCTGTAGCCGGAACCAAGGTCGGTGCGTGAGCTGACGGTGCGGGTTGGCAGGTGGAAGCCGATCACGCGCGGCGGGTTCAGGTTGCGGGAGCCGATGTAGACGGTGTCGCCCACCAGCAGTCCGCTCATGAGCGAAAACTGCACGACGGCGGGTCCCAGGTCAACGATCTGCGGCCCGGCGGAATGGTGTGCGTGGGGCGTTGCGGCGTCGGCCTGCGTTGCCGAAAAGGCGGCCAGGGCGAGGGCAAGCCCGCCCGCGCCTCCGGTCTGGAGCAGCTGGCGGCGGTTCATCACAAAGTTGGACATGAAATTCTCCTCATTGAGTATTTGTCTCGATTGTTGCGGTTGGGAACTAGGCGGTGATTTGCAGTTCGTTGGCCCGGAGGGGGAACCGCAACGGCTCCCCGCGGGCCAGCCGGTGGGCCTCCTGGACGGTGCTGGCGGCCATGCGCTCCAGCTCGGTGCCCAGTGAGCCGGCCATGTGTGGGGTCAGCAGCACGTTGGGGTTCGTGTAGAACCCGGATTCCGGGGGCAGCACCCAGGGCGTGGTGACGTCGAGGACAGCGAACAGGTCCCCCTGGTCCAGGCGGCGCAACAGTGCTTCCTGGTCCACGAGTTCGCCCCGGGAGGTGTTGATGAACGTGGCGCCGGGCCGGAAACGGGAAATCAGCCCGGCGTCGATGAGGTTCCTGGTGGATGGCAGCGAGGGGGCGTTCAGCGACACCACGTCGCTGCTTCCCACGAGTTCCTCGAGGGGCACCACGGTGACCCCGAGCTCCGCGGCGTCCGCCGCGTTGAGGTAGGGATCGGATACCACCACCTCGACGTCGTAGGACCGCAGCAAACGGATCACGTGCCGGCCGATCCTGGATGCCCCGACGATGCCCACACGCTTGCGATAATTGCCCATGTCCGGGAAGGCGTCCTCCGCTTCGATGGCTGACCTCGAGGTGTGCAGCATGCGTGCCACCTGCAGGATGCGTTTGTTGGCCAACAAGATCATGGCGACGGTGTATTCGGCCACGGGGATGGCGTTGGCGTCTGCGGCGGTGCTGACCTGGATGCCACGGTCCCAGCAAGCCTCCCCCACGTGGTTTTTCACGCTGCCCGCCGAGTGCAGGATGTACCGCAGCCGGGGTGCGGATGCCAGGACGTCCGCGCCGATCCGTGCGCAGCCCCACCCGGTGATGAGGACGTCCGCCTGCCCAAGTACGGCATGCGCCCGCGTGCTGCCGAATTCGTCAAGCGGTTCGCGGCTGAGCAGCCGGACCTTGGACTCCAGGGTGTCCAGCAGCCGGGGCGGGAACAGCCTGTTTGCCGTTGCCGCGGGCATCGCCAGGGCCACGTTCAGCGCCGATGCGTTCCCGGTCATTTCACGCTCCCCGCCGTCAGCCCGGATTTCCAGAAGCGTTGCAGCATGATGAACGCCGCCAGCAGGGGAAGGATGGAAAGCAGGGAGCCGGTGATGACCATGGGGGCAAAGTCCGGTTGCGGAACGGCGTAGCCCTGCCAGATGGAGATTCCCACGCTGACCGGAAGCAGCTGCTGGTTTTGGAGCATCACCAGAGGCAGCATGAAGTTGTTCCACACCCCGATGAATTGGAACAGCGCGATCGTGACGTAGCCGGGGAGCATCATGGGCAGGCCCAGCGAGAAGAAGGACCTGATGGGTCCGGCACCGTCCATCCGCGCCGCCTCCAGGGTCTCGTTGGGCACATAGGATGCGGCGTAGACGCGTGCAAGGTAGACGCCGAAGGGATTGCACAGGACCGGGATCAGGATGGCCCAGATGGTGTTTGTCATGCCCACCAGCGAGGCCAGCAGGTACATCGGGAGCACGGTTGCGGTGTTGGGGATCAGGACCCCCACCAGCACGAATCCGAAGAGGGAGTCCTTGCCGCGAAACTCGAATTTGTCGAAGGCGTACCCGGCCATCACCGAGATCAGGCCGCCGAGGACCGCCCCGACGCCGGCGTAAAGGACAGAGTTGCCCATCCAGCGGAAGAACACTCCGCCGTCCTGGCCGGCCACGGCCGCAATGTTCTCAAAGAGGGCAAAGTGGCCCAGCGAGTAGGCGCTGGTGCCGTAGAGGTCAGCAGTGTTCTTGGTGGAGGCGAAGAGCAGCCACACCACGGGCACCACCATGTAGGCGGAGCCGATGATCAGCAGCCCGTTGACGGTGAACTTGCCGGCAAGGCTGCCCTGGCGTGCAGTGCGATTTCCGCGCGGCGCGCGCTTCGCCGTCGTTCCTTCATCCGCATGGCTGCGCGGGCGGGTCAGGGTTTGTGTGCTCATGCTTTGTTCATCCTCGAGCTGAATCGGGTGACGACGAGGGACAGGACCGCCGCCAGGGCGGCAATGATGATCGATGCCGCCGCGGCCTGGTTGAGGTTGTGCCTGACGAAGGCGGCGTCATAGGCCCACATGTTGGGCACCCAGGTGCTGGTGATGGATGCGGTGGCCTTGCCGATGATGGAGGGTTCCGTGAAGAGTTGCAGGGTGCCGATGATGGTGAACAGCATGATCACGCTGAGCGCCGGCAGTACCAACGGGAACTTGATGTTCAGCGCCATCCTGATTTCCCCTGCCCCGTCCACGCGGGCCGCCTCCAGGACTTCCCGTGGAACTGCCTGCAACGCCGTGAACAAGATGATGACGTTGTAGCCCGTCCATTCCCAGATGCCGATGTTGACGATCGAGGGCAGCACCATGTGGGCGTCCAGGAAATTGATTTGGATGCCGCCTCCGGCCAGTGCCTGCACCAGCGGGCTGATCCCGGGGGTGTAAAGGTAGGCCCAGATCAGGGCGGCGATGACGCCGGGCACCGCATGGGGCAGGAAAAGGAGCAATTGGAAGAGTTTACGCATCCGGGCGGCGGTGGCATCCAGAAGCAGCGCAAGGACCACGGCTCCACCCACCATGCCGGGAATGTAGATCAGGCAGTACAGGGCGAGCCGGGCGAGTCCGCTGACGAATGACTCGGAGGCAAGGACCTGCAGGTAGTTGTCCAGTCCAACAAAGGCGTTCCTGGCTTCACCGAAACCTAGGCCGGACTTTTGCTGTGCGAAAAGGCTGAGGCCGATCGAGTAGATCACCGGAGCCACCATGGCTACGGCAAAGACTGCAAAGAAGGGGACCAGGAAGAGTGCTGCGCTCTTGCCGCCCGTACCGGAGGCAACGCGCCGGCGGCGGGGAGTTCTTGTGTGGGCCGAGGTGGCCATGGGTGTTCTCCTAACTGTCCCGGCCTGCCCAAGGGCAGGCCGGGACTCCTTGCTACTTGACGGACAAGCCGGTCTGCTTGAGTCCGGACACCGTGGCGCTCTGGGCCGAGTCGACGGCGGCCTGGACGGTGCCGCCGGTGCCGAGGTTGCCGTAGCCGTCCATGAGGGCCGTGTTGCTCAGGCCCCAGTTGGGGCCCCACTGCCAGCCCGGCGTGACGGTTGCGTAGGCCTGGTTGAATACCGCGTAAATGTCGTTTCCGAAGTAGCTGGCGTCGAAGGCCTTCTGCGCCACGGCGGTCAGTCCCGGATAGGCGAGGAATGCGGATCCGGTGTTTCCACGGGCCGTGACGGCTTCCGGGTTGGTGGTGAGGTATTCGATGAACTTGGCTGCGGCGGCAGGGTTTTTGCTGCTCTTGGTGACGTTGAAGCTGGATCCGCCGTAGAAGGCGCCTGCCGGGGTGCCCCAGTTGGGCAGTTGGGCGGCAATCCACTTACCCTTTTGCCCGCTTGCCTCGGTGCGCTTTTGAATTCCGGTGGCGCTCCAGTTGGCGCCAATGACGCCGGCCACGGTGCCCTTGGCCAGGTCGATGCTCCACTCGTCGCTGAAGGCCTGCTGGACCTTGACGATCTTCTCGTCGATCAGCTTTTGCCAATATTGGGCCACCTTCTTGGTGGCGGCGTCGTTGATTCCCACCTGCCAGCTGTCCCCGGAGGTGCCAAACCATTTGGCGCCTGCCTGCCAGGCCAGACCGGCCGTGGCCGTCGCCTGGTTGGGGTTGAAGCTGGCCAGGTACGCGCCCGGATCCACGGCCTTGAGCTTGCGCCCGGCCGCTTCAAAGTCCTGCCAGGTCTTCGGAACCCCGACGCCGGCCTTGGCCAGCAGGTCCTTGCGGTAGTACATGACCATGGGAGCAGCATCGTAGGGCAGGCCGTAGGTCTTGCCGTTGAACTGGACCATGCCCTTGATTTCGGCGGCGAGCTTGTCCACAGTGGTGGCCGGTTCGATCAACCCGTCCAACGGTTGCACCTGGCCGTTGCTGACGAACTGCGGCAGCTGCGGGTATTCGATCGTGGAGACGTCGGGGCCGTTCCCGGCCGTAATTGCGGTGGACAACTTGGCGTAGCCGCCGTTGTCGCCATTGGGAATCGTCTCGAAGTTGACCTTGATCTTGGTCTGGCTGGCGTTGAAAGCCTCGGCCACCTTGTCCATTCCGGCCAGGGACGACCAGAAGGTGATGGTGCCCGCGGGCTCCCCCGTGGGGGCTGCGGCCGGCGTGGCGCCGGTTCCGCAAGCTGCCAGCAGCAGGGCGCCGGCAGCCAGTCCGGCTGTTCCGATGAGTAGTTTGCGACGCTTCATGGTTCTCCCTTGAAATCCACGGTGGTGACGGTGGGATGTGGCCGGTGCCACATGATGTATTTCAAGGAAACACGCTAACTTGAACAAGAACAACGAAATGAACAGAGTTGAACATTCGCGGTGGCCGGCTGTCCGGCGATTAACTGGCGGACGACTCCCGGACCACGAGCGAGGGTGCCAGGCTGACCCGCTGCAAGGCCGTGGGAACGCCCCGGCGGGAACCGATCCGGTCCAGGCACATGCGCAGCGCCTGGTTCCCCACGTCAAATTTCGGCGGGGCCACGGCACTTAGGGGCACCGACCCCAGGGAGGCAATTTCGTCGTCGTACGCCACGATCGCAAGGTCCCCCGGCACGTTCAGTTTCCGCGCCAGGCACGAGTCGGCGAACATGAGGGCGTCCTCGTCGTTGTGGATGATCAGGGCGGTCACATCTGTTCCCGCCAGCCAGTCCAGGATCGTCTCGAGCTGCGCCCGCAGCACCTCCGGATCATTGGGCGCCGACATGATGGCCCGCACCAGGGACGGATCGTGGCCAATGCCTGCCTTGTGCAGGGCGATCCTGTAACCCTCGGCCAAGGGTGTCGCGGTGGGGCTGCTGTCCCGGGCAAACAGCGCGATCCGTTGATGACCCAGGGCGAGCAGGTGGTTGACCGCGATTTCTGCGCCGCGCACGTGGTCGCTGCGCACCGATTCCAAGGCGCCGGGGTCAAGGACGTCCTCGATGGATCGTTCGACGACGACGATCGGCACCTGCGCGGCCGCGAGCAGGTCGAGCGTGGGCGTGCCGGCCAGGGATTCCCGGCTTGGCGTGACCAGGAGTCCGTCGATGCCGCTGGCCAGCAGTCGCCGGATCTGGAGGCCCTCCTCCGGCGCGGAGTATTTCGAGACACCAAGCACAAGCCGAACCCCGAGGTCCTGTGCCGCGGCTTCGGCGCCGCGGATGATGCCGGGGAAATAGTAGGAGGCCGACGGTACCACCATGCCGATCGTGGCCAGCGCGGCACGGCTCGTCCGACCGGAGCGGCCACCGCGTCCCCCACCGGGTTGCGGGCCCACCGGGACGGCGCCGCCGTGGACGCGGTTGAGCAAGCCTTCGTTTTCAAGCGTCGCCAGGTCCCGCCGCACGGTCATGCCGGAGATGCCAAACCTGGCGGCAAACTCCGTGACGGTCAGGGAGTCCTTCAACGCCAGTTCCTTCAGGATCAGGCCGTGTCTTTCCTTGGACAACATGCGTGCAACGCCCCCAGTTATGTTCAATATTGTTCATACGTCTCAACTTGAACTACAACGCACTTGGCTCGGGAAGTCAAGGGGCATCGGCTTTCATGGCGCACATCCCAGGGAGCGACGTGCGTCGCGTTCGGTCCTGAATCCGAAGGTCGGAGGCTAGTGTTCGGACCAGCAGGCCAGGATGGTGGTGGCCATCTGGTAGGCGAAGTCCGCTCTTGACACCTTGTTCTTGCCCACGGTGGGCGTCATCGTGGTGGCGTCCACGTGCAGGGTCATGTTGTCCTTGGCGAAGACAACGGAACCGTCGGCCGACTGGTAGCCGGGAAGTCCAAGGTTGGAGAGTCCCTTGATCGGCGCTGCGTTCAACGATCCGGCGAGCGTTTTGGCTGCTGCCGTAGCCGCGGCGTCACCCGTCGCGACCTTCACCGACATCGTGAAGGGGCCGTCGGCGAGTTTGTAACTGCAAGAGTAGGTGGTGCCATCCCATGACGGTGTTGTTGCCGGGGATGCTGCCAGGCCGAGGATCTTCGTGACGCTGTCCTTGGCCTCGTCGGAACACACCATGGCGGCGGCAGCGGGCGCAACCCCCACGGTCGGGTTGGCGGCGGCCGGCGCGGTCGCCGCACTTGAGGGCGCAGCGGCCTGGCTCGCCGCCGGCTGTGCGGGGATGGGTGTTGCGGCCTCGGCCGAACAGCCGGCCAGCAATACAAGGCCCAGGGCCAGACCCGCGAGGGTCGAGTGTTGCGTTTTCATTGCTTCAACTTCCTGTCCATGACGGTGCGTGTTTCCCTAGCGAACCGTCAACGTGCCATGCATGCCGGCTTTGCCGTCGCTGTGGAACGGATAGTTGCCGGCTGTTCCGGGGGCCTTGAAGGTGACCATCGCCCCGGCCGGCACCTTGACGGCGAAACTGCCGTCGTCGGCCGTGACCGTATAGGCGGCGTCGTCCATGTTCATGACGGTCACCATTGACCCCGCTGCCACGGGGGCGGCGTCCCGGTAGGCGCCGGATTCAATGTGAATCATCCCGGCCATGCCGTCCGCCGCCATCGTCATGGCCGGCATGGGTGTGGCGGCGGCGGGTGTGGAGGCAACCGGCTTGGAGCCCGATGTCGTGGAGGCCCCGCAGCCGGCCAGGCACAGCACGGCTGAGAGTGCGGCGGCCGCAATGAGCGTCCCCAATTTGTTCGTGCCGAACTTGTTGGTGCCAAATTTGGTCGTGCCGGGCTTGTTCATGATGCTTCACTCCAATACATGGGCGTCCGGACGGTCCGGCGGCGCCGGGTCCTAGGACTTGTGGCTGGAGACCAGGTGGCCGTAGACAACCGTATTCTCGGTGTACTCGCCGGAGGCGGGGTCGAAGCCCCCGCAGGTGATGAGCCGGATTTCGGCCCTGTCGGTATTCCCATAGACGGCCAGCGTGGGAAACGTTGCCTTTTTGACCAGTGCCAGTTTGTCGACCACGAAGACGGCAACCGTGCCGTCGGCCCTACCGACCGAGAACTGCTGGCCCGGCTTCATCTCGTGGAGCCGGAAGAACAGCCCCTCGGGTGAGGCGAGGTTGTTGACGTGACCGAGGATCACGGCGGGGCCGAGCTGGCCCGGCGTCGGCGAGTATTTGTACCAGCCACCCGGGTCCCCCGGCTCGCCACCAGGCACATCCATGGTGCCGTCCGCCGCCTGGCCCAACGGAACGAGCGAGGTGTCGATGCCCACCTGGGGGACTTTCAGGCTGACCGGCACGGAGGCGGACAAAATGGGTCCCACCGTGGCAGCCTTGGCGGGCTTGGCCGGTGTGGCGGGTGGTTTGGCCGGAGTCGGGGTTGCCGACGGCGTTGGCGTGGGTGCCGCCGTCGTCGTAAAAGTGGATGCCGATGGCGGTGCCGCCACGGCGGGGACATTGTTCGGGGCGCAGGCCGTGACGCCCAGGGAAAGGCTTGCAAGCAGGACGCCGGCCGCCGCGGAAGCGGCTAGGCGCCCGCGGCGGCTGGTGTACTTTTTCATGTTTACTTAGGCCGCTTTCAGTTCGAGGCGGTCTTCTTGCGGCGCATGACCACCACGGCACCGGCGGCGATCACCAGTGCTCCACCGCCCGCAATGAGTGCCATCTCAGGGGTGGTGCCGGTGGACTGGGCCACCGGCTGGGTCAGGCCCGTGCCGGGGGCTCCGCCGGGCATCGCCGCCATCTGGGAGACGGCGAGGGTGCCACACAGGGCCGGCGACGTGGCGGCAAGCGGCAGGCTGGGAACCAGGTCGCTCTTTTCCTTTTGCGCCGCGGCCGGCAAGGTTGCCGGATCCAGGCCGTGAACGACCACGACGCCGGTGCCGGCCTTGATGGATGCGATGGTTTCAGCGTTCATCGTGAAGGTGCGCTGATAGGTGTAGGAGGCCCCCATGCCGGCTACTTTCAGGTCCAGGGCGGCCTTGTCACTGGTGTCGCCACTGGTTGAAAGGGTGGTGCCGATCTTGCCGTACGACGGTCCACCCTCGGTGGTGCTGATGACTCCGTCCTTGTTGGTGTCGGCGGCGATCGTGGGACACACGCCCTTCGCGTCGATGTGAATGTGCTGCACGTGCGGGTAGGCGGCACCGTTGAAGGTGGCTGCCAGCCCGCTGACGTTTTCGGTGACCGTTGCCTGGTCCCCGGTCAGGGAGATCATGACGGTTCCGGTGGCGTTGCTGCCGTTGAGGGCACCAAGGTTCGCCTGGTAGCTCGTGGTTCCGTTGTCGGCGGCCATGGCTCCCGCTCCGGAAAACGACAGTGCGGCCAACGCCAATGCGGGCGCAATCAGGAAAGCAGATTTCTTATACATAAGAGATTTCTCCTCATCTAGGTGACACCTCTTCTTCGAGGGCGTCAGCTGTGATTCGGAGCACGGATGGCCATGGATTGGAAAGAAGTTAAACTTTCGAAATATTCTTCACCGGATGAAGGCCGGGTCTGCCTTTCCGCCGCCACCGCGGTTCTCGTCACCGGTGGGCGGTTGGCCGGTAGATGAGCTCCTGGATGCTGCCGTCAAGTGTCCGGGCCTCGAGCAATTCAAGATCGAAGTCCTCGGCGCCGTGAAAGATCGGGTTCTCCCCCGTCTGTCCGGTGATCACGGGAAAAAGCGTCACCTGGACGCGGTCCACCAGCCCGGCCGCCATGAGCGCACGGTTCATCGACAGGCTGCCGTGTGAGCGCAGCGGTACGTCGGATTCGGCTTTGAGCCGGGCGACGACGTCGACCGCGTCACCACTCACGAGGGTCGCATCGGGCCAGTCGAGCGGGGCCGTCAGCGTCGTCGACACCACGGTTGCCGGCAGGTTCAACAGCTTGGTCACCCACGGGTCGCCTACGGTGGGCTCCTGGTCAATCATGGCGAGCAACTGGGTGAATGCGCGGTAGGTGTTGGCCCCGAGGACCATCCGCTGCTCGGTGCTGTACGTGGCGAGGCGGCGATCGAGCAGTTCGGGGCCCTGCTTGCCCCAATAGCCGCCCCAGTCGCCACGGGCAGTGCCGAAGCCGTCGAGGCTGGAAAAGACGTCGAAGGTGTAGATGGCGGTCATGGGTTTCTCCTTCGGTACGGGTTGGTCAGCTGTGGCGTTCAATCACGGGACCGGTGACACCTGGCCGGCTCAGCCGTTCCACGAACGCCACTCCCCCATCCGACACCCAAGCCCCGGCTCCTTTCAAGGGGTGGCGGGCGGAAGCCGTGTTTTCGTGAACGGGACTGAACGGGTCATTCGGTCCCGTCGCCGGCTGGGGTTCGCCCGTCAGGCAGCTCGGACCTGGTCCAGAAGTGCCGCCACCTTGTCCAGGGATTGGTGCATTCCCGCGTAGGAGAACACCGACATCAGGCTCCGGGTCCACCCCTTTTCGGTGATGGTGAGTTCCGTCAAACCATTGACATCCCTGAACTCCACGATGGTGTAGACGTTTTGCGAGAACCCTTCCGGCAGGGCCTCCTCCGGCAGCAGCACCCCTTCGGCATCGGTCAGGTTTTGGGTGAACTCAAGGCGTTCCATCGGGGCGATCTTCGCATAGCTGCCGCCCGTGTAGCTCACCAGGCCGCCCTGCTCAGCCGGCGCCTGCATGGCGAACAAGTAGGCGCCTCCTTCGCGAAGGTCGATCCGGGCCGACGGGGAGGTGTAGTCCTCGGGACCCCACCACTGCGTCACGGCAGCCGGGTCGGTCCAGAGGTTCCACAGCGTCTGAACGGGTGCGTTGAGGATCCGCGTAATCGTGATGTCTCGGGTCTCATTGGTGGTCATCGTCCGGTCCTTTGTCGAGTCGTTGAATCAGCGCTTCCATCGCGTCAAGGCGGGAATTCCATCGACGGGTCCGCAGGTGCAGCCACCGTTCGGTTTCATCCATGGCCAGGGTGTTGAGTTGGTAGATGCGCTTCTGTCCCTGCTTCGTGACCGTCACCAGGCCCGCTTCTCGCAGCACTTTCAGGTGCTGCGAGATCGCCGACGCACTGCTGCTGAAAACCCCGCTGATGTCGCTGGCGGATAGCTCGCCCCGCTGGGCGAGCAGGTCCACAATGGTCAACCTGGTTGGGTCGGCAAGTGCGGAAAAGACGATTGCCTGGCTCTTGGTCACTTCTTCAAACTACAGCAACCACTTAATTAAGTAAAGACTAAAATAAGATGAAAACCGACCATCCTCTCCTGCGCGTTCACCGGCCATAAAAGTACATCCGGCAGGCCTCAAGGTCCCGCCGATTCATCTCCTCGCCCTGTTGGCGGCGCCACAGGATGGCGGCGACGGTTCGCTCCCGCCTCAGTTCGACGGCGACATGGCGGCGCGCGGCCCCGGCACTGCCCCAATCCGCCAGCCACGTGCCAACGGCCACTGCGAGGCCGGCAATCCCGGCATCGCCGCCCCGCATCGGCGCCGTGGCCGCAAGAGCGTGGGCCGGGACCTTGTTCCCGGACTCATTCGTGATGCTCATGGGAATCCTCGGGGCCCACCCTGCGGACGTCGATGGGAGAGAACTCCGCCTCGACAAACCGTGCGGCGATGGCAGTTGCCCGGGTCATGCCCTCGCAGTCGAGCATGTAGTAGCCGCCCGCGATCTCCTTGCCCTCGGTGAACGGACCGTCGGTGACCAGGGGGGCGCCGCCCCGTGTGCGGACAACCTTTGAGCCGTCCACACCCAACACATTGGTCTCGATCAATTCCCCTGACGCCGTGAGTTCGGTGATGGCATCGTGGTGCGCCTGTTGGAGCCTGGTCATGTCCTCCTGCGTCAGTGCGTCCCAGGACGGCTGGTTGACGTGGATCAGCAGCATGTATTTCATGGTTGTTCCCTCGTATCGATGTGTCTGCATTATTCGGGTGCGGGACCGGCCGGTTCCGCGGTTGGCGGGTTGGCCGTTTCGGCCAACCTGCGGGCAAGGTACCGCCGTTCGACGTCGGACGGGGCAAGTTCAAGGGCACGGCGGTAGTCATGCGCCGCTTCCGTGCGCCTGCCCAGGCGGCGCAGCAAGTCCGCCCGGGCGGCCGGCAGCAAGTAATACCCGTCCAAAGCGCCGGAACGGTCCAGCACGTCGACGAGCTTGAGTCCGGCGCCGGGCCCTTGCGACATTGCCACGGCAATGGCTCGGTTGAGGTCCACCACTGGTGACGGCGCCACGGCGGCCAGCTCACCGTACAACGCCGCGATCCGGGCGAAATCGGTGTCGCCCACGTTGCTCGCCACCGCATGGCAGGCGGCAATTGAGGCCTGTAACTGATAGCTTCCGGCGTGCGCACCCAGGGCGGCCCGCCGTTGTTCGGCATGACCAAGGATGGTGACGCCTTCGGCGATCGTCGTCCGGTCCCACAGGCTGCGGTCCTGTTCCTCAAGCGTCACAAGGTCGCCCGCGGCATCCGTCCTTGCCATGCTCCTGGCATGTTGGAACTCCATGAGCGCCAGCAGGCTGTGCGCCTCAGGTGCCAGTGGGGTTGCCTCCATCAGGGCTGCCACAAGCCGGGCCAGCCGAATTGCCTCCAAGGCCAGGGGCAGGCGCAGCAGTTGATCGCCGGCGCTGGCCAAATACCCCTCGTTGAAGAGCAGGTACAACACTGCCAGCACTCCCCCGGTGCGCTCGGCCAGCAATTCCGGCGGCGGAACGCGATATGGAATTCCCGCATTGCGAATCTTCGCCCGCGCCCGCACCAGGCGTTTGGCCATGGTCGTTTCCGTCACCAGGTACGCTCGGGCGATTTCCGCCGTCGTCATTCCCGCGACAGTGTGCAGGGTGAGGGCAACCCGGGCCTCCAGGGCAAGTGCCGGGTGGCAGCAGGTGAAAATCAGCCGCAGCCGGTCATCGGGAAACCAGCTTGCGCCGGCGTCGCCCGGTTCGGTTGCTTGTTGACGGTCTACCTCGAGCGCCACATGCCGCAATGTTGCGGCTTCGGTCTTCGCCCGGCGCAGGTGGTCGATGGCGCGATTCTTGGCAACCGTGGTCAACCAGGCGCCGGGGTTCTTGGGGATGCCCTTGCCGGGCCACACGGTGACGGCTTTCGCAAACGCGTCCTGCAGGCAGTCCTCCGCGACCTCCCAATCTCCCGTCATCTTGATCAGGGTGGCACGTATCCGCGCCGATTCCTCGCTGGAGGCCGTCGCGACGGCAGTGCGCACTGCCGCCATCGACCGCTCCACCGGCATCCCGTCCATAGTGTCCGCTTCCTACGGCTCGATCGGCCAAAAGGGACGGATCTCGACCTTCCCAAACCGCGCCATAGGGTGTTTTGACGCCACCTCGATGGCCTCGTCAAGGTCGTCACAGACGATCAGGTCGAATCCGGCAATCCACTCCTTGGTCTCGGCAAAGGGCCCGTCCGAGACAATCACCTCTCCTTTTCGGACCTTGACCGTGGTGGCATCCTCGACGGGTCGAAGGCGATCACCACCCACCCTGACGCCCCGGGCAGCCATCTCGGCCACCCACTCCTCGATATTGTCCTCGGCGGCCACATATTCCGGCGCTTCCGGGTCGGCACAGATGAACAGCATGTAATTCATGACGAAACTCCTTTGATTGGTGCTTACATACATACGACGGGAGGGGCGGCTTCCGGAGGACAGCCCCGAAGAAAAAGTTTCCACGCTTCTTCTTCGTGCAAGTATGCCTGCAGCCCAAGCCACGCTGGCAAGTAGCGCTGACGCTGACCTGATGGGAAGTCGGGTCCACGTCTTACTTTGTTATGTGTTGCTACAGTCGGTTCGCCAGAGCTACTATCCACGCATTGTATTGTTCAACAAGGGTCAGGAACGGGTCTCAACTATGCGTGGTCATCCCCAACCCCAGTTCCGCCGCGTCCGGGCGGCAATGCTGGGCGCACTGCTCGTATTTTCCGGGCTGTCGGCCACCGGTACCGCGGTTGCGGACGAGGGAACGATTGCCCACGATACGTTGCGGACGGGATGGGACAGCAACGAGGCCGCGCTCTCGCCGTCGTCGGTTGCGTCCTCGACCTTCGGCAAACTGTTCTCCGCTACCGTGAACGGCCAGGTGTACGCCCAGCCGCTCGTCGTCGGAGGCACCGTCATCGCCGCGACCGAAAACAACGCCGTCTACGCCTTGAACGGTGAAACGGGCGTGGCGAAGTGGTCACGCAATCTGGGGCCGGCCTGGCCGGCGTCGACCGTGAGCTGCGGTGACCTCACGCCCAATGTCGGAATCACCTCCACTCCGGTCTTCGACCCGGCGACGAACTCCGTCTTCATGCTGGCAAAGACGAACGACGGCGCCAACGCCCAACTCCCGCACTGGTACATGCACTCGCTCGATGTGGTGACCGGGGCCGAGCGGGCCGGGTTTCCCGTCATGATCGGCGGGGCGCCGAGCAACGACCCGACACACCCATTCAACGCCATGACCGCGATGCAGCGGCCCGGGCTGCTGCTCATGGGCGGCGTGGTCTACGCCGGCTTCGCCAGCCACTGCGACTACGTCCCCTTCGTCGGTTACGTCGTCGGCGTTTCCACCAGCGGCAAGCAAACAACCATGTGGGCCACCGAGTCGGGCAACAGCAACGCGGAGGGCGGGATCTGGCAGTCCGGCGGCGGCCTGGTCTCGGACGGCCCGGGCCAGATCATCTTCACCACCGGCAACGGCATTTCCCCCAAGCCGGGCCCGGGCAAAAACCCTCCGGCCACGCTGGCCGAATCCGTGGTCCGGGTGCAAGTCGGCAAAGACGGAAACCTGACCCCCACGGACTTCTTCAGCCCCGCAGCCAACGCCAAGCTTGACCAGGACGATTCCGACCTCGGAGCCGGGGCCCCGGTCGCGATTCCGGACGGCTACGGCACCACACAGCACCCGCACCTGCTGGTCCAGGTCGGAAAGGACGGCCACGTTTACCTGCTGGACCGGGACAACCTGGGCGGCATGGCGCAAGGCCCCGGCGGCACCGACGCCGTCCTGGATGCGGCAGGTCCCTACAACGGGGTTTGGGGGCGGCCTGCGTTCCTGGGAACCACTGCCGGGGGCTACCTCTACGACGTCGAGAACAACGGCTACCTGCGGGCCTTCAAACTCCTCCCCACCAATGCCGGCGGCGTCACGCTCGCCTCGGTTGGCACGTCCACGGGCACGTTCGGATACACCTCCGGATCGCCTGCGGTGACGTCCTCCGGCACTGACGGATCAACCGCCCTCGTCTGGGTGGTCTACGTCTCCGGACCGACAGGTGCCAACGCCCAGCTGCGCGCCTACAGCGCACTTCCGGACAAAACCGGGCACCTCCAACAAGTCTTCAGCGCACCCTTGGGCACGGGAGCCAAGTTCTCCACGGTGGCCACCGACGGCGGTCGCGTCTATGTGGGAACCCGTGACGGACATGTGCTCGGATTCGGTTCCCCGACCACCGCGGCGGTTGGGGCGGCCAACACGGCCCTGGGCCAGGTTGCCGTGGGCGGCTCGCAGACCGGGATGGTGACGATCACCGCCTCCCGGCCCGTCACGATCAACTCGGTGACCGCGGGTGCTCCCTTTGGGATCGGGCCGTCCATCACGCTTCCGAAGAACCTGGCCAAGGGCGGCAGCCTCGCCATCCCGGTGGCGTTCTCGCCAACCACCGCCGGGCAGGCCGACGGCACCCTGACCGTGAAGACGGCCGACGGCGAGACCGACCTCCTCGGCATCCACGGAATCGGCACGCAGGACGGCCTGGACGCGACACCGGCCACGCTCCAGTTCACCGACGTGCCGACCCAGACCCAGAGCCGGCAAACCGTCAGCATCGTCAACACCGGCACGACCGCCGTCACGATCACCGGATTGACCCTGCCAACCGGCGCGGGCCTCAGCGTGGACGCGGGGACGGCCCCGGTCGTGGGGCAACAGATCCAGCCACTCGCCTCAATCCCGGTATCCCTGACCTTCGCTCCCACCACCGATGATCCGGTGAACGACAGCCTTGTCGTGGCCAGCGACCTCGGTTCGGTGACGGTGCCCGTGCAGGCGACAGCCGTCTCCGGAACGGCGCACCTGGACATTCCAAGCTCGCTCGATTTCGGCGACGTGCCCGTGGGGACCTCAGTCACGAGGGACTTCGAGATAACCAATTCGGGCAACATCCCGATGACCATCACCAAGGCGAAGGCGCCACAGGGAGCCTTCTCAACGACCACGCCCGTCGCCGAAGGCCTGGTCATCCCGCCGGGTGACGCCGCATTCCAGAGCGTGACCTTCACCCCGACCGCCGTCGGGCAGGCCGGCACCAAGGACACCTTCTACCTGGTCACCGCCGACGACGGCCAGGGCGCGCTCAAGGTGATGCTCACCGGCAAGGGCACCGACGACCCGATTGCCGTCAAGGCGCAACAAACCCCGATTGCCACCCTGGGGCGTTCTGTGTCCCTGGAGTATCCGGTGGGGGCCGGGAAATGCCAGGACTACGTCCGCGGGGTGGTCTGCTGGTCGGCAAAGACCGGGGCCCACGAGGTCCACGGAACCGTCTACACCCGCTACCGGGCCGCGGGAGGGCCGGCCGGCAGCCTCGGCTTCCCGACCACCGACACCCGGAGCACCGCCGACACAGTGGGCCTGTATACCCATTTCGCCGGTGCGGGGGGTTCGTCGATCTACTGGTCGCCGAAAACCGGGGCCCACGTTGTCCAGGGCGCCATCCGGGCAAAGTGGTCCGCCCTGGGCTGGGAGAACGGCCCCCTGGGCTATCCGGCAACGGACGAGCTGAAGACGCCTGACAAGGTGGGCAGCTACAACCACTTTGCAGGATCCGGCGGGGCATCGATCTACTGGTCACCGAAGACCGGGGCGCACGCAGTCCAGGGCGCGATTAGGACGAAGTGGGCCGCCCTGGGATGGGAAAAAGGCGCCCTGGGATACCCGTTGACGGACGAGATGAGCACCTCCGACAAGGCGGGAAGGTACAACCACTTCGCAGGATCCGGCGGGGCATCGATCTACTGGTCACCGAAGACCGGGGCCCACGCCGTCCAGGGAGCCATCAGGGCACGATGGGCCGCCTTGGGCTGGGAAAAGGGTGCCCTGGGTTATCCGACAACCGACGAATATGGCATTTCCGGGGGGCGGGAATCGGACTTCCGTGGCGGCCGCCTTATTTGGAACTCGAAGACGGGAAAGGTCGGCAGCCACCTGTAGAACGGTCATATCTTAACCACGCCAAACCCCTGTGCTCAGGGTTTTGGCGTGGTTAAGATATGGGCCCGCGCCCTAAGCCGAGCGGGTGGGGAGTACCAGGTCCCGCCCCGGCAGGCCGCCTCCAATGGACGGTTGGGGCCAGGTGATGTCCAGTCGCGTGCGGCTGATGCGCCAGATGCCGCCGTCACAGCGATACTCATCGGCGTAGGTGCCCAGCAAGATCCATCGCTCCTGCTCCCGGCCGGTCTGCAGGTCGACCAGGTAGGCCCTTCCCTCGGCCAGGTCGCGGTCAATGAACTCCACCCAATGGTTGGTGATGACGTGGTGGAACGGGTACTGTCCCGTGCCCGCTTTGTCGTATTCGGCAAAGGCGGCGCCCAGCCCGTCGACGATGGATTGGCGCCCTTCCCACTGTCCCCGGCCGGCGTCGCAAATTGCGTCGGAGGTGAATAGTTGACCAAGTTCGTCGGCGTCGTTGGTGTCGAGGAGATGGGCGTACTTGATGCGGAGGTTTCTGATTTCTTCAATGGCCAGCAGTTTTTCGACGGGTTCCATGGTGTCACTTTCCTGTTGCTCAGCGGGCGTTCGCACACTTCATGACGGTCGGAAATCCACGGCGGTGAAGGCGCCGTCGCCGGCCCGATTGTCCGTCAGGGCTTCAGCCTAATCCTTCACCTATATGTGACGGTCAAGGACCGTTCCACGAATGGCTACCGGCACGCCAACCCCTGGGGTCAGGGGTTGGCGTGCCCGGGTTCCATGGTGGCCAGCCGCAGCCAGGTATCCACCACGGTGTCAGGATTGAGCGAGATGGAATCGATGCCCTCGCCCACCAGCCACTCGGCCAGGTCAAGGTGGTCGCTGGGCCCCTGTCCGCAGATGCCCACATACCTGCCCTTGGCCTTGCACGCTCGGATCGCCATGCTCAGGAGCTTTTTGACGGCGGCGTTCCGTTCATCGAAGCTGGCCGCCACAATGGCAGAATCCCGGTCAAGGCCGAGGGTCAGCTGGGTCAGGTCGTTGGATCCGATGGAGAAGCCGTCAAAGATCTCCAGGAACTCCTCGGCCAGCAGGGCGTTGGACGGCACCTCGCACATCATGACCACCTCCAGGCCGTTTTCACCGCGGCAGAGGCCGTTCTCGGCCAGCAGTTCGATGACGCCTCGGCCTTCCTCCAGGGTCCGGACAAAGGGAATCATGAGTTTGACGTTGCTCAGGCCCATGTCATTGCGCACAAAGGCCAGGGCCTCGCACTCCAGGTCGAAGCAGTCGCGAAAGGATGGTTCAAGGTAGCGCGAGGCGCCCCTGAAGCCGATCATGGGGTTTTCCTCGTGCGGTTCGTAGGCCGGTCCGCCAATGAGGTTTGCGTACTCGTTGGACTTGAAGTCGGACATGCGCACAATCACGGTTTCCGGGGCGAAGGCTGCCGCGATCGTCGCCACACCTTCGGCGAGGCGTTTGACGTAGTAGTCCACGGGGCCGTCGTAGGCGGCGATCCGCTCGTTGATGATGTCCGCAACGTCGTCGGGCTGGTCCGCCAGGTTCAAAAGTGCCTTGGGGTGGATTCCGATTTGCCGGTTGATGATGAACTCCAGCCGGGCCAGCCCGACGCCGTGGTTCGGCAATTGTGCGAAGGTAAAGGCCTGTTCCGGGGTGCCGACGTTCATCATGACCTTGACGGGTGCCTCCGGAAGGCTGTCCAGTTCGGTTTCCTCCACCCGGAAGTCCAGCAGGCCGGCGTAGATGAAGCCCGCCTCCCCTTCGGCGCATGAGACCGTCACCTGGGCACCCTCGGCCAGGGCCACGCTGGCGTCTCCGGTGCCCACCACCGCCGGGATGCCCAGTTCCCGGGCAATGATCGCCGCGTGGCACGTCCGCCCGCCGCGGTTGGTGACGATTGCGGAGGCGCGCTTCATGATCGGTTCCCAGTCCGGATCCGTCATGTCCGCGACCAGCACGTCGCCCGTTGTGAATTCGGCCATCTGATCGATCGAGGCCAGGATGCGGACGGGCCCGGAACCGATCCTCTGGCCAATGGCCCGGCCCTCAGCCAGCACGGGACCGCTCCCCTCCAGCCGGTAACGCGAGAGCGTGCCGGCGGACTTGCGGGACTCCACCGTTTCGGGCCGGGCCTGCAGGATGTAGAGCTCACCGTCCACGCCGTCCTTGCCCCATTCGATGTCCATGGGCCGGCCATAGTGTTCCTCGATTGCCAAGGCATGGCGCGCGAGCTGTTCGACGTCGTCGTCGGTGATGCTGAAGCGGCTCCGCAGCTCCGGCACGGTGGGGATCAGTTCGATGGTGTGGCCGACTTCCTCACTGGCTGTGTAGACCATGGTCAGCGCCTTGTCGCCCAAACCGCGTTTGAGGATCGCCGGCCGGCCGGCTTTGAGCCCGTCCTTGTAGACGTAGAACTCGTCCGGATTCACCGCTCCTTGGACGACGGCCTCGCCCAGGCCGTAGGAGGAGGTGACAAAAACCGCCCCCTGGAAGCCGGATTCGGTGTCCATCGTGAACATGACGCCGGATGCGCCCACGTCCGAGCGGACCATCCGCTGGATTCCCGCGGACAGGGCCACATCCAGGTGTTCGAACCTGTGGTGCACCCGGTACGCGATGGCCCGGTCGTTGTAGAGAGAGGCAAAGACGTCCTTCACTGCCGCCAGGATGTTTTCGATGCCGCGAACGTTGAGGAAGGTTTCCTGTTGCCCGGCGAAGGAAGCGTCCGGTAAGTCTTCTGCGGTTGCGCTGGAGCGCACCGCCCAGGAAAGGTCTCCGGCTCCGCCGTGTTTTGTCACGAGTTCCTCATAGGCGGTGCGCAGCTGGGCTTCCAGATCTGCCGGAAAAGGCGTCTGGACTATGGCGTGACGGATGGCGGACCCGGCCTCGGCAAGCGCCCGGACGTCGTCGATGTCCAGATCCGCCAGGATTCCGGCGATCTTCGCCTCAACGCCGGTCTCACGCAGGAACCGGCGGTAGGCGTCGGCCGTCGTGGCGAATCCGTCCGGAACCCGTACCCCCGCATTTTTCAGGTTCCCCACCATTTCACCGAGGGAAGCGTTCTTGCCGCCAACCCGGTCCAGGTCCTTGAGGCCAAGCTCGGAAAACCAGAGGATGTCTGTCGTCATTGTCAGTGCTCCTTGAAGTCAGGTCATGGCTGGTGCACGCCACCTCAGTACATCGTCGCAGGGCGGTGCTGAACTGGCCATGGGTTTTATCGGATTCCGGAACCCGGGCCGGGGCTCGGCATCGCCTAGTGTCGCAGTCCCATTCGCTCGAGAATCATCGCGGAGATCTCCTCGACGGACATGCTGGCGGAGTTCACGTGCGGGATGTCGTGTGCGGAATACATGCGTTCCGCGCTGCGAAGTTCGATGCCGCATTGGCGCATCGAGGCATACTCCGAGCCGGGCCGCCGTTCGGTCCGCACCTGGCTCAGCCGCATCGGGTTGGAGGTCAGGCCGAAACACTTGGCCGCGTACGGGCGCAGGGGCGCCGGCAGCAAATCGCTTGAGAAATCCTCATTCACCAGCGGGAAGTTGGCCGCATAGACTCCGTGCTGGAGGGCCAGATACATGGTGGTCGGGGTCTTTCCGCAACGCGATGGCGCAATGAGAATCACCTCGGCCTTTTCCAGCGCCCGCAGGCTCTGGCCATCGTCGTGCTCCATTGCGTACTCGACCGCCATCATTCGAGACTGGTACCGCAGAGCATTTCCCAAACCGTGCGCCTGGCCGGGCTGGTGGCTCGCCTTGGACCCCAACGCATCCTCGAGCAGCTGCACGTGCGCGCCAATCAAGTCCACCAGAACGCCATTGCATTTGGCCAGCTCGTTGCGGATTTCTTCATTGACGGCGGTGGAAAAGACCAGTGGCGCTTCCTCGCGTAACGCCACCTGGTCGATCTCGCGGACCACCGATCTGGCCTTGGCAATGGTCGAGATGAACGGCACGGTGGTCCGGGAAAACTGCCGCTGCGGAAACTGGGTCAACAGCGTGCTGCCCAGGGTTTCAGCCGTGATGCCGGTTCCGTCGGACAGAAAATATACGTGGCGAAGGGACTCTTGCACTCTCACGCTCCTTTGCGGCGGCTTGTCGTCACATCCTAGCCTGCCGGCAATTGCCGATCCCGGCAGGCTAGGGATGTGGCGTGCTCGCGGTCTTCACGGAGGCCCGTTCAATCAGCGGCATGGAAATGAATTCCTGCACGGGATCGGAGTCGCCGATGAGCAGATCGACGGCCCGGCGGCCCATTTGTTCGTGCGGGAGCGCAACGGTGGTGAGTCCGGGGCGAAGGTACTCAGCCAGCTCGTCGTTGTCGAAACCAATGATCGACACATCATCCGGCACGCGAAGGCCCGCCTCATTGAGCGCCTGGTATGCGCCGAAAGCGAGCCGGTCGTTCATGCAGAGCAGCGCCCGCGGCCTCGTGCGGCCGCTCAGGAGGCTCCGGGTGAGTGTGTAGCCGTGTTGCGGCTCCCAATCCCATGCCGAAAGTTCCGCCATAAACGTGTGCCCGGCAGCTTCCATGGTTGACCGTATGCCATGGATACGCTGCTCGACCGTTGAGGACCGGAAGTATCCCTGTTCAGTTTCCGCGTTATGGCCAATCAGGGCGATGTCGGATGAAAATCCATGGTCCAGGAGATAACGGGCGGCCGCCCTGCCTCCCGCAAATTCATCCGGGAGCACCGTCTGGAGATGATGGGGGTTGGTTGCGTTGAGCATCACCACCTTCGTGGCGGGAGGAAAAGCCGGCACGAAGAGCTCACGTGCACGCATTGTCGCGAAGATAATGCCGTCGACCTGTCGGTCAAGGACGGCGTCGATGGCTTTCTGTTCGCGCCGCGGATCCCCTCCGGTCTCGATCACCAGCATGACGTTCCCGGCCTCCTCGGACGCCTGCAGCGCTCCCCTGATGAGACCGCTGGCGAAGCGGGTGGTTGCCACAAGATCCGAGATGAACCCAATCGTCTGGGTCTTGTCCGTCCGCAGACCCCGCGCGGCAAGGTTTGGCCGGTAGCCCAGCTCCGCTGCGGCTGCGTGCACCTTGTCGTGAGCCGCCTTTGAAAGCCTCGTGTCCGGCCGGCCGTTGAGGATCATTGAGGCGGCCGTCGATGAAAGTCCGGCCTTCTTGGCGACATCAGCAAGCGTGACGCGGCGTGGTGGCATGGAGACCTCTCTTGGGTCGATCGGATTCGGGCGCTTTGGGATCGATAACTGGGGATCCTGAAGGTACACCCTACTGCCGATCCGGCCAAGGCGGTACTTCGAGGAAATCTCCCACGTTCGCCGTCAACCCGGGCTTGGACCCTCTTGACATCCACCGCGGCAGGCGTCAAAGTAGTGAGTGCTAAAACCATTTAGCAAAGTATTAGCACCACTCAGAAGCGTGGGGGCGGCGGTCTTTTGGAATTGCGGACCACCTCGTTTCCACTGACAAGGAAGTCACCGGATGAATAACATTTCAAACAAACCGCGGCTCACCAGGGCGGCATCCTTCATGGCGGGATCCGTCGCGATTCTCCTCCTTGCCGCCTGCGGAGGCGGCGCCGGCGCGGACGCTGTGAGCAACTCGAACGCCGAGGCCGGGAACGGCTCGGGCCCCATCAAGGTCTGGGCACTGGATGGACAGTCAGCGGAAAACGCTGCCATCCAGAAGATCGTCGACGACTTCACCAAGACCTCGGGAATCACGGTGAAGATGCAGTTCATCCCCGCAGATTCATTCCAGAAGACGGTCGAGACCTCGGCCCCGGAAGATCTTCCGGATGTCCTGGAGGTCGACGGGCCGGTCATCGCGAATTTCGCCTACAACAAACGCATAGCACCGCTGTCCCAGTTCCTTGCAGCGGACACAATCAAGAATCAAACCGAGGCGATCAAGGGCCAGAATACTGTTGGCAAGGACCTGTACGCGGTCGGCATGATGAACTCCGGCTTGGCGATGTGGGGAAACAAGAAGCAGCTCGACGCCGCCGGCGTCACCATGCCAACGAAGGTCCAGGACGCGTGGACCGCGAAGGAATTCGGCGAGGTTTTGGCAAAGCTGGCCAAAACGGACCCCGACGGCAAGCCTTTCGGCATGGGCGAGGCCAACGGGTTGACCTCCGAGTACGGCATCTACGCCTTCGCCCCGATCGTCTGGTCCGCGGGCACGGGGATCCTCAAGGACGGCAAAGCCACCGGTTCGCTGGACTCTCCCCAGGCCGTTGATGCAACGTCCACCTTCGCGTCCTGGCGCAAGTACACGGATCCGGACACCAACGGTACGGCGTTTCAGAGCGGCAAGGTTGCGCTCAACTGGATGGGCAACTGGCTCTACCCGGCCTACAAGAAGGCCCTTGGTGACGACCTGGTCGTGGGCCCGCTCCCCGACTTTGGCCAGGGCGCCAAGACCGGTTCGGGCACCATTGCCTGGAGCATTGGCGGCTATACCAAGAATGGAGCCGCCGCCGGCAAGCTGCTCGACTACCTCATGAGCGACAAGGTTGTGGCCCAGTACACCGCGGCCAACGGAGCTCCGCCGGCAACCAAGTCCGCGCTCAAGGCCTCCGCCCTCTACGGCAAGGGCGGCCCGTTGGCCTTCCTTGCTTCGCAACTGGAATCGGCTTGCCCCACGGAGGACAAGCTGTCCAAGGAATGCGTTGCGGTTTCCCGGCCGATCACCCCGGGATATCCCATCATCACCGCGGAGTTCGGCAAGGCTCTGGGGGCGATCTGGGGCGGCGCTGACGCCTCCACCTCGTTGCAGGGCGCCGCCCGGGCCATCGACCGCAATTTCTCCGACAACGACAACTTCCGCTAAGGAACCACCGCCCTGCAGGATGACGCCGGTCGCGTCATCCCGCAGGGCCTACCCGAGGTCAATCATGCACACTCCTGGACATCCTGCGCCTCCGCTAAGCAGGAAGGCCGGCCGCCTTTCACGCGGCAGTTCCGGCCCGATCATGGCAGCCCCCGCGTTCCTGCTGCTCGGCATCTTCCTGGTTCTTCCGTTTCTCGGGGCGATCATCATGTCGTTCTTCCGTCTTCAACTCAACTCACCGCGAGCGCCGAAATTCGTTGGCCTTGAACAGTATGCGAGGCTCTTCACGGACCCCGATATCAGCAGCACCTTTTTCCATTCATTGGCAAACAACTTCACCTTTGCCGCCGTCGTCGTTCCGGTCCAAACACTGCTTGCACTTGGCCTTGCCATCCTTATCAACCGCAAGCTCAGGGGCATGGCGGTATTCCGTACGGTGTTCTTCATGCCCCTGGTCTTTCCCTTGGCATTGGTCGCGGTCATCTGGCGGCTGATTTTCGCACGGGACGAGAATGGGCTTCTCAACGCGGTGCTGTCCGCGCTCAGCGGCGGAGCCATTGCCTCCCATGACTGGCTCGGTAGCGCGTCAACGGCCATGGCCGCCATCATCATCATGTCCGTCTGGCAGAGTGTCAGTTTTCAAATGATCATCCTGCTCGGCGCCCTCCAAAGTGTGCCGCAGGACCTCTATGAGGCGGCATCGATCGACAGGGCCTCCAAGTTTTCGCAGCTGATCCATGTCACCATTCCCGGCATTCGCAACACACTCATTTTTGTTGCCCTGCTGACCACGATCTTTTCGTTGAGGCTCTTCGACCAGGTCTACCTGCTCGACCAAAGCGGCTCGATCAACATCGAAAGCACCCAAACTGTGATGTACCAGGTGATCACCACCGGATACGACCTCAACAACATCGGACAGGGCTCGGCGATGGCCGTCGTCTTCCTGGCAATCGTGGCAGCAGTCGCCATTGTCCAGCGCCGGCTCATCCGCCAGGACGGAGGATCATGATGCCCCGCACTGCAAGCCTCAAACGTTCCCGGCTCGCGTCGAACATCGGCCAATACTCACTTCTCCTTGTGTTCGGCCTGATCTTCTTCATACCGATCTACTACCTCATCATGGGCAGCTTCAGGCCCCAGGAGAAAGTCCTCAGCGGCTTGGGCGGGTTTCTCCCCACTGATCTCTCCCTCGACAACTATGAGAGTGTCTTTAACCGCTTCTCCAACGACACGACGGGGCACGTCTGGCAGTTCGTCGGCGTTTCGGTGATCGTCACCGTGGTTGTCGTCGTCGGAGGACTGCTCGTCAACTCCCTGGCCGGATACGCCTTGGCACGGCTCAAATGGCGGGGCCGCGGCCTGGCACTGGCGATCGTCACCGTCTTGACCATCATCCCGTTTGAAGCGGTAGCCCTCCCCCTGTACTACATGCTTGCGTCCTCAAGGAACACGATCTATGTCCAGGCCCTACCGTTCGTCGCCAGTGCGTTCTCGATTTTCCTCTTCTACACCTTCTTCCTCGGCATCCCGGGCGAAGTTGAGGAAGCTGCCCGCATCGACGGGGCCGGTCCGTTCCGAATCTTCTTCCAAATTGTCCTGCCCATGAGCAGGCCGGCCTTTGCAACGGTGGCGATCCTGACGTTCCTGGCCCAGTGGGGATCCTATCTCTGGCCCGTCCTCATGGTCTCGGACACCAACGTGCGCCCGCTCCCCCTTGAGCTAAGCGTGTTCCAAAGTTCCCAACCACCCGAATGGGGCAACGTCCTCGCCTTCGGCGTCATCTTCGTCATCCCAGTCCTCCTCGTTTTCCTCTTCTTCCAGCGCTGGTTCATCACCAGCGTTGCCAGCTCAGCCGTAAAAGGCTAAACCGAAAGACAGGTTCCCATGACCACCACCGTCCAGGGCTTCGTAGCGCCCGGATTTGAAGAACTCGCAGATACCTTCGAGCAGACCAACCGCAATTCACCCGGTGGCAGTGCACTGTCCATCCTGATCTCGGGCGAGCCCGTGGTGGATCTGTGGGCCGGCACCGCCAATCCCTATACGTCCGCCGCATGGGAAGCCGACACCGCCACGGTCGTCTTCTCCTGCACCAAGGGGATCATGTCCTTGCTGATCGGCCGGCTTGTCCAGGACGGCCGGCTTGAACTCGATGCTCCCGTCACGACCTACTGGCCCGAATTCGGTGCGAACGGCAAGGAGTCCGTGACCGTCCGGGAACTGCTTGCCCACCGGGCCGGGCTTGCCGCCCCGCAACGGGACATCGACCTGGAGACCGCGCTCGACTGGCAGGCCGTGACCGCTGAACTCGCCGGGCAGAAACCGCTCTGGGAACCCGGAACAAACTACGGATACCACGCACTCACCTTCGGTTGGCTCTCCGGGGAACTGATCCGCCGGGTCACGGGAAAGACCGTGAGCCACTACCTGCACGATGCCGTGACCGGTCCCCTGGGCGCCGACTTCTGGATCGGAGTGCCCGACGACGTTGCACCGCGGGTCGCCCGGCTCATCGCCAGTGACACCCTGGGCCAGGCGGCACCCGGCCCCTCGTTGATCGATCCAGCCGATGCCTACTGGATGGAACGGGCCATGACGCTGGGCGCCGCCTTCCCGGCCGCCCTCGTAAAGCCCGGGGAGGGCTTCGATGACCAACGCGTCCAGAAGGCCGAGATCCCGGGTGCCGGCGGGATCGCCACCGCCACGGCACTGGCCACGATCTGGTCGGCAGCCGTGACCACGACCAACGGAACGCGGCTTCTCGACGACGTCGTCGCCCGGGATATGACGTCGGTGCAAAGCGAAGGCGCACCGGTATGGTGGCTTCCGGGCCCTTACCCCCGCTGGGGCACGGGATTCATGTTGACTTCCGAACGCCGTCGCTTCCTCACCCCCCGCTCCTTCGGCCACGACGGCGCCGGCGGACAGGTCGCTTTCGCCTCCCCTGAACACGAGCTGGGCTTTGCCTACACGACCAACGTCCTCCAGGGGCAAGAAGACAACCGGGGCACGTCCCTGGTGCAAAGCCTGGCCGCCACGCTCGGCGAAAAAGGAGGGCACGCACAGTGACCTTCGCACTGCCCGATCACTGGGTCTGGGACTTTTGGTTCGCCGACGACGGCGAGCGCTTCCACCTCTTCTACCTGCACGCGCCCAAGTCCCTGGGTGACCCGGAACTGCGCCACCGCAATGCACGCATAGGGCACGCAAGCTCGATCGACCTGCACGACTGGGACGACCACGGACCGGTTCTTGGGCCGGGGCACCCGGACGCATTCGACGCAAGCGCAAGCTGGACCGGCAGCGTCGTCCGCGACGACGACGGCCTCTGGCGCATGTTCTTCACGGGGTCACGTTTTCTGCGTCCGGGAGAACAACCCAACATTGAGACGGTGGGCCTCGCCATCTCCAGCGACCTGTATCTGTGGCACAAGAATCCGGCCCCGATCCTGCCTGCCGATAGCACCTGGTACGAAACCCTGGAGGACGGTTCCTGGCACGAGGAGGCGTGGCGCGACCCCTGGGTCTTTAGAATGCCGGACGCCGAGATGTGGCATATGTTGCTTACCGCACGGGGAAAAACCGGGGCGAACACCCGCGACCGGGGAGTCATTGGCCACGCCGTCTCCGCGGATCTCTCCGTCTGGACGGCCCAGCCGCCACTGAGCAAGCCCGGCGCGGGATTCGCCCACCTTGAAGTCCCGCAAATAGCCGAAGTCGACGGCCAGAGGATCCTGCTCTTCTCCTGCGACAGTGCGCACCTGGCGGGCCAACGTGAAGGCTATACGGGCGGCATCTGGTACACGCTCATCGACGCGGAAACCGGGCCCTACGACACTGCCTCCGCCCGGTTGCTCGTCGATGAACGCCTCTACGCGGGCAAACTGGTCACCGACCGGTCCGGCCAGGTCCGGCTCATGGGTTTCCAGACAGGGGCGGAGGAGGGATTCAGCGGGCAGATCAGCGACCCCATTCCCCTTCTCTTCAGGGACGGTGCGATCCAGCTCGCAAGCCAGGCAAGTACCTACCCCCGGAACTGACCCCCGCACCAAGGTGCCGTGCAGTTGGGATCCCGATCTTCCGATTGGGATCCCAACTGCACGGTTTACCCCTATCCTGAACCAAGCGGGCCCTTACGGGTTTCGTCGATTCACCAACTTGCGCCATGTCTTTACGATGGGAGCCCCGTGATTTCACTCACTGCCGCGGCGGCCATGGCTTTGGTCGCATTGGGGATGGTGCTCACGCCGGGCCCGAACATGATCTACCTGGTCTCGCGCAGCATCAGCCAGGGCTGGCGCGCCGGGATGGTCTCGCTCGCGGGTACCGCACTTGGTTTCATCATCTTCATGACCATGGCGAACGTCGGCCTGGCTGCGATCTTCGTCATCGTGCCTTTGCTATACACCGCACTCAAGGTTGCCGGCGCGGGCTATCTTTTGTGGCTGGCCTTCAAGGCCCTTCGCCCCGGCGGCCTCTCCGTCTTTGACGCCCGTGAATTGCCTCGGGACCCCGGCACGAAGCTGTTCCGGATGGGCCTGGTGACGAACCTTTTGAATCCCAAGGCCGCGATCATGTACCTGGCGTTGATCCCACAGTTCGTCGACCAGGCCTCCGGCGGTGTCGTTGCGCAGGGATTCCAGCTCGGAGGGGTGCAAATCGCCGTGAGCCTGACGGTTAACGCCGCGCTCATCCTGGCGTCCGGCTCCATCGCGGTGTTCCTTCAACGGCGTCCGTCGTGGATGCGCTGGCAGCGATGGCTCACCGGCACCCTCCTGGGCGCCGTCGGCATCAAACTGGCCATCGATGCCCCTGCCCCGGCTGTATCCGGCTAGCCGTTCATCACCGGAACCGGCATCAGGTGGACGTCGCCCAGGACCCGGGCACTCGTCCTGGCCAATGCCCGGCGTGAGAGCAGGCGGGTACTCAGGGCCGTAAAGTGGTTGATCCGTCCCGAAACGATGCTCGGGCGCCCGTTCGACTTGTCCAGCTCGCGGAAGGTTGCGTCAATCACCTGCACGGGTGTTTGCTGCCGGCCGACCGAGGCGTCGGACGTGCCGACCACGTCGAAGAACTCCGTTTTGGTCGACCCCGGGCTCACGGCGAGCACCCGGAGCCCCGTGCCGCGGGCCTCCGCCCACAGCGCCTCGGTGAAGCTCAGCACGAATGCCTTGGTCGCACCGTAAACAGCCATGCCGGGCGTCGGCTGGTACGCCGCGGTGCTCGCCACCATGACAAGCGCACCGCGGCCCTGGAGCAACTGGGGCATAAAGGCGCGGGAGAGTTCCACGACGGCACCCATGTTGAGCTGCATCTCGCCGGCCATGCGCTCCGGATCGGCCCGGTCGAACGCGCCATGGCTCCCAAATCCGGCATTGTTGACGAGCGAGGTAATACGGATTTCGCGACGCTCCAGTTCCTCGCGCAGGGCTATCGCAGCACCGGGAACGCCAAGGTCGGCCGGGCGCACCTCGACCTGGACGTTCGCGGAGGCCCGCAGTTCGGCCGCGAGTTGCTCGAGCCGCTCGGCTCGTCGGGCGACGAGTACCAGCTTCGATCCGCGCGCCGCGAACCGTCTGGCAAATTCGACGCCGAGGCCGGAGCTCGCGCCGGTGATGAGTGTGGTTCCCCCACTAAGGTCAAGGGTCATCGTGGATTCCTTCGGTCGATACAGACAATGTTGTCAGTGACATCATTGTTCACTCACCCACTCTTGTTGTCAATGTCAACATCGCGATATGATCGTTGCGTGCCCACTCACCCCTATCACCACGGCGATCTCCGCCGCACCTTGCTCGAAGCCGCTGCGGCCAGCATCGAGGCGAACGGCGTCGAAGCACTGTCCTTGCGGCAGTTGGCCCGCGATGCCGGCGTCAGCCATGCTGCGCCAAGCCGGCACTTCCGCGACAAACAGGCGCTTCTGGATGCCTTGGCGGAGGACGGCTTCAACCGCCTTGCCACGTCTCTCAACGAGGCCAGCCAAGGAGTGGCGGCCACCCCTGCGGCAGCAAGGAGACGTTTCGAGGACCTCGGCCGCGGCTACGTCGCGTTCGCCCTCGCCCAGCCAACCCTTCTCTCGCTCATGTTCGGACTAAAGCACGCGCCGGACGCCCGTGCCGAACTCCTTGCCGCCGGACACGAATCGATGGCGCTGACGATGCGCGTCATCGTTGCGGCGCAGGAGATCGGCGCCATCGGCCCCGGCGACCCGCAGCACATCGCACTCGTCGCCTTCGCAACCTTCCACGGCGTCGCAACGCTGACCTCGGGCGGGCTCCTCGACGGAGTACCGGCGGATGAGCTGGTCGCGACCGCCAGTGAGTTGTTTTGGCGCGGACTCCAACCCCAGATGGCGGTGGCTCCGGACCTCGCGCCGGGCACATAAACTCCCGGGAAAGGGCCAGGATGACGGTGTCCTGCGCAGGAGGCGGCTATCTCGTAGCCGCCCTTACGCATTTCGAACCCCGGCGGCCGCCACACGCTGCGCCCGGCCATAACCTCCCCCGTTGCCGGAGGGGACTCCGGTGGCAGTCATACGTTGGTCGGCGCCACAAGCGCGGCTTGTTTCAAGACCGGCAGGCAACCGAAGCACCTTGCATGCCCCCGAAGATGCGCCACCACGCCGCATGCGTGTCGCCCGGCGCAAGGACAATCACGTCGGTGCCCGAGTTAAAGGCGTCCGGCGGGCACGTCATGGGTTCGGCGGCGAGGCCCAGCCGGCTGGCGGAGCCATCGGCCTTGTCAGCGGTGTGGATTTGCAGCCACGGACAACCGTCGTCCCAGCTCATGCCCACCTGGGTTCCCACCGGGTCGCTGAGGACCAGCCGCGGCACGGGACCCAGGCCCGTAAATGCGTGGTCGATCATCGTGGTCCCGACGGTCCGGGGGGCGCTGAAGTCGAATTCGTCCCCCTCCACGGGAAGCAGCGCATGCGGCAACAACCGATCCGGGGTGACGGCAAGGTAGGAGGTTGCTTGGAAGGACAAAACCCATTCATCCAGGGGCGATCACCGGCGAGGAGGTAAGGATGCGGGCACACTCCGTAAGGCCCGGCAAGGAAACCGGTATTGCTGGCCTCCACCATGCAATGAAGTCCTTCCGGATCCAGCCGGTAGGTGGTCGCCAACTCAAGCGAGGTGGGATAACCATAGGAAGGTGCGACCTGGCACGTCAGCGTAATGGAGTCGGCGTCGACGTTCTCCACCTCCCACAGCTCATCAAAGACGAGGCCGTGAAGCGCGTTCCCCCGCTCCGGTTCGTTCAACGGCAGATGTTGAAGCACGCCGTCGAATCGATAGGCGCCATCGGCGACCCGATTTGGCCAGGGAGCCGCGATGATCCCCCTATAGTCGGGAATGGGGCCGCGCAACTCAAAAGGAACCACCAGGTCCCGTCCAAGGTGCTGAAGTTCGCGCAACGCCGCTCCCCGCTCGGTAATCCGGGCCGTGTAGTCGCCGAACCTGATCAGGTGGTCCATCCCGTTCACAGCCCGGACGCGAACTTGTAGTAGGCCTGGTTCCACCGGATCTCCAGTTTGAAATCGCGCAAGGTGGTGCCCTCGTCGATCGTGAGCAATTCGGTCTGGGCCATTTCGGCGAAGTCCTCGAAGGTTTCCAGCCCAACCTGGGTGGAGAGGACAGTGTGATGCGCGGCGCCGGCTGTCAGCCAGGCCGCAGCGGAGGTTGCGAAGTCCGGTTTGGGGCTCCACAAGCCGCGGGCAACGGGAAAGTTGGGCAGGGGCTGCTCCAGCGGTACGACGTCGACGGCATTGGCCACGAGCCTGAACCGGTCGTGCATGTCGGGGAGCGGGCCGGCATGGTCGCCGCATCCCTAGATGACCGGGGCGCCGGCGGTGGAGCCGCGAACCACCAGCTCAGGAACAACCTCGGGGCCGCACCGCCCTTGGCGCCGCCGTCGAGCTCGGCCAGCAGGGCGTGGATGCACCGTTTGCCCAGTTCCTGGAAGTCCTGGCGAACAGTCGTCAACGGCGGCAGGAAGAACTCCGACTCCGGCCAGTCGTCAAAGCCAACCAGGGAGACGTCGCCGGGGACACTCAGCCCTGCCTCGTCAAAGGCACGCAGGAGGCCAAGCGCCATCTGGTCGTTGCCGGCGAAAATGGCGGTGACATCCGTGAGGCCGGCGATTTCACTGCCCACCCGGAATCCCGAAGCCGCGCTCCAGTCCCCCTCATACAGGGGCCCCTCCGGCAGGCCGGCGTTGGCCAAAGCACTGCGCCAGCCCTCAATCCTCGCCACGGTGTCAACCCACCCGGCAGGCCCGGCCACGTGGCCAATCCGCCTGTGCCCCAGCGAAATGAGGTGCTCCACGGCCCGTCGCGCCCCGGCCACCTGGTCGATGACAACCCCGGTCAGGCCGCTCGTGCCTGCAGCGCCGATGGCAACCACCGGAACGTCGAGATTGAGGTTCACGAGTGTTTCAAAAATGCCGGCATGCGGAACCTGTACCACGACGCCGTCCACACTTTGATCCATGAATCTCAGTAATGCTTCCTCAATGGTTTTGGCACTCACCTCGACCAGGCCGGCGATGCTGACGAAGTAGCCGGCTTCGCGGGCCGCCTGCTGGAGCGCCAGCAGCGTGTTCGACGGTCCGTATTGGGACATCTCGCTGGCGAGGACCCCAATGGTGTTTGAGCGCCTGGTGACAAGGTTGCGGGCGGCGGTATTGCGCCGGTACCCCAGTTCGGCAATTGCACCCTGCACCCGCTTCAGCGTTCGGGCGCTGACATTGGGATTTCTATTGAGCACCCGGGAGACCGTCTAATGCGATACGCCGGCCAGTTTCGCCACGTCCTCCATGACGGGAGCGCGGCGCTGACCTTCGGATATCGGCGTCATGGGGACCCTTTCAACGAACGAATGACTGATCTTGACCCACTGAACTGAGTGAGCGCCACCAAAAAGATGGATCAACGTCACCACGGGACGTGCGAAAGG